>NZ_RBDY01000005.1 GCF_003626575.1 Streptomyces radicis | reverse complement strand
TCCCGGCGAAGTCGGGGTCTGAGGCGGAGGCGGCGGCGCGCAGGCGCCGTGATCTGGCCGTCGAGGGGTTCCTCCCGCTGCGGGAGGCGTTGGCGGCCGGGGACAACGGTCCGTATCTGGAGTTCCAGCGCGCCGCCGCCCGCCTGGTGCGGGTCAAGGTCCCCGCGTGGCGTGAGCTGTGGCGCGAGGGTCCCCTGGCCACCGCGCGGCGCACCGGCGACCAGCTCGACGCCCTCGAGGCGGGCGACCCGGCCTATCTGGCCGACGCCACCGCACTCGACGCCAGCCCCAGCCGCGAGGGCGGCTACGGCATGTGCGGCCGCCGCGACGAATACGAACTGCCGGGGGTGACAGAGCACATGCCCGCCGCCTGACGCCGCCGCGTGCTCGGCCCGACGCTGGTCGTCCCCCTCCCCGGGGGGCGGTCAGCCCTGCCGCGCCGGGGCGGGTCCCTGGCGCGGCCGCCCCGTGGACTCGCGCGGCACCAGCCGGTTGATCGAGCGCACGCCGGACTCCGGCACCGGCTCTCCTCGGATGGCCGCGATGAGCCGCAGCATCGCGTCCCGTCCCTGCGCCTCACGGTCGATGGCGATGGTCGAGAGCGAAGGGGTGGCGAAGCGCGCGATCTCGTCGTCGTCCCAGCCGAAGACGCTGAGGTCGCGCGGGACCTGCCAGCGCCGCGACAACGCGCCGCGCACCACCCCCATGGCAACGGTGTCGTTGACGGCGACGACGGCGGTGACCTCCGTGTCGTCGGGCAGGTCGACGATGGCGTCGTAGCCGGACCGGGCCGACCAGTTCCCGTCGACCACGCCGTGCGACCGAAGACCGAGGCGCTCGATCGTCTCCAGGTAGACGCGCTTGCGGTTCCGCGCCGAAGCCCAGCTCTGGGACCCCGCGACATGGAGGAAGTCCTGGTGGCCCAGGGAGACGAGGTACTCGATGACGTCGACGACCGGCGAGCCGTCGGCGAGCAGCCCTAGACCGCGCATCTGGTCGTCGTAGTCCCCTGTGGTCAGCACGGGCACCGGAGACGTGGACCCGATGTCCTCGTCCAGCGACGCCAGCGACAGGATGCCCTCGACCCGGCCCGATTCGGCCAGCTCGCGCACCCGGTCGGAACGAGCCTCGGAGCCGCCCTCCACGCTGACCAGCTCCAGCTCGTAGTCGGCCTTGTGCGCCGTGGCCGACGCGGCGCTGAGCAGCCGCAGGGGGAACGTGCTCGGCATGGGCAGCACCACGGCGAGCCGGTTGGTGCGGCGCGTGCGCATGGAGCGGGCCAGCTGGTTCGGACGGTAGTCGAGGTCCTTGACCGCTGCGTCGACCTTCTCCCGGGTCGCCGGCTTCAGGCGTTCACCGCGAAGGTAGCGCGAGACGGTCTGGTGCGAGACCCCGGCCAGACGGGCCACCTCATAGATGGTTGCTCGTCGTGGCGGCTCTGGCTTGATCAATATCCCCTCCGACGGACGGCGCGACATACGGACTGGTGCGTGCACGGCTGTTGACATCCCAAAGCGGGCGCTCCTACGGTAACGGCACGCAACTGTTATCGATAACAGTTATCGATCACATTCTTGTGTCGCGCGGCCCGTGGCGGTCATCGCGCCGCCATCCGCGGCGACGCTCGGCGCGTCGCGAAGCGCACCGCCCGTGCGCGAGGCCCAGACCGGTCCCGCGGTACGGCCGAGGTCGCAGACACCCACGCCATGCGGCACGTACTCAAAGAGGAGCACGCTTGCACCCGCCCCTTACCTCCCCCGGACCCCCGCGATGAGCGCGCTGGACGAGTTCCGCTCGATCAGCCGGTCACGCCGCCGGACCGGCCCGGCAGGGACCGATGAGGAGACCCGCGACAACAAGGTCGCCGCGATCTTTCTCGCGCCCTGGCTGCTCGGCCTGCTCGCCATCACGATCGGGCCGATGATCACGTCGCTGTACCTGGCGTTCACGGACTACAACCTGCTCCAGGACCCGAAGTTCACCGGCCTGGAGAACATCAGGCGCATGTTCACCGACGACCGTCTCGCGGAGTCGCTCCAGGTCACCTTCACCTATGTGATCGTCTCCGTGCCGCTCCAACTGGTCGTCGCCCTCGGCCTGGCGCTGCTGCTCGACCGCGGCATCCGGGGCCTTTCCCTCTACCGGTCCATCCTCTATCTGCCCTCGCTGCTCGGCGCCAGCGTGGCGATCGCCGTGCTCTGGCGGCTGGTGTTCGGCGCCGATGGCCTGGTGAACTCCTTCCTCGACATCTTCGGCGTGGACGGCCCGAGTTGGGTCTCCGACCCGGACACCGCGCTGGGGACGTTGATCATCCTGCATGTGTGGACGTTCGGCGCGCCGATGGTCATCTTCCTCGCGGGTCTGCGGCAGATACCGCGCGAGCTGTACGAGGCCGCGGCGACCGACGGGGCGTCCAGGAGACGGCAGCTGCTCTCGATCACGCTGCCGCTGCTGAGCCCGATCATCTTCTTCAACCTGGTGCTCGGGCTGATCGGCAGCTTCCAGTCGTTCACGCAGGCGTTCATCGTGTCCAACGGCACGGGCGGGCCGAGCGATTCGACGCTCTTCTTCTCGCTCTACCTCTATCAGGAGGGCTTCACAAGCTTCCGGATGGGCTACGCCTCCGCCCTCGCGTGGCTGTTGTTGATCATCATCGGCGCCTTCACCGCGCTCAACTTCTGGGCCTCCAAGTATTGGGTCTTCTACCATGACTGACGCTCTTCAGCGTGCCCGGCGGCCCGAGACCGCGTCGAGCGACCCGGGGCCCGCGCCCGCCGCCCCCCGCGGGAGCCGCCGCGCCCGGCGGCGTGTCACCGGCGTGCTCAAGCACATGGGGCTGATCGCCCTCGCCCTGGTGATGCTCTATCCGTTGCTGTGGATGGTCGCCAGCTCCCTGCGCCCGAACGACGACATCTTCACCAGCCCGGGACTGCTGGTCGACACCTTCGACTTCGACCACTACCCGACCGGCTGGGATGCGCTCAGCTATCCATTCAGCACGTATCTGCTCAACTCGTTTCTGGTTGTGCTCGGTTCGGTGATCGGCAATCTGATCTCCTGCTCGATGGCGGCCTATGCGTTCGCGCGCCTGAGGTTCCGCGCCAGGCGGCTCGCGTTCGTCCTCATGCTGGTCACGATCATGCTGCCGATCCACGTCCTGATCATTCCGCAGTATGTCTTCTACGCCCAGCTCGACTGGATCAACACCTATCTCCCGCTCATCGTGCCGAAGTTCCTGGCGACGGACGCGTTCTTCATCTTCCTGATGGTGCAGTTCATCCGGGGCATTCCCCGGGAGCTGGACGAGGCGGCGCGGATCGACGGGGCGGGGCATCTGCGCATCTACGGGCAGATCATGCTGCCGCTCATGGTGCCCGCGCTCGCGACGACGGCGATCTTCACGTTCATCTGGACGTGGAACGACTTTTTCACGCAGCTCATCTTCGTGACCAAGCCCGATCTCTACACGGTGCCCGTCGCATTGCGTTCGTTCATCGACGCACAGACCCAGTCCGACTTCGGCGCCATGTTCGCCATGAGCGTCGTGTCGCTGATCCCGGTGTTCCTGGTGTTCCTGTTCGGCCAGCGATTCCTGCTCCGCGGCATCGCCACCACCGGCGGCAAATAGCAAGGGAGGACAACCATGAAGCGTCATACATCGCGCGCGCTCCGCGCGGGCGTCGCCGCCGCCACGGCCGGGGTGACCCTCGCCGCCTGCGGCGTGGGGGCCGAGCCCGTCAGGAATCCCGAACTCTCGGATGGCGACGTGACGATCTCCTACGCCTGGTGGGGCGCCGAGGCCAGGGCGCAGCTGACGCTCGAGGCCATCGAGCTGTTCGAGGAGGAGTACCCGAACATCGACGTCGATCCGCAGTACGCGGAGTGGGGAGGGTACTGGGACCGGATGGCGACCACCACCGCCGCCGGTGACATGCCCGACGTCTCCCAGTTCGATCAGATCTATCTCTCCTCGTATGCCGATCGGGGCGCCCTGCTCGACCTGTCCGGGGTCTCCAACATCCTCGACATCTCGGCCCTCGACGAGCGGATCCTCGAAACGGGCCGGGTGGACGGCACCCAGTACGCCGTCCCCCTCGGCGGCGCGGCGAACGGCGTCATCATCAACACCACGCTGTTCGAGGAGTACGGCGTGGAGCTCCCCGACACCTCCGACTGGACATGGGACGAGTTCACCCGGGCCGCCGATGACCTCGTGACGGCATCCGACGGCGAGGTCCGTGGGGTCAGTCCCTTCGCCGACTCCTTCAGCCTGGGGGTCTGGGCCCGCCAGCAGGGCTCGGAGGTCTTCGACGACGAGGGAGTCGCCCTCTCCGCCGACGTCCTCGCCAGCTTCTGGCAGCGCCAGCTGGACTGGATCGACAGCGGCGCCGCGCCCTCGGTCGACCACATCATCGAGACAACGGGTGCGACGCTCGACCAGACCGACCTGGTCACGGGCAGGACCGCCATGGCCTTCATCCCCGCGGGCGCGTTCATCGCCTACCAGTCGGCCGCCCCCGACTTCGACCTCGACCTTGTCAACTGGCCGTCGGGCGACGGCATCGAGCCCGGGTTCCAGTATCCGAAGCCCACGATGTACTGGGTGGCGGCCTCCACGTCCGAACACCCGGCCGAGGCCGCCCTGTTGATCGACTTCCTGACGAACGACACCCGCGTCGGGGAGATCTTCGGCCTCGACCGGGGCGAGCCCGCCAACCCCGCGTTCACCGAGGCCATCGAGCCCGACCTGGACGACACCGGCAGGGAGGCGCTGGCCTTCTCCGAGAGCGTCGCCCAGGAGATGGGCGACACCCCGCCCATCACGCCGAACGGCGCCAGCACCCTCGACGCGCTGCTCAACCGCTACACACAGCAGGCCCTGCTCGGCGAGACATCCCCGCGGGAGGCGGCGGAGGGGTTCATCAACGAGCTCACGGACTCCGTCAGAGCGGTCGACTGAGCGGTCGAGCGAGCGGAACGGCCGCGCTTCCCCCCGTCGACAACGACCGAAAGGACAGCACCTTGCCCCGAACGATCCGCGCGATCATGGCCGGTGCCCTGGCCGTGACGCTGCTGCCCCTGGCATCGACGACCGCCGCCGCCGAAGCCGCCGACGCGGCCCAACGCGCCACCGGGAGCGTCGACTTCGGCGACGCACAGCAGATCATCGACGGCTTCGGCTTCTCGGAGGCCTTCCAGCGCGCGGACATCATGAGCGGTTCCCGCGGCCTCACGCCGGAGCACCGGCGGGAGATCCTCGACCTGCTGCTCGACACCGAGACCGGGGCGGGCCTGAGCATCCTGCGGCTCGGCATCGGCTCGTCCGCCGACGAGGTCTACGACCACATGAGGTCGATCCAGCCCACGGACCCGGGAGGCCCCGAAGCCGAGCCGCGCTACGAGTGGGACGGCCACGACGGCGGCCAGCTCTGGCTGGCCAGGGAGGCCCAGGAGTACGGGGTCGAACGCTTCTACGCCGACGCTTGGAGCGCCCCCGGCTACATGAAGACCAACGGCACCGACGCGAACGGCGGAACGCTGTGCGGGCCGCCGGGGGCCGCCGCGTGCGACAGCGGCGACTGGCGGCGGGCGTACGCCGACTACCTGGTGCAGTACGCGCGTTTCTACGCCCAGGAGGGCATCGACATCACCGACATCGGCTTCACCAACGAGCCGGGCTGGGTGACCGATTACGCCTCCATGGACATGACCCCCGAGCAGGCGGCCGACATGGCGCCCTACCTCGCCGACGCGGTCGAGGACTCGGAGCTGTCGCACATGAACGTCGTCTGCTGCGACACCGTCGGGTGGGCAGCGGATCAGGAGTTCACCGAGGCGATCGAGGCCGACCCCGAGGCATCCGAAGCGGTCGACATCCACACCGCCCACCGCTACGGGGACCCGGCGCGCACCGCGCTGCCGACCGACGAGCACACCTGGATGTCGGAGTGGAGCCCCAGCGGCCCCGACTGGAACGAGGCGTGGGACGACGGCAGCGGCTATGACGGCATCACCGTCGCCGAGGACATCCTGGGGACCCTCACCGAGGCCGAGGCCAACGGCTACATCTACTGGTTCGGCGCCTCGATCGACGCCACCCGCGCCCTGATCCGGATGGAAGGGCCCGAGTACCGCGTCTCCAAACGCCTGTGGGCGATGGCCGCGTTCAGCCGCTTCATACGCCCCGAGGCGGTCCGGGTGGCCGCGGAGTCCACGAGCGACGACGTGCGGGTGTCGGCGTTCAGGAACGCCGACGGCAGCAGGGTGCTGGAGATCCTGAACACGGGCACCGGCCCGGTCCGCCAGGGCCTCGACGTCACCGGCGGCGCGGGCGGGCGCGGCGACGTCTACCTCACCGACGAGTCCCACGACCTCGAGCGCACCGGGAGGGCGAACGTCGCGGGCGGGCGACTGGCGGTGAACCTGCCGCCGCGCTCGCTGACCACCGTGGTGCTGGACCAGGCGTAGCGGATCCCCGATCGCGGGCGGGGTGACACCCGGCAACCACCGTTGCCGGGTGTCACCCCGCCGCCGCGCCACCCAGCACCGAACGCAGGGCATCGACGATCCGGGTCGCGCGCGGGTCGTCGCCCGCCTCCATCCGGTTGGTGAGGAAGGCGAACCCGACCCCCGCCCCGGGATCGGCGAAGGCGACCTGTCCTCCTGCCCCGTCGTGGCCGAAGCCGCGTGCCGTGACATAACGGCGCGCCGCCGAGTCCAGCTGGAAACCCATCGCCCACCGCGCCCATGGTCCCGGCGCGGCGAAGAACGGCTGCCCCTCGCTCCGTGCCTCGAGCGCGCTCCGCAGCGTGGCGTCGTCGAGGAGCCGCACGCCGTCGGTCTCGGTGATCGTCGCCGACCAGACGGCCGCCAGGGCACGCGCCGTGGCGATGCCCCCGGCACCGGGTATCTCGGCGGTGCGCACGGCGGGGTCGTTGAAGCCCGATCCAGGCCCGGCCAGTTCGAGCGGGAACGCGCCGCCGAGTGTCGTCGCCAGGGTCGGCCAGTCGGGCACGCCGGGCGTTCGCGCGCGTGCCTGCCGCTCCACCAGCCGGGAGAGCGTGGGACCGACGGTCAGGTGGGCGACCCGGTCGTGCAACGGCTCGGGGAGCCCGATCCAGGCGTCGGCGCCGAGCGGGTCGGCCACCGTCCCGGCGAAGTGCCGCCCGACCCCTTGGCCGGTGACGCGCCGGACGACCTCGCCGATCAGCCAGCCGTGGGTGAGCGCGTGGTAGGCGTGCGCGGTGCCCGGCTCCCACAGCGGTTCCTGCCCGGCCAGCGCCGTCGTCACCGCGTCCCAGTCGAGGACATCGGCGGGGGAGAGCGGGCTCCGCGGCGCGGAGAGACCGGCGCGGTGGGACAGGATGTCCCCGACCGTCACGGACCCCTTGCCCGCCCGAGCGAACTCCGGCCAGTACACCGCGACCCGGGCGTCGTAGTCGAGCCTTCCCTCCTGCACCAGCCGGGCCGCGACGATGGACATCAGCCCCTTGGTGCACGAGAAGATCACACTCGCCGTGTCCTCCCGCCAGCGGGCGCCGGTGCGGGCGTCGGCGACTCCGCCCCACAGATCCACGACGGGAACGCCACGGTGCCGGATCGCCAGCGCGGCGCCCATGTCCTCGCCGTCGTCGAACGCGGCCTCGAACGCGGTGCGCACCGCCTCGAAGCCGGGGGTGACCCGGCCGCGGACGGCGGGCGTCATCGGACGGGCTCCTCGACGACGACCGAAAGACGCCCGTCATCGGACCAGCCCAGGGGCAGCGGGTCGCAGACCCGGCCCACGAAGTCCCCGTCCCGCCCGACGTTCTCGAACGCCAGCAGCACCCAGCGTCCGGTGGCGTCGCGAACCGCTCGGCCGCTGTAGAGGTCGTCGCCGGTGACCCGAGCCGCCTCCGCCGGCCGGATCGGGCCCGTGGCGCCTTCGACCGCGACCGCCCAGATCCCGCCCCGCTCGCCGCGGGTCCTTCGTTCGCCCGCGAGGTGCGCGGTGTCGCAGGAGAAGAGGAGCGCGCCCCGGCCCTCGATCGTGACCAGCTGGGGCACCTCCAGATGCGCGAAGCCCGCACCGGGGGCGCTCAGCGGCTCGCGGACGGTCCAGGTCTCCAGGTCGGGGGACATCGCGTGGGCCACGACGCCGCGGTCCAGCGGGTCACCGTGCGCGGCGCGCGCGGTGATCAGCATGTGCCACCCGTCGCCGCCCGGATCGGCGAACACCCAGGGGTCGCGCCACGCCTCCTCGCGCCATGTCCGGTCCGGCAGGGTCTCGTACCAGCGGGGATCCGCGGCGAGCGCGGGGGTGGGCGACTTCGTCCACGTGGCCAGGTCGGCCGAGGTCGCCACGCCGATCGTCTCGATGTTGACCGGGGAGTCCGCGGAAGGGAACCGGGCGCCGGTGTAGAACATCCGCCACGAGCCGTCCGGTGCACGGATGACGCTGCCGGTCCAGGTGGCGGTCTCGTCGAAGTCCCCGGCGTTCCCGGGGCCGAGCACGGGACCCCGGTCCGCCCAGTGCCGCAGGTCGCGTGAGACGGCGTGGCCGATGGAGGCGTTGCGGTGCCGCAGGTCGGGGTCGCCGAGGGAACGCGGCGCGTGCAGGTAGAAGAGGTGGAAGAGGTCGCCGGTCTCGGCGAGCCAGAAGTCCCAGACCCAGTGGTCGTCCAGGGCGAAGGTCACGAGGTGCTCGTTTCGGTGGGGTCGGGCGAGGGCGCCCGCGCGGACAGGAGTCGCCCGCGCGGGCTCCGGGTGGGGATCAGCTCTTCACCGCGCCTTGGAGCAGTGCCTTGACGAACTGCCGCTGGAAGATCAGGAACACGATGATCACCGGCGTGATGACGATGAGCGCGCCCGCGTTCAGCAACGGGATGCTCAGCGAGTACTGGCCCTGGAAGAAGGTGAGCGCACCGGCCGCCGTGCGGTTCAGCGGGTCGTCGATCAGGACCACGGGCAGGAGGAACTGGTTCCAGGTCCACAGGAAGAGCAGGATGGCCAGGGCGGACAGCGCGGGCGTCGCGAGCGGGAGCTGGATCCGCCGGAACTCCTGCCACAGTCCGGCCCCGTCGACACGGGCCGCCTCGGACAGCTCAGGTGGGACGTTCACGAAGTGGGCCCGCATCCAGAAGACGCTGAACGGCATGAACAGCCCGATCAGCGGCAGGATCACGGCCCACCGGGTGTTCAGCGTGCCCAGCGCCTCGGCCTGGTAGTAGAGCGGGATGATCAGCGCCTCGAACGGGATGGTCAGGCCCAGCACCAGGAACAGCAGCACGGCGCCACCGCCCCGCACGCGCAGCGAGCCGAGCGCGTACCCCGCGAGGGTCGCGATCAGGAGGGCGGCGGGCACCACGCCGAGCACGATGAGCAGGCTCGACCCCATCAGCCGCCAGACGTGCCCCGTCTCGAAGGCGGTGACGAAGTTCCCCCACTGCGGATCCGAGGGCCAGCTCAGCCCTCTGGGGTTCACCTCGGCCGGCTGGAGTGCCGCCGAGGCCATGTTGAGCAGGGGCAGGAGGGTGAGCGCGAGGGCGAGGAGCAGGAGGACGCGACCGACCACGACCTCGGTGCGGCTGGTGATCAACGGTCCCTCACTCTCGCCAGACGCTGGATCGGCAGGACGCAGGCCAGCACCAGGATCATCAGCACGATCCCGAAGGCCGACGCCAACCCCACATCGCTCTGGGTGAATCCGATCCGGTAGATCGAGATGCCGGGGACGAGCGTCGCGCGCCCCGGGCCTCCCTGGGTGGACGTGTAGATGATGTCGAAGCTGCTCAGCGCCGCGATGATGCTGATCGTCACCAGCACCGCGATCTCCTGGCGCAGTCCCGGCAGGGTGATGGTGAAGAACTCCCGCCACCAGCCGGCGCCGTCGAGCCGGACCGCCTCGTAGAGGGAACGGTCGATCTTCCCGATGCCGGTGAGGAGGAGCACGGTGCACAGGCCGGTCAGCACCCAGGAACCGATGAGCCCCACGGCGGGGAGCGCCGTGTCGTAGTCGGCCAGCCACGGTCGGGTCAGCCCGTCGAGGCCGAGCCGGCCGAGGATCTCGTTCACCGCGCCGGTCTGCGCGTACATCCAGGACCACGCGATGCCCGCCGCCGCGAGGGGGATGACCTGCGGCAGGAACAGGATGGTCTGGGACGCCCGCGAGAACGCCCCGGACCGCAGCGAGCGGATGAGCGTGGCAAGGACCAGACCGACGGTCACGGGGATGACGGTGAAGAAGACGATCAGTACGAACGCGTTGCGGATCGAGCCGAGCAACTCCGGGTCGCCGAAGACCGAGGCGTAGTTGTCGAGCCCGACCCAGGTCGCGGGGCCGACCCCGTTCCAGTCGAAGAACGAGTACTGGATGCCCATGCCGAGCGGCCAGACCACGAACCCGACGTACGCCGCGAGGGCAGGCAGCAGCAGGAGCCACCCACGGGCGGTGTTCCGCCGGACCGCCGCCCGCCGATGGGCGCCGGCACGGATCATCGGTCGCCGACCTCGCTCTCGTAGAACGCCTGCACGCGGTCCGCGAACTCCTGCCCGGTGATCTGACTCGTCACGAGAAGCTGGGACTCGGGAATGATCGAGCCCGCGTAGATGCCCGCGGTCGTGTTGGCCATGAAGTCGACCTGCCCGTCCTCCTCGCTGATCCGCGCCGCCATCTCGAGGGCGGACTCGGCGAGCGAGCCGGGCTCGGTCTCCGGCAACGGCAGGCTCGGGTCGCCGCCGGGAGAGGCCCCCGTGACGTCGACGACGATCTGCCGGGCCGCGGGGTCGGTGTGAACCCAGTCGAGGAAGTGCGCGATCTCGTCGATGTGCGGTGAGTTCGCCGCCACCGCGAAGGAGTTGGCCGCGCCCATCGCGACGTGCCCGTCCCCCTCGTTCTCCGGCGGCACCAGGAAGAACGCCACGTCGTCGCCGAGGGCCTCCTGGTAGTTGGCGGCCTCCCAGTTGCCGTTGAACGTGAACAGGCCCCCGCCCTCGGAGAACTCGGTGACGAACGCGAAGTAGTCGAGGGAGTTGATGTCCTCCGAGAAGTAACCGGCGTCCGCCCACTCGCGGATCAGCTCCGCGCCCCGCACGTTCTCCGGCGTGTTGTAGGCCGCTCCTGGCTCGTTGAACATCCAGGAAAGGAACTCGTCCTTGTCCGCGTACTGGTTCATGGCCGCCTGGACGACGAAGTTCACGACGCCGTCCTTGTCGCCGGCCACGATGGGAAGCACGCCGTTCTCCTGGGCGGTCGCCAGGTTCTCCTCCAACTCGGCGAGGGTTTCCGGCGGGCCGTCTATGCCCAGCTCCTCGGCGATGTCGAGGTTCATGAAGATCCCGGTCACGCTGTAGCCAAGGCCGAGCTGGTACAGCGGCCCGGATCCGCGGACGCCGTCCTCGTCCATCCGCAGCGGCGCGAGCTGTGACTCGGACCATGTGTCCCAGCCGTAAGCCTCGTAATACGGGTCGAGATCGGCGAGCAGGCCGTCCCGCGCCGTGTCCCCGATGGTGGGCAGCCGGATCAGGTCGGGCGGCGAGTCGCTCGCCAGCAGTCGCGGCGCGTTGGCGGTCAGGTTCTGGAACGTGTCGCGGTTGATGTCGAAGGTGATGTTCGGGTGCTGCCGGGTGAACTCCGCCGCCAGTTCGTCCGTGAGCGGGAACCCGGTCTCGTCCGCGATGGTCAGCGTGACCTCGTCCGAGGTGAGTTCGGTGCTGACCTCCACGTCGTCCCTCGGCGCGGACGACGACTCGTCGCCGCCAGGCGCGCAGGCCGCGAGGGCCAGCCCGGCGGCGACCACGGCCACCACCGAGGAGCGCCCCGACCGGCGCCGCCCGTCACTGAATGCCATGTCGACTCCTTTGTCTCCCTGTGAACAGGTGTGAAATCGGTGTCGCTGCCCGGTATGTGCTGGGCGGCTCACTTGCTAAAAGGATTTAGCGCTCGCTACACTGAGCGCGCAAGAGTCCAGCTGTCAAGTCCTGTTCAGGACTCGTTCCGGACACGACCTCCGAGCGAGAAGGAGCGCGATGTCGCGCAGACGAGTCACGCTGGCCGACGTCGCCCGCCGCGCCGGCCTGTCCACCACCGCGGCGTCGATGATCCTCAACGGGCGCCCTGACACCCGGCTCTCGGAGGACGCCCACCGGCGGGTGCACGCTGCCGCGGCGGAGCTGGGCTACCGGCCCAACGTGGCCGCTCGGGGGCTGCGCACCGCCAAGACGCTCACCATCGGCTTCGTCTCGGACCTCGTCGCCACCACCCGATTCGCGAGCGGGCTCATCAAGGGCGCGCTCGAGGCGGCGGAGAACGCGGGGCACGTGGTGCTGGTGGCGGAGACCGGCGGGGACCCGAAGCGCGAGGGCGAGGCGATCGCCGCGCTGCTCGACCGGCAGGTCGACGGCGTCATATTCGCCGTGATGCGGGCACGTGAGCTCTTCGTCCCCGAGCTGCCCGAGGGGACCGACGCCGTCATGCTCAACGCCACCAACGCCCGCCACCCCGCCGCGGTGCTGCCCGACGAGGAGCCCGGTGGCCGCGCGGCTGTGCGGCTCCTCGTCGAGGCCGGTCACGCCGAGGGCATCGCGCTGATCGGCCAGAGCGACGAGGCGGAGGGCGACGTGTTCCGTTCCACGACCGTCGCGCGGCGGGTCGCGGGCATCCGCGGCGCGATGGCCGATCACGGCCTGGAGTTCGTGGCCGAGAAGTCCATCTGGCAGTGGGAGCCCCAGCACGGCTACACGTCCACCATGGAGCTGCTGCGACAGTGCCCCGACGTGCGCGCGCTGATCTGTATGAACGACCGGCTCGCGTTCGGTGCCTACCAGGCCGTGACCGAGGCGGGCCTGCGGATCCCCGACGACATCTCGATCGTGTCCTTCGACAACGACGAGGTCACCGCCTATCTCCGCCCGGGCCTCACCACGATCGCCCTGCCCCACGAGGCCATGGGCCGCCGCGCGGTGGACCTTCTGCTCGGTGACGAGCCCGGCGCGGAGACGCTGGTCCCGATGCCGGTGGTGGAGCGTGCGTCGATCGGGCCGCCACGCGGCCGTTGAGAGCCGATCCGACTGCTCGGGCGCGCCCATGGGGGGCGCCACCGGAGCGTCGATGACGCCACCGGGTGCGGAGGCGGTGGAGCTCCGTGGTGCCGTCGCTCATGGCAGTGAGGCGTCGCCGCGCGCGAACAGCCGCCGTGCGCGGACGTGTCCGGGGGTGGATCCCGGTCGGGATCCACCCCCGGTGCCCCGCCGTCACCGAGGTGCCGACCGGCTGCTCCGCGGGGAGGCTAGAACTGCGTGAAGAACCGCCATGTCTCCCCGGGCAGCCAGGAGTTGGAGCCGCTGTCACCGGGAGCCCCGTCCTGCGGAGCCGCGATGTGGCCTCCGTCGAACGCGGCCCAGACCACCGGATTGCCCGCTGAGCACCCCGAGTAGGTGGTGGTGATGTGCGTCAGGCTGCCCTGGCCAGGCTCCGGTGTGTCCTGAGGAGTGCAGCCGTTGTTCCTGACGAAGGTGTCGCGCAGCGACTCCCCGCGCCCGATGTTGTCCCCGATGCCATGTGCCCCGAAGTAGGCGATGGACCCGGTGCCGCCGCTGCACCCGCTGAGCTGCCCTGGCGCGCCGTAGACCGCGACCGCGCGGAAGACGTCGGGGCGTGAGCAGGCGATCGAGTAGCTCATGGCCCCGCCGTAGCTGAAGCCGAGGGCGAAGCGCCGCGACGTGTCGACGCAGAGGTCCGCCTCGACCGTCCTGAGGATGTCGTCGACGAGGGTGATGTCCTCGCCGCCGGCGTTGGCCCAGCCGTTGCCTATGCCCTGGGGCGCGACGAAGATGGTGCTGTTGTCGGCCAGCCGCTTGAGCCCGTAGTAGGCCCAGACACCCGTTTCCACGGTCTGGCCTGTGGCGACATCGTTCGCGGTGCCGCCCCACCAGTGGAATCCCAGGACCAGCCGGTAGGGGCGATTGCTGTCGTAGCCGTCGGGGATGTCCAGGATGAAGCTGCGGTCCTTGCCGCCGCTGCGGATCGTGTGCGTGCCGTCCTGGAGCGAAGGGCTCTCGCCGCACCCGGCGGTCGCCGCGGCGGACGCGGCGGAATCGGCGCCCGCGGCGGGCGTGGCCGCGGCCTGACCGCTGCTCACCGCGGGGCCCGCCGTGGCGAGCACGAGGGCCGCGGCGGCGGCGACGGGGGCGAGTAAGAGCTTACGCAGCGACATCATGTGTCTGCTCCCGCCGTTGAGAAGTGGGCAGGGACATGTGCTTCTCCTTGCTCGTGAGGAAGGGCGCCGTCGGGCGCCCCGGGGGGAACGGGGTCACGGCCGGGACGTGGCCATGCGGACGCGGGAGGCGGACGCGCGGTCATCGCCCCGCGGATGCGGGCGCGACGGCGTGTCGGGGGAGGCACTGACGACTCCATGGCGGCTCTGTCGGCGGGCGGCACCCCAAGGCATCGCCCGTCGTCGACAGGCGTGCGACACCGTGATGCACGTGGGGGGCCCACCGGTACGGAAAAGACGGGCGGGCGTGCGGTCATGCGGTGATCTGTTGAGCGGGACAGAGCGATCCGACCCTGGGTCATTCGATATGTCGAATGGTGACCGGTCTGTCAGACGAGGAGCATAAGGCGTTGACGCGCGGCGTCAACCCCCCTGGAGCGTCGGGCGCTTGTGCTCCCGCGGCGTGGCAACGGGCTGCCGCGCGGAGGGTTGACGGCTGCGGAGGGGGTCGTTAACTTTCCAGGGATTTCGCGATTATGAACGACGTTCGCCATCTCGAACGATCATGGTTCTGCTCGGGCCGCCGGGAGCAGGCCGGGGCGACGTCGGGCGACACCTCCGCCGACCAGGGTGCGCGTGGGGCCACGCCCATGAATGGGAGCGCTCCCGCGCGCATGGATCGGCGGCAGCAGCCAGCAGAAGGAGAAGACATGACGCAACGTCGGAACGAGCCCATGAGCGGCGAGCCGGGATCGCCGAGCCGGAGAAGGTTACTCGCGACGATGGGGACCCTGCCGGTCCTCACGGCCGCGACCTCGCTCGTGGGCGCCTCGGGAGCCGCGGCCGTCACGGCCGCCGCCACGGCGGTCATCGACCCGTCGGCGCAGCGGCAGACGATCCGGGGCTTCGGGGGCATGACCCACTCGGCCTGGATCGGCGACCTGACGGCCGCTCAGCGGGACACGGCGTTCGGCCAGGGCGAGGGGCGGCTGGGCTTCTCCGTGCTGCGGATCCCCGTCCCCGAGTCCCAGGCGGACTGGGGCCGTGACGTGGCGACGGCGAGGCGCGCCATCGAGCTCGGGGCGACCGTCATCGCGTCGCCGTGGAATCCGCCCGCCCACATGGTCGAGACCTTCGTCCGCGGCAGCCAGACCGACGCGAGACGCCTCAGGTACGACATGTACGGCGCCTATGCCCAGCACCTGAACGACTTCACCACGCACCTGCGGAACAACGGGGTGAACCTCTACGGCATCTCCGTGCAGAACGAGCCCGACTACGCGCACGACTGGACGTGGTGGACCCCCGCCGAGATCGTCAGGTTCCTGCGGGAGAACGCGGGGTCGATCGGCACCAGGGTCATCGCGCCCGAGTCCTTCCAGTACCTGAAGAACATCTCGGACCCGATTCTCAACGACTCCACAGCGCTCGCCAACGTGGACATCATCGGGGCCCACCTCTACGGCACGCCGTTCGCGAACTTCCCCTACCCCCTCTTCAAGCAGCGGGGCGCGGGCAAAGAGCTCTGGATGACCGAGGTCTACCACCCCAACAGCAGCGACTCGGCGGACCTGTGGCCCCAGGCGCTCGACGTGGGGGAGCACATCCACCGCGCCATGGTGGACGCCGAGTTCCAGGCGTACATCTGGTGGTACATCCGCCGCGGCTACGGCCCCATGCGGGAGGACGGCCAGATCAGCAAGCGCGGCGCCAACATGGCGCACTTCGCCAGGTTCGTCCGCCCGGGACATGTGCGGATCGAGGCGACGGCGAACCCCGCGTCGAACGTCTATGTCTCGGCGTACCGGGGCGGCGGCTCCTCGGTCGTCGTCGTCGCCATCAACAAGGGGACGTCCGCGGTGAGCCAGCAGTTCACCCTGGCGAGCGGCGCCGCGTCCAGCGTCTCGTCCTGGCTGACCGACGCGGGCAGGAACGTCGCGCCGCAGGGCACGACCGGCGTGTCGAACCGCTCCTTCACCGCCACGCTTCCCGCTCGCAGCGTGACGACCTTCGTGACGGCGTGACCCGGGCTCCTCGGGCGGTCATATCCCTCCGGCGGTCACGCACGCGAGCGGCGCTGCGTGGCCCGGACCATGGAACGGAGTACCCATGATCGGGGCGAAAGGCTCCCCGGCGTCCGCGCCGCGGACCGGGGTGGGCAGAGGGCCGCGCCGCTGGTTACGGCGAGGTCGACGGCCGAGCACGACGATCGGGCTGGCCGTGATCTCGCTCCTGGCGGGCCTGTTGAGCGTGGCCGGTGCCCCCGCGGCCTCGGCCGCGACGGTCGACACCAGCGCGTCGTATGTGCTGGTGAACCGGAACAGCGGCAAGGCGCTCGACGTGTACAACCTGGCGACACACGACGGCGCGCGGATCGCCCAGTGGTCGCGCAACGACCAGGCCCAGCAGCAGTGGCAGTTCGTCGACTCGGGCGGCGGCTGGTACCGCCTCAGGTCGCGGCACTCGGGGAAGGTCCTCGATGTCCTCGACTGGTCCACCGCGGACAACGCGGGCATCGTCCAGTGGGCCGACCACAACGGCGCCAACCAGCAGTTCAGGCTCGCCGACTCCGACGGCGGCCATGTGCGCCTGATCAATCGCAACAGCGGCAAGGCCATCGAGGTGCGGAACGCCGCCACCGACGACGGCGCCGACATCGTCCAGTACGCCGACCGGGGCGGCACCCACCAGCAGTGGCGACTCGTGCGCGTGGACGGTGGCGGCGACCCCGGCTCGTCGCTGCCCTCGTCGATGCGGTGGAGCTCGAGCGGGGTGCTCGCGGGGCCGCGGCAGGACGCGAGCCACCAGGACATCGCCGCGATCAAGGACTTCACCGTGGTCAGGCACAACGGCGAGTGGCAGGTCTACGCGACCACCGCGAGCCCGAGCAGGGGCTGGAATCTCGCGCACTTCGCGTTCCCGGACTGGCCCCAGGCCGCCGACGCGCAGCACACGTTCCTCGACACCGCCTCGGGCGTCGGTCCCGGATACCGCGCGGCCCCGCACCTGTTCTACTTCGAACCACAGAACCTGTGGTACCTGGTCTACCAGACAGGACTGCCCTCGTACTCGGTCAGCAGCGACCCCAGCGACCCGACGTCCTGGTCGACACCGCGCAACTTCATGAGCAGCGTGCCGCCCATCGTCGAGCAGAACATCGGAAACGGCGCCTGGCTCGACTTCTGGGTCATCTGCGACACGGCCAACTGCCACCTTTTCTCCAGCGACGACAACGGCCACATCTACCGTTCCCAGACCTCGTTGGCCAACTTCCCCAACGGCTTCGGCAACACCGTCATCGCCCTCGAAGACGCCAACCGCTTCAACCTCTTCGAGGGCACCGCCGTCTACAAGGTCGGCGACACCGGCGAGTATCTGCTGCTCCAGGAGGCCATCGGCTCCAACGGCCGCCGCTGGTACCGCTCGTTCACCTCCGGCAGCCTCGGCGGCCCCTGGAGCGCACTGCACGCGAGCGAGTCCAATCCGTTCGCCCGCTCCACCAACGTGACCTTCCCTTCCGGTACACCGTCCTGGACACAGGACTTCAGCCATGGCGAGCTCCTGAGGGCCGACAACGACCAGACCCTCACCATCGACCCGTGCCGCCTCCGGTTCCTGTACCAGGGCATGGACCCGAACGCGGGCGGCGACTACATCAGGCTCCCCTGGCGGATGGGCCTGCTGACCCAGACCGACCCCACCTGCTGAACGGCAGCCCACGATCCGTCGCACGCCTACACGCGTGGATCCACCGGTGTCCGAGGAGGGACGTGAACTCTCCCCTCGGACACCGAGGTCTCTGTGCCCGTTACCTGGGCTTCCGCCGCTCTCTGCGACCGCTGTTGTTCACGCGTTGCGCACGTGCCGGGCGAACGGCGGGTCGCGTGCTCGTGAAGTGATTCATTCATTCGCCGCATCCGGGGTGACCAGCCGGCGGAGCCGACCCCAAGAACAGCGGCAGCCCACCCCAGAGGCCGGTGCGGGCCGCACTCGAACGTGTCGGCGGGCGGTCGCCGGTCAGGTGGTCGATCCGAACTCACCGTCTCGGACTCCGTGCTCCAACGCCTCCCACTCGGCTGCCGCACAGCGGAGCACCGTCAGTCGAATCCGACCTGGGGTACATCGAGAACGGCAGTGGAACGCGAGGAACGGCGCCATCACGGCATTCGATCCGAAGCAAACGGGAGTCAAGGTCATGAGCGCGCGCAGTGTCGTCAACTCTGGACAAAGTTCATCGTGCTACTTCCGCACCTCCGTGGAAGAGCCCTACCGGAAGGCACTGGTACAGATCACCGAGCGCTGCAACCTGCACTGCG
Source organism: Streptomyces radicis (assembly GCF_003626575.1). GTDB lineage: Bacteria > Actinomycetota > Actinomycetes > Streptomycetales > Streptomycetaceae > Streptomyces > Streptomyces radicis. The sequence continues at coordinate 290,193 of NZ_RBDY01000005.1, read as the reverse complement.
CCCACTGCTTCGTCAGCGCGGGGGACTACGGCGATGCCATGCCGCTTGAGGAGATCCGCGAGAAGGTCGTGCCCCGGCTGGCGGACGCCCGGGTCATCCGGGTGACGCTGACCGGTGGCGAGCCCTTCGCGCACCCGGACTTCCTCGACGTGGTGGAGACGTTCCGCTCGGCGGGCATGGGCGTGGGCGTGTGCACGAACGCCACGATCACCACCGAGGAACAGATCACCGCACTGGCGGGAATGGGCGTCCACATGAACGTGAGTCTCGACGGCTTCGCCGCCGCGTCGCACGGCAAGTTCCGCGGCAACCGGGAGTCGTTCCACACCACCGTGGAGACCGTGAGGAAGTTCGCCGCCGCCGGAATCCTTCAGGGCCTTCTCTGCACCCCGAACAACCTGGCGGAGGACGAGGAGTACCGGGAGCTGTGCGCCTTCGCCAAGGAGCAGGGTGCCCGCTACGTGCTGATGAACCCGCTCAGCAGCATGGGACGCGGCGTGAAGGCGCAGCGCAAGCTTGCCAGCCCCGAGGAGCACATGCGGCGCATCCAGGCCCTCACCGAGCCCTTCGACGGCGACGGCCTGGAGCTGGTCCACATTCGCTTCCCCAACGACACCAAGCCCCTGGCCGGGTGTGAGGCCGGGCGCATCGTCTACGTCTTCACCCTGGGCGAGGTCACCGTGTGCCCCTACCTGGTGTTCGCCGCCCGAACCCCGCAGTCCCGGCACAGCGACACGGAGTTCATCGTCGGCAACATCTTCCGGGACCCCGACATCGGAGAGCGGCTGGACTCCTCCGACTTCCACAACCGCTACACCCCGGGAGACAACGACACCTGCGGCTCCTGCGCCATTTCCACGGCCTGCGGGAAAGGCTGCCCGGCCGCGGTTGTCTCGACCGGGAAGCGCATCGGTGCCCTGGACGAAGAAGTCTGCCCCGTCTCCGCGGGCGGGCGGCGTCTTCTGTCGGTGATCGCCGCGTGAACGACAAGGGCCTGTTCGTGACGGTAGACGGTCCCGGCGGCGTCGGTAAGTCCACTGTGGTCGCCGCCACCGTCGCCCAACTCGTTGACGACCGGTTCACCGTGTTCGCCACCCGGGAGCCCACGGACACGCCGCTGGGTAACCTGGCCAGGCACGGCACGGAGACCTACCGCGGCATGGCGATGGCCTGTCTTGTCGCGGCCGACCGGTATCAGCATCTCTCAACCGAGATCAGGCCCGCCCTGATGGCCGGTGCCGTCGTGGTCTGTGACCGGTACATCGCTTCCTCGCTCGTCCTGCAACGCATGGACAACATCACGCTTCGCACGATCTGGGAACTGAACCGGTTCGCCGATCACCCCGGCCTGGCCGTCATCCTCACCGCCGATCCCCGGGTGATCGCCGATCGCCTCGCGGGGAGGGGAGGCCCGCACAGCCGGTACGAACGGCTGCCGGACAGCAGCCGGATCGAGTACGAGCTGTACCAGGAGGCCGCAGCATCACTCACGAGCCGCGGCATCCACACACGCGTACTCGACGCGACCACCGCCACACCTGAGGCCCTGGCCCGTACGATCGCTGCCGAAGTTGCCGCACTCCGCCAGGGACACCCATGACACCTGAGACGAACGCGGACCACCTCCGCGTCCTGACCTTCAATCTCAACAACCCCTCGCCCGAGCGGGCCGAACGACAGCTCGCCTGGCTCGCCGCCCGCCCGGAACACGTCCTGGTGCTCACCGAGACAGCCCCGAGCAGAGGGTGCGACCTCTTGGCCACCCGATTCTCCGAAGCGGGCTACGAGGTGGTCTTCCAGGAACCCGAGCCGGGCGAACGCGGCGCCATGATCGTCAGCCGCCTCCCCATCGCGGACCCGGCACCATTCAAGGTCAGCTACCTCTCATGCCGCGCCGCATCCACAGCGGTCAAAACTGTGTCCGGCACGGTGGACATCATCGGCCTCTACGTACCGTCCCGCGACGCCACACCGGAGAAGACTGAACGGAAGCGTCGTTTTCTCACCGCCTGCCGCGAAGAGCTCCCGACAGGAAGCGCTCCGGCCGCACGACTCGTGCTCGGCGATCTCAACATCCTCGAGCCCACCCACCGGCCCCGCTACGGCTTCTTCCGGCCCTTCGAGTACGAGTTCTACGACTGGCTCGGGCAGACCGGCTACCAGGACGCGTTCCGTCTGCACCACCCGGACACGGACGCATACTCCTGGGTCGGCCGGACGGGAGACGGATACCGCTACGACCACATCTTCGTCTCCGGGCACCTCACGCCCCTCGTCGTGGACTGCCACTACGTACACGAGCCACGCGAAGCCCGGCTGACCGACCACTCCGCGATGTCGGCCGAACTCCGCCTTCCCGTCGCCGCCCCCTTGGTAGTGTCCGACCCGTCCGTCACGCCGGCCGCAGAAACTCTCTTCTGACCGCCGGTGCCCCACCTCCCTCACGAATCGGTGAGCACATGGACTCGGCGACCTGGACCACGATCAAGCGCCTTGTGGAATGGCTCGACGCCCACAACACCCATTCCCCCGAGCTGACGCGCCTGCTGCGCGTGCTGAAGATCCAGGAGGAGGCCGGGGAGGTCGCCGAAGCCATTCACGGTGCCATGGGCTCGAATCCGCGGAAGGGCGCCAGCCACACCTGGACCGACGTGGAGAAGGAACTGTGCGACGTCATTCTGACGAGCATGGTGTCGCTTGCGACCATCAACCCCGACGCACAGAAGCTCTTCGAGTACCACCTCAACCGCGTCGCCGAGCGCTCTCTTGACGCGGCGGGGCCGACCGCGTGAATCACGAGTCGTGGCCCCACCTGCTGAACGGCAGCCCACGACCGGCGGGGGGCGTCCGTGAGTCGCCGGGTGGGCAGGGAGTGGCGGAACGTGGGCGGGTGGCCCGGGGGCTGTTGTCGCCCCGGGCCACCCGAGTGTGTGAGGGAGCCGCGTCAGAGCGCCATGAGCCCCCTTCCGACGTCGCTGCGCGCCGCGGCGCGGTTGATCGCGTTCGCCTCCCGGCGCGTGATCACGTCATCCGCCACGAGCTGGTCGGTCACCTCCCGCACGTGTCTGACGAACGCGCCGTGATCGGGCCACGTCTGCTCGTCGAGGATGAGGTCGTTGATCGTGCATCCGTCGCCCGTGTCCCGGTTGGGCACCCCGCTGTCGACATCGCCGGTGATCACGGTCGCCCGCTGGTCCGGATCGGAACACGCGCCAGGGTCGACGATCTCGCCCTCGGCGAACTCCATCCAGTTCACCCGCGCCTGGCCGTCGGGGAAGACCAGGTACAGCGCGAACGTCTCCTCGCTCCGACTCACGTCGAACGTCACGTTCTGCCAGGTCGCGGCGTCTTCGGCGATGACGACGCGCGCGTCGTTGCCCTGTCCCGATGAGTCCACGGCGGTGGTGCCGCCGTCCTCGTCGAACCGGTACCAGGCGACGTCGCCGCCGCCGAGGTCACCGCCGCCGGGAGCCGCGGTCAGGGACTGGATCTCGTCCCCCGACAGGGCACGGCCGAAGATGTTGAAGTCGTCGACCGCGCCGTTGAGCAGCGGGTCGGCGGACCACTGCGAGTCACCGATCCAGTTCTGGTCGGTCGCGCCCAGATCCGACGGGGTCAGCGTCAGATTGTTGTTGGTCCCCACCGGCTCGCCATTCAGATACAGCGTCCCGGTCGTGCCCGACAGGCTGACGGCAACGTGCTGCCAGCCGTCGGTGGGCAACGGCTGCGAGCCGTTGATCTGCTGCTCGCCCGAGCCGGTCGTGATCGCGAACCTGAGGTTCCCCGTACCCCCGGCACTCGGCGTCAGGAACATGAAGTTGCCCGTCCCCGAGCCGAAGTCGAAGATCCTCGCCCACGACTGGCCGCCCGACCAGTTCACCCATGTCGAGATGGTGAAGTCCTCCAGGCCGCTGACGACTCCTTCCGGCAGCTCCACGTTCTCCAGCTGACTCGGCCCGTTGAGCCGGACGGCGCCGCCGAAGCCCTCGGGGCCCTCGGCCCGTGGCGCTCCGACATCGCCCTCGATCTGGGCGGTGCCAAGCAGCTCGCCGTCGGGCGCGTCGCGCCGCACCTCGACCGTGGCGTCGTCGGCCGCCGCCGCGCGCAGCGTCATCTCGCCGATGCCGTCGAGGTTGTAGGGCTCGTACGACGCCCAGGCGCCGCCCTGCCCGGTGATCGCCTCGCCGCCGCCGGTCTCCTCGTCGTTCGCGTCGCCGACGCCGATGTCCGACGATTCGCCGAAGTGCTCGACCTCCTTGCGCTTCTGCTGGAGGAAGTGGGTCACGCCACCGATCAGCTCCGGCGCACCCGCCTCGCCACCGAGGTCGGTGTAGCTGGCCGTCACCGTCAGCGCGATGTCGGCGGCATCGCCGTGCTCCGCGTCGGTCTGGGTGACGAGCACGCCCTCGCAGCCGGTCTCCGCCTGGCCCGGGTGCACATGGGCGTTGCCGCCCTCGTCGTGGTAGAGGCCCTGCTGGACGCTGACGCGCTCGCAGTCGATCGCGTCGCCCGAGCCGTCCTCGGCGTCCGTCACCGAGACCCTGAAGGGGATCTCGTCACCCCACTCGAAGACCTGGCCGTTGTGTGGAAGCTCCACGGTCACCTCGGGGCGGGTGTTGCCCGCCGTGATGGTGAGATTGGAGCTGCTCGACCGCCCCGACGGGTCGGTGACGGTCAACCGCGCGCTGTACTCGCCGGGTTCGGTGTAGGTGTGGGTCGGGTTGGGCTCGTCCGACGTCGTGCCGTCGCCGAGGTCCCAGGCGTAGGTCAGCTCGTCGCCGTCCGGGTCGTGGCTGCCCTCGCTGGAGAAGGCGACCTCGAGCGGCGCGGGCCCGGAGTCCCGGTCGGAGCTGGCCTCGGCGACGGGGGTGCGTGCCCCCTTGGTGTAGTTGATCTTGTAAAGGCCGGAGTCCGGGTTGACGTTCGCCCCTCCGTAGTTGAAGTCCATGCCCCACTCGATCAGGTACATGGCTCCGTCAGGGCCGAACTCCATGTCGTGCGGGCTGCGGAAGAGGGTGCTCGGCATGAACCGCTCGAAGCTCTCGTAGTCGCCGTTCTCGTCGAGCCTGAGCGCGCCGATCCACTTCCGCGACCACTCCATGACGAACACCGCGTCGTCGTAGTACGCGGGGAACTGGCCGTCGCCCAGCAGCCCTTCCTCGTAGTGGTAGACGTCACCGGCGTACGCGGTGCGCCCGCCGCCCTGCGGGATCTCGGGGAACTCGGGCGACGCACCGTACGGGTACCAGACGAACGCGTCCTTCGCCGGCGGCACGACGTCGAGGCCGGTGTTGAACGGCGAGTCGTTGGCGGGGCCGTTCTCGCAGTCGAAGAACTCGCCCGGGGTGTTGGTGGCGAAGTCCCACTCCCGGTACGGCTGGTTGTCGGCGATGCAGTACGGCCAGCCGTAGTTGCCCGCCTCGCGGATCTGGTTCCACTCGTCGTAGCCGCGCGGGCCGCGGTCGGGGTTGTCGCTGCCCGCGTCGGGGCCCACCTCGCCCGCGTAGACCCAGCCGGTCTCGTCGTCCACGGCGATCCGGAACGGGTTGCGGTGACCCATCGTGTAGATCTCGGGTCTGGTGTCCTCGGTGCCCGGCGGGAACAGGTTGCCCTCGGGGATCGAGTACGTGCCGTCGTCCTCGGGCGTGATCCGCAGGATCTTGCCCCGCAGGTCGTTGGTGTTGCCCGAGGTGCGCCGCGCGTCGTAGGAGTGCTGCGCGTCCTCGCTGGTGTGCTGCTCGTGCACGCGGCCGTCGATCGGCGAGAAGCCGTTCGACGCGAAGTGCGCGGTGTCGTCGCCGGTGGAGATGAGGAGTTCGCCCCCGGGGCCGAACGTCATCGAGCCCGCGGAGTGACAGCACACCTCACGCTGGTGCGGTATCTCCAGCAGGACCGATTCGGACTCGAGGTCCAGGGTGTGGCCGTCGAGCGTGAACCGGGAGACGTGCTGCACCTCGGGCGATGGCGCGCTGTAGAAGAGGTAGAGCCACTGGTTCGTCTCGAAGTCCGGGTCGAGGGCGATGCCGAGCAGCCCGTTCTCGTTGCCGCGGTGGACCGGGATCTGCCCGGCGACCTCCACGCCACCCGTCTCCGGGTCCCAGATCTTCACCGCACCGCCCAACTCGACGTAGAAGACCCGCCCGTCGGGGGCGACGGCCAGCTCCATCGGGTTGGCGGTGTTGTCGTCGAGCGCGACCTTCTCGAACGAGGACTCCGTCGGAATCCCCTCGCGCGGCTCGCCGCAGTCGCCCTCGGCCGCGCCCGCCGCCCACTGGATGCCCCCGAGGATGTGCTGGCGCAGCAGCGGCTCGTCGTAGTGCTCCGGCTGATGGCCGAGCGCCGAGTACCAGGTGCGGCCGCCGTCGAAGTCGGAGCACCAGGCGATCGGGTGGTCATCCCCCATCGCGCCGGAGCCCGGGTTGTACGTCGACTCGTCGAGCGTCGCGAGGACATGCACCTTCTCGCGCGGGTTGGCCGTGAAGTTGTACCACTCGTCCGAACGCACCCACTCGGCGGGCAGATCGGCGGTGGAGGGATGCGTCGGGTCCTCGATCCGTACCGTCGCCTCCTGGAACTGGTCGGCGCCGGAGGGGTGGTTACGGAAGAAGGCGCCGCCCATCAGGTCGGACCACCAGGGCCAGTCGGTCTTGTCCATGTTCGACGCCGAATGCAGCCCGGCGAATCCGCCGCCGCGCTGGATGTAGCGCTCGAAGGCGTGCCGTTGCCCGGTGTCGAGGGTGTTCTCGCCGTCGGTGTAGAAGACGATGGCCGCGTACTGCGCCAGCTCCTCGTCGGTGAAGACCGAGGCATCCTGGGTCTCGGTCACCGAGAAGCCGTTCTCCTGGCCCAGTTCCTCGACGGCGGTGATGGCCGATTCGATCGACTGATGGCGGAATCCGGTCGTTTTGTGGAAGAACAGTACGCTGTAGTCCTGTTCGGTGTCCTGCGCGACGCTGGGGGAGACTCCTGGGAGGAACGAGATCAGGAATGTCGCCACCACCGTGAACAGCGCGCACCGTCGGAATCTTCGCATGGCTTTTCTCCATGGCTTCGATGCGAAAGCGGATCGATGATGTGTTGATGGCCGAGCTCATTGGTCCGCACGGCGCACCCCGGGGCACTTCCACGGCGGAGGTCGATGTCTCCGGGAAGTCGATGTCGGCTCACGTGGAGGGCGCGGGGATTCGGCGGAGTGCGGAGAAGGTCGAGAAATCCATGGCTGACCGCGCCGTCGTGACCGGCCTTCCGCCGACGCCCTCGGCGGGCCGGACCCGATGGTGGGAAACGCTGGCCGTCGTCGGCCGCTACCGCCCGCCTCCCTCCCGTGTGACATCGGTGAGGAAGGAGAGTCCGTCGACGGCGATGGCGTCCTGGCTCGGCGCGAGCGGTCGCCAGATCGAGGCGGCCGTCGCCATCGTCTCGTTCTCCCCGGTGAAGGTCTCGATGACGAGCGGGCCCTCGTACCCGGCCGCGTCCAGGGCCGCCACGATGCCGGGCCAGTCGAGGTGGCCGGCGCCGGGCGCGCCGCGGTCGTTGGCGGCGACCTGGACGTGCGCGATCCGGCCCGTCGCCCTGCGGATGGCCGCCGGGATGTTCCGCTCCTCGATGTTCATGTGGAAGAGGTCAAGGCCCACGCCCCAGCCCTCGGTCGGCAGCCCCGCCAGCGCGTCGAGCACCTGGTCGACGGTGTTGATCAGGCTGGTCTCGAACCGGTTGAGGGGCTCGACCGCCACCCTGATCCCGGCGTCCGCCGCATGCGAGAACACCGGCGCGAGGCTGTCCCTGAGCTGCTCGTAGCAGGCGCGCCGCTCCGCCTCGGTGATGCGCCAGGTGCGCCCCACCGACGTGTAGGCCGGGCCCGCGACCACCGGCGACGACACGGCGGACGCCACGTCCACCACGCGCCGCACATAGTCCCGCGTGGCCGTGATCGTCTCGCGGTCGGCCGCCACCAGCTCGCGTCCTGGCGCCATCGCCAGGACGACCGTGGCCGACAGGCCGAGCGCGTCGAGCAGCTTCGCCGCGCGGTGGGGGTCCCAGTCGCCCACGTTCTCGACCGGGAGCTCGATCACGTCGAAGCCCCACTCCCTGACGCGCGGCGCCAGTTCGGCCAGCCGCTGGTCGGTCAGGGGTGAGGTCCACACCCATGTGCTGACCCCGAACGTCCTCGTCGCCCTCGTCGCCCTCGTCGCCCTCATCGGTCCTCCCGGTCCTCGCCGTTCCGCTTCCTCGTCCGATGTCACCGGTGCGCCCCGTCGTCCGCGCCCACGCCGAGGTACCTGCGTTGCAGGTCGGGGCGGGTCAGCAGCTCGTCGCCCGTGAACTCGGCCTCGATGCGGCCCGACACCATGACGAGCTGGCGCGGTGCCATCCGCACCGCCGCGCGCAGGTTCTGCTCGACGACGAGCACGGCGACGCCCTCGTCGACCAGGCGGTGGACGGCGTCGACCAGGACGTCGACGATGGTCGGGGCCAGCCCTTCGGACGGCTCGTCCATCACGATCAGGCGCCCGTTCAGCAGGAGCGCGCGCCCGACGGCGAGCATCTGCTGCTCGCCGCCCGAGAGAGCGGCGCCGCCGTGCCTCTTCCGCTGGGCGAGCCGCGGGAAGAGGTCGTAGACCGCCTCGGGGGTCCACCGCTTGCCGCGCGTCCTCCCGGCCAGCATGGCGAGGTGCTCGTCGACGGTCAGCGAGGGGAACAGGCGGCGGCCCTGCGGGACATAGGCGATACCGGCGCCTGCGATCTTCTCGGGGGCCCGGCCCGACACGTCCTCGCCGCCCAGCAGGATCTCCCCGTCCGTCACGGGGAGGAACCCGACCAGGGTGTCGCAGAGCGTGGTCTTCCCCATGCCGTTGCGGCCGACGATCCCGACCGCCTCGACTCCCATGCCGAAGCTCAGGTCCTCCAGGACCACGGACGCCCCGTGGCCGGCCCGCAGGCGTCGGACGTCGAGAAGGGGTGCGGTGCTCATGACGGCGCCTCCGTGCCCAGATAGATCCGGTGGACGCGCGGATCGCTGCGGACCTGCGCGGGGGTGCCCGCCGTGACGCGCTCGCCGTCGGCCATCACCACCACCCGGTGGGCGACGCGGAAGGCCACGTCCATGTCGTGCTCGATGAGCAGCAGGGTCAGGTCCTCGTCGAACGACTCGAGCAGCTCGACCAGCCGCTCGCGCTCGCCACGCGACAGGCCGGACGCCGGCTCGTCGAGCAGCATCACGTCGGGGCGCGTGGCGATCGCCATGCCGAGCTCGAGCTGGCGCTGCTGCCCGTGGGCGAGCTCCCCCGCCACGGCGTCGAGCTGCCCCGAAAGCCAGACCCGGTCCGCCACCTCGGCGGCCTCCTCGTCCGTCCGCCGGTCCGTGGAGGACCGCCAGAGCGCCAAGTGGCGGCCGCGGTGGCCGGTGAGCGCGAGGTAGATGTTCTCGCGCACCGTGAGACCGGCCAGGGCCCGTGCCTTCTGGTACGTCCGCGCGACGCCGAGCCTGGGCCGGTACCGCGAGGGCCGGTGAACGCACTCGACGCCCTTGATGACGACGGAGCCCTCACCCGGCGTCACATCACCGGCGATCACGTTGAACAGCGTGCTCTTGCCCGCTCCGTTCGGCCCGATGATCGCCAGCCGCTCGCCCCGCGCGATATCCAGATCGATACCGCGCAGGGCGAGCAGGCCACCGAACGCGACCGTGACCGCGCGGACCCGCACGACCGGGGTCGGGCCGTCCCGCTCGGACGGCGCGGCGCTGGGGTGGGCCATGACCGCAACCTCCTGTCTCAGCTCGGGTCTCAGCTCTGGGGAACGCCGTCGACGACGGGGACGGCTTGGCCCTCCCAGGGCAGGTCCCGCTCGTCGCACGCGGGGAAGTCCCGCCCGGGCGAGGGGGTTTCAGGGCTGAACGTGCCGCCGAAGGACTGGTCGACGCCGGGCACGACGGCCACGGTCTCCTGGACGATCTCACCGGAGTCGTCCACCGCGAGCCGCGAGAGCCCGACGTCCACGACGCCGCTGCGGTTCTCGTCCAGGCTGATGTCGCCGTAGGGCAGATCGAGCGTCAGCCCTGAGATCGCCGACTGGAACGCCTCGACGTCGGAGATGTCGCCGTCCACCGCCTCCAGGGCCTCGACCAGCGCCACACCGGCCGTGTAGTAGCCGTAGAAGAACCCGAAGGCCGCGGCGGTCGACGGCGGGGCGGGCTCGTTGCCGCTCAGCGATCCGGGGATGCTCTCCCACGTCGCGTCGGCGGCGGCCAGGTACTCCTCGATCTCCGGGGTCCGCACGTCGCCCGGCAGCGTGGCGAAGCCACCGATGTGCGCACCGGCGATGTCGCTCCCGAGCGCCTGGGCCAGGTCGGGGTTGAAGAAGAAGTTGCCCGCGTGCTGGTCGCCGGTCACGTCGCCCTTGGAGTTGATGAACGCCTCGAGTGCGGACTGCGTCCCGGTGCCGCCCACGGCCCAGAAGTAGCCGTCCACCTCGTCCGGGTTCGGGAGCTGGGCGATGTAGGAGGAGTAGTCCGTGGTGCCGAGCGGCGGGAAGACGCGGTGGGTGACGTCGCCGCCGACGGCGCAGAAGTCGGCGATGAAACCGGCCGCCGACGTGTGGCCGAAGCTGTAGTCGTCGGCGATGACCGCGACCCTCCGCCAGCCCTGCTCGTTGTACAGCAGGTCGCCGAGTCCGGCGTTCCAGATCGCGCCGTCACCGTAGAAGCGGAAGTAGTTGGGCGCCCTGACCTGGAGGGTCTGCTCCTGTGAGCCCGAGATGCCGGCGAACACCGTGATGTCCGGATTGGCCTTCGCGTACTCGGCCACGGCCATGCCCTCGTCGCCGGAGAGCGGGCCGATGATGACGTTGGCCCCCATCTGCTCCACCAGAAGGCGCACTTCCTGGAGGACGCGGTCCGCGGTGTCGTCGCCGCAGCCCACGCCGACGAGCTCGATCGGGGTCCCGGCGGCCTCCGCGTCGCTGAAGCCGTCGAGCGCGCTGGTGGACGAGTTCGGGGTGGCGCCGGCGAACCGGGTCAGGGCGAGCGTCGTGCCGGCGACGACATCCTCGTGGAAGCCGCCGAACGGGCCCTCGCACTGGCCGAGGATCCCCAGCCTGACGCCGTCGCCTTCCGCGGCCGTCGCCCCGGAGCCCTGCTGGTCGGCGGGCAGCCCCGACGAGTCGTCACCGCCACTGCATCCCGCGGTCACCAGCGCCAGGGCCGCCGCCATCGAGAGCGCCGGCGCCGTGCGCCGTCTCAGTCCGCTCATGTCCGTGTTCCTCCGAGTTCCTTCGTTCGCTTGCCGACGGACGGGGATCCGCCGCTGGCCGGTCCTGGCATCGCGGGGGTGCGGGCTCCGACGCGGTGGCGCAGCCGCTTGACGATTCCGGTGAGCCCTTCGGGGGAGAGCACCATGATCACCAGGACGATCACGCCGATCACGGTGTTGAACCTGGCCTCGGTGATGCCGATGTTGTCGATCAGCGGCAGGTCCCGCAGGTAGGTGAAGACCCACACATAGACGAAGGCGCCGAGCCAGGCGCCCGCGAAGGACGTGATGCCGCCGATCACCGCGATGATCAGCAGGATCAGGGTGGGGCCCGTCGCGATCGACGCCGGGTCGATCTGGCCGTTCCACCACACGTTGAGCAGGCCGCTCAGCCCGGCCACGAACCCGGCAAGGGTGAACGCCAGCGTCCGGTGCAGCCGCACGTTGAACCCCAGCGAGGCCATCCGCACCGGGTCGTCGCGGACGCCCTGCAACGCCAGGCCGAACGCGGTCCGCCCGACCGCCCGGAAGCCGAGGTAGGCCAGCACCGAGAGCAGCACGCCCGCGTAGTAGAGCCGGACGGGCGGTCCAAGCAGGTCGGGCCGCTGGATGCTGGTGATGCCGCCGGGCCCTGAGATCTCGACGATCTGCGCGAACACGAAGTAGCCGATGACGGCGTAGACCATCGTGAGCATGAGGAAGTAGAGCCCGGTGGTGCGGCTGGCGATCGCGCCGAGGACGAACGCCGCGGCGAGGGTCACCAGGAGGGCGAACGCCACCGCCACCCAGGGGGACCACCCGAGGTTCAGGCCGCGCGACCCGGCCTCCTGGGCCGCGTTGCCGAACATGAAACCCGCGACCCCGAACAGCAGGAACTGCGCGAGCGAGGTCATGCCCCCGTATGTGGCCAGGAACACGATCGTCGCGGCGGCCAGCCCGAGGATGAGCGTCTGCGTCATGACGAAGTTGACGAAGAACGCCGTCGCCAGCTGCGGAAGGACCAGCAGGACGGCGATCAGCGCGGCGCCGAGCACGTTGCCCCGGGTCAGCAGGTGTCGGGGGTTCATCCGGGGGTTCATGCCGGCCTCCCGAAGAGTCCGTTGGGGCGGACGGCCAGGACCAGCGCCAGCAGGGCGAAGGTCATGATGATCGCGTAGTAGGAGTAGTCGCTCGGCAGGTAGACGGGGGAGAACGCGACGACGACGCCGTAGAGCAGCGAGCCAGCGGCGGCGCCCTTGAGCGATCCCAGGCCGCCGACGATGACGACGATGAGGGCGTTCAGCAGCCAGCTCCCGTCGGTCCCTGGCGCCGCTCCCGCGAACGAGGCCCCGAGCACGCCGCCCACGCCGGTGAGGAAGGAGCCGACGAGGAACGTGAGGGCGAAGACCAGGCGGATGTTGATGCCCAGCGCGCGCACCATCCCGCGGTCGTCCACGCCGGCCCTGATCACCATCCCCATGCTCGTCCTGGTCAGCCAGAGCCACAGCAGGACGCCGACCAGCACGGCGACGCCGAGGATGAACACGCGGGTCAGGGCGTACCGTTCGCCCGCGACGGAGAAGAAGTGGCTGACGGCGCCCGGCCAGACCATCGTCTGGGCCAGACCGCCGAACTCCCGCAGCATCTGGTCGGCCAGGACGACCGTGAGGGCGAGCGTCATCAGCGCCTGGCGCAGCTCCTGGCCCTCGGTCCACTGGAGGAACAGCTGCTGGATCAGCAGCCCGAGCACGGCGGCGACGCCCGCGCCGACCAGCATCGGCACCAGCCAGTCCAGCATCCCGACGTGCGCGGGCTCGATGTTGCGGGAGCGGCCGACCATGGCCTCCTGCGTCCTGATGGCGATGTAGGCGGCCAGCAGGAACAGCGAGCCATGCGCCATGTTGACCGTGCGCATGAGTCCGAAGATCAGGGTGAAGCCGGACGCCGCGACGAACAGGAGCCCGGCGAACGTGACCGCGTCGAGCGCCGTGACGAGGAACTTGCCTGGGTTGTCGGTGGCCGGTCCCGCCGGCGTCCCTTCGGCGAGGAACGCCACCCAGAGCGCGGCGGCGGCGACCGGGATGGCGACGGCCAGGACGGGAAGTCTTCGAAGCCGCGCGCGCCACTCCTTGGTGGCGGCCGCGGGGAGTTGCCGCGGGGGTGCGGTCATGGAGACCCCACCGGCAGGTGTCCCCGTGCTCCCCGCTCGGGTGTCGTCGTGTACCGCCTCGGGAGATCGATCCGGGCAGGGCTCATCCGTTCCTCCGCTGTTGGGCGCCATGACTCGGCGCGTGTTCTCCGTCCTCGCGACGCCGGTCGGCGGACGCGCTGTTCACCTCACGGAGGGCCCTCGGCCCGTCCTGTCACGCCGTCATGGGCGCGTCGGCCGTCAGCCCGCCTCTCGTGCGTAGTCGGGGATCTCGACCCGGGCGCCCCCGTGCATGGCCGACGCGTGCGCGCAGATGCCCACCGACGTCCAGTTCGCCGCGGTGACCTCGTCGATCGAGGACGGGCGGTCCTCGAGGATGCTCCTGAGGAACTCGTGCGCCAGGTGCGGATGCGATCCACCGTGGCCGCTCCCCTGGATGAACGAGAGATGCTCATGGTCGTCGTCGTAGACGCCGCGCGTCGTGAACGGTGCGACCTCGGGCGGCAGTCGGTGCGCGAAGTCGGGGATCTCGACCGTCTTCGGGATCTCACCGGTGTGCAGCACGTGTCCCGACCCCTGTGTCTGCTCCCACTCGAAGCTGGCGCGGTCGCCGAACACCGTGAAGCTCTCGACGTATTCACGCGCCGTCTCGAACAGGAAGCGCGCGATCTCCGCGCCCACCGGCGAGTCACGGAGGGTGAGCAGCGCGCTCTCCACGGCGAACGGCGATCCGTATTTCCCCGCGAGGTCGGGCGAGATGCGCCCCGAGCCGATACAGACGACGCTCTCGGCCAACGCCCCGGCGAGCGAAAGCACGGGGCTCACCGCGTGTGTCGCGTAATGCATGGGCGGCAGGCCTTCCCAGTATCCGGGCCAGCCCGCCATTTCCTGGTAATGGGCGCCGCGAAGGAACTGGATACGGCCCAGGGTGCCGTTCTCCAGGAGATCAAGGACATGCAGGAACTCCCGGGAGTACACGACCGTCTCCATCATCATGTACTTCTTGCCGGATTCCCTGACCGCGGCCACGATGGCCCGGCACTCGTCAAGTGTCGTGGCCATCGGCACCGTGCACGCGACGTGCTTCCCGGCCCTGAGCGCCGACACCGTGTGCTCGGCGTGGTTCGGAATCGGGGTGTTGATGTGCACCGCGTCGATTTCGGGGTCCCGCAGCATCGCGTCGTAGTCGGTGAACCGGCTGGGGACACCGAAGCGGTCGGCGATCTCGTTCAAGGGGGCCTCGGCGCGTTGGCAGACAGCCACCAACTCGGCATCCGGATGGGCTTGATAGATGGGGATGAACTCGGCACCGAAACCGAGTCCGGCAATCGCCATCCGCACTCTCTGTGTCATCGTTTGACCTCCCAAGGCAATGCCAGGTTACGGACGCCGTTGAGATCAAGCCATGCGTAATACAGCAGTCTGCCTTAGACTTTTTACATGCCTCAACTGAGCACTCGTCACGTAGCGTTGCTTGTCGAAACGTCGAACGCCTATGCCCGCGGGTTGCTCGTGGGCGTGAAGAAGTACGTCGAGGAACACCCGGGTTGGTCGATGTACCTCGCCGAGCACAGCCGCCACGAGACCGACTTCTCGTGGCTCGAGGGCTGGCAGGGCCATGGCCTGCTGGCCCGCATCGAGAGCGAGGAGACGGCCCGGTTCATCCGGCGGCTCGGCCTCCCCGCGGTCGATCTGAGCGCGGCGCGGCTGGTGCCCGAGCTGCCCGGCGTCGAGACCGACGACGGCACGATCGCCCGGTGGGCGGTCCAGCACTTCGAGGAACGGGGTCTGCGGCACTTCGCCTACTGCGGGGACGAACGTTTCGGCTGGTCGCTCAAGCGCGGCGCCTGGTTCGCGGAGCATGTACGCCGACGCGGTCTGACCTCGTGGGAGTTCCGCATGAAGCCGTCGGGGATGCGCGCCGCCGACCGCGAGCTGCTCGCGGAGTGGCTCACGAGTCTTCCCCGACCGGTGGGCGTGCTGGCCTGTTACGACATCGCGGGCCAAGAGGTGCTCGAGGCCTGCAAGATCGCCGAGCTCGCGGTACCCGACTCGGTCGCCGTCATCGGCGTGGACAACGACGACCTCATAGGCAGCCTCACGTCGCCCCCGCTGTCGAGCATCGAGCCCGACACGACGAGGACGGGGTACCTCGCCGCCGAGCTCCTCGACCTCATGATGCGGGGGCGGTCCCTCGAGCCGGGGCTGCGGCTGATCGAACCGACGCGGCTTGTCGCCCGGCAGTCCTCCGACATCCTCGCCGTGGACGATCCGCTCGTCGCCGAGGCCCTGCGGTTCATCCGCGACCACTCGGACCTGAATCTCGCGGTCGACGCCGTGCTCCGGCACGTCGGGCTCTCGCGGCGGGCGCTCGACCACCGATTCGTGCGGCTGCTCGGCCGCACGGTCCACGGCGAGATCGTGCGCGTCAGGGTGGGCCACATCGCCGAGCTGCTGTCCTCGACGGACTGGACGCTCCAGCAGATCGCGGAGCGGCTGAGCTTCAGTCACCCCGAGTACATGAGTGTGGTGTTCAAGAAGCACACCGGCAAGTCGCCCGGCCAGTACCGTCGGGCGGTGAGCGGCTCCGTCGCGCGTCAGGCCTTCTGGCGGGAGTGACCGCGTCGGCACGGTCGTCCAGGAGACCCGGGCCACCCGTTCACACGCCATGTCGTCGCCTCCTGCCACCGCCGGCGATTTATCGTTAAATGCCGTGGGCTGGCCAGAAGTTACACCCGCGTCGCCGCCACGGGTCAAGAGTCGCGTCCGGATTCCCTGGACTTCGGGTCATGCCGCGACGGCCCCTCGGAGGGATAACGAGACACTGTCGCTCGTAAGGTGAGTGATTTACGAGGCGCTCTGACTCGGAAATTACGGAGCCCGCGAGTGGATCGACCACGTGCGCGACCTCGGTCCCCACCCGTTGCTCAACCACCTCGTCCCCCGCGAGGTCGTCGAGGCCCGCGAGGTCGAAGTCCGCGATGGGCACCCGGGCGGCGGCCGCGACCGGTCCCGCGCCTGCGTGTTGCTCGCCCACCAGCCCGCCGTGGTCCACGAGGCGGCCGACCACGGCGTCGATCCCCGGCTCTCGGGCCACACCCACGGCGGGCAGCTGTGGCCGGGCAACCTCATCGCGGAGCTGGCCAACCCCACGGTGGCGGGTCTCGAACGCCATGGCGACGCCCTGCTCCACGTGACCCGCGGCGCCGGTGCCTGGGGACCTCCCGTGCGGGTCGACGCGCTCCCCGATGTCACCGTTGTCACCCTGTCCTCCGTCACCCAGGCCTCGGGGCGGGCCGCGTGACCCGGGCCTTGAGATCGACGCGGTAACGGTGCACGTTGCCCCGATAGGCTGAGGTCATGGCCGAGTTCGCCGCCCTGGGGCGTCCACGCAGCGAGACCGCGCGCGTCGCCGTGCTGCGCGCGGTCGACGACCTGCTCGTCGAGATCGGGTACTCCGCGATGACGATGAAGGGCATCGCCGAGCGGGCGGGCGTGGGGCGGCAGACCGTCTACCGCTGGTGGCCGACCAAGGCGCACATCCTGGTCGAGGCGTGCGCCGACGACGCGCGCGGCGAGCTGGCCTTCGTGGTGCGGGACGACCCGGTCGGCGCGATCACCGATTTCCTGGTCGCCCTGACGGAGTTCCTCACGGCCTCGCCCGCGGGGGCGGCCTACCGCGCCCTGCTCGGCGAGGCCCAGCACGACGCCGAGGTCGGTCGGCTGGTGGCCGCCGCCGACCTACTCGCCCCGCCCGCCCGCGCGGTGTTGGGCCAGGTCAGGGGCAGGCTCCGCGGCGTACCCGCCGACCCGTTCGCCGTCGCCGAGCTGTGCGGGCCCGTCGTGCTGATCGTGATGACCGGTGCCACGCCGCCCTCGCGCCTGGCCCTGCGGGCGCACGCGCGCCGCCTCGCCGCGGCCTGGTCCTGACCCGGAGAGGCCCCGTTCACCGGCCGCCCGGCCATGGCGTCAGCCCCGCCGGGTCGGCGAAGGGGCCGCCCGGTGGATCGGCCCCGAAGTCCCGGTCAGGCCGCCGCCCGCGGCGCCGTCGCCGCGGGCGACCAGCGCTGCGGATATGCCTCCGGCCTTGAGCACGCCGCGGCGGCTGTGCGCGAGGACCGGGGCTTCGTCGTTCTCGGACATGTCTCTGCGTCTCCCGGGCTGTCGCGAACGGTCCGCGGGCCCCGCCGGTGTCGGCGCGGGCCATTTCCAAGGCGTCGTGCATCGAAAGGCTAATGGATGCGGTGCACGGTGTCTCGATTCATGGGTCGTGGGCCGGTGGACGGTCCACCGCTCGCGCGGGCGCCGTCGACCTACGGGCCGACGCCGACGGGGGCGGAACGGCGCTGCGGCGCCGGGTCGTCGGGACCCGTCTCGTGGTGTGCCGTCTACCGTGCCGCCGACGCCTCATGGCCCCGGTGACCCTCCACGGCCCCCGGGACCGAGGCGGAGAGAACCCGACCCAGGAGGACATCCTGTGAGACCCGCCCGTTCACTGCCCCTGGCCCTCACCGCCCTCGCCGCCCTCACCGCGACACTCATCGCGCCGACGACCGCATGGGCCGCCGAAGCGGAACTCACCCCGGGCCCCGAAGCCGTCACCGCCAGCACCAGCGACGACAACGTTCCCGCCGACGCCGTCGACGGCGACCTCACCACCCGCTGGTCCGGCGAAGGCGACAACGCCTGGCTCCGGTTGGACCTCGGCACCACCCACACCGTCACCCATGTCAAACTCGCCGTCCACCGAGGCACCACCCGCCGCAACCTCTTCGAACTCCAACACTGGGACGGCTCGCGCTGGGTCACCATCCACGAGGGCCGCACCAGCGGTACCACCACAGCCCTCGAGACCTTCACCTTCGACGAGCCGGTGGAAACGTCGAGGATCCGCTACCTCGGCCACGGCTACGAAGGAGACGGCGAAGGCGACTGGAACAGCCTCACCGAGATCGAGATCTGGGGCGACGACGACGGTGACGACGGCGGTGGTGACGACGGTGGCGGCGGTGGTGGTGACGACGAACTCCCGTACGGCACCGACGGCAATGGCAACCCGAGGACCGACGACTGCACGGTCCGCGCCGACTCCGACCCGCAGGCGGCCGTCGACGACGCCTCGGACGGCGACATCGTCTGCGTCAGGCCGGGCGACCACTCCGACACGACGCTGGTCGTCGACAAGCCGATCACCGTTCGGGCCAACGGCCCCGTCACGGTGCGGAACATCGTCGTCAGCGGCAGCGACGCGACCGTCGACGGCTTCACGGTGGTCGGTGACGCGCTGGACGACCCGTCGACGGGGATCAAGTTCTCCGGCAGCGGGCACACGATCACCGGCAACCTGGTGACGGGCAAGCGGATCCACTACGCCATCGCGTGCGACTACGACGACTGCGCGAGCGACGTGCTGATCTCCCGCAACACCGTGACCGGGACCAACAATTTCGGCGTCTACCTCTGGGGCGGCTCCGACATCACGGTCGAGTGGAACAACATCTACGACCTGTGGTCCGACGACGGGAACGACGACGTCGACGGCATGCGCGTCTGGGGCAGCGGCCACACCATCCGCAACAACTACGTGCACGACCTCAACGCCAACAAGGGCGAGGGCGAGCCGCACGCCGACTGCGTCCAGACGTACCAGAACAGCGGGAGAACCGTTGAATCACACAATGTCACCGTGGAGAACAACTACTGCGTACGCGTCTCGGGCCAGTGCCTGATCATGCAGAACGGGCACCGCCCGACCGCCGACATCCGCGACTTCACCTACCGCGGCAACGTGTGTGAGTCGTTCGGCAGCCAGAACATCGAGCTGGGCAGCGTCCCCGGCGCCGTCATCGAGAACAACATCCTGCTCGGCGGGGTCGACGGCCATGTCCTGACGTTCCACGGCACGGTGGACGACCTGGACACGACGGACGTCAGGCTGCGCAACAACATCCTGGTGAGCGCCGGGGGTTCCACCTACGCCGACGGCAGCAGGGACGCGCTGACCGACGACACGGACAACATCGAGCTGCTCGATCCCTCGGTGGCCGACGACTGGCGCGAGTTCGAGGGCAATCCCGACGCGCCGGTGCGGGCGATCAACCCCGACGACTTCACCCGGTTCCGCGCCGTGGCCCAAGGGGCCGACGTCGTCGACGAGGGCAGCGCCCCCCACAGCCCCGGCTTCGTCCAGGACGTCGACGGCGCGTCACGCGTCAGGGGCGCGGCCATCGACATCGGCCCGTTCGAGCTCGCCTGACGTTCCCGCACGCCGGTCCGGCACGACCGACGGGCCGAGGGCGTTCTGTCAGCTCCCGGAGTCATCAGGGGGGTTGGGGTGGGCGTGTGGGTGTTGGCGATAGCGGAGGAGGAGGTGGGTGCCGAGGACGAGGAGGCCGGAGAAGCCGAGCATGACGGTGCCCTGGGCGAGGATGAGGCGCATGCGGTCGCCGAGGGGCAGGTCGCCGCCGTAGGTGAGCTGGATGCTGCTGATGATGAAGGCGATCGCGGTGACAAAGACCGTGATCATGGTGATGAGGTGGTTGGTGGCGGAGTTGAGCCGGGTTTCGACCTGGCGGTAGGCGTCGTTCTGCCGGTCCCACTGCCGCCGGTGGGCGGCTGTCTCGGCGCCGCGTTGCCGACCCTCGAGGATGAGCTCGCGCTTGGCGAGGTACTGCTCCTGGAGTTGGGCGTGGCTGCCGCGGCTGCCGATGGCCGGGAGCAGCGCGAGGGCGAGGTCGATGGCCTCGAGCGCGTCGTCGTGCTCCTTGTTGAGGTGGAGGCCGGTGGCGAGCCGGAAGACGAAGAGGTGGTTCTCGGGCCACTGCGCGGCCGCCTCGCGGGCGCGGTCGCGCAGCAGCTCGCCCTGGCCGTCGAACGGTACGGCGGCGGAGAGGGCGTTGAGGCACAGGTCGACCGTGTGCACGGTGCGTCGGGGGGAGTACCAGGTGTGGTCGAGGAGGTCGGCGGCGTGCTCGGTGGTGAGGCGGCGGCTGCCGAAGGCCGCGAACGCGCGCAGCGCGGTGAAGACCGGTCCGCCGCGGTGGGGACCTGCGGCCAGGGCGAGCATCGAGGACTCGATGAAGGAGTGCAGCTCGTCGAAGCGGAAGTTCGCGCGGAGCTTCCCCGCGTGGTAGAGGGCGGCGAAGAACGCGATGTCGGCCGAGCCGACGATCTCCGCGCAGGCGTCGGTGATCTCGGTCGCGGATTCCTCGCTGTCCCGGGTGATGAAGGCGTAACCCAGCGCCCACTTCTGCTCGACCTCGGCGCGATGGGCCTGCCCTGTGCCGTCCGCGGCGTCCTGGAGGTGCTGATGGAGCCAGCCGGCGCACTCCGCGGCGGTGCGCACCGAGGGCCTGGCAAGGAAGCGCAGCCGCCAGTAGCGGTCGGCGCAGATGAGGAAGGGGTCTCCGGTGAAGTTCGCCGAGCCGATGCGGAACGGTGGCTCGGTCCCGGCCTCGACCAGCGAACGTGCCACCTCCTCGCACACGCGGTCCAGCTCGCGGGAGTCCTCGGTGGCGACCTGGCTGAGGCGCGCGGTGATCGAATTACCCTCCATGGCACCGTACTTACCACGTATCGCTGCGCTGCGAGGCCGGACCCGCGTAAAATCCGCCGTCATGCGCGTGGATGTCGTCACCGCCGCTCATGCCCCGAACGCCAGGTACCTCACGGCGGCCTGGTCATCCCTGCGCGCCCAGACGCACCGCGACTGGCGGTGGCTGATCCAGATCGACGGTGCCGACGCCCGCCCGCTCCAGGCCGCGCTGCGCGCGTGCGGCGCGGCGGGCGACCCCCGGGTGAGTGTCGGGGTCCACAGCACCACCGAGGGCCCCGCCGTCTCAAGGAACGTCGCCCTGGGACGTTCCACCGCGCCTCTCATCCAGAACCTCGACGCCGACGACGAGCTCGAACCCTCGGCCCTGGCCGATCTCTCCCTGGCTCTCGACGGGTACCGGCTTGCGGGGTTCGCCGCGGGGCAGGCGCGTGACCTGCTGCCGTCTGGGGAGCTGCGGAGCGCTCAACTGCCGCTGTCGAGCGGGCGGTTGGCCCGTGGTGTGCTGCTGGAGCACTGGTCCACCGCGCCGGGGGGCTATCGGCTGCCCATCCATCCGGCGGGGGTGATGTGGCGGCGCGACCTGTTGGTCTCCCTGGGCGGCTGGTCGGCGATGCGCGGCATGGAGGACACCGGCACGCTGATGGCCGCCTCCGCGCGGGCCGCGGGTGTCCTCATAGCGGCTCCGACGCTGCGCTACCGCAAGCACCCGGGGCAGATCTCCGGACAGAAGTCGAATTTCGCCGGGGGGGGGGGCACAGATTTCACTCATTCGCCAAAGGGCGCTGCACCTGCTCACCGCGCCGGCTTGGGCACCTTCGTCACCACCATCCTGTTCGGACCAGCAGAACCCGAGCTGAGGCGGCTACCCCCCGATTATCGGGTCATCGCACCCCTGCGGGGCGGGCTTTCCGCAACAGAGCGGCTCCCCCCGGATGTCAACCGGGGGGACACCGCCGGGCGGGCGTCTCTCCCGCTGCGCGCGCCCGAGCAGTTGGGCCGCGACGGAGTCGGTCCCAACGGCATCGCGTGGCATCCGTCCGGCTTCCTGCTGGTGGCCCGCCACGAGACCGGATCCCTGCTGCGGGTCCCGGTCCACGACCCCGGCGGCATCCGCCCGGTGGCCCTCGACGAGCCCGCCGCGACCTCGTCGACGCCCTTCGCCGGACAAGGCCGGGGTGCGTGAAAAACAAGAGGTGTTGGCCGAATCCCGGCCAACACCACGCGTGGGCATACTGGTTGTGTCCGAGGGGGGACTTGAACCCCCACGCCCTTAATCGGGCACTAGCACCTCAAGCTAGCGCGTCTGCCATTCCGCCACCCGGACGGGGTGTGTGCGCTACGGGTTGACCGTTGCGGCGACGGGGAAACCATATCAAGCTCAGGGGGGTGCTCTCACCCGCGTTTCGGCGCGGTGGGCCGGGCCAAGGGCCGTGTGGGGACTCGGAGTCGGCGAGCTTGAGGAGGCTTGGGCCATGTCCGGAGGCGACGCCTGGATCAGGCGGTTCCACCCGGCGCACGCGGGGCGCACGCGCCTGGTGTGCTTTCCCCACGCGGGAGGGTCGGCCAGCTTCTACCACCCGCTCTCGGCCGCCCTGCACCCCGATGTCGAGGTGCTGACCGTGCAGTACCCGGGGCGCCAGGACCGCAGGGGCGAGCCGTTCGCGACGGAGATCCTGCCGCTCGCCGAGCGCGTCGCCGAGGCGCTCGGGCCCTGGCAGCGCGAGCCCTGGGCGTTCTTCGGGCACAGCATGGGGGCCGTACTGGCGTTCGAGACGGCGCGCGTGCTGGAGCGCACGCCGGGGGCGCCGCCGTTGTCCGCGCTCGTCGTCTCGGGGCGGCGCGCGCCCGCGACGCGGCGCGACGAGGCGTTCCACCGGGAGGACGACGACGGGCTGATCGCCGAGATCCGGCGGCTGAACGGCACCGAGAGCGGCGTGCTCGACAACGAGGAGCTGCTGCGGATGGTCCTGCCCGCGGTGCGCAACGACTACCGCGCCATCGAGACCTACCGCGGCGATCCCGAGGCCAGGATCAACGCCCCGATCTCGGCGTTCATCGGCGACCGCGACCCCAAGTCCACCGTGGCGGAGGCCGAGCGCTGGGCCGGTCACACGGAGGCGGGCTTCGACCTGCACGTCTTCGAGGGCGGTCACTTCTATCTGGTCGATCGGCAGGTGGAAGTGGTGCAGCGCATCACCGACTGCCTCAAGCGCGCCGCCGGTCGCTGACCCGGCGCGCCCGGACGCCGCCTAGCGCGTCTCGGGTGCCTCCTCGCCGGCGGCCGAGGCGCCGAGCGACTTCAACCACGAGGGGCCGCTGAGGAGTTCGAGCAGGAGCAGGAGCCTGGTCAGCGGCTCCCACTCCGCCGACGCGTCCGGGGGCACGAGCAGCGCCCAGACGGCCTTGCCGTGCCGGTCCGGCGTCGTCCAGCCCCAGCGCTCCGCGAGCGACTCGAGCACGTGCAGGCCGCGGCCCGACTCCTCGAAGTGGTCGGGCTCCTTCAGGCGCGGGACCTCGGTGCCCGGGTCGAACACCGCGCACAGGACCGAGCCGCCGCAGTGCACGAACGTCAGCAGGATCGGCTGCCGCGGCGTGGCGGGCGGCAGCGGCGCGCGCTCGCCCTGCCGGGGCAGGCCGTAGCGCATGGCGTTGGTCACTAACTCCGAGACGATCACGGTCGCGTCGTCGGTCAGCGCGTCAAGTCCCCAGCCAGCCAGGGTCGTTCGCGTCATGCGCCGGGCGGATGACGGCGTCTCGGGGGCGTCGGGGAGCGGGAACGTCGCGAACCCCGCCGTGTCGACGGCCCTTCCTCCCGGTAGCTGCCCGGCATGGAGCGGTGCCATGGCGGCGAACGGGAGAGCTGGCATCAAGACCTCCGCGACGTAGTGACGTGACCCTCGACGGCGACGGATCCGTTGGGTCCATCCTTGTGGACCGAGCGTATCGCTGCAAGTACACCTGAAAGAACTAATGTAAGAACAGATGCAAGAACAGGTGCAAGAACGCTCGGTTCGTGGGCAGGATTTGTCCAGTAGCCGTCCACACCCACACCTCACCCCCGGGCGGCGCGACCCCACATAGGAGTGCACATGCCGAAGATCGCCAACGGTGTCCCGGCCGGCCTGATCGAGGGAGCGGCCTGGCGGAAGAGCGCGCGGAGCAACCCCAACGGGAACTGTGTGGAGATGGCCGGCCTGCCCGGTGGCGACGTGGCCGTACGCAACTCCCGTGACCCCGAGGGCCCCGCGCTGATCTACACCCACGCCGAGATGACGGCGTTCATCCAGGGTGCGAAGGACGGCGACTTCGACGACCTGGTCGACGTCGGCTGACCGGCTCACCCTGAGTGGCGCCTGAGCGACTGTACGCCTCGCCCGAACAGTGCAACACTTGGGCGCGAATTCAACACTCAGGGGACACACATGGCGTCAGCTCAGGCAGGCCGCGCCTCGGCGGTGCGCGACATCCTCGCGCACCCGCGGGGCGGGCCCACCGTTCTGCGGATCGTGCTCGGCACCCACCTGCGGCGGTTGCGCGAGGCGTGCGGCATCACGCGCGAGGCCGCAGGGGACGCGATCCGCGGTTCGCACGCGAAGATCAGCAGGCTTGAGTTGGGCCGGGTGGGCGCCAAGGAGCGGGACATCGCCGACCTCCTCACGCTGTACGGCGTGGAGGACGAGTCCCAGCGCGAGCAGTTCCTGACGCTCGCCCGGCAGGCCAACGTGCCGGGCTGGTGGCAGCGGTACAGCGACGTCCTGCCGCCGTGGTTCGAGACGATGATCGGCCTCGAGGAGGCCGCCTCGGTCATCCGCACCTATGAGGTGCAGTTCATCCCTGGGCTGCTCCAGACCGCGGACTACGCGCGTGCCTGCATCCGCCTCGGCAACCCCAGGGCCTCCGACCGCGAGGTCAACCGCCGTGTCGAGCTGCGGATGGAGCGCCAGCGCTTCCTGATGGCGGCGGGGGCGCCCAAGCTGTGGGCCGTGGTGGACGAGGCCGCGCTGCGCCGCCCGCTCGGCGGCGACGAGGCGATGCGCCAGCAGATCAAGCACCTGCGCGAGCTGTCCGAGCGGCCGAACATCACCGTTCAGATAGCGCCATTCCGGCTCGGTGGGCTGGCCGCCGCGGGCGGACCGATCACGATCCTGCGCTTCCTCGAGCCCGATCTGCCCGACATCGTCTACCTGGAGCAGCTCAACAGCGCGCTCTACCTGGACAAGCGGGACGACGTCGAGGACTACCTCGCGGTCATGGACAGCCTGTGCGCCACGGCCGAGCCCCATGGCAAGACGGCCGAGCTGCTCGACCACATCAGGCTCAGGGACGAGCTGAAGCGCAACTAGGCCCTGACCGGGCGGTTTCCGAGGACCGGTCCGCGTCCGTCCGTCCGTCGGGCACGGCGCTGCCCCAGGCCGGGGAGGCGTGGACCCGAGGAAGATCGTCCGGGCCCGCCCCCCCCGGCCGACATCCGGGGGGCGGGCCCGGAACGCCCGGCAAGGGCTACGGCTTGCGGGCCACGCCGCCGAACTCGATCCACTCGTCGGTCTTCTGCTTGGGGCCCAGCTCCGAGTCGGGGCGCCAGGTGCTGATCTCCACCAGGCCGGGGTCCAGGATCTCAAGACCTTCGAAGTACCGCTCGACCTCGTGCGGTTCACGCAGTCGGCCCCAGTTGCCGCCCGTGCTCTCCACGAGGAAGTCGGTGAGCCGCTTGCGGGTCTCCGCGTCGTCGCTCACGAGCTGGTTGATCACCAGGAAGCTCCCCGAGGGCAGCTGGTCGACCACCCGGCGGATGACGTCCCAGGGGTCGCTGGAGTCGGGGATGCAGTGCAGCACCGAGACGAACAACGCGCCCACCGGCTCGTCGAAGTCGATCAGCCGCTGGACATCGGGGTGGGCGAAGATGGCGTCGGTGTCCCTGAAGTCGGCCTGGATCACGGCCGTCTTGTCGTTCTCCTGGAGCAGCGCGCGCCCGTGGGCCAGCACGATCGGGTCGTTGTCGATGTAGACCACGCGCGACGACGGGTCGATCCGCTGCGACACCTGGTGCACGTTGTCCTGGGTGGGCAGCCCTGAGCCGTGGTCGATGAACTGCCGGATGCCGTAGTCCTCGGCCAGGATCCTGACCACGCGCTGGAGGAAGCGGCGGTTGTTGATCGCCAGCGGCCGCGAACTGGGCGCCGCCTTCTCCAACTCCGCGTAAGCCGCCCGGTCCACGGCGTAGTTGTCCTTGCCACCCAGGGCGTAGTCGTAGATGCGCGCGACGCTGGGGACGTTGACGTTGATCTCCGGTGGGGCTTCCTCGCGGGCTTCGGCCATGCTGTCCACTCTCCCTCGATATGGTTCTTCCCGAATTCAAATCCTCGCATGTCAGCGAGAGTTGACGGACCGTCGGCTCCGGATCCGAAGGCCCTCGCCCGGCTCAGGCGGCCACCCGCTCGTCCAGCCACGCGACGAGTGCGGCGAACACCTCATGCCGGTTGGTCTCGTTGAGGATCTCGTGGCGCGCGCCCTCCCAGGCCCGCCAGCTCAACTCGCGGGTGCCCGCGTGGCGGAGATCCTCGAGCAGCTCGTACACCAGCGTCATCCCCGAGTGGCACGGGTCCTGGTCGCCGACCACGACATGGACGGGCAGGTCGCGCGGGATGTCGGCCTGCCGCGCCGGGTCGTTGATCTTCCGCACGCCCGTCACCCAGTCGAGCGAGAGCCCCGCGCTGAACGGGAACCCGCAGCGCTCGTCGGCGACATACGCGTCCACCTCCGCCTCGTCCCGCGAGAGCCACTCGAAGCCGGTGCGGAACGGGTACGGGTCGTTGAACGACGCGAACAGGTCCGGCACGAACGACGACCGGGCGCCGCGCCCGCCGCGTTCGATCTCCGCGCCGAGCCGCCGGATCGCCGTCTCCGGCTCGCACCCGGGCAGGGAGCGGAAAGTCCCGCACAGGATCAGCCCGTTGAGCGCGGCGCCGTGCTCCTGCGCGTAGTCGCGGGCCAGTTGGGAGCCCATCGAGTGCCCGAACAGCGCGAACGGCAGCCCCGGCAGCTCCGCGCGGGCGCGTTCGCCGACGGCGTGCAGGTCATCGACCACCGCGCGCCAGCCCGACGCGCCCACCACGCCGAGGCCGCCGGTGTGCCGGGCGGTCGCGCCGTGGCCGCGGTGGTCGGAGGCGATCACCGCGTAGCCGTGCGCGGTCAGGTGGCGGGCGAACGCGTCGTAGCGCAGGGCGTGTTCGGCGGCGCCATGGGCCAACTGCACCCAGCCGCGCGGCGGGACGCCCTCGGGCAGCCAGGTCCAGGTGGCGATGGGAACGCCGTCGGTCGCGGTCGTGTGGTCGGCGCGGGGCGCCGCCGTGCGCTGGGTGTCCACGAATCCCTCCTCGTCCAGGACGATGCCGGGTCAGGGCCAGTATGGAACGTCGCCCGGTGGCCGGGCCTCAGGTCGCGTGGAGCGCCGTGAAGCGGTGCAGCGCCGCCTGGGCGTGGACCAGCCGCTCGTCGAGCGGCCCTTTCGCCGCCGCGCGGTAACGGCCCCTGGCGTGGCCGAAGGTCAGCGGGCGCCGCCCCAGCGGGCCGCGCCGCCACGCGACGCTCTTGGGCCGCCCCCAGGTCAGCAGCTGGGTGACAAGGCCGAAGGTGCCGAGCGCCACGAGCAGCGAGATCAGCAGCACGAGCAGCCACAGCGGCAGCAGCGCGGTGAACGCGAGCCAGCCCGCCGCGGTGCCCTGGCGTCCGGTGACCGGTGGCCCGCCGTCGGCGGGGTGGATCGCCCACGTCGCGCGGCGCAGCAGCGGCGTGCGGGACCGGGCGACCGTGCCGAGCGGGCGGCCCTCCGCGTCCATGACGTCGAACAGGCGCGGCCAGGCCACCGGTTCGCGCGGCTCCACGGTCGCGAGCGGCGCGCCGTCAGGCGCGAACAGGTCGAGCGCGGGGTGCGGGGCCGCCCCGCCGAGCCTGGCGCGTTCCTCCACCTCGGCCACGGTCACCTCCGCGAGGACCACCTCGGCCGCGGCCACCTCGCCCGAGGCGCTCAGGCCCCGCCGCGCGCCCCGGGCCTCCCGGCCCGCCGCGGGCCGCAGCCGGACCGTGGCCAGGGGCGCGCGCCCCGGGTGCCCGGCGATCGTCAGCGTCTCGCCCACCGCCCAGGCGCCCGTGCGCATCCCGGTCGCCCCCTCGACCTCCACCGTGAAGCCCACCGACCCGACCGCCGCCATGCCGCTCCCTTCGCATCCCTTCGAACGCCCTCTGCCGTGACACTGCCCGGTGATCCCCGCCGGGACGCGGATGACCCGGTGTCATCGAGCGGGTAACGTGGCGTCGTTGCCGGACCACGGAGGGGGACATGGAGGTTTTCGGCCCAGCGATCATCGCCGCCCTGGCCAACGCGATGGTGACAGGCGCGGGGCAGGAGGCCGGACGCGTCTCCGTCGCGCCGCTGGCCGCGCTGCTCGGCCGGATGCGCCGCGGGCGCCGCGCCGACGGCGACGACGGGCCGCCGCCCGAGCCGACCGACGACCCGGCGGAGATGCGGCGGCTGGCCGAGGCCATCGTCGAACGCGCCCGTGACGACGAGGAGATCGCCGCCCTCCTGCGGCGGTTCGCGCGCGAGGAGACCCCCGAGCGACTGGCCGTCATCGAGCCGCCCTACGCGTCGTTCGTCAACCGCGACGAGGCCATCGCCCAGGTGCGCGAGCTGGTGGCCGAGGCGCCCGAGCGGCCCCGGCTGCTGCTCATCGTCGGCGAGGCCGGGATCGGCAAGAGTGCCCTGGCCGTTCGGCTGGCCCAGGAGCTCGACGACCTGTTGCCAGGCGACCAACTCCACGTCGACCTCAGGGGACACGCGCCTGACGAGGCGCTGACGCCCAGCGCGGCGGCGACCGACCTGCTGTACAAGCTCGGCTCCTACCCCGGCACGGTCGGGCCCGGGTTCGCCGAGCAACGCGCCCTGCTCCAGCGGCGGTTGCGCGGGAACCGAGCCCTGGTGATCCTCGACAACGCCGAGTCGCCCGAGCAGGTGGACCAGCTCGTGGTGGGCGGTCCAGGGTCGCTCTTCGTGGTCACCACCCGGCACCGGATGCCGAGCCTGGTCGGCACGTACGGCGCCCGCGTGCTGCTGCTCGGGCCGCTCGCCGACACCCATGTCGAGCGGCTGCTGATCGAGGACGGCCGCGTGGACCCCGGCGCCCTGGCCGCTCCCGAGGCACGGGAGCTGGTCCGCCGCTGCGGGGGCCACCCGGCCAGGGTGTGGGACGTCGTGGCCCAACTCGCCCATGGCGAACGGCTGGAGGAGATCGCCCGCGCCGGAGCGGGTGGCGACCCCTGGCCCGATCCGGTGGAACGCCGCTACCTGGCCCTCGGCCCCGCCGCCGCCCGGCTGCACCGGCTGCTCGGGCAGCTGCCGCCGGTCGTGCAGGGCGCGGGCCCCGTCGCGGCCCTGGCCGGGCTGGCCGACGAGGCCGAGGCGGAGGCCCTGCTGACGGAGCTGGCGGAGCGGCGCCTTGTCGAGGTCAGCCGCCCCGAGGGGCCCCGCAGGTATCAGCAGACCGCGGACGCCCACCGGCACGCCGTGACGCTCGCGGACCCCGACGCCGAGGCGGCGGTGGAACGTTGGCTCGCCCGGTGCCTGGCCACCGCGGTGGAGGCCGAGGTCAGCGTCATGCGCGGGCGCTGGTACGTCGGGGCGGTGGCCAGGGCGCAGGCCCGCAGCGAGCCCGTGCACTCCCGCAAGAGGGCGCTCGACCTGCTGCTCACCGAGCGCGCGGTGCTGGTCGCGGCCGTGCGCACCGCGGCGGAGCGCGAGCGGTTCGCGCTCGTGTGGCAGCTGTGCGAGGCCATGTGGGGCCTGCACCTGCGGCGCGGCTTCCACGAGGACTGCCTGCGCACCCACGCCCTCGGCATCGGCGCCGCGTTGGCCGTCGGCGACTCCCGAGCGCTGGCGCGCACGCGCGTGCAGCGCGGCTTCTCGCTCATGGCGCTCGGCCAACTCAACGCCGCCGAGGCGGACTTCCGCGCCGCGTTCGCCGCCGAGCGCGACGACCATCCGCGTGGCCGCGCCACGGCCCTCGAGTCGCTCGGCCTGCTGCGGCTGCGGCAGCGGCGGTTCGCCGACGCGCTCGACCTCTTCCACGAGGCCCTCACCTTCGCCGAACGGGCCGGTGACCCAAGGGCGTTGGCCCTGCTGGCGCACCACGTCGGGCGCGCGCGGTACGGCGCGGGCACCTACCCCGAGGCCCTGCGCCAACTGGACGCCGCGCTCGCCGAGATGCGGGCCCTGCCGACCCCCGACCGGTACAACGAGGCCCGGGTGCTGACGAGTCTGGGCGAGGCCAGGCTCGCGGCGGGCGATCGCGCGGGCGCGCGTGGGCCCTTGGACGCCGCGCTCGCGATCATGGCCGACGAGGAGGGCGCGTTGATCCAGGAGGCCGCGATCACCGAGCTGCGCGCCCGCTGCGAGGACGACGCCGAGCGCCGCCGCGAGCTGTGGCAACGCGCCCGCCAGGTGCACAAGACGACAGGGGACATCGCGGGGGAGGAGCGCGTTCAGGCCCTGCTCAGGGCAGAGGGGCCCGGGGGAGGGGCAGGTCGGTGACCGCGACGCGGTGGCGCGCCACGCCGGTGCGCACCGTGATGCCACCGGCCAGCTCGTCGAGGGACTTGCCCCGGCTCAGCCAGGCGTGGAGCGCGGACGCGTAGACCGCGGGGTCGCACAGGTCAGGGCCGCCGTCGGGGGCCGGGACGGCCATGATCCGCAGCAGCCGCCCGTCCCTCGTGCGCACGGTGCAGCGGTCGGGACCCGAGACGAAGACGGTGAGTGCCGCCCCGGGGTGGCGCGCGGCCGCGTCGGCGGTCCAGGCGCTGCCGGGGCCGAGGCGGGGGTCGTCGTCGCGGCCCCGGCGCACGATCACCGCGGCCAGGGCGAGGCGGCCGGGGTCGGCGCACTCCTCGTCGACGGACACGTGGACGTCGTGCACGGTCCAGCCGCGCTCGGGGGCGGGCCCCGCGAAGCGGGCCACCTCGATCTCGGGCGGCTCGCCCGGGCCCGCGCCGAGCAGGCGGGTCAGCACGGTCAACGGCGCGGTGCGCGTGGGGGGTTGGAACGCGGGCAGCGGCAACGGGTCGAGCAGCGCGGGCCGTTCCCGCGGCTCGGGGAGGCCGATCAGCCGGTAGCTCAGCTCCCGCAGCAGGGTGGCCGACTCGCCTGGCGCGGAGGTGAGTTGGCCCGTGATGGCGGCATAGCGGCCGGGGTCGTGGCCCTCGATCGCCTCGGTCAGCTGGGGGAGCAGCGCGGCGGCCGGGCGCAACGCCGGTGCGGCGCGGCCGAGTCGGGCGACGGGCGAGGCGGGGTCGAGCCGGTCGGCGGGGAACGCGCCGAGCAGCACCGGGGTGCCGAGGGCGGCGGCGTAGAAGGTGACGGAGCCGAAGTCGCCCAGGACGCAGTCGGCGGCGACGAGCGCCTGCTGCCAGCCGTCGAGCGGGTCGGCGAGCGTCAGCCCCGCCGCCTCCGCCGCCCGGCACCAGGCCCTGATCTGTCCCGGGCCGTGCGCGTACCAGATGTTGGGGTGGAGCACGGCCGCCACCCGGTACTCGTCGGCGGGCAGCTCGGCGACCAGCCGGGGGAGCAGGGCGGGCAGGATGTCGTCGCCGCTGTCGCCGAAGAGGGAGTCGGGGTTCCACGTGGAGTTGAGGAGGACGAGCCGCTGGCCCTCGCCGACGCCCAGCGCCCGGCGGAAGCGTGCGCGGTCGGCGCGGGCCGCGAGCAGCCGGTCGTAGCAGGGGTCACCGGCGAGCACGGCCGTCGGAGCGGCCTCGGGGCAGGCGGCGCGCAACCGTTCACGCTGCTCGGGGTGGGAGAGCACGATGGTGTGCGCGATGGGCCGCCCCCGGTGCAGCAGCCACTCGGGCGCCATCCCGAACACAGGCGGGCCCTCGGCCCCGGCGTTCGGCGTTCGGCGTTCGGCGTTCGGCGTTCGGCGTTCGGCGTTCGGCGTTCGGCGTTCGGCGTTCGGCGTTCGGCGTTCGGCGTTCGGCGTTGCCAGCGTCTTATTATATCCCGCGCCATGGGAGAGAACGACCAATGTGCCCTGGATTTCATGCAATTGACCGCCGTAGCTGGCGCTGATGGCCAGGTCCACCGGGGTGCGCACGGCCTGCTCCCAAGGCAGCACGGGCAGCCCGAGCCGGGCGAACAGCTCGGGCACCCCGGCCTGGAACGGCGACGAGCCGGTGCAGGTCACCAGCAGTTGGATCCGCAGGTCGTCGCGGAAGAGCGGCAGGATGTCGAGCAGGCGGGTCGCCGCGGTGACGTTGTGCACCACGAGCAGCACCCGGCGGCACCGCCCTCGCGTGACCCACTCCTCGGCCCCCGCCCCGACCGGCACCCTTATCTCGTCCCCCTGGACTCCCTGGAGCATCCGCCCAACATAAGCCACCGCGGACCGCGGACACGCGTCGCTCCGCGAGCGAAGGCTCAGTGCCGGGAGAGCTGGGCGAGCAGGCCCATGCCCGTGCGGGTGGTCGAGCGGGCGTTGGCGCTCAGGATCACCACGGCCGTCCGGTGCTCGGGGGCGAGGGCGATGAGGGCCTGGTGGCCGCCGGTGCCGCCGTTGTGCATCGCGGGTGAGCGCCATCGCCGCGGCCAACGGGGCGGCCACCAGGGCGCCGGGGCGGCCGTGGCCGAGCCGCTCCGCGGCGCGTTCCACCAGCTCGTCGAGCGCTGTCGCGGTCCGCGTCCAGGTCGCCCCGGCGTTGCGCGCCCGGCGCACCAGGACCGCCTCGTCGCGCTCCAGGCGCTGACGCAGCTCACTGGTGGCACGCAGTGCCTCCAACGGATCGGACTCCTCGGTGAGCGGGGAGAGGTCGACATCGCCCATGGGGTCAACCTCGGTTGACGAGGATGGCCCTGTCGACCCGGGTTGACGGGTGGAAGGGGGCCCCGCCGTGTCGCCGCCGAGCGGGGCATCCGAGGATGTGCATCACGGCGCGGGGCGCGAGCGCGCGCCGGAGAGGGAGAAGCCTGGTGGATACGCGAGTGACGGTGGTCGGCGAGACCCTGGTCGACCTGCTGTGGCCGGTCGGCGCGCGCGAGGTGCGGGCCGTGCCGGGGGGCAGCCCTGCCAATGTCGCGGTGGGACTCCACCGCCTCGAGCGCCCCGTGACGCTGCTCACCGCGTGGGGCGACGACCCGCCGGGCGCGCTGGTCCGCGACCACCTGGCGCGCATCGGCGTCGAGGTGCGCAGGCTGCCGTCCGACGCGGGCCGCACCATCGTGGCGCTCGCGTATCTGGACGAGGGCGGCGCGGCCACCTATGACTTCCTCGCCGAGTGGGCGCCGAGCCACGTGCCGGTGCCCGAGGACACGGCCGTGCTGCACACCGGGTCGCTCGCCACGGTCGTCGAGCCGGGCGCCTCGCGCATGCTCGCCCTCTGCGGCGAGCAGCGCGGCCTGGGCAGGACGGTCGTGGTCGACCTCAACGTCCGCCCCGCCGTGCAGCCCGACCGCGACGCCTATCGCGCGGTGTGCGCGCGGCTGGCCGGGGTCGCCGACGTGGTGAAGGCCAGCGACGAGGACCTGTCCTGGCTCTACCCGGGGCTCGCCCCGGCCGAGGCCGCGCGCCAACTCCTCGCCGCCGGGCCCGCGTTGACCGTGGTGACCCTGGGCGCCGAGGGCGCACTCGCGGTGGCGCGCGCCGATGAGGCGCGCGTAGGCGCCCCGCGTGTCGAGGTGGTGGACACCGTCGGGGCGGGGGACGCGTTCCAGAGCGCGCTGCTCGACGCCATCGCCGAGCGGGGCGGTCCGCCCGAGGGCGCACAGGCCCTGCGCGAGGTGCTGACGACATGTGCGCTCTCCGCCTCGATCACGTGTACGCGGGAAGGTGCCGACCCCCCGTCGAAGGCGGAACTGTTGGCGGTGTGACTCCCTTGTGTGGGACTTGAGTACGCCTTAACAGGGCGGAAACGTAAGGCGCCTGAGCGGCCGACAGATCGCGCGACGAGGGTCGCGGGGGCGGTGGTCGGCTCGCGTGACGATGATACGATCGCCGGGCTTGCCAAACGGGCTGAGGGCGCGTAAGCCATAGGGCCAACTGGTAAATCAGCCAAGAGGGTTCATCCCAAGGAGCGTTATGCCGTCAGAGGGGCATAGGGAGCCGAAGTGGCGGCCGGGTGTGCTCTGGCTGCTGTTCGTGCGGCCGAGGTCATCCCTCGCGCACGGGCGGGCTCCGTCGTCGTGCCCGTTCGGCTGAGGGGACGAACCTGCTTCGGGGGAAAGCGGATTCGAGAACCCAAGGCACCCTCATTTCTTGCACCTGGTGGTCTAGTTTGAAGAGAAATCAATGACCGATTACCTACAGGATCCAGCGCTTTGGGGTCTTGTCGTCGGCACCCCCCTTGCCGCGGCGACCATCTACCGGGCGCGGAAGTCCAACGTCAAGCTCCGCAAAGAGCGGGCCGAGCTCGAGACGCGCCATCACGAGCTGGAGTCCAACTTCAGCGAGGCTGTGGACGATGCCCGACTCCGCGCCGAAGAAGCCACGAAGACGGCCCTGAAGTCCGCGATGCGAACGCTCCAGGGTCTTGCCAACGAACAGCAGTTGGCGATCTCCAAGATTCAGGACAAGTACGGCGACCAGGGTATTCTCCAGGACCTCCTGGGAATCGACCACATGAACTCCCAGTTCGGTCGTCGTGCCCAGTCCGTCGCCGTGCTCTGTGACGGATGGCTCGGCCGTGCGCGCAGTGTCGCATCGGTGTATGACGTGGCACGCAGTGCCAAGGGGCGCATCCGCCATTACACGCGCGTGGAAATCCGCTCGCAGACGAACTTCGCCATCATCAGCCAGGCCGTCGAGCCGGTCGCGCTGGTGCTCGCGGAGCTGCTGGACAACGCGACCAGCTACTCGTCGCCCGAGGCGGCCATCGAAATCAACATCAGGACCGTGCCCAAGGGCGTCTGCGTCATCATCGACGACGCCGGTGTGGGCATGAACGAAGAGGAGAAGACGAGGGCTCAGCGTCTCCTCTCCGGTGAGAACCCCGTGGGCGTCACCGAGCTCGGGAACCCGCCGCAGTTCGGTTTCGCGGTCATCGGCGTGCTCGCCGCTCGGTACGGATTCAGCGTCTCCGTGGACTCGTCCTCCCCGTACGGCGGGGTGCGGGCCGTGGTCCTCCTCCCCCAGGAGCTGCTCACCAGCATGCCCGAACCGCAGGAACCGACCGAGTCCGAGTACCTGGCAGACGAGGAGGTCGAGGCCACCGGGACCACGGCGGGCGGGCTGCCCAAGCGTCGGCGGCGCGGGGCCATCGCCATCGTGCCGACGGGGGACTCCGCCAACTCGGCGGCCGGCAGGTCGAGCGAGGAGACCGCCTCCATCATGGGCGCGTTCCAGCGGGGCACCCAGTCCGGTCGCACCCAGTCCGGTCGCAGCACAGAGCCGAGCAGGGAAGGGCATGACGTCCAGTGAATAGCGAACTGTCTTGGATGCTTGAGGGCGCGCTCGAGGTCCCGGGCGCCCGGCACGCGATCCTCGTCTCGGCCGACGGTCTGCTCATGGCGCACTCCACCAAGGTCGACCGGGACCAGGCGGACACCGTCGCGGCGGCCATGAGCGGCATGCAGTCGCTCAGCCGCACGGTCGCCGGCTTCAGCGGCGGCGCCGCGATGAAGTGGCGGCAGACGGTCGTCGAGTTCGACGGCGGCTGGGTCTTCCTGATCTCGGCGGGAGAGGGCGCCTACCTCGCCGTCTCGGCCGCACCCAACGTCGACATGGCCGACATCACCTTCCGGATGCAGCAGCTCGTGGCGCAGCTCGGAAAGGCCATGATGACGCCGCCCCGCCAGAATACGGGTATTCAGGCATGACGACGCCTTCCGATGATGATCTCGAACCACCTGTCGATCCCCTGGAGCCCGAGTACGTCGAATTAGTGCGACCGTATGTCATCACCAACGGTCGCGACGTCTCGGACACCAGTAGGTTCGAGCTGATCACCCTGGTCACCGCGGCCGATGACACCCAGCGCAAAGCACACCTCGACCCGGAGAAGCGGGAATTGGTGACGCTGTGCGAAGGGGGTTATCTCTCCGTCGCCGAGATCGCGGGACACCTGAAGCTGCCGGTCGGCATCGTCAAGGTTCTCCTGGTCGATCTCGTGGAGAACGGTCTCATTCTGACGCGTCGTCCGATTCCACCGGCACAGCTTGCCGACATTCAGGTTCTCCAGGAGGTGCTGGATGGTCTCCAGGCCCGTTTCGGATGACACCGTGCATCTGAACGAGAAAGTCCAGATCGCGGCGAAGATCCTGGTGGTCGGGCACTTTGCGGTGGGAAAGACGACCTTTATCGGCACGATGTCCGAGATTCCTCCACTGCGCACGGAAGAAACCATGACGCAGGCCGGGGAAAGCGTTGACGACCTCAAGGGGATCAAGGGCAAGACGACCACCACTGTCGCCATGGACTTCGGTCGGCTCACACTGACCGACCGACTCGTCCTCTACCTGTTCGGAACGCCGGGTCAGCAGCGTTTCGTTCAGGTGTGGGAAGACATGTCGCGCGGTGCGCTCGGAGCACTGGTGCTCGTCGATCCACAGCGGCTGAAGGAATCCTTCGCCGTCATGGACCTGGTCGAGAAGTACGGCATCCCGTATGCCATCGCTGTCAACCACTTCGATGGCACGCCGGTCCGGTCCGACGAGGAATTGCGGGAAGCCCTCGACCTCCTTCCCGAGACCCCGGTCGTCACCTGCGACGCGCGGGACACGAAATCATCGGCGAATGCGCTGATGGTGCTGGTCCGCTACTTGCAGAGCCGCACCCGTAAGGAGTAAGAATGCACTCTTCCGACTCAGTCTCACCCCCGCCTGGCTGCCCGGCCCATCAGGCCGGGGGGCCGGGGCAGAAGGACGATTTCCGCACCCCGCTCTACGGGGCCGAGTTCGCCGCCGACCCGGGGGCCTTCTACGCCTATCTGCGCCACTACGGCGTGGCCGCGCCCGTGGAGCTGGCCCCCGGGGTGCCCGCCACCCTGGTGACCGACTACTCCGCGGCGCTGCACGTCCTCCAGAACTCCGAGCTGTTCTCCAAGGACTCGAGGCGCTGGCGGGACTTCACCGAGGGCCGCGTCCCCGCGGACAGCCCCGTCGTCCCGATGATGGCCTACCGGCCCAACGCCCTGTTCTCGGACGGGGCCCCGCACCTGCGGCTGCGCCAGGCGATCACCGACAGCATGAGCCGGATCGACACCCACCGGCTCAGCCGCCAGGTCGAGCGGGTCTCGACGTACCTCGTGGACCAGTTCTCGGCGCGCGGCTCGGCCGACCTGATCAACGACTACGCCAAGCTGCTGTCCCTGCTGGTGTTCAACGACATCTTCGGGTGCCCCGAGGAGATCGGTGACCGGCTCGTCGAGGGGTTCTCCAACCTCTTCGACGGCATCGACACCGAGAACGCCAACCAGGAGGTCGTCGGCGCGCTGAGCGAGCTGGTCGCCCACAAGCGCGCCAAGCCGGGCAGCGACGTGACGACGTGGCTGATGGAGCACCCGTCGAACCTCACCGACGAGGAGATGGTGCACCAGCTCGTCACCCTGATCGCGGGCGGCTCCGAGCCGATGCGCAATCTGATGGCGACGTGCATGCTCCTGATCCTGTCGGACGCGCGGTTCTTCGGCGGCCAGTACGGTGGCGCGCTCCTGGTGGAGGACGCCATCGACGAGGTGCTGTGGAACAGCCCGCCGTTCGCCAACTACGGGATCCACTACCCGACCCAGGACGTGGACCTCTTCGGCGTCAAGCTGGCCGCGGGCGACCCCGTGGTGGTCAGCTTCGCCGCGGCGAACACCGACCCCGCGCTGTCCTCGTCGCGCCAGACGCTCAGCAAGCGGGCCCACCTGGCCTGGAGCGCCGGTCCCCACGCCTGCCCGGCCAAGGACCCCGCCCAGCTCATCGCCATCGCGGCGATCGAGAAGCTGCTCAACGAGCTTCCCGACGTCGAGCTGGCCGTGGCCGTCGACAGCCTGACGTGGCGGCCGGGGCCGTTCCACCGGGCGCTCGCCACGCTCCCGGTGCGCTTCAGCCCGGTGCGCAAGGCCCGCCCCCAGCCCTCGGCGCCGCAGCCGCAGCAGTCGGCGGCGGACCAGGACCGCGCCAAGAAGCGCGAGAAGGCGGGGAGGGGCGGCCTGTGGAGCTCGTTCCTCTCCTGGTGGCGTGAATAGAGTCCGGTGACACGGAGCGGTATTTCAAGGACCGGTAAAGACAAAGGAAAGGAAAGGAGAGGCGAGCTTGATGACGTCAGCTGACCCGACGCCGTTAGGCCCGCCCTCCCGAATCCTCGGCAGAGAATTCTCGGTATTTCCGCTTCCACGCATGACAGTTGGCCGACCCCAGACACCGGGGGTCGGCCAACTGTCATGCGTGGGGCTGTTGGGACGACGGGTGAAGCAGGCGGAACGGGGATTCTTCCCCTCGTACTTGACGCATAAACATCCTTGGTTCGATTCGCCAGTTAGATTTCAGTCACAGCGGTTGAGGGATGATTTCCGGCGTTACGTTTGCTCTGGGCGGTATGCTGCTGGCATATGTATGGGTACGATCTGGCCCGAACGCGCGCACTGCCGTACATGAGGAGCTGTCGCCCGTATGTCGTGTGACATTCAACCCTCTGCCAGAGCATGCCCTTTTTCCGGTTGTTCATCTGCGCCTAGCACATCATCCCCCGTTCCGCCATGCCATTTCAGGACTGCCATGGAGCGCGGCGGGCCGGGCTTGTCCTGGGGTCGGATAATGGCTGATTCTGCTATGCCTCATGATGTGTCGAGTGCAACGAGGGGTGCGCGGTTCCGCTGGGACCCGCGTGATCGGTGTGACCTGAGATGGCGGCGTCGTGCCGCGGGACGGGAGCGGTTCAACTCGATGTGTGGACGGTGGATGTGATGTCGCGTCATTCGGCGAAGTCCCTTTCAGCGGAAGACCCCCCGCCCATCGCGCTCATCGGAATGGCGTGTCGACTTCCCTCGGCCCCTTCTCTCTCCGCCCTGCGGGATTTTCCCGACAAGGGCGTGAAGCCGGAACAGCGGCCGAATGCGGGCGCCGAAGAATTCACCGCTTCAGAGGCGGGGTTCGACGGCGGGTTCGACGCGGACTTCTTCGGGGTGCCGCACGGCGAGGCCGCGGCCTGGTCGCCCCGGCGGCGCCTGGCCCTCGAGCTGGCGTGGGAGTCCCTCGAGGACGCCGGTGTACTCCCCGCCGCGCTGCGGGAGTCGACGACCGGGATCTTCGTCGGCGGCGTCGCCGAAGGCCTGTCCGCCACCCTCGGGCTGCGCGGCCCCGCGTCGGACGAGGCGGGCGCGTCCGCCGCCCGCTCCGTCCTCCTGGCCGCCGAGAGCCTGCGCCGCGGCGCGTGCGACGTGGCCCTGGCCGGGGCCGTCCTGCCGGGTCCCTTCGGCGGGCTGCTGGTGCTCAAGCCGCTCGCCCGCGCCCTGGCCGACGGCGACCGCGTCCACCGCGTCATCGGCGGCGGGTCGGCGGCCCACGGGGAAGGCCATGGCGAAGTCCCCGACGACGCGGCCGCGTTGACCATGCTCCAGGACCTGCTGCGCGCGGCCCTGCGCCCGCGCGGTGGCCGGAAGGCGAAGGCCGTCGGCGGCCTCACCTTCACGCCGGGCCCCGAGCCCACCGGGACCGGGACCAAGGCAGGGACCAAGGTCGCGACCAAGGCAGGGGCCCCGAGCGCGGCCGCGGCCGGACCGCTGCCCTGGCCGCTCTCGGGAGCCACCGAAGCCGCCCTCGCCGACCAGGCCCGCCGTTTGGCGCGCCACCTCGACGCGCACCCCGGGCTCGCCCCCGCCGAGGTCGGGTGGACCCTGGCGAGCGCCCGCACCGCCCTGCGCCACCGCGCCGTCGTCATCGGCGAGACCGCGGAGGAGTTCGGAACCGCCCTGGCCGCGCTGGCCTCCGGCGACCCTTCCCCCGCGGTCGTCACCCCGCCCCCGGCGCCCGACGCCCCCGGCGGGACCGTGTTCGTCTTCCCTGGCCAGGGCGCGCAGTGGGCCGGGATGGGCCTCGAACTCCGCGCGGAGTTCCCGGTGTTCGCCGAGCACCTGGACGCCTGCGCCCGAGCGCTCGCCCCGCACTGGGAGTTCGACCTGCTCCAGGTGCTCGCCCAGGCCGACGGCGCCCCCGGGCTGCACCGCGCCGAGGTCGTCCAGCCCGCGCTGTTCGCCGTGATGGTGGCCCTGGCCCGGCTGTGGGAGTCGCTCGGCGTGCGGCCCGACGCGGTCCTCGGCCACTCCAACGGCGAGATCGCCGCCGCCCATGTCGCGGGCGCGCTGAGCCTGGACGACGCCGCGCTGCTCGTGGCGCGGTGGAGCCGCGCCCAGGCCACGCTCGCCGGGCGCGGCGCGATGGTGTCGGTGGCCGCCCCCGTCGCCGAGGTCGCCGCGCGCCTCGCGCCCTGGGGCGAACGCCTCGGCATCGCCGCCGTCAACGGCCCCGCCGCGGTCATCGTCTCGGGCGACGCCGACGCGGCCGACGCGCTGCTGGCCGCGCTCGACGCCGAGGGCGTCCACGCCCGCCGCATCGCCGTGGACCTCGCCGCCCACTCGTACCACATCGACGCCATCCTCGACCGGCTGCGCGCCGAGCTGGCCCCGCTGCGCCCCGGGCCCGCCGCCATCCCGTTCCACCGCACCCCCGCGGGCCACGGGGAAGGGCCGCTCGACGCGGACTACTGGTGCCACAACCTGCGCCACACCGTGGAGTTCGAGGCGGCCACCCGCGGCCTGCTCGACGCCGGGCACCGCCTGTTCATCGAGATCAGCCCGCACCCCGTGCTGACCTATGGCCTTCAGCAGACCATCGAGGCGCACGCCGCGGCGGGCGGCGCCCGCGCCATCGGCACGCTCCGCCGCGACGCCGCGGGCCGCCGCCGCGTGCTGGCCGCGCTCGCCGCCGTGCACGGCCAACGGGCCGTCGCGTGGGGCGCGTTCTTCCCCGAAGGCACCCGGCGCGTGGACCTGCCCACCTATGCCTTCCAACGCCGAGGGCAGGCCGGGGGCCCGCTGCTCGACCGGCTGGCCGGGCTCTCCCCCGCCGAGCGGGAGCGGCTGCTGCTCGAGCGGGTGCGCGCCGAGGCGTCCGCCCTCGGCGGCGCGGGCGCCCGCGAAGTCCTCGACCCCGACCGCTCGTTCAGAGACGTGGGGTTCGACTCGGCCGCCGCGATCGAGCTGCGCGACCGCCTCGCCAAGGCGACCGGGCTGCGGCTGCCCACCACGCTGCTGTTCAGCCACCCCACGCCCGCCGCCGTCACCCGCTTCCTGCTGGCCGAGCTGACCGGCGGGCGCGAGGAGCCGCGTTCGGGCGCGGCCCGCCCTTCGGGCGGCGGCGACCCCGACGAGCCGATCGCCATCGTCGGCATGGGCTGCCACTTCCCCGGCGCCGAAGGGCCCGATGAGCTGTGGCGCCTGGTGCGCGACGGTGTGGACGCCACATCCGACTTCCCCGGCGACCGCGGCTGGGACCTGGCCACCCTCGTCGACCCCGACCCGGCGCGCTCGGGCCGCACCTATGTGACCAGGGGCGGATTCCTCGCGCGCGCCGCCGAGTTCGACGCCGCGTTCTTCGGCATCAGCCCGCGCGAGGCCGCGGCGATGGACCCGCAGCAGCGCCTGCTCCTCGAAACGGCGTGGGAGGCCATCGAGCGCGCCGGGATCGACCCCGGATCCCTGCGCGGCAGCGCCACCGGCGTCTACGTCGGCGCGATGACGCAGGACTACGGCCCCCGGCTGCACGACGGCGCCCCAGGCGCCGACGGACACCTGCTGACCGGCGGC
The DNA here is from genome assembly GCF_003626575.1 of Streptomyces radicis. GTDB lineage: Bacteria > Actinomycetota > Actinomycetes > Streptomycetales > Streptomycetaceae > Streptomyces > Streptomyces radicis. Next base: position 248,441 of record NZ_RBDY01000005.1, on the reverse strand, counting down.
ACCGTGAGCGTGGCATCGGGGCGCATCGCCTACACCCTCGGCCTCGAGGGCCCTGCCGTCACCGTGGACACCGCGTGCTCGTCCTCGCTCGTCGCCCTGCACCTGGCCGCCAGGTCCCTGCGGGACGGCGAGACCACCCTGGCGCTCGCGGGCGGCGTGTGCGTGATGGCCACGCCCGGCATGTTCGTGGAGTTCAGCAGGCAGCGCGGCCTCGCGCCCGACGGCCGGGTCAAGGCGTTCGCCGAGGGCGCCGACGGCACCGTGTGGGCCGAGGGCGCCGGGCTGCTCGTGCTGGAACGCCTCTCCGACGCCCGCCGCAACGGCCACCCCGTGCTCGCCGTCGTCCGCGGCTCCGCCGTCAACCAGGACGGCGCGTCCAACGGCCTCACCGCGCCCAACGGCCCCTCCCAGGAGCGGGTGATCCGCGAGGCCCTGGCCCGCGCCGGGGTCTCGCCCGCCGCCGTGGACGCCGTCGAGGCCCATGGCACCGGCACCGCGCTGGGCGACCCGATCGAGGCCGAGGCCCTGATCGCCGCCTATGGCGCGGGGCGGGACCCCGAGAACCCCCTGTGGCTGGGGTCGTTGAAGTCGAACATCGGGCACGCCCAGGCCGCCGCGGGGGTCGGCGGCATCATCAAGATGGTCATGGCCATGCGCGAGGGCGTGCTGCCGAGGACCCTGCACGTGGGCGAGCCGACGTCGCACGTGGACTGGTCCGCGGGCGCGGTCGCGCTGCTGACCGAGGAGCGCCCCTGGCCCGCGACCGGCCACCCCCGCAGGGCGGGCGTCTCGTCGTTCGGCATCAGCGGCACCAACGCGCATGTCATCGTCGAGGAGGCCGAGGCCGCCCCCGCCGCCGACGGCGGGCGCGACGGTGCCGGGCTTCTCGCGGGCGCCGTTCCCCTGGTGCTCTCCGCCAGGACCCCGCAGGCCCTGCGCGACCAGGCCACCCGCCTCTCCGCCCACCTCGCCGCCGAGCCCGACCTCGCCCCCGCCGACGTCGCCCGCGCCCTGGCCACCACCAGGGCCCGCTTCGCGCACCGCGCCGTCGTGGTCGGCACGGGCCGCGGCGAGCTGCTCGCCGGCCTCGGCGCCCTCGGCCGCGGCGAGCCGTCGGCCGCGGTGCTCACCGGGACCGCGGCGCCCGGCGGCACGGCGTTCCTCTTCACCGGACAGGGCGCGCAGCGCCCCGGCATGGGACGCGAACTCTACGCGCGGTCAACGGTGTTCGCCCGGGCGTTCGACGAGGTGTGCGCCGCGCTCGACCGCCACCTCGGCCCGGGGACGCCGGTCGCCGACGCCGTCCTCGCCGCCGAGGGGTCCCCGCTGCACGAGACGCGATACGCGCAGACCGGCCTCTTCGCCCTCCAGGTCGCCCTGCACCGGCTGGTCGCGTCGTTCGGCGTGCGCCCCGACCATGTCGCCGGGCACTCCGTCGGCGAGCTGACGGCCGCCCATGTCGCGGGCGTGCTCGACCTCGAGGACGCCTGCCGCCTCATCGCCGCGCGCGCCTCGCTGATGCAGTCCCTGCCGGGTGGCGGCGCCATGGTCGCCGTCGCGGCCTCCGAGGAACGCGTCCGCCCCCTCGTCGCCGACCGCGCGGACGAGGTCGCCCTCGCCGCGGTGAACGGCCCGGGCGCGGTCGTCGTCTCCGGCGCCGCCGCCGCGGTCGCCCAGGTCGCTGCCGAGCTGGCCGGGCAGGGCGTCAAGACCAGGCGGCTGACGGTCTCCCACGCGTTCCACTCGCCGTTGATCGAGCCCATGCTCGACGCGTTCGCCCGCGTGGCCGCCGACATCACCTACCGGGAGCCGCGCGTCCCCGTGGTCTCCAACCTCACCGGGCGGCTCGCCGTGCCGGGCGAGCTGACCTCGGCCGACCACTGGGTCGCCCACGCCCGCGGCACCGTCCGCTTCCTCGACACCGTGCGCACCCTGCGCGCCGAGGGCGTGCGGCACTTCGTCGAGCTCGGCCCCGACCCGGTGCTCGCCGCCCTCACGCGCGAGGTCGTCGGCGACGACGCCACGGCGGTCGCGCTCCTGAAGTCGGGCGCGCCCGAGCCCGTCACCCTGCTCGCCGGGCTCGGCCGCGTCCACGCCGCGGGCGCGCCCTTCGACCTGACCGCGCACCTGGGCGCGGGGGAGCGTCACGTGCCCCTGCCCACCTATCCGTTCCAGCGCGCGCGCCACTGGCTCGCCCCCACCGCCGCGGGCGCGGGGGAGACCACGGCGGCCGGGCTCACGGCGACCGGGCACCCCCTGCTGAGCGCGCTCGCCGAGCTCCCCGGCGGCGATGGCCACCTCTTCACCGGGCGCCTGGCGGCCGGTGAGCCCGCGTGGACCGCGGAGCACGCCATCCACGGCACCCCGGTCGTGCCCGGCGTCGCGTTCGTCGACCTCCTGCTGCACGCGGCGCGTTACGTGGAGTGCGACCGCGTCGACGAGCTGACCCACCACGCGTTCCTCGCCCTGCCCGACCACGGCGCCCGCCAGCTGCGGGTCCTCGTCGAGCCGCCCGACGACGCGGGGCTGCGGCCCGTCTCCGTGCACTCGAGGGCCGAGAACGCCGCGCCGGGGACCGAGTGGACCTGCCACGCGACGGGCGCGCTCGCCGTCGGCCATGGCGAGCCCGCGCCCGCGGACCCCGAGGGCGCGTGGCCCCCCGTCGCCGCCGAGCCGCTGGACACCGAGGAGTTCTACCGGCGGATCGCCGCCACGGGGTTCGGCTACGGCCCGCTGTTCCAGGGGCTCACCGCCGCCTGGCGGGACGGCGACGACACCTGGGCCGAGGTGTCCCTTCCCGAGGACGCCGAGCCAGGGGCCCACGGGGTCCACCCCGCGCTGCTCGACTCCGCGATCCAGCCCGCCGCCCTCGTCATGGCGCCCGACCCGGCGGACGACGCCGTCCATGTGCCGTTCTCCTGGCGCTCGGTGACCCTGCACGCCACCGGGGCGCGCGCCCTGCGCGTGCGGATCACGCCGACGGGCCAGGACGCCGTGGCCCTCACCCTCACCGACCCGACGGGCGCGCCCGTGCTCACCGTCGGCTCCCTCACCCTGCGCGCGGGCGGCCCCGAGCGGCTCGCGCGGGCGCGCGCCACCGACCTCGGCGCGCTGCACCGCGTGGAGTGGCGCCCCGTCACCGCGGGGGCCGCCGAGCCGGTGGGCGCCTGGGCGCTGGTCGCCGACCCCGACGACGAACGCGCCTGGCCCGCCGTCGCCGCGCTCGGCACCCCGGCCGCCGTGCATCGCGACGCCGCGGCGCTGCGCAAGGCCCACGCGGACGGCGCCGCCTGGCCGCGCACGGTCGTCGCCTGGTGCGTCACCGCGCCTGGCGCCGACCCGGTGGCCGCCGCGCACGCCGCGACGCACCGGGCGCTCGCCCTCGTCACGGCGCTCGTGGCCGAGGCCCCCGATGACTCCCGGCTGGTGATCCTCACCCGGGGCGCCGTGGCCACCGGCGCCGACGCCCCTCCCACCGACCTCGCCGCCGCCGCCGTGTGGGGCCTGATCCGCTCCGCGGTGGCCGAGCACCCGGACCGCTGCGCGCTCGTCGACCTCGACGACGCGCCCGCATCCGCCCGCGAGCTGCCCGCCGCCCTCGCCGGGAACGAGCCCCAACTCGCCCTGCGCCAGGGCCGTTTCCTGGTGCCCCGGCTGGCCGCGCCCGAGCCGGACGCGGCGGGTGGCACACCGTTCGACCCCGAACGCACCGTGCTGCTGACCGGCGGCACCGGGGCGCTCGGCGCCCTCGTGGCCCGCCACCTGGTCACCCGGCACGGCGTCACCAGGCTGCTGCTCGTCGGCCGCCGCGGGCCCGCGGCGGCGGGCCCCCTGGTCGATGAGCTCGCGGCGCTCGGCGCGCGGGCCGACGTCGTCGCGTGCGACGTCGCCGACCGCGGCGCCCTGGCCGCGCTGCTGGCCGCCGTCCCCGCCGAACACCCCCTGGGCGCGGTGGTGCACTGCGCGGGAACGCTGGACGACGGCGCGCTGACCGAGCTCGACCAGGGCCGCCTCGACACCGTGCTGCGCCCCAAGGCGGACGCCGCCTGGCACCTGCACGAGCTGACCCGCGACCTGGACCTGTCCGCGTTCGTGCTGTTCTCGTCCGCGGTCGGCACCCTCGGCACCCCTGGCCAGGCCAACTACGCGGCGGCCAACGCCTTCCTCGACGCCCTGGCCGAGCACCGCAGCGCCGCGGGGCTGCCCGCCCACGCGCTCGCCTGGGGCCTGTGGGAGCAGGACGGCGGCATGGCGGGGGCGCTGGGCGAGCGCGACCTGGCGCGCATGGCCCGCGCCGGTCTCGCGCCGCTGCCCGCCGCCCGCGCGCTCGAGCTGTTCGACGCCGCGCTCGGCTCGGACGCGGCCGCGCTGCTCCCCGCCAGGCTCGACCTGACAGGGCCGCGCGAACGCGCCGCCGCCACCGCCGCGCCGCCGCCCGCCGTGCTGCGCGGCCTGGTCCGCGTGCCGCCGCGCCGCGCCACCGGGCCCGGCGCCGCCGGGGGCCGGGGCGGCCTGCGCGAACGGCTCGCCGGGCAGCCCGAGGCCGAACAGCGGCGCGTCCTGCTCGACTTCCTGCGCGGCCAGCTCGCCACCGCGCTCGGGCACGGCTCGCCGCACGCGATCGACCCGGGCAGCCCGTTCCGCGACATGGGCTTCGACTCCCTCAGCAGCGTCGAGCTGCGCAACGCGCTCAACCGGGCGGCCGGGCTGCGGCTCCCCTCCACCCTGCTCTTCGACCACCCGACGCCCGACGCGCTGGTCGACCTGCTCCGCACCGAGCTGCTGGGCACCGACGCCGCGCTCGACACCGACACCGACACCGACACCGACACCGCGCCGGTCGCCGCGGCCCGCCAGGGCCGCCGGGCGAGGGCCCACGCCGACGAGCCGATCGCCGTGGTCGGCATCGGCTGCCGCTTCCCCGGCGGGGTCACCACCCCCGAGGAGCTGTGGCGCCTGGTCGACGACGGCGTGGACGCCATCGGCGCGTTCCCCACCAATCGCGGCTGGGACCTCGAAGACCTCTACGACCCCGACCCCGACGCGCGCGGCAAGACCTATGTCCGCGAGGGCGGGTTCCTGTACGAGGCCGACCGGTTCGACGCCGAGTTCTTCGGCATCAGCCCCCGCGAGGCCCTGGCGCTCGACCCCCAGCAGCGGCTGCTCCTGGAGACCGCGTGGGAGGCGTTGGAGCACGCGGGCATCCGCCCCGACACCCTCGCGGGGAGCGCGACCGGCGTGTTCGCCGGGATCGTCGCGCAGGAGTACGCGTCCCTCGCGCACCGCGGCGCCGACCCGGTCGACGGCCTGGTGCTGACGGGCACGACGGCCAGCGTGGCCTCGGGGCGCGTGGCGTACACGCTCGGCCTCGAGGGCCCGGCCGTCACCGTGGACACCGCCTGCTCCTCGTCGTTGGTCGCGCTCCACATGGCGTGCCAGTCGCTGCGGAGCGGCGAGAGCGCGCTCGCCCTGGCGGGTGGCGCCACGGTGATGGCCAACGCCGGGATGTTCCTCGAGCTCAGCAGGCAGCGGGGGCTGGCCCGCGACGGCCGCGCCAAGGCGTTCTCCGCCGCGGCCGACGGCACGAGCTGGGCCGAGGGCGCGGGCCTCGTGGTGCTCGAACGGCTCTCCGACGCCCGGGCCGAAGGGCACCGCGTGCTGGCCGTGATCCGCGGCTCCGCGGTCAACCAGGACGGCGCGTCCAACGGCCTCTCCGCGCCCAACGGCCCCTCGCAGCAGCGGGTGATCCGGCAGGCCCTGGCCGGCGCCGGGCTGACCACGGCCGATGTCGACGCCGTCGAGGCCCATGGCACCGGCACCGCGCTGGGCGACCCCATCGAGGCCCAGGCGCTGCTCGCCACCTATGGCAGGGGCCGCCCCGAGGACCGGCCCCTGCGCCTCGGCTCGCTCAAGTCCAACCTCGGCCACGCCCAGGCCGCCGCGGGCATCGGCGGCGTCATCAAGATGATCATGGCGCTGACCCACGAGACGCTGCCGAGGACCCTGCACGCCGACGAGCCGAGCCCGCACATCGACTGGTCGTCCGGCGCGGTCGCGCTGCTCACCGACCCCGTCCCGTGGCCGCGCTCGCGGCGCCCGCGCAGGGCCGGGGTGTCGTCGTTCGGCATCAGCGGCACCAACGCCCACCTCATCATCGAAGAGGCCCCGGCCGCACGGGAGTCGGACCCCCGGGGCGGAGCGGGCCCCCGCGTGGTGACCGACGGCGCCCTGCCCTGGCCGCTGACCGCCGCGACCCCCGAGGCGCTGCGCGCCCAGGCCAGGCGTTTGCTCGACCGCCTCGACAGGGACCCCGCGCTCACCCCGCCCCTGGTCGGCCACGCGCTGGCCACCACCAGGGCCGCGCTGCGGCACCGCGCCGTCGTCGTGGGCGCCGACCCCGCCGAGCTGCGCGCCGGGCTCGGGGCCGTGGCGGACGGCAGCCCCTCGCCGTTCGCCGTCGAGGGCACCGCGGGCGTCCGCCCGGGCAAGACCGTCTTCGTCTTCCCGGGGCAGGGCGCGCAGTGGGCGCGGATGGGCGCCGAACTCCTCGCCACCGCACCGGTGTTCGCCGAGCAGCTGACCGCCTGCGCCCGCGCGCTGCGGCCCTTCACCGGCTGGGACCTGATCGACGTGCTGACGGGAGCCGATGGCGCGCCGGGTCTTGACGACGTGACGGTCGTGCAGCCCGCGCTGTTCTCGGTGATGGTCTCCCTCGCCCGCCAGTGGCAGGCCCTCGGCGTGCGGCCCGACGCGGTCGTGGGGCACTCCCAGGGCGAGATCGCCGCCGCGTACATCGCGGGGGCGCTGAGCCTGGACGACGCCGCCCGGCTGATCGCCCGCCGGGTGCGCTGCGCCGACCCGCTGATCGGCCACGGCGGCCTCGGTTCCCTCACCCTGCCGCGCGCGGAGGTCGAGGAGCTGCTGGCCCCGTGGAACGGCGCGATCGTCGTCGCCGCGTCCAACGGGCCCGCCGCGACCATCGTCTCGGGCGACAACGCCGACCTGGACGCGCTCATGGCGCACTGCGAGCGGGAGGGCGTGCGGGCCAGGCGCGTCCCCGCCGCGTTCGCCTCCCACTCGCCACGGGTCGAGCCGCTGCGCGCGCGGATCCTCGAGGAGCTGGCGCCGCTGCGGCCCGTCGATCCCGACATCGACTTCCGCTCCACCGTCTCGGGCTGGGGCGGCGGCCCGCTCGACGCCGAGTACTGGTACCTGAACATGCGCGAGGCCGTCGAGTTCCAGACGGCCACCCGCGCGCTGCTCGACGACGGATACACCACGTTCGTCGAGGTCAGCCCGCACCCGATGCTCGTCCACGCCATCCAGGACACGATCGAGGACCACGCGCCCGACGCGGGCGCGCTGACCACCGGCACGCTGCGCCGCGACGACGGCGGCTGGCACCGGCTGCTCACGTCGCTCGCCGCCGTGGCCACGCACAGGGACGTGGACCTGAGCCCGTTCTACGCGCCGGGGACGCCCCGGGCCGAGCTGCCCACCTACGCGTTCCAACGCCGTTCCTACTGGCTGACGCCCGCCCCCGCGGGCCACGCGGCCCCGGCCGAGCCGGGGGAGCGGCGCTTCTGGGAGGCCGTGGAGCGCGCCGACGCGGACGCCCTCACCGAGGAGCTGGGGCTCGGCGACGCCGAAGCGCTGGGCGCCGTGCTGCCCGCGCTCGGCTCGTGGCGCCGCCGAAGCACCGAGCTGTCGCGCCTCAACTCCCTGCGCTACCAGGAGCGTTGGCAGCCCGCCCCGGCCGTCGACGGGCCGGTGCCGCTCTCCGGCGGCTGGCTCGTCGTCGTGCCGGAGGGCCACGAGGCAACGCCCTGGGCGACCGCCGCGCTCGCCGCCCTGGCCGCCGCGGGCGCCGCCCCGCGCCCGCTGGCCGTGGCGCCCGCCGCGGCATCCGACCCGGCCGCGCTCGCGGGCCCGGTGCGCGCCGCGCTGGCCGAGGCGGCGCGGGACGGCGAACCCGTCGGCGTCCTCTCCCTGCTGGCCCTCGCCGAAGACCCCCACCGCGGCGACCCCGGGGTGCCCGTCGGGCTCCTGCTCAACCTGGCGCTCGCCTCGGCCGTCGCGGACGCGGACGCCCGGCTGTGGTGCGCCACGCGCGGCGCGGTCGCCGCGCCGGGCGGCGCGGCCGCCGTCCGCCCAGCCCAGGCGCAGACCTGGGGCGTCGGGCGGGCCCTCGCGCTCGAACTGCCCGAGCGCTGGGGCGGGTTGGTCGACCTCCCCGACGCCACCGACGACCGCTCCGCCGCGTTGCTCACCACCGCGCTCGCCGCCCGCGACGGCGAGGACCAGATCGCGATCACCCCGTCGGGCGCGTTCGTGCGCCGCCTGGTGCGCGCCCCCGGGAGCGCCGCGCCGACCGAGGGCGGCTGGCGGCCGCGCGGCACCGTGCTGGTCACCGGGGGCACCGGGGCGCTCGGCGGGCACGTGGCCCGCTGGCTGGCCCGCGAGGGCGCCGCGCACGTGCTGCTCGCCAGCCGGAGCGGCCCCGCGGCCGAGGGCGCGGACGCGCTCGCCGCCGAGCTGCGCGCGCTCGGCGCCGACGTCACCGTCGCGGCCTGCGACCTGGCCGACCGGGAGTCGGTGGCCGCCCTGCTCGCCTCCGTCCCCGCGCACGCGCCGCTGTCCGCCGTGGTGCACGCGGCGGGCGTGACGGGCTTCGCCGCCGCGGGCGAGCAGCCGCCGGAGGAGTTCGCGCGCGTCGTCTCGGGCAAGGCCGCGGGCGCGCTGCACCTGGACGAGCTGCTCGGCGACGCGCCGCTCGACGCGTTCGTGCTGTTCTCGTCCGCCTCCGCGACCTGGGGCAGCGCCGAGCAGAGCGCCTACGCCGCGGGCAACGCCCTCCTCGACGCGCTCGCCCTGCGCCGCCGCGCGCTCGGCCGGGCCGCCACGTCCGTGGCGTGGGGCGCGTGGGGCGGCGGCGGGATGTCCACGGTGGACGCCAACGCCCGTTACCTGGGCCGCCGCGGACTGCGCGCCATGCCGCCCGAGCTGGCCGTGGCGGCGCTGCGCGGGGCCGTGGCCGCGGGCGACGCGGTGCTGACCGTCGCCGACGTCGACTGGGAGCCGTTCATCCGCTCCTTCACCGCGCGGCGCCCCAGCCCGCTGCTGACCGGCGTCCCCGAGGCCCGCGACGTGCTGGCCGCCGACCTGGCGTCCGACGAGGAGAGCTCCGCCCGCGGCGCCGACACCGCGGCCGCCTTCCGCGCCCGCCTCGACGGGCAGTCGGCGGCCGAGCGCGCCGCCACGCTCCTCGACGTGGTGCGCGGCCAGGTGGCCGCGGTCCTCGGCCATGACTCGCCGCGCTCCATCGCGGTGGACCGGGCCTTCAAGGAGCTGGGCTTCGACTCGTTGACCTCGACCGAGCTGCGGAACCGGCTGAACGCCGCCACCGGGCTGCGGCTGCCCCCCACCGTCGTCTTCGACCACCCCACCACGGCCGCCCTGGCCGAGCGCCTCCGCGAGGAGTTCGGCGACGGCGGCACCCCGGGGAGCTCGTCGGTCTTCGACGAGCTCGACCGGCTCGAAACGGCACTGGCCGCCACCGGCGGCACGGTCGCCGCCCGCGCCCGCGTGACGGCGCGGCTGACAGACATCCTGGCCCGCTGGCAGGGCCAGGACGAAGGTACGGCGGAGCTGGAAACGGCATCCGATGACGAGCTGTTCGAGATGCTCGGTGACGAGTTCGGCATCTCCTGATGGGAGGAACGGTTCCCATGGCCAACGAGGCCTCCACGGTGCAATCCACCAACGAGGACAAGCTGCGTCACTTCCTCAAGAAGACGATGGCCGACCTGCGCGTGACGAAGCAGCGCCTGGCCGAGACGGAGGCCAGGCTCGGCGAGCCGATCGCGATCGTCAGCATGGCCTGCCGGCTGCCCGGCGGCATCGCCACGCCCGAGGAGCTGTGGCACCTGGTCGCCGAAGGGCGTGACGCCATCGGCCCCATCCCCGCGGACCGCGGCTGGGACCTGGCCGAGGTCTACGGCCCCGAGGCGGGGAGCGAGGGCAGGGCGACGCCCACCGAGGGGGGATTCCTCGACGGCGCGGGCGACTTCGACGCGGCGTTCTTCGGCATCTCGCCCCGCGAGGCGCTCGCCATGGACCCGCAGCAGCGGCACCTGCTCGAGCTGGCCTGGGAGACGCTGGAGCGGGCCGGGATCGACCCGAGCGGCCTGCGCACCAGCCGCACCGGCGTCTACGCGGGCGCCAGCCCCAGCGGCTACGGCGAGGGCGCCCTGGCCACCGCGGAGACCGCGGGCCACAGCCTCACCGGCGGCTCGATGGCCGTGCTCTCGGGCCGCATCGCCTACGCGCTCGGCCTCGAGGGCCCCGCGGTCACGGTCGACACGGCCTGCTCGTCGTCCCTGGTCGCCGTGCACATGGCCGTTCAGGCGCTGCGGGCGGGCGAGTGCGACCTGGCGCTGGCCGGCGGCGTCGCCGTCATGGTGCAGCCGATCGCCTTCGCCGAGTTCTCGCGGCAGGGCGGCCTGGCGCCCGACGGCCGCTGCAAGCCGTTCGCCGCCGCGGCCGACGGCACGGGCTGGGCCGAGGGCGTGGGCCTCGTCCTGCTCGAACGCCTCTCCGACGCCCGGCGGAACGGCCACCGCGTCCTGGCCGTGCTGCGCGGCAGCGCGATCAACCAGGACGGCGCGTCCAACGGGCTCACCGCGCCCAACGGCCCCTCGCAGCAGCGGGTCATCCGCGAGGCGCTGGCCAACGCGGGCCTCGCCGCCGCCGATGTCGACGTCGTCGAGGCCCATGGCACCGGCACCCGGCTCGGCGACCCCATCGAGGCCCAGGCGATCCTGGCCGCCTATGGCGCCGAACGCCCCGCCGAGCGCCCGCTGTTGCTCGGCGCGCTCAAGTCCAACATCGGCCATGTGCAGGCCGCGGCCGGCGTCGCGGGGCTGATCAAGACCGTGCTGGCGATCCGGCACGGGCTCGTGCCAGCGACGCTGCACGTGGACGCGCCGACCCCGTTCGTCGACTGGTCGTCCGGCGCCGTCGAGCTGGTCGCCGAGGCCCGCCCGTGGCCCGCGTCCGACCGGGAGCGCAGGGCCGCCGTCTCCGCCTTCGGGATCGGCGGCACCAACGCGCACGTCATCGTCGAGCAGGCCCCTGAGGCGCCCGCCCCCGACGAGGCACAGGCCCCCGCCGCGCAGGGCAGGGGCACCGCCGACCCCGCCGACGGGGCGGCCATGCCGGGCGGCAGGGTGCCCTGGGTGCTCTCGGGCCGCGGCCCCGCGGCCCTGCGGGAGCAGGCGCGGCGCCTGCTGCGCCACCTCGATGACCACCAGGGCGCGCGCCCCGCCGACATCGGCCTGTCCCTGGCGACGGGCCGGGCCGCGCTCGACCACCGCGCCGTGCTGTGGGGCCGGGACACCGGGGAGCTGACCGAAGGGCTCAGGGCCCTCGCGGCCGGTGACCCGGCGCGCGACGGGGCGACGCCGACGCCCCGCGTGGGCCGCACCGCGTTCCTCTTCACCGGGCAGGGCGCCCAGCGGCCCGGCATGGGCAGACACCTCCACCGCGCGTTCCCCGTCTTCGCCGAGGAGTTCGACCGGGTCTGCGCGGCGTTCGACGGGCTGCTGCCCTCGCCGCTGCGCCGGACGGTCTTCGGCACCGACGCCGCCACGGCCGTCGCGCTCGACGGCACCGGGCTCGCCCAGCCCGCGCTCTTCGCCTACGAGACGGCCCTGTACCGGCTCTGGCGCTCCTGGGGCGTCACGCCCGACCTGCTGATCGGCCACTCGCTCGGCGAGATCACGGCCGCGCACGTCTCGGGCGTGCTCTCCCTGCCCGACGCCGCGCGGCTGGTCGCCACGCGCGCCTCGCTCATGCAGGCCCTGCCCGCGGGCGGCGCGATGGCCGCCGTCGAGGCGACGGAGGAGGAGGCGCGCGCGGAGATCGAACGCGTCGGCGCGCGGGGCGCGGTGGGGCTGTCCGCGGTCAACGGGCCCTCGTCGGTCGTGGTGTCGGGCGCCTCGCCCGCGGTCGAGGCGGTGGCCGCCGCGTTCGCCGCCCGTGGCCGCCGCACCCACCAGCTGCGGGTGTCGCACGCGTTCCACTCCGCGCTGATGGAGGGGATGCTCGCCCCGTTCGCCGAGGCGCTGCGCGGCGTCACCTTCGGCGAGCCCGAGATCCCCGTCGTCGCGAACCTCACCGGCAGGATCGCCGAGCCAGGCCTGCTGAGCACCCCCGCGTACTGGGTCGACCAGGTCCGCCACCCCGTGCGCTTCCTCGACGGGCTGCGCGTGCTGGGCGAGCAGGACGTCACCGCGTATGTGGAGATCGGCCCCGACGCGGTGCTCACCGCGATGGCCGAGGAGGTCCTGGCCGGCGACCGGGGCGCGGCGGTCGTGCCGAGCCAGCGCCGGGGCAGGCCCGAGGTGGAGGCGTTCGGCGACGCGTTGACCGCCGCGTTCACCCATGGCCTGCCCGTGGACTGGAGCGGCTGCTTCACCCGGGAGGGCCCGGGCGCCGCCCGCGCGGTCGAGCTGCCCACCTACGCCTTCCAGCGCGAGCGCTACTGGCGCGGCGGTCTCGGCGGGAGCGGTGGGAGTGGCGCGGGCGGTGGGGGCGGTGCGCGCGGCGGTCGGCAGGCCAGGCACCACCTGCTCGGCCCCGCGGTCCGCCAACCCGAGGGCGGCGGCGTGGAGTTCACCGGGCGCCTCGCCCTGTCCGCCCAACCGTGGCTGGCCGGGCACCGCGTGCACGGCAGGCTGCTGCTGCCCGGCACGGCCTTTGTCGAGCTGGCGCTCCGGGCGGCCGACGAGACGGGCTGCGGTCTTGTGGAGGAGCTGCTGCTGACGGCCCCCCTCGACATTCCCGAGCGCGGGGGCAAGGACCTGCGCGTGGTGGTCGAGGCGCCCGACGCCTCGGGGCGCCGCGCGCTCCGCGTCCTCGCCCGCGCGTCCGACGGCGGCGACGAGGCGCCCTGGACCCGGCACGCCGACGGCACGCTCGCGCCGGGGAACGCGGCGCCCGCCGATCCCGCGGCCCGGGTCGGGGCCGAGGCGTGGCCGCCCGCGGGCGCGGAAGCGGTGGACCTCGACGGCTTCTACGAGGACCTGGCCCGCAGGGGGTCGGAGCTGGGCCCCGAGTTCCGGGGGCTCACCCGGGCCTGGCGGCGCGGCGACGAGGTCTTCGCCGAGGTGGCCCTCACGGGCGGAACGGCCGTCGACGCCGAGTCGTTCGCCCTCCATCCGGCGCTCCTTGACGCCGCCCTGCACGGCGTCGCCCTCGGGGACCTCGGCGCGTTCGGGCCGCCGTTCTCCTTCTCGGGCGTCCGCGTGGCCGCCCCGGGCGCCGCCGCGCTGCGGGTGCGGATCGCCGGGGCCGACGCGGGCGATGGCGTCCAGGTCACCCTCGCCGACGCGGGCGGCGCGCCCGTCGCGTCGATCGCGTCGGTCGTGCTGCGCCAGGCCGACACCGGGGCCGCCCTCTTCAGGGAGGAGTGGCAGGCCCTGCCCCTGCGGATGGGCCGCTCGGGCCGCCGCGCCGACGGATGGGTCGTCGTGGGCCAGGCCCCCGGCGAACTCCTCGGCGCCGTCGCGCACTTCCCCGACCTGGCCGGGCTGGCCGCCGCCGTCGACGCGGGCGAAGAGCCCGCGCCCCGCGGCGTGGTGTGGTCCGTGCCCGCGGCCAAGGCGGGCAGCGGCCCCGCGGCGGGGGCCCGCGCGGGCGCCCGCGCCGCGCTCGCCCAGGTGCGGGCCTGGCTGGCCGACGAGCGCTGGGCGGCCGCGCGGCTCGCCGTGATCACCCGCAACGCCGTCGACCCCGGCACCAGGGGCGGCGGGGTGCACGTGGCCCAGGCGCCGGTCTGGGGACTGGTGCGCTCCGCCCAGATCGAGCACCCCGAACGGTTCGCGCTGGTCGACTGGGACGGCGAGAAGGTCTCGGGGTCCGCCCTCCCCGGCGCCCTGGCGTCCGGCGAGCCGCAGACGGCCATCCGCGGCGGCCGCCTGTACGTGCCCCGGCTGACCGGGACGGCCGCCGACACCCTCACGCCCCCCGCGGTGCCCGCCTGGCGTCTCGACGTCGGCGAGCGCGGCACCGTCGACCACCTGACCGCCGTGGTGTGCGACGACGCCACCGCGCCCCTGACGAAGGGGCAGATCAGGATCGCCGTGCGCGCGGGCGGCATGAACTTCCGCGACGTCCTCAACACCCTCGGCGTCCTGCCGGGCGACGGCGGCATCCTCGGCCTCGAGGGCGCGGGCGTCGTCGTCGAGACGGGCCCAGGGGTGACCGACCTCGCGCCCGGCGACCGCGTCATGGGCGTGTGGCCTGGCGCGTTCGGGCCGCTTGCCGTCGCCGACCGGCGGATGGTCGCGACGATCCCCGACGACTGGTCGTTCGCGCAGGCCGCCTCGGTGCCCGTGGCGTTCCTCACCGCCATGCACGCCCTGATGGGGGTGGCCGCGCTGCGGCCGGGCGAGACCGTCATGGTCCACTCCGCCGCGGGCGGGGTCGGCATGGCCGCCGTGCAGCTGGCCCGCCACATCGGCGCCCGGGTGCTCGGCACGGCGAGCGAGGGCAAGTGGGGCGTGCTGCGCGCCGCGGGGATGACCGAGGAGGAGATCGCCTCGTCGCGCACGGTGGAGTTCGAGCCGTACTTCCGCCAGGTCACCGAGGGGCGCGGCGTGGACGTCGTGCTCAACGCGACCGCGGGCGAGTTCGTCGACGCCTCCCTGCGGCTGCTCGCCCCCGGCGGGCGGTTCGTCGAGCTCGGCGTGGCCGACCTCCGCGACCCCGCCGAGATCGCCCTGGCCCACCCGGGGGCCGCCTACCACGCGTTCCTGCTGCTCGACGTGGGGCCCGACCGCATCAGGCGCATGTTCGCCGAGCTGATGGAGCTGTTCGCCCGGGGCGTGCTGCGGCCCCTGCCGGTCACCGCGTGGGACATCAGGCGCGCGCCCGAGGCGTTCCGCCACATGCGCGAGGGGCGGCACGTCGGCAAGATGGTCCTCACCCTCCACCGGCCGCTCGACCCCGAGGGCACGGTGCTGATCACCGGAGGCTCCGGGGCCCTGGCCCGTCGCGTGGCCCGCCACCTCGTCGAACGCCATGGCGCGCGGCACCTGTTGCTCGCCTCGCGCCGGGGACCCGACGCGCCGGGGGCGGCCGAGGACAGGGCCAGGCTCGAGGCGCTCGGCGCCCGCGTCACCCTCGCCGCGTGCGACGTGTCCGACCGGGCGCAGGTCGCCCGGCTGCTCGGCGGCGTCCCCGCCGAGCACCCGCTGACCGCCGTCGTGCACACCGCGGGCGCGCTGCACGACCGGGTCGTGGAGGCCACCACGGCGACCGGGCTCGACACGGTGCTGCGCCCCAAGGCCAACGGGGCGGCGCACCTGCACGAGCTGACCGCGGGCCTCGACCTGTCCGCGTTCGTGCTGTTCTCCTCCATGACCGGCACGCTCGGCGCCGCGGGGCAGAGCGGATACGCCGCGGCCAACGCCTTCCTCGACGCGCTCGCCAGGCACCGCGCCGCGGCGGGGCTGCCCGCCCTGTCCCTGGCCTGGGGCATGTGGGCGGAGCGCGGCGGGATGACCGAGGCGCTCGACGACGTGGACCAGCGGCGGGTCAACCGCGCGGGCGTCGCGCCGTTCACCTCGGCCGAGGGACTCGCGCTGCTCGACGCCGCCCTCACCACGGGCGAGCCGATGCTGGTGGCGGGCCGCCTCGACCCCGACGCGATCAGGGAGATGGCCGCCACCGGCACCGGCTCCCCGCTGCTGCGCGGCATGGCCGCGGGCGGGGCGGGCCACGCCCGGCCCGCCAGGGCGCGGGCCACGGGCCAGGGCACGAACGCGGGCCGGGGCGCCGGTCTCGCCGCGCTCCCCGAGGCCGAGCGCCGCAGGGCCCTGCTCGACCTGGTGGTGGCCCAGACCGCGGCCGTGCTCGGCCACGCCGACCCCGGGGCCGTCCACGCCGACCAGCGCTTCCAGGCGATCGGCTTCGACTCGCTCACGTCGATCGAGCTGCGCAACCGGCTCAACAACGCCACCGGCCTCCGCCTCGCCGCGACGCTCACCTTCCGCCACCCCACGCCCGAGGCGCTGGCCGACCACCTGGAGACCCAGCTGGCCGCGGCGGCCGCAGCGGGCGACGGGGCGCCCGCGGGCCAGGCCATCGCCGCCCCGTGGGAGGACCAGGGGGCGGAGGGCCAGGGGGTCGAGAGCCTGGGCGCGATCTTCCGCGAGATCGCGCTGCTCGGGCGCACCAAGGAGGCCGAGATGCTGGCCGCAGGCGCCTCCGCCCTGCGGGAGCGCTTCGACACCCCCTCGGCTCCGGCGCTCACCCCGGGCGACGGCGACCTCCCAGGGGCCGAAGGGCTCGCGTCCGCGGCCGGGGCGCCCGCGCTCATCGCGTTCCCGCCCCTGGTCGCGGTCGACGGCGTCGTCCAGTTCACGACCATGGCGGAGCACTGCCGCGGGCTGGTCGACCTGTCGGTGCTCCGGGTCCCCGGCTTCCGCGCCGGTGAGCCGCTGGCCGCGACGCTCGACGTGCTGGCCCAGGTGATGGCCGAGCGGGTCACCGCGATCGCGGGGACGCGGCCCTTCGCCCTGCTCGGCTACTCGTCGGGCGGCCTCCTGGCGCACGCCGTGGCGGCGCGCCTCGAGTCGGTCGGGGTCCGCCCCGCGGGCCTCGCGCTGCTCGACACCTATCCGCCGGACGCCATGACGGGGCGGCTGCGCAGGGCGTTGGACTACGAACTGTTCGAGCGCAGGCGGTCGTTCGCCACCCTGGACTTCACGGCGATCACGGCGGCCGGCACCTATATGCGGATGTTCCAGGGGCGGCGCCCCGGGCCCCTGCTCGCGCCCACGCTGTTCGTGCGGCCCGAACGGTGCATCCCCGGGTCGCCCGACGAGCCGATGACGCAGGACGCGGACTGGCGCGCGGTCTGGCCGCTGGCCCATGACTCCGCCGAGGTGCCGGGCGACCACTGCACGATGATGTCGGACCACGGCAGGGAGGTGGCCGACGTGGTGTGCCGCTGGGTCGCGGCGCTGACCCCGGCGGGCGCGCTGGCCGGGGGCGGGGGGAGGGGTGCCTGACGCCGCTCGGGCCCTTCAGCCCCCGGCGTCCCCGCCGGGCCCGTCGTCCTCCAGGCGGAAGCCGACCTTCAGCCCCACCTGGTAGTGCGCGATCGTGCCCTCGTCGAGGTTCCCCCGGATCTCCGTCACCTGGAACCAGTCCAGCTGACGGAGCGTCCGGGAGGCCCGGGCCAGGCCGTTGCGGATCGCGTCGTCGATCCCCTCGTGCGACGAGCCGACGATCTCGGTCACCCGGTAGGTGTGCTCACTCATGCCCTCCACCGTGCCCCAGGGGGAGGCGTTCCGCGACCGCACGGAACGTGACCGGCACGGGGGAGGACCTGCGCGCGGTGCTACCCTCGCACCGGGCCGTGACTGGCGCGTTTCGGATGGAGTCCACCATCGGGGAGCGGTCCTGCTCTGCGACGTGGTGCCGTGCGCCTGGGCCCTCGCGACGTCAGGTCAAGGAGGCCCCCCCGTGAGCGCAGAACCCACCCGCACCACCGAGTCCACCGCCTTCCGCAGCGGCCTCGAGGCGATCCGCGGCGTCGAGCCCAGGATCGCCGACGCCATCGGCGCCGAGATCGAGGACCAGCGCGCGTCCCTGAAGCTGATCGCCAGCGAGAACTACGCGTCCCCCGCCGTGCTCCTCGCCATGGGGAACTGGCTGAGCGACAAGTACGCCGAGGGCACCGTGGGGCGCCGCTTCTACGCGGGCTGCCGCAACGTCGACACCGTCGAGGCGGTCGCCGCCGAGCACGCCCGCGAGCTGTTCGGCGCCCGCCACGCCTACGTCCAGCCGCACTCGGGCATCGACGCCAACCTCGTGGCGTTCTGGGCCGTCCTCGCCCAGCGCGTCGAGAGCCCGGCCCTGGAGCGCGCCGGGGTCAGGCAGGTCAACGAGCTGACCGAGGAGGACTGGGCGGCGCTCCGCCGCGACCTGGGCGACCAGCGGATGCTGGGCATGTCCCTCGACGCGGGCGGCCATCTGACCCATGGCTTCAGGCCGAACATCTCGGGCAAGATGTTCCACCAGCGCAGCTACGGCACCGACCCGGAGTCGGGCCTGATCGACTACGCCGCGCTGCGCGCCAGCGCCCGCGAGTTCAGGCCGTTGATCATCATCGCCGGGTACTCCGCCTACCCGAGGCTGGTCAACTTCCGCCTGATGCGCGAGATCGCCGACGAGGTGGACGCCACGCTCATGGTCGACATGGCCCACTTCGCGGGCCTCGTCGCGGGCAAGGTGCTCACCGGCGACTTCGACCCGGTGCCGCACGCCCAGATCGTCACCACCACCACCCACAAGTCCCTGCGCGGCCCGCGCGGCGGCATGGTCCTGTGCGACGACTCGCTCGCCGACCAGGTGGACCGCGGCTGCCCGATGGTGCTCGGCGGCCCGCTGCCCCACGTCATGGCCGCCAAGGCCGTCGCGCTCGCCGAGGCCAGGCAGCCGGAGTTCCGCGCCTACGCCCAGCGCGTGGTGGACAACGCCCGCGCCCTCGCCGACGGCCTGACCCGCAGGGGCGCACGGCTGGTCACCGGCGGCACCGACAACCACCTGGCGCTCATCGACGTCTCCGGCTACGGGCTCACGGGCCGCCAGGCCGAGGAGGCCCTGCTCGAGGCGGGCATCGTCACCAACCGCAACGCCATCCCCCGCGACCCCAACGGCGCCTGGTACACCTCGGGCATCCGCGTCGGCACCCCCGCCCTGACCACCAGGGGCCTCGGCACCGCCGAGATGGACGAGGTGGCCGAGCTGATCGACACCGTGCTGTCCCGCACATCCGTGGGCACCACCAGGAGCGGCAAGCCCTCCAAGGCCACCTACGCGCTCGAGGACGGCGTCGCCAAGCAGGTCGCCGAGCGCTCGGCCGACCTGCTGGCCAAGCACCCGCTCTACCCGGGGATCGATCTCAGCTGACCGCCCACCCCACGCCCGGTTCGGAGGCCGGGGCCGTCGCCGTCCAACTCGCCCTGCGCGCACGGGTGGTGCTCGACGGCTCAGGCCCCGCGGCCGTGGCACCGGGGACCGTCGTCGACGTCGCCTGCGCCCACACCCTCCACCTGAGCCGCGGCCCCCGGCTGCCCGAGACCACCCGGCAGGCCGACCGGCTGTGCCGTCAGGCGCCGCGCGAGGCGACGCCCGAGGCGGCCAGCGGCTCCAACGCCTGAAGCACCCGGTCCACGTCGGCGGCCGTGTTGTAGAGGTGGAACGCCGCCCGCAGGTTGTCCCCGCGCGCCGAGACCCGGATGCCCCGCTCGGCCAGGGGCGCCGCGGCCCCGCCGAGGCCTGGCACCGAGACGATGGGGGAGTCGCCGGGCACCGGCGCGAGGCCGAGCGCCCCGAGGCCCTCCCTGAACCGCCGGGCCAGCGCCAGGTCGTGCGCCTCGATCGCCGCCCTGCCCAGCTCGGTCGCCAGCGAGAGCGACCTGGCCGCGCCGATGTACGGCAGGTAGGACGGGCTCTCGTCGAACCGCCGCGCGCTCGTCGCGAGCCGGGCGACCGGGCCGTAGGTGCTCCGCCACGGCTCCTCGCCCGCCGACCAGCCCGCGTGCAGCGGCAGCAGCCCGCCGCCGTCATCGGGGACCGTGAGGAACGACGTGCCGCGCGGGCACAGCAGCCACTTGTAGCCCGCGCACACCGTGAAGTCGAAGTCCGCGGCCGAGGCGGGGGACCAGCCCGCCGCCTGGGTCAGGTCGACCAGCGTGCGCGCCCCGTGCCGCCGCGCCGCGGCCCGGATCGCGGGCAGGTCGGCCGAGCGCCCGTCGAGCGACTGCACCGCCGAGACCGCCACCAGCGTGGTGCCGGGGCCCACGGCCTCGGCCAGCTCCGTCAACTCCGCTTCCCTCAGCCGCACTTCGGGCCGCTGTGCGAAGGGCGTCACGAGCGAGCTGAACTCGTCGCGCGCGTACACCACTTCGGAGCCCGGCGGCAGCGACCCGGCGATCACCGCGGTGTGCGCGGCCACCGAGGCCCCCACCGCGACCCGCTCGGGCGCCACGCCAACGAGCGCCGCGAACGCCGTCCTCGCCTCGCGCACCGCGCCGAACCAGGCGACGCTGTCGGGGCGTCCGTCGTTCATCCCCACCATCGCCTCGGTGAGCGCCGCCACCGTGCGCGCGGGCAGCAGCCCGTGCGAGGCGGTCTCCAGATACGTCGTCGCCGGCGCGTATTCGCCGGGGGCCAGAGTGTCCAAAGGGTCCACTGTGTTCACCAGGAGTCCTCGGGTAGCGCGGAGCGCCACGGCTTCGCTACAGTCTGACATCGTGCCGCCGGACGGCGGGCGGGTGGGGGACCCGCGGACACCGCCGACCGCTCCTCGCATTCTCCATGCCGCGGCGCCGCGCGCCGGTCATCCCGGTGCCCTGAGGGTTATTCCGTTCCTCTTCTGACAGGGCCCCAGGGGCCGGAAGCGAGACACGGTGAGGGATCTCGAACCCACCGATCCCCGCCGGATCGGCGGTTACCGGCTGCTGCGCAGGCTGGCCGAGGGCCGCACCGGCAGGCTCTACTACGCCGCCTCACTCGGCGGCGTCCCCACCGCGCTCAAGGTGATCGGCGAAGAGCACGCCGCCGACGCCGACTTCCGCGCGCGCTTCGAACGCGACGTGTCCGCGGCCCGCCATGTGGCGGCCCGCTGGCTGATCACGGTCTCCGCGGCCGACACCGCGGGCGCCACGAGTTGGGCCGCGTTCCCCTTCGTCGCCGGGCCACCGCTCGACGGCACCGTCGCCGCCCACGGCCCGCTGCCGTCGCGCTCGGTGCGCGTGCTGGGCGCGCGGCTCGCCGAGGCGCTCCAGGCCGTGCACGGCGCCGGTCTCACCCACCGCGACGTCCGCCCAGGGCATGTGCTGCTCACGCCGGACGGGCCCTGGCTCACCGGCTTCGGCGGCAGCGGGACGCTCGCGGGCCCGCCGGGCTTCGTCTCGCCCGAGCAGGCGCTCGGCGACGCCGACCGCACGGGGCCGCCGAGCGACATCTTCTCCCTCGGCTGCGTGCTGGCGTACGCGGCCACCGGGCGTTCGCCGTTCGGGAAGGGCGCCGAAGCCGACCTGCTGCTGCGCGCCCTGCACGAGCCGCCCGACCTGGCCGACGTGCCGCGCGGCCTGCTCGAGGTGGTGCGCGCGTGCCTCGAGCACGACCCGCTGCCCCGGCCCACCGCGGCCGATCTGCGCGCCGAGTTGGCCGTGGACGACGTGCCGGGGTGGCTGCCAGGGCCGGTCGCGCTCGAGGTCGCCGAACGCTGTGCCGCGCCGCTGCCCGTCCCCGACCCCCACATGCCGCCGCCCGCCGAGGAGAACGGGCCAGGCGCGCCCCAAGGGCCCGCCGCCCGCCGGTCGTTGGGGCGCAGGGGCGTGCTGCTGCTCGGGGGCACCGGCGCGCTCGCCGCCGCCGCGGGCCTCGGCGTGTGGCGGATCGTGCACCCGTCGTCGCACGAGGCCGTCGCCGAGGAGGGCGCCCAGGTCACCCTGGCGCTCCACGCCGACCTGACGGGGCCGTACGCGGGCCTCGGCCGGGGGCAGCTGCGGGGCGTCTCGATGGCCGTGGACGAGCTGCGGACCATGGGCAACCTGCCGTTCCGGCTGGCGCTGCGCCATGTCGACGACCGGGGCGATCCGGGGCTCGCCACCGAGCTGGCCGCCGAGTTGGCCGCCGACCCCACGGTGATGGCCGTCATCGGGCCCACCGCCGACGCCATCGCCCCGCTGGTCGCCGGGATCTACGCCGAGGCGGGCGTTCCGCTGCTCGCGCTGTCCGTCGGCTCCGTCGAGCCGAGGGACGGCTTCGGCACGCTGCTGCACGCGCGGCCGAGCACCGGGCACAGCAGCCTCGCCATCCCCGTCCACCTCGCCGAGACGGTCGAGGCGCGCCGCGTCGGCCTGGTCGACGACCGCGGCGCCGACCTGTACAGCGCGCGGACCACGCGGGCGGTCAGCGGCACGATCGACCGGGAGCTGATCGACCTGCTGCCCCGCGTCCTGCCCGCGGGGACCGAGGACTTCGGGCCGGTGGCCGCCGAGTTCGTGGCCGCCGGGGTGGACGCGGTGGTGTACGGCGGCTTCGCCAGGGGCGCGGGGCGGCTGGCCCGCGCGCTGGCCGACGAGGGCTTCGACGGCACCGGGATCGCGACCCAGGAGGCGATGGGCCCCGACTTCTTCGCCGAGGCGGGGGACGCGGGCAACGGCTGGTGGTTCATCGCCACCTACACCGACCCGGTCGCCGACGACAGCGCCCGCGGCTTCGCGTCCGTGCACCGGCAGCGCTATGGCGACGCCGCCGAGCCCTATGCCGCCGAGGCGTACGACCTGGCGCGGCTGACCGTCGAGGGCATGCGCGGCGTCGTCGAGGGCGGCGACGCACTCGGTCGCGGAGGGCTGCTCGACCGGCTGCGTTCCTCCCGATACCGGGGCGTGGCACGGGAGTTGGCGTTCGACCAGGCCGGGGACTACGCGGGCGCGGGGCCCATGGCCTATCTGTACGAGGCGAGTTCGGGCAGCGCGCGCTTCCGCGGCCCCGCGCCGTTCCCGAGCTGAGCCTGGCAGGCTCGCGTCCGGGTACGAGGAGCACGAGGAGAGCACGAGGAGCACGAGGAGAGGGGGAGCCGGGGTGAACGACACCGCCCATGCCACATGGGTCACCTATATCCGCGACGAGCGCGTCGAGTTGCCCGCCACCATCGACGGCATCCGTGCCGCGCTGCCGACGGACGCGGAGCGCGCCGCGTTCGACGTGGAGGTCAGCCGCACCCCGGGCCAGGACCTCTACCGGGTGCTGGCGCGCTGGGCGTTGGCCACCCGACCCGACGCGGCCGAGGCGAACGACGAGATCGTGGCCCGGCTCAGGGCGGGCGACTTCTCCGGAGTGGTCTTCCCCTACGAGGAGTTGGGCAACGAGTCGGGTGGGGAGTCGGGCGCGGCGCCGGGTGGGCGCGACGAGCCGGGCGCCGGGGAAGAGGGGACCGGGTAGGTGGTCTTCCGCCTCGCCTACGCCGGACAGGCCGAGTCCGCCCGGCGGCAGATGGCGGCCGGGCGCAGGTGCCGGTTCGACGCCGCGATGGCCGGCACCGTCGGCCACGCCCCGTACGCCCATGGCTCGACCCCGATCAAGGGGGAGCGCGACTACCGCGAGGCAACCGTCTCGGGGGCCATCGTCGTGTACTACGTGAGCGCGGGCGTCCGCACCGTCACCGCCGTCCAGCTCATCAACCTGTGAGGGGACCGGTGGTCGCCGATCTCGCGGTGGTCCCGCGGCGGTAGGTTGCCCGTCGGAGGAGACATGGCTGAGAGCAAGCGAGGGACCGTCCGTGATCTGCGGTGGGCCAACCGGGCCGCCCTGCTGCGGCACCTGTACTTCCACGGGCCGCTGAGCCGCCACGAGTTGGGGCAGGCGGCGGGGCTGAGCTCGGGGACGGTCAGCAACGTGACGGCCGGGCTGCTGGCCGAAGGGCTGCTGCGCGAGGCGGGTTCGGTCGACTCCGACGGGGGGCGGCCGAGGACGCTGCTGCGCGTCGTTCCCGAGTGCGGCCACCTCATAGGCATAGACGTGGGCGAAACCCGGGTGCGGGTCGAGCTGTTCGACCTGTCCCTGTCCGAACTGGCCCGCGCCGAGCACCCGTTGACCGACCAGGGGCGCGATGTCGGCCAGGTCGTCCAGCACATCGGGGCGGGCGTGGCGGCGGTGCTCGACAAGGCGCTGCTCGGTCCCGAGCGGCTGCTCGGCGTCGGCGTCGGGGTGCCGGGCATCGTGGAACGGCACGCGCCCGAGGGCACCGGGACCGGGACCGAGGGGCGGGGCGCGGTGGTGCACGGGCAGACCGTGGGCTGGGACGCGGTGCCGTTCGAGGCGCTGCTGCGCGCGGCCGTCGACCTGCCGCCGCGGGTGCCGATCTTCGTGGGCAACGGTGCGCGGACGTTCGGGCAGGCCGAGATGTGGTTCGGCGCGGGCCGTGGCGCGCGGGACGCCGTCATCGCGCTGATCGGCTCGGGCGTGGGCGCCTGCATCGTCACCGGGGGCGCGCCCTACGGGGGCGCGGGCAGCGCGGCGGGGGAGTGGGGCCACACCACGCTGCGGGTGGGCGGGCGGCGCTGCCGCTGTGGCGCGCTGGGGTGCCTCGAGGCCTATGTGGGGGCGGGCGCGCTGCTCGAACGCTGGGCCGAGGCGGGAGACAAGGGCGTCGAAGGCGAGGGCCAGGAGGCCGCGCTGGCCCGGCTCCTGGCCGCCGCCGAGGCGTCGGACCCGCGCGTGCTCGAGCTCCTGGCGGAGACCGCCGAGTACCTGGGCGCCGGGATCGCCGACCTGGTCAACCTGTTCAACCCCGAGCGGATCGTGCTCGGCGGCTGGGCCGGGCTGCTGCTCGGCCCCTCGCTGCTGCCGCGGGTGCGCGCCGCGGCCCGCTCCTACGCCCTGCGCCACCCCGCGGCCCGCGCCCGCATCGAGCTGGCGCGGCTAGGCACCGACGCGGTGGCCGTCGGCGCGGCCACGCTCCCGCTGGCCGACTTCCTCGAACGCGGCGGCCGGATGGCCGACGCCGGGGCCCTGACGCCGGGACGCTGAGGCGGCGGCGCGCGGAACGGACCACCGGGGGAACGGGCCGCTCGGGCAACGGCGTTCGGCGGGAGGCGCGTTCGGCGCACGCACTTGCGGAAAAGTGGAACGTGTTCTTATTCTCGCCCGTGTCGGCGCGTTCGACGCTGACACGGCAGGGGGCCCCGATGGCGACGGCAGCGAGGCGGCCAGGGCGCGGCCCGCTGGCCGGGACCCGGGTGGTGGAGCTCGCGGGCCTCGGGCCCGCGCCGTTCGCCGCGATGCTGCTCGCCGACCTGGGCGCCGATGTCGTCCGCGTGGACCGGCCCGGGCCGCCGGGCTTCGGCGCCGACCCGGCCTTCGACCTCACCAACCGCCACAAGCGCTCCGTCACCCTCGACCTCAAGTCCCCCGAAGGCGCCGAGCTGGCCCGTCAGCTGGCCGCGCGCGCCGATGTGCTGATCGAGGGCTTCAGGCCGGGCGTGGCCGAGCGCCTCGGCGTGGGCCCCGAGGACTGCCGCGCCCGCAACCCCCGCCTGGTCTACGGCCGGATGACCGGCTGGGGCCAGGACGGCCCGCTCGCCGACCGCGCGGGGCACGACCTCGGCTATCTGGCCCGCACCGGCGCCCTCGGCATGACGGGCCCTGCCGACGGCCCGCCCGTGGCGCCCGCCAACCTGCTCGGCGACTACGCGGGCGGCTCCCTCTACCTGGCCGTCGGCGTCCTTGCCGCCCTGCTGCACGCCCGCGCGACCGGCGAGGGTCAGGTCGTGGACGCCGCCATCGTGGACGGCGTGGCCCACCTCGGCACCCTGCTGCACGGCCTTCTCGCCGCGGGCGCCTGGCGGGACCGCCCCGCGGCCAACCTCCTGGACGGCGGCTGCCCCTGGTACGCGTGCTACGCCACCTCCGACGGCGGGCACATGGCGGTGGGCGCGCTCGAGCCGCGTTTCTACGCCGAGTTCACGCGGCTGCTCGGCATCGAAGGCGATGAGGCGGCGAAGGACCGCGACGACCCGGCGCGCTGGCCCGCGCTGCGCGCCCTGATCGCGGCCAGGTTCGCCACCGGGACGCGCGCGGAGTGGACCGAGGTGTTCGCGGGCTCCGACGCGTGTGTGGAGCCCGTGCTGTCGCTGCGCGAGGCGCACCGGGACCCGCATCTGACGGCGCGCGGCACGTTCACCGAGCACGCGGGCGCCGTGCAGCCCGCCCCCGCGCCGCGCTTCTCCGCCACCCCCACGGCGGTCACCGCGGGCCCCGCCGTGCCGGGCGCCGACGCCGCCTCGGTCGCCGCCGACTGGGACCTGCCAGGACTCACCGCCGCCCCACCCGCCCACCACCACCACCCGCGAAGCGCCGAGGAACCGAGATGAAGCGCCACCTGTTCGACGACGACCACGAGGCGTTCCGCGACGTGGTCCGCACCTTCCTGGCCAAGGAGGTGGCGCCCCACCAGGAGCGGTGGGAGCGCGACGGCATCGTGGCCCGCGAGGCGTGGCTCGCCGCGGGGCGGCGCGGCCTGCTCGGCCTCACCGTGCCCGAGGAGTACGGCGGCGGGGGAGCGCCCGACTACCGGTACAGCGCCGTGCTGGGCGAGGAGTTCGCCCGGGCGGGCGCCAGGGGCTTCGCCGTCACGCTGCACAACGACATCATCGGCCCCTATCTGACCTCCCTGGCCACCGACGAGCAGAAGGCGCGCTGGCTGCCCGGCTTCTGCTCGGGCGAGCTGATCACCGCCGTCGCCATGACCGAGCCCGGCGCGGGCTCCGACCTCCAGGGCATCCGCACCACCGCGACCGACGAGGGCGACCACTGGCTGCTCAACGGCGCCAAGACGTTCATCTCCAACGGCATCCTCGCCGACCTGGTCGTCGTGGTCGCCCGCACCACCCCCGAGGGCGGCTCGAAGGGCCTGAGCCTCCTCGTGGTCGAACGCGGCATGCCCGGCTTCGAGCGCGGCAGGAACCTCGACAAGATCGGCCAGAAGGCGCAGGACACCGCGGAGTTGTCGTTCACCGACGTCCGCGTCCCCAAGGACAACCTGCTCGGCGAGGAGAACCGGGGCTTCGCCCACCTCATGGCCCACCTCCCGCAGGAGCGGCTGAGCATCGCCGTGGGCGCGATCGCCGCGGCCGAGCACGTCCTCGACCTGACCACGCGGTATGTGAAGGAGCGCGAGGCGTTCGGGCGCCCGCTCTCGGGGCATCAGCACGTCCGCTTCGAGATCGCCGAGATGGCCACCGAGTGCGCCGTCACCCGGACGTTCGTCGACCGCTGCGTGGCCGACCACGCGGCGGGCGGCATCGACGCCGTGCAGGCGGCCATGGCCAAGTGGTGGGCCACCGAGCTCCAGAAGCGGGTCGCCGACCGCTGCCTCCAACTCCACGGCGGCTACGGCTACATGACCGAGTACCCGGTGGCCCGCGCCTTCACCGACGGGCGCGTCCAGACCATCTACGGCGGCACGACGGAGATCATGAAGGAGATCATCGGCCGATCGCTCCTCGCCGACCGCCCCGGAAGCGCACAGGAGACACCGTGACCCACGAAGCGTTCCTCTACGACGCCCTCCGCACCCCGCGCGGGCGCGGCAAGCCGGATGGCGCCCTGCACGGCACCAAGCCGATCGACCTCGTCACCGGGCTGCTGCGCGAGCTGCCGCGCAGGCTCCCCGGGCTCGACACGGCCGCCATCGACGACGTCGTCCTCGGCGTCGTCAGCCCGCACGGCGACCAGGGCTCCGACATCGCCAGGATCGCCGCCCTGGCCGCGGGGCTGCCAGAGACCGTCGCGGGGCTCCAGGAGAGCCGCTTCTGCGCCTCGGGCCTCGAGGCCGTCAACCTGGCGGCTGCCAAGGTCCGTTCGGGCTGGGAGGACCTGGTGGTGGCGGGCGGAGTGGAGTCCATGTCGCGCGTGCCGCTCGGCTCCGACGGCGGCGCGTGGAGCATGGACCCGGAGACCAGCCTCGCCACCGGGTTCGTCCCGCAGGGCATCAGCGCCGACCTCATCGCCACCGTCGAGGGCTTCAGCCGCCGCGACGTGGACGAGTACGCCGCGCTCTCCCAGGAGCGGGCCGCGCGCGCCTGGAAGGAAGGGCTGTTCGCCCGCTCCGTCGTGCCCGTGACCGACCGCTCGGGGCTCACCGTCCTCGACCGCGACGAGCACCCGCGCCCCGGCACCACCGCGGAGAGCCTGGCCCGGCTCAAGCCGTCGTTCGCCGCGCTGGGCGAGCGGGGCGGGTTCGACGCCGTGGCGCTCCAGCGCTACCACTGGGTCGAGCGCATCGACCATGTCCACCACGCCGGGAACTCCTCGGGCATCGTCGACGGCGCCGCCCTCGTCCTGGTCGGGAACGCCGCGGTCGGCGAGCGTTTCGGCCTCACCCCCAGGGCGCGCGTCGTCTCCGCCGCCGTCACCGGGTCCGAGCCCACCATCATGCTGACGGGGCCCGCCCCCGCCACCCGCAAGGCGCTGGCCAAGGCCGGGCTGACGATCGACGACATCGACCTCGTCGAGGTCAACGAGGCGTTCGCCGCCGTCGTCCTGCGCTTCGTCAGGGAGATGGGCCTCGACCTGGACAAGGTCAACGTCAACGGCGGCGCCATCGCGCTCGGCCACCCGCTGGGCGCCACGGGGGCCATGATCCTCGGCACCCTCGTGGACGAGCTGGAGCGCCGCGACCTGCGCCGCGGCCTGGCCACCCTGTGCGTCGGGGGCGGCATGGGCATCGCCACCGTCGTCGAACGCGTCTGACCCGCCGACCCGCCCCGCCGACCCCGATCCGCCGACTCCGACCGCCGTCCAGGACCGCCGAAGTGAGCCCAAGAGGAGCGAGCCGCGACACCATGAGCGAGACCCCCACCATCCGCTGGGAGCGGGATGCCGAGGGCGTCGTCACCCTCACCCTCGACGACCCCGACCAGTCGGCCAACACGATGAACGCCGCCTGCATCGCCTCGCTGACCGCCGCGGCCGACCGCCTGGAGGCCGAGCGCGAGACCATCACCGGGGTCATCGTCACCTCGGCCAAGAAGACGTTCTTCGCGGGCGGCGACCTGCGCGACCTGCGCGCCGCCACCCCCGCCGACGCCCGGCGCGTCTTCGACCTCGGGATGCGCGTCAAGGCGGCCCTGCGGCGCATCGAGACCCTGGGCAGGCCCGTCGTCGCCGCGCTCAACGGCACCGCGCTCGGCGGCGGGTTCGAGATCGCCCTCGCGTGCCACCACCGGATCCTGATGCACGGGCCCGAGGCGCCCGACTGCCGCGTGGGCCTGCCCGAGGTCACCCTCGGCCTGCTGCCCGGCGGCGGCGGTGTGGTCCGCACCGTCCGGCTGCTCGGCATCGCCGAGGCGCTCACCGGCGTGCTGCTCGACGGGCGCCGCCACCGCCCGCGCGCCGCGCTCGACCGGGGGCTGGTGCACGAGCTGGTGACCACCCGCGCCGAACTCCTGGACCGCGCACGGGCGTTCATCCGCGAGAACCCCGACGCCCGGCAGCCGTGGGACACCGAGGGCCACCGCGTCCCCGGCGGCACCCCGGCCGACCCCCGGCTGGCCGCGGTCCTGCCGTCGTTCGCCGCGACCCTGGCCCGGCGCACCCATGGCGCGCCCTACCCCGCCCCGCGCGCCATCCTGGCCGCGGCCGTCGAGGGCGCCCAGGTCGGTTTCGAGACCGCGTCGGCCATCGAGGCCAGGTACTTCACCGAGCTGGTGACGGGCCAGACGTCGAAGAACATGATCCAGGCGTTCTTCTTCGACCTCAGGGCCGTCAACGCGGGCGCCGCCCGCCCCCGCGGCGTCCCCGAGCGCCCCGCCGCCCGCGTCGCCGTCGTCGGCGCCGGGATGATGGGCGCGGGCATCGCCCACGCGTGCGCCGCCGTGGGCCTCGACGTCGTGCTCAAGGACGTCACACGGGAGGCGGCCGAGCGCGGCCGCGCCCACGGCGCGGCCCTGCTGGACAAGGCGCTGGCCGCGGGCCGCGTCACCGCCGACGAGCGCGACGCCGCACTCGCCCGCGTCACCGCGACCGCCGACCCCGCCGAGCTGGCGGGCTGCGACGTGGTGATCGAGGCGGTCTTCGAGGACAGCGCGCTCAAGCGGAAGGTGTTCCAGGAGATCCAGGGCGCCGTCGCCCCCGACGCGCTGCTGTGTACCAACACCTCGACCCTGCCCGTCACCCACCTCGCCGAGGCCGTCACGCGCCCCGAGGACTTCGTCGGCCTGCACTTCTTCTGGCCCGCCGAACGCCGCCCGCTCGTCGAGATCATCAGGGGCGCGGCCACGGGCGACGCCGCCATCGCCCGGGCGTTCGACCTGGTGCGGCGGCTCGGCAAGACGCCGATCGTGGTCAACGACTCCCGCGGCTTCTTCACCTCGCGCGTCATCGGCCGCTTCCTCGAGGAGGCGCTCGACATGCTGGCCGAGGGCGTCGACCCCGTCTCGCTCGAACGGGCCGCGTCCATGGCCGGGTACCCCACGCCCGCGCTTGCGCTGCTCGACGAGATGTCCCTCGGGCTGCCCCTGCGGGTGTGGGCGGAGGGCCGCGCCGCGGCCGAGGCCGCGGGGCGCCGCTGGGAGCCGCGCCCCGCCGAGGCCGTGCTCGACCGGATGACCGGGGAGTTCGGGCGGGAGGGCCGCGCGAGCGGCGCGGGGTTCTACGACTACGAGGCCGGTGGCCGCACCCGGCTGTGGCCGGGGCTGCGCACCCACTTCGCGAGGAAGGACGCGGGCGTGCCGTTCGACGACATCCGCGAACGGCTGCTGTTCTCCGAGGCGTTGGAGTCCATCAGGCTGCTCGACGAGGGCGTGATCAGCACCGTCGCCGACGCCAACGTCGGCTCGCTGCTCGGCATCGGCTTCCCCGGCTGGACCGGCGGCGTCCTCCAGTACGTCAACGGCCACCCCGGCGGCCCCGCGGGCTTCGCGGCCCGCGCCGACGAGCTGGCGGCCCGCTACGGCGCCCGCTTCGCGCCGCCCGCGCCGCTGCGCGCCAAGGCCGAGCGGAACGAGCCGTTCACCGACGACTGACCGGCACCGGCGACCGGCGACCGCCCTTCCGCACGAAGCGCCCGGCGCGCCTCACGCGTCGGGCGCCTCCCCCGCGACCCGCACCCACACCCGCTTGCCGCCCTCGGCCCCGGCGTACCCGAGGTCGTCGGCCATCTCCCGCAGCAGCCAGAGGCCGCGGCCCTCCTCGGCCGTCCAGTCGGGCAGCGTGATCACCGGCAGTACCGGCGAACGGTCGTGCACCGTGACCAGGACCCCGCCGCCCACCAGCGTCAACTCCAGCGTGCACCGCGGATCCTCCACGTGCCGCGCGACGTTGGACAGCAGCTCCGTCACCCCGTGCAGCACCACCTCGGCCACCGACGAGGGCTGCCCCCACTCCCGCATCGCCAGCGAGGCCAGGCGGCGGAAGTGCGCCAGGTCCTCCCGACGGGCCGTCAGAGCCCAGCTGTGCGACAGGCGTTGGGTACCGGCGTCCTGGCCGATGAGTGTCATGATCCCTCCGGACTCCGCGGGCGTGATGGAGTGAGTGCACTGTGTCACCTGTGGCACCCTGCCCATAACTCCCGGGATTCCGCAAGGAATTCAGCTGCACGTGTGGAGTTCATATCACCCGCGCGGGTGAGCTGGTCGACGCCGGGTCAGGAGGATCGCCCACCCCGGGGCGGGCCTCAACGCCAGCTTCCCGCCAGCGCGGGGCCCAGCAGCGCCACATGGGAGCGGGCCGCCTCCACCAGTGACTCCAGCGTGCCGTCGCCCCGTTCGTCCCAGCTCAGCGTCGCGCGCACCACCGTCGCCATGAACGCACCCGCCAGGACAAGCGGGCGAGGATCGTCCTCGGGCAGCCCCTCGCGCGCGGCCAGCACCCGGGCGAGCTCGTGTTGCTGCTCGGTGGATAAGCGCAGACAGGCCGCCATCGCGCCGGGCTCGGCACACACCACCCGCAGCGTGGCCAGATGGCGCTCGGGCCGCTCGCCCGTCACCCGGCGCAGCGCCGCGAGGCCGCCCTCGTGCAGCGCGCGCAGCGGCGCCTCCGCCTCGGGACGCCGCGCCACCTCGGTGAGCAGCGCCCGGCAGGCCGCGCGCAGCGGACGCAGGATCAGCTCCTCCTTGCTGGAGAAGTAGCGGAAGAACGTGCGCTCCGACACGTCGGCCCGGCGCACGATGTCCCCGACGGTGGTCTTCTCGTATCCGCGCGTGAGGAACAGTTCGAGCCCTGCCCGGGTCAGATCGCCGTTCGTGCGCCGCCTCTTGCGCTCGCGCGACCCCACGGGCGCCGCCTCGTGTCCCATGGGGGCATCGTACGGCGGGTGCCCCGGGGCCCGTCGCGGGGCTGCCGCCGCGTGGCGCGGGCGCGGGCGGCAGAATTCCGCCATGACCGACGTAGGCGCCGACCGGCTGCTCATCGATCTCGCCCCGCTGCCCCACCCGCGCCGCATGCGCGAGCTCGCCGCGCGCGCCAGGGCCGCGGCCGACCGCAGCGAGCTGCGCGACCTGGTCGAGGGCCTGGCCAGGCACGGCGAGCACGGCGCGCGCCTGGCCGTGGTCGCCGCCGCCGTCGGGCGCGACACGGGCTACCTGGCCAGCCGCCTCACCGACCCCGACCCGGTCGTGCGCGCCCGCGCGCTGGCCGCCGCGGGGCCCGCGGGCGTGGGCGACTACGCCATCGAGGTCGCGCTCGAGGACGCCCCTTCGGCCCCGCGCCACCAGCTGCTCGGCGCCGTCGTCGCCCAGGGCCGCACCCGGCTGGCCGACCAGCTCGTCGACGCCCACCGCGAGCGCTGGGGCGACGCCGAGGCCGCCCGCCTGCTGCCCGGCTGCGGCCCCGCCACGGTCGCCCGGCTGCTGCCCGAGCTGTTCCACGCCATGACCGGCTGGCGCGCCCTCGCCTCGCGCCACCCCGACCCGGTCATCGACGTCGCCGAGGCCCGGCTCGCCGCGCTCGCCCCGCCCTCGCACGGCGCGTGGTGGGCGCGGCACCACAGGGCCGTCGCCGAGGCCGCCGTCCGCCGCCCCGCCCGCGCCCTCGCCCTGCTCGAACGCCACGACCACGGCGCCGTCGACTGGCCCGGCTGGGCCGCGTTGCCCCGGCTGCTCGCCGTGGACCCCGGCCGCACGCTGCGCCTGATGCTGGCCCATGACCACCTCGCCGACCACCGCACCCGCCACCTGTCAAGGACCGCGCTGCGCCGCCTCGTCGCCCATGACCCGCCCGAGCTGGCCGACCTCGCGCGGCGCTGGGCGGCCACCCGCCCCGCGCGGTTCGCCGCCCTGCTGCACGCCATGCCCCCGGGCCGCCGCGCCGCCGTCCACGCCGCCGCGACCGCCGAGGACCACGACGGCGGCGAACGCGGCGTCCCCGACGCCGTGCTCGCCGAACTGCCCCGCGCCACACGGCACTCCGAGGCCAGGCGGCTCGCGGCCCGCGTCCGCGAGCGCCGACTCGGCGAGGGGCCGCTCCTCGCCGCCCTCGCCCACCTGCCCGTCGCCGAGGCCGAGCCCGCGCTGCGGGCCGCCGCCCGCCGCCCCGCCCCCGAGGAACGCGCCGATGGCTGGACCCTCCTCGTCCGCAACGCCGCCTCATCGGGCGACCCCGACGCCCTCACCGCCCTGCTGGAGAGCGCGAAGGAGCTGCGCGACGAGCAGGACCAGGTCCGCTCCGCCGCGTTGAACGCCCTGGCCGCCGTCCACCCCGCGCTGTTCGCCGACGAGGCCGCCGAAGGGCTCGACCGCGTCGCCGCCGACGCCCTCGCCGCGCGCGACTCCTCGCCCGCGGCCCGCGCCGCCCTCAGCCGCCTCGCCCTCGCCGTCCTGCGCGAACACGCCGCCACCGACCGGCGCGCCCTGCTCAGCTGGTCCCTGCGCACCCTGGTCCGCATCTCGGGCCACACCGGCGACGCCGACCTCGGCCGCCTCGACCACACGCTGCGCCGCGGCCAGGAGCACCAGGTGTTCGAGGCGTTGCGGCCCTGGCTCGAAGCGGGCGCCGAGAAGGTCGACCACGGGCTGACCTTCGCCCTGGCCCGCGCGGTGGGCCGCCGCGCCCGTGGCATGCCCGAGCTCCAGGAACTCCTGTGGCAGGCCGTCCAGTTCGGCACCGTTCCCACCGCGAGCACCGCCGTGGGGCTCTGGCTCGCCGACCCCGTCACGCGCGACGAACGCGTCGCCCGCGTGCTCGCCCTCGACGCCTCGGCCGCCGTTCT
This sequence comes from Streptomyces radicis, assembly GCF_003626575.1. GTDB lineage: Bacteria > Actinomycetota > Actinomycetes > Streptomycetales > Streptomycetaceae > Streptomyces > Streptomyces radicis. Next base: position 214,645 of record NZ_RBDY01000005.1, on the reverse strand, counting down.
GCCGCCCGTGCTGCGCGTCCTGGTCACCCGCCGCACCGACCTGCTCGACACCGTTGTCGGGGACGCCCCGCCCCGGGGCCGCTTCCTGGCCGACGGCGCCACGTGGCTGCCGCCCACCGGACCCCACACCCGCCGCTGGCCGCCCCACCAACGCCGGGCCGCGGCCCGCAGGTTCGCGCGCGAGGCCGCGGCCGAGGACGTTCCGCTGCTCGCCCGCGCCGCCGCCCTCGAGGCCCTGCCGTCGCTCGACGAGCGCGGCGCCGCCGCCGTGCGTGGCTGGACCCACGCCGAGGAGCCCGCGCTCGCCGCGGCCGCCGTCGCCGCCCTGGCCACCGGTCCCCGCCCGGGCGACGCACTGCCCGAGCTGCTGTCGCACGCCACGGGACCCCTGGCGGCCGCGGCCGTCCCCGCGCTCGCCAGGGCCGCCCGCCATGTGCCGCCCGCCAGGCTCGCCCCGCACCTGCGCGCCCTGCTGCTGCCCGAGCCCGGCGCGCCGTTCACGGTCAGGGCGGGCAAGGAGGCCGTGCGGATCGCCGCCGCCGGGCTCCCGGCCGCCGAGGCCGCCGCGCTGCTCACCGAGGCGTTCGAACTCCCGGGCCAGCACCGGGACATCCGCGCCGCGTGTGTCGCCCACGCCGTCCGGCTGCTCGACGAGGGCCGCGTCTGGCGGATCCTCGACGCGGCCGTGACCGACGGCGTCGCCGCGGCCCGCGCGGTGCTGCGCGCGGGCCCAGGCGACCTCCCCGAGCGGCACAGGGAGCGTTACGCCCGGCTGGTCGTCGCCCTGTGCGCCGCCGACGACCCGACCGTCGTCAACTCCGCGCTGCGCGCCCTCGCCCCGTGGGGCCCATGGGCCGACACCGCGACCGACGTGCTCAGCGCCGCCCTGACCGACCTGGGGGAACGCGCCACGTGGGAGTCGGCCCTCGCCGCCCTCGCGCCGCTGGCCCGCGCGGACGCGGGGGCGCGCGCGGCGTTCGCCGCGGCCGTCACGCGCCTGGCCACCGTGGACGCCACGGGGGCCGATGGCGAGGGGGAGGACCTCCCGGGCCGCCGCCGCGTCGAGGCGCTGGTCACCCTGCTGGCGCGCGCCGCGGGCCAGCAGGGCGACGACGCCCGCCCCTTCGCCGCGGAGACCGGCGAACTCCTGGCCGCGCACCCCGAGTTCGTGGGCGAGGCCACGCGCCTGCTGGTCGCCGCCGTGGACCTCGCGGCCCCCGGCGACGCGCTGGCCACGGCCCTGGCCCGGCTGGCCGCGCTCCACGAGCACCGCCCCGCGCTGGCCTGGCGCACCGCCGACGCGCTCGCTGCCAGGCTCGTCGGCGCCCACCCGGACGGCGAGACGCTGGCCGCCGCCGCAAGGCTCGCCGCCGACGGCGGCCTGGCCACCGGCCTGTTCGCCGTCCGGCTCACCGACGCGGGCGGCACGCGCACCGGCTGGGCCGACCCCTGGCGCGAGCTGCTCGGCTATCTGCGCCGCCACCCGTGGCCCGACGTCCGCGACGCCGCGCTCGCCACCCACGCCGACCTTCCCCCAAACTTCGTCCGGGAGGTGCCCCCATCCCGGACTTCGTAAGGGGAGGTGCCCCCATCCCGGACTTCGTACGCCGTGGGCTGATCATCGAAGATCGTCCGGACAGGACCTAGCGCGCCTGAGCGCCCGGTTGTCGGTGCCTCCTGCCAGAATGCAACCGCGGCGCAGAGCGCGCCGGGAAAGCGGAGCGTTGATCGTGACAGAGTCCGTCGCAGGCCGGTCCATCGAGGAAAGGATCGCCGAGGAGCTCGGCGTAAGGGAGGGCCAGGTGCGGGCGGCCGTGGGGCTGCTCGACGGCGGGTCCACCGTCCCGTTCATCGCCCGCTACCGCAAGGAAGTCACCGGCACGCTCGACGACGCGCAGCTGCGCGCCGTCGAGGAGCGGCTGCGCTATCTGCGCGAGCTGGAGGAGCGGCGCGAGGCCATCCTCGAATCGGTGCGTGGCCAGGGGAAGCTGGACGCCGCCCTCGAGGCGACGATCCGCGCGGCCGAGACCAAGGCGCGCCTCGAGGACATCTACCTCCCCTACAAGCCCAAGCGGCGCACCAAGGCGCAGATCGCCCGCGAGGCCGGGCTCGAGCCGTTGGCGGACGGGCTGCTCGGCGACCCGGCCGTCCAGCCGTCGGCCGCCGCGGCCGCGTTCGTCGACGCGGACAAGGGCGTGCCCGACGCGGACGCGGCCCTGGCGGGCGCGCGCGCCATCCTGACCGAGCGGTTCGGCGAGGACGCCGACCTGCTCGGCGAGTTGCGCGAGCGCATGTGGACCAAGGGGCGTCTGGTGTCCCGGGTCAGGGACGGCAAGGAGACCGCGGGCGCCAAGTTCGCCGACTACTTCGACTTCTCCGAGCCGTTCGCCGAGCTGCCTTCGCACCGCGTGCTCGCGATGTTCCGGGGCGAGAAGGAGGAGGTCCTCGACCTCACCCTCGAGCCCGAGGAGCCGTCGGACGAGCCGGGCCCCACCTCGTTCGAACGCGCCATCGCGCACCGTTTCGGCATCGCCGACCGCGGCCGCCCGGCCGACGCGTGGCTGGCCGAGACGGTCCGCTGGGCCTGGCGCACCCGCGTCCTCGTCCACCTCGGGATCGACCTGCGCACCCGCCTGCGGACCGACGCGGAGGACGAGGCCGTCGGCGTCTTCGCGGCGAACCTCAGGGACCTGCTGCTCGCCGCCCCCGCGGGGACCCGCCCCACCATGGGCCTCGACCCCGGCCTGCGGACCGGCGTCAAGGTCGCCGTGGTCGACGCCACGGGCAAGGTCGCGGCCACCGACACCGTCTACCCCCACGCCCCGCACCGGCGCTGGGACGAGGCGCTCAAGACGCTGGCCGCCCTGGCCGTCGAGCACGGCGTCGAGCTGATCGCCATCGGGAACGGCACGGCGTCGCGCGAGACCGACAAGCTGGCGGGCGAGCTGGTCGCCCTGCTGCCCCAGCGGAAGCTCACGCGCATGGTCGTCTCCGAGGCGGGCGCCTCGGTCTACTCCGCCTCGGCCTTCGCCGGGCAGGAGCTGCCGGGCCTCGACGTCTCGCTGCGCGGCGCCGTCTCCATCGCCCGCCGCCTCCAGGACCCGCTGGCCGAGCTGGTGAAGATCGACCCCAAGTCCATCGGCGTCGGCCAGTACCAGCACGACCTGTCCGAGGTGAAGCTCTCCCGCTCCCTCGACGCCGTGGTCGAGGACTGCGTGAACGGCGTGGGGGTCGACGCCAACACCGCGTCGACGCCGCTGCTTGCCAGGGTCTCGGGCATCGGCTCCACCCTGGCCGAGAACATCGTGGCGCACCGCGACGCCAACGGGCCGTTCCCCGACCGGAGTTCGCTCAAGCAGGTGCCCAGGCTCGGGCCCAAGGCGTTCGAGCAGTGCGCGGGCTTCCTCCGCGTCCGCGGCACCGACCCGCTGGACGCCTCCGCCGTGCACCCCGAGGCATACCCGGTGGTGCGCCGCATCGCGTCGTCGTCCGGCACCGATGTCCCGGCCCTCATCGGGAACGGCTCGGTGCTGCGCGGCGTCGACCCGTCGGCGTTCGTCGACGAGACGTTCGGCCTGCCGACGGTCACCGACATCCTCAGGGAGCTGGAGAAGCCGGGCCGCGACCCGCGCCCGGCGTTCAGGACCGCGCGCTTCAAGGAGGGCGTGGAGAAGATCGGCGACCTGACGCCCGGCATGGTGCTCGAGGGCGTGGTGTCCAACGTGGCGGCGTTCGGCGCGTTCGTCGACGTCGGCGTCCACCAGGACGGTCTTGTGCATGTCTCGGCCATGTCGAAGAAGTTCGTGTCCGACCCGCGCGAGGTCGTCAAGCCGGGCGACATCGTCAAGGTCAAGGTGCTCGACGTCGACGTGCCGCGCAAGCGGATCTCCCTGACGCTCCGTCTCGACGAGGAGCCCGGCTCGTCGGGCGGCGGGCGAGGCCGCGGGGACCGCAGCGAGCGAGGCGAGCGGGGCGAGCGCGAGGAGCGCGGTGGCCGGGGCGGCGGCGCCCCGCGCCAGCGCGACCGGCGCGGCGGCGGGCGCGAGGGCGGCAGGGGAGGCGGCCAGCGCCGCGACGCCCCGCCGGTCAACAGCGCGATGGCCGACGCCCTGCGCAGGGCGGGCCTGCTCAACTCCGAGCGCGGCAAGCGGTAGTCCCTGGCCGGGAGGTCCACGGGGGGCCAGCCCGGTGCCGTCGTGGGCACCTCCAGCACGAGGCCCGCGCTGTCCCCACGGACAGTGCGGGCCTTTGCCGGTTCGGTGTGGTGCCTTCGGCGCGCGCGTCCTGAAGCATCGCCGCCGCGGCGTTGCCGAGACCTGGCGGGCTCCGCGCGTGAACCGGCCGGTGCGGACGTGGACCGCGTCGGTCGACGACGGCCTGTGCGCCCCCCGATATCGCCCACGGCGCCCACGCGGTCCGGGCCTTCGCGTGTGCGAAGCGGGGGCAGGGTTGTTGCCAGACCGGCGGGTAACAACTTACGGTGCCGTAACCTACGGAGACGTAGGTACTTCGCCAGTGAACGACCCGCAGGAGCCCTCGTGACCATCGACGCCACCCCCATAGCCAGGCCGGGCGAGTGGAGCGACACCCGGCTGATCCACGCCTTGGAGGAGGTGGTCGAGCGGGAGTTGAACCGCCACCTGGCCGCCGCGCGCGACTGGATGCCCCACGAGTACGTGCCATGGAGCGAGGGCCGGGACTTCGACGGGCCGCTCGACGGCGAGCCCTGGGCCGTCGAGCAGTCGAAGGTCACCGACATCGGCCGCACCGCCCTGGTCGTGAACCTCCTGACCGAGGACAACCTCCCGAGCTACCACCACGAGATAGCCTCGATCTTCGGCCGCGACGGCGCGTGGGGCACCTGGGTGCACCGCTGGACCGCCGAGGAGGGCCGCCACGGCATCGTGATGCGCGACTACCTCCTCACCACCAGGGCCGTCGACCCGGTCCAGCTCGAGAACTTCCGCATGGCCCACATGTCCGAGGGCTTCGAGTCCGACAACCAGCACTCGATGCTGCACTCCGTGGCCTATGTCGCCTTCCAGGAGCTGGCCACCCGCATCTCGCACCGCAACACCGGCCGTGAGTCCGGTGATCCGGTCTGTGACCGGATGCTGGCCAGGATCGCCACCGACGAGAACCTCCACATGGTTTTCTATCGCAATCTCCTGCGCGCGGCCTTCGAGCTCGCCCCCGACCAGACCATGCGCGCCGTGCGCGACGTGGTCGTCGGCTTCCGCATGCCGGGCCATGGCATCCCCGGGTTCGAGCGTGCCGCCGCCCGCATGGCCATCGGCGGGATATACAACCTGCGCATCCACCACGACGACGTGCTCCAGCCCGTGATCCGCTTCCTCAGGGTGATGGACCTCGACGGGCTCGGCCCCGAGGGCCTCAAGGCGCAGGAGGAGCTCGGCACGTTCCTGGACGGCCTCGACGCCGAGGCGCGCCACATGGAGGACCGGCTCGCCGCCCGCCGTGCCCGCCTCGCCGCGCGGGCCGAACGCGTCAAGGGCTGAACGCGTCAAGGGCTGAACGCGTCAAGGGCTGAACGCCGCGAGGCCGAACGTCCCGGGCCCGCGGGGCCCCTTCCGGTGACCGGGGAAGGCGGTTGCCCGGGCCAGGCGATCCCGTCTACAGTCGAGCCTGGCCCTGTCGCCGTCCCCGGGAGCCCCGTTGAAGATCTGAGGTCGCGGACACCGTGAGCCCGCAGGCCGCGTGCGTTCAGCCCTCGCGCTGACCCCGCCGCAGCCGCGCCCTCGCGCACGACCTCGGACGTTTCCGGCGCCTTCCCGCCCGTTCTCCTCCGAATCGCCAGCCCCGGTCCGGGCCCGGTGTCTCCCTGTGTCGTTGATGTCCCCTTCACGCACACCGGAGAGCCCTCATGTCCACCTCGACCACCCATGTCGTGTGCCACCGGGTGACCTTCGCCTGGCCCGACGGCACCCCCGTCCTCACCGACTTCGACCTGGCCGTCGGCCCTGGCCGCACCGGGCTGATCGGCCTCAACGGCACGGGCAAGTCAACTCTGCTGCGGCTGATCGCGGGCGAGCTGACGCCCCTGTCCGGCACCGTCGGGGTCAGCGGCGAGGTCGGTCACCTCCCGCAGACCATCGCGCTCGACACCGCGAGGACCGTCGACGAGGTGCTCGGCATCGCCCGCACGCGCGCCGCCCTGCACGCCATCGAGGCCGGGGACCCCGACGAGGCGCACTTCGCGGCCGTCGGCGACGACTGGGACATCGAGGAGCGCACCCGCGCGGTCCTCGACGGGCTCGGCCTGTCGCACATCGGCCTCGACCGCACGGTCGGCGAGGTCTCGGGCGGCGAGACGGTGCTGCTGCGCCTGGCCGCCCTGCTGCTGCGCCGCCCCGACGTGCTGCTGCTCGACGAGCCGACCAACAACCTCGACCTGGACGCCAGACGCCGCCTCCACGACGCCGTCGCCGCGTGGCAGGGCGTGCTCGTCGTGGTCAGCCACGACCGCGAGCTGCTCGAACGCGTCGACCAGATCGCCGATCTGCGCGACGGCGCGGTCCGCTGGTTCGGCGGCACACTCTCCGCCTACGAGGAGGCCCTTGCCGTCGAGCAGGGGGCCGCCGAGCGCATGGTCCGCGTGGCCGAGGCCGATGTGCGGCGGCAGCGGCGGGAGTTGATCGAGGCGCACGACAAGCTGGCGGGGCGCGCCCGGATGGGGAGGAAGGCGTTCGAGAACAAGCGCGAGCCCAAGGCCGTCATGAACGCTCGCAAGCGCGCCGCCCAGGAGTCCGCGGGCAAGCACCGCGTCCTGCACGAGGAGCGGCTCGCCGAGGCGAGGGAGCGCCTGACCGAGGCCGAGAGCGCGGTGCGCGACGACGACGAGATCCGCGTCGACCTGCCGCACACGGCCGTTCCCCCGCGCCGCCGCGTCCTCACCCTGGGCGCGGTGGAGCTGCGCTACGGCGCACGGGCCCACCTGGAGGTCCAGGGCCCCGAGCGGATCGCGCTGGTCGGGAGCAACGGCGCGGGCAAGACGACGCTGCTGCGCACCGTCGCGGGCGAGCTCGCCCCGGTCGCGGGGGAGGTCACCGCGCATGTGCCGCTGCGCCACCTGCCCCAGCGCCTCGACATCCTGGACGAGTCGCGCTCCATCCTGGACAACGTCAGGGAGCTGGCGCCGGGCACCGACATCCAGCGGATCAGGGCGCAGCTGGCCCGCTTCCTCTTCCGCAAGGGCCGCCCCGACCAGCGGGTGGGCACCCTGTCGGGGGGCGAGCGGTTCAGGGCGTCGCTCGCGGCGCTCATGCTGGCCGAGCCCGCCCCGCAGCTGCTCATGCTCGACGAGCCGACGAACAACCTCGACCTGAACAGCGTCCGCCAGCTCACCACCGCCCTCGAGTCCTACCGGGGCGCGCTCGTGGTCGCCAGCCACGACGTTCCGTTCCTGCGCGGGCTCGGCATCACGCGCTGGCTGCGCCTCGACGGCGAACTCACCGAGGAGGAGCCGCTGTAGGGCCCGTCCGTCGCGGGGCCCGCCCGGGTGCCGGGCCGCGTGTCGTTCGGCGGCCCGGCACCCGGGCCGGGTCGGCTCGTCCCGGTCGGCACGGCCGGGTCAGCTCATCTGGGTCGCCTGGAGCCGCGCGTACGCGCCCCCGCGCCTGAGCAGCTCGGCATGGGTGCCGATCTCCGAGATCCGGCCGTGCTCGAGGACCACGATGCGATCGGCGCCCCGCACCGTGGAGAGCCGATGCGCGACCACGAACACCGTTCTGCCGCGCATCAGCCGGTCCATCGCCTCCTGCACCAGCGCCTCGGAGCGCGTGTCGAGGGCCGAGGTGGCCTCGTCGAGCACCAGGATCCTGGGGTCCCTGATCAGCGCCCTCGCGATGGCGATCCGCTGTCGCTGCCCGCCGGAGAGCCGGGCGCCGCGCTCCCCGACGACCGTGTCGAGGCCCTTGGGCAGCCGCTCGACGAACTCCAGGGCGTTGGCGTCCCGCAGCGCGTCGCGCACCGCCTGGGTGTCGATCTCGGCCATGCCGTAGCCGACGTTCTCCCCGATGGTGCCCTCGAACAGCACCGACTCCTGGGGAACCACCGAAAGGAAACGCCGGTAGGTGCGCAGGTCGAGGCTGCCCATGTCGACGTTGTCGAGCAGGATCCGCCCCTTGGTGGGCCGGATGAAGCCGATGAGCAGGTTGAGGACCGTCGACTTGCCCGCGCCCGAGGCGCCCACGAGCGCGACGGTCTCGCCCGGCGGCACGGAGAGCGTGAAGTCGGTGACCGCGGCGGCCGAGCCGTCGGCGTCGTACGCGAAGCTGACTCCCTCGAAGTCGATGCGGCCCTTGACCGCGGAGACCTGCGTCTTGCCCGCGTTGACCTCCAGGTCGGGGGCCTGGAGGACCTCGCCGGCCGAACGGACCGACTCCAGGCCCTTGGTGATGATGGGCGCGAGACCCATCATCATCGTCATCGAGCCGGTCAGGGTGGTGAAGAACGTGCTCAGCATGACCACGTCCCCGGCCGTGATCGGCAGCCAGGCGTAGTAGCAGATCAGGGCGGCGCCGGAGAGGAAGCCGATGCTGATGACGTTCAGCAGGATCCAGGCGAGCGCCCCGAAGTGGCCGTTGAGCAGGTCGAGCCGTATACCCGCGGTGAGCACTTGACGCAGCGTCCCGTCCACCCGTCCGAGCGCGGCGCGCTCCAGGCCGTGGGCGCGGGTGACCGGGATCAGGCTGGTCATCTCGCCGACGCGGGACGACAGCTGCTCCACCTGCCTGCGGAACTTCTCGTTGTGGCTGCGCAGCCTGCCGCGCAGCCTGCGGATCAGCAGCGCGGTGGCGGGGACCACCACGAGGAACGCGGGCAGCGCCGCCGGGACCCTGACCGTGATGACCGCGAGCCCGCCGACGAGGGTGATCGCCGCGGCAAGACCCGTGTCCGCGCTCTGCTGCACCGAGACCTCGATGTTCTCCACGTCCCTGATGACCTTGGTCTGCAACGCGCTGGCGCTGACCCGGGAGTGGTAGCCGATGGAGAGCTCCTGCATGCGGCGGCAGAGCGCGGAGCGCAGCCCTGTCCCGGTGCGGCGGATGCTGCCGTGCATACAACGGACGTACAGGAGATGCGTCGGGTAGTTGAGCATCAGGACCACCACGAGGACGATCGTGTTGGCGCCGAGTTCGGAAATGGGCCGCTCTTCCACGACGACGTCGATGATGTTCGCCGTGACCAGGGGGAGCAGCCAGACCGGGCTGTGTTTGACGATGAACGCTAAGACGGCGACGAACAGCCGGATGCGGTCTCCGCGGAAGAGATAGGCGAGCGTGCGTACCGGGTGTTCGCCCTGGTAACGATGCTCGAGGGGACCTTGCGGCAGAGCCATGACAACGGACTCCAACGTCCTGGGGATTCAGTCGGAATGACCTTGCCCCTGATGTGCATCGAACACTCGCCGAAATGTCGATAGGGAAAGGGTCTGCCCCTTTTGATTCTGGTTCAGGATAATTCATATACATGGTGATAGTAGTCATGGCGGCCGTCGCCTGCGCCGAAAAGAACGAATGCTTCGCTCCTTGTCGGTGCGATTTCTCATATTGCTTGTCTTCATGTCGCATGACGAGCACACACCGGCGCTCACGCCGTCGCGGCGGTCCGCCGCGCGTTCGCAACGGTGCGCCCGTCCGCTCGGGTGACGCGTGGGTCGGGCGGCGCCCGGGGAACGCGCCGCGCGCCCGCCGGCGCAACGGGGCTCCACATCCCCGAGCCGGGCTCGACCCGATCGCAAATCGATCAGAAATGAATCGACTTGATCGGGGTACGCCTCATATGTGGCGAGTTGCGCTCACTGGGTCATGTCGCCGTGGCACATGCCAACACTCGAAGCGAGGGGAGCCAGCGGGCGTCGAGAGAATGGGAACGGGAGACCATGGACAGTCGATCAGGCGCCGCGGCGTTTCCGAGGGCCGCCGAGGCACCGGCCCACACGGGGGTCTGGAGATTCACCGTCGCGCCCGTCGACGTGTCGGTGCCCGAGGCGCGGCACGCGGTGCGCGACCTCCTCGTGCGGCGGAGCGCGCCGCTCTCCCACGATGCCCTCGACGGCGCGCTGCTCATCGTCTCCGAGCTGGTGACCAACGCCGTGCGGCACGCCGCGCTGCTCACCCCGCGGATCGGCGTCGAGGTCACCCTCGACGCCCGTCGGCTGCGCCTCGCGGTCGAGGACGGCCACCCCTACCGGCCCAAGGCCCTGCACGCCGACCCCGATGGCCAGGGCACGGGCGGGCGCGGGCTGCTGCTCGTGCAGGCCACGGCGCTCGGCGCGGGCGGCGACTGCGGCGTCGACGCCACCTCGACCGGCGGCAAGGTGGTCTGGGCCGCGCTCCCGCTCGACCTGGCCCGTTGACCCGCCCCGCCGACCCGCCCGCGTCGACCCGCCCCCTCACCAGCCGCCCGAGGCCCCCGTCAGCTGCCTGATCGCCGGGCGCGCGGCGTCGAGCACCGTCGGGAACCAGGCGGAGAACGCCCCGTCGCCGCGCATCCGGTCCAGCTCCTCCGGGCTGACGAACGCCGTCTCCATCACCTCGGCGGGATCCGGCTTCGGCGGCGCGGTCACCAGCCCGGCGAAGAGGTGGTTGTACTCCTGCTCGACCAGCCCCGACTCCGGGTCGGGGTGGTTGTACCGCACGGTCCCGGCCTCGCCGAGCAGCGAGGGCGCGATCCCCAGCTCCTCCGCGGTCCGCCGGGTGGCCGCGAGGAACGGCGGCTCGCCGGGGAACGGGTGGCCGCAGCACGTGTTGGACCAGACCCCGGCCGAGTGGTACTTGCCGAGCGCCCGCCGCTGGAGCAGCAGCCGCCCGGCCGTGTCGAAGAGGAAGACGGAGAAGGCCCGGTGCAGGCGCCCTGGCGCGCGGTGGGCCGCGAGCTTCTCCGCCGTGCCGACCGTCGCGCCCTCCTCGTCGACCAGCTCCAGCATGACCGGGTCCGCCGCAACGGCTGTGCTGTGGGGCATGTCCACGTCTTCCCTGGGATTTCTCTCGATGTCGGTCCTTCGGCCGCGACCAGTCTGCCGCACCGGTCCTGTCGCGGGGGCGATCCTCGTCAGGGGTGGAGCAGGCGCCAGCCCTCCCAGGCCGATGACACCATCTCACCCAAGTCCCGCCGCGCTGTGAACCCCAGTCTCTCCCTGGCCAGATCGGCCGACGCCACCACGCGCGCCGGGTCCCCCTGGCGCCGCGCCGTGACCCTGGGGGTCAGCTCGGGGTGCCCCGTGACCTCCGCCACCCGCTCGGCCAGCTCACGGACCGAGACCCCACGGCCCGTGCCGACGTTGACGGTGAGGTCGCCAGGCGCCCCCGCGGCGGGCGCCGCCAGGTGTCGCGCGGCCACCAGGTGCGCCCGCGCCAGGTCGGCGACATGGACGTAGTCGCGCACACACGTGCCGTCGGGCGTGGGGTAGTCGTCGCCGAAGATCTCCGGGCGCTCGCCGCGCGCGATCCGCTCGAAGAACATCGGGATGACGTTGGCCGCCCCGGTGTCCACGAGCTCGGGCCTGGCCGCGCCCGCGACGTTGAAGTACCGCAGGCACACCGTCGCGATGCCGTGCGCCCGCCCCGCCGCCCTGACCAGCCACTCGCCCGCCAGCTTGGTCTCGCCGTAGGGGCTGACGGGTCGGCACGGCGACTGCTCGGTCACCAGGTCCGGAACGCCGCCCGTGCCGCCTTCGGGCGTGCCGTAGACCGCCGCGGACGACGAGAAGACGAAGCGCCGCACCCCGGCGGCGGCCACGGCCTGGAGGAGCACGGTCAGCCCGTGGACGTTCTCCCGGTAGTAGAGCAGCGGCTCGGCCACCGAATCGCCGACCTGCTTCTTGGCCGCCAGGTGCACGACCCCGGTCACCGCGTGCCGCTCCAGCGTCTCGTCGAGCAGCGGGCGGTCGAGCACCGAGCCGGTCACCAGCGGCACGTCGGCGCCCAGCCGCGTGGCCACCCCGGTGGAGAGGTCGTCGAGCACCACGACGGGCTGGCCCGCGCCCCGCATCGCCTCCACGACGTGCGCCCCTATGTAACCGGCACCACCGGTGATCAACCAGGTCATGGCGGCAGCCTAACCTCTGTGCCGCGAACGTCGATTGCTGGCCGTAGTCGTCCGATCGCGTAGGGTCGCACTGACCGCTCGGACGGCCCCCCGACATGAACTCCGGGTTTCCTGGTGTCAACGCCATGCTTGCCGCACGGTGGTCATCAGATAATCTCTGCCGACGTGCAGCCGCAGAGACGGTTCTGCCCCAAGGAGTGAGTTCGCTGTCGACCGCCATTCTCACCGCCCCCCCACCACCCGGGGCGTCCATCGAACGCGACCTGCGCGCGCTGGGCTTCACCGTGCGCGTGGCGGACGGGAACGGGGGAGTGGCGGCGGCGCTCGCCGCGGTGCCGACGGCCGAGCGCGTCGCCGTGGTCGACGCCCGCTTCACGGGGCACCGGCACAGCCTCAGGCTCGGCCTGACCGACCCGCGCTTCCCCGCCGCCGCCGTCCCCGGCGCGCTGACCGTACTGCCGGGCGCGCGGGGCGCGTTGACCGCCGCGCTCGCGCCGGGGAGCGCCGAGGGCCGCGAGGGCGGGGCCATCGCCCCTGGCAGCGGCGGCCGTTCGGTCGCGGCGCCGCCCGCCACCGGCTGCCTCCCCGACCGCCTGGCCGCCGACATGGAGGCCGCGGGCACCCCCGTCCACAGGCCCGACCTCGGCACCCTGGTCGCCGCCGTGCCCACCACCGAGGCCGCCCGCGCCGAGGCCGAGGCGGCGGTGGCCGCCGTGGACGACGAGGCGGTGCGGCTGCGTTCGGCCGTGAAGTCCCGCGACGGCTTCTTCACCACGCACTTCGTCAGCCCCTACTCCCGCCACCTGGCCCGCTGGTGCGCCCGTCGCGGCCTGACGCCGAACCAGGTGACCACCGCGTCGCTGATCACCGCCCTCATCGCCGCGGGCTGCGCCGCCACCGGCACCCGCCCGGGGATGATCGCGGCGGGCGCCCTGCTGCTCGTCTCGTTCGTGCTCGACTGCACCGACGGCCAACTCGCCCGCTACTCCCTCCAGTTCTCCACCCTGGGCGCCTGGCTCGACGCCACGTTCGACCGGGCCAAGGAGTACGCCTTCTACGCGGGGCTCGCCCTCGGCGCCGCCCGCGGCGACGACGACGTCTGGGCCCTCGCCCTGGGCGCGATGGTCCTCCAGACCGTCCGCCACGTCGTGGACTTCGCGTTCACCTTCACCCTCCCCGAGCCCGCCGCTTCGACCGCCCCCGGCGCGGCCCAAGGCGGCGCCACCGCACTGTCGGGCCGCCTCGACCGGATCGCCTGGACCGTCTGGCTGCGGCGCATGATCGTGCTGCCCATCGGCGAACGCTGGGCGCTGATCGCCGTCCTCACCGCCCTGACCACGCCCCGCGTCACGTTCACCGTGCTGCTGATCGCCGCGGGCTGCGCCGCCTGCTACACCACCGCGGGCCGCCTGCTGCGCTCCCGTCGGCTGCCGGGCGGCGGGTCCGACGGCGCGCGGGCGCTGGCCGGGCTCGCCGACAGCGGCCCGGTCGCCGAGGCCGTCGCCCGCTTCGCGCCCCGTTCCCCCGGCGGACCGTTCACCGCGCCGCTGTGGGCGGCGGCCGGGACCGCGGGGCTGGTCGGCTGGCTGCTTTTCGGGCCCGACGACCAGGGCGGCTGGACCGGCGTGGTCGCCGCCGCGTGGTACGCGCTGTGCGCCGGGCTTGCGGTCGCCGCGCCGCTCTCCCGCCCGTTCGACTGGCTGGTCCCGCCGCTGTTCCGCTGCGGCGAGTATCTCGCCGTCCTGATCCTCGCCGCCCGCGGCGGGGTGAACGGGGCGTTGCCCGCGGCTTTCTTTCTGGTGGCGGCTTGTGCCTACCATCACTACGACACGGTGTACCGCCTGCGAGGCGGCGCCGGGGCGCCCCCGAGGCGGCTGGTCCTGGCCACCGGCGGACACGAGGGTCGCGTCCTGGCGGTCACCGCCGCGGCCGCCCTCTGGGCGAGCGGCCAGGGCTTCACCACCGCGCTCACGGTCCTTGGCGGGGCCACGGCGCTCCTGGTCCTGGGGGAGAGCATCCGCTTCTGGATCTCCTCCCAGGCACCGGCCGTACACGACGAAACAGGAGAACCCGCATGATCGGCCTTGTGCTGGCCGCCGGCGCCGGACGGCGACTTCGCCCCTACACCGACACCCTGCCCAAGGCGCTGGTGCCGGTCATCTCGCCGGACGCGGCGGACAGCAGAACGGTCCTCGACCTCACCCTGGCCAACTTCGCCGAGGTCGGCCTCGCCGAGGCCGCCATCGTCGTGGGGTACCGCAAGGAGGCCGTGTACGAGCGGAAGGCCGACCTCGAGCGCCGCTACGGGGTGAAGCTCACCCTCGTCGACAACGACAAGGCCGAGGAGTGGAACAACGCCTACTCCCTCTGGTGCGCCCGCGACATCATCCGCGAGGGCGTCATCCTGGCCAACGGCGACACGGTCCACCCGCCCTCGGTCGAGAAGACCCTGCTGGCCGCCCGCGGCACCGCGCTGCCGGGGCGCGGCCGCGTCATCCTGGCCGTCGACACCGTCAAGCGGCTGGCCGACGAGGAGATGAAGGTCGTCGCCGACCCCGAGAAGGGCGTCTCGCTCATCACCAAGCTGATGGACCCCGCGAACGCGACCGGCGAGTACATCGGCGTCACCCTCATCGAGCCCGAGGCGGCCGACGACCTGGCCGACGCCCTGCGCACCACGTGGGAGCGCGACCCGCAGCTCTACTACGAGGACGGGTACCAGGAGCTGATCCAGCGCGGCTTCCGCATCGACACCGCCCCCATCGGCGACGTCAGCTGGGTCGAGATCGACAACCACGACGACCTCACCAGGGGACGGGAGATCGCGTGCCGGTACTGACCCGCCTCATCCCGTCCCCCGTCTCCGTCGACATCACCGCGGGCGCCCTCGACAACCTCGCGGGTGTCCTCGCCGACCAGCGCATCTCCTCGTCGGGCCGCCTGGCCATCGCGATCAGCGGCGGCTCGGGCGCCACCCTGCGCGAACGCGTCAGCCCCGCGCTGCCGGGCGCCGACTGGTACGAGGTCGCGGGGGGCACCATCGACGCGGCCGTCCAACTCGCCGACGCCATGCGCTCGGGCCACTACGACGCGATCGTGGGCCTGGGCGGCGGGAAGATCATCGACGTCGCCAAGTACGCCGCCGCCCGCGTGGGCCTGCCCATGGTCGCCGTCGCCACCAATCTCTCCCACGACGGCATCTGCTCCCCCGTCTCCACCCTGGACAACGACGCGGGGCGCGGCTCCTACGGCGTGCCCACGCCGATCGCGCTGGTCATCGACCTCGACGTGATCCGCCACGCCCCCCTGCGCTACGTCCGCTCCGGCATCGGCGACGCCGTCTCCAACATCTCGGCCATCGCCGACTGGGAGCTGTCCCACCGGGAGACCGGCGAGCAGATCGACGGGCTCGCCGCCGCCATGGCGAGGCAGGCGGGCGAGGCCGTGCTGCGCCACCCCGGCGGCTGCGCGGACGACGCGTTCCTCACCGTCCTCTCGGAGGCGCTGGTGCTCTCCGGCATCGCCATGTCGATCGCGGGCCACACCAGGCCGTCGTCGGGCGCCTGCCACGAGATCTCGCACGCGCTCGACCTGCTCTACCCCAAGCGTTCGGCCCCGCACGGCGAACAGGTGGGCCTGGGCGCCGCGTTCGCCATGCACCTGCGCGGGGAGCCGGAGGGCTGCGGGCTGATCGTCGAGGTGCTGCGGCGCCACGGCCTGCCCGTGCTGCCCGACGACATCGGCTTCTCCGCCGACGAGTTCGTGACGGCCGTCGCCTTCGCCCCGCGCACCAGGCCGGGGCGTTACACCATCCTCGAACACCTCGACCTGACCACCGACCAGATCAGGGACTCTTACGCCGACTATGTCAAAACCATCGGTAGCTGAACTCAGGCCGGTCGTGCACCCCGAAGGGGTCAAGGACCGGCGCAGCGGTGAGCACTGGGCCGGGCGCCTGTACATGCGGGAGATCTCGCTGCGCTGGACCAGGCACCTGGTGACCACCAGGATCACCCCCAACCAGCTCACCTATCTGATGGTTCTCACCGGCGTCGCCGCAGGGGCGGCGCTGCTGATCCCCGGGCTCGCCGGGGCGCTCGTGGGCGCGCTGCTCATCCAGCTCTACCTGCTCCTCGACTGCGTGGACGGCGAGGTGGCCAGGTGGCGTGGCCAGACCTCGATCACCGGCGTCTACCTCGACCGGGTCGGCCACTACCTGGCCGAGGCCGCGCTGCTGACCGGCTTCGGCCTGCGCGCGGCCGATGTCTTCGCGGTCGACGAGCCCGCGCCCAACTGGCTGTGGGCGTTCCTCGGGACGCTCGCCGCGCTCGGCGCGATCCTGATCAAGGCCGAGACGGACCTGGTCGACGTCGCACGCTCGCGCGGTGGCCTGCCCGCGGCCAGGGAGGAGTCGGCCACCCCGCGCTCCTCCGGGCTCGCGGTGGCCCGCAGGGCGGCCGCGGCGCTCAAGTTCCACCGGCTGGTCGGCGGCGTCGAGGCGTCCCTGCTGATCCTCTTCGTGGCCGTCCTCGACCTGATCCAGGGCGAGCTGTTCTTCACCCGCCTCGGCGTGGCCGTCCTGGCCGCCGTGGCGCTGGTGCAGACCCTTCTGCACCTGGTGTCCGTACTGGCGTCCAGCAGGCTGAGGTGACCGTGGTGGGTACGGCGCAGCTGCGAGTGGGAGCGGTCATCCTGACCATGGGTGACCGCCCCGACGAACTACGGGCGCTGCTGCGCTCCGTGGCCGAGCAGGAAGGCGCGCCGATCGAGGTCGTCGTCGTGGGCAACGGCGCCTCACTGCCCGATCTCCCGCCCGGCGTCCGCAGCCTCGAGCTGCCGCACAACCTCGGCATCCCCGGCGGCCGGAACGTCGGCATCGAGGCGTTCGGGCCCTCGGGCTGCGACGTCGACGTCCTGCTGTTCCTCGACGACGACGGGCTGCTTCCCGACACCGGCACGGCCGAGCTGGTCCGCGCCGCCTTCGACGCCGACCCCCAGCTCGGCATCGTCAGCTTCCGCATCAGCGACCCCCAGGACGGCTCCACACAGCGCCGTCACGTCCCCAGGCTGCGCGCCTCTGACCCGTTGCGCTCCTCGCGCGTGACGACGTTCCTCGGCGGCGCCAACGCCGTGCGCACCCAGGTCTTCAAGCAGGTGGGGGGACTTCCGGACAACTTCTTCTACGCCCACGAGGAGACCGATCTCGCCTGGCGCGCCCTGGACGCGGGCTGGAGCATCGACTACCGCGCCGACCTCGTGCTGCACCACCCGGCCACCGCGCCGTCCCGGCACGCCGTCTACCACCGCATGGTGGCGAGGAACCGGGTGTGGCTGGCCCGCCGCAACCTGCCGTTGCCCCTCATCCCCGTCTATCTGCTGGACTGGCTCCTGCTGACCGTGCTGCGCAGGCCGTCGCGCGCGGCGCTGCGCGCGTGGTTCGGGGGCTTCGTGGAAGGCTGGCGGACGCCGTGCGGTCCCCGCAGGCCCATGCGGTGGCGTACGGTATGGCGCCTGACCCGGCTGGGGCGACCTCCTGTCATCTGACAAGCTCGGGTCTGAGACGATCCAGATGCCGCCGCGTAGCGGCAACTTCCCGCTTGTGCCCTGTGAGGACGAGAGTTCAAGGTGAGTGAGACCACGCACGACAGTGCGCCCCCCCGTGATGTTCCGCTGGCCGAGCTCGCGGCCCGTCACGGTCTGTCCGTCAGTGGTGCCCGACCTTCCCTGCCGCAGTACGTGCGGCAGTTGTGGGGGCGCAGGCACTTCATAGTCGCCTTCTCCCAGGCGAAGCTGACCGCGCAGTACAGCCAGGCCAAACTCGGCCAGCTGTGGCAGGTGTTCACCCCCCTGCTGAACGCGCTGGTCTACTTCCTGATCTTCGGCGTCCTGCTCGGCGGACGCGGCGGCATGGACAACAGCGAGTACATCCCGTTCCTGGTCACCGGGGTCTTTGTCTTCACCTTCACCCAGGCGTCCGTCCTCGCGGGCGTGAAGTCGATCTCGGGCAACCTCGGGCTGGTGCGGGCGCTGCACTTCCCCCGGGCGTCGCTGCCGATCTCGTTCTCCCTCCAGCAGCTCCAGCAGCTGCTGTTCTCGATGGCCATCCTGGTGGTCATCGTGGTGTCCTTCGGGCACATGCCGTCGTTCGCGTGGCTCCTCGTGGTGCCCGTGCTCGCGCTCCAGTTCGTCTTCAACGCGGGCCTTGCCATGGTCATGGCCCGCTGGGGCAGCAGCACGCCCGACCTGGCGCAGCTGATGCCGTTCATCCTGCGCACGTGGATGTACGCGTCCGGCGTGATGTTCCCGCTGCGTCACATGGTCGAGACGCGGGCGAACTGGCCGAGCTGGGTCGCCGACGTGCTCTCCGCCAACCCCGCCGCGGTCTACATGGACCTGGTGCGTTACGCGTTGATCGACGGCGACTACCGCGACACGATCCCGGCCGCCACGGGGCTGTACGCTCTGGGCTGGGCCCTGGTCGTGGGGATCGGCGGGTTCCTGTACTTCTGGAAGGCGGAGGAGCGATACGGCCGTGGCTGAACCGAACACTCCCGCCGTCGTGGTGGACGACGGACGCACCCCTACGGTCATCGCCGACGACCTCCACATCGTCTACCGCGTGCACGGCGGCGGCGGGCGCGGCACCGCCACCGCGGCCCTGCGCCGCATGATCCGCCGCCAGCCCAGCGGCCGGGTCCGCGAGGTGCACGCCGTGCGCGGCGTCAGCTTCGTCGCCTACCACGGCGAGGCGATCGGCCTCATCGGCACCAACGGCTCCGGCAAGTCCACGCTGCTGCGCGCCATCGCCGGGCTGCTGCCCGCCGAGCGCGGCCGGGTCTACACCGACGGCCAGCCCTCGCTCCTCGGCGTCAACGCCGCCCTGATGAACGACCTCACGGGCGAGCGCAACGTCATACTCGGCGGCCTGGCCATGGGCATGACCCGCGAGCAGATCAAGCAGCGTTACCAGAGCATCGTCGACTTCTCCGGCATCAACGAGAAGGGCGACTTCATAAGCCTCCCGATGCGCACCTACTCGTCGGGCATGGGCGCCAGGCTCAGGTTCTCGATCGCCGTCGCCAAGGACCACGACGTCCTGATGATCGACGAGGCGCTGGCCACGGGCGACAAGAAGTTCCAGAAGCGCTCCGAGGCCAGGATCCGCGAGCTGCGCTCCGAGGCCGGCACCGTCTTCCTCGTCTCCCACAACAACAAGTCGATCAGGGACACCTGCGACCGCGTGCTGTGGCTCGAGAAGGGCGAGTTGATCATGGACGGGCCCACCGAGCAGGTCCTCAAGGCCTACGAGGAGGAGACCGGCAAGTAGGCCGCGGCGGATGTGCCCGCCCCGGGACGCGGTCGGCCGCGAGGCGGCCGATCCGGGGCGGGAGTTGTCCGACTATAGGGTGGCAGGGTGACCATGACGGCAAACACCACCGCGGGCCGCCCGTGCTGACCGACGCGGCCCCGCCCCCCACGGAGGCCGTGCTCGCCAAGGCCGCCCACGAGAACTTCCCCGTGGCCCCCCGCTTCCTGCCCCGCGCCTGGCGGGACGACCTGATGGCCCTCTACGGCTTCGCCCGCCTCGTCGACGACATCGGCGACGGCGACCTCGCCCCCGGCGGCGCCCACGCCACCCTGCTCGGCATCCCCCCGGGCGATCCGAGCGCCGAGGACCGGCTGGTCCTGCTCGACGCCCTGGAGGCCGACCTCCACCGCGTGTTCGCCTCCGCCCGCGGTTCCACGCCGCCGAGCCACCCCCTGATGCGCGAGCTCATCCCCGCGGTGCGCCGGGGCGGCCTCACGCCAGGCCCATTCCAGGACCTCATCGAGGCCAACCGCCTCGACCAGCGCAAGCGCCGCTACGCCACCTACGACGAGCTGCTCGGCTACTGCGAGCTCTCCGCCAACCCCGTGGGGCGGCTCGTCCTCGCCGTCACCGGCACCGCGAGCCCCGAGCGCGTGCGCCGCTCCGACGCCGTGTGCACCGCGCTCCAGCTCATCGAGCACCTCCAGGACGTCGCCGAGGACCTGCGCAGGGACCGGATCTACCTGCCCGCCGACGCGATGGACCGCTTCCGCGTCACCGAGGACGACCTGGCCGCGCCGACCGCCAACGCCTCCGTGCGCACCCTGGTGGCCTGCCTCAACGATCGGGCACGTAGGCTGCTCGACGAGGGCGCGCCCCTGATGTCCGGCGTGTCCGGGCGGCTGCGGCTGCTGCTCGCCGGGTTCATCGGCGGCGGCAGGGCGGCGGCCCAGGCCATCGCCGACGCCCGGTACGACGTGCTGGCGGGGCCGCCCACCGCGTCACGGAGCGGACTGCTCCGCGCGATGGCCACCACACTGCGCAGAGGATCGTGAGCTTCCAGCCCGTGAGCACCAGCACAGCCCCGTCCCCTTCCGTGGTCGCCGCCTACCACTACTGCGTGGTCGTCGCCGATCAGCACGCCAAGAACTTCAGCTACGGCGCGCGGCTGGTCCCCCCGGCCAAGCGGCGGGCGCTGTCCGCGCTGTACGCGTTCGCCAGGCGCGTGGACGACATCGGCGACGGCGGGCTGCCGCCCGAGGTCAAGAAGGCCAGGCTGACCGAGGCCAGGGCGCTGGTGGAACGGGTGCGCGACGGCGCGGTCGACGAGGACGACACCGACCCGGTCGCCGTCGCCCTGGCCGACGCCGTCCACCGCTACCCCATCCCGCTCGAAGGGCTCGACGAGCTGATCGACGGCGTCCTGATGGACGTGGCGGGCCGGACGTACGAGACATGGGACGAGCTGCGGGACTACTGCCGCTGCGTCGCGGGCGCCATCGGGCGGCTCACGCTCGGCGTCTTCGGCGTCCGCCCCGGCGCGCCCGACGCCGACCGCGCCCCCTCGTTCGCCAACACGCTCGGTCTCGCGCTCCAGTTGACCAACATCCTCCGCGACATCCGCGAGGACGCCGAGGGCGGCCGGGTCTATCTGCCAGCCGAGGATCTGCGGAAGTTCGGCTGCCCCGAGAACACCGGCATCGTCACGCCCGGCGCGCTGGCCGACTTCGATGGCCTGGTGCGCTTCGAGGAGCGGCGGGCGCGCGAGCTGTTCGACGAGGGGCTGCGGCTGCTGCCGCTGCTCGACCGCCGCTCCGGCGCGTGCGTGTCCGCGATGGCGGGCATCTACCACCGCCTGCTCGACCGCATCGCGGCCGACCCCGTGGCCGTGCTACGCGGGCGGGTGAGCCTGCCGGGCACCCAGAAGGCGCTGGTCGCCGTCCGCGGCCTGACCGGCATCGAGGCCCGCAGGGCCGCCGCCAGGCGGCCGGGCCCTTGAGCGCGAGCGCCGAGGGCGACGGGGCCCGCACGGTGGTCGTGGGGGGCGGCCTCGCCGGGACGACCGCCGCCCTCGCGCTCGCCGACCTGGGCGCCCGCGTCACCCTGGTCGAGGCCAGGCCCAGGCTCGGCGGCCTGGCGTTCTCGTTCCGCCGCGACTCCCCGGCGGGCCAGCTGACCGTGGACAACGGCCAGCACGTGTATCTGCGCTGCTGCACCGCCTACCGGGGCTTTCTGCGCCGGGTCGGCGCCACGACACTGGCCCCGCTGCAACGCCGCCTCGACGTTCCCGTGCTCGACGCGGGGCGCGGCCGGGTCGGCAGGATCCGCCGCAACGGGCTGCCCGCGCCGCTGCACCTGGCCGCCAGCCTGGCCCGTTACCCCCATCTGTCGCCCGGCGAGCGCGCCGCCGCGGCCCGCGCCACGCTCGCGCTGCGCCACCTCGACCCCGCCGATCCCGCGCTCGACGGCCAGGACTTCGCGGGCTGGCTGCGCGCCAGGGGCCAGAGCGAACGCGCCATCGCCGCGCTGTGGGACCTCATCGGCGTCGCGACGCTCAACGCCAGGGCGGGCGGCGTCTCGCTCGCGCTGGCCGCCATGGTGTTCCGCACGGGCCTGCTGACCGCCCCTGGCGCCGCCGACCTCGGCATCCCACGCGTTCCGCTGGGCGAGCTGCACCACACCCACGCCCGCGCCGCCCTCGACCGCTCGGGGGTCACCACCCTGCTCGCCACCAAGGCCCGCGCGCTGCGCCGGGCCGAGGGCGGCGGGTGGCTCGTCGACGTCGCGGCGCGGGGCGAACGGCGCGCGCTGGCCGCCGACTCGGTGGTGTTCGCCGTGCCGCACGACGCGGCGCACGGGCTGCTGCCCGCCGGGGCGCTCGACGAACAGGACCGGCTGCTCGGCATCGGCACCGCGCCCATCCTCAACGTCCATGTGGTCTACGACCGCAGGGTGATGCGCGCGCCGTTCCTCGCGGCGCTCGGCAGCCCCGTGCAGTGGATCTTCGACCGCACGGGCCCCGCCGGGCTCGTCGGCGCGCCCGGGAGCCCTCCCGGGCAGTATCTGGCACTGTCCCAGTCGGCGGCCGATGACGAGATCGACCGGCCCGCGGGCGCGCTGCGCGAGCGGTACCTGCCCGAGCTGGCCAGGCTGCTGCCCGGGGCGGCGGGCGCGCGGGTGCGCGACTTCTTCGTCACCCGGGAGCGCACGGCGACGTTCGCGCCCGTGCCCGGCGTCGGGCGGTTGCGCCCCGGAACCCGCACCCGCCTCCCCGGCGTGTACCTGGCCGGCGCGTGGACCGCGACCGGGTGGCCCGCCACGATGGAGGGCGCGGTGCGCAGCGGCCTCGCCGCGGCTCGGGCGGTCGCGGGCGTGGCGGCCGGGTCCCACAGAGGGGCCGGGGCCCACGCAACGGCCAGGTCCCACGGAACGGATGGAGGAGAGAGCGTGTGAACCAGGCAGACAATCATCCCCCCGACGGTGGCGTTCCCGCGCTGCTCGATCGCTGCCGGGCGCTGACCGCCCCGGCGCTCAGGGACGCCGTCGGGCTGCTCGCCCCGCCGATGAACACGGTGGCGGCGTACCACTTCGGCTGGATCGACGCCGAGGGGCGCCCCTCGGACAGCGGCAGCGGCAAGGCGATCAGACCCGCGCTCGCGCTGCTCTCGGCCGAGGCGGCGGGCGTTCCCGCGGAGACGGGGGTGCCGGGGGCGGTCGCCGTCGAGCTGGTGCACAACTTCTCCCTGCTCCACGACGACCTGATGGACGGCGACGAGCAGCGCAGGCACCGCGACACCGTGTGGAAGGTGCACGGGCCCGCCCAGGCGATCCTGGTCGGCGACGCGCTGTTCGCCCTGGCCAACGAGCTGCTCCTCCAGGCCGGTTCGCGGCGGGCGGGGGACGCCGCGCGCCGGCTCGCGGTGGCCAGCCGCAGGCTCGTGGACGGGCAGGCGCAGGACATCGCGTTCGAGCACAGGGAGCGGGTCACCGTCGAGGAGTGCCTGGAGATGGAGGGCAACAAGACGGGCGCGCTGCTCGCGTGCGCCGCCTCCATCGGCGCGGTCCTCGGCGACGCGGACGACGCGCTCGCCGACGCCCTCGAGACCTATGGCCAGCACCTGGGCCTCGCGTTCCAGGCGGTGGACGACCTGCTCGGCATCTGGGGCGACCCGCGTTCGACGGGCAAGCTGGCGTGGAGCGATCTGCGGCAGCGCAAGAAGTCGCTGCCCGTGGTGGCCGCGCTGGGCGCCGAGGGGAGCGCGGCCGAGCGGCTGACGGCCCTGATGACGGCCGACACGAAGAAGTCGCAACAGGAGTTCGAGGACTTCGACGAGGCGGAGTTCGCCGTCAGGGCCGCGCTGGTCGAGGAGGCGGGCGGCCGGGCGTGGACCGAGGCCGAGGCCAGGCGCCAGTACGACGTCGCGGTCGCCGCCCTTGGCCGCGTCCCCATGCCGAACGAGGTCCGCGAGCGCCTGACGGCACTCGCCGACTTCGTGGTGATCCGCCAGAGGTAGGCGGCGCGGGGCCGCCCGGAGCCACTTCGGGCGGCCACCTGACCGGCGCGGCGGCTCAGGCGTCCTCGACGAGCCGGTCGTCGAGCCGCTCGCGGTCCTCGGGGGTCAGGCCGAGGGCGTCCGAGAGATACGCCTCCGTGCCGCCCCAGTCCTCGTCGATGTGGTCGAACGCCGCCGTGAGGTACTCGGCCCGCGCGTCGAACATCGGCGCGAGCAGCCGGGTGATCTCCTCGGCCACCCCCGCCTCCCAGCCCTCGGCGCCCGGGCCGCGCCGCACGGGGTAGCGGCGGTGGGGCGCGTTGGACTCCAGGTAGTCGGCGAGGATCACCTCACGTGACACGCCGAGCGCGAGCAGCACCACGGCGATGGTCAGCCCGGCCCTGTCCTTGCCCGCCGAGCAGTGCAGCAGCGCGGGCAGCCCCTCGCGGCTGAGGATCTTCAGCACCCGCCCGTGCTCGGCGGTCCTGGCCAGGATCATCGTCCGGTACATCGCGACCATCCGGGCCTCGCCCCGCCCGTCGGTCAGCTCCGCCCGCAGCTCCACGACGCTGCCCTCGCGCACCAGCGCCCAGAACGCCGCGCCGTCGTCGGGCTCGGTGAGCGGCAGGCTGATGTTCCGCGCCCCCGCGACGGCGACGTCGGGGCCCTCGATGGCCTGGTCGGCGGCGTTCCTGAAGTCGAAGACGGTGCGCAGCCCGAGCCCTTCGAGGAACGCGCGGTCCTCCGCCGTGGCGTGCGCCAGATGGCCGCTGCGGAACAGCAGCCCGCGCCGCACCCTGCGCCCGTCCGCGGTGGGCAGCCCGCCCATGTCGCGGAAGTTCCGGACTCCGGTCAGTGAGGGCTCCTCGGTCCACCGCTCCGTCACGGGCTCTCCTTCCGTAGGGGCGCCGGACGTCCTCGCACCGGCCCGAGGCCGACCCTATGACATGACCGGTCGTTCCACCGGTGGCAACCGGTGACGCTCCGGAGGCAGTTGGCGCGATCCCCGCGACCGCCCCCTCGCCCGTGTGTGACGCCCGGCACGTGACGCGCGCCACATACGAGGCGCGATAGGAGAGGCGTCCGCGTCCTCCCCAGGGCCCGTCCCGAGTGGTCGCGCCCCGGGGCGTGGCCTACGGCGCGGGGCCGTAGAACGCGTCCTTGTGTCCCCGTGCGCCACCGCTCACCATGGCGGATGTCAGCACATTGTGGTAATAAGCCCCCTTTCGAATGAGGTATGCACCCATGTCAGCGAATCGTTTCCGCGTCCCCGGTCCGATCAACGCCCGCAGGCTCTCGCTCGCCGGTATGGCCACCGTGGGTGCCGCCGCCGTGGCCGTCTCGCTCGTCCCGAGCGACGCCTCCGCCGCGCCCGCGACGCCCGAGCGCGTGGCCTCCGCCACGGCCGCACCCGCCGCGTTCAGCGCCGACAGCCCGACCGGCACGGCCAGGGCGCCGGATCAGGGCGCACCGGATCAGGGCGCGCCCGACAAGCCCGCGGCCGCCGCCGACGGCGGTGCCAAGGGTGACGGCGGCAAGGCCGACAGCGGTGGCGAGCCCGCGAAGGGCACGACGTACGAGGACAACCTCGACGGCTGGATCCGCGAGGCCCTGTCCGTCATGGACAAGCACGACATCCCCGGCAGCTACGACGGCATCCACCGGAACGTGATGCGCGAGTCGAGCGGTGACCCGAACGCGATCAACACGTGGGACATCAACGCCAAGAACGGCATCCCGTCCAAGGGCCTGCTCCAGGTCATCGACCCGACCTTCGACGCCTACCACGTCAAGGGCACGGAGAAGGACCTGTACGACCCGGTCGCCAACATCGTCGCGGCCTGCAACTACGCCGCCGACCGCTACGGCTCGATGGACAACGTCGACAGCGCGTACTGATCGGCCCGATCCGCCCGTCCCCACCGGATGCCACCCTCGCGCCCCGGGCCCACGCCCGGGGCGCGTTGCTGTGCGGCGAGCAGGGTCGCCGCGTGTGGTGGGATGGCGGCATGGCGCAGGTGCTCTACCTCCTCGGCAGCGCGGCCCCTCCCGTGCTCGACGTCGACCGCGCGGTGCGGGCCGCCCGGGAGCGGGGCTGGGAGGTGTGCGTCGGGCTGACGCCCACGGCCGCCTCGTGGTTCGGGGACCGGCTGCCCGATCTCGCGGAGCTGACCGGGCGCCCCGTCAGGGTCGGCCACCGCACGCCGGGCGCGACCGACGACTGGCCGCCCGCGACCGTGGCCGCCGTGGTGCCCGCGACCCTGAACACCGTCAACACCATCGCGCTCGGCCTCACCCCCTCGTGGGTCGCGGCCTACGCGTGCGAGGCGATCGGGAAGCGCTGGCCGCTGCTGGTGATGCCCTGCGTGAACGCCGCCTACGCGACGCATCCGCAGTTCGGCCGCTCGGTCGCCACGCTGCGCGACGCGGGCGTGCGCGTGCTCCTCGGCCCACCCGACGGCTTCGTCCCGCTGCCCCCTGGCCAGGCGCGCCCCGAGACCTACCCATGGCACCTGGCGCTGCGCGCCGCCGGGGTGTGAGCGTCAGTCGCGCGGCGGCGTGCAGCGGCGGGCGGCCTCGCACACGTGGCCGCGCCCCTGGCAGTGCCAGCAGGCGTGCGGCGCCGCGAGGCCCACGGGGCGCCCGGCTCTCGGGACATACAGCGTCTCGCGGAACTCGATCGTCTGGCCCCCGCACGCCTGACACTGCCGATGCGGCCCCCGGCACTCGGCCTCCACTGCGTCACTCATCTCCGACAGGTACCACACCGCGGGCGTCGCGCGCCCGGTGAGCGGGATCCGTGAGGGCGGCGAGATCGGCGAGATCCGCGAGGAGCGTCTCGGCCATGTGCTCCTCGAGCACGGCGGTGCCGCGTTCCCGCAGAGCGGCGGCCAGCTCGCGGTCCCAGGGGGCCTCCGTCACCCGCCCCGGTGGCGGGCCCGTGGGCGAACGGGCCTGCGCCGCACGGTAGTCGGCGGCCGACATGCGCCACGCCCGCGCGCCCGTGGCCGCGAGCACATGGGCGGCGATGCGCAGCCCCTCACCGTCGAGGTCGCCGTGGTAGCGCAGGGTGGCACCGGCGGAGGCGAGGTGGCGCAGCAGCGACACGGCGGCGCTGTTCGGCCAGCCGGAGGTGCACACCAGGGGCGGGCAGCGCGGGCCGAAGCGCCGTAGGGCGAGGGCCAGGACGCTGGGGTTCTCCACGACGCGCACCTCGGTCGCAGGAAGCACCGTCTCCCCGGGGTCGCGGAGCTGGGCCAGGGACACGTGCGCGGCGTGCCCCGCGTCCGCGTAGGCGGTGAGCGCGCGGGCGACGGGCCCGGCGCCCATGGGGCGCAGACCCGCGACCAGGACGGTGGTGGACAGGGCGTCGTCGGCGATACCGGCCAGCCCCCACAGGGCGCGGCGGTCACCGGCGGACGCGGGCGGCTCGGTGTCGTGCAGGGCGGCCAGGGCGCGCAGCACCACGCCCGCGAGGCGCGTGCCGTCGTCGAGGGCATGGGCGTCGCCGAGGTGGGCGGTGGCGAAGACCGGCAGCGGCTCGCCCCGCGCGGGGAGGGCCGCCATGACGGTCAGCGCGCGCTCCAGGAGCCGCCGGGTGGCCTCGACCGAGCCCTGGACCAGCCCCGAACGGCGCATGTGCGCCGTCCAGGCGCCGAGCGCGGGCTGGGCGGTGACCACGGGGTGGGCATCGAGCCAGCCCCACAGCGCGGCCCGGTCGGCCCGGTCGGCTTCGCGGTCCGCCGCGCGGTCGCCGAGCGGGCCAAGGATCGCCTCGACGACCGCGCGCGCGTCGGCGCCGACGCTGTCGCGCAGGGCCTCGTCAAGGCGCGCCAACGTCACCGTCGCACGGGGCCGCGGCAGCCGGTCGAGGCCGAGCAGGTCGGCGAGCGCCTGCCGGGCATCGACGTCGAGCGGGCCGACGGTGACCCGGCTGACCGGCCGCCCCGAGGACAGCCGGGCGTGGACCGCCCGCCACAGCAGGGCCAGCTCGGGGCGGTCGAGGGCGTGCCGGGTCCGTCGGCTCACGTGGCCGCCTCGTCGGACGACAGCCCGGTGCCGGTCCAGACGAAACGGGCCGTGGTCACCGCGTCGTCGTCCCCGTCGGTGATCAGCTGGTGGATGGCGATGCCGTCCAGCTCGCGGTAGGTGCACCACTCGTGGTCCGAGGTGAGCAGCAGATCGAGGTCGAGGGAGCACAGCAGGGCGAAGACCTGTCCGCGGTTGGTCGCGTCTACGCCGACGAACACCTCGTCGAGCAGGATCAGCCGAGGGGCTTCCGGCACCGTGTGGCAGTGCCCCGCGACCGCCGCGAAGAGCGGCAGGTGCAGCGCGATGGCCTTCTCGCCGCCCGACAGGGCGCCGTGCAGCCTCTTCGTCAGCAGCTGCCAGCCCTGCCCGTTCGCCCGGTCGAGCCTGACCACGAACCGGTGCCACGCCGTGTAGTCCAGGACCTGCGCCAGCTGCTCCTCCCAACTGCCCGCCCGCTGGCCGGTCCTGGCCTCCTCGATGCGTTCCCTGAAGAACCGGTGCAGTGCCTCGTGGTCCGCGTCGGTGAGCCTCAGGGGGTCCTTCAGCAGGAGGTTGCGGGCGGCCACGGTGCCGGGCGGCAGGGCGGGGTCGACCTGCCACACCAGCTGCACGGCGACGCGGGACGCGGTGCGGACCCGCTCGAGCCGGGCGTTCATGGTGTCGACCAGCTCGTTCGCCTGCCGGATGCGCGAGGCGAGGTGGCGGCGGGTGTCTCCGGTCAGGATCCGGTCGAACAGGGTGCGTTCGCCGGCGGTGATGTCGTCCCTGCCGCGGTCGCGCTCCTCGGTCAGCACGGCGAGGAGGCCCGCGGTGCCCAGCGATGTGCCGTCGATGGAGGCGCTGAGGACGTGGAGATCCTCCTCCGCCTCCAGATGGATGTCGGCGCGGTCGCTGAGCGTCCGCGCCGTGGCGTAGCGGGTCTCGGCAAGGCGCTCCAAGGCGTCCGCGATGTTCTTGGCCGAGTGCGGCACCGAGGGCCAGCGGGCCGAGACCGCGCGCGCCGACTCCAGGGCGGCCGTCACCTTCGCCTCGGGCGCGGGGCGGATGTCGGCCGCCCCCGCGTCGTCGGCGAGGCCGAGGGTGAGGCATCGGCGCAGCCGGTCGACGGCCGCGTCGCGGTGGGTGACCGCCGTGTCCCGCGCCGTGATCGCCGCGCCGCGCGCGGGCCGCGCGGCTGCCCGCCTCCTCCGCGGCGCGCGCCAGGGCGGCGAGCCGGACCGGAGGCCACCAGCCAACGTCCCGAGCTCTCCCGCAGCGCCTCCGCGTGCTCGGCGAGCCGGTCGAGGGCCCGCTCGTCGGCGGGCAGGCCGTACTCGGCGGCGAGGGAGTCGAGGGCGCGCGCCGCGCGCGTCACGTCGCCCTCCCGACCGGCGAGGTGCGACGCGGCGGCGCGCACGGAGTCCTCGCGGGCGGCGACGTCCGCCTCGGCACGGTCCACCGCGAGCCGGCCGTCCCCCGTGACCGCGCGCCTGAGCCCCGCCGCGTCGGGGCGCACCGCCAACGCCCGGCCGAGCAGGTCGAGAAGCCGCTCGAACGCCGGGTCGTCCAGCTCCGCGACGTGCGAGAGGCGGACGGGTCCCCGCGTGCGCAGCAGGCTCCACGCCGCCTCGAGATCGGCCCGTTCCGCCCTGGCCCGTTCGGCGCGGTCGGCCCGCACCGCCGCCACGTCCCGCACCCGGCCCGTCCGGGTGAACCGCTCCGTTCGCCCGCTCGAGCGCGGCAGCGCCGACACCTCGACGGGCGGTGCCTCGCTCCAACGCGCCGACGCGGGCATCGTCTCGGGATCGGCGTGCACGAGGTGGGCGTGCCGGGCCGGGCCGAGGCCGAACGCGGTGGCCCAGAGCCGGTGCGCGTCGGCCTCGGACGGCGCGGCGGCGAACCAGCGCGCCAACTCGCGGAAGTCCTCCGCCGCGCTCGAGGACCTGCGCCGCGTCTGCGTGATCCGGTCGAGGAACTGGAGGAGCGTCACGATCGCCCGGCGCGCCACATGGTGCAGCTGCTCCACCCGGGCGGGCGCGCCGTCTTCGGGCAGGAACCACGCGCGCAGCCCCTCCCAGCGGGCCCGCCGCGTCTGCGAC
Source organism: Streptomyces radicis (assembly GCF_003626575.1). Taxonomy (GTDB): domain Bacteria; phylum Actinomycetota; class Actinomycetes; order Streptomycetales; family Streptomycetaceae; genus Streptomyces; species Streptomyces radicis. The sequence continues at coordinate 184,661 of NZ_RBDY01000005.1, read as the reverse complement.
CAGGCGGGCCCGGGATCGCCACCCGCCAGCGGCGGCAGCTCGGCGCCGTCGGCGTGCAGGAGGCGTTGCAACTCACCGTTGAACTGCTTGGTGTTGGAGCGCAACGCGTCCAGGTGCCCTTCCAGCTCCTGAAGGGTCGCGAACACCCGGCGGTTCGCGGAAGCCGGGTCCGCGAGGAGCGCGTCGAGGGCGTGGAGCCGGTCGGCGATCGCGTCGAGCACCGCCGTCTGAAGGGCACCCGATGACGCGAGCACGGTCAGCGCGTGCTGCACCCCGGCGAAGGCCGCCTCGCCGTGCCGGGTGAGGGAGTACTGGAGATTCCGCCGCTCGTACTCCTCCGCCGTGCGGTAGTTCCCCGCGTGATTCTGCATGGCGTCCACCAGGCGCCACTCCCGCAGCTGCCGCAACGCCGCCACCAGGTCGTCGTCCTCCAGCGCGTCGAACCACCCCACGCCGCGCAGCCGTTCCCGCACCTCGTCAAGGGAGAGCGCGGTCACCAGGCGTTCGTGCGCCTCCCCGAAGGCGTGCAGGACGGCGCTGTAGAGCGGCGCCCGCTCGCCCGTCGTGAACCGGAACATGTCGGCCGGAACCCTCGGTGCCTGCCCCACTCCGCCATCGCCACCCCCTGGCTCGTGCTCGATCCTGCCCAGGGCCCAGGGTAACGAGGTGCCGCGTCGGTCGCGTCGACGAGGAGCGCGGCGCCGTGGGTTGACCTTCGTGCTGCTTGAACGTCCACCATCGTCCGCATGGACGACACCGATCCGTTGATGAGCATCGGCGCCTTCGCGCGGCGGGTGGGGCTCGCGCCGAGCGCCCTGCGGTTCTACGACGACTGCGGCGTGCTGCGGCCCGCGCGCGTGGACCCGGCGACCGGGTACCGCGGCTACGCCCCCGACCAGGAGCCCCGCGCCGTCCTCGTGCGGCGGCTGCGCGAGGCCGGGATGCCGCTCGCCGACGCCTCTGTGGTGCTCGACGGCGCGCGCGAGGAGGCGCGCGCCGTGCTGGAGGCGCATGCCACGCGGGCGCGGGAGACCGCCGCGTCCGCCGCGGCGGCGATCGACGAGATCCTGCGCGCCCTCCCTGGGGGCCCGCGCCCGACCGTCGCGCGGCTCGGCGGCGCGGAGCTGGCGAGCGCCGTGCGCCAGGTCGCGCCCGCGGCGGCGCGGGCCGCGGTGGCGCAGGAGTTCCCCGTGCTCGGCCATGTCCTGGTCGAGCTGGCACGCCAGGAGGTGCGCCTGGTGGCAACGGACCGCTACCGCCTGGCCGTTCGCGCGCTGCGGCCCGTCGCGTCGGAGGGCGACCCGGGGCGCGTCCTGGTCGACGCGGCCGAGCTGAGGGACCTCGCCTCCTGGGCCATGCGCATGCCCGAGGTCGCCGTCGAGGTGGATCAACGGGGCGCGCGGCTGCGCGGTGGCTCCGCCGAACGCGCCCTCGCGCCGGTGGACGGGGCGTTCCCGGACTACCGGGCGGTCCTTGACGCCCTGCCGACCGCGCGGCACCGGATCATCGTGGACCGGAGCGCGCTGCGCGCCGCGGTCGCCGACGCCGGACACGACGGGCCCCTGCTGCTGCGCGCCGAAGGGCGGCGCCTCGCCATCGGACCCGACGCCGCGCCGCCCGCGCTCCCCGCCATCACCACGGGCCCGCCCGTGCGCGTCGCGTTCGACCCCGGCGTGCTGCTCCCGGCGCTCGACGCGGGCGTGGGCCCCGACGTCCTGCTCGAGATCTCGTCGCCCACCGGGCCCGTCGTCGTCCGCTCCGCCGACCAGGGCAGCTTCACCACCCTCGTCATGCCGGTCCATGACGACCCCGGCCCGCCGCGACGCCCATGACCCCCACCCCGACCACCCGAGAAGGCGAGACGATGGACACCGACAACCCCGTGGTCAGGCTGTGTTCCGAGGGCATGCGCGCCGAGGCCGAAGGCCGCGACGACGACGCCCGCGACCTCTTCCGACGGGCGTGGGAGACGGCCGCCGACGACTACGAGGCGTGCGTCGCCGCCCACTACCTCGCGCGCCACCAGCCCACCCCGCGGCTGACGTTGCGCTGGAACCTGGAGTGCCTCGAGCGCGCCGACCGCGTCGGCGACGACCGGGTCAGGGGCTTCTATGCCTCCCTGCACCTCGCCATGGCCGCCGCGCACGGCGATCTCGGCGAACGCGACGCCGCGCGCGAGCACTTCGAGCGGGCCGCCGCCCGCGTCGACGACGTGCCGCCAGGCCCTTACCGCGACGGGACGCGGATGGCGATCGCGGAGGGGCTGCGTTCCACCGGGGCGGTCGAACGGCGGGCCGTCGACGGCCCGTTGAACGAGCTGCTGGCCGCGTGGTGCGCGCGTGGCGACCTCAAGGCCCTCGGCCTGGTGCTGCCCGCGCGCCTCGCCGACCTCGGGACCGAGGACGATCGCGTGCGGCTGGCCGCCGCCCTCCACCTGGTCCATGCCGCACGGTGGCTGCCCGAGGGCGAACAGCGCGCCCTCGGCGCGATCGTGGCCGCGCTGACCGGCGCCTCCTGACCCGGCGGGCGCCCGGACGTCCCCTCGCGCTCCCCGAGCAGCCGACGCCCCGACGCGCCCGCTACCGCGCGGCGGGCTCCTGGGGCCTGGCCGGTGCGTCGGCCGGTGCGTCGTCCGTGAGGCTCACGCGCCCCGGCGGGAGCACCAGCGCGCAGGCACCGGCCAGGACTTGGAGCCCGACCACGGTGAGCAGGCCGCCCACGGCGGAGTCCGACGGGGTCTCGCCGCCCTCGAGCAGCGAGAAGTAGACGGTGGCCACCACCGCGACGCCCGTGGCGACGCCGACCTGGATGGCGGTGTTGACCAGCGAGGAGGCCGCGCCCGACGCCGACTTGGGCATGGTGGCGAGCACGATGTTCAGCAGGGTGCCCGCGACCATCGCGAGCCCGACGCCGGAGATCACCATGCCGGGGACGAGGTGCCACCACTCGAGCGAGCCCGCGTACCGGTCGACGGTGAACGTGGTCACGGCCATGCCGGTCGCGATGACGGCGGAACCCATGAGCACCACCCGTCGGCCGAGCGGCATGAGCCGCGGCGCGAAGCCTGAGCCGATGCCGACGCCCACGGTGAACGTCGCGAGCGCCAGCGCCGTGCGCAGCGGCGAGTAGCCCTCGCCCACCTGGAGGTGCACGGTCAGGACGACCTGGTAGGCCATGCCGCAGAAGAAGAGGACGGCCACGAGCAGCCCGCCGACCGCCCCGCGGTGGCGCAGCAGCGCCGGGTCGATGAGGGGGGAGCGGCCCGCGGCGGCCACGCGCCTCTCGTGACGGTGGAACGCCCACAGGATCGCGGGGCACGCGGCCATGAGGGCGAACGTCCACCACGGCCAGTCGAGCTCCCGCCCCTGGACCAGCGGGAAGAGCAGGGCCAGCAGGCCCGCGGTCGCGATCAGCGTCCCGGTCACATCGAACGTCTCCCGCCGCTCGGCGCGCGACTCGCGGGTCAGGATCGCGGCGGCGATCAGGGCCGCGATGCCGATCGGGATGTTGACGAAGAAGATCGGCCGCCAGCCCAGGCCGAACAGGTCGGCCTCGAGCAGCACGCCGCCGAGCAGCGGGCCGCCGATGCCGCCGACGGCCAGGGACATCCCGTACAGGGACATGGCCTTCGGGCGTTCCGAGCGGGGGAAGTCGACCTGGAGCATCGCCAGCACCTGGGGCACCATGAGCGCCGCCGCGATGCCCTGGAGGACGCGGGAGGCGATCAGCGTCTCCGCGTCGGCGCTGGCCCCGGCCAGCGCGGAGGTCACGACGAAGCCGCCGAGGCCGATGAGGTAGATCCGCCGTCGGCCGAACTGGTCGCCGAGCCGCGCGCCGGTGATCATGGCCGCGGCGAACGCGAGCGTGTATCCGGCCACCGACCACTCCAGTTGGGCCGATGAGGCGTCGAGGTCCTCCTGCACCGCGGGGAGGGCCACGTTGAGCACGGTGTTGTCGACCATGTCCATCAACACCGCGAAGAGCGTCACCGCGAGCGTCACCCAACGGCGGGGGCTGTACTCCGCCAGGTCTGTTCCTTCGGCTCTCTGTCCGGCCGTCATGAGGTGGCCCTTCGGGTAGGTCTGCGCACAGCAGCGCTGACGAGTCCACAGCAAAGGAGGCTTTGCTTTGGAAGCAAAGCTATTTGGAGGTCGTGGCCGTGTCAAACGGGGGCGGCCCCGCCTCACCGGTCGTGGACCGTGCCGTCGAGCAGCCGGTTCACCGGCGGATACGCGGGCTCGTACGGCCGTTGATCGCCGGGCCGTTGATCGTCCGGCGTCAGCGGTTGGCGTTTAACGGTTGGCCGCGCGCGGTCGCCGCCCCTTAGGGTGCCGATCATGGCGTGCCGCATTTCCGAGTTGGTGATCGAGTGCCGGGATCCGCAGCGGCTTGCGGCGTTCTGGTGCGAGGTGCTGGACTTCGTCGTGCTCGACACCGAGGACGACGGCGCGGTGGAGATCGGGCCGAGGGAGGGGTTCGGCGGATTGCAGCCGACGCTGATCTTCAGCCCGACGACCGAGCCCAGGAGGGGCAAGCTGCCGCTGCACATCGACGTCAACGCCACCGACCGCGATCAGGACGCCGAGCTCGAACGCCTCCTCCGGCTCGGGGCGCGCCCGGCCGACGTCGGCCAGACCGGCGAGGAGTCCTGGCACTGCCTGGCCGACCCCGAGGGCAATGAGTTCTGCCTCCTGCGGGCCCGCCTGAGCTGAGGGTCGGCCGCGATGCGCTCCGGGTGGGAGCCGGTCACGGCGGGGGAGTCGGGGGCCCGCGTCCTCCGCTCGCCCGACGGCTCGCGCTACGCCAAGTGCGTTCCCGCCGAGGGAACGCCCGCGCTCGAGGCGGAGCGGGACCGCGTCGGCTGGCTCGGCGCCCAGGGTGTCCCCGCGCCGCGCGTCCTCGACTGGCACGCCGACGGAGCGGGCGCCCGCCTGGTGACCAGCGCGGTCGATGGCGTCCCCGCCGACCGCGTCACCGCGCCCGAGCTGTGGGCGGCGTGGGAGCCGATCGCGGACGCGGTGCGCCACCTGCACGAGCTGCCCGTGCGGCGCTGCCCGTTCGGCCGCGACCTCGCCGGGATGTTCGCCCTGGCGCGCGACGTGGTCGCGCGGGGCGCGGTCGACCCCGACTTCCTGCCCGAGGAGCAGCGGCACACGCCCCCCGACGAGTTGCTCGCCCGCCTCGCCCCCCAGCTCGAACGCCGCCTGGCCCAGGAGGCCGCCGAGGCCGTCGTGTGCCACGGGGACCTGTGCCTGCCGAACATCGTCCTCGACCCCGAGACCCTTCGGGTGGCGGGCTTTGTCGACCTGGGCCGCCTCGGCCGGGCCGACCCGCACGCGGACATCGCGCTCCTGCTCGCCAACGCGCGCGAGACATGGCCCGACGAGGACCGGGCGAGGGCGGCGGACGAGACGTTCGCCCGCCGCCACGGCACCGCCGTCGACCCCGAGCGGCGGCGCTTCTACCTGCACCTCGACCCGCTCACCTGGGGCTGAGACCCGCCGCCCGCGGGGCGCCGACGCGATCGACGCGGCCGGGACGCGCTTGCGGGTTGAATCGAAAGTCGTCAATATAGAGCCATGTCGAAACAGGAGCTCGTGGTGCTCGGGCAGGACGCGGACGACTTCTGCCGCCCCGGGTTGTCCGCCGCGCCGCTCGGCGAGGACAGGGCCGGGGAGTTGGCGAGGGTGTTCAAGGCGCTGGGCGACCCGGTGCGGCTGCGGCTGCTGTCGTTGATCGCCTCGCGGCAGGGCGGCGAGGTCTGCGTGTGCGAGTTGACGCCCGCGTTCGAGGTGTCCCAGCCGACGATCTCCCACCATCTGAAGCTGCTGCGGCAGGCCGGTCTGATCGACGGCGAGCGGCGCGGGACGTGGGTCTACTACCGGGTGCTGCCCGAGGCGTTGGAGGGGCTGGCCGCCGTGCTGCGCCCCCGGGCCGCCGAGGCGGAGGCATGAGCGTCCCGGCGCCGCTGCCGCGGCGTGTGGCGGCCGAGGCCTTCGGGACGGCCGCCCTGGTCGCCGTGGTCGTCGGCTCCGGCGTCCAGGCGGCCGAGCTGTCGGGGGACAACGGTGTGCGGCTGCTGGCCAACTCCCTCGCGACCGTCCTCGGGCTGGGCGCGCTGATCGCGCTGCTCGGCCCCGTGTCGGGGGCGCACATCAACCCCGTGATCACCCTGGCGACGTGGGCGGAGGGCCGCGTCGGCGGCCGGGGGCCCGGCAGGCGGCAGGTGGCCGCGTATGTCCCGGCTCAGATCGCCGGGGCCGTCGGCGGGGCGGTCCTGGCCAACGCCATGTTCGACCTGCCGCCCGTCGCGTGGTCGACCCAGGACCGGTTCGCCTGGCAGCTGTGGCTCGGCGAGGTCGTCGCGACGGCCGGGCTCGTCACGCTGGTCATCGGCCTGGCCCGGGTCGGGCGCGCGAGCCTGGCACCGGCCGTGGTGGCCGCGTTCATCGGGGCCGCGTACTGGTTCACCTCCTCCACGTCGTTCGCCAACCCGGCGGTGACCGTGGGGCGGGCCTTCACCGACACGTTCGCCGGGATCGCCCCGGCCTCCGTCGCCCCGTTCGTCGCCGCCCAGCTCGTCGGCGCGGCGGTCGGCCTCGCCCTGGTCGCGGCGCTCTTCGGCCGCCCCGCTCCCGCGCACACCGACGCCGCCGCCCCTCGTGGCGCGGCCGAGCCCGCCACCTCGCCCGTTTCCGTCCCCTGAACTCCCAGGGCCAGCAAGGGACTTCCCATGACCACCGCCTCCTCGCCCCCGTCCGTGCTGTTCGTGTGCGTCCACAACGCCGGGCGCTCGCAGATGGCCGCCGCCTTCCTCACCCATCTCGGCAGGGACCGCGTCGAGGTCCGCTCGGCCGGATCCGCCCCCGCCGACGCCGTCAACCCCGCCGTCGTGGCGGCCATGGCCGAGGTCGGCGTCGACATCTCCGCCGAGACCCCCAAGGTGCTGACCACCGAGGCGGTGCGGGCGTCCGACGTGGTGATCACCATGGGCTGCGGCGACGCCTGCCCCGTCTTCCCCGGCAAGCGCTACCTCGACTGGCCGCTCGACGACCCGGCGGGGCAGGGCGTCGAGGCCGTGCGCCCGATCCGCGACGCGATCGAACGCCGCGTCCGCGACCTGCTCGACGAGCTGCTCACCACGTGAACGCCCGCGCGCGCCCCGCCTTACGGGACGGGCGTCACATGGAGCTCGGGCGGGGACGGGGAGGGCGGGGTCTCCAGGACCGGGACCGGCTTGCCGCCCGGGTCGCCGTGGCGGTCCGTCGTGAAGTGCAGGGTGCCGCTCGCGGCCTCCACCGCGTTGCCCAGGTTCAGCAGGAACAGCGCGTCGCCCACGCGCCCGCTGGTCATCGGCGCCTCGGGGTCCTGCGCGTGGCTGACCCTGATGGCGCGGACGGCCGTCGCCAGCGCGTCGTGGTTGGCCACGGCATAGCCGTCCTCGAGCGCGGCGGGCACGTCGTCGGCGTACGGGACATGGGTGTCGTACTGCTCGAAGAAGCCGCGGAAGCCGGGGGGCGCGCCCGCGGCGTCGACGTTCCGCGCCCACTCGGGGTCCATCGCGGACGCCTGCACGACGGTGATGTTGTTCTCGGCCAGGCGCTGCTCCTGCCCCGCGTCGACGACGGGCCCGGTCTCCACGAACAGCACCGCGATCGGCTCGTCCCGGCACGCGCGATTGTGCAGGGACTCGGTGAACGCGTGGAGGTCACCGGTGCGCCCCGCGAAGAGCACCATGTCGGCCTCCGTGTGGCAGACGTTGAGCACCGCCGCGTCGAACAGCGCGGCCGGGGTGTCCGGTGCCACCGTGGTGCCCTGGAACGGCTGGTCCGGGTTGGCGCCGAGCTCGTCGGCCATCAGCTCGCGGAACGCCTCGGTCAGGGTGGCCACATGCAGGTCGGGCGCGTTCCGGTCGTAGACGAGGATGGCCTCGTCCAGGCCCTCGCGGCCGCGCACGTACTGGCGCAGGGCCGTGACGAAGTCGGTGTTGCTCGCGGTGACGCGGACCAGCCCGGGGACGGTCTCGGAGTTGAGCCCGTCCGCGCTGGCCGACGAGGAGATGACCGGGATGCCGTGGTCCGCCAGCCGCTGGGCGGCGGCCCTGCTGTCCTCGGTGCTGATCGACAGGCCGACCACCGCGACGAGGGGCGCGCTGTCGTCGGCCATCGACACCAGCCCGTCCACGGCCGGGCCCCACTGCTCGTGGCGGCTGCCCGCGTTGGCCAGGTGCAGCTGGATCTGCGGGGCGGGATCGCCGAGTTGACGGGTCTGGTTGGCGCGCATCTGGGCGGTGTACGCGCCCTCCAACGCGTGCAGCACGCGCCGCGGCGCCTGCGGCCCCGTGTCATCCGGGGTCAGGGTGGCGAGCAGGCCCACCTTCACCGAGGCGTCCCCCTGCTCGACGACCCGGTCGTTCTCCTCCTTGATCAGCCGCTGGACCTCCCTGAACTCCTCCGCCAGGTCCGCCTCCCCGGAGGGCACGAAGGCAAAAGAGCCGTCGGTGACCCCCAGGCACTCGCCGCCGCGCTCGGTCAGATCGGACCGGTCGCAGTCGAGCCGGTCCGGCAGCCAGAGCGCCACCACCGCGACGAGCAGCGCGCCGACCGTTCCCGCGGCCACCAGGCGCTGTCCGGTCCCGTGGCGCGGCGGGTTCTTGAAGCCGGGGACCACGGCCGCGGTGGAAGAGGCAGGGCCCTGTCCCCGGACATCGATGTCCGATGTCCACCACTGCTTCTCCTCGTCGTAAACGGTGACGGTCCGCTGCACGGCCACCAGGCCGTCGGACGACCGGAGGTCCAGGAGGTTCAACGTGGTGGTGATCCGGGAGTAGAGGTACTCCCGTGAGACGCCGCACAGCGGGTCGCCGACGATCCGCAGGGCCGCGAGGAGGTCCACCACATGCGTCGCCGTGGCGTCGAGCGAGGCGGTCCGCGCCTCGTCCACGCAGGCGTGGAACAGGGCGTAGGGGTCCATGAGCTGCCGCTCCGCGGGGCCGAGGGGCGCCTGTGCCGTGCTGTGCACCAGGTCGAGCCACTCCTGTCCCGTCATCGTCGGCAGCAGCGCGGCCAGCTCGGACGCCACCCCGGCCAGGTCGTCCATGGCCAGCCGGTGGTACAACTCCCCGGCCTTGTCGTCGCGTTCGACGCAGAAGCCGCGCAGCCGCTCGTGCACGGTCGCCCAGTCCGCCGGGCGGCCGGGCCCCGGCGCGGCCAGCCGGTGCAGCAGCAGCCGCCGCAGCACGGCGGCCCCGGCCTCGCCCTCGGTCGCCCAGGGGGCCGCGCGCCTCACCTCGTCGCCCCACGCCGCGTCCACCAGGTCCGACTGGTGGCTGAGCCACAGCCCGCCGGTCTCGTCCCGCGCGGCGGCGCAGGTGGCGAAGGCGGCGGTCATGGACCCCGGGCCCGGCAGCAGCCGGGAGAGCAGCCACTCCCCGGCGGTCCGGGCTGCCGCGGGGGCGGCCCCCTCGTCGGCGGGCGCGGTCCGCGCGAGCAACTGCCCCACGCCGTCGGCCGGATGGGGCGGGCGCGCCGCCACCTTGGCCAGCACACCGGCCGCCTCCGGATGCCCGGCGGTGAACTCGTGCACGAGCCGCGCCAGCCGCCGGTCCACGCGACCGCGACTCGACACGTCGTCCATCAGCCGCTGGATGTCGGCCCTCGTCAGATCCGGCAGCGGGTAGCGGAGCCACGCCGGATGCGCGGCGTCCCGCGGGCGGGAGCCGCCGAGCGCCTCCTCGAACTCCGCCACCGTCCCTTCGGACATCTCAGGGAGGGGCCCACGCCCCGTGGTGACCACGGTCAACGGCTCGGCGCGGTCGGCGGGGCCGAGCGGCGGGCGGGCCCCGAGCAGGCGGCGCAGAAAGGCCCGGCCCGCCGGGGTGTCGACGTTGTCCAGCAGGAGTAACGGCGTGTTGAGCCCGCGCACCCGCCGCGGGCAGTCCCGCAGATCGGCCAGGAACGCCTCGCAGAGCAGATCGGCCACCCGGCCCCTCGCCTCCGCTCCGCGCGATCCCGTCGGATTCTGCCGCGCCTCCCATGCCCAGGTGTTCAGCTCGACCAGGGTGTCCACCGCCGCGCCGGTCAACCCCCGGTCGCGGTGCCCGAACCACCGTCGCGAGCGCCTGGTGAACCTGAAGCCCGTCAGGACGCTGAGCGCGTTGAGCGACAGCAGCAGCGTGGCGGGGAAGAACGTCAGCTGGAGCTGCGGCGGCTGCCCCCCGTGGTCGCTCAGGAACCCCTGGGGCCAACGTCCTCCGCGTCGCTGCCTCAGCAGCCGTTCCACCGCCTCGCGGGCCTGCTCGAAGTGGAGCGGGCCGAGAGGCTGCTCCATCACGAGCAGCCCGATGAGCAGCCGGTGGAAGCGGAGCCGCCCGTATCGCGGCCTGTACTGCTCGAGCTGTCCGGCCAGCGCGGTGAGCGTGTGCGGGATGTCGTCGTGGCGCGCCTCCGCGAAGTCGACGCGCCCATACGGCACATGCTGGTCGCAAAGGGCGGCGAGGTCCTCGAGGAGCTGCGTCTTGCCGCTGCCGTGCCTGCCCTCGAAGAACGCCAGGGGGCGGCGCTGTCCCGGCGGCAGCGGATACGACGGCCCCACCAGCGTGTGTATCCCCTGGATGGCCACCAGCCGTTCGAAGACCCGTTCCGTCGCTCCCGCCATGTGATCCCCCCGCTGCCCGAAGGCACGCCCCGAACGGTGTTCCCCTCACTGTGGTGGGACACCTGCCCGCCCACGGACGCGCGACCACTTCTGTCGCAGGATCGTGACATGTCAACTCGACATCGGCGCGGGCCCGTTGGGGGTCGGTCCCGGCGCGCCGGGCTCCGTCTCACGGGGTGAGGATCGCGCGCCCGCGGATGCGGCCCGCGGCGAGGTCGTCCAGGGCGTCCTGGAAGCGTTCGAGCGGGTAGGTGGTGGTGTGCAGGCGCACGCGTCCCCGCGCGGCCAGGACCATCAGCTCGCACAGGTCGTTGTAGGAGCCGACGAGGCTGCCGATGAACGAGATCTCGCTCGAGATGATGTCGATGGTCGGGACGTCGATGTTCTCCCCGTAGCCGACGACGTGGTACTCGCCCGCGCGGCGCAGCATGCCGACACCGTCCCTGGTCGCGCCGCCCTCGCCGACGAAGTCGATGACCGTCTCGGCCCCCTGACCACCGGTCAGCTCGCGCACCGCGTCGACCTGGCCGCCGTCGGCGACGACACCGTGGTCGGCCCCGATCGAGACGGCGAGCTTCACCGCGTCGGGGTTGCGGTCGACCACGACGAGCTCGGCCGCCGTGATCGCCTTCAGCACCTGCACGCCGATGTGCCCGAGCCCGCCCGCGCCGATCACGACGCAGCGGTCGCCGGGCCTGAGGCTCCTGGCCGCCTTCGCCGCGGCGTGATACGCGGTCAGGCCCGCGTCGGCGAGCGCGGCCACGTCGGCGGGTTCGAGGGAGTCGTCGATCCTGACCACGCTGCGGGCGGACGTCCTGAGGTACTCCGCGTAACCGCCCGCGGTGTCGATGCCGGGGAAGAGGGACTGCTCGCAGTGCACATCGTCGCCGAACCGGCAGGCCCGGCAGAGGCCGCAGGTGATCAGCGGATGCACGATCACCTTGTCGCCCTCGGCGACATGGGTGACGGCGTCGCCGACGGCGTGCACCCAGCCCGCGTTCTCGTGCCCGATCGTGTAGGGCAGCGTCACCCCCGACTTCTCGGCCCACTGGCCCTCGAGAATGTGGATGTCGGTACGGCACACGCCCGCCCCACCGATCCTGACGATCACGTCGTACGGGGCTGTGACCTTCGGGGCGGGCACGTCCGTCATCCGGAGCGGCTCGCCGTAGCCGACGACCTGGACTGCCTTCATGCGGGTTTCACCTCTGCTGTCGTGCGGAGCTTCGAAGAGCCGGTGGGGCCGGTGGGGTCGGTGGATCCGGTGCGGTCGGTGCCGTGGGGGCGGGGCGACTGGTCCGCGGCGGACCCGGGATAGCGGGTGCGCAGCAGGCCGCGGCAGAAGTGCGCGTTGCCGTCGATCGAGATCCGGACCGAACGGGCGAAGCGCAGGCGGAGGGGGATCTCCTGGCCTGGATACGGATGCCCTTGGTCGTCCACGAGCACCTCGGCCGCCGGGGCGACGCTCAGCCCGAGGGACTCACGTCGCCGCCGAAGCGCCCGCGTCGCCGGTGTCTCGGGGAGATCGGCCAGGGTGACGCCGTGGAGTCCCGCCTCGGTCAGGTCCGGTCTCGCCCTGAGCAGGGCGGTCAGCGCGCGTTCCATCGCCGCGGCGTGCGCCTTGCGGCGGAAGGTCAGGCGCAGCGCGTCGAGATCCTCGTCCGCCTCCTCGCCGAACGTCCCGCGATAGCCCGCGTCCGCGGCCAGGCCGCGGTTGATCAGCTCGGAGTCGTGGTGGTCGTCGAGCAGCACCACGACGCCGCGGGCGCCTGGCAGCGCCGCCAGCGCGTCCTTGGCGTCGGACGCCATCAGATACGCGAAGTTCGGTGCGCAGAACGACGTCGGGAGCCTGAGGTGCACGGTCAGCACGCCGTCGGTGGCCACGGCGACGGAGCGGACGAAGCCGAGGTCGGTGATCGGCTCGTCGAGCTCCGGGTCGAGGACGTCGTCGAGCGCCGCGAGCGCCGCGCGTTCCCGCGCCGCGCGCGCCGCTTGCTCGGGCGGGGGGTCGGCGGGCATGTCAGGCCCCCGCGGGCTCGGGGACGCCGAGACCGGCCGGCACGTCGATGTCGTACATGGCCGCGGCGTTCAGCCCGAGGATCTTCTTCTTCTGCGCCACGGTGATCGGCGGGTACTCGTCCCGCATGTCCTCGGGGATCTGGAAGTCGACGAATCGCTCGATCAGCCACTTCGGCGTCCACAGCGCGTAGTCACTGGAGAATTGGATCCGGTCCTCGTCGAGCCAGTACAGCAGCTCGCCGATGATCTGCGCGAAGTACCGCGGCCTGGTGTGGATGAACGGCATGGCGACGGCGAGCCCCGCGTGCACGTTGGGCTCCTGCGTCGCGATCCAGCAGAAGTCCTCGAGCCGGGGCAGGCCGCAGTGCTCGACGACGAAGTTCAGGCCGGTGAAGTCCGTCGCCGCCTTGTCGACGTCCGAGACGTCGAACGCGTCCCGGTCGAGCGGCCGGATCGTCGGCCCCTTGTGGACGTGGATGTTCGTGATCCCGAGCTCCTGGCAGGCCTCGAGATAGCGGTAGGCCCACGGGTCGTCCAGCTTGTATCCACGGGAGGCGCCCTGCCACTCGGCGGTGTACAGCTTCACGCCCTTGAGCTGGAAGCGCTCCGCGTCACGCCGGAGTTGGTCGAGCCCTTCCCGCTCGAAGCGGGGGTCCCAGTGGTGGTTGTAGGTCAGCTTGTCGGGATGCCGCTGAGCGAGGCCGAACGCCTCCTCGGTCTGCCCGAAGCCGCGGCGGTAGAACGCCCCGAGCCTGGCGGGCTGGAAAATGGCGTGATCGACGTGTCCATCGACGAAGAGGTCCTTCAGCAGACGCTCACCGCCGTAGTAGAGGTAGTCCTCGTAGGGCCACAGCTCCGACTCCGGGCTCAGGTTGCGGTGGTAGTCGTAGAAGCAGTCGATGAACTGCCTGCCATGGATGTTGAGCTGGTTCTCGGGGCGGGCGTCCCAGAGCGCGATGTGCGCGTCCACGATGAAGTAGTCTTCGCCGTCCTTCGTATACATGCGTATTCCTCGATTCCCCGCGTCGATTCGCCGCGTCGATTCCCCGCCTCAGGAGAACTGGATGCCGCCGTCGATCATGACCGACTGGCCCGTCATGTAATCGGAGTCGGGCGACGCCAGATAGGAGACGAAGGAAGCCACGTCCGCGGGCTCTTCGACCCGGCCGAGGGCGATCGACTCCGCGTACTTCTTGATGGCCTTGCCCTTGTCGAGCCCTTCGGCCTCCGCCAGCTTCTCGTCGATCAGCTCCCACATGGCGGTGCCGACGATTCCCGGGCAGTACGCGTTGACGGTGATGCCGTGCCGCGCCCACTCCAGGGCCGCGGCCTGCGTCAGGCCGCGAACGCCCCACTTGGACGCGGAGTACGGGCCGAGCAGCGCGAAGGGCCGGTACGCGACGATCGAGGCGGCGCCGATGATCTTGCCGCCGGTTCCCTGGGCGATCATCTGCCGCGCCGCGGCCTGGTAGGAGAGGAAGACGCCGCGCAGGTTCACGGCCATGACCTGCTCGAACTCCTCGAGCCCGGTGTCGAGCAGCGCGGTGACCCTGGCTATTCCGGCGTTCGCCACGAAGACGTCCACATGGCCGAAGTGCTCGGCCACCTCCCGCACGAGGGCGTCGGTCTGTTCCTTGCTGGTCACGTCGGTGTCCACGGCGAGAGCCCGGCGCCCCGTCTTCTCGATGGCGGCCGCCACCTCGTCCAACTCCTGACGCATCCCCGGCAGGTCGGCGACGGCGACATCGAGGCCGTCCCGCGCCAACCGCTCCGCGATGCCGCGGCCGATGCCGCGGGCCGCTCCGGTGACGATGGCGGTACGGGCTGCGTTGCTGGCGGAATTCATGGGGCGCTCCTCGGCTCGGTTCTGCTCCGTCGCAGCGGCCGTCCCGCGAGGGCGGCCTGCCGTGCCCCTCAGTGTGGGGCGGTGGGGCGGCGGCGACTTTTTCAATGTGGAACACGGACACGCGTGGCCACCGCTTCGGCGGGCCGCCGATTTTCGTTGCCGTTGCCGGAGATCTTGCGCTCACGCACAACGTTCGTAATATGACGGAAACCGTCCCCGGGAGGCGTCATGCCGATGGAGAGCGAAGCGCAAGGGCGCACCATCGCGCGGGCGCGCCTGAAGTTCCTCGAGGGCTCGGAGCCACCGACGCCGGTCGTGCCCGAGAGCGTCCGCGACTCATGGAAGCGCTCCAAGCTCCTGGGAATCGGCATCGACGAAGTGGTCGTGCCCTACCGGCCCGACTACGACCGGGAGAGTCACCTGATGCGCGCGGCGGCGCCCGTTCTCGACCGGCTTGAGCAGACGTTGGCGGGTTCGGATGTCTGCGTGATCGTGACCGACCGGAAAGGCTGGGTGCGTGATCGCCGCGTGGGGGAGGCGCGGCTGATGGCCCACCTGGACCGTGTCCATCTGGCGCCGGGCTTCAGCTACGCCGAGCAGTTCGTCGGCACCAACGGCATCGGGGTCGCCCTCGAGGAGCGCAGGTCCTCCGTGGTGCTGGGCGCCGAGCACTTCAACGAGCGCTTGCAGAAGGTCTCGTGCGCCGCCTCACCCATCCGCGATCCGATCAGCGGGCGGGTGGCCGGCACGATGAACCTGACCTGCTGGAACGGCCCGGCGAGCTCCTTGATGGCCGCCTTGGCGCAGGAGTCGGCCGACGACATCGAGCGGGTGATGTACGAGATCAGCACGTCGTACGAGCGCGCCCTGCTCGAGGCCTTCCGGCAGGCGACGCACTACGGCGACCGGCCCGTGCTCTGCATCGGCGATGACCTGCTGCTCGCCAACGCCGCCGCCGCGGAGCGGCTCACCGGCGACGACCACCGGCTGCTGCGCGAGGCCTCCGCCGAGCTCGGCCACGCGCCGCGCACCCGCAGGAGGGTGCGGCTGACCGGCGGCACGTCCGCGCTGGTGCGCTGCCGTCGGGTGGACAGCCGGGCGGGCGTGGCCGGATACCTGCTCGACCTGGTCTTCGACGACGGGCCACCGGCGGAGGCGTCCACCGGGGCGGCCGGTACGCGCTCCTCCGGCGGACCCGGTGCCGCCGCCGACGCCGGGCCCCGCGCGCTGCCGGGCCTGGCCGGGGCCGATCCCGCGTGGAACACCGCCTCACGGACCGCGGTGCGCTGCGCCCGCGAGCGGGTGCCGCTGCTGATCTACGGCGAGGCGGGGACGGGCAAGTCCGCGCTGGCCCGCGCCGCCCACGCGTTCACCGGCGCGGCATCGGCTCCCGCGGTCCTCGACGCCGCGGACCCGCGGTACCGCGCCGAGGCCCTGGGCTCCGGCGGCGACTCGGGGCCCGACGCCCTGCCGGACGCCCTGCGCGCCGCGCCCGCGGGCCCCGGGCGGGCTCTGGTGCTGCGGCACCTCGACGCCGTGGCCCCCGCGCAGGCGTCGGCCGTCGCCGAGGCACTGACCGCCGCGGCGGCGCGCGGGACCTGGATCGTGGGGACACTCGGCCCGGCTCCCGAGGTCCCTGACTCCCTGCTGCGCCGCTTCGTCGAGGCGGTCACGGTGCCGCCCCTGCGGCACCGCCTCGCCGACCTGCCCGCACTGGCCGAGTGTCTGCTCCGGCGTACCGGAGCGGGCGTGGAGTGCTCCCCCGACGTGCTGCCCCTGCTGCGCCGCCAGAACTGGCCGGGCAACGTCGGCCAGTTGGAGTCCGTGCTGCGCAAGGCCGCCGCGGGCCGCCGCACATACCGCGTCGAGCCCCGCGACCTGCCTCCTTCGCTGCACACCGTCGGACACCGCTCCCTGAGCGCGTGGGAGACCGCGGAGCGCGACACCCTGGTCGAAGCCCTGCTTGACGCGGGCGGCAACAAGCTGCTCGCGGCGCAGCGGCTCGGCATCTCCCGGACGACGATCTACCGCAAGATGCGGGCCTACGGCATCACGCTGCCCACGCCCCGCTGAGTCGGCCGCCGCTCAACCACCGTGCAGAGCCGCCCCGTTGAGCCCCCGTTCAGGATCGAGGCATTTTCTGTATGTCGCCGGAAGCGGGCCGTTTTCGGCCAGGAACCCATGAACGGTGAGCTGTTCCCGCGGGAGCGGGGCGTGGTCGTGGAGGGGGCGGTGCACCTGCCGGGGTGGCTCTCGGGCGCGCGGCAGCGGGAGTTGCTCGACGCGTGCCGGGAGTGGGCCAGGCCGCCCGCCGGGCTGCGGACCGTGCGGACGCGCAACGGCGTCATGTCCGTGCGGCAGCTCTCCCTCGGCTGGCACTGGTACCCCTACGGCTACGCCAGGACCGTGGTGGACGGGGGCGGGGAGCCGGTCAAGCCGTTCCCCGCGTGGCTGGGGGAGTGGGCCCGGCGGGCCGCCGCCGACGCCGGGCTCCCGCACGAGCCGACGGCCGGGGCGGCGGCCGGGGCGGCGGACGAGGGCGGCGATGACCCGTTCGACATCGCGCTCGTCAACTTCTACGACGCCACCGCCCGCATGGGCATGCACCGCGACAGCGACGAGCGTTCCCCCGCGCCCGTCGTCTCGTTCAGCCTCGGCGACACCTGCGTCTTCCGGTTCGGCACGGCCGAGGGGCGCGGGCGGCCGTGGACCGATGTCGAGCTGCGCAGCGGCGACGCGTTCGTCTTCGGCGGCCCCGCCCGCCTCGCCCACCACGGCGTCCCGCGCACCCGCCCCGGCACCGCGCCCCCGGCGCTCGGGCTGACCGGGCGGGTCAACGTCACCGTCCGCGCGTCAGGTCTGGGCCCCGGCGGATTCACTCCATAGGAGCTGGCGAAGGGTGGCGATTGCCCGGACCTGGCCCGTTCGGCCGAGGGCCCGGCCCTAGCGTGGTGGCACACCCCCACCCCCGCGCGAAGGAGCCCCGAGACCCCCATGTCGCACCGCCCCCGCCTCATCGGACCGGTGACCCTCGCCGTGCTGCCCGCCGCGCTGGTGGCCGCCATCGCCGCCGCGACCGCCCTTCTGCGGGACGGCGAGGCCCCGCCCGTCGGGGCGGGACTGCTGACCGCGGCCGTGCTCGCCGGGGCCGTCGCCGCGGCGGGCGCCCAGGCCAGGCGGGGAGCCGCCCGGCTGGCCCTGCTGCGCCGCAGGGCCGCCAGGGGCCGCGTCGAACTCCAGGCGCTGCTCGGCAAGGTGGAGCGCGGCGAACGCGTCGGGCCGCCCGACGGCCCACCGCCCGCGGAGCCCACCGACGACCCGCTCGACCGGCTGCGCCACGAGATCGACGCCACCAGGTACGCCGCCGAGTCCGCCGTCTCCCGGGCCGCCGCGGCGGGCGGCGCGGGCGGCGACGCGCGCGTCGAGGTCTTCGTCCACCTCGCCCGCCGCATGCAGACGTCGGTCCACCGCCAGATCGAGTACCTCGACGAGCTGAGAGACGAGGTGAAGGGCGAGGTGAGGGGCGAGGCGAGGGGCGCGCTCGACGACCCCGACGTGGCCACGGGGCTCTCCCGGGTCGACCGCCTCGCGACCCGGCTGCGCCGCCACGCCGAGAACCTCGCCGTGCTCGGCGGCGCCGTCCCCCGCCGCAGGGACGGCCGCCAGGTGAGCGTCGCCGAGGTGCTGCGCCGCGCCGCCGCCGAGGTCGAACACGACGCGCGCGTCCAGCTCGCGACGCCCTTCGACGGCGCGGTGCGCGGCGACTCCGCCGCCGACGTCGTCCACCTGCTCGCCGAACTCATCGAGAACGCCACCCAGTTCTCCGCCCCCGCGACCCAGGTCGCGCTGCGCGCCAGGCGCGTGCCCGCGGGCGTCGCCGTCGAGGTCGATGACCGGGGCCTCGGCATGACGGCCGCCGAGCAGAAGCGGATGAACGCCGTGCTCGCCGGGGCCGACAGGGGCGATGCCACCGAGCTCCTCGACGAAGGCCACGTCGGCCTGTTCGTCGTCTCCACGCTCGCCGCGCGCCACGGCATCGGCGTCCGCCTCGGCGGCAACGTCTACGGCGGCGTCCAGGCCGTCGCGCTGCTCCCGCACACGGTGCTCGACGAGGGCGCGCCCGCGGAGTCACACGCCCCCACGTGCCCCGTCACCACCCCGATCGGCCGGGCCTGAGCGATCGGTTGGCCCTGAGTGATCAGTCGGCGCCGACGGGCGCCTCGTCGAGGCCGAAGAACGCGATCGCCATGCCCGCCATCCCCGGCGAGAGCAGCCCGTGGTCCGTGCCCCTCATGGCGATCGCCTCCACCGGCGCCCGCTCGCCCGAGCCGCCGTACCGGTAGCGTTCCCAGTCGTCCCGCGGCCGGTCCGTCCGCTCCGGTATCCGGCTCACGCCCAGCACATCGGTCCACTGCCTGATCTCCTGCACGAAGTTGGGGTACCGCAGCACCTCGTCGTCCGTGCCGTGCCACAGCTGCATCCGCGGCCGTTCGCCCTCGTACCCGGGGAACGCCTCCCGCACCCGCTCGCCCCACGCGGGCGCCGTCGCCTCGACCCGGCCCTGCGCGCAGTCGGCGTTCCACCCCGAGCCGTCCGTCGTCGCGAAGCAGCCGAACGGCACACCGGCGAACGCCGCCCCCGCCCTGAACACATCCGGGTAGACGCCGAGCAGCACATTGGTCAGCATGGCGCCCGACGAGAGGCCCGTGACGAACACCCGCCCCGGATCGGCCCCATGGACCCGCTCGACATACGCCACCATCGCCCGCACCCCGGCCGGGTCGCTGCCCCCGCCGCGCCGCAGCGCCTGCGGCGACGACACGTCGAAGCAGCGGCTCTCGCGCGTGACGGAGGGGTAGACCACGAGGAAGCCGTGCAGGTCGGCCAGCGAGGCGAACTCGCTGCCCAGGTGGAACGCGGGCCCCGAGCCGCCGCAGTAGTGCGCGGCCACCAGCACCGCGGGCCGCTCGGGCAGCCGCTCGGGCACATACAGGTACATGCGCAGTCCGCTGGGGTTCGCGCCGAAGGCCTTCACCTCCACCAGCGCCGCGGCCGACGCCGGGGGAGCGGTCACGAACACGCCCGCGAGCAGCGGGAGGATGCCGCAGAACACCGTGGCGAGCAGCGTTCGCGCGCGCCGTCGGGGGCTGAGGGTCATGGGGCGTCACTTTCCGCCCGTGGGCGGGCGGGCCCCGGGGCGCGTGGAACGGGCCGAGGGGCGACGGCGCCCGGCTCGGCGGGAGAACGGTGGAGAAGGGGAGGGCGGAGCAGCCGGAGCGGCAGCGGCGTCCCGGGGAACGCCCGCGCGCACCGGGCCCGTTGACAAGGATCAGCACGGGCGTCGACCCCCATTGTCACCCGGGCGCCACGGCCCCCGCCAGGGGGGTCCGCGTCACACCGGCGCCGCGCCGCGCGCCCCTTCCGCGCCCCCCGCGGACCGTGCTCGGATGGGCCCCATGAACGTTGGCCCCGAGAACGTCGGCCCCTTGAACGGAGAACGACGGCGGCCCCTGCGGGTGATCGGCATGCTCAGCGGCACCTCGTACGACGCGGTCGACGCCGCCGTCGCCGAGCTGGCCATCGACGGCGACGCCGTCGTGCTGCGCCCGCGGGGCCTGCACACCGAGCCCTACCCCGCGCCGCTGCGCGACGCGCTGGCCGCGTGCCTGCCGCCCGCGGCCACCACCCTGGAGGCGGTGTGCCGTCTGGACACCGAGCTCGGCCGGTTCTTCGGCGCGGTCGCCGCCCGCGCGAACGCCGCCCTCGCCGAGGGGCGCGCCGACCTCGTGGTCTCCCACGGCCAGACCGTCTACCACTGGGTGACCGGCGCCCGCGCCAGGGGAACGCTCCAACTCGGCGCCGCCGCCTGGATCGCCGAGGCCACCGGGCTGCCCGTGGTCTCCGACCTGCGCACCCGCGACATCGCGCGCGGCGGCCACGGCGCGCCCCTGGCCGCCCTGCTCGACGCCCTGCTCGTGCTGGGCCCGCACCCGGACGCCGACCCGCACCCCGAAGCCGACCCGGAACGCCCCGCGCGCGGCGCGCTCAACCTCGGCGGCATCGCCAACATCACCGCCCGCGGCGCCCGCGGCGACGTGCTGGCATACGACCTCGGCCCGGCCAACGCCCTCATCGACGCCGCCGTCACCGCGGCCACCGGGGGCGCGGAGCGCATGGACGCCGGAGGGGCGCGCGCGGCGCGCGGCCGGGTGGACCGCGCCCTGCTGGCCGACCTGCTCGCCGAGCCCTACTACCGGCTTCCGCCGCCCAAGTCCACGGGCAAGGAGCTGTTCCACGCCGCCTACCTGCGCGAACGCGTCGAGGGCCGCGGGCATGCGCCGACCGCGGACGACCTGGTCGCCACCCTCACCGAGCTCACCGCCGAGCTCGTGGCGGGCGCCTGCCGCGCACACGGGCTCAGCGAGCTGGTCGTCTCGGGCGGGGGCGTGAGCAACCCCGCGCTCATGGCCAGGATCCGCGCCCGCGCCGCGCCCACGCGCGTCACGGGCGCCGAGGAGTACGGGCTGCCCGCGCAGGCCAAGGAGGCGTACCTGTTCGCGCTGCTCGGCTTCCTCACCGTCAACGGCCTTGCTGGCAACGTCCCTTCGGCCACCGGCGCCTCGGGCCCCGCGGTGCTCGGCTCGCTCACCCCCGGCGCGGGCCCGCTGCGGCTGCCCGAGCCGCGAGCGGGCGCCGCTCCCCGCCGCCTGGTGGTCGAGCCCGTGGCTCAGACCGCCTCGGGCAGCCGCTCCGGCGGCCCTGGCCGCGCGTAGAACCAGCCCTGCGCCGAGTCGCACCCCAGGTCGCGCAGCTGCTCGGCCTGGGCCGAGGTCTCCACGCCCTCGACCGTCACCGAGAGCTGGAGCGTGTGGGCCAGCGAGACGATGCCCTCCACGATCTTGAGGTCGATCGGATCGGCCGGGTCGCGCTGGAGCCCCTGGGTGAAGGAACGGTCCAGCTTGAGGGTGCTCGCGGGCAGCCTGCGCAGGTTCGCGAGGTTGGAGTAGCCGGTGCCGAAGTCGTCGAGCGCGATGCCCACGCCCAGGTCGGCCAGCTCGCGCAGCGGCCGCAGCTCGTTCTCGTCGGCGCTGATCATCG
This sequence comes from Streptomyces radicis, assembly GCF_003626575.1. GTDB lineage: Bacteria > Actinomycetota > Actinomycetes > Streptomycetales > Streptomycetaceae > Streptomyces > Streptomyces radicis. The sequence continues at coordinate 163,042 of NZ_RBDY01000005.1, read as the reverse complement.
CCGTCTCGGTGACCTTGAGGCACAGCGAGCTCGGCGGCAGTCCCGCCTCCTCGAGCACCGCGACCGTGTCCTCCACCAGCTCGGGGTGGTGCAGCTGACGCGGCGAGAGGTTGACGTTCACCTTGAGGGGCCTCGGACCCCCTATCCCGCGCACCTGCCACTGGCACGCCTGCCGCACGGCCTCCTGGAGCACCCAGCGGCCCAGCGGCACGATCAGGCCCGTGTGCTCGGCCAGCGGGATGAAACGGTCGGGCCCGAGCACCCCGTGCCTGGGGTGGCTCCAGCGCACCAGCGCCTCGGCGCCCTCCAGGCTGCCGTCCTCCATCTTGACCAGCGGCTGGTACTCGATGAAGAACTCAGCACCCTTCAACGCCGCGGGCAGATGGTGCGTCAGATGGTGCCGCGAGATGGCCCGCGCGTCGGAGTCGGGGTCGGCGACCGCGTAACGGTTGCCGCCCTCGGCCTTCGCCCGGTACATCGTGATGTCCGCGCTGCGCAGCACCTCGGCCGACGTCAGGTGCGCGGTCGGGCCCTCGACGATGCCGATGCTCGCTCGTACCAGCAGCTCCCTGCCGCCCACCTCGATCGGCGTCGACAGCGCCTCGAGGGCCCGCTCCGCCAGGTCCGTCACCGCGTCGGGCGTCGGCGGGTCGAGCATGAGCGCCACGAACTCGTCGCCGCCGATGCGGGCCAGCATCTGCCCAGGGCCCGAGGCGATCGTGCCGAGCCGCTCCGCGACCCCGATCAGCAGCTGGTCGCCGACGGCGTGGCCGAGGCTGTCGTTGACCGCCTTGAAGCCGTCGAGGTCCAGGTAGCACAGCCCGACCCTGGTGGGCGCCGAGTTGGACGAGAGGGCCTGCTCGAGGCGTTCGAAGAACAGCGAGCGGTTGGGCAGGTCGGTCAGCGCGTCGTGCGTGGCCTGGTAGCGCAGCCGCAGGTTGAGCAGGCGGCGCTCCGAGACGTCCTCGATCATCGCCAGCATGTAGCGCGGCTCGCCCTCGGCGTCGCGCAGCAGCGAGACCGTGAGATTGGTCCACAGGACCGTGCCGTCCGTGCGGCTGTACGGCTTCTCCATGTGGTAGTGCTCGCGCTCACCGCGCATCAGCTCCCGCTGGAGCCGCCACACCTCGGGCGTGTCCTCGGGGTGTGTCCACTCCAGGATGTTGCGGCTGCGGATGTGCGGCTCGGAGCGGCCGAGCATGCGCGCGAGCGCGTCGTTGACGTCGAGGACCCTGCCGTCCATGTCCGCGATGCTGATGCCGAGCGCCGCGTCCTTGAAGACCGCGCGGAAGCGCGTCTCGCTCACGTGCAGCGCGTCCGCCATCTCCTGCTGCGCGGTCAACGCGGCCAGCGAGACCGCCTCCTGCTCGCTGCGCGTGCGCTCCTGGAGGGCCCGCGCGAACCCCGCCGAGATGGCGTGCTGGAGCCGGGCGCAGCGGGCGCGGGCCTCGTCGGCCGACAGCTCGGCCGGGTCGAGGCAGTACAGCAGCAGATACGAGTCGACCACGCCGAGGACGGCGGGCAGCGCGTCGGGCGCCGTGCAGTGCGCCGCGACCAGCGCCTCCCCGACCGCCCGGCCCGGCGCGGGGTCGAACCGCGGGGCGCGCAGCGCGTCGGTCAGCACCCTGGCCTGCCGCAGCAGCAGGCCCTCGAACTCGTCCTTCGTCATGGATGTCGCCGTGGCGGGGTAGACCGCGCGGCACCAGATCGTCGCGAAGCGGCGCACCCCGTCGGGGGGCTCCCCGCCACCGCGCGCGTCGGGCCGGTCCGCGGCACCCGAAGACTTGGCTCTCACGCTGTGCGCCCTACTCCCGCGAAACCGCTGTACACGATGGGGTCATCGACGTCGACGGGCCCCTCGGGGCGCCAGTCGGGCAGCGTGACCACGCCGGGCTCCGCGAGCTCGAAGCCGTCGAAGAAGCGCGCGATCTCCGCGCTCGTGCGCATCACGAACGTGGAGCCGCCCCTGCGGTATATGTCGCTGACGTCGTCGCCCTGCGCGGTCGTCGCGGGGCCCCGCTCGACGGAGGCGTGGGAGAGGACCAGGACGCTGCCCGGCGCGAGCGCGTCGCGGAACTCCGCCACCCGCTCGTACGGCTTGTCGTCCTCGTCCATGAAGTGCAGCAGTGAGACGAGCAGCAGGGCCACCGGGCGGTTCAGGTCGATGAGGTCCTCGACCTGCCTGCTGGCCAGGATGGCGGCCGGCTCGCGGAAGTCCCCCGCCACGACGCCCACCCGGTCGTCCCCCGCCACCACGGCCTTGCTGTGGGCGACGGCCACCGGGTCGTTGTCGACGTAGACCACACGCGCCTCGGGGCTGGCCTCCCTGGCGACCTCGTGGACATTGCCGAACGTGGGGATTCCCGAGCCGATGTCGAGGAACTGCGTGACGCCCTCGGCCACCGCGTGGCGCACCGCGCGCCGCATGAAGGCACGATTCGCCTGCACGATCTTGGGCAGCCCGGGAAACGCCTCGATGACCTTGCGCGCCGCGACGCGATCCGCTTCGAAGTTGTGCGAGCCACCGAGGTAGTAGTCGTACATCCGCGAGACACTCGGCACGGACAGATCGATGCCGTGCGGCGCCCAGGCGGGTCGTTCCATCGACGTCTCCAATGTCCCCAGCATATGCGCGATTTGGTCCAGGCGGTCGAGACTACTGACCCGGCGCCAGATCAGGGAAGGAAACGGAGGATCAACATCCGCCCGCGGCGGCGTTACCTGTCCTTCTGTCCCGGATTGGGGGACGGCCCCGAGGGCGTCATCCGGCCAAACACCTGGCCGATATGACGGCGCGGGACCGGCCTGGCGCCGCTCAGAGCGACACCCCCCGGTCCCTGAGGTAGTCGAGCGGGTCGATGTCCGTGCCGAACCCCTGACCCGTCCTGACCTCGAAGTGCAGGTGCGGACCCGAGGAGTTCCCGGTGGAGCCCGAACGGCCCACCTGCTGCCCGCCGCGCACCGACTGACCCTCCGAGACGGAGATGGCCGAAAGATGCGCGTACTGGCTGAACTTCCCGTCCGGATGCCGGACGATCACCTCGTACCCGAACGACCCGGCCCAGCCCGCCGAGACGACCTCGCCGCCCGTGATGGACTTCACGGACGTGCCGGTCGCGACGGGGAAGTCCACGCCCGTGTGGTATCCGAGGGACCAGGAGCCGCCCGACGCGTGGTACGCCGTGCCGGTGCCCGCGCCGACGGGCGCGGTGTAGGTCGCGGCCTGCTCGGCGGGGGGCTCCTCGCGCTCCGCCCGCTCCTCCTGCTCGCCCTGCGGCTCCTCGGCGGGCTCCTCGCGCTCGGGCTCCGGCTCTTCCTGGCGCTCCTCGGGCTCCTGCCGCTCCTGGGATTCCTCGCGCTCCGCCTCGTCGGCGGGCGCCTCCTCTTCCTGTGCGCGCGGGCGCTCGCCGTCGACGGCCAGGCGCTGCCCGGGGAAGATCAGATGCGGATTGCCGCCCACCGTCTCGCGGTTGAGCTCGTAGAGCGACTGCCAGCCGCCGCGCACCTCCTGCGACCTGGCGATGCCGGAGAGCGTGTCGCCGCTGATCACCTCGTACAGGTCGGCCGAGCGCTCACGCGGCTCGGCCCCGGGCCCCGACGCCTGCTGCGTCTCCGTCGGCGCCTCCTGGCGCGCCTCGGGCTCGGCCCGCGGCTCCGACTCGGGCTCGGCCTCCCGCTCCTGGCCGATGTCCGGCGTCACGCCGTCCCGCGTCAGCCCCGCCTCGGCCGAGCAGGTCGGCCACGCGCCGGGGCCCTGCTCGGCCAGCACGCGCTCGGCGATCGCGATCTGCTGCTCCTTGGTGGCCAGGTCCGCGCGCGGCGCGTACTCCGTGCCGCCGAACGCCTCCCATGTGCTCTGGAGGAACTGCAATCCGCCGAAGAAGCCATTACCGGTGTTGATGTCCCAGCGATTGCTGCTCTCGCACTCGGCGACCTCGTCCCAGGTGTCCACCGAAGCGGCGCTCGACGCGCTCGCGCCTATCAGCGGAATGGCGAGGCCCGCACCGCTCGCGGTCACCGTGAGCGAGGCGCGGGAAACGGCGCTCGGCCGGTACTTGCGGTGGCGTCCACGTGTGGTCATGGGCGGGTCCCTCCCCGAGCCGACTGCCTGCCTGGCACGCGCCGTGAGCCCTGTGTTCCGTCAGATTATGACCCGATCAAGGGAGTTGTACGGCGGATCAACGATATGGGCGCGGAATCCCCACGGCAAGAACGGCTCGGGACCCCTCCGACCCCACGCGCCACAAAAGCGGTTGCCGCGCCCCCGGGGCCCCATCACACAATGGGGTGAACGCGGCGGAGCCCGCGATTCCATTTATTCGTTCCACGGGGGGATTCACCATGGGTTACACCGAGTTGCCCGGCGCGCGTGTGCCGATCCGCATGTGGGCTGACCCGGCGACGGTCGAGGACGGCGCGATGCGGCAGTTGGAGAACGTCGCGACGCTGCCGTGGATCCGCGGCCTGGCCGTGATGCCCGACGTGCACTACGGGAAGGGCGCCACCGTCGGCTCCGTGATCGCCATGGCGGGCGCGGTCTGCCCCGCGGCCGTCGGCGTGGACATCGGCTGCGGCATGTCGGCGGTGCGCACGTCGCTCACCGCCGACGACCTGCCCGGCGACCTCTCCCGGCTGCGCTCGCGCATCGAGGAGGCCATCCCCGTCGGCCACGCGATGCACGGCGAGAGCGTGGACCCGCGGCGCCTGCACGGGGTGCCGACGGCGGACTGGGACGCGTTCTGGGCGGGCTTCGACCGGGTCGCCGACGCCGTCAAGTACCGCAGGGAGCGCGCCGGTCGGCAGCTGGGCTCGCTCGGCGGCGGGAACCACTTCATCGAGGTGTGCACCGACACCGAGGGCGCGGTCTGGCTCATGCTGCACTCCGGCTCGCGGAACATCGGCAAGGAGCTGGCCGAGCACCACATCGGCGAGGCCCAGCGCCTCCCGCACAACCACGGCCTGGTGGACCGGGACCTGGCGGTCTTCGTCGCCGACACCCCGCAGATGGCGGCCTACCGGCACGACCTGTTCTGGGCGCAGGACTACGCGCGGCGCAACAGGGCGCTGATGATGGCGCTGCTCCAGGACGTGGTGCGCAAGGAGTTCAGGAAGGCCAGGCCGGCCTTCGGCGATGTGACCTCGTGCCACCACAACTATGTGGCGGAGGAGCGTTACGACGGTGTGGACCTCCTCGTCACCCGCAAGGGCGCGATCCGGGCGGGAAGTGGTGAGTTGGGGATCATCCCCGGCTCGATGGGCACCGGCTCGTACATCGTGAAGGGGCTCGGCAACGCCGCCTCGTTCCGCTCGGCGTCCCACGGCGCGGGCCGCAGGATGAGCAGGAACGCCGCCAAGAAGCGCTTCACCGTGCGGGATCTGGCCGAGCAGACCCGGGGCGTGGAGTGCCGCAAGGACGCGGGCGTCGTGGACGAGATCCCCGGCGCGTACAAGCCGATCGAGCAGGTCATCGAGCGCCAGCGCGACCTGGTCGAGGTGGTCGCCAAGCTCACCCAGGTGGTGTGCGTCAAGGGGTGAGAGGGGTGAACGCCGCGCCGCCCATGGCCTGATGAGGCGCCATGGGCAGCGCGGCTCCCCGGTGTTACCTTCGAAGCCCGCACGGCCATATCCGCATATGGGGGAGACGTCGGGAGGGTCCATGCAAGCCTTGTCAGACCTCGTTCCGCGCCGGGCCGGCGACCGTGTCGTCGAGCCGCGGGTCGACTTCGACCTGGTGGAGAGCGCCGCGCACGCGGCCGACCGGTGCCCGGTGAGCTGCGTCTGCATCACCGGCACCGGCGGGAACTGCCAGGCCACCGGCAACAGTTACGCCCGCTGAGCCCGGCGTGCACCCCGGGCTGACCTGGAGCGCCGATGAGCTGGTCCGGCGGGCCATGGCCGGGGGCCTCGGCGAGGCGGGGCACACCCTGCGCGTCCGCGGCTCCTGGCTCACCGTCGCGCCCGACGGCGTCCCACTGGGCGAACACGGCTGGAAGCTGCATGTCTCGGCGCGACCCCTGACGTTCCCCGCGCTGGCCGAGGCGCTGCTCCCCGTGCTGCTCGCCGAGCGCTGCCACTTCAAGCTGGCGCGCTCCGACACCGCGCTGACCCGGATCAACGGCGGCCGGGAGTCGCCCGCGGCCGTCGGCAAGGCCGTCACCGTGTATCCGGAGCCGCGCCGGGTGCGGGATCTCGGGCTCGCGCTGGCCGGGCTGCTGCGCGGCCACGAGGGGCCGCGCGTGCTCAGCGACCGGCGGGTTGCCGACGACGCGCCGGTGTACTACCGCTACGGCCCCTTCGCCACGCGCTGGTCCGCGGGCCCGAGGGGCGACCTCGGCATCAGGATCCCGGGGCCCGACGGGGAGACGTTCGACGCGGTGGCGACGCTGGAGTACCGCCAACCGCCGTGGGTGACCGACCCGTTCGGGGGCGACGCGAAGCCTGACAAGCCCGATGACGCCCAAGGACCCGACGGCGCCGAAGGGGCGGGGGAGACGCTGGGGGGCCGGTTCCGGCTGCTCAGGGGCATCTACCGCGCCGCGCACGGCAACGTGTTCAGGGCCAGGGACACCCGCTCGGGCCGCCGCGTCATCGTCAAACAGGCGCGCGCGCATGTGGGGGAGGGGCGCGCGGGCGACGCGCGCACCCGGCTGCGCAACGAGCGCCGGGCGCTCACGGCGTGCCAAGGGCTCGACGGGGTCCCCGACTTCCTCGACCACTTCGCGCACGGGCCCGACGAGTTCCTGGTGACGCCCGACGTCGGCGCCGTCAACCTGCTCGACCACGTCCGCACCCGAGGCACGCCGCCGCCCGAGGCGTTCACCCGGCTCGCCTTCCAACTGGCCGCCACGGTCGCCGCGTTGCACCGGAGGGGCGTCCTCATGCGGGACATCACCCCGCGCAACGTGGTGCTCGGCGGGCGCCGGGCGTTCCTCGTCGACTTCGGCCTCGCCGCGCTCGACGGCGTCCATCTGCCGGGCGGCACACCGGGGTTCTCGCCTCCCGCGCAGCTGCGCGGCGAGCCGCCGACGCCGGGGGACGACTGCTTCGCGCTCGGCATGACCCTGGCCTTCGCGGCCACGGGGCTCACGCCCGTCGCCGCGCCCGTCACGCGCGAGCTGGCGCGGCAGCGCGCGCTCCAGACGCTGGCCCCGCCGCACGGCGCCGCGCCTGGCCATGTGGTCGGCGCGGTGGGCGCGTTGCTCGACGCGGACGAGGAACGCGCCACCGCGGCGCTCGCCACCCTGGCCGCGGGGCGCTGGCCCACCGGGCGGAACGGGCCTGGTCCGCGCCCGCTGCCCGCCGTTCCGCCGCTGCCCCGTGACCCGGCCGCGGTGCTGGCCGAGCGCGTGCTCGAGCTGCTGCTCGCCGGCGTCGGGACGTATGGCGAGGGCGGCGGGGCGCACGACGTCGGCGCGGTGGACGGCAGCGTCTACAGCGGGAGCGCGGGCCTCGGCCTCGAGCTCCTCCACCACACCGAGCGCCCCGGCGTGCCCGAGGCGCTGCGCGCCCTGGTCACGCACGCCTCGGCCGCCACGCGCCGAGTGCCGCTCGCCGATGGCCTGTTCGCGGGCACGACCGGCATCGCCCTGTTCCTGGCGCGCGCCGAGGCCGCCGGGTTCGAGGCGCGGGAGGCGGCGCCCGGCGCGCCCGGCGCGCCGCACGACGACGTGTTCGGGGGCGCGGCGGGGCGCGGGCTCGGCGCGCTGCTGCTCGCCGACGCCACGGGCGACCCCGCGCACCTCGCCGCCGCCCGCGAGGCCGCGGAGGCGCTGATGGCCAGGGACGAGCCGCTGCTCGGCGTGGACCGGGAGACGGGCTTCGCGCCGGGCGCGGGCCTCGACCCGACGTTCGGGCACGCCCACGGCCTGGCCGGGATCGTCGACTTCCTGACCGGTCTCGCCGCGCGCACCGGCGACCCGGAGGTGGGGTGGGCGGCGGCGGTGCGCTCCTGGCGGCTGGCCCGGCGGACGGCGGAGCTGGCGGCGCTGGCCGCCGGCCCTTCGGCCGTGCCCGTGGCGGCGTCGTGGTGCCAGGGCATGGCCGGGGCGGCCAGCGCCCTCGCGCACGCCCACGCGGTGCTCGACGAGCCGGAGTTGGGCCGGGCCGCGGAGCTGGCCGGGGACGTCTGCGCCGCGTGGGTGCCCCGCATGGAGAACCTGTCGCAGTGCTGCGGCGTCGCCGGGGTGGGCAGCGCGCTGCTCGACCTCGCCCACCTCGGCGGGGCCGAGCGGTACCGGGCGGCGGCCGAGCGCGCCGCGCGCCACCTGGTGGCGCGCAGCTTCGGGCCCGACCACGCGCCCGAGCTGATCGCCCCGGGGAGCCAGGACGCGCCGCTGTCGTTCGGGATGGGCTACGCGGGGGTGCTGACGTTTCTGCGCGGGCTCATGTCTTCCGGCGCGCCAGGTGCGCCGCTCTCGGCGTCAGTGGCTCGGGGGCCGTGGCGGGGGCCGAGCCACCGGTGGGCTCGGGCGCCGCTGCCCGCTCCCCGGCCGGGTCCCCGGCCCGCTCCTCCTCCGGATCCGGCGCCCGATCGGGCGCCGGGGCCTTCAACGGGGGCCTGAGCACGGCGAGGACGGCGGCGAGGATGGCGCAGGCCACCAGGCCGTCCAGCCAGTAGTGGTGCGCGGTGGCGACCACGGCGACCAGGGTGATGGCCGGGTGGATCAGCCACAGCCAGCGCAGCCGCGAGCGGCACGACACGACGAGTGCCACGGCGATGAACACGGCCCAGCCGACGTGCAGCGAGGGCATCGCCGCGAACTGGTTGGCCATCGAGTCGGGCTCGGGCTTGTCGTAGACCGCGGGCCCGTAGAGCACGCCGGTGTCCACCATCCCCGCGCCCGCGAACAGGCGCGGGGGCGCGAGCGGCACCAGCAGGTGCAGCACGAGCGCGGCGCCGGTGAGCCAGGTGAGCACCCAGCGGACCCACAGGTAATGGCCGGGACGGCGCCAGTACATCCACACGAGAAAGACGACCATGGCCGGAAAGTGCACGGTCGCGTAGTAGACATTGATCGCGCGGATCAATGTCTCGCTGTTCATGGCCAGATCCTGCACCCACGCCTCGCTCGGCAGCCGCAGGGCGCGTTCGAGATCCCATACGCGCGTGGCGTTCTCATAGGCGTCGTCGAACTGGCCGTTGGCCGCGCGTCTGCCGAACTTGTAGGCCATGTACAGCGCGATGACCAGCGGAAGCTCGCGGATCAGCGCGGGTCTTGGGGAGGCCGCGGGCCGCTCCCGCTTCCCTGTGAGGTGAGGACGCTTCAGCACAGGTGCGCTTGGCATAGTCGATATTCCCGAATGGCAGCGTTGGCGGTGCGCGGACTCGTCGCCGCGTGGACACGGTGAGGTCACGCTTCGATCTTCTGTTCCCCGCGGTGAGTTTACGTTGCTCCTGCCCCCGTTCGGGCACGCCACACGATTTCCCGGGCCCCGGTTGTGCGCCGTCCCGCAGGGGTCGCACGAGGGTCGCACGGGGCCGCGCGTGCGCCGCCGTGTGCGCCGTCGGGCCGGTCGCCCGGCGGCCGTTGATCCGGTCCGGACCTTCGGGCAGGTCACGGCGGGCCGGACGAGGCTTTGTCCTCGGTGAGGGAAAAGTCTTAACGATTTGTGCAGAACTTCTTCCCACCCCGCCAGCCCACTGCTACATTCCCCACCCGAAGCCCGGCGCGGACCTCGCGTCGGGGCCCGATGCCGACGGTGGCGGGAGGGACAGCGTGAGGCGGATGACGGCTCGGCCCGGGAACGTGCATCAGGCGCGCCTGCTGCGCCTGCTGCGCGACGGCGGCCCGAGCTCGCGGGCTCAGCTCGGCGACCGGATCGACCTGTCGCGTTCCAAGCTCGCCGTCGAGATCGACCGGCTGCTCGAGACGGGCCTCGTGGTCGGCGACGGCTTCGCCGCGTCGCGCGGCGGGCGCCGTTCGCACAACGTCAGGCTCGCGCCACAGCTCCGCTTCCTCGGCGTGGACATCGGCGCCACCTCGATCGACGTGGCCGTGACCGGACCCGAGTTGGAGATCCTCGGCCACCTGACCGCGCCGATGGATGTCCGCGAGGGGCCGGTCGCCGTCTTCGAGCAGGTGCTGACCATGACGGCCAAGCTCAAGGACGACGGCCTCGCCGAGCACTTCGACGGCGCCGGGATAGGCGTCCCCGGGCCCGTACGCTTCCCCGACGGGATCCCGGTGGCGCCGCCCATCATGCCGGGCTGGGACGGCTTCCCCGTGCGCGAGGCGCTCGGCCAGGAGCTCGGCTGCCCGGTCATGGTGGACAACGACGTGAACCTCATGGCGCTGGGCGAGCAGCACGCCGGAGTCGCCCACTCCGTGCAGGACTTCATCTGCGTCAAGATCGGCACCGGCATCGGCTGCGGCATCGTGGCCGACGGCAAGGTGCACCGCGGCGCCACGGGCAGCGCGGGCGACATCGGCCACATCCAGGTCGAGGCCGAAGGGCGCCAGTGCCCCTGCGGCAACCGGGGGTGCCTCGAGGCGTACTTCGGCGGCGCCGCCCTCGCCCGCGACGCCGAGGAGGCCGCCAGGGACGGGCGGTCGGCCGAGCTGGCGAGCAGGCTCGAGACCATGGGCACCCTCACGGCCGCCGACGTGTCCGCCGCCGCATCGGCGGGCGACGTCGCCGCCCTCGACCTCATCAGGCACGGCGGGAACCGCACCGGCCAGGTCATCGCGGGCCTCGTGAGCTTCTTCAACCCCGCCCTCGTGGTGATCGGCGGCGGCGTCACCGGGCTCGGCCACACGCTGCTCGCCGCCATCCGCACGCAGGTGTACCGGCAGTCCCTCCCGCTGGCCACCGGCAACCTGCCCATCGTCCTGGGCGAACTCGGGCCCGCCGCCGGGGTCACCGGCGCGGCCCGCCTGATCAGCGATCACCTGTTCAGCTACACCCCGACCTGACCGAGGCGGGGCCCGCCCCGCCGCGACGCACCACAGCACGACCACCGGACGGACCGCCCCCAACGGGCCACCACGAAGCCGCACCACACCTGTCCGCACCGTTCGACCCATCTCGAAGCAGCCGCAGCACTTCCCACGCCCGACCCTGCCCACGCACGCCCGCGCACCGGCATCGCCGAGGAGGCCAGCCATGGCAAGCGCGCCACCGCCGATACTCACGCTGACCGGCATCAGCAAGTCCTTCCCCGGCGTCCGCGCCCTTCAGGGCGTCGACCTCGACGTCGTCCCAGGCGAGGTCCACTGCCTCCTCGGGCAGAACGGCGCCGGCAAGTCCACCCTGATCAAGGTCGTCTCCGGGGCCCACCAGCCCGACAGTGGCGAGATCACCTGGCGAAACGAACAGACCGTCATCCGCTCGCCCAGCGCGGCGATGCGGCTCGGCATCGCCACCATCTACCAGGAGCTCGACCTCATCGAGCACGTCTCCGTCACCGAGAACGTCTTCCTCGGCAACGAGCGTTCCAAGGCCGGGTTCGTCCGCCGCGGCAGCGCGAGGACGGCCACCGCCGAGCTGCTCGCCAGGCTCGGCCACCCCGAGATCAGCCCCGACCGCATCGTCAGCACCCTCTCCGCGGCCGGGCGGCAGATCGTCAGCATGGCCCGCGCGCTCTCCCACGACGCCCAGCTGATCATCATGGACGAGCCGTCGGCCGTGCTCGACCCCGACGAGGTCAACAACCTCTTCCGCATCGTCGACAGCCTCACCCAGGCGGGCGTCGCCATCGTCTACATCTCCCACCGCCTCGAGGAGATACGCCGCATCGGCGACCGGGTCACCGTGCTCAAGGACGGCCGCGCCGTCGCCCGCGGCCTGCCCGCGAGCACCACCGCCACGCGCGACATCGTCGCCCTGATGACCGGCCGCGACATCGAGCACCCCTTCCCCGAACGCCCCGAGCCACCCACCGCCGACACCTCGGCGACGCCCGCGCTCAGCGTCCAAGGGCTCGCCAGGGACGGGGAGTTCGCCGCCCTCGACCTCGACGTCGCGCCCGGCGAGATCGTCGGCCTCGCCGGCCTCGTCGGCTCGGGCCGCTCGGAGATCCTGGAGACCATCTACGGCGCCCGCCGCCCCACCGCGGGCAGCGTCCACGTCGACGGCCGCAAGCTGCGGCCAGGCAACGTGATCGACGCCGTCCGCGCCGGGGTCGGCCTGGCCCCCGAGGAGCGCAAGGCGCAGGCGCTGTTCCTGCTCGAGTCCATCACGAGCAACGTCTCCATCTCCTCGCTGCCCCGCTTCTCCACCGGCGGCTGGCTCGACCGCCGCGGGGAGCGCAAGGCGGCGAGGGAGCACACGCGCGAGCTGTCGCTGCGCCCCGACAACCCCGACGTCGCCATCCGCACGCTCTCGGGCGGCAACCAGCAGAAGGCCGTCCTGGCCCGCTGGCTGCTGCGCGACTGCAAGGTCCTGCTGCTCGACGAGCCCACCCGCGGCGTCGACGTCGGCGCGAGGGCCGAGCTGTACGCCCTGATCCGGCGCCTCGCCGACCAGGGGGTGGGCGTTCTCCTCGTCTCGAGCGAGATCCCCGAGGTCCTCGGCCTGGCCGACCGGATCCTCGTGGTGCGCGAGGGACAGGTCGTCCACACCGCCCCCGCCCCGGAGCTCGACGAGCACCGGGTGCTCGACCTCGTCATGGAAGGGAGCCCGGCGTGACCCACGGCGCCACCTCCGAACCCGCATCGTCGTCCACCCTCGCCAAGAGCGAGCCGCCGGGCGCCTCCCCGCCCGAGGCCGGGGGGCGGTCGGGCCCCCGCCTCGTCCTCGGGAAGCTGACGGACATCCACACCATCTCGCTCCTCGGCGTGCTGGCGATCCTCATCCTGATCGGCGGCATCACGGAGCCGGACTCGTTCCTCTCCACGACCAACCTCCAACTGGTCCTGACCCAGGCGTCGATCATCGGCGTGGTCACCGTCGGCGTGACGTTCGTCATCATCGGCGGCGGCATCGACCTGTCCGTCGGCGCGATCGTCGCGCTGGCATCCGTGTGGTGCACCACGGTGGCCACCCAGGAGTTCGGCTTCTGGGGCATGGCGTTCACGGCGGTCGTCGTCGGCCTCGGCTGCGGCCTGGTCAACGGCACGCTCATCGCGTTCGGCCCGATGGTGCCGTTCGTCGCGACGCTCGCCATGCTGGCCTCGGCCCGCGGCCTGGCGCTCCAGATCACCGGCGGCACCACCCAGAACGTCACGGTGGACTCCGTGCTCGAGCTGAGCCGCCGCGACTCGTTCATCCTCGGCGTCCCGCCCCTGGTGATCATCTTCGGCGTGGTGGCCGTCCTCGGCTGGCTGCTGCTGACCCGCACCACCTTCGGCCGCCGCACCGTGGCCATCGGCGGCAACCCCGAGGCCGCCCGCCTCGCGGGCATCGCCGTCCGCCGCCAGCGGCTGATGCTCTACGCCCTGTCGGGCCTGTGCTGCGGCATCGCCGCCTTCATGCTGGTCATCCTCACCGGCTCGGGCCAGAACACCAACGGCAACCTCTACGAGCTGAACGCCATCGCCGCCGCCATCATCGGCGGGACCCTGCTCAGCGGCGGCCGCGGCACCATCCTCGGCTCGGTGCTCGGCGTCCTGGTCTTCCAGACGATCACCAACCTGTTCATCCTCAACGGGCTCGACAGCGCGGCCCAGCAGATCGCCCAGGGCGCGATCATCGTCGCCGCCGTCCTGCTCCAGCGCCGCTCCGCCACCACCACATAACTCCCCGTATTCCACGAAGGGTCGATCACGATGAACTCCTCACGCTCACGCAAGAGCCAGCTCGCCAGCCGCAGAAACGTCCTGTTCGGCGGGGCGGCCGCCGCCTCAGGACTCTTCATCGCCGGATGTACGAGCAACGAGTCCGACGATGACGAGGGCGGCACCGAGCAGCAGGCCCCGGCCGCGAGCGAGGAGGCGGGCGCGCCCGTCACCATCGGCTTCGCGGGCCCGCAGGCCGACCACGGCTGGCTCAACGCGATCAACGAGCAGGCCCGCGCCCGCGCCGAGATCTACGAAGAGGTCACCCTCGAGATCGCCGAGGGCTCCAACGACACCGCCACCCAGATCGGGCAGGTGGAGGCCCTGGTCAACGGCGGCGTCGACGTGCTGGTCATCCTGCCCGCCGACGGCGTGGCCATGACCGACACGGCCCTCGAGATCATGCGCGCCGGGACGCCCGTGATCAACCTGGACCGCATCTTCGACAACCCCCAGGCATACCGCTGCTGGATCGGCGGCGACAATTACGGCATGGGACTCAACGCGGGTCACTTCATCGGTGAGCAGCTGCGCGACGTCGAGAACGCCCGCGTGGTCGAGCTGTCGGGCCCCGACAACCTCGAGCTGACCCAGCAGCGCACACAGGGCTTCGACGACGCCCTGGCCAACTACCCGAACATCACCAAGGTGGCCCGCCAGGCCGCCGAGTTCACCACGGAGTCGGGCCAGGAGGTCATGGCGAACCTGCTCCAGGCGGAGTCCGAGTTCGAGGCCCTGTGGAACCACGACGACGACCAGGGCGCCGGCGCGCTCCAGGCCATCGCCCAGGCGGGCCGCGACGAGTTCCTCATGGTCGGCGGCGCGGGATCGCGGGCCGCGATGGACCACATCCAGGCCGACGACTCGGTCCTGAAGGCCACCGTGCTCTACCCGCCGACGATGGCGGCCTCCGCCATCGACCTGGCCAGGGCCCTTGGCCAGGCCAGAGGGCTCAACGGCCTCGCCGAGTTCGAGATCCCGTCCTCGCTGACGCTCTTCTCGGCCGTCGTCAGCCGCGACAACGTCGAGCAGTACCTGCCGACCGGCTTCAACTGATCAGCAGACCCCCACCGACCCCCAACCGACAGGGAACCAGATGCCGTACTCCACCCCCGCACCTCCCCTCGGCGTCGGCATGGTCGGCTACGCCTTCATGGGCGCCGCGCACTCCCAGGGCTGGCGCACCGTTGGGCGCGCCTACGACCTGCCGCTCACGCCCGTGATGGCCGCCGTGTGCGGCCGCGACCGGTCCAGGGTCGAGGCCGCCGCCGACCGTCTCGGCTGGGCGGCGGCCGAGACCGACTGGCGTGCCCTCATCGCCCGCGACGACGTGTCGCTCGTGGACATCTGCACCCCAGGGGACAGCCACGCCGAGATCGCCATCGCCGCCCTGGAGGCGGGCAAGCACGTGCTGTGCGAGAAGCCGCTGGCCAACACGGTCGAGGAGGCCGAGGCGATGACCGCGGCGGCCATAGCGGCCCGCAGGCGCGGCCAGCTCGCCATGGTCGGCTTCAACTACCGCCGCGTTCCGGCCCTCGCGCTCGCGCGCCAGCTCATCGCCGAGGGCCGACTCGGCACCCTGCGCCACGTCAGGGCCAGCTACCTCCAGGACTGGGCCGCCGACCCGGCGATGCCGCTGGCCTGGCGGCTGCGCAAGGAGAAGGCGGGCTCGGGCGCGCTCGGCGACCTGGGCGCGCACATCGTCGACATCGCCCAGCACCTCTCGGGGGAGCTGCTGGTCGGCGTCTCCGCGCAGACCGAGACGTTCGTCAAGGAGCGCCCCCTGCCCGAGGGAGAGGCCGGGCAGGTCGGCGCGGTCACCGTGGACGACGCCGCCGTCTTCAGCGGGCGGCTCGCCTCGGGCGCGCTGGCCTCGTTCGAGGTCAGCAGGTTCGCCGCGGGCCGCAAGAACCAGCTGCGCGTCGAGGTCAACGGCTCCGACGGCTCGCTGGCGTTCGACCTGGAGCGCCTCAACGAGCTGGAGTTCCACGACAACACACTGCCGGACGCCGAGGGCGGCTTCCGTCGCATCCTGGTGACCGAGGCCGACCACCCCTACCTCGAGGGCTGGTGGCCCCCGGGGCACGGTCTCGGCTACGAGCACACGTTCACGCACCAGGCGCGCGACCTCGTGCACGCCATCGCGGAGAACGCCCAACCCGAGCCGACCTTCGCGGACGGTCTCCAGGTGCAGCGGGTGCTCGCGGCGGTCGAGGAGAGCGCCGAGAAGAACGCCGTCCACACGCCCATCCCCGTCCCGGCCCCCGAGTGAGGACCTGAAGGGAAGACGCACCATGCCACGGAACTTCACCCTGTTCACCGGCCAGTGGGCCGACCTGCCCCTGGAGGAGGTCTGTCGCCTGGCCAAGGACTTCGGCTACGACGGCCTCGAACTCGCCTGCTGGGGCGACCACTTCGAGGTGGACCGCGCGCTCGCCGAGCCCGACTACCTCGCGGGCCGCCACGCGCTGCTCGAGAAGTACGGCCTGAAGTGCTGGGCCATCTCCAACCACCTGCTGGGCCAGGCGGTCTGCGACAACCCCATCGACGAGCGCCACAAGGGCATCCTGGCGCCCCGCATCTGGGGCGACGGCGAGCCCGAGGGCGTGCGCCGGCGGGCCGCGAAGGAGCTGGCCGACACGGCCAGGGCCGCCGCGGCGTTCGGCGTCGAGACCGTCATCGGCTTCACCGGCTCGTCGATCTGGCACCTGGTCGCCATGTTCCCGCCGGTGCCGCCCGGCATGATCGACCGGGGCTACGAGGACTTCGCGGAGCGGTTCAACCCGATCCTCGACGTCTTCGACGCCGAGGGCGTCCGTTTCGCGCATGAAGTACACCCGAGCGAGATCGCCTATGACTACTGGACGACCAAGCGCGCCCTCGAAGCGGTCGACCACCGCCCGGCGTTCGGGCTGAACTTCGACCCGAGTCACTTCGTCTGGCAGGACCTCGACCCGGTCAACTTCCTGTACGACTTCCAGGACCGCATCTACCACGTGGACTGCAAGGAGGCCCGCCGCCGCCTCGACGGCCGCAACGGCCGCCTCGGCTCCCACCTCCCGTGGGGCGACCCCAGGCGCGGCTGGGACTTCGTCTCCGCGGGCCACGGCGACGTGGCGTGGGAGGACGTCTTCCGGATGCTGACGGCCATCGGCTACGACGGGCCCATCTCGGTCGAGTGGGAGGACGCGGGCATGGACCGCCTCGCGGGCGCCCCCGAGGCCCTGGCCCGCCTGAAGGCGTTCGACTACCCTCCGCCCACGGCCTCGTTCGACTCGGCCTTCGGCGGCGACTCCTGAGCCGCGGGCCCGCGCCTCCCCGGCGCGGGCCCCTCCAACCACCGGCGGGCTTCCTCGAGCTCGGCCTCGTTCTTCCCAGGATCAACGCTCCCCGTCCGGTCACCCCGCAGGATCCGCCCCGCGTAGTAGGCGGCGTGGATGGCATACCGGAAGTCGAGCAGGGGCATCAGCGCCCGCTCCACCTCTTCCGCGGCGAGCACCCCCTCCCGCAGATACGCGCGCAGCAGCGGCTCGGCCCGCTCGGGCCCGCCGCCGTAGAGCACGGCCGACGCCACGTCGTACATCAACGGCCAGCACCCCGCCGCGCCCCAGTCGATGAGCCCGCACACGCCCGTGGCCTGGTCGCGGCGGAAGGCCTCGGGCGCGGGATCGCCGTGCACCGGGCCCCATGTGAGCGTCGCGGGGTCGAGCGCCGCGAGCCGCTTCATGACGCCGTCGAGCGCCGGGCGGATCCAGGGCCGCAGCGCGAGCACGTCCTCCGAGTCGGCCGGGTGGCCCAGCGGCGCCGGGGCCACGGCGGCGCCGCGCAGCACGGCGTGGACCCGCCCGAGGGTGGCGCCCATGTCCACCAGGTCGCGCTCGCCCTCCCCGGTCAACTCCTCGCCGCCAAGCCAGCGCAGCAGCGCGACGGCGTGGCCGTCGACGTCGACCGAGAGGTCACCGCCGAACGCCGCGACGGGCGCCCCGGTCGGGATCCCGGCCGCCGCGACGCGGACGGCGAGCGGCAGCCCCACACGGAAGGCGGCCAGGTGGGGCGCGTCCAGGGGCACGGCCTTGGCGACCCAACGGGCGCCGCCCTCCCTGACGGTGAACGTGCGCGAGTTCATCCCGCCACCGTCCAGAACGGTGACTTCGGCGTCGGCGAGGCCCCAATGGGCCGCCAGGGCAAGGGAGATGGCCCGCGGGTGCGGGGAAGTGGGTGACACGGTGAGTCTCCGGGATCGACGAGAAGCCCCCGCCGACCGCGGCAAGGGCACTGACCTCGGGCGCGGGCTCGAACACCCGCCAGGACTCACCTCACGCGGACCATGCTACGGCGTCTCTGCGGCGGCGAGGCGGTCTCGGATGTCGTGATGGCCGTCGCCCTCGGCGACGCCGACCCGGGAGGCCGTACTCCACGAGCGCCGTGCCCGCGGCGTGGGCGCCCGCCGACGGTGTCGGTCACCCGCACCACCGGGTCGCCCCGGTGGACAACCGTCTTCGGCGGGCCGGGCCGCTGCTCATCTGCCGCTCATACCGTCGCTCGGGCGGCCCCGCAGGCAGGCCGAGGACCAGGGGATCGGGCAGGGGGAGGCGTGGTCGGGGTCGGGGCAGATCGTGTGGGTCAGGGCCGTGCACAGGGCGTTCGCGCGCTCCCGCGTCGTCACCACGTCGACCGTGACCTCATGGACCGCCCGTGCGCCGGGATCCGCGCCCGGGTACTCGGCCCGCCACTGCTCGGGCAGCTCCTCGTAGAGGTCGTCCCCCCGCGGCCGTTCAGCGAGCGCAAGCGAGAACCGCGACGGGCCCGCGTCGAGCAGCCGACGGCACCCCGTGGCGACCCGGGCCGCGTCCTCGGCGGTCGCGTAGACGCCGATGCGGATCTCGAAGGGCTGGTCGAGGGGCGCGGGCGTCGCGGCCCTCACTCGTCGTCCGCCTCTCCCTCGTCCTCGTCGGGGTCCTCCTCGGGGACCTCGCCGAACAGGCGGATCTCCCACCACTCCGACGAGGCGTCCTCGTCCTCGGGGTCGGGGTGCATCACGTTCCGCACCTCGACGCCGAGGCCGAGCTCCTGGGCGGCCCTCAGCGCGCTCACGGCCTCGTCGAGCGAGGTGACCCACATCTCACGGAACGGCTCCGGCTCGTCGTTCCTCATGGTCGGCAATCTGTGGATCGTCACGGTGCCTCCCCAGTGGCGCGGCGGTCCCACGGCCATCCTTCCAGACGTGCCGCCCGCCCAACGCCCCGCGGGCTCACGCGCGTTGAACGGCCTCCGCCGCCCGCTCCACCAGCTCGTCGGGCGCCGGGCCGATGTCGATGGCCACGCCGTGCTCGTCCGGCTGGAGCGGCTCCAGGTCGGCGAACTGCGACCGCAGCAGGCCCGCCTTCATGAAGTGGCCCTTCCGCTCCCGCATCCGGCGTTCGATGAGGTCGAAGTCGCCGGTGAGATGGACGAAGAAGACGTCGGGCGACGCCGCGCGCAGCCGGTCGCGGTAGCGCCGCTTGAGCGCCGAGCACGTCATCACGCCACCGCCGCCCGCCAGGTCCCGCTCGGCAAGCCACGCGCCGAGCGCGTCGAGCCAGGGCGCCCTGTCCTCGTCGGTCAGCGGGGTGCCCGCCGACATCTTGGCCACGTTGGCCGGCGGGTGGAAGTCGTCGGCCTCGGCCAACGGGACGTCGAGCCGCCGCGCCAACCCCTCGGCGACGGTCGTCTTTCCCGAGCCCGAGACGCCCATCACGATGATCGTGGAAGATGCCATGCGCCCACTATCCGGCGCCGCACGCGCGTTGACCAAACGCCCGCGCCCCCCGGCGTCAGTCCCGTGGCGACAGCAGCCCCCACGTCCGGCGCAGATCCGTCTCCGACTCGCGGCCGTTGCTCACGATCGCGCCGAGCGCCTGCCGCGCCTGCCCGGGCGCCGCGTCGAGCACGCGGTCGGCCGCCTCGGCCTGCACCACCATGCCCGCCACCCGCTGCCCCGTGATGTCGTACATCTCGCGCACGATCTCGATCCGCTGGGTCGCGAGCGCCGCCTCGCGCCGCGCGGAGCGCATCAGCGCGGCGGTCTCGGCGCGTTCGGCCAGCTGCCTGCCCAGGCAGCGGCGGCAGCGCGCCCGGTAGCCGATCGCCCAGGCCAGCGTCAACGGCACCGACCAGCCGATCACCAGCTCGGCCGTGCCCTCCGCGCCGCGCGACTCCCGCACCGCCGCGAGCACCGCGGCGCCGATCCCGCCGAACAGCGCGAGCCGCGCCGCCCACGTGGCGCCCCGGTCGGCCACCGCGCAGATGATGACGTAGACGGCCAGGCTCGGCGCCCACAACGACTCGTTCTCCCACACGATCTGGGCCAGGCACGCGAACAGCGCGAGGAGCAGGGTGCCCTCGGGGACCCGCTGCCGCAGGACGACGCCCAGCGTGAGGGAGAGCGTCAACAGGACCGCGAGCGCGCCGTCGTGGCCGCGCAGCGAGGGGTCGACGACGATGTTCACCGCGCACAGGGCGAGCACGAGTGCGGCGAGGAAGAGGTCCACCGTCGCCGAGTGCCGTCGCACACCATCGAATGGACGCTCCATGGCGGCCAGGGTAAGGCCGCGACGGCGTGAACGGGTCGGCCCTGCGGGCGATTCCGCGGCGGGTGCTCCTCCACTCACGGGTGGAGAAACCCCCGGGGAAACCCCCGTTCGCCTCTCCTCCTCGCGCAGGGTGACCGGTTGTCACCCCGGTCGATTAGAGTTGCGGCAGCCGCGTTCTTGGAGGTCCCCGTGTCCGATTCGCCGTCCCGAGTGCCCGTCTCCGAGAAGTCGTCCCGCCCCTCCGTGCTCGCCAGGCTGGGGCCCGCGTCGTTCGGGGCCAGGCCCACGGGCGAGCGCCTCGAGCGCGTCCGCCGCTCCCCGCAGTACCGCGACGGCGCCTTCCGCAACGAAAGGCCGGTGCGCATGGCCGGGTTCGGGGACGCGCTGTCCATGGTGCGGGACTTCGCCCGGCGCGGCGAGCGGCTGCGCAGGACCCCGGCCCGTCCCGTGCCCCTGGCCCGCCCCGCCGCCCCGACCGACGTCCCGGCCTCGGGCCTGCGGCTGACCTGGCTCGGGCACGCCAGCGTGCTCGCCGAGATCGACGGCCACCGGGTGCTGTTCGACCCGGTCTTCGGCAAGCGCTGCTCCCCGTTCTCCTT
The DNA here is from genome assembly GCF_003626575.1 of Streptomyces radicis. Classification (GTDB taxonomy): domain Bacteria; phylum Actinomycetota; class Actinomycetes; order Streptomycetales; family Streptomycetaceae; genus Streptomyces; species Streptomyces radicis. The sequence continues at coordinate 142,156 of NZ_RBDY01000005.1, read as the reverse complement.
CGCCGGGCCCAAGCGGCTGCACCCCGTGCCGGTCGCGCTCGCCGAGCTCGGGCGCCTCGACGTGGTGGTCATCTCCCACGACCACTACGACCACCTCGACATGTCCACCATCAGGGAGCTGATCGCGGGCGACGCCGTGTTCGCCGTGCCGCTCGGCGTCGGGGCGCACCTGGAGCGCTGGGGCGTCCCCGAGGCGCGCGTCGTCGAGCTGGACTGGCACGAGTCGGCGACCGTCGGCGGGCTCACCCTGACCGCCACCCCCGGGCAGCACTTCTGCGGCCGCGGCCTGCGGGACCGCTGGCAGACGCTGTGGGCGTCCTGGGTGGTGGCCGGGCCCGAGCACCGTGTCTACCACTCGGGCGACACCGGGTACTTCCCCGGCTTCGCCGAGATAGGCGCCGAGCATGGCCCGTTCGACGCCACCATGGTCCAGATAGGCGCCTACAGCAGCGCGTACTGGCCGGACATCCACATGACGCCTGAGGAGGGCGTGCGCGCGCACCTCGATGTCTCGGGCGGCGCCCCGCACGGCGTGCTGCTGCCGATCCACTGGGGCACGTTCAACCTCGCGATGCACCCGTGGGACGAGCCCGCCGAGCGCACGGTGGCCGAGGCCAAGGCGGTCGATGTCACGGTGGCGGTGCCCAGGCCAGGGGAGTCGTTCGAGCCCGCGGCCGGGCTGCCGGTCAGCTCGTGGTGGGAGTCGGTCGCCGTCCGCCCCGCGCCCGGCGCCCGCACCCCCGACCCCTCGCTCAACGCCCGCCCGGCGGACGGCTGAGCGGTCGCCCCGGCGGGTCGGTCTGGCGGCGGGGGCCATGCCCCACCGGGGCCGTCTGTTTACTTGTGGGGGGTCACGTGCGGCTTTAGGGTGCCCGCAGAGCGCCGTCCCCCCTGGAAGGTCCGTTCATGCCGCCACGCTCCGCGCGGATCACCGCCATCGAGACGCATGACATCCGGTTCCCCACCTCGCGGGAGCTGGACGGCTCCGACGCGATGAGCCCCGACCCCGACCACTCCGCGGCCTATGTCACCCTCCACACCTCGGCGGACGGCGAGCCGGACGGCCATGGCCTCGCGTTCACCATCGGGCGCGGGAACGACGTGCAGGTGGCCGCCATCCGCGCGCTCGCCCCCTATGTGGTCGGCCGGGACGCCGACGAGCTCGCCGCCGACCCCGGCACGCTCTACCGCGACCTGACCGGGGACAGCCAGCTGCGCTGGCTCGGCCCCGAGAAGGGCGTGATGCACATGGCCATCGGCGCCGTGGTGAACGCCGCGTGGGACCTGGCCGCCCGGCGCGCCGGCAAGCCGCTGTGGCGGCTGCTCGCCGACGCCGACCCCGAGTGGCTGCTCTCCCAGGTCGACTTCCGCTACCTGACCGACGCCCTCACCCCCGCCGAGGCGCTCGACCTGCTGCGCCGCGGCAAGGAGGGCTCCGCCGAGCGCGCCGCCGAGCTGCGCGCCCACGGCTACCCCGCGTACTCCGCGTCGCCCGGCTGGCTCGGATACTCCGACGCCAAGCTCACCCGGCTGGCCGAGCGGGCCGTCGCCGAGGGGTTTCCGCAGATCAAGCTCAAGGTCGGCGCCGACATCGACGACGACATCCGCAGGCTGCGCGTGGCCCGCGCCGCCGTGGGCCCCGACGTGCGCATCGCCATCGACGCCAATCAGCGCTGGGACGTCGACGACGCCATCGCCTGGGTCAACGCCCTGCGCGAGTTCGACCCCTACTGGATCGAGGAGCCCACGAGCCCCGACGACGTCCTCGGGCACGCCGCGATCCGCGAGGCCGTCGCCCCCGTCAAGGTGGCCACGGGCGAGCACGCGCCGAACCGAGTGATCGTCAAGCAGCTCCTCCAGGCCCGCGCGATCGACATCGTGCAGCTCGACGCCGCACGCGTCGCCGGGGTCAACGACAACCTCGCCATCCTCCTGCTCGCCGCCAAGCACGGCGTGCCCGTCTGCCCGCACGCCGGGGGCGTCGGTCTGTGCGAGCTGGTGCAGCACCTGGCGATGTTCGACCAGGTCGCCCTCAGCGGCACCACCGAGGGCCGCGTCCTCGAGTATGTCGACCACCTGCACGAGCACTTCCTCGACCCCGCCCGGGTCGTCAGCGGCCGGTACCAGGCGCCGAGCACCCCCGGCTTCTCCGCCGCGATGCGCCCCACGACCCTCGCCGAATATGCCTATCCCGACGGCGAGTTCTGGGCCGCCGAGCTGGCGCCGCGGGAGGTGCCGGGCACGTGAACGACCCGGGTCACGCCCGCGGCGGCGGCCCCGGGGACGAGCCCCGCGCCGCACGTCCGGTGCCCGCCGACGTCCCCGTTCCTGAGGCGATATGAGTCCCGGAGGAGAAATGAGTTCCGGAGGAGCTATGACCGCCCCCGTCATCGACGCCCACCACCACCTGTGGGACCTCGCCGTCCGCGACCAGGACTGGATCACCGGGGAGGCCATGGCGCCCATCCGCCGGGACTTCACCGTGGCCGACCTCGACGCCGAGGCGCGCGCCGCGGGCGTGACGGCCACCGTCGTCGTGCAGACGGTGACGGTGCCGGACGAGACGCCCGAGCTGCTCGCCGTCGCCGCCTCGTCCGACCTGATCGCCGGGGTCGTGGGCTGGACCGACCTGACCGACCCCGGCGTGGCCGACGCGCTGGCTGCCCTCGTCGACGCGCCCGGCGGCGGGCTGCTGACCGGCATCCGCCACCAGGTCCAGGGCGAGCCCGACCCCCGCTGGCTGCTGCGCGACGACGTGCGGCGCGGGCTGCTCGCCGTGGGCGCCGCCGGGCTCGTCTACGACCTGCTTGTCCTGCCCCACCAGCTGCCCGCGGCCGTCGAGGTCGCCGCCCTGCTGCCCGAGGTGACCTTTGTCCTCGACCACCTGGCCAAGCCGCCGATCGCCTCGGGCGAGATCGGGTCATGGGCCGGGGACATCGCCCGCCTCGCCGCGCTGCCCAACACGTTCTGCAAGCTCTCCGGCATGGTCACCGAGGCCGACTGGGCGTCCTGGACCACCGAGGGGCTGCGCCCCTACGCGGACACGGTGATCGGCGCGTTCGGCCCCGACCGGCTGATGTTCGGCTCGGACTGGCCGGTGTGCACCCTCGCCGCGCGCTACGACGAGGTGCTGACGCTGGCCCGCGCGCTCACGTCCCAGCTGAACGCCAACGAGCGCGCCGCCGTCTTCGGCCGGACGGCCTCGCGCGTCTACGGCCTCGGCTTCCCCGGCTGACGTCCCGCGGCCCGCTCCCTGACCTCATGGGCGAGGTCCTTGTCGAGCGCGACGCGCACCAGGCCCGCGGTCAGCCTCGGCACCTCGCGATCCTCGACCAGCCCGCCCAGCGCCCCTGGGGAGCGCGGCAGGCCCACGCGCTCGGCGCCGTCCTGCGCCTTGCCGTCGATGTAGGGGACGTGCTCGGGCCACACGGCCTGGGCCTCCCGCAGGAAGATGTCCACGCCCATCGGGCCGATCCCGGGGAACGCCCGCAGCCGCTCGGCCACGTCGTCGCCCCGCAGCCCGCGCACGTCGCCCCCGTACTCGCGCAGCGCCAGCTCGGCGCCGTCCCCCAGCTGGCGCGCGGTGCGCTCGTCGTAGCGGCGGTAGCCGCCCACGCCCAGCGCGTCCACCCGCTGCTGCCACGTGGCGTCCGCCATGTGCCGCGGGGTCGTCATCCCCGCGTCGAACAGCGCGCGCGCCGCGGCCACCGCCACATCGGCGCGGATGCGCGCCGAGAGCAGATGCGCCAGGACGAGCGCCTGGTACAGCGGCGCGGGTGTGTTCCGCAGGCGGATGCCCGCCTGCTCGGCGTAGGTCTCCCCACAGCGTTCGAGCAGGGCCCGCGCCGTCCTCTCCGTCCGCTCGCTCATGCCGATCACCTCCAGGGAGTCCGTCAGGCCCGGCGGCTCAGTCCGTCTCCGGCCTGAGGTCCCTGAACGCCTCCCGCTCGGCGCGCTCGGACAGCGGCCCGCGCCCGCGCTCGGTGCGGGGCCCGCTCGGGCGCCACTTGGGGTCCTCTTCCAGGGACTTCTTGGCCTCCGCGTTGGCGTGCCGGTCGGGAACGCCCTGGTCCTCGGCGGCCTTGCGCCCATGGGCGCGGTGAATGTCGTACTTCTTGCTGCCCGGTTCAGGCATGCTGCACCACCTCGCGGCGCCGAGTGCCCGGGCGTCGGCCGGTGAAACGCGGGTAGCGTCACCGCGTGGACGCCGTCGATCCGCCGACCGAGTGCTGGCTGACCCCGCGCGCCGAGGTGCGCGGCTCACCGATCCAGGGCCGTGGCCTGTTCGCCACCGCCCCCATCGCGGAGGGCGAGGTCGTGGCGCGGCTGGGCGGGCCGCTGATCGACGACGCCGAGCTGGCCGCGACCTCCCCGCCGAGCAGCTTCACCGTGGCCCCGGGGCTGCACATGGTCACCGACCCCGAGCACCCCGCGAGCCTGGGCAACCACGCGTGCGACCCCAACCTGTGGCACCGGGACGCCGTGACCCTCGAGGCCCGCCGCGCCATCGCCGAGGGCGAGGAGCTGACCTCGGACTACGCCACCATGACCGGCGTGGAGGCGTGGTCGATGGAGTGCCGCTGCGGGAGCGCCCTGTGCCGGGGCAGGGTCACGGGCGCCGACTGGCGCCTGGCGTCCCTCAGGGCCGCCTACGGCCGCCGCTGGACCCCCGCCCTCCTGGCCAAGATCGACAGCGACGGCCAGGGGCGTTACCCCGCGGACCCCGCGGACCCGGCCAGCGGGACCGTGAGCGACGTGCCGCCTTCCGACACGGCCACCGGCTCGCCGTAGCCCTCGGGACCCGCGAGCATGACGCGCCACGGCCCGGGGGCGTTCGCCGCGCGCACGGTCACCGCGTCGCCCTCGCGCCGGGTGGTGAACGTCGTCGGCTCGCCGCCGTCGGGCGATGGCACCGTGGTGACGGTCTCGCCGCCCTCGTCGGGCGCGTGCACCCGCAGCGTCACGCCGTCCGCCCACGCGTACACGGGCGCGTCGTCGGCCGCGCCGAACGGGATCACCGACCCGGGGCGGGCCAGCAGCGGCAGGCTGTCGAAGCCGAACCGCCCGCGCCGCCAGCCGCCGCCGCGCACCGGCTCGCCGGTGAGCACGTGCGTCCACGTCCCCTCGGGCACGTAGTAGTCGACGGCGCCGTCCTCGCTGAACACCGGCGCCACCAGCAGGTCGGACCCCAGCATGTACTGGCGGTCCAGCGTGTGGCAGCCGGGGTCGTCGGGGAACTCGAGCAGCATCGCGCGCATCACCGGCGCGCCCCGCTCGGCCGCCTCGCGCGCCGCGCCCGCCAGATAGGGCATCAGCCGGTGCTTGAGGCGAGTGAAGTCCCGGGTGACGGCCACCGCCTCCTCGTCGTAGTCCCACGGGACCCGGTAGGAGTTGCTGCCGTGCAGCCTGCTGTGCGACGACAGCAGCCCGAACTGCACCCACCGCTTGAACAGCGCGGGCGTCGGGGTGCCCTCGAAGCCGCCGATGTCATGGCTCCAGAAGCCGAACCCGGACAGGCCCAGCGACAGGCCGCCCCGCAGCGACTCGGCCATCGCCTCGAACGTGGACTCGCAGTCGCCGCCCCAGTGCACCGGGAACTTCTGCCCGCCCGCCGTCGCCGAGCGCGCGAACAGGACCGCCTCGCCCTCCCCGCGCCGCTCGGTGAGCACGCCGAACACCGTCTCGTTGTAGAGCTGCGTGTAGTAGTTGTGCATCCGCTCGGGGTCCGAGCCGTCGTACCAGACGACGTCCGTGGGGACCCGCTCGCCGAAGTCCGTCTTGAAGCAGTCCACGCCCTGCCGGGCCAGGGCCCGCAGCTTGTCCGCGTACCAGCGCCTGGCCTCGGGGTTGGTGAAGTCCACCAGCGCCATCCCGGCCTGCCACATGTCCCACTGCCACACGTCGCCGTTGGGCCTGCGCAGCAGGAAGCCGTGCCGCGCCGCCTCGGCGAACAGCGGGGACTTCTGCCCGATGTAGGGGTTGATCCAGACCGAGACGCGCAGCCCGCGCTCCTTGAGCCGGGCGAGCATGCCCTCGGGGTCGGGGAAGACCGCGGGGTCCCAGGTGAAGTCGCACCACTGGTACTCGCGCATCCAGAAGCAGTCGAAGTGGAAGACGCTCAGCGGGATGTCGCGCTCGGCCATGCCCTGGACGAAGCGGCTGACGGTCGCCTCGTCGTAGTCGGTCGTGAACGACGTGGAAAGCCAGAGCCCGAACGACCACGCGGGCGGGAGCGCGGGGCGGCCGGTCAGCGCCGTGTAGCGGTCCAGGATCTCCTTGGGCGTCGGCCCGTGGATGACCAGGTACTCGATCGACTGGCCCTCGACGCTGAACTGCGCCTGCCCGACCGCCTCGGAGCCGATCTCGTAGGAGACCTGGCCCGGGTGGTTGACGAAGACGCCGTAGCCGCGGTTGGTGAGGTAGAACGGCACGTTCTTGTAGGCCTGTTCGCTGGCCGTGCCGCCGTCCGCCTGCCAGATGTCGACGGACTGGCCGTTGCGCGTGAACGGCGTGAACCGCTCGCCGAGCCCGTACACCAGCTCGCCCACGCCGAGCGAGAGCTGGCCGAGCGCGTGCTGCCGCCCATCCTCCGTCGTGACGAAGCCCGTGCCGCGCTTCCCGGCCGAGGTGAGCACGCGCCCCTCGGCGACGAAGTCGAGGCGCCAGGGCGCCGCGGTGTCCACGCGCAGCGTGAGCGAGCCGCTCGACAGCTCGACGACCGAGCCGTCCACGGCCGTCTTCGCCCGGTGCCCCGGATCCCCGGCGAGCGGGAAGCGCGGCCCGCGCTCCGCCGTTCCCGCGTGGTGCGTCGACCTGACCGCGATGACGCCATCGGCCGGGGCGTGGCACTCGACCGTGAGCAGCGGGGAGTTGAGGGTGTGCCCGCGCACCTCGACGGGGCGCACGGCCGCGTGGAGGACGAGGCGGTCGTCCAGGACCGTCGTGTCGGCGACCTGCTTGGCGAACGCCGCCGAGACGCCGTCGCGGATGAGCCAGTAGCCGTCGGTGAACTTCACTGCCACTCCTGCTTGTGGTGGGCTATCAGCTCCCGGTACCAGCGATAGCTGTCCTTCGGGAGTCGTTCGAGGGTGTCGTAGTCGACGCGGACGATGCCGAAGCGCTTCGCGTAGCCGAAGGCCCACTCGAAGTTGTCCATGAGCGACCAGACGTAGTACCCGCGCACATCGACGCCCGCGTCCACGGCCGCGGCCAGGGCGTGCAGATGGTCGCGGAGGTAGGCGACCCGGTCGGCATCGTGGACCTGCCCGTCGTCGGCGACGGAGTCGTCCTCGGCCGAACCGTTCTCGGTGATGATCACCGGCGGCAGCTCCGGGTAGCGCCGGCCGAGGTCGACCAGCAGATCGGTGAACGTGTGCGGGACGACGGGCCAGCCCATCGTCGTGCGCCGCACGTCCTGCCGCCAGGACTCCTCGACGCCGATGTCCACGGCCGTGCGGGCCGCGGGGTCGGCCGCGCGGTGCGGCGCGTCGGCGATGGTGATCGGCCGGTAGTAGTTGACGCCGACGAAGTCCAACGGGGCGGCGATCGTGATCAGGTCGCCCTCCCGCCGGTAGGAGCCGTCGGCGAGATCGCCCCAGGTCTCCCGCTCGTGCTCGGGGTAGCGCCCGGCGAACAGCGGGTCGAGCCACACCGCGTTGTGCAGCGTCTCGGCGCGGCGCACCGCGGCCAGGTCGGCGGGCGACTCGGTCGCGGGCAGCAGCCGGTCGGGGTTGAGCGTGATGCCGACCTCCCGCGCGCCCGCCTCGCGCAGCGCCCGCACCGCGAGCCCGTGCCCCACCAGCAGGTGGTGCGCCGCGGCCAGCGCGCCCCGGCCCTCGCGCGCCCCCGGCGCGTGCCGCCCGATGGCGTAGCCGACGAACGCCGAGCAGAACGGCTCGTTGAGCGTGATCCAGCGGTCCACGCGGTCGCCGAGCCGGTCGACGACCAGCCGCGTGTACTCGGCGAAACGCTCCGCAGTCTCCCGCACGCGCCAGCCGCCCCGGTCCTCCAGGGCCTGCGGCAGGTCCCAGTGGTAGAGCGTGGCGGCCGGGGCGATCCCGGCGGCGAGCAGCTCGTCGACGAGCCGGTCGTAGAAGTCGAGCCCCTCCGCGTTGGCGGGCCCGGCGCCCGTCGGCTGGACGCGCGGCCAGGCGACGGAGAACCGGTAGCTGTCCACGCCGAGTTCACGCAGCAGCGCGACGTCCTCGCGGTAGCGGTGGTAGTGGTCGCACGCGATGTCGCCGGTGGCCCCTTCGGCCACGCGGCCGGGCTCGCGGCAGTAGGTGTCCCAGATGGAAGGGCCGCGCCCGCCCACGTCGTGGGCGCCCTCGATCTGGTAGCTGGCGGTCGCGGCGCCGAAGAAGAATCCGCGCGGGAACCGGGGGAACCCGGCGCCCTCGCGCACGGTGGTCGGATCGGTGGTTCGGTCGGTGGTTCGGTCGGTGACAGTCATGGCGGTGGCCGGCCTCACTTGAGTGAACCGCCGGCGATCCCGGCGGCGATGTACTTCTGGGCAACGACGAGGAGTATCGCCGCCGGTATCGCCGACAAAACGGCCGTGGCCATCACCGCTCCCCAGTCGCTCACATGCGCGCCGATGAACTGGTAGATGCCGAGCGTCACGGGCCTGACGTCGTCGGTCGTGTTGAGCGTGAGCGCGAAGATGAAGTCGGCCCACGCGAAGAGGAACGCGAAAAGCCCCGAGGTGATCAGCGCGTTCCTGCTCATCGGCAGGACGATCCTGACGAACGCGGTGAACCGGTTGGCCCCGTCCACCATCGCCGCCTCCACCACCTCGGTGGGGATGGACACCATGAACGCCCGCAGCAGCACGATCGCGAACGGCAGCCCGAGCGACGCGTCGGCCAGGATCAGGCCCAGATAGGAGTTGACCAGCCCCAGCTCGGCATACGCGCTGTAGAGGGCGTTGGCCACCACGATGCCCGGCACCATCTGCGTGATCAGCGTGGAGAAGACGATGGCGCCCCCGCCCCTGAGCCCGAAGTGCGCGAGCCCGTACGCGGCGGGCGCGGCGAGCGCGAGGCACACCGCGACCGCGCCCAGCGACACCACCAGGCTGGTCACCAGCGAGCCGCCCTGGGTGTCCAGGGCGTGGGAGAAGTTCTCGAAGCTCGCCGAGGTCGGGATCAGATCGGCCGACGCGATGCTGGTGTGCGGCTGGAGCGCGGTGCTGATCATCCAGTACACGGGGAAGAGCATCACCGCGAGGATCAGCAGCGCGGCCGCGGTGTTCCAGGCGCGCCGGGCCCGGCCGCGTTCACGGCCGCGTTCACGGCCGCGTTCACGGTGCCCCGAGGTCACGGTCCCTGACATGGCACTCACTTCCCTGCCCTGAGATCGGCGCGGTTGACGCGCAGGTACAGCACCGCGAAGACGGCGCTGATGAGGATGAGGACATTTCCGACCACCGCGCCCTGGCCGAAGTCGAGCTGGAGGAACGACAGTTGGTAGGTGAGCGTGCCCAAGGTCTGGGTGGAGTCGGCGGGCCCGCCGCCGGTCAGCGCCAGGATCAGGTCGAGGATCTTGATCGTGGACATGAACCCGAGGACAAGCACCACGGTCACCACGGGCCGCAGCAGCGGAAGCGTCACGCTGCGGAACGTCCGCCACGGGCTCGCCCCGTCGAGCGCGGCCGCCTCGTACAGCTCGCGCGGGATCTCCTGGAGCCCGCCGTAGAGGATCACCATGTTGAACGGGATGCCGATCCAGATGTTCACCAGGATCGCCGAGAGCAGCGCCACGCTGGGGCTGCTCAGCCAGGGCACGCCGTCGGACGAGAGGCCGACGGTGCCGAGGAAGCTGTTGAGCACGCCATGGTCCTCGTCCATGATCCGCCGCCAGACCACCGCGGAGACCACCATGGGCACCAGCCAGGGCAGCAGCAGGATCGCCCGGACGAAGCCCGAGAGGCGGAAGCGCCGCGAGAAGAAGACCGCGAGGGCGAGGCCGAGGGTGAACTGGCCCGCGAGCGACCCCACGGTGAACAGGATCGTCTGCCACAGCGCGTCGCCGAACAGGTCGTTGTCGAAGACCCGCCGCCAGTTGTCGAGCCCGTTGAACGGTGCCTCGCCGGTGAAGTACGTGCGCGGCGTGAACTCCTGGAAGCTCATCACCACGTTGCGGACCAGGGGATAGCCGAAGAAGGCCAGCAGATAGGCCAGGGCGGGGGCCACGAAGAGCCACCGCGTGAGCCGTCGGGAGCGCATCGTCGTCCTCACTCCCCGGCCGTGGCCTGGCGCTGGGCGGTGCCGAGCGCGTCGTCGGGCGACTGCCTGCCGGTCAGCACGGACTGGAACGCGCCCGCGAGCGCCGTCTCCACGACCGGCCAGCGGGTGCCCACCTCGCCGGTGCGCGACCGCGCGGTCAGCACCAGGTCGGCGAACGGCGCGAGCTCGGGGTTCTGCTCGCGGTAGGCCGCCGCGGCCGAGGCGCGGGTGGGCACGTTGTTCACGCGCTCGCCCCAGGCCAGCTGGTTCTCCTCGGAGTTGAGGCACGTCAGGACGCGGCCCGCGTTCTCCTCGCGCTCGCGGTCCCCGTCGTTCCTCGGCACCGCCATCACCGTGCCGCCGATCGGCGGGACCGGGTCGCCGCCCGCCTCGGGCACCGGGATGCTGGCCACCGCCCAGTCCACGTCGTCCTGCGCGCTCAGCACGGGCACCTGCCACGGGCCGTTGATCATCATCGCGGCCCGCCCCGATATGAACTGGTCGTTGACGTCCTGCTGGTTCCAGTTGACGACGGAGCGCGAGGCGGACCCGTCGTCCACCAGGTCCTTCCACAGCTGGAGCGCGGGCGCGCCCGCGCCGTCGTCCAGCCGCGCCTCGTCGCCGCCCGCCGACCAGAAGAACGGCAGGAACTGGTAGACGCCGTCCGCGTTCGGGCTGGCGCTGAACGCCATGCCATAGGTGTCGCCCTGGGTCAGCGCGGCCGCGGTGGTCTCCAACTCCTCCCAGGTGGCCGGAGGTTCGAGGCCCGCCTCGGCCAGCAGCGCCGTGTTGTAGACCAGCGCGAGCGAGTTGACGGAGCGGGCCACGCCGTACTGGACCCCGTCGTGGGAGCCGAGCGCGTTCGCGCTGTCGGAGAGCCCCGAGGTGTCCACGCCGACCTCGTCGATCGGCCGCAGCCCGTCCGTCTCCGCGAACTGCGGCAGCTCGGAGCCGTCGAGCTCGAGGATGTCGGTCAGCGAGTCGGACGAGGCCATGCGCAGCGCCTTCGACGCGACCTGGTCGGCGGGCACGCTCACCTGCTCGACCCGCAGGCCGAGCGGCTCGGCGCAGCGGTCGAAGAAGTCCTGGTTGGCCTCGTGCTCGGCGGTGTCGGTCGCCGAGTTGAGCACCGTGACGGTGCCGGGGTCGGGCTCGGCGGCGCAGCCGGAGAGCCCGGCGGCGGTCACGGCACCGGCCAGGGCCAGGGCCACGGCGGGCGCGGCTCTGCGCCCGGATCTCGATCGCATCGGTTCGACGGCTCCTTCGGTCAGGGGTGCGGCGGAGGTATGGGGGGACCCCCGGCGAGGCGGGGCGGGATCAGCTCGTGGCGGGGCGGCCCCGCGTCGATCGCCGCGACGGCGAGCCCGGCGACGGCGGCCGACATCCGCCCCACGGGCAGGTCGATGCGCGGCAGCCGCCCGGGGCCCGCCTCGTCGGGCAGGCTGCCGACCAGCACGACGGCGAGCTCGTCGGGTGACCCGCGCCCGAGCGCGGCCAGCTCGTCGAGCAGCGTGTCGAGCGGGATGAGGTGCTGCACGATCAACGCGGTCGGCGCGGGGCTCACGCGAAGCGCGCGCCGCAGCCTGGCCCGCAGCTCGTCGGGGTCGGCGCTCGACGGGCAGACCCGCACATCGGCGCCGGTCTCGAGGGCGGCGGCCTCGGCGCCCGACAGGCCGTGCATCGCGTAGCCCCTGCGGGCGGCGATCTCGTGGTCGGCCGAGGCCCAGAACACGATCCGCCGGTGCCCCGCGGCCACCGTCTCCCGCACGGCAAGGGCGACGGCCGCGGCCCAGTCGAGGTCCACCCAGGACAGCTCGGCCTCGTCGCGCTCGTTCCCGTGGCCCAACAGGGCGGTCGGGAAGCCGAGGTCGCGCAGGGCCGCGATCCTGGGGTCGGCCTCGGCGACCGCCATGAGGATCGCGGCGTCGGCGAGGCCGCTGCGCGCGACGCGGCGCAGCCCGCCCACGCCGTCGGGGTCCGTCATCATCAGCAGGTCGTAGCCGTGGTCGCGCGCCGCGTCGCTGATCTCCACGGCGAACCGCCCGTCCATGGCCCGGTACTTCCCGCGCTCCCTCGGCACGGCGAGCACCAGCACCTCGCTCCGCGCGCGGCGCAGCGTCCGCGCGCTGGCGCGCGGGTGGTAGCCCAGCTCGGCGATGGCGGCGCGCACCGCCGTCGCGGTCTCATCGGAGATCTTCCGCGAGCCGCTGAGGACGTACGACACCGTGCTGGGCGCGACCCCCGCGCGCTCGGCGACGTCCTTGATCGTTGCCATCCCGGTCCCTTTGGGGTGAGGTGTTCGCCCACTCGTTCATCGAATCGATTCGATCGACGGCAACGGGATGCTACGCACGTTCGTGCGGTTTCGACAAGGGGTTCCCCTCCGGGGAGGCACCGGGGCCCGGCCGCCGTCGGTGGTTCCGGTGGATGTCCGGGCGTGGCCGGAAGGTGTGGCTGGGGCTTGCGGCACCGGCCGCCAGGCGCGGCAGAGAAGCCAGCCGCACCCGCGCCACGGTCCTGGTGCGGCCGGAGTGGGTACCGCGGGCCCGGCCACCGGGCGGTGTCCTTCAGGGGCGCCGTGCGAGGCGCCATGTGCCGCCGAGGGGTGGGGCGAGCCAACTCGGGGCCCGGGTGCGGAAGTCGGCCGTGGGGAGTGCGCCCGCGCCCGCGGGGAGCGCGCCCAGGAGCGGGGCGCCCGCCACCTCGGGCAGGTCGGTCAGGTTGCAGCGCGCGGCCAGGTCGGGCGCGGTGGGCCAGCTGCCCACCACCACGCCCGCCGGGGCCAGCCCCCGGGCCCGCAGCGCCTCCGCCGTGAGCGCGGTGGCGTTGAGCGTGCCGAGGCCCGCCTCGGCGACGATCAGCACGGGGGCGCCGAGCAGCACGGCCGCGTCCGCGAGGGTCCCGCCCGCGTCGTCGAACCGCACCAGCAGCCCACCGGCGCCCTCGACCAGCACCAGGTCGTGCGCCTCGGCCAGCTCATCGGCCGCCTTGGCCGCGTCCGCGGGCGCCACCGGCGGCAGCCCCGCCCGCCGCGCGGCCGTCGCGGGCGCCAGCGGCTCGGGGTAACGCGCCAGCTCCCTGGTGGTCAAGGGGGCGGTCGACGGGCCGGTCGACGGACCGGCGAGCCGCGCCACTTCGGCCAGGTCGCCGTCCTCGCCGCCCCCGACCCCGGTCTGCGCGGGCTTGAGCACCGCGACCGAACGCCCCGCCGCCCGCGCGGCCACCGCGAGCGCCGCCGTCACCACCGTCTTGCCGACCCCGGTGCCCGTCCCGGTCACGACGAGCACACGCCCCGGCGGACCGCCGTTCACGCCACGCCCGTTCATGCCACGCCCGTTCACGCCGCCGCCCGTGCCGCCGCGCACGCCGCGTCGCAGATCAGCGCCAGATCCGCGTCGTCGGTCACATAGGGCGGCATCGTGTAGACCAGGTTGCGGAAGGGGCGCAGCCACACGCCGAGGCCCACCGCCGCGCGCGTCGCCGCGGCGACGTCCACCTCGCGGTCGAGCTCGATCACGCCGATCGCGCCGAGCGTCCGCACCTCGCGCACCCCAGGCAGCGCCTCGGCCGCGGCGAGCCCGGCCCGCAGGCCCGCCTCGACCCTGGCCACCTCGGCCGCCCAGTCCCCCGAGAGCAGCAGCCCGATCGAGGCGTCCGCGACGGCCGAGGCCAGCGGGTTGCCCATGAACGTCGGCCCGTGCGCGAGCACCGGCACCTCGCCGCGCGAGATCCCCTCCGCCACGCGCGACGTGCACAGCGTCGCCGCCATCGACAGATAGCCGCCGGTCAACGCCTTGCCCACGCACATCACATCGGGCGCCACCCCCGCGTGGTCCGCGGCGAACAGCGTGCCCGTCCGGCCGAACCCCGTGGCGATCTCGTCGAACACCAGCAGCACGTCGTGCTCCGAGCACGCCTCCCGCAGCACCCGCAGATAGCCGGGGGAGTGGAACCGCATGCCGCCGGCGTTCTGCACCACCGGCTCCACGATCACCGCCGCCACCTCGGCCGCGTGCCGCGCGATCAGCTCGCGCAGCGCGCGGGCGTACGCCGGGTCGGGCTCGGCGTCGTATCCGGCGGGCGGCACGTCGGCGAAGATCTGCCGGGGCAGCGCCCCCGACCAGATGTCGTGCATTCCGCCCTCGGGGTCGCACACCGACATCGGGTGCCACGTGTCGCCGTGGTACCCGCCGCGCCACGTCAGCAGCCGCCGCTTGCCGCCGCGCCCCAGCGAACGCCAGTACTGGAGGCACATCTTGATGGCCACCTCGACCGAGACCGAGCCCGAGTCGGACAGGAAGACATGGCGCAGCGGGGCGGGCGTGATGTCCACGAGGCGCTTGGCGAGCCGCACCCCGGGCTCATGGGTGAGCCCGCCGAACATCACATGGCTCATGCGGCCCAGCTGCTCGGTCGCCGCGGCGTTGAGCACCGGGTGGTCGTAGCCGTGCAACGCCGACCACCACGACGCCATGCCGTCCACCAACTCCCGCTGCCCCCACGCCGGTCGGGCCAGCCGCAGCCGCACCCCCGAGGCCGACTCGACGACCAGCGGCTCATGCCGTCCCGGCATCGGGCCATAGGGGTGCCACACGTGCTCGCGGTCGAGGGCGAGCAGCTCGTCGGGCTCCAGCGCGGGCGACGGCGCGGGCACAGGCTCACGCATTGGGCGGCAGCTCCGTGCCCGCGCCCCTGCGGCGCACCGCCACCAGGTCGCGCGCCCGGTGCTCGGGCAGCGTCGTGGTCTCCGCGCCCTCGACCTCGAAGCCCGCGTCGGCGATCATGTCGAGGTCGGCCTGCCCCGCCTGGCCCTCGCTGGTCAGATAGTCGCCCAGGAAGATCGAGTTGACGATGTGCAGCGCGAGCGGCTGCAACGACCGCAGGTGCAGCTCGCGGCCGCCCGAGAGCCGCACCTCGGCGTCGGGGCAGACGAACCGCACCATCGCCAGGATCCGCAGCGCCCGTCGCGGCGTCAGCTCCCACGTTCCCGCCAGGGGCGTTCCTTCGAACGGGATCAGGAAGTTGACCGGCACCGAGTCGGGGTCGAGGGCGCGCAGCGCGAACACCACGTCCACCAGGTCCTCGTCGCTCTCGCCCATCCCCGCGATGATCCCCGAGCACGCCGACATCCCGGCCGCCTTCGCCCGTTCGACCGTCGAGACGCGGTCGCCGAACTCGTGGGTCGTGCAGATGTCGCGGTAGGTGGCCTCGGAGGTGTTGAGGTTGTGGTTGTACGCGTCGGTGCCCGCCTCGCGCAGCCGCTCGGCCTGGCCCTCGCCCAGCAGCCCAAGGCACGCGCACACCTCGACGTCCGCGTGCCGCTCGCGGATCGCCGCGATCGTCTCGGAGACCCGGTCCACGTCGCGGTCGGTAGGGCCGCGGCCGCTGGCCACCAGGCACACGCGCTTGGCGCCGCCCGCGACCCCGGCGCTCGCGGCGTCCGCGGCCTCGCCGGGCTTGAGCCAGGTGTATTTCAGGATCCCGGCCTTGGAGCCGAGGCGCTGGGAGCAGTAGGAGCAGTCCTCGGGGCACAGGCCCGACTTGAGGTTGACCAGGTAGTTGAGCTTCACCCGCCGCCCGAACCACTGGCGGCGCACCTTCCCGGCCGCGGCGACCACGTCGAGCAGCTGGTCGTCGGTGGTCGCCAGCACGGCCAGCGCCTCGTCGCGGGTGGGCGCCTCGCGGCGAAGTCCCTTGTCCACCAGGGTGTTCAGCAGGTCCATGCGCTCGATCCTCGCCCACGCGCGGCGGCCCGGCCAAGGAGGGAACGTACAACAGGCCAGGGCGCCGAATGTGCACATCGCCACTGACGCCCGGCATGGCCGCCCGTTACCTTTATGGGCAGCCCACAAGGGGACGGTGGGACCACGGGACAACGGGAGGGCCGCGGCCGGTGCACGACGCCCTCGGCTGGCTCGACGACGAGGCCGCGCGCCGCCACCGAGCCGGGCTGCACCGCGAGTTGCGCCCCCGCGCCGCCGACGCGGCACCGCTCGACCTGGCGGGCAACGACTACCTCGGCCTGGCCCGCCACCCCGAGGTGATCGCCGCCGCCGTCGAGGCGGCCGAGCGCTGGGGCGCGGGCGCCACCGGCTCGCGCCTGGTCACGGGGAGCACCGCGCTGCACGCCGAACTCGAGGCGGAGCTCGCGGACTTCTGCGGCTTCGAGGCCGCGCTCGTGCTGGCCTCCGGCTATGCCGCCAATCTCGCCGCCCTCACCGCACTGGGCGGCCGCGGAACGCTGATCGCCTCCGACGCGGGCAACCACGCCTCGCTCATCGACGGCTGCCGCCTGGCCCACGCCGAGGTCGCGGTGGTGCCGCACGCCGACCCCGCCGCGTTCGACAAGGCCCTCGACCGCCACCAGGGGCGCGCGCTGGCCGTCACCGACTCGGTGTTCTCGGTCGACGGCGACGCCGCCCCGCTGCCCGCGCTCGCCGCGGTGTGCAGGGAGCGCGGCGCCGCGTTGATCGTCGACGACGCCCACGGCCTCGGCGTGCTGGGCGAGGGCGGCCGGGGCGCGGTCGCCGCCGCCGGGCTCGCGGGCGCCCCCGACGTGGTCGCGACGGTCACCCTCTCCAAGTCGCTCGGCAGCCAGGGCGGCGCGGTCCTCGGCCCGCGCCGCGTGATCGACCACCTGGTCAACGCCGCCCGCACGTTCATCTTCGACACCGGCCTCGCCCCGGCCGCCGCGGGCGCCGCGCTCGGCGCCCTGCGGCTGCTGCGCCGCGAGCCCGGACGCGCCGAGCGCGCCAGGTCCCACGCGGCCACCCTGCACCGGCGGCTGACCGCGGGCGGGCTGAGCGCCGCGCGCCCCGACGCCGCGGTGGTGTCGGTCCGCGCGCCCTCGCCCGAGGCCGCGGTCGGCTGGGCGGCGGAGTGCCGCGCCGCGGGCGTCGCGGTGGGCTGCTTCCGCCCGCCGTCCGTCCCCGACGGCGTCTCGCGGCTGCGCCTGACCGCCCGCGCCGACCTGACCAGGGGCGCGCTCAACCGCGCGTTGGCGACCATCCTCACCACGGCCCCGCGCCCATGACGCCGCCCCTGAAGCCGCCCGGGCGTGTCACGGGTGCGCGTGCCCGCGGTGGCGCGGTTACGTTGAGGGCGGCAGGGACCAGCAGCCCCACGGCAGGAGACCTCCGGTGACAGACGACGCGTCCACCCCCCGCTCCGACCCGGTCTCGAAGATCGACACGTCCGTGCCGCACTCGGCCAGGATCTGGAACTACTGGCTCGGCGGCAAGGACAACTACGAGGTGGACCGCGCGGCGGGCGACGCCTACCGCAGGGCGTTCCCCGGCATCGTGGACATCGCCCGCGCCTCGCGGCAGTTCCTGGCCCGCTCGGTGCGCTTCCTGGCGCGCGATGCGGGCCTCCGCCAGTTCCTCGACGTCGGAACGGGCCTGCCCACCGCCGACAACACCCACCAGATCGCCCAGCGCGTCGCCCCCGACTCCCGCGTCGTCTACGTGGACAACGACCCGCTGGTGCTGATGCACGCGCACGCCCTGCTGACGTCGACGCCCGAGGGCGCGACCGAGTACATCGAGGCTGACCTGCGCGACCCCGAGGAGATCCTGCGCCGCGCGGCGGGGACGTTGGACCTGTCGCGCCCCGTCGGGCTGATCCTCAGCGGCATCCTCGGCCATGTGCCCACCTACGAGGGCGCGCGCGACATCGTCCGCGGGCTCATGGGCGGGCTGCCCCCCGGCAGCCATCTCTCGCTCAACGAGGGCACCGACACCGACGACGTCTACGTCAGCGCCCAGCGGGAGTACAACGAGTCGGGCGCCATCCCCTACCGGCTGCGCACGATGGACGAGATCGCCGGGTACTTCGACGGCCTCGAGCTGGTCGAGCCCGGTGTCGTCCCCGTCACCCGCTGGCGGCCCGAGCTGGCCGCGATCGGCGAGCCGCAGGACCTCGGCCAGGCGGGCGGCGTCGGCCGCAAGCCCTGATCCGTCGCCTCCCCTACCGGCCCCGCGTGGCCGGGTGTACCCTGAACGTGGCACGTCCGTACGCCCCTTTCCGGCGTCCGTGCCCTTCACTCCGCGGCCTTGTCGCCGCTTCTCGCGCGGCTCCCGCACTCCGTGGGGCGCGTTTCCCGGCACCGGCCCCAGGGTCCCGCGCGCCGCTCACCGGCGCCGCCCGAGGCCGTTCGCCCCGCCGTGCTCACGGCGTCCACCCCTCACCCGGCCCTGTCCGCACCACCCCTGGAGATCCCCCGTATGACCATCACCGCACCCGCACCCGCACTCGACCGCGCGCCCGACCGCGCGCCGACCGCCGCCACCGACGAGCGGGTCGCCGGGCTCCTCGCCCCGGCCGAAGGCCGCGAAGGCCGCGAGGGCCACCTCGTCATCCGCGCCGACGGCTATCTGCCGGGCCCTGGCGACATCCCGCTCCACCCCGACCAGGCCCGCCGCCACGGGCTGCGCCCCGGCGACCACGTCGAGGGCACCGTGACCCGGCGGGGCGCGGGGCGGAACGCCTCGCGCCGCCTCGCGCGCCTCGACCTGGTCGAAGGGCAGCGGCCCGAACGCCTCGCCGACCGCCCGGAGTTCGCCTCCCTCACCCCCGTCCACCCGAATCGCCGCCTCACCCTCGAGACCACCAGGGGCCAGCTCGCCACCCGCGTCATCGACCTGCTGACGCCCATCGGCAAGGGCCAGCGCGGGCTGATCGTGGCGCCGCCCAAGACCGGCAAGACCATGATCCTCAAGGCCGTCGCCGGAGCCCTGGCCCACAACCACCCCGAGTGCCACGTCATGGCCGTCCTGCTCGACGAGCGCCCCGAGGAGGTCACCGACATGCGCCGCTCGGTGCCCGCCGAGGTCATCGCGTCGCCGTTCGACCGGCCCCCGCGCGACCACACGGCCGTCGCCGCGCTCGCGGTCGAACGCGCCAAGCGCCGCGTCGAGCGCGGCGAGGACGTGGTGATCCTGCTCGACTCCCTCACCCGCCTGTGCCGCGCCCACAACATGGCCGCGCGCTCCACCGGGCGCGTGCTCAGCGGCGGCGTCGACGCCTCCGCGCTGCACCCGCCCAAGCGCCTGTTCGGCGCGGCCCGCGCGATCGAGGGCGGCGGCTCGTTGACCATCCTGGCCACCGCCCTGGTGGACACCGGCTCCCGCGCCGACGACTTCTTCTTCGAGGAGCTCAAGAGCACCGGCAACATGGAGCTGCGCCTCGACCGCGTGCTGGCGGGGCGCCGCGTCTTCCCCGCCGTGGACCTCGACCCCTCGGGCACCCGCCGCGAGGAGATCCTCACCCCGCCCGCCGAGCTGGCCGCCGTGCACGGGCTGCGCAGGGCGCTGGGGGACCGCGACCCGCGCCAGGCCGTCGAGATCCTGCTCGACCGGCTGCGGGAGACGGGCAGCAACGCGGAGTTCCTGCGCCGCGTCAGCCTGACGACCCTCCCCGTCTGACCCGGCCCGCGCCCTTGGCGCGGCTCGGCTGCACGCGCGGGGGCTCGCCCTCGACCTTCGGGTGGTCGGGCGGGTAGGGCAGATCGCCCAGGCCGTGCTCCCGCTCGTCGCGGTCGGCCAGCTCGAGCGCGGCGTCGAGGCGGCAAGGGCGCTCGGCCATCGCGGCGTGCACGTCGCCCACCGCCGTGAACCGCGCGGGCATCGACGCCAGGTCGAAGTCCTCGGGCACCGCCTCGGGCACCTCGTCCCACCGCAGCGGCGCCGACACCGGGGCCAGCGGGCGGGGGCGCACGGAGTAGGCGCTCGCGATCGTCCGGTCGCGGGCGGTCTGGTTGTAGTCGACGAAGATCCGCTCGCCGCGCTCCTCCTTCCACCACGCGGTGGTGATCCGCTCGGGCGCGCGCCGCTCGAGCTCCCGCGCGATGGCGATGGCCGCGCGCCGCACCTGCGGGAACGTCCACTCCGGCACGATCGGCACGAAGACGTGCAGCCCGCGCCCGCCCGAGGTCTTCGGCCAGCCCACAAGGCCCAGCTCATCGAGCAGCGGCCGCAGCTCGCCCGCCGCCCGCACCGCGTCCGCGTACCCGGTGCCAGGCTGCGGGTCGAGGTCGATCCGCAGCTCGTCGGGGTGCTCGGTGTCCGCGCGCCGCACCGGCCAGGGGTGGAACGTCAGACAGCCGAGGTTGGCCGCCCAGACGACCGCGGCCGTCTCGTTCGGACAGATCTCGTCCGCGTGGCGACCGCTCGGGAACGAGATCCGCCCGGTCGGGATCCAGTCGGGCAGGTGCTTGGGCGCGCGCTTCTGGAAGAACGACTCGCCCCCGACGCCCTCCGGGTAGCGCTCCAACGTGGTCGGCCGGTCCTTCAGGGCCCGCACGATGCCGTCCCCGACCGCGATGTAGTACCGCGCGAGGTCGAGCTTGGTGAAGCCGCGCTCGGGGAAGTACACCCGGTCGGGATTGCTCAGCCTGACCGTGTGCTCACCGACGGTCAGCTCGAGGGCGTTCGCCATGTCGCCACCGTAGGCCGGGGCACTCGAACGCGCCCGTCGGCGGGCGGCACCCGGGGGCGGCCAGCAGAATCCCCGTCATGGACCTCCCGGTGATGCCGCCCGTCAAGCCCATGCTGGCCAAGCCCGTCGCCCGCATCCCCGACGGGCTGCACTACGAGGCCAAGTGGGACGGCTTCCGCGCGATCGTCTTCCGCGACGGCGACGAGATCGAGGTCCACAGCCGCACCACCAAGCCCCTCACCCGGTACTTCCCCGAGCTGGTCGACGCCTTCCGCGCGCTGCTGCCGCCGCGCTGCGTCATGGACGGCGAGATCGTGATCGTCACCGGCGACCGGCTCGACTTCGACGCCCTGCTCGAACGCGTCCACCCCGCCGAGTCCCGGGTGCGGATGCTGGCCGAGCGCTCACCCGCCACGTTCGTCGCGTTCGACGTGCTCGCCCTCGGCGACGACGCGCTGCTCGACGCCCCGCTCCACGAGCGCCGCACCGCCCTGGCCGCCGCCCTGCGCGACACCCGCGCGCCCGTCTTCGTCACCCCCGCCACGCGCGACCCCGACCTGGCGAGGCGCTGGTACGAGCAGTACGAGGGCGCCGGGCTCGACGGCGTGATCGGCAAGCCGCCCGACCTCACCTACCGCCCGGGCGAGCGGGCCATGGTCAAGGTCAAGCACGAGCGCACGGCCGACTGCGTCGTCGCGGGGCTGCGCGAGCACACCTCGGGGCCCGTCGTCGGCTCGCTGCTGCTCGGCCTCTACGACGACGGCGGGCGCCTTCAACACGTCGGCGTCTCCGCGTCGTTCACCATGCGCCGCCGCGAGGAGCTGATGGCCGAGCTCGCGCCGCTGCGCATGGAGTCCGCCGAGGGCCACCCGTGGGCCGCGTGGGGCGACGAGCGGGCCCACGAGGAGAGCCGCATGCCGGGCGCGCCCAGCCGGTGGAGCGGCGGCAAGAACCTCTCCTGGGTGCCGCTGCGGCCCGAGCGGGTGTGCGAGGTCGCCTATGACCACATGCAGGGCGACCGCTTCAGGCACACCGCGCGCTTCCGCCGCTGGCGCCCGGACCGCGAGCCGGGCAGCTGCACCTATGCGCAGCTCGACGAGCCCGTCTCGTTCGACCTGGCCGAGGTGCTCAGCGCCCGCCGCCCTCCGCGCTGACCGCCGCCCGCACGCGCTCGGCCACCGCCGCGGCCTCCGCGTCGTCGGCGTACTTCGTGCGCGGCCAGAAGAAGCCGCGCAGCCCGTCCTTCCTGCGGCGCGGCACGATGTGCGTGTGGAAGTGCGGGACGGACTGGCTCACCCGGTTGTTCGCGGCGACGAACGAGCCGTCCGCGCCCATCGCGCGCTCCACCGCCGCGGTCAGCAGCCGCACCCGCGTGTAGTACGGGCCGACGTCGGGCTCGGGCAGGTCGGTCAGCGTCTCCACGTGCCGCCGTGGCACCGCGAGCAGATGGCCGGGGAAGAGCGGCCGTATGTCGAGGAACGCCACCACCGCGCCGTCGTCGAAGACCCGGTGCGCGGGCGTCTCGCCGTCGATGATCGAACAGAAGAGGCAGTCCACGCGCTCCAGTGAACACCCGGCGGCCGAAAAGCGGAGCGGGGAAGCGGCGCCGGGAAGCGCGGCGGCCGCTCGATGGTTGACGCTTGTATGAACGCAGCGGAGGTCGGGACCGAGGTCGAGGTCGTGGTCGTCGGCGGCGGGCAGGCGGGCCTGTCGGCCGCCTACCATCTGCGCCGCCGTGGGCTGGCCCCGGGGCGCGACTTCGTGGTCCTTGACCACGCCCCAGACCCCGGCGGCGCCTGGCAGTTCCGCTGGCCGACCCTGACCTACGGCCGCGTCCACGGCATGCACGCCCTGCCCGGCATGGAGCTGACAGGGGCCGACCCCGCGCGCCCCTCGTCCGAGGTGATCGGCGCGTACTTCGCCGACTACGAGCGCGCGTTCGAGCTGTCCGTGCTCCGCCCCGTGGACGTCACCGCGGTGCGCGAGGCGGGCGACGGGCGGCTCACCGTCGTCTCGTCGGTGGGGGAGTGGACCGCGCGGGCGCTGATCAACGCCACCGGCACCTGGGACCGCCCGTTCTGGCCGCATGTCCAGGGCCGGGCCACCTTCGGCGGGCGGCAGCTGCACACCGCGGGCTACCCGGGCCCCGACGCGTTCGCCGGGGAGCGCGTGCTGGTCGTCGGCGGCGGCACATCGGCCGTCTCGCACGTGCTCGAGCTCGACGGCGTCGCCGCGGAGACGACCTGGGTGACCCGCCGCCCGCCCGTCTTCAGGGAGACCTTCGGGGAGAACGCGGGCCGCGAGGCCGTCGCCCTGGTCGAGGCCAGGGTCACCCAGGGGCTGCCGCCGCGGAGCGTCGTCTCGGTGACCGGGCTGCCGATGTCCGAGGCCGTCCGCGCGGGCCTGGCGAGCGGCGTGCTGCGCCGGCGGCCCATGATCGAGCGCCTCACCCCCGGCGGCGCCGCGTGGCCGGACGGCACCACCGTCGCCCTGGACACCGTCCTGTGGGCCACGGGCTTCCGCGCCGCGATCGACCACCTGGCCCCGCTGAGGCTCCGCGAGCCGGGTGGCGGCATCCGCGTCGAGGGAACGCGTGCGGTGCGGGACCCCCGCGTCCACCTGGTCGGTTACGGACCTTCGGCGAGCACCGTCGGCGCCAACCGGGCGGGCCGCGCCGCCGTCAACGAGATCATCGCCCTGCTCGACGCCGAGGCCACCGCCCCCACCCGCGTTCCTTTGTCGATGTAACGACAGCACAGGTGAGAGCCCTAGGATGCACGAATGGTCTACACATACGGCCGTGCCGTCACCCACTGCCCCTACTGCGGGACCGGCTACGCCGTCGGCGTCGGCTGGCCGAGGGACTGCCCGGGGTGCGGGGAGACCCACTGGGCCAACCCCCTGCCCGTCGCCGTCGCGTTGCTCCCGGTCGAGGGCGACGGGGTCAGGGGCCTGGTCGTGGTGCGCCGCGACATCGAGCCCTGCCGCGGCGAGCTGGCGCTGCCCGGCGGCTACATGGAGCTGGGCGAGACCTGGGAGCAGGCCGTGGTGCGGGAGCTGCGCGAGGAGACGGGGCTGATCGCCGACCCGGCAGGGGCCACGCTGTTCGACGTGCGGAACGGCGACCGGACGCTCAACGTGTTCGCCGTGCTGCCGCCCCGGCACCCCGCCGACCTGCCGCCGTCCGCCGCCACCGACGAGGCCACCGAGTGGCTTGTCCTCACCGAGCCGGACGAGCTGGCGTTCCCCACGCACACCGCGGCCGTGACCGCCTGGTTCGCCGCCGCGTCCTAGACGACCGCCGCGCGCAGCGCCTGGGGTGGGATGGTGCCCCGCTCAGCGGCGACCCATCGGCCCAGCGCGATCTCCGCGGTGATGCCGGGCCCGAAGCCCGCGATCTGCCCCCGGGCGGCGTTCTCGACACCCCCCTCCTCGAAGAGGCGGTCCAGGGCGTCGAAGACGACGCAACTCGCGATGTTCCCGCGCTCGGTGAGGGTGGCCCTGCTGAAGCGGAACATCTCGGGGTCCACCTCGAGGAAGTGGCACAGGTCGTCCAGGATGCGGGGGCCGCCCGCGTGCACGATGTGGAAGTCAAGATCGGAGATCTCCCACTCGTGCGCGGTGGCAAGCGTCCACAGCGCGGGCGCCAGCATCTTCATCGTCGTCGGCACCCGCTTGTCGAGCAGGAAGTGGAATCCGGTGCCGCGCACCGCGTAGCTGATCCAGTCCTCGGTGTCGGGCACCAGGTGCGAGCCGTTGCGCTCGAGCAGCACGCCGCTGCCGCCCCGGCCCCGCACCACGGCCGCCGCCACGCCGTCCCCGAAGAGGCCGTTGGACAGCAGCGAGCCCACGCCGATGTCGGTGGGCTGGTAGCACAGCGAGCAGAACTCGCACGCGACGATGAGGGCGTTGGAGTCGGGGTAGGCCAGGCAGAAGTCGTGGGCCCGGTTGATCGCCGCGCCACCGGCCGCGCAGCCGAGCTGGGCGATGGGCAGCTGCCTGGTGTCGGTCCGAAAGCCCAGGGTGTTGATGAGCCAGGCCGTCATCGACGGCATCATGAAGCCCGTGCACGACACATAGACGATCAGGTCGATGTCGTTCACGCCGAGCCCGGCGTTGTCGAGCGCCCTGAAGACCACGGGCGGGACGCGCCGCTTGGCCTCCTCCTCGTACACGGTGTTGCGGGCCTCGAAGCCCGGGTGGCGCAGCGTCTCCTCGATGGGCTGGACGATGTGCCGGGTCTTCACCCCCGTGTTCTCGATCAGCCGCAGCGCGAGGCCGAGCTGCGGATGGTCGGCGTGCAGCGTGCGTGCGAGCTCCAGAGTGTGCTCCATGGTGAGCACGTACTCGGGAACCGCGATCGACGGTCTACAGAGAATGGCCATGATCCCCTCCCCTTGCCACGTGCGTCGTCAGGGCGACGACGCCGTGGCACCGATGGCTGTGTCGTCGGACGGCCCGGTCACCACGTGACCGGGAGCTCATACGGGTAACGCCAGATCGACTCGTCGTTCCAGCGCACCTCGGAGGCCGGGACCGCGAGGGCGAGCCCGGGAAAGCGGCGCAGCAGCGTGCCGATCGCCAGCTCCAGCTCCATCAGCGCGAGCGGCGCGCCGATGCAGTGGTGGGCCCCCCAGCCGAACGTCATGTGCGGCGCCGTGGGCCGGTCGAGGTCCAGCTCGTCGGGGTGCTCGAAGCGGGCCGGGTCGCGGTTGGCGGCCAGGTAGGACACGTGGACCGTGTCGTTCTTCCTGATCGTGACCCCGCCGAGCTCCACGTCCTCGGTCGCGATGCGCGGGATGCCCACTCCCTTGCGGAACGGGATGTACCGCAGCAGCTCCTCGAGCGCCCTGGGCAGCAACTCGGGCGTGGCGCGCAGCTTCTCGCGCTGCTCGGGGTGCGTGAGCAGGGTGTAGGTGATGTTGCTCAGCTGGTACGTGCTGGTGTCGTGCCCCGTCATCAGGAGCACCATGGCCATCACGGTCAACTCGTCGGTGCCGAGCACCTCGTCGCCGTCCCGCGCGGTCGCCAGGGAGCTGATCAGGTCGTCGCCGGGCTCCGCGCGGCGGCGCGCGGTCAGGTCGGCGAAGTACGCCCGCAGCTCGGCCTTGGCCCGCACGGCCGCCTCGCGCGTGGTGGCGCCGACGTTCATCATCGCCACGGCACGCGCGCGCAGCTCGGGGCGGTCCGCGTCGGGGATCTCGAGCACCTCGCAGATGGTGGTCAGCGGCAGCTGGCTCGACAGGTGCTTGACGAGGTCGGCGGGCGGGCCCTGCTCGGCCATCCCGTCGATCAGCTCGTCCACGATGCGCTGGGTCGCGGGGCGCATGGCGTCGACCTTCGGCGCGGTGAACGCCTGGGACACCAGTCGGCGAAGCCGCGAACTCTCGGGCGGGTCGAGCAGGTTGATCGATTCGTCCTGCACGATCGGCGCCGGGGTCATCCGCGGGAAGTCGCGCCCCGCCACCGCGGCCCGGCTGAATCTGCGGTCGCTGGTCACGACCCTGACGTCCTCGAAGCGGGTCACCAGCCACGCCTCGCCCTGGCCGTAGGACATCCGGATCCTGGCGATGGGCGCTTCCGTCATCAGTTGCCTGAGCAACGGGTCGAACTCGAGCCCGTCGGCGAAGTCGAACGGGCAGGTGAACACGGTCTCTGAGGGTTCCACCCCGAGGCTCCCATCGTCGTGGGCCGCCGCACCGCAACGGTGCAACGGTCCATTCGCCTGGACGACCGGTGTGTCCCCCCGGGCCCGGCCGATCATGTGCGGGGCCGGGCGAATTAACCCTTTCGGGGAAGGTTGGGGTGGTGATTATGACGCCGCGTAGGAGCGCGGGCCCAGCCCTGGCCAGCGTGGAAGGGGCGGCGCCTGGCTCGCCCGCCCCGCCGCGCGCCGCCCCGCCGTCGGCCCCGGGTCAGCCCGCCGCGGGGTGGCCCAACGGCTCGGCGTCCGCCAGGTTCCCGGGGAGGCGGAGCCCCTCGCGCAGCGGAACGAGCTCCGACTGGAGGACGAGCGCCGCGGCGCCGATCGCCGGGGCGGTGGCGGCCGAGCGGGAGAGCCTGACGGTGACGGAGTGGGTGGCCCGCGAGAAGAACGCCCGGTCCAACTCGTCCTGCACCACCGGCAGATAGATCGAGCCCGCGATGGCGAGGCTGGGCCCCGTGAGCACCAGCTGCTCCAGGTCCATCACATTGGCCAGCGTCCGCGCGGCCACCGCGAGACAGCGCGCGGAGCGCTCGAGCAGCGCGCGCGCCGCCGCGTCGCCGCGCAGCGCGGCGCGCGTGACGGCCGCGAAGTCCGCGACCCTGCGCGGCGCCTCGCCCCCGCTGGAGAGCCCGGCCGAGCGCGTCAGCTCGGGGTCGGCGAGCGCCGCGGCCACCACCGCGCCAGGCCCCGCGAGCTGCTCGGTGCAACCGCGCGCCCCGCACCAGCAGTCGGGGCCCTCGAGGTCGAGGCAGATGTGGCCGATCTCCCCGGCGTTCCCGCCGAAGCCGCGATAGGTGACCCCGTTGACCATCAGGCCCGCGCCGATGCCGGTGCCCATGTAGACGGCGGCGAACGTGGCGGTGCCGCCGACGTCGCCCGACCAGTGCTCGCCGAGCGCGGCGGCGGTCGCGTCGTTCTCCAGGACGACGGGCAGTCCCGTGGTCGCGGCCAGCTCGCTGTGGAGGGGAAAGTGTTTCCAATGCCGCATCGCGGGCGGGTAGAGCGGCATGCCGCCGGTCTGGTTCAAGGGCCCCGGAGCCACAAGTCCGAGGCCCAGTATCCTGCTTCGGTCGATACCGGCTCCGTCGATCAGCGCGTCGACCTCCGTGGTGATCCTGTCCACGACGGCCGGTGGATCGTCGGTGCCGACACCCGCGCGGGACATCCGGGCGACCACCGACCCTCCCAGGTTGGTGAGGACGTAGGTGAGCCCCGCGTGGTCCAGATGCACGCCGACCGCGAAACGGGAGGACTGGTTGAGCTGGAGCAGCACCCGGCGCTTGCCGCCGGTGGATTCCGCCCGCCCCGTCTCCACCACGAGGCCGTCGTCGATGAGACGCCTGACCACGGTCGAGATGGTGGCGCCGGTGAAGCCGGTCGCCTTGACGATCCCGACCCGGCTGATGGTGCCGGCGGCACGGATCACATCGAGGACGGCCGCCCTGCTGCTGGCATGGGGGGTGGCGCCCGCTGGTCCGCTCACTGAGTCCTCCGCATCGTTCACGGGAGTCCGCGACATCACTGCGCAGCGTCGGTGTCACGCTGAGCGATGCTTAGTTTATTTGCCTGACGAACGAGTCTGCCAGGTCTTTCCCCGGGGAGGGCGGCGAAGGGTTTCTCGTGGCGCACGGTGCTCCTGTGAAGGCGCACCGTGTCGGTCACGATTCATGCCCGTCGTTGTCCGTTCGTGTCTTTAGGGGGTTGACTTTGTTAATTCGGCGGCTTAACAATCACATACCCCTGGGTGACTCCGCCCATGCCCCAACGGTGGGGCAGGCCAAGAGAGGAACGTACATGTCCTTGCACGCAAGGTGGCGGCGCGTAAGAAATGCGGCGATAGGAGCGGTGTCCATAGGGCTGGTCGCCGCCGGCTGCGGAGGTTCGGGCGGAGGCGGTTCGAGCACGGACAGCGACACCCTGATCGTCTACACCGGGCAGGCCACGGACTATCAGCGGAACTTCAACCCGTATCTGCCGGGGAGGAACGAGGGCGACGGCACCATCTTCGAGCCGCTGTTCTTCTTCAACATCGCCCGGCAGGACGACCCGCAGCCGCGCCTCGGCACCGAGTACGCGTGGAACGACGACGGCACCGAGCTGTCGATCACCGTCCGCGAGGGGGTCACCTGGTCGGACGGCGAGGAGTTCAGCGCCGACGACGTCGCGTTCACCTTCAACATGCTCAAGGAGCACGACGCCCTCAACACCCAGGGCTTCAACGGCGATGTCGAGGTCGTCAGCCCCGCCGAGGTGCTTGTCACCTTCCCCGAGCCCGCCTACATGAGGGTGGCCGACCTGTTGGGCAAGACCTGGATCGTGCCCGAGCACATCTGGGGGGAGATGGACGACCCGGCGACGAACACGAACGCCGAGCCCGTCGGCACCGGCCCGTTCACACTCTCCGACTTCAGGCCGCAGGCGTTCACGCTGACCGCCAACGCCGACTACTGGGGCGGCGAGCCGACGCTCAAGAACGTCCGCTACACGGCGCTCTCGGGCAACCAGGCCGCCGCCGACGCCCTGTCGGGCGGCGACATCGACTGGAACACCGGGCCCGTGCCGGACATCGCGAACACCGAGTCCGACTACCCCGGGTACAAGAGCATCACGGCCTACGCCTTCCAGATCGCGCTCAACACGTGCTCGAGCGCCGACCTCGGCTGCGAGGGCCCGCAGACCGACCCGGCCGTGCGGCAGGCGATCTACTGGGCGATGGACCGTGAGCAGCTCAACTCGCTGGCGTTCCAGAACACCGCGAGCGAGATCTCGCCCGGATTCGCCCTCCCCGAGCGCGACGCCGGCTACGTCTCGGCCGACCTGGAGAACCAGACCGCGCTGATGACGGCCGACGTGGACCGCGCCCAGGAGGTCCTGGAGAACGCGGGCTACCGCCAGGGCGACGACGGCATCTACGCCAGGGACGGCCAGAAGGTCTCCCTGACCATCACGGCGGTCGCCGGCTGGACCGACCACATCACGGCCGTCAACACCCTGGCCGAGCAGGTGCGCGAGGCCGGGATCGAGCTGACCGTCAACCAGGTCTCGTTCAACGAGATGTCGGACTCCCGAGGCCGCGGCGACTTCCAGCTGATGATCGACTCGCTCTACCCGGGCCCGCTGCCCGACCCGTACTTCGTGTACAACAACTTCTTCAACAGCGCCAACACCGCCCCGGTCGGCGAGACCGCCAACCCCAACTTCGCGCGGTACGAGAACGCCGACGTGGACGAGGCCATCTCCCAGCTCGCGCAGATCGACCCCGACGACGCCGACGCGCGGCAGCCGTACTACGACACCATCCAGGCCGCGCTCGAGCGGGACATGCCCTACATCCCGGTGCTGACCGGCGGTACCACCAGCCAGTTCAACGCCGAGAAGTTCACCGGCTGGCCCACGGATGTGAACCTGTACGCGTACCCGGCCGTCTGGCAGAGGCCCGACCAGTCGCAGATCTACCTCAACCTCAAGCCGGCCGGTGAGTGACACAGTCCGATGAGGTACTACGCCCGGAAGCTCGGGTTCTATCTCGTCGCCCTCTGGGCGGCGCTGACCCTGAACTTCCTCATTCCACGAATGATGCCGGGCAACCCGGTCGACACGCTGCTGATCAAGCTCCAGCAGCGTGGCGGCTCGGTCGGGCCCGACGTCCGCAGGTCCTACGAGCTGCTGCTCGGCGCCGACACCGGTGATCCGCTGTTCCAGCAGTACGCCGAGTACCTCGGCAACATGTTCAGGGGCGAGCTCGGCGTGTCCGTCAGCGCCTTCCCCGCCCCGGTCACCGAGGTCATCTCGCAGTCCCTGTCCTGGACGATCGTGCTGGTCGGCATCGCCACCCTGCTGTCGTTCCTGGTGGGCGTAGTGCTCGGCACGGTGGTGGGCTGGAAGCGGGGCTCCTGGCTCGACTCCCTGGTCCCGGCCACCACCGTGCTCTCGGCCGTGCCGTACTTCTGGCTCGCGCTGATCTTCGCGCTCGTGTTCTCGTCGTCGCTCGGCTGGTTCCCGCGCAGCGGCGGGTACGACGTCGCCCTGGCGACCGGCTGGAACTACGAGTTCATCAACTCCGCCGTGTACCACGGCTTCCTGCCGGCGCTGACCATCGTGGTCTCCTCCGTCGGCGGCTGGCTGCTCGGCATGCGCAACATGATGGTCTCGACCATGTCCGAGGACTACATCCTCACCGCCCAGGCGAAGGGCCTGCGCAACCGGCGGATCATGACCCGTTACGCCGCGCGCAACGCCGTGCTGCCCTCGGTCGCGGGGTTCGCCATCTCCCTGGGCTTCGTGGTCTCCGGATCCATCGTCACCGAACAGGTCTTCTCCTACCCCGGCATCGGCTCCAAGCTCCTCCAGGCCGTGGAGAACAGCGACTACGCCCTGATGCAGGGGATCTTCCTGGTGATCACGATCGCGGTGCTCGGCGCCAACCTGATCGTCGACCTGCTGTACGGCCTCATCGATCCCCGCACCCGGGTCGAGAACTGACCAGGAAGGAGCAGGCACCGTGACCAATCTCAGCCCGCTCACCGGCAGCGCCGACGAGGGCGCTCCGCTCGCGGGGCCCGACCCCGACCCGTCGCCAGGGCGGCGCCCACGCGCCAGCGGCATGCGCGCCCTGGTGCCCACGTGGTCGCCCAAGCTCGCCACAGGGCTTGTCCTGGTCCTCGGCATCGGCCTGTTCGGCCTCTTCGGGCCGATGCTCGTGGGCGACCCCAACGCCATCGACAGCATGGGCATGACCTCGCCGAGCGGCGACTTCTGGCTCGGCACCACCCAGACCGGCCAGGACGTCTTCGCCCAACTCGCCCACGCCACCCGGGGATCGCTCCAGATCGGCCTGCTGGTCGGCGTCCTCGCCACCCTGCTCTCGGCCGTCTTCGGCATCATCGGCGGCTATGTGGGCGGCGCGATCGACGAGGGCTTCTCCCTCTTCTCCAACGTCATGCTGGTCATCCCTGGCCTGCCGCTGGTGATCGTCATCGCGGGGTTCGTGCCCGTGCAGGACCGCGGCTGGTGGACCATCGGCCTGGTGCTCGCGATCACCAGCTGGGCCGCCTCCGCCCGCGTGCTGCGCGCCCAGACCCTCTCGCTGCGCAACCGCGACTATGTCGCCGCGGCGCGCGTCGCGGGCGAGAAGCGCTGGCGCGTCGTCTCGGTGGAGATCCTGCCGAACCTTCTGCCGCTGCTGGCCTCGCAGTTCGTCTTCGCGATCATCGCGGGCATCCTCGCCGAGGCGGGCCTGTCGTTCCTCGGCCTCGGCGCCTCGGGCTCCCAGACCCTGGGCACGATGCTCTACTTCGCCCAGAACGGCTTCGCCCTCCAGAACGAGGCGTGGTGGTGGTTCGTGCCGCCGGGCGCCGTGATCGCCCTCTTCGGCTGCGGCCTCGCGCTGATCAACTTCAGCATCGACGAGATCATCAACCCCAAGCTCCGCGTCCCGAAGCCGCCCAAGGGCGACGCCGCCGAGGCCATCGAGGTCGCCGTCGCGCCCGTGCCCATCGAGGGCGCGGCCGCCGAGGCTCCCGCGGCGCCGGGCGTCGTGCGCGTCGAGAAGCGCCGCGACGCCGTCCTGACCGTCAAGGACCTCAACGTGGTCTACCGCACCGCCCAGCCGGTGCACGCGGTCAAGGACGTCTCGATCACCCTGGGCCGCGGCGAGATCCTGGGCCTCGCGGGGGAGTCGGGCTCCGGCAAGACGACGCTGGCCTACGCGATCAACCGCCTGCACCGGCCGCCCGCCGAAGTGGCCTCAGGCAGCGTGACGTTCCACGACAGGGACGGCGGCGACCTCGACCTGCTGACGCTGGGCGACGAGGAGCTGCGGCGCTTCCGCTGGGCCAAGCTCTCGATGGTCTTCCAGGGCGCGATGAACTCGCTCAACCCCGTGATCACCATCAACGAGCAGCTCGACGACGTCCTCACCACCCACCGCCCCGACATGCCGAGGGCCGAACGCCGCGCCCGCTGCGAGGAGGTGCTCCACCTCGTCGGCGTCGACCCCGCGCGCCTCGGCTCCTTCCCGCACGAGCTGTCGGGCGGCATGCGGCAGCGCGTCATGATCGCCATGGCGATGCTGCTCGACCCCCAGGTCATGATCATGGACGAACCCACCACCGCGCTCGACGTGGTGGTGCAGCGCGGCATCCTCCGCGAGATCATCAGGCTCCGCGACGAGCTGGGCTTCGCCGTCGTCTTCATCACCCACGACCTGCCGATGCTGCTCGAGCTGAGCGACCGCATCGCGGTGATGCGCGCGGGCGAGATCGTCGAGTACGCCGAGGCGGACCAGATCTACGACAACCCCACGCACCCCTACACCCGGCAGCTCCTCGAATCGTTCCCGAGCCTGACCGGCGAGCGGGGCGCGTTCATCCGCACCGGCGAGAGGACCCCGCGATGACCGCACTCGAGGTCCGCGACCTCGTCAAGGACTACCCGATCCGCTCGGGCCTGCGGCGCTCCACGCTGCGCGCCGTCGACCATGTGTCGTTCACCCTCACCCCTGGCCGCACCGTGGCGCTCGTGGGGGAGTCGGGCTCGGGCAAGTCCACCGTGGCCAAGATGATCGCCCGGCTCGAACGCCCCACCGGCGGCGAGATCGTGGCGCTCAAGGACGACGGGACGCCGGTCTCCGACCGCGAGTACCGCGATCATGTGCAGATGGTCTTCCAGGACCCGTTCGCCTCGCTCAACCCCTTCCACACCATCGAGCACCACCTGGCCCGCCCGCTGCGCCTGCACGGCAGGGCGAAGGGCGCGGACGACACCAGGCGGCAGGTCGAGCAGCTCCTCGAACGCGTCAACCTCACGCCCGCCGACACCATGGCGCCGCGCCGCCCGCACGAGCTGTCGGGCGGGCAGCGCCAGCGCGTGGCGATCGCGCGGGCGCTCGCGCCGGGCGCGCAGGTGGTCGTGGCCGACGAGCCCGTCTCGATGCTCGACGTCTCCATCAGGCTCGGCGTGCTCAACCTGCTGGCCAGGCTCCAGCGCGAGGACGACCTCGCCGTCCTCTACATCACCCACGACCTCGCCACCGCGCGGCACTTCTCCGACGACATCCTGGTGATGTACCGGGGGCATGTCGTGGAACGCGGACCGGCCGACGACGTGATCCTCCACCCCCGGCACTCCTACACGAAGCTGCTGGCCGCCGCCGCGCCCAACCCCGACGAGCGGGGCCGCTCGCTGGCCGAGTCGCCGGGCGCGATCAGCCAGGAGGACCTGACCAGGACGTATGACCACTACGCGGGCGAGTGGCGCCCGTTCGGCAAGGCGGCGCCCATCGCCAAGGCCCTGGCCGACCCCGCGGGGACCCGCCGCGGCTGACCGAGGGCCCTCCCGCGGATCGTGAGAAACGGGCGCACACGCCGCGTGCGTGTGCGCCCGAGTCCCGGTCGAGAGGCGTCCTTACTTACTTTATTCGGTTGCATAACAATCCACCCCGGTCCGAGCAGACGATCCCAGGGAGTGTTCCACCATGATCCGTCACGCCGTGCACGACGGTTGGCACCTGACGGCGACTGCCGGGCCGGTCCCCGAGGACATCGCGGGCCGCACGGTCCCCGCCCAGGTCCCCGGCAGCGCCCACCTCGACCTGCTGGCCGCGGGCCTCATCCCCGACCCCTACCTCGACCGGGTCGAGGAGGAGCTGGTCTGGGCGCACCGCACCCACTGGCGCTACGCCACCACCGTGCCCGCCGACCTCGCCGCCGCGCCCGCCGACGACGAGCGCGTCGACCTCGTCTTCGAAGGGCTCGACACCGTCGCCACCGTCGAGTGGGGCGGCCACGCGCTCGGCACCACGGCCAACATGCACCGCTCCCACCGCTTCGACGTCCGCGCCCTGCTCGACGGCGCCCCCGCCGACCTGGCCGTCGCCTTCCGCCCCGCCATCGAGTACGCCGAGGAGATGCAGGAGCGCCTCGGCGCCCGCCCCCGCGCGTACGACCACCCCATGAACATGGTCCGCAAGATGGCGTGCAGCTTCGGCTGGGACTGGGGCCCCGACCTCCAGACCGCAGGCATCTGGAAGCCCGTGCGCCTCGAACGCTGGCGCAGCGCGCGGCTCGCCGAGGTGCGGCCCCTGGTCACCGTGGCCGACGACGGCACGGGGCGCGCCGAGGTGCACGCCGTGCTCGAACGCTCCGGGCTCGGCGATGACACCGAGCTGACCCTGACCGCCGAGGTCGCGGGCCGCCGGGCCGAGGTCACCGTCCCGGCGGGCGCCACCACCGCCACCGTCACCGTCGAGGTCCCCGACGCCCGCCTGTGGTGGCCCGTGGGCCACGGCGACCAGCCGCTCTACGACCTCGCGGTGACCCTGGGCGCAAAGGACCCCGAGCCGCTCGACACCTACGCCCGCCGCATCGGCTTCCGCACCGTCACCGTGGACACCACCCCCGACGCCATCGGCACCCCGTTCACCTTCGTCGTCAACGGCAAGCCGATCTTCGCCAAGGGCGCCAACTGGATCCCCGACGACCACTTCCTCACCCGCGTCACGCGCGAGCGCCTCGAGCGCCGCGTCGACCAGGCGCTCGGCGCCCACATGAACATGCTGCGCGTCTGGGGCGGCGGCATCTACGAGTCCGACGACTTCTACGACATCTGCGACGAGCGCGGCGTCCTCGTCTGGCAGGACTTCCTCCTCGCCTGCGCCGCCTACCCCGAAGAGGCCCCGTTCTGGGACGAGTTCGAGGCCGAGGCCAGGGAGAACGTCGCCCGGCTGACCCCCCACCCCTCCCTCGCCCTGTGGAACGGCGGCAACGAGAACCTCTGGGGCTGGATGGACTGGGGCTGGCAGGAGCGGCTCGACGGGCGCACCTGGGGACTCGGCTACTACACCGAGCTGTTCCCGCGCGTCGTCGCCGAGCTCGACCCCACCCGCGCCTACGCCGACGGCAGCCCCTACAGCCCGCGCTTCGCCCCCGAGGACAAGCACCCCAACGACCAGGACCACGGCACCCGCCACGAGTGGGGCGTCTGGAACCGCCTCGACTTCACCACCTACCGCGACCACATCCCGCGGTTCTGCTCGGAGTTCGGCTTCCAGGGCCCGCCCACCCGCGCCACCCTGTCCGCGTGGATCCACGACGAGCCGCTGAGCCCCACATCGCCCGCGTTCCTGCTCCACCAGAAGGCCGAGGACGGCAACGGCAAGCTCGACCGAGGGCTCGCCCCCCACCTGCCGGAGCCCCGCGACTTCGAGGAGTGGCACTGGGCCACCCAGCTCAACCAGGCCCGCGCCGTCGCCTTCGGCATCGAGCACTTCCGCTCCTGGTGGCCCCGCACCGCGGGCGCCCTGGTCTGGCAGCTGAACGACTGCTGGCCCGTCACCTCGTGGGCCGCGGTGGACGGCGACGAGCGGCCCAAGCCCCTGTGGTACGGGCTGCGCCACGCCTTCGCCCCCCGCCTGCTGACGTTCCAGCCGAGGGAGGGCCGCACCGCGCTGCTCGCGGTCAACGACACCGACGACCCCTGGCACGGCCAACTCCTGCTGCGCCGCCGGTCGTTCGGCGGAGAGGTGCTGGACAGCGCTACGATCTCCCTCGACGTCTCGGCGCGCTCCGTCGCCGAGCTCGATCTGTCCGATTCGCTGGTCAAGCCCGCGGACGCGGCACGGGAGGTGCTGGTGGCCACCACGGACGGGGCCAGGGCGGTCCAGCTGTTCGCCGAGGACCGCGACCTGGCGTACGACCCGGACGCGCTGACCGCCGAGGCGGTCGCCGTGCCCGGCGGATACCGGATCGACGTCACCGCCACGTCGTTCGCCCACGACGTCGCGATCCTGGCCGACCGGGTGGCGCCCGACGCGCGGGTGGACGACATGCTGGTGCCGCTGCTGCCGGGCGAGACCCACACGTTCACCGTCCACACCGACGCGCGCGTCGACCCCGCGTCGTTCACCGCGCCGCTCGTGCTGCGCAGCGCCAACGCCCTCCACGCGCCCCGGAGAGCGACTCGGTGAGCGGAGCCTCGGTGAGCGGAACGGAGGCCATCGGGCTCGTCCTCGCCCGGCCCGCCAGGCTGCTCGGGGTCGAGCCGTTCTTCATGGAGTTCATCGCCGGGATCGAGGAACGGCTCGCCGAGCGCCGCCTCTCCGTGCTGCTCCACGTCGTCGCCACGCACGACGAGGAGATCGCCACCCACCGGCGGTGGGCCGAGCGCGGCCTGGTGGACGCGGTCGTCGTGGTCAACCTGACCCTCGACGACCGCCGCCCCGGCGTGCTCGCCGGGCTCGGCCTGCCCGCCGTGTTCGTGGGCGCCTGGGACGGCGGCCCCGACCTGCCCGTGGTCGCCACCGACAACGCCGCCCCGGTCCGCGAGGCGCTCGGCGAGCTGCTCGCCCTCGGCCACCGCCGCATCGCCCGCGTCACAGGGCCCGCCGACCTCGTGCACACCATGGCCAGGACCGAGGCGCTGGCCGCGGGCTGCGCGGCGGTCGGCATCGAGCCCGTGCTCGTCGAGGGCGACTACTCCGCCGAGGCGGGCACCAGACTCACCGCCCAGCTGCTGCGCCGCCCCGGGCGCCCGACGGCGATCCTCTACGACAACGACGTGATGGCCGTCGCCGGGCTCGGCGTCGCCAAGGACCTGGGCATCGCCGTGCCGGACCAGCTGTCCCTGCTGGCCTGGGACGACTCCACGATGTGCCGCCTGGCCTCGCCCCCGCTCTCCACCATGAGCGTGGACGTCCACCGGTTCGGCGTCATGGTCGCCGAGACCGTGCTCGAGCTGATCGACGGCGGCCCGGTCACGGCCCGCCGCTCCCCGCCCGCCAGGTTCACCCCGCGCGGCACCACCGCGCGGGCCCCCGAAGGGCCGCCGTCACCCGGCTGAGCGCGCGGGCTCGGCCGCGTCCTCCTCGGCGATCCGCGCCATGGCCGACTCGGCCGTGCGCCGCGCCCAGCGCCCCGTGGTGAGCGCGCCGAAGACCAGCACGAGTACACCGCAGCCCGCGAGCACCCACCACCCCGTGTCCCGCGAGCCCGTGGCGAGCACGGTGCCCACCACCGCCACGCCCAGCGCGGAGCCGACCTGCCGCCCGGTCGACGCGATGCCCGCGGCCACCCCGGACCGGCTGCGCGGCATCCCGGTCACGGCCGTGTTGGTGATGGGCGCGTTCACCAGGCCGAACCCGATGCCGAAGGTCACATAGGCGGTGAACAGATACGCCAGCGACGTGTCCTCGGTCAGGCCCGTCAGCAGCACGCCACCCGCCGTGATCGCCACCCCGGAGAGCAGCACCGGCAGGCGCGGCCCGACATGGCTCACCAGATAGCCGGACAGCGGCGCGAAGACCAGCGTCATCGCCGCCATCGGCAGCAGGTGCAGCCCCGCGTCGAACGCGCCGAGCCCGCGCTCGTTCTGGAGGTAGAGCGTGTTGAGGAAGAGGAAGCCCCCCAGGCCGGCGAACGCCGCGAGCGCTATGGCGAACGCCCCGCTGAACGGCGCGCTGCGGAAGAAGCGCAGCTCGAGCAGCGGCTCCCGGCGCCTCGGCTCGTACCACAGCAGGCAGGCGAGCGCCGCGATCGCGATGCCGAAGCAGATCAGCAGCAGCGGCGAACCCCACCCGTCGTGGCCGCCCTCGATGATGCCGAACGTCAGCGAGCCGAGCAGCACGATCACCAGCAGCTGCCCCACGACGTCGAGGCGCCGCGGGTGGGCCGCGCACGACTCGGGGACATAGCGGGCGGTGAGGAGGAGGGCGGCGAGGCCGATCGGGAGGTTGAGCCAGAAGATCGCCCGCCAGCCGAACGACGCCACGAGCGCGCCGCCCAGGATCGGGCCGAGCGCCATCGAGATGCCGACCACCCCGCCCCACACGCCGATCGCGCGGGCCAGCTCCTTGGGGTCCCTGAACGTGTTGGTGATGATCGACATCGCCACGGGGTTGAGCATCGAGCCGCCGATCGCCTGGAACGCGCGGAAGGCGATCAGCCAGCCGAGGCTCGGCGCGAGCGCGCACAGCAGCGACCCGGCGACGAAGAGGACGAGCCCGGTCTTGAACACCCGCCGCCGCCCCACCCGGTCCGCGGTCGAGCCCGACAGCAGCAGGAACGACGCCAGCACCACCGTGTAGATGTCCACGGTCCACTGGAGTCCCGAGACATCCGCGCCCAACTCCCTTTGGAGCGAGGGCAGCGCCACATTGAGCGCGGTCACGTCCAGGCTGACGATCAGCAGGCTCATGCAGCAGATCGACAGCACCAGAAGGCGGCGCGGGCGGCTGAGGGCATCGATGTCCGGCATCTCCGCCGAAGCCTAGCGGCGAGGTCAGGGGGGCGCTCCGCGGGTAGCCCGGGCGGACCACGGGCATCCCACAGGGAACACCGGAGGAAAATACCCGGGGGAATAGGGGCCCGCGCCGCGAGCGTTGGGGCCACCCTGGGAGACGTGCCGACCGCCACCCCTGTGCCACGAGGAGGTTCCGTGCCCGACTCCACACCCGAGACCCATGTCATCGCCTATCGCGCGGCCGAGCAGCTGCTCAACGCCCGCGACCCGCGGGGTGCCCTCAAGCTGCTCGACCCGCTGATCACCGCCCACCCCGAGAACACCTCGGCCCGGCTGCTGCGCGCCCGTGCGTTCTTCCTCGCCGCCCAGCTGCGCTCGGCCGAGCTCGAGTTCCAGCTGGTCCTCGAGCGCGAGCCGGACAACTCGTTCGCCCACTTCGCGCTGGCCCGCACCCTGGAGCGGGCGGGCCGCGAGGGCGAGGCCATGCGCCACTTCCGGCTTGCCGCCGCGCTCGACCCCCGCCCCGAGTACCGGGCCGCCGCCCGCTTCGAGCCCTGACCGGCGTCCGCCTCGCCACGGCCCGCGCCGCCGCCGGGCGCGCCGCGGGCGGGATCGTTCAGGCTGCCGTCGCCGACACGTCCGACACCTGACGGCGCACGGCCGTCACGATGGCGGAGGCGTTGATCCCCGCCTCCTCCAGCTGCTCGGCCTCGGTCGCCGAGCCCGGCATCGCGTCCACCGCGAGCCGTATCAGCCGCGGCGCGGGCCTGCCGTCGGTGAACGCGTCGAGCACCGCGTCGCCCAGGCCGCCCTCCGGCCTGTGGTCCTCCACGGTCAGCAGGCAGCCGGTCTCCTCCGCGGCCTCGAGCAGCGTGTGCGCGTCCACCGGCTTGACCGAGTACAGGTCGATGACCCGCACCGCCGTGCCGCCCTCGGCCAGCTCGTCCGCCGCGCGCAGCGCCTCGTGCACCGTCACCCCGGCCGCCACGATCGTCAGCCGGTCCCGCGAGGAGCGCCGCAGCACCTTGCTGCCGCCCACCGTGAACTCCTCGTCGGGCCCGTAGATCACCCGGCTCCCGCCGCGCCCGGTGCGCAGGTAGCGGATCCCGCCGCCGTCCGCCATCGCGGCCGTCAGCCTGGCCGTCTGGTTGGCGTCGCACGGCGCGAGCACCGTGCTGCCGTGCAGCGCCCTGAACATCGCCAGGTCCTCGAGTCCCATCTGCGACGGGCCGTCCTCGCCGATGGCCACGCCCGCGTGCGAGCCCGCGAGGCTCAGCGAGGCCCGGCCGATCGCGGCCATGCGCAGGAAGTCGTGTGCCCTGCTGAGGAACGCGGCGAACGTCGAGACGAACGGCGTCCACCCGCGCACCTGCATCCCGACGGCCGACGCGACCATCTCCTGCTCGGCGATGTAGCACTCGAAGAAGCGCCCCGGGTGCTCATCGGCGAAGAACTGCGACCGCGTCGAGTCGCTCACCTCGCCGTCGAGCGCCACCACGTCGTCCCGGTCGCGGCCCACCGCGGCCAGCGCCTCGCCATAGGCGTTCCTGGTGGCCACCGTGTCGCCGACCTCGTAACGCGGCAGGTCCGTGTGGACGCCGTGCGCCTGCCGGGGCGCGGTCGTCGCGGCCGGGCGCTCGACCTCGACGCGCAGCGAGCGCGCCCCGCCGAGCTCCTCGACCGCCGCTTCGGGGTCGGGCACGGGCTTCCCGTGCTTGCCCTCCTTGTCGGCCACCGCGGCCACGCCCCTGCCCTTGACGGTGCGGGCCAGGACGACCGTGGGCCGGTCGGTGACGCCGAGGGCCTCCCGGTAGGCGGCGTCGACGGCCGCGGGGTCGTGCCCGTCGACCTGGACGACGTGCCAGCCGAACGCGTCCGCGCGGCGGGCGTAGGCGTCCAGGTCCCACCCGTGCCGGGTGGGCCCGCGCTGGCCGAGGCGGTTGATGTCGGCGATGAGGGTCAGGTTGTCGAGGCGCTCGTAGCCCGCGTGCTCGAACGCCTCCCACATCGAGCCCTCGGCCAGCTCGCTGTCGCCGCACATGACCCACACCCGGTAGGGCATCTCGTCGAGGCGCTTGCCCGCGAGCGCGATGCCGACGCCGATCGGCAGGCCCTGCCCGAGCGAGCCGGTCGCCACGTCGACCCACGGCAGCCTGGGCGTGGGGTGGCCCTCGAGCCTGCTGCCCAGGGTGCGGTAGGTCATCAACTCCTCGTCGCTGAGCACCCCTGCCGCCTTGTACGCGGCGTAGAGCAGCGGCGAGGCGTGCCCCTTGGAGAGGATCAGGTGGTCGTTGCCCGGGTGGTTGGGCCAGTCGAAGTCGTACCGCAGGTGACGGGCCATCAGCACGGCCATGAGATCGGCGGCCGACATCGACGACGTCGCGTGCCCCGACCCGGCGTGCCCCGTCATCCGGACGGCGTCCACGCGGAGCTGCTGCCCGAGTTCGGCCAGGTACTGGTCTGTGGTCATTCCTGCCTCCTGCGTCGGCCTCCGGGGCGGATCTCGGTGCGCGGGTACCCAGGCCGCCCGCCGCCTAACGGCCGGAAGGGCCTCCCCCCGCGGTGGCGCGGGGGAGGCCAGGCGGGCGGCGTTCGCCCGGGGCGGCCTAACGCCCTGGGCGGATGCCACCGCCCGGGTTGCCCTCGCCGAACGGCCAGCGCAGCAGGGCGCCGAGCCCGCCCACCGGCACCTCGCGCGGGTCGCCGTCCGCCGGGGGCAGGGCGACGACGTCGGCGCCGTTGGCGGCGGCCGAGCGCAGCAGGGCGTCGTCGGCGCGGGCCGCGGCGGGCATGGTGGCGCCCAGGTACTGCGCGTCGGACTTCCGCACCGACACCTGGTCGGGCTCGTCGCCGACCCACACGTCGCGGTGCAGGTCGGGCCCGTCGGGCCGCATCAGGAGCGAGGAGATCCGGTGCTCGCGCGCGGCGTCCACCAGCGCGGGCAGCCCCTCGGCCGCGTCGATGCCGTCGCCCGCGATCGAACGCCCGGCGCGGAAGCGGTCGAGCGTCTCCTCGGCGCGGGACCTGGCCTGCTCGCTGCGGGCGCGTTCCACGTCCGCGTCGAGCCGGTTGTCCTTGGTCCCGGCCGCGCGCCCGCCGTGCTCGGACTCGACGGTGATCTCCCGCAGCGGCTCGGGCAGTCGCTCGTGCACCGAACGCCGCTCGC
Source organism: Streptomyces radicis (assembly GCF_003626575.1). Classification (GTDB taxonomy): domain Bacteria; phylum Actinomycetota; class Actinomycetes; order Streptomycetales; family Streptomycetaceae; genus Streptomyces; species Streptomyces radicis. Next base: position 100,386 of record NZ_RBDY01000005.1, on the reverse strand, counting down.
GCGGGTCACCGGCGAGCACGAGCAGCTCGGCGTGGGACGCCTCGGCGTCCGCGGCCAGGGTCTCGGCGATGCGGGCGGCGTTCTGCTCCCAGGTGTTCTCCACGGCGAACTGGAAGTGGCGCTCGGACCAGTCCGCCCTGCCGGTGCGGTGGATGGGCCACTGCCGGTCGCCTTCCACGTGCCCGGCGGGCCGCGGCCTGCCGTGGGTGCCGCGCAGCTGGAGGTCGGCGCCCCTGCGGTCGACGAACGCGACGAGGCACGTCGGCTCCCGCTCGCCGTAGTCGAGCAGCGGGGCGATGCGCGGCAGCGCGCCCCAGCTGGTCAGCGCCGGTGAGGGCGGCGGCACCGAGAGCGGCACCCGGAGCACCGTCTCGCCGTCCGTGGCGAACACGGCCTGCCCCGCGTCCTCGCGCGTGACACCGCTGAGCGTGTCGAACACCGCCCGGCAGGTCGCCTCGTCGGCCCCCGTCTCCGCCAGTCGCTCGCATGCGTCGCGCGCCTGGAGCTCCCGCACCGCCACGGCGTCCTCCGCGACGGCCGATGTGTCCATGTAGGCCGAGGCCCATGGCCCTGGCCGGTGCAGCAGCGGGTTGAGGAATCCCAGTTCCATGATCAGGCGTTGACCTTCCCGAACTCGCTCAGCATCGCCTCGTTGAAGTACCGCAGGTCGGCCGGCTTCCGGCTGGTGACCAGGGTGTTGAGGCCGTCCTTGTCGATGTGCACCTGCTCGTCGACCCAGTGGGCGCCCGCGTTGGCGAGGTCCGTCTCCAGGCTGGGCCACGAGGTCAGCGTCCTGCCGTCCACGACGTCGGCCTCGATCAGCGTCCAGGGCGCGTGACAGATCGCCGCGACCGGCTTGCCCGCGTCGAAGAAGCCGCGCACGAACGCGACGGCCCGCGGGTCGATGCGCAGCGCGTCGGGGTTGGCGACGCCGCCCGGCAGCACGAGGGCCTCGAAGTCGTCCACCGACACCTGGTCCACGGTGGCGTCCACCGGGAACGTCTTGGCGGGCGTCAGGTGGTCGAACGCCTGGATCTCGCCCGGCTCGGTGGAGATGAGCTGCGGGGTCTCGCCGGTCTCCGAGACCGCCTCCCAGGGCTCGGTGAGCTCGATCTGCTCCACGCCCTCGGGTGCCATCAGGAATGCGATACGCATGCGCTTCACCTCGTGTGTCAGGAAACTTCGTGTGCCGGGAAACTCTCGGCTCAGGCCCCGGGTAACCGGCGGGGCGCGGGCGGAAACCCGACGGCGCGGCGTTTCCCGTCGGACCCCGGCGGGAACCCGTGGGCGGTCATGAGCGCACGAGGTGGACACCGAGAGATCACGGTCGACGGCAGGCGCGTCGACGTGACCCGCCCCGGCAAGGAGCTGTTCCCCGAGGACGGCATCACCAAGGGCGACCTGGTCGACTACTACCGGTCGGTGGCGGGCCCGATGCTCAAGCACCTCAGGGGGCGGCCGCTGGCGATGGAGCGCTACCCCGACGGGTACCGCGGCAAGTCGTTCTTCCACAAGAAGGTGCCGCCGTACTTCCCCGACTGGATCCACCGCGAGCGGGTGCCCAAGGAGGGCGGCAGCCTCGACATGACGGTGTGCGACGACACGGCCACGCTGGCCTATCTCGCCAACCAGGCGTGCCTGACCCCGCACCTGTGGCTCAGCCGCGCGGACCACCTGGACCGCCCCGACCGGATGATCTTCGATCTCGACCCGCCGGACGAGGACTTCGCGCTGGTGCGCGAGACGGCGGGGGAGTTGCGCGAGCTGCTGGCCGAAATCGGCCTCAAACCACTGGTGATGACGACCGGCTCGCGCGGCGTGCACGTGCTGGTGCCGTTGGACGGCTCGGCGGACTTCGACACGGTGCGCGCGTTCGCGCGCGAGGTCGCGGAGGTGATGGCGGGGCGCCACCCGGACCGCCTGACGACGGAGGTCCGCAAGAACCGCCGCGGCGACCGCCTCTACCTGGATGTCCAGCGCAACGCGTTCGCCCAGACGTCCGTCGCCCCCTACGCGGTCAGGGCCCGCCCCCACGCGCCGGTGGCCACGCCGCTGGCGTGGGACGAGCTCGACGACGGCGTAGGGCCTCGCGACTTCACGCTCACGACGCTGCCTTCCCGCCTGGAGTCGCGCGGGGATCCGTGGCCGTCGCTCCATCGGATGCGGCGTTCCGCTCGGCGGGCGGAGCGGGAGTTGAGGAAGAGGGTTTGACGGCGGCTACGGGCTGGACGTCCTCCCGTTCGCCGTCGGCCGACCTCTGCTTTCGCGGTGGGTGCGGGTCAGAGCTTGGCACCTACGGGGGAGGGGGCGTCGGGTGACCGGCCGTCCCGGTCACCGGTCGATTTCGTTGTGGGCTGGGACCGTTCGCCGAACGGGCGCGGCCGCGTCCGTAGTTGGCGGCCGCCTGGCCGGTGGTCGGCTGAGGTAGCGCGCACCCTTCGGGCCTGCCCTGGCCGCCCGAAGCGTTTTCAAGCCTGGCGCACGTTGAGCTCAGGTAGCGGGCCGGTGCTTATCCGCGGCTTATACCGGGGCGGATGCTCTTTTCAAACGGGGCACGTTCTGTTCAACACGAAGTGTGCGCCGTTTCAAGAGAGACCCCGGCCTCGCGTAAGCGGGGCATAAAGCTCGGCGGGCCCGCTCCATAAGCTCACCGTGCGCGCGGTGAACGACGTAGGTGCCATCACTGACCCGCACCCACCACGAAACAGGCCAACCGGCCGACGGCGAGCGGGAGGGCGTCCAGCCGGTGGCCGCCGTCGCCAAGCCGCCCGCAGGGCACGTTTCCCCCTGGTCAGACCAAGTAAAAGGATTTATCACTTCACTACTTGAAGCCAAATCCCCGAGTAGAGCGCTCTCAAAAGAATCTGGTGTGATCTATTGACGCCTCAGGTGCTGAGCGGTTAACTCCCACGCACCACCGCCGGAACCGGTTCCGGAACCGGTGTCGGCGCTGCCGCCGTATGTCGCGAGGCAGCCAGGTCAGCGTGCCGGGGAGGCCGCCATGCGAGTCACCATCGCCGATGTCGCCCGTAACGCGGCGGTCAGCAAGACCACCGTCTCGCGCGTGCTCAACGGCAAGGGTGAGGTGGACTCCGAGACCGCGGACCGGGTCCGCGCCGTCATAGCCGAGCTCGGCTATGTGCCGAGCTCACGCGCCGTCGGCCTGGCCCGCGGCCACAGCCGCACCCTCGCCATGCTCGTCCCCTCGCTGACCTGGCCCTGGGTCGGCGAGGTGCTCCAGGGCGTCGCCGACACCGTCGAGGCGGCCGGGTACGGGCTGCTCCTCTTCACCTGCAACCGCGGTGAGGTGTCGATGGCCCAGTTCACCAGTCAGGTGTCCGCGCGCGCCTTCGACGGCGTGCTGGTCATCGAGCCGGAGAACACGCTGCGTTCCATCGCGGCCCTGCACCGCCAGGGCCTGCCCATGGTCCTGGTCGACGACCGCGGCCAGCGCCCCGACTTCCCCTCGGTCTCCACCACCAACGCCGAGGGTGCCGCCGCCGCGGCGTCCCACCTGCTCACCACCGGGCGCCGGGCCCCGCTCGTCATCACCGGGCCCCGGCACTTCGGCTGTGTCCAGGACCGGCTCACCGGCTTCGTCGGGGTGCTGCGCGAACACGGGGTCACCCAGCCCGTGTCGCGCGTGGCGGAGGGCGACTTCACCGTCCGCTGCGGCCAGACCGTCATCGAGCGCGCGCTCTCCGAGGGCGTCGCGTTCGACTCGGTCTTCGCGCACAACGACCTGAGCGCCACCGGCGCGCTCCACGCCCTGCGCTCGGCCGGGCGCAGGGTGCCCGACGACGTCGCCGTGATCGGGTTCGACGACATACCGATCGCCGCCTACACCGAGCCGCCTCTCACCACGGTCCGTCAGCCGATGCGGGCCATGGGGGTCGCGGCCGCCCGAAGGATGCTCGACCACCTCGGCGGAGTCGTTCCGCTCGAGGCGGGTCCGACCGTTCTGCCCACCGAGTTCGTCATCCGCCTCTCCGCCCCCGGATGACGGGTCCCCCCGCCGAGTTCGACCACACCGTTGTCCACGAGAACAGACCTTCTGGAGTTACCCCATGAGAGTCCGCGCGCGATCGCGCCGCACGTTGTTGACCGCAGGGAGTGCCCTGCTCAGCCTCGCGGTCCTGGCCGGCTGCTCCGGCTCGTCAGGGCCCGAGGGGCCGGGGAGCGGCGGCACCGGTGTGCTGAACGTCGGCATGCCCAACGGCCCCCAGGCCAACAACAGCAACCCCTTCCTCGACACCTCGGCCGGGGCCTCGCTCGGCTACCGGGCCATGATCTACGAGCCGCTGGCCATGACGAACGTCGTCGTGCCCGACTCGGAGCCCAAGCCGTGGCTGGCCTCGGCGTGGGAGTGGTCGGAGGACTACCGGCAGGTCTCGTTCACCATCCAGGACGGCCCGACCTGGTCGGACGACGAGGAGTTCAGCGCCGAGGACGTGGAGTTCACGTTCGATCTCCTGATGAACAATGACGCGCTCAACACGGCCGGGATCCCCTACGAGGAGGTCGTCCTCGAGGGCGACACCGTCACCATCTCGTTCGGCGCGTCGCAGTTCGTCAACCAGAACCGGATCCTGGACACGTACATCGTGCCCCAGCACATATGGTCCGAGGTCGGCGTGCCGGAGACGTTCGAGAACCAGGAGCCGGTCGGCACGGGCCCGTACGTGCTGGAGAGCTTCACCCCGCAGACGGTGACGCTGACCCGCCGCGACGCCTACTGGCAGGACCTCCCGGCCGTCGAGGAGCTGCGCTACACGTCGTACAACGACAACAACGCGCAGACCACCGCCCTGGCCAACGGCGACAGCGAGTGGTCGTTCGTCTTCATGCCGGACTATGAGAACGTCTTCATCAACCGGGACCCGGACAACCACAAGCTGTGGTTCCCCACGGGCCTCGGCATCCACGGCCTCTGGATCAACAACGAGCGCGAGCCGTTCGACGACCCCGAGCTGCGGCGCGCCATGGGCATGGTGATCGACCGCCAGGCCATCCACGAGCAGGCGCACGCGGGCCTCTACCCCGCCCTGGAGAACCCCACGGGCCTGCCGCTGCCCGCCGGTGAGTCGTTCCTGGCGCCCGAGTTCCAGGACGCGACCCAGGAGCGCGACGTGGACGGGGCCCGCGCGCTGCTCGAGGAGGCCGGGTACCAGTTCGACGGGAACACCCTCAACACCCCCGAGGGCGAGGCCGTTTCCCTGACCCTGATCGACCCCGCCGGCTGGTCCGACTACCTGACCGCCCTGTCGATCATCTCCGACAACCTGGCCGAGATCGGCATCGAGGCGACCGTCGAGACGCAGACCGTCGACGCCTGGACCAACGCCGTCAACGCCGGTGGCTTCGACGCCACGCTGCACTGGACCAACACCGGCGCCACCCCGTACGACATGTACCAGCACATCATGGACGGGGCGAACTACAAGCCGATCGGCGAGGCGTCCCCCGCGGGCAACTTCGGCCGCTTCCAGAGCGAGGAGGCCGACCAGGCCCTTCGCGACTACGCCGAGGCCACGGACGAGGAGACCCGCACCGAGGCCCTGTACACCCTCCAGCGCATCCTCGTCGACGAGGTGCCGATGATCCCGACCGTCGCGGGTCCGATCGGCGCCGAGTACAGCGAGAAGAACTGGGTCGGCTGGCCGACCGAGGAGGACCCGTACGCGGCTCCGCAGCCCACCCAGCGCGGCGCGCTCGACGTCGTGCTGAACCTCGAGCCGGCCAACGCGGCCGACTGACGCCGGCGCAGCCGGTTCCCCGCCCGCCCGCCCCCGCCGCACCTCATCCCCGCGCCTGCCGCGGCGGGGGCGGGCGCCCCTTCGCCGATCAACGGCCGATGTACGACAGGACTCCCGTCATGCCCGAAGGACCCGACGCGCCACCGCGCGACGACTCCACCCCACCCGACACCCCACCCGCCGCTCCACCCGGCAACGACGTCGTGCTGGAAGCCCGGGACCTCACCAAACACTTCCGCGTCCGACGCACCCTGCGCACCTTCGCCGATCGCGACCGGCCCGTGGTGCACGCCGTCGACGACGTGTCGCTCCGGCTGCGCCGCGGCACCGTCACGGCCGTGGTGGGTGAGTCGGGATCGGGCAAGTCCACGATCGCCCGGCTGCTCGCCCAGCTCTACCCCGCCACCTCGGGGGAGCTGCGCCTGCTCGGCGAGCCCGTGCGCGCCCCCAAGGGCCGCGCCTTCCGCGCCTACTGCCGCCAGGTGCAGCTGATCTTCCAGGACCCGTTCGGCTCCCTGAACCCCACGCACACCGTGCGCTACCACCTCACACGGGCGCTACGCATCCACGGCAGGGCGGGGCGCACGTCAGCCGATCTCGAGCAGGCGCTCGCCGAGCTGCTCTCCCGCGTGCACCTGACGCCGCCCGAGCGCTACCTGAACTCCTTCCCCCACGAGCTGTCGGGCGGCCAGCGCCAGCGCGTCGCCATCGCCCGCGCCATGGCCGCCGACCCCAAGGTGCTGCTGGCCGACGAGCCGGTGTCGATGCTCGACGTCTCCATCCGCCTCGGCATCCTCAACCTGCTGAGGGACCTCAAGGAGCGCCTCAACCTGGCGATCCTCTACATCACCCACGACATCGCGTCGGCCCGCTACTTCGCCGACGAGACGCTGGTGATGTACGCGGGCCGCATGGTCGAGGGCGGGGACAGCGAGACCGTCACCCAGCGCCCCGCCCACCCCTATACCCAGCTGCTGATCGGCTCCGCGCCCGACCCCGACCGGATCTCGGCCACCGGCAACGGCGACGGCACGGGCGGCGGCAGCGGCGCGGCGGAGGGCGCCGACGCCAGCGAGGGCCAGGAGACCGCGGGCGAGCCGCCCAGCCTGATCTCCCCGCCCCCGGGCTGCCGCTTCCACCCGCGCTGCCCGATGGCGATGGAGCGCTGCCGCACCGACGTGCCCCCGCGCTTCGACCTGCCCGAGGGCCAGTGGGCCGCCTGCTGGCTCTACGACGGCACGGAGCGGAGCGCGCCCGCCCCCCAGGAGGCGACGGCGTGAGGTATCTGCTGCAACGCCTCGGCTTCTACCTCTTCAGCGCCTGGGCGGCCATCACCATCAACTTCTTCATCCCCCGCATGATGCCGGGCGACCCGGTGCAGGCGCTGATCACCCGCTACCAGGGCCAGCTCAGCACCCAGGCCATCGACTCGCTGCGCACCCTCTTCGGCCTCGACCAGGAGGCGTCGCTGTGGAGCCAGTACCTCGACTACTGGGGCAACCTGTTCAGCGGCGACCTGGGGACCTCGTTCACCTACTTCCCCACCGGCGTCTCCGACATCATCAGCCAGTCCATGCCGTGGACGCTGACCCTCATGGGCATCACCACCGTCCTCAGCTTCCTGCTCGGCACCGGCATCGGCGTCTACGCGGGCTGGCGGCGCGGCTCGTGGCTCGACAGCATGCTGCCGGTCACGACGTTCATCTCGGCCATCCCGTACTTCTGGCTCGGCCTGATCGCCATCGCCCTCTTCGCCGTGCAGTGGCCGATCTTCCCGGCGTCGGGCGCCTATGACAACGGCCTGCTGCCCGGCTGGGACTGGGAGTTCATCTCCAGCGCGATCTACCACGGAACGCTGCCCGGCGTCACCATCGTCATCAGCGCCATCGCCGGCTGGATCCTCGGCATGCGCAACATGATGGTGTCCGTCTCCGCCGAGGACTACGTCCTGGTGGCGCACGCCAAGGGCCTGCCCGAGCGCCGCGTGATGTTCTCCTACGCCGCCCGCAACGCCATCCTCCCCAACATCTCCAACTTCGCGCTCTCCCTCGGCTTCATCGTCGGCGGAACGCTGCTGGTCGAGATGGTCTTCTCCTACCCGGGCATCGGCTATGTCCTCTTCCAGGGCGTCAGCGCCAAGGACTACCCGCTGATGCAGGGCGTCTTCCTCTTCGTCACCCTCGCGGTGCTCGCCGCCAACCTGGTGGCCGACCTCGTGTACCTGCTCCTCGACCCACGCACCCGACGGGAGGCGTAGCGCCATGGCACTCCAAGCCACAGACACCGCCGTCGCCGCGGGCGAGAGCGCCGGGGGACCGCGCCGCGACCGGCTGCGCTTCCTGCGCAACGGCAAGACGCTCGTCGGCGTGGCCATCCTCGGCGTCTTCGTCCTGCTCGCGATCGCCGGCTCATGGCTGGCGCCCTACGACCCGTCGGCGCGCAGCGAGGAGCTGCTCCAACCGCCGTCCTGGGACCACCCGTTCGGCACCACGCAGACCGGCCAGGACATCTTCTCCCAGATCCTCGTGGGCACCAGGGGCGTGCTGGTCGTCGGCCTGCTCGCCGCCGTGATCGCCACCGTCCTCGGCGTCCTGATCGGGGTCACCGCCGGGTATCTCGGCGGCGTGGGCGACGAGGTGCTCTCGTCGCTCAGCAATGTGTTCCTCGTCATCCCAGGGCTGCCGCTGATCATCATCGTCACCAGCCAGCTCCCCGAGACCAACGACTTCACCATCGCGCTGGTCATCGGCCTCACGTCATGGGCCTGGGGCGCGCGCGTGCTGCGCGCGCAGACGCTGTCGCTGCGCGGCCGCGACTACGTCCAAGCGGCGCGCGCCACCGGCGAGTCCACGTGGCGCATCATCGTCTTCGAGCTGCTGCCCAACCTGACCCCGGTCATCGCGTCGGGCTTCATCGGCACCGTGATCTTCGCCGTGCTCTCGGAGATCACCCTGGCGTTCATAGGCGTCGCCGACATCTCCCACTGGAACTGGGGCACCGTGCTGTTCTGGGCCCAGTCCAACCAGGCGCTCGCCCAGGACGCCTGGTGGTGGTTCGTGCCCGCGGGCCTGTGCATCGCGCTGCTCGGCACCGCCCTCGCCCTCATCAACTTCGGCATCGACGAGTTCATCAACCCCCGGCTGCGTTCCGACGGGCGCGCCGACCGCAGGGTCAGGATGCGCGTCGGCTTCACGCCCGTCGTCCGCCCGGGCCACGGCGACGCCGAGGCCGAGGCGGCCCCGCGCCCGCCCGCCGCCACCGCGCCAGGGACCACCATCCGGAAGGACGACCGGCCGTGACAGCCTCGGTGACCAACCCAGCCGTTCTTGACATCAACGGCCTGTGCGTCGACTACGGCCTCGGGGACTCCGCCGTGCGCGCGGTGCGCGACGTCAGCCTGACCCTGCACCGCGGCGAGGTCCTCGGCCTGGCGGGGGAGTCGGGCAGCGGCAAGTCCACCCTCGCCTACGGCGTGACCCGGCTGCTCTCCCCGCCCGGCGTCGTCACCGGCGGCGAGGTGCGCTACCACCCGCGCGACGGCGGCTCCACCGACATCCTGTCGCTCTCGCCCGATCAGCTGCGCGCGTTCCGCTGGCAGGAGATCTCCCTGGTCTTCCAGGGCGCGATGAACTCCCTGAACCCCGTCCACACCGTGCTCTCGCAGCTCACCGACGTCCTCAAGGCGCACCGCCCGGGGATGAGCAGGGCCGAACGCATCGCGCGCGCCGAGGAGTTGCTGGCCCTGGTCGGGATCTCCGCCGACCGGCTCTCCAGCTACCCCCACCAGCTCTCCGGCGGCATGCGCCAGCGCGTGATGATCGCCATGGCGCTCGCGCTCGACCCCGAGATCGTCATCCTCGACGAGCCCACCACCGCGCTCGACGTGGTGATGCAGCGCCAGATCCTGCGGCAGCTCGCCAGGCTCCGCGAGGAGCTGGACTTCGCGGTCGTCTTCATCACCCACGACATCTCGCTGCTCATCGAGTTCTCCGACCGGATCGCCATCATGTACGGCGGCCGGATCGTCGAGCAGGCGAGGTCCAAGGAGATCTACGAGACCGCCCACCACCCCTACAGCGACGGTCTGCTGCACTCCTTCCCCGCGCTGCACGGCCCGCGCCGCGAGCTGTCCGGCATCCCCGGATCGCCCCCCGACCTCACGGCGATGCCCGCGGGGTGCGCGTTCCACCCGCGCTGCCCCAAGGCGTTCGAGCCCTGTGACCAGCGCGTTCCCGTGCTGCAACCCGTCGAGCCCGGCAGCGGCCGCACCGTCGCGTGCTGGCTGCACGCCGATCACTGACCAGGAGCGTCATCGTCATGACCGCCACCACCAGGCCGTCCGCCGTCGCGGCCGAGCCCCAGGCCATCCCCGGGCTGCCCCGCGACTTCCGCTGGGGCGTCGCCACGTCCTCGTACCAGATAGAGGGCGCGGTCGCCGAGGACGGCCGCAGCCCCTCCATCTGGGACACCTTCTGCCGCGTCCCGGGCGCCGTCGTCAACGGCGAGAACGGCGACGTCGCGTGCGACCACTACCACCGGTACACCGAGGACGTCGACCTCATCGCCGGGCTCGGCGTGGACGCCTACCGCTTCTCGCTGGCCTGGCCCCGCATCCAGCCGGGCGGCAGCGGCCCGGTCAACGCGCGTGGCATCGCGTTCTACGACCGCCTCGTCGACACCCTGCTCGACCGCGGCATCACCCCCTGGGTGACGCTGTACCACTGGGATCTGCCCCAGGAGTTGGAGGACGCGGGCGGCTGGCCCGCGCGGGACACCGCGCTGCGCTTCGCCGACTACGCCGATCTCGCCCATGACGCCCTGGGCGACCGGGTCGTGCACTGGACGACGTTGAACGAGCCCTGGTGCTCGGCGATGCTGGGCTACGACCAGGGCCTGCACGCCCCGGGGCGCAAGGACTTCGGCGCCGCGATGCACGCCGTGCACCACCTGCTGCTCGGCCATGGCCTCGCGGCCCGGCGGCTGCGCGCCAAGGGCGGCGTCGACCTGGACCTCGGCATCACCCTCAACATGGGCCACGCCGTCCCCGCGAGCGACTCCGAGGCCGACCTGGCGGCCACCCGCCGCGCCGACGGCCTGGCCGCCCGCGTCTACCTCGACCCGCTGGTGCGCGGCCACTACCCCGAGGACGTCGTCGAGCACCTGGCGTCGCGCGGCGTCACCCTGCCGGTCCAGGACGGCGACCTGGCGGCCATCTCCACGCCGTTGGACGTGCTGGGCGTCAACTACTACTCGAGCCACCGGTTCGCGGGCACGGCCGAGGACGGCTCCACCACCGACGCGGACGGCCAACCGGTCGTGCGCGCCGTGCCGTTCGGCAGGCCCGTCACCGCGATGGACTGGGAGATCGTGCCCGAGGGCCTGACCGCGCTGCTGGTCAGGCTGCACGAGGAGTACGGGCTGCCGCTCGTCGTCACGGAGAACGGTGCCGCGTTCGACGACGTCGCCGAGGCGGACGGCACCGTGCACGACGCCGACCGCACCGCGTACTTCGCCGAGCACCTGCGGGCGGTCGGCGCGGCCCGCGAGGCGGGCGCCGATGTGCGCGGCTACTTCGCCTGGTCGCTGTTCGACAACTTCGAGTGGGCCTACGGCTACGACAAGCGGTTCGGCATCGTCCGCGTCGACTACGACACCCAGCGCCGCACCGTGAAGGACAGCGGCGCCTGGTACCGCGACACGGTCCGCCTGACGCGCGGCCGCTGACCGCTTCTCCCCTGAAGGGAAGGGGGGCGCGGGCCTTGTGCCCGCGCCCCCCTTCCCCCGGGAGTCTCAGGGCTCGATCAGCCCGGCGCGGATCGCGTAACGCGTCAGCTCGAGGCGGTCGCGCATGCCCAGCTTGTGCAGGAGGTTCGCGCGGTGCCGCTGCACGGTCTTGACGCTGATGACGAGGGTGTCGGCGATGTCCTGCGACGAGTGCCCCTCGGCGACGAGCTTGAGCACCTCCTCCTCGCGGGGCGTCAGGACGCTGTCGGGGACCTCCTCGCCCGCGCGGGCGCGGTCGAGGTAGTTGCGGATCAGGGCCGTGACCGCACCGGGGTAGAGGAACGGCTCGCCCCGCATCACCGCGCGGCAGGCGGCGACCAGGTCGCGGTCGGCGACCGACTTGAGGACATAGCCGCAGGCGCCGACCTTGAGGGCCTGGAAGAAGTACTGCTCGTTGTCGTACATGCTCAGCATCAGGATGCGCAGATCCGGTCGCGACTGGGCGAGCTCGCGGGCGGCCTGGAGCCCGGTCATGCGCGGCATGGCGACGTCGAGGACGGCCAGGTCGGGGTGGTGGGCGCGGGCGGCCTCGACGGCCTCGGCGCCGTCGCCCGCCTCGGCCACGACGGTGAAGTCGGGCTCTCCCTCGAGGATGAGCCGCACGCCCCTGCGCACCAGCGCGTGGTCGTCGGCCAGGAGGACCCGCGTCGGGGCCGCGGTCGCGTCGGTCATGGGTCACACACTCCTTCCCGGGTCGGGAACGGTCAGCAGCACCCGGGTGCCGCCTTCGGGCCCTGGCGCGATGTCGAGGGTGGCGCCCACGAGCAGGGCGCGTTCGCGCATGCCCCGGATCCCGGCGCCCTCGGGGGCCGGGCCGACGCCGCGGCCGTTGTCGTCGATCCGCAGGACGACGGCGGGGCCGACGCGGTGCAGGGCGAGCGCGACGTGGTCGGCCCCCGCGTGGCGGGCGACGTTGGTCAGCCCCTCCTGCGCGACGCGGTAGATCACCAGCTCCACCTCGCGGTCCAGCGGCGGCAGCCCCGCCTCGACGCTCCGTGAGACCTTGGCCCCCGCGTGGGTCGTGAAGTCCGCGGCCAGGGACGCCAACGCCGCCGTGAGCCCCAGGTCCTCGAGCACCCCGGGGCGCAGGCGGCGGGCGACGCGGCGCACCTCGTCCAGGCTGTCGCGCGTGGTCTCCTGCGCGAGCAGCAGCTCGCCGCGCAGCGGCTCGGGCGCCTGGTCGGCGGCGCGCTTGAGGCCGAGCAGGACCGCGGTCAGGCTCTGGCCCACCTCGTCGTGCAGCTCGGCGGCGATGCGGCGCCGCTCGGCCTCCTGCGCGGAGAGCACCCGGGCGCTCGCGGTGGCCCGCTCGGCCTCGAGCCGCTCCAGCATGGCGTTGAACCCGCGGATCAACTCGGCCATCACGCCATGGTCCTCCACCGGCAGGCGCTGCCCGGGCCGCAGGAGGTCCACGGTGGACATCAGCCGGGTGAGCCGGTCGAGTGGCGCGAGGCCGATCCGCAGCAGGGCGGCGTTGGCGACCAGCAGCACGGCGAGGCCGGTCAGCAGGATGAGCGCCTCGGCCGCGAGCACCGGCACCGACACGGTCACGGGCGCCCACAGCAGCAGCGCGGTGGCCGTGCCGAGCACCACGGCGTTCAATCCGAAGATCCGCCAGAACAGGGACACCGGACGCCACGCCTCCTTCACCGTTGTCATTCTCTTCCCACCTCGTCGCCCACACCCCCAAGACTGCCTGGTCGCGGGCGCGCGGGTCGATGGGGGGCCCGGCCCATCCGCGGCGGCCGCACGGGCGCGGCGCCGCGCGCGTCTGCATCGCGCGACCCACCCGAAATGGGGTCGGCGACCGATGGCCCACGCCGCCGCGCCCGGCCACAGTGGCAGACGTGGGACACGTGCGCCGTGCGCCGGGTCACCCGCCCGGACCCTCCCCGCTCCGGCGAACCGCCGGGGCTCCTGTGTATCCGCCCCTCCGCGGGCGCCATCGACGAAGGGGTGCAGCCATGGACCACCGGCTCATCGGCGCGGACAACGCGGGCCTGCCCGGGGCCGAGCTGGCCGCGCTGCGCGAAAGCCTCGTCGAGCAGCGGGACTTCAGGCTGGCCCAGCTCGCGCAGCTCGCCGGACCCGGGGAGGCGGCCCCCTCGGGCGCCGCCTCACGGCGCGAGGTCCAGGTCGCCCTGCGCGCCTCCGCCCGCATGGTCCTCGCCGACGTCGAGGCCGCCATCGAACGCATGGACAACGGCTCCTACGGCGTCTGCCGACGCTGCGGGCACGCCATCGCGCTGCCCCGGCTCGTGATCGTTCCACAGGCCCGTTACTGCGCGCCCTGCCACCGGACGCGGGAGGTCGGCCGATGACCACGGGCGACGTTCCGCGCCGCGCCCTTGCGCGGCGCCGTCGAGGCCCTGCGCTCGGCCAGGCGCCACCCCGCGCTCACGCCGCCAGAGCCCTGGCCCGATCGCGTCGCCTGAAGCCCCGTCGCCTGAAGCCCCGTCCCCTGAAGCCCCGTCGCCCCACAGGAAGGAGAGGACCGTGTCGGACCCGATACCCCGCGCCGCGCCGCCGCCTCCCGTCCGCACCGACCCGTGGTGGCGGTGGCGGCGCAACCCGCTGCGTCGCCGCGGCGACGTGCTCCAGGCGTGGCTCGGGGTGCTGTTCGCCGTCGCGGTCGGCACCGCCACCCCGCTGGCCGGGCTCGCGGCGGGCGCGGCCGCCCATGACATCCTGACCACGCGCGCCGAACGGGAGGCCGACGCCGGGCGGCACGCCACGGCCGAGCTGCTCGAGGACGTCCCCGAGCCCGGAGCCTTCGAGGCCGGGACGACGACGTATCCGGCCGAGGTGCGGTACGCCGTGGGCGAGGGCACCGCGCGCACCGGCACCGCCGAGGTGGCCCCCGGGCTCACGGCGGGGGACCGGGTGACGGTGTGGACCGGCCGCGACGGGGCGATCGCCGAGCCACCGATGGACCCCGAGGAGATCCGCTACCGGTCGATCGGCTGGGGCGCCCTGGCGGGCAGCGTCGTCCTCGTCGCAGGGAAGGTCGTCCACGCCGTCGTCGTCCGCGCCATCGAACGCCGCCGCATCGCCGCCTGGGACGAGGCGTGGCGCCGCACGGCCACCCGCTGGACCCTGCCGTCCTGAGGCCGGGCTCTTCCGGTGATCCGCCGCCTCCGGTGATCCGCCGGTCAGGCGCTCTCCTCCGAGCGGTCGCCGCCCCAGAGGGTGTGGAACGAGCCCTCCCGGTCGGTCCGTTCATAGGTGTGCGCGCCGAAGTAGTCCCGCAGGCCCTGCACCAGCGCGGCGGGCAGCCGCCCCGCGCGCAGCGCGTCGTAGTACGCGAGCGCCGCGGAGACGCCGGGCGCGGGCACGCCCAACTCCGTTGCCTGCGCGACCACATGGCGCCACGCGTTCTGCGCCTCGTCCAGCGCCCGCCGGAACGTCGGGTCCGTCAGCAGCGTCACGGGGGCCCGGCCCCCGCCGTAGGCGGCGCGGATCTCGTCGAGGAAGCGCGCCCTGATGATGCAGCCGCCGCGCCAGATCGCGGCGACCGCGCCCCGGTCGATGTCCCAGCCGTACTGCTGGCTGCCGGTCTGGATCAGGTGCCAGCCCTGGGCGTAGGCGACGATCTTCGAGGCGTACAGCGCCTGTTCCACGTTGTCCGTGAACCGCCGCGCGTCGTCGGGGTGCAGCTCGGGCCGCGCCGGGCCCGGCAGCCCGGCCGCCGCCTCGCGCGGCTCGGCGTGGCCCGAGAGCGAGCGGGCGAAGACGGCCTCGGCGATGCCAGAGACGGGCACCCCCAGGTCGAGCGCGGTCCCCACGGTCCAGCGCCCGGTGCCCTTCTGCTCGGCCCGGTCGGCCACCACGTCGATGAACGGCCCTCCCGTGGCGGCGTCGGTGTGGGCCAGCACCTCGGCGGTGATCTGGATGAGATACGAGTCGAGCCGCCCTTCGTTCCAGCCGCGGAAGACGTCCGCGATCCGGGCGGGGGCGTACCCGGCGACCTCGCGGAGCAGGTCGTAGGACTCGGCGATGAGCTGCATGTCGGCGTACTCGATGCCGTTGTGCACCATCTTGACGAAGTGGCCCGCGCCGTCGGGGCCGATGTGGGTGCAGCACGGCTCGCCGTTCACCCGGGCGGCGATGCTCTCGAGCAGCGGGCCGAGCGCCTCGTAGGACTCGGGGGAGCCGCCCGGCATGATGCTCGGCCCGTGCAGCGCGCCCTCCTCGCCGCCCGAGATGCCGCAGCCGACGAAGTGCAGGCCGCGCTCCTTGAGCGCGGCCTCCCTGCGCCGGGTGTCCTGGAAGTGGGCGTTCCCGCCGTCCATGATCATGTCGCCGGGCTCGAGGAGCGGCGCGAACTCGTCGATCACCGCGTCGGTGGCGTGGCCCGCGTTGACCATGGTGACCAGGCGCCTCGGGCGTCGCAGCGCGGCGACCAGGTCGCGGGGCGACTCGGCGGGCACGAAGGCGCCCTCGCCGCCGAAATCCTCGATCATCCGCTGCATGCGCGACACCGTCCGGTTGTGCACGGCGACGGTGTGCCCGTGGCGGGCGAAGTTCCGGGCGAGGTTGCGGCCCATCACCCCGAGCCCGGTCACCCCGATGTGCGCCTCTTCCGCCATGTCGTCGGCCCCTTTCCTGTCCGCTCGTTCGACCCCCCGGGTGCCCCTCAGAACTCCTCGTGCACGTCCGGGTACCCGCCGAGCCGCCGCCGCGACTCCTCGAACGGCGCTTTCGTAGTGGTTTGGGCCAATTCGCCGGGGTAACCCGGGACCGCACGGCACCGCTTCCGAGAGGGAGAGACCATGACGCAGGCTGCGCGGTCGGGCACCGAGCGTGCCCGCAGGACCGCGGACGAGGCCAGGGGCCAGGCGCGCGCCGCGGCCACCGAGCTGCGGGGGCGCTTCGCCGCCGAGGCGGACGCCCAGGCCAGGGGCGTGGCGGGCGCCGTGCGCCGGTGGGCCGACGACATCGCGGGGCTCGCGGAGAACGCGCCGGGCGACTCGCCGGCCCGCGGCCTGGCCGCGCAGGCCGCCGACACCGGGCACCGCGCCGCCGACCAGCTCGACCAGCGCGGCGTCGACGGGCTGATGGACGAGCTGCGGGACTTCGCCCGCCGCCGCCCCGCCGCGTTCATCGGCGGCGCGGCCCTCGCGGGCTTCGCCGTGGGCCGCCTGGTCAGGGCGGGCCGGGCCGCGTCGGCCGACGCGCCTGGCGCCGCGGGGCGGGACGACGGCGCGGAGCCCGAGGGCGTCGAGCGCCCGGAGGTGTGACATGGCGACCACGCCGAAGGACACGCCGAGGGACATCGAGCGGCCGACGCCGCGCGACGGCTCCCTCAGGGGCGCGCTCGCCGGGGTCACGGCCGACACCCAACGCCTCTTCCGGCAGGAGATCGAGCTGGCCAAGGCCGAGGCGCGCCAGGAGGCCGCGTCGTCGGCCCTGGCCGCTGGCCTGTTCGGCGGCGCCGGGTTCGCCGCGTGCATGGTGGCCGTCTTCGGCTCGCTCGCGGGCGCGTCAGGGCTTGCCCGGGTGATGGACGGCGCCTTCGCGGCGCTCGTCGTCGCGGGCGCGTGGCTGGTCGTCGGCGCCGCGTTGTTCGGCATGGGCCGGGCCAGGGCCCGCGCGCTCTCCGCGCGGCCCGAACGCACACAGACCGGGAAGACGAGCGGGAAGACGAGCGGGAAGACCGGCGAGGAGGAAGCGCCATGGGCCTGACCCCCGACCGCATCAGGGCCGACATCGAGACCACCCGCGCCGAGCTGGCCGCCGACCTCGACGAGCTGGCGGCGCACGCGTCACCGCGCGAGGTGGCCCGCCGCGGCGGCGAGCAGCTGCGCGAGTCCGCGTCCCACCTCAGGGAGCGGATGAGCCACGCCCGCGAGGGCCGCGCCCCGCGCGCCCCCGGGCCAGGGGACCGCGGCTCGCGGGACCGCGGCCCGGGCAACCAACTGGCGGCGGGCGCCATCGCGTTCGGCGCGGGCCTGCTGGCCGCCGCGCTCGTCCCCGGCACCCGACCGGAGGAACGCGCCGCTGCCGAGCCGGTGCGCGAGGCCGCCATGGACGCGGCCCAGCGCCTGGGCAGGGACACCGGCGACACGGCGCGGCGGGCCGCCCGCCACGTCCGCGACGCCGGGGAAGGGCCCCGGGGCCCCGACGGCTGACCGCGCCCGCGCGCGACGAGACCGAGCCAAGGGCCGCCACGGCGGCCTCCGCAATCGACACCGGTCGAGCGCCCCGCCGGGTGACCCGGGTCCCCCGGCGGGAATCCTGGCGCAGACTGGTCCCATGGAGCTTCAGATCACCGCCACCGACCCCGCACACCCCGCGACGCTGCTCGACCTGCCGTGGGACGTCCCGCTGGCCGAGTGGCCGGAGAAGCACCTGGTCGCCCTGCCCCGCGGCATCTCCCGGCACGTCGTGCGCTTCGCGCGGGCGGGCAGCGAGGTCTTCGCGGTCAAGGAGGTCGGCGAGTGGGCGGCCGTCCGCGAGTACGCCCTGCTGCGCGACCTCGACCGGCTCGCCGTGCCCGCGGTCGACCCCGTCGCCGTGGTCACGGGGCGCGTCGACCCCGAGGGCGAGCCGCTCGAGCCGGTGCTCATCACCCGGCAGCTCAAGGGCTCGCTGCCCTACCGCTCCATGTTCGAGACGACGATGCGCCCCACCACGATCAAGCGGCTCCTCGACGCGTTGGCCGTGCTGCTGGTGCGCCTGCACCTCAGCGGCTTCGCGTGGGGCGACTGCTCGCTCTCCAACACCCTCTTCCGCCGCGACGCGGGCGCCTACGCCGCCTACCTGGTGGACGCCGAGACCGGCCAGATACAGCCCACGCTCTCCAGGGGCCAGCGCGACTACGACCTGGAGGTCGCCCAGGTCAACATCGTGGGCGAGCTCATGGACCTGGAGGCGGGCGGCTCGCTGCACCCCTCGGTCGACCCGGTCCCGTTCGGCCAGGAGATCGTCGAACGCTACGGCGACCTGTGGCACGAGCTGACCAGGACGTCCATCTACCCCCGCGACAAGCGCCACTACATCGACCACCGCATCAGGCGCCTCAACGAGCTGGGCTTCGACGTCGCCGAGATGCAGATCCAGCGCTCGCCCGACGGCGACGCCGTGACGTTCCTGCCCAAGGTCGTGGACGCGGGCCACCACCAGCGGCAGCTGCTGCGCCTCACCGGGCTCGACGCCGAGGAGAACCAGGCGCGCAGCCTGCTCAACGACCTGGAGACCTGGATGGCCACCCAGGAGGACTACGCCCCGGGCGACCCGCTCGGCGCCCGCCCCGAGGTGCTGGCCCACCGCTGGGTCCGCGACGTCTTCCGCCCCGCCGTCCGCGCCGTCCCGCGCGAGCTGCGCGACGGCATCGACACCGCGCAGATCTACCACGAGCTGCTCGAACACCGCTGGTACCTGTCCGAGCGCGCCCAGCGCGACGTCGGCATGGCGGCCACGGCCGAGGACTACATCCTCACGATCCTCCGCCCGCGCGCGGAGGCGGCCCCCCACGACGTACCGTGAGGTCATGCCCGAATTGCCGGATGTAGAGGACTATCGCCGCATTCTGGACTCCTGCGGCCGCGGCCGCCGCATCACCCGCGTCGACGTCGCCGACGCCGGGGTGCTGCGCGAAACGACCGCGCCCCGACTGCGCGACGCGCTCGAGGGCCGCCGCGTCGCCGCCCCCGAACGCCACGGCAAGTGGCTGGTCGCCCGCACCGACGGGCCCACCGCGCTGCTGCACTTCGGCATGACGGGCCGCCTGGTCTGCCAGGAGGCCACCGACCCGCCCGCGCGCCACGACCGCGTCACGTTCGTGCTCGACGGCGGCGCCCACCAGCTGCGCTACCGCGACCAGCGCAAGCTCAAGGGCATCTGGCTGGCCGAGAGCGAGTCCGACGTCGAACGCCTCATCGGCGACCAGGGCCCCGACGCCCTCGACGTCACCCCCGCCCGGCTCGACGAGCTGCTCGACGGGCGGCGCGGCCGGATCAAGAGCGTGCTCACCGACCAGACCGTCATCGCGGGCCTCGGCAACCTGCTGGCCGACGAGATCCTGTGGCGCGCCGGGATCCGCCCCGCGCGCCCCGCGAACGACCTCGACCGCGGCGAGCGGCGGGCGCTCGCCACGGCCATGCGCTCCGTCCTGCGCGCCTCGGTCAAGGAGGGGCGCGTCCCGGCCCGCCCCTCCTGGCTGACCGGGCACCGCGACGACCCCGACGCCGCCTGCCCCAAGGGCTGCGGGCCCATGCGGCGCGACCGCGTCTCGGGCCGCACCACCGCGTGGTGCCCCGACTGCCAGCGCGACCCCGCTCGTTGACCGGAGCCCGCGGCGTTCACCCGCGGCCGTTCACCAGCGGTCGTGCACCTGCGGCCTGATCCGCTCGTCGTACAGCGCCGCGATCGCCGAGAGCGTCGCCTCCGACAGCGGAGGAAGCTCCGCGGCCCGCGCGTTCGCCAGCGCCTGCTCCGGGGTGCGCGCCCCCGGGATGACCGTCGTCACGCCCGGCTGCTGGATGATCCAGCGCAGCGCCGTCGCCGAGGGCGTCGCGCCCTCGGGGGCCAGCTCGCCGAAGGCCGCCGCGGCCTCGACGCCGGTCGCGAAGTCCACGCCGGAGAACGTCTCGCCCTGGTCGAACGCCTCACCCTTGCGGTTGTACGTGCGGTGGTCGTCCGCGCCGAAGACCGTGTCCTCGGTGTAACGGCCCGACAGCAGCCCGGACGCGAGCGGCACCCGGGCGATGATCGCCACGCCCGCCTCGAGGGCCGCGGGCAGCACGCGCTCGAGCGGCTTGACGCGGAAGGGGTTCAGGATGATCTGCACGCTGGCCGTGCCGGGGCGGGCGATGGCCGTCAGCGCCTGCTCGCACGTCTCCACGCTGACGCCGTAGGCCGCGATCCGGCCCTCGGCGACCAGCGTGTCGAGGCCGTCGAACACCTCGTCGGACGCGAACACCGGGGTCGGCGGGCAGTGCAGCTGGACCAGGTCGAGCCGGTCCACGCCCAGGTTCTCGCGGGAACGGTCGGTCCACGCCCTGAAGTTGTCCAGCGTGTAGTTCTCCGGGGCCTGCTCGACGCGGCGGCCCATCTTGGTGGCCACCGTCAGCCCCGCGTCGGGGCGCTCGCGCAGGAACGCGCCGATCAGCCGCTCGCTGCGGCCGTCCCCGTAGACGTCCGCGGTGTCGAGGAACGTCACCCCCGCCTCGACGGCCCTCGTCAGGACGGCCAGCGCCTCGGGCTCGCCGACCTCGCCCCAGTCGGCGCCGAGCTGCCACGTGCCGAGGCCGACGACGGAGGCCGAGCGGCCCGTCCTGTGGAATGTCCGTTGCTCCATGGGGGGCATTCTGCCAGCGGCGACGCGCCGTATGCGCTGTTTGCCCAGGGGCGGGAGGGGAACTGGACGGCATGGCCTTCTTCGAGAGAGTTCCCCGCGCGACCGACGCCGCCGACGCCGCCACCACCGCGGCCACGTCACTCCTGCCCGACCCCGAGGGCCCGGGCCGGGTGCTGGCCGCCGTGGACCGGATCGAGGGCGCCCGGTGGGCCGACCCGTTGATCAAGCCGCTGCGCGGCGTGGTCCGCAGGCTGCCCCCGCCCACCCGCGACGTCCTCCACGGCAGATGGCTCGGCCACCCCGTGCACCCCGCGCTCGTGCAGGTGCCGTTGGGCACCTGGACATCGGCCGCCCTGCTCGACCTCATCCCCGGCAAGGGCAGGGGCGCGGGCGCGCTCATCGCCGTGGGCCTGGTCTCGGCCGCCCCCGCCGCCGTCGCGGGCCTGGCCGACTGGGCGGACCTGCGCAAGCCGCAGGCCAGGGTCGGCCTGGTGCACGCCGCGGCCAACTCGGCGGCCATCGCGTGCTACGCCGCCTCGCTCGTCGCCCGCCTCAGGGGCCGCCGCCTGCGCGGCCGCGCCCTGGGCTTCGCCGGGCTCACCTCCGCGACCGTCGGAGGCGCGCTCGGCGGCCACCTCGCCTACCGGCAGGCCGCGGGCGCGAACCACGCCGAGCAGGTCGCCGCCGTGGTCGAGCCAGGCTGGCACCTGCTGGGCTCGCTGAGCGAGTTCCCGGTGGGAACGCCCGTGGTGCGGGTCGTCAGCGGCGTTCCCGTCATGGTGCTGCGCGAGCCCGACGACGTGGTCAGGGTGATCGCCGACCGGTGCAGCCACATGGCGGGGCCGCTCTCCGAGGGCGAGATCGCCGACGGCTGTGTGACCTGCCCGTGGCACGGCAGCGTCTTCCGGCTGAGCGACGGCTGGAACATCAGGGGCCCGGCGACCGCCCCGCAGCCCGTCTTCGAGACGCGCGTCACCACGGGCCGGGTCATGGCCCGCCTCCCCGGGGAGACGAAGGAGCTCTGACCGCCGTACCGTGGGCCCCGGCCGGAAGCCGGTGCGCGAGGAGGGGCCATGGCGCGGGAGGACACGCTCAGGGCGTTCGTGGAACGGGTGGTGCCGGGCGGTTGGGCCGCGGGGGTGGGCGACTTCATCGCCGCCTCGGGCGCCGACCTCGCCCCGCTGACCCTGCTCGACGGGCGCCACACCGCCGAGGAGGAGGACCGGCTGCTGGCCGATGACCCGGGCCTCGCGGACCTGGTGCGGCTGTGCGCCCAGGGCTACTGGGGCCGCCCTGGCCAGGCCTGGGAGGCCATCGGCTACCGCGCCGCGCCCGAGGGCGACGCGCCGTTCGCCCCCGACGACACCCCGCCCACCCTCGCCGTCGAGGACGCCACGGGCCCCTACGACGCCGTGGTCATCGGCGCCGGCGCCGGCGGCGGCGTCGTGGCCTGCGTGCTCGCCGAGGCGGGGCAGCGCGTGCTCCTGGTGGAACGCGGCCCCTGGCTCACCGCGCACGACCTGGCCCCCGACCATCTGCGCAACCAGCGCGTCATCCCCGGCTACACCGACCGCTACGACCCCCCCGCGGGTCCCCCTGCCGAGGGCAACCCCCGCGTCTCCGCGGGCCCCGGCGGCGATGTGACCGTCACCCCTGGCGACTCACGCTGGTCCAACAACGCCATGACCGTCGGCGGCGGCACCCGCGTCTACGGCGCGCAGGCGTGGCGTTTCTGCCCCGAGGACTTCGCCATGGCCCGCACCTACGGCGTTCCCGACGGCAGCTCCCTGGCCGACTGGCCGCTCACCTACGACGACCTCGCGCCCCACTACGACCGCGCCGAGTGGGAGATCGGCGTCTCGGGGGACCCCGATGGCAACGTCCACGCGGGCCCGCGCACCCGCGGCTACCCCATGCCGCCGCTCGCCCCCAACGGCACCGCGCGCCCGCTCGCCGAGGGCGCCCGCAGGCTCGGCCTGCGCACCTCGCCCGTGCCGCTGCTGATCAACTCCGTGCCGCGCGACGGCCGTGGCGCCTGCGTGGGCTGCGCGACCTGTGTGGGCTTCGGCTGCCGGGGCGACTTCAAGAACGACACCCGCAACACCGTCATCCGGCGCGCCCTGGCCACGGGCCGCTGCGACCTGATGACCGGCGTCCAGGCCGGGTATCTGAACGCCGACCCCCGCTTCCCGCGGATCACCGGCGTGACCCTGTTCGCCGAGCGCGGCGGCGAGGTCGTCACGCGCTCGGTGTCCGCCTCCCGCTTCGTCCTGGCCGCCGGGGCGGTCGAGACGCCGCGGCTGTTGTTCAACAGCCGGGCCGAGGGCGAGGGCGCCGGGATCGGCAACGGGCACGACCAGCTCGGGCGCCACCTCCAAGGCCACGTCTACGCGGGCGCGTTCGGCCTGTTCGACGAGGACGTGCAGGACTGCGTCGGCCCTGGCCCCAGCATCGCCACCAACGACCACCGCCACCACAACGACGGCATCGTCGGGGGCGGCCTCCTGGCCAACGACTTCGTGCCGACGCCCCTCCAGACCTATGCCACCCTGGCGCGGCTCGGCGTCATCCCCGCGACGGGGGCGGGCGCGCGGGACGGGATGCGCGACCTCTACCGGCGCCTCGCGCTGGTCACCGGGCCGATCCAGGAGATACCGAACCCCGCCGCCCGCGTCACCGTCGACCGGGCCACCCGCGACCGCTTCGGCATCCCGGTGGCCAGGCTCGGCGGCACGACGCACCCCGAGGACGCGCGCACGGCGGCGTTCCTCGCGGACAGGGCCGCCGAGTGGCTCGCCGCGAGCGGCGCGCGGGCCGTCTTCCCCCATGGCGCGCCGCCGATCGGGGTGCCGAGCGGCGGCCAGCACCAGGCGGGCACCTGCCGGATGGGCGAGGACCCGGCCACATCCGTCACCGACCCTTGGGGGAGGGTCTGGAGCATGCGCAACGTGTGGGTCGCCGACGCCTCCCTCCATGTCACCAACGGCGGCGTCAACCCCGTTCTCACGATCCTGGCGCTCGCCCACCGCGTCGCCGAGGCGGTCGCCCGCGCCTGACTCCCTTGGCTCGGACGGGAGTTCGGCGAGGTGGGCGGGGTGGAGGTGGCGTTGCGCGGCGGCGGACGCAAAGGTTACGGTTTCACCAAGTCCGCGGTCAGGTCTCGCCGTCGCGCGCCGCCCCGGCGCCCGCGCGAGGGCGCGCTGCACCGGTCCGGAAGGGGACGTCGGCCATGGCGCACCGCGTGCGAGACCTTCGAAGTCCCACGTCAAGGCCCGGTGGTTCGGCCGCCCTTCCGCTGACGGACGATCCGCCGCGCTGGCCCGAGGGCCAACGGGTCGTCATCTCGGGGCTGCCGGGCAGCGGCAAGTCCACGCTGATGCGCCGCACCGCCGAGGCGCACCGCTCGGTGCTGCTGATCGACGCTCAGGAGGTCAGGGAGCGTTGGGAGGGCCGCCTGCCGCGCTGGCTGCCCTACGCCGTCTACCGCCCCGCCGCGCGCCTCGCGCACTACGTCAGGCTTTATCGCGCGCTGCGCTCGGGCCGTGGCGTCCTGGTGCACGACTGCGGGCGCACGGCCTGGGTCCGCCACTGGCTCGGCCGCGACGCCGGGCGCCGCGGCACGGGCTTCCACCTGGTGGTGCTCGACGTCGCGCCCGAGACGGCCCTGGCCGGGCAGCGCGAACGCGGCCGGAGCGTGTCACGGCGCGCGTTCGCCCGCCATCGGCGCGCGGTGGCGCGCCTGGTGGCGCAGCTGGAGGCCGGGCGCCTGCCGCGCGGCTGCGCCTCGGCGACGCTGCTCGACCGGGAGACCGCCACGACCCCGATCTCGCCACCGCCCCCCGGCGATCACGCCACCGCGTAGAGCAGGGCGGCGAGGGCGAAGCCCATCAGGGCGATCGTGCTCTGCATCACCGTCCACGTCTTGAGCGTCGTCTTGACGTCCATGTCCATGAACCGGCCGACGAGCCAGAACCCCGAGTCGTTCACATGGCTGGCGATCACCGAGCCCGCCGCCAGGGCGAGCACCAGCGCGGCCAGCGCCACCGAGCTGAACTCGCCGCCGTCGACCAGCGGTTGGACGAGCCCCGCGGCCGTCGTGAGCGCCACCGTGGCCGAGCCCTGGGCCACCCGCAGGGCACCGGCGATGATGAACGCCGCGACCACGACCGGCAGTCCGATGTCCGACAGGCTCTCCGAGAGCGCCTCCCCGATGCCGCTGGCCCGCAGCACCGCCCCGAACATCCCGCCCGCGCCCGTGATCAGGATGATCGAGCAGACCGGGCCGAGCGCGGACTCCGTCAGCTTCTCGACCAGGTCGGCGCCGTAGCCGCGGCGAGGGCCCAGCACATAGCCCGCCACCAGCACGGCGATCAGCAGCGCCACGGGCGCCGAGCCCACCGCGCGAGCCAGGTTGAACCAGCCCTGCTCACCGCTGAGCCAGCCCGCGGCGCGGGCCGCGTCGAGCCCGGTGTTGACGAAGATCAGCACCAGCGGCAGGAGCAGCAGCAGGACGACCGTGGTGGGCCGGGGCGGGTTCTCGTCCATCTCGCCGTCCGCGCGCGGGCCCCCGGCCAGGATGTCGGGCACGGGCAGCACCAGGCGCTTGCCCACCCACAGGCCGTACAGGTAGCTGGTCAGGTACCACGTGGGCAGGGCGATGACCAGGCCGAACACGACGACCAGGCCGATGTCCGCGCCCAGCAGCTCGGTCGCCGCGACCGGGCCAGGGTGCGGCGGCAGGAAGACATGCATCACGGAGAACGCCCCGGCGACCGGCAGCCCGTACCGCAGGATGCCGCCGCCGAGCCGCCGCGCGACCGCGAAGACGATCGGCAGCATCACGACCAGGCCAGCATCGAAGAAGATCGGAAAGCCGAAGATCAACGAGGCGACGCCGAGCGCCAGCGGGGCCCGTTCCTCGCCGAACCGGCGTATCAGCGCGTCCGTGAGCGACCGCGCGCCGCCGCTGACCTCGATCAGCCGCCCGAGGATCGCGCCGAGCCCGACCAGCAGCGCGACGTTGCCCAGCGTGTCACCGAAGCCGCCGGTGAGCGTCGGCACCACCTGCTCCGAAGGGATCCCGGTCGCGAACGCCGTGAGCAGGCTGACCCCGACCAGGGCGAGGAACGCGTGCAGATGGAGCTTGATGATCGAGAACAGCAGGACCGCGATCGCCGCGCCCGCGATGGCCAGCAGCGGCCCCGTGGACATCGTCTGTACCCAGGCATCCTCGTCCGACATGCCGGAACTCCCTCGTTCGGCTGATCGATTCGCCGGCGGAAACTATCAGCCGCGCCCTGGGTGGCGAAAGGGGTCGCCTGGCGCCTCGGGTGGCCGACCCGGCGCCGCCGTGCGACCGTGGGGGATGATGCGTGCGATTACGGTGCAACCCAGACAATCCGGCTCGCTGCGGGTGGACGAGGTCCCCGAGCCCGCCCCCGCCGACGGCGAGCTGCTCGTCGACGCGCTCGCCATCGGCGTGTGCGGCACGGACCACGAGATCGTCGCGGGCGACTACGGCGCCGCGCCCCTGGGGCACGACCGCCTGGTCATCGGCCACGAGTCCCTCGGCCGCGTCCGCGCCGCGCCACCCGGCAGCGGCTTCACCCCGGGCGACCTGGTGATGGGCGTGGTCCGCCGCCCCGACCCCGAGCCGTGCGGGGCGTGCCGACGCGGCGAGTTCGACATGTGCCGCAACGGCCGCTTCACCGAGCGCGGCATCAAGGAGCGCGACGGCTACGCCAGCGAGAGCTGGACGATCGAGCCGGACTACGCGATCCCGCTCGACGCCCGCCTCGAACGCGTCGGCGTGCTCATGGAGCCCACCTCCGTGGTCGCCAAGGCGTGGGAGCAGGTCGAACGGGTCGGCGCCCGCGCGTGGTTCGACCCCCGGCGCGTGCTGGTCACGGGCGCGGGCCCGGTCGGCCTGCTCGCCGCCCTGCTCGGCGTGAAACGCGGCCTCGACGTGCACGTCCTCGACCGCGTCTCCGAGGGGCCCAAGCCGGGACTCGTCGCCGACCTGGGCGCCACCTACCACACCGAGGACGCCGCCGAGGTCGCCGACAAGGTGCGCCCCGACATCGTCATCGAGGCCACGGGCGCGGGGCCCGTCGTGCTCGACGTGCTGACCGGCACCGGCGGCTACGGCGTCGTCTGCCTCACCGGCGTCTCATCCGCCGGCCGCCCGCTCGCCGTTGACGCGGCCTCGCTCAACCGGGAGCTGGTCCTGGAGAACGACGCCGTCGTCGGCTCGGTCAACGCCAACCCACGCCACTACCAGCAGGCCGCCCAGGCCCTCGCCCACGCCGACCTCGACTGGCTCGACCGCCTCATCACGCGCCGCGTCCCGCTGGAGCGCTGCCAGGAGGCGTACGAGTCGCGCCCCGGCGACATCAAGGTGGTCGTCACCCTCGACGGCGCGGGCCAGAGCTGAGGCCACGAGCCCCCGTTCAGAAGTCGAAGCGTCAGAAGCCGAAGCGTCAGAAGTCGTAGTCGTCGACGTTCCCCTCCTCGAACACCGTCGGCGGCCCGAGCACCACCACCCCGTCGGCGCCGATCGTGTAGTCGCCCAACTCGCCCGCGGTGAACGTCTCCCCTTCCGCGCCCGTGATCTGACCCGACGCCAGCGCAGCGCCCGCGTAGGCCGCCAGATAGCCGAGCTCGGCCGGGTCCCACAGCGCGAACGACTCCACCGTCCCGTCGTGCACGTACTCCCGCATCTGGTTGGGCGTCCCCAGGCCCGTGAGCGCCACCTCCCCCTGGAACTCCGAGCCCGACAGATAACGGGCCGCCGCGGCCAGGCCCACCGTGGTCGGCGAGATGATCCCCGCCAGATCCGGGTACGAGCGCAGCAGACCCTGGGTCTCCTGGAACGACTTCTCGTCCTCGTCGTTGCCGTAGGCGACCGTGACCAGCTCGATGTCCGCGTACTCGGGCGCGGCCAGCTCCTCCTCCATGAGCGCGATCCAGGCGTTCTGGTTGGTGGCGTTCGGCGTCGCCGACAGGATGGCCACCTCGCCCTCGCCGCCGATCTGTTCGGCGATCAGCTCGACCTGGGTGCGCGCGATGTCCTCGGCCGTCGCCTGGTTGACAAACAGGTCACGGCACCCGGGGTTCGTGTCCGAGTCGAACGTCACCACCCGCGCCCCCGCGTCCCGCGCGCTGTCCAGGGCCCCGCACACCGCGTTGGGGTCGTTGGCCGCCAGGGCGATCACATCCGTGCCCTGCTGCGACAGCGTGTTGACGTGGCTCACCTGGGACGAGGCGCTCGCCTCCGTCGGGCCCGACTCCTTGTACTCGCCGCCGAACTCGCCCACCGCCGTCTCGCCGCCGCCGTCGGCGACCGTGAAGTAGGGGTTGTTGACCTGCTTGGGCAGGAACGCCACCACCAGGTCGTCCCGCAGCGGCGCGTCCGGGTCCGCCTCGCCCGTCGGGCCGCCACGGTCCTCGGGCTCGGCGTTCTCGTCCCTGGTCGTCCCCCCGCACGCCGCCGTGGCGAGCAGGGCCGTCCACGCGACCGCGGCCACGCCCACCCGGGACGCGCCGCCCCGGCGGCGACCGCGGCGATCACTGCGCAGCATCATCCGAACTTCCTCTCGTGAGTTCCCTCGTGCCGGTCCTTCCGCGCGAGCCGCGCCCTGGCCATCGCCACGGCGTTCGGCACCACCACCGAGACGATCAGCAGCGAGCCCGTCACGATGTCGAGCGTGTCCGCGGCCACGTCGGCCAGCTGCAACGCGTTCCGCAGCACGCCGAGCAGCAGCACCCCGGCGCACACCCCGGCCAGCGTCCCCCGGCCCCCGAAGATCGACACCCCGCCCAGCAACACCGCGGCCACCACGGCCAGTTCGAGGCCCTCGCCGTTGTCGGCCCGCGCGCTCGCGTAGCGCAGCGTCCAGTACACGCCCGCCAGGCCCGACACCGCCCCGCACACCACGAAGAGCCAGAACTTCCGCCGCGCCACCGGGATCCCCGAGAAGCGCGCGGCCTCCGCGTTGCTCCCGATCGCGTACAGCTCACGCCCGAACGGCGTCGCGTGCAGCACCACCCCGAACGCCACCGCGAGCAGCGCCGTGCCCACCATCGCCCACGGCAGCGCCCCGCCCGGCGCCGTCTCCACCGCCGCCGACGTCCAGTCGCCGGGGAAGTCCGCCACCGCCTGGTCGCCGAGCACCACGAACGCCAGCCCCCGGTACGCCGCGAGCGTGCCGATCGTCACCGCGAGCGACGGCAGCCCGAACGCGGTCACGAACACCCCGTTCACCGCGCCCAGGACCGCGCCGAGCGCCACCGCCGCCACCACGACCAGCTCGAGCGGCCACCCCGACAGCCACAGCTGCCCCATCACCGCGCTGCACAGGCCGAGCGTGCTCGCCACCGAGAGATCGATCTCGCCCGTGATCACCACGAGCGTCATCGGCAGCGCCACCAGGCCGATCGCCACCGCGTCGAGCAGCAGGAACTGCGCGTTGCGGCCCGTCGCGAAGCCGTCCACCAGCAGCGCCGAGCCGAGCACCACCAGCAGCAGCGCGCTCACCAGGGCCGCGTCCCAGCGGCGCGGCACCCACGCCGTGCGCCGCCTCCCGCGCCCCGCGCCCGGCCGCCGCTGCGGGCTCGCGTAGAGCGAGTCATGAGCCATGGGTCGCCTCCCTCTCCCCGCGCCGACCGGCGTCCTGACCTGCCGCCGCGTCGGCCGCCGAACGGGCCGCCGCGCGTCTCGCCGTCCGCGCCGCCAGCGCCCGGTCAAGACCGATCGCGGCCAGGATCAGCCCGCCCACCGCGGCCTGCTGCCAGAACGGATCCACGCGCAGCACCGCGAGCGAGCTGCCGATCGTGGTGAGCAGCAGCGCGCCGATCGCCGCCCCGTAGGCCGTTCCGCTGCCCCCGAAGATCGCCACGCCACCCACCACCACGGCGGCCACCACCTGGAGCTCCATGCCGCTGCCCACCGTCGCGTCGACCGTTCCGTAACGGGCCGCGTGCAGTACCCCCGCCAGGCCCGCGAGCGCCCCGCTCACCACGAACGCCAGGAACACCCGCGCGCCCACCGGGATCCCCGAGAGCCGCGCCGCCGCGGGCTCGGAGCCGATCGCGTACAGCTCGCGCCCCACCCGGTACGAGCCGAGCCACGTCGCCACCACGAGCAGCACCGCGGCGGCCACGAGCGCGAGCACCGGCACCCCGAGGACCGTCGCGGTCCCGAAGTCCAGGAAGGAACGCGGCAGATCGGCCGCGTTGATCTGCTCGCCCGACGCCCACGAGTGGTCCACGCCGCGCAGCACGTACAGCGTCCCCAGCGTGATCACCAGCGCCGGAACGCGCGCCGCGGCGATGAGCGCGCCGTTGAGCGCCCCGCACAGCGCGCCCAGGCCCACGCCCGCGAGCACCGCCACGACCAGCGGCGTCCCTGGCGCGGCGACGAACAGCTTGCCCGTCGCGAACGCCGTCAGGCCGAGCACGGAGCCCACCGAAAGGTCGATGTTCCGGGTGACGACCACGACCGTCTGGCCGACCGCGAGCACCACCAGGATCGAGGCGCTCAGCAGCACGTCGCGGATCGACTGGGACGACAGGAAACGGGAGTTGTCGGCGGCCGTGAACGCCACGAGCAGCGCGAGCGCGAGCAGCACGCCCAGCTCACGGCGGGCCCGCAGCGCCGTCATGCGCCACCCTCCCGCTGCCCGGTGGCCGCGAACATCACCGACTCCTCGGTGGCCCGCCGCCCCGGCAGCTCCGCCGTCAGCTGCCCCTCGCGCATCACCAGCACCCGGTCGGCCATCCCGAGCACCTCGGGAAGCTCGGACGACACCATCACCACCGCCATTCCCTCGTCGGCGAGCCCCGACATGAGCCGGTGCACCTCCGCCTTGGTGCCCACGTCGATGCCGCGGGTCGGCTCGTCCACGATCAGCACCTTCGGCGAGGTGGCGAGCCACTTGGCGAGCACGAGCTTCTGCTGGTTCCCGCCCGAGAGCGTGCCCACCGCGTCGGTCGGCCGCCCGTGCTTGACCCGCAGCCGCTCGGCCCACTCGGCCGCGGCCCGCCGTTCGCCGCGCCCCGACAGCAGCCCGAACCTCGCGAGCGGACGCAGCCGCGTGAGCGTGGCGTTGCGCTCCACCGAGAGCTCCATGACGAGCCCCTGCTGTCTGCGGTCCTCCGGCACCAGCGCGACCCCCGCCGCCATCGCGGCGGCGGGCGAGCCGGGCGGCAGCCGCCGCCCGCCCACCCGCACCTCGCCCCGGTCATAGCGGTCCACGCCGAACACCGCCCGCACCACCTCGCTGCGCCCCGCGCCCACGAGCCCGGCCAACGCGACGATCTCGCCCGCCCTGACCTCGAACCCGATGTCGGAGAACGCGCCCGCGCGCGACAGGCCCTTGACGTCGAGCACGACCTCGCCCGGCTCGTTCGCCCCGGGCTCCCTGGGGTAGAGCGCGGACACCTCGCGGCCGACCATCCGCCGCACCACCGTCTCCACGGTCAGGTCCGCGACCGGGTCGGTGGACACCCACGCCCCGTCGCGCATCACGGTGAGGTCCCGGCACAGCGTGAACACCTCGTCGAAGCGGTGCGAGATGAACAGCACGGCAGCGCCCCGCTCGCACAGCCCGCGCACCACGGCGAAGAGCCGCCGCACCTCCACGCCGGTGAGCGCGGCGGTGGGCTCGTCCATGACGAAGACCCGGGCGTCGAGGGAGAGCGCCTTGGCGATCTCGACGACCTGCTGGTCGGCGATCGACAGGCCACGCGCCTGCCGCTCGGGGTCGACCGCGACCCCGAGCCGCGCGAACAGCTCCTCCGCGGCCCGCCGCATCGCCGCGCGATCGATGCGGCCGAGGCGGGCGGTGGGCTGACGGCCCATGAAGATGTTCTCGGCGACGGAGAGATCGGGGAAGAGGGTCGGCTCCTGGTGGATGACGGCGATCCCGGCGGCCTTGGCATCGGCGGGGCGGTGCAGCTCGACGGGGCGCCCTTCGATCTCGACGCCACCCGCGTCGGGCCTGTGCACCCCGGCCAGCATCTTGACGACGGTGGACTTCCCGGCGCCGTTCTCCCCGACGAGGCCGTGCACGACCCCGGGATCGAGCCCGAACGAGACGCCGCGCACGGCGGCGACGGCACCGAAGGACTTGCTGACGTCGCGGAGTCGGAGGAGGGACAAGGGGCTCTCCTTGGTGTTCCGTGACCTGACGTGAAACGTTTCGTGAAACGATTCAAAGGGTGTGCGGAGGAACATAGGGGCGACCCCGACAGGTGTCAAGATCCCTCGCACCCACGGGTGTTGGTTCCCCCGCCGGAGGCGGAAAAGGGTGGGTGGGTGGGGAAACGGCCTCCCGGCCGGAGGCCGGACCGCACCACGGCACCCCGGCTCCCCGGAGGGTTCCGCTCATCGCGCCGGAGGCACGGTCAGCAAGCGCGTGAACGCCGTGATCTCCGGGGGTTCGCCCACCGGGCGGCCCTCCGCCTCGACCCACGCGTGCGCCGCGAACGGCGGCGTGCGCACACCCGTGCACCACGTCGGCCACGTGCCGCGCAAGCGGCAGAGCAGGGCGGTCGCGAGGGAGCGTTGCAGGCAGTAACGGCCCGAGCAGAACGTACTGGTGCCGGTGACGTCCCGGCGCGCGGCCAGCGCCTGCTCATGGCTCGCGGGCGCGGCGCCCCGGCGCGCCACGCGCAGCAGCGACGTCAGGCGCGCGGGGGAGAGATGCGCGAGCAGCCGCGCGACGGCCACCGCCGCGTGCGCGGCGACGCGGCGGCGCAGCGGCGGCCTTGCGGCGGACGAGGGCAGCACCTGGCTCACGCGGGCACCACGAGCCCGGCGCGGGTGAGGTGGTCGAGGAGCGCGGCCACGTCGGCGCGGGCGCGTTCGGTCGTGACCGGGCGGGTGGCGGCCAGGCGCCCCGCGATCTCCCCGGGCGCGGCGCCCGCGAGGAGGTCGCGCAGGACGAGCGCGCCGGTGGCGTTGAGCTGGTAGTAGCGCCCGCTGCGCCCGTCGAGCAGGACCGTCGCCCCCTCGGTGTCGGCGGCGGTGACGTCAGCGCGCAGCTTCAGGGGTCTGGGGGGCTTGTCCGGCAACGTCCTTCTCCTCGTCGTGTCGAACGCCTCGTCGAACGTGGTGTCGAACGTGGTGTCGAAGGTGGGCGGGTACGGGGTGCGCCTCGATGTCGCGCAGCCAGGACTCGACCCCGAGGGTCTCCTCCAGCTCCGCCGCCCCCGCCGAGAGCAGATCGGGGCTCGACACCGCGCGGTGCAGGGCCCGTTGGTCCACGAGCCCGGCGGCGGCCAGGCGCGAGTCCTCGGCCCACCCGGCGAACACCGCCCGCCCGGCCCGCAGTCCCGCGAACCACTCCGGCTCGCAGTGGTCCTTCGTCGTCCGCGCCCGGATCGCGTCGGGCAGCACGCCGCGCATCGCCTCGGTCAGCAGCGGCTTGTAGGACCAGGGGGTGCAGACCTCGTCGGGGCGCAGGGCGAGGCAGGCGTCGAGCACGGCGTCGTCGCAGAACGGGGCGTCGAGGGGCAGGCCCCATGCGGCGGTTCGGTGGGCGAGCCGCGCGGCGGTGCGGCCGCCCTGCCGCAGCTGGCGGATCCAGCCGTGCAGGTGGCGTTCGGCGGCCAGCGGCTCGGCGTTCTCGGCCGCGGCGTCCATCAGGTCGCAGAACAACGTGGTGGCGCGGTCGTTCGCCCAGGCCGGGAGCCGGGGGCGCATGCCCCAGCCCGGGGGCTCGGTCAGGGGCGCGGGGGCGGGCTCGCCCGCGCGCAGCACGCGCGACGCGCCCGCGAGCCACCGGGCGTAGGAGCCTCGGGCGAGCAGCATGCGCGCGCTGTCCGCCAACGACCAGCGCTGGCGCGCCCGGTGGGCCGCGGTCCGGCGCAGCGCGGCGACGGGGCGGCGGCGCAGCAGCGCGTGCAGGTACGAGGCGGGCGGCGTCGCGGCATGGTCGCCGCCGAGGCCCGTGAGCCGCAGCGTGGCGCCCTTGGCGCGCAACGCCTCGCCGATGAGCCGCTGTTGAACGCGGTCCCGCAGCGCCGTCGACGGCTCGTCGTCCGGGTCGTCGGGCTCGTCGGCCCCGGCGAACAGCGGCGGCAGGTCGCGCGGCTCGAACACCAGCCGCGCGATCCGGGTGCGCCTGGCCAGCGCGGCGGCGGCGCGTTCGGCGTAGCGGGGGTCCTCGTTGGCCGGGTCGGACCAGTGCAGCGTGGCCGTGGCAAGCTCGGCGCCCTCGGCGGCGGCGAGGAAGCACAGCGAGGTGGAGTCGAGGCCGCCGGAGAGGTCGGCGGCCAGGGTCCGGCCCGGATCGACGCGCAGCGCCACCGCGGCGCGCAGCGCGTCGTGGACGGCCGACGCGCCCTCGGCGAGGGGGAGTTCGCCCGGTGGCGGGCTCCACCACGCGGTGGTGGCCGCCCCGCCCCGCCGGTCGATCGTCAGGGCGTCCCCCGCGGGCACCTCGCGCACGCCGCGCCAGGGGGTCGCGCTGTCGAGCGGGTGGGGCAGGCTGGGGCCCGCGAGCCGCGCGGCCAGGTGGGCGGGGTCGGGCTCGGCGCCGATGAGCCAGGCCAGCGTGCGCGCCCGGTCGGCCGCGACGGTCATCCCGTCCAGGGTCGCCCGGTACAGGCGCCGCGCGCCCGAGGCGCTGCCCCGCGCGTAGACCTCGCCCGCGTGCGAGGCGAGCACATGGAAACGGCCCACCGCGCCCCGGACCGCGCCCTCCGCGTCGGATGCCGAACGGACCGCCGCGGCCCTGGCGTTCAACGCCTCAGGGCCGAGCGAGCACGGGCCCGTGACGGCCAGGCGCGTCTCGCCCGCGGTGGCGAGGACGAGCTGCTCGTCGCTCCAGCAGCCGACCAGCCACGGCCGCCCCGACGCGTGGGGGACGGTCCGGCAGTGGCGCCCGCGCAACGCCCGGAGCGCGGCGGGCGCCGCCCCGTGGTCAGGGAGGACCACGAACCAGCACCCGCCGCAGGGCTCGCTCAGTACCACCGCAGCCCGTTGCCCTCGGGACGTGTGTACTGGTAGAGGGCCTGGGTGTCGGCGCTGAACTCCCCGACCTCCACCATCAGCGGGGTCTCGTACACCTCGGTGGGCTCCGCCTGTTCGACGTCCTGTGACTCGTTCACGGCAACAACCTCCTGATTGCGACACGGAGATGATCGATCGCGCACCGTCACGTTAAGCGGGGGGCGGAGGCCACACAAGCGCGCCAATGCGCCAACTGTTGCGCGGGAAGAGGGCAGTGGTGGGTGGGGCCCGGGGGGTGCGCGGCGCGTGCGCCGCGGCGCGCGGTCAACGGCGCGCCCTGGGCGCTCTCTTCGGGCGAATGTCTCATCAACGGGCGATCTCCCGGCGTCTGGTGGTGCTAACTCCACCCGCCCTCGGCGGTCTAGGCGGCTGGGGGAGCGTGGGCGGGCGCGACAGGGTGGAACCATGACGCCGATGACTTCCCCCGACACCTTCCCCCGCGCCGCCGCCCCCGCTCCGGCGGCGGCCCGACCCCCGTCCGCCGCCGTCCGGTTCGGCCGCGAGCTGGGCTATCTCGTGAGCTCGCTGCCGATCGGCGTCGTGTCCTTCACGGTCGGCTTCCTCGGCCTCGCGGCGGGCGTCGCGACCGTGATCGTCTACCTCGGGGTGCCGATCCTGCTCGGCACGCTCCTGGCGGCGCGCGGCCTGGCGCGCGGCGAGCGCCGCCGCGTGGAGTCCGTCACCGGGCGCCCGCTTCCGCCGCACGTCTACCGGGAGCGGGGCGACAGGAGCGTCAAGGGGATGATCGCCGCGCTGGCCGAGCCGCAGGCGTGGCGGGATCTGGCGCACGCGATCGTCTCGTTCCCGGTGCGGATCGTGAACTTCTGCCTCACGGTGACCTGGGTCCTCGGCGGCCTCGGGATGCTGCTCTATGTGACGTGGTCGTGGGCGCTCCCCGAGGACGAGGAGACCGGGCTGCTCGACCTGACGTACGACATCTCGTCGGAGAGCGCGAACATCGCCTTCACGACGGGCCTCGGACTGGTCGCGCTGCTGACCGCTCCGCTGGTCACGCGCGGTCTCTTCCTGCTGAACGCGTCGATGGCGCGCGGCCTGCTGACGAACCCCCACGCGGCCTCGCGGCTCGCGGCGGAGGAGTGAGGACGGCCACGGGCTCCTGACACGCGACACACTCTGTGTTGAACAAAGTGTGCCCCGTTTCAGGAGAGACCCCGTCCCCGCGTAAGCGGGGCATAAGCCCCAGCGAGCCTGCTGAACGACGCGCGCCCCCGCCCCGGACCGGCCCGCTCCATAAGCTCAACGTGCGCGCGGTGAACGACGAGAGCGGCGGCCAGGGCAGGCCCGAAGGGTGCGCGCCACCTCAGCCGACCACCGGGAAAACGGCCGCCAACGAGGGACGCGGCCGCGCCCGTTCGGCGAACGGTCCAATCCAGCGACGAGGCCGACCGTTTACCGGGACGGCCGGTCACCCGACGCCCCCTCCCCCGTAGGTGCCCTCCGTAACCCGCACCGCCCCACACCCGACACTCGGCGGACGGCGAACGGGAGGACGTCCAGCCCGTAGCCGCCCCCACAGCCGCCCGCAGGGCCCCCGCCAAACCCCCGCCAGGGATACCCTGAGGCGTGTCGAGCCCACCCCAGCGCTCCGATGCGCGCCGCAATCGCGACCTGCTGCTGACCAACGCCCACGCCGTCTTCGGCGAACGCGGCACCGGGGCCTCGTTGGGGGAGATCGCCCGCCGCGCGGGCGTGAGCGCCGGGACGCTGTACCGCCATTTCCCCACGCGCGACGCCCTGTTGGCGGCCCTGCTGCGCGACCGGATCGACGCGCTCGTCGCGCGCGGCGAGAGCCTGCTCCGCTCGGAGTCGCCCCACGAGGCCCTGGCCGCCTGGCTGCGGTCGCTCACCCGCAGGACGACGGTCTACCCTGGCCTGCCCGCGACGCTGCTGGCCGCGACCCGGGACGAACGATCGCCGCTGCACGCGCCCTGCCACGCGGTGACCGAAACCGGTCTGGCCCTGATCGAACGCGCCCGCCACGCCGCCGCGATCCGCACCGACGTGCCGCCACCCGACATCCTGGCCCTCACCAGCGCGATCGCCTGGCTCACCGAGCACACGGGCCCTACCGACCACACGGACCACACGGACCACACCGACCACACGACGGACGCGCGGGCGCGGGCCGACCGCCTGGTCGCCCTGGTCATGGCGGGCCTCACGAGCCCCCGGCCGCCAGCAGCCGTTCCGCCAGCGCGCGACAGCGCTCCCGCAGCTCAGGAGGGTCGAGCACCTCGAAGTCGTGCCCCAGCAGGACCACATGCATGAGGACGAAGTCCAGGCTGTCGGAGCCGCTGACCAGCTCGCACAGGCCGTCCCCGCGCGCCCGCACGACCGCCGCGGTCGCCGGGATCTGCCGCCGCACCGTCTCGGCCGACGCGCGCACCAGGAAACGCGCCTGGTGCGCGTAGACCCGGCTCGCCACCCCCTCCTGCACATACGCCGCCGCGTCGGGCGCGGGGCGCGGGTGGAAGTGCCAGGTGCGGGCGGCCACCTCGCTCATCCGGTCCACCCGGAAGCTGCGCCAGTCGTCGCGGTCGAGGTCGTGCGCGAAGAGGTACCAGCGCCGGGCCGACGCGACCACGCGGTAGGGCTCGACCCGCCGCTGTCGCGGCTCGCTCCCCGGGGACGCGTAGGCGAACCCCACCTCCACCTCGTCGCGGCAGGCCCTGGCCAGCGCCATGACCACCTCGGGGTCGACCGGCGCGCGGCCCCCCTCGAAGAAGTCCACCGCGTGGGAGAGCGCGCGCACCTGGTGCCGCAGCCGGGTGGGCAGCACCTGGTCGAGCTTGGTCAACGCGCGCAGCGCCGCCTCGCCCGCCCCCGCGACCGCGCCCCCCGCCCCGGCCAGCAGCGAGACCGCGGTGGCGATCGCCTCCTCGTCGTCGAGGAGCAGCGGCGGCAGGTCACGCCCCGGGCCGAGCTGGTAGCCGCCGCCGACGCCCAGGGCGGCGTGCACCGGGTAGCCGAGCGCGCGCAGCCGCTCGACGTCGCGCCGCACGGTGCGCGGCGTGACCCCGAGGCGTTCGGCCAGCTCGGGCCCGGTCCAGACCCGGCGCCGTTGCAGCAGCCCGAGCAGGGTGAGCACCCGCTCCGTCGTCCCGAGATCGTCACCACGCGCCGCCCCGTCCATGCCGTTCACCCTGCCAGAGAAGCGTGGAAAGCGGACCGCTCCTGTCCGCCTTGCCTGCCAGGGTGGCCGCATGAACGATCGCTCCGAGGTGTGCCTGCTGCGCGACCTCTACACCCACACCCACCCCACGACGAACGGAGCACTCCGATGAGCCGCCACATCCAGGTCACCTTCGACGCCCACGACCCGGGGGCGCTTTCCTCCTTCTGGCGCGACGCGCTCGGCTATGTCCATCCCGCCCCGCCGGGCGTCGAGCTGCCCGAGGGCGCCGATCCGCTCGCCGCGTGGGACGAATTCCTCGAACGGGTCGGGGTTCCCGAGGAGGAGCGCGACGCGAGGTCGGCGATCGAGGACCCGGACGGGCAGGGCCCCCGGCTGTTCTTCCAGCGGGTGCCGGAGGGCAAGGTCGCCAAGAACCGCGTCCACCTCGACGTCCGCGCCGCCCCCGGGCTCGAGGGCGACGAGCGGATGGCCGCGCTTGAGGTCGAGTGCGAACGCCTCGTCGCGCTGGGCGCCACGCGAGTGCACCGCACGGACCCCGAACCCCCCATGGAGCACGGCTTCATCGTGATGACCGACCCCGAGGGCAATGAGTTCTGCCTGGACTGACGCCGCGCGCGGCCCCCACCGGGGGTCATCCCCGCGCGCGGCGCCACTTCCGCA
The DNA here is from genome assembly GCF_003626575.1 of Streptomyces radicis. Classification (GTDB taxonomy): domain Bacteria; phylum Actinomycetota; class Actinomycetes; order Streptomycetales; family Streptomycetaceae; genus Streptomyces; species Streptomyces radicis. The sequence goes on along the minus strand of NZ_RBDY01000005.1, from coordinate 61,711 downwards.
GGCTGACCATCTCGCGCGGCGGCGTCTCCTTGCTGCCGACCTCCACATAGGAGACCTCGGCGGCGTAGACGCTGCCCTCGGAGTCGACGGCCACGCTGTGCGGCCAGTTGAAGCGGTCAGGCTCCTCGCCTGGCAGGTCCGCGCCGAGGGAGGCGACCCTGCGGCCCTCGCGGTCCATGACCCGGATCCGGTGGCCCAGGTTGGGGACGCCGTGCTGCACGGGCGGCGGGCCCTGCTCGGCGACATAGACGTTGGTGTCCTCGCCCCGGCCCGCGCAGACGGCGACCGCCTTGTGGGCGTGCCAGGCGGCGACGAACTCCCCGTCGAGGGAGAAGACCTGCACGCGGTGGTTCTCCCTGTCGCACACGATCACCGCGTCGTCGCCGAACATGGCGACGTTGTGCGGCAGGCTGAACTGCCCGGGATCCGTGCCGGGTTCGCCCCACGACGCCACATGGCGGCCCTCCGCGTCGAAGCGGTGGACGCGCGAGTTGCGGTAGCCGTCGGTGACGAAGACATCCCCGGTCACCGGCGAAATCGCCACATCCGTCGGCCTGTTGAACGGCTCGCCGCTCTGGAAGCCGCTCGGCTCCCCGCTGCCAAGGGTCAGCAGCGCGGTGCCGTGCCGGTCGGTCTTGGTGATCCGGTTGCCCAGGTCGTCGACCAGCCACAGCCGGTCCTCGTGGTCCACGGTGATCGCGTGGGCGCGCGCGAAGCGGCAGCCCTTCCAGCGCGGCATCAGGTTGCCGTACGGGTCCTCGAACAGCTCGGTCCCGGCGAACGGCGTCTCGTTGCCCCACATGTCCACGACGTTCCCGTCCCGGTCGAAGACCAGCACGGGCATGTTGCCCCGGTTGAAGACATAGACGCGGTCCTGGGAGTCGACGGCGACGGACGTGGCCTCCTTGAGCCAGATCCCGTGCGGGATCTTCGCCCAGTAGGGCACCGGCTCGTACCTGGTCTCGGCGGTCGCGGGCCCGACGGCCATCCTCACTCCTCCCCGGCGTCCACGATGTCCACGATGTCCACCGCGCGGCCCGTTGCCAGGGACTCGTTGCCCGCGATGCCGACCGACACGGCCCTGATACCGTCCACCACCCCGGCCGCGCGGCCCAGCGGGTCCGCCTCGCCGCCCCGGAACAGCGCGCGGAACAACACCGCGTCCCCGCCCCCGTGGCCGCCCTCGGCCTCCGGGATCGGTATCTCCCGCGCGGGCTCCCAGTGCCGCTGGAGCACGAGCCGCTCGCCGTCGTGGCGAGCCCCTTCCGCCGCCGCGTCCCTGGCCATCGACGGGTCGACGGCCGCCGCGCGGCCCCCGTCCGTGATCACCGCGGCGCGCTCCACGACGTCGAGCTCCGCGCGCCCTTCCGTGCCGTTGACCGCGACCCGGTAACCCTCCCACGGGCTGTGGGCGTTGAGGCCGTAGCTCAACGTCGGGCCGCCCGCGTAGTCCACCACGAGGGCGAGGTTGTCCTCGATCGTGATGCCCTCGCCGAAGACGTCCAGGTCGCGCAGGTACCCGTCGTGGTGCTCGTTGTCCAGGTAGAGCCCGCGCAGCTCCTCGTGGAGGCGCAGGTCGAGCAGGAACGGGTCCTTCCCGGCGCGATCGGTCGTTCCGCGCGCCGGGCGCTCGGTCAACCCGCGCTCGGCGGCGTTGCGCGCCCCGTAGAACTTCAGCCCGCCGGAGGCGTACACCCGTCGCGGAGCGTCATCGATCCACCAGTTGACGAGGTCGAAGTGGTGGGACGCCTTGTGCACCAGCAGCCCGCCCGAGTTCGGCTTGTCGCGGTGCCAACGGCGGAAGTAGTCGGCGCCGTGCTGGGTGTCGAGGACCCACTCGAACTGGACGCCGGTCACCCGCCCGACGGCGCCCGAGGTGATCAGCTCGCGCAGCGCGCTGTTCCTGGGGGAGTAGCGGTAGTTGAACGTGACGACCAGGTCGCGGCCCGTCTCGTCGAGGGCCTTGGTGATCTGGGCCACCCCCTCCGCGTCCGTGGTCAGCGGCTTCTCCGTGATCACGTCGGCGCCCGCCCGCAGCGAGCGCGCGATGACGTCGGCGTGGGTGTGGTCGGGGGAGGTCACCACGACCCGCTGGACGCCCCGCTCCTCGATCATCCGCTCCAGCTCGCCGCCGTCGTACGCGGCCGGGGTGCGGGCTCCGGTGCCGAGCCCCCTGATCAGCTCCCGGTGGTAGGCGAGGCGCCCTGGGTTCGGGTCGAGCAGCGCGACCAGGTCGGCCACGTCGCGGTGTTCGCCGCACAGCGCCCTGACATAGCTCTGCGCCCTGCTCCCGGTGCCGACGACCGCGTAGCGCGTGCGGCCGTCCCCGTTCTTCTCCGGTGTGGTCAACGGAGGTTTCCTCTCCTTGTGCGCACAGTCTGTGACCACTCTACGGAGCGAATCGTGCGGTGGTGAAGCTTATTGCGCAGTTCTGTTCGAAAAGGAATTTGAGTTCTCTCCAGATTTTCATACACTGCAACGCGTGACCGACGCCCCCCTGAGCCTGCGCGAGCGCAAGAAGCGGGCCACCCGAGCCGCCCTCTCCGAGGCGGCCCTCAGGCTCGCCGCCGAGCACGGGGCCGAGCACGTCACGGTCGAGGCGATCAGCGACGCGGTCGGCGTCTCGCCCCGGACCTTCTTCAACTACTTCGACAGCCGCGACGACGCCTTCACGATGATCGACGCCGAGAGCGCCCAACGCGTGCGGGACGCCGTCATGGCCGCGCCCCCCGCCGTCTCCGCGCTCGACGCCGTCACCGGCGCGCTCGCCGACGAGCTGGCCCAGCTGGGCGCGCGGCAGGACGTGTGGGCCCTGCACGCCGAAGTCCTCAGGCGTTCCCCCGACCTGCTGGCCCGCACGATGGGCGCGCACATGGCCGACGAGCTCGAGCTGGCCGCCGCGATCGCCCGCCGCGTCGGCGCGCGGCGGGACGGCGCGGCCCGGGATGGCGCGGCCCGGGATGGCGCGAGCCCCGACCTCTACCCCCACCTGCTCGCCGCCGCGGCCGGGACGGCCGTCCGCGTCTCCGTCGAGCACTGGAGCCGCCACGCCGGTGAGGAGCCGCTCCCGGCCGTCTTCCGCGGAGCCTGCGCCCATCTCGCGGCGGGCCTGCCCGACCCACCGACCGGCGCCTGATCCACCAGGCCGCCCGTTCACCACCGCTCCCACCACGGAACACACGAGAAGGACGCTGTGACCACACCCGAGGCATCCGAGGCTGCGGACGTACGCGACGCCGCGCCTCCCGCCATGACCGAACGTCAGATACTCCAGGCGATGTCCGGCCTGATGGCGGGCATGTTCGTCGCCATCCTCGCGGGCACCGTGGTGGCCAACGCGCTGCCCCGCATCATCACCGACCTCGGCGCGAGCCAGTCCTCCTACACCTGGGTCGTCACCTCCGAGCTGCTGGCCATGACCGCCACCGTCCCGCTCTGGGGCAAGCTGGCCGACCTCTACAACAAGAAGCTGCTCCTCCAGCTCTCCCTCGGCATGTTCGTCGTGGGCTCGCTGCTCGCGGGCTTCTCGCAGGGCGTCGAGCTGCTGATCTTCAGCCGCGTCGTCCAGGGCATCGGCGCGGGCGGCCTGACCGCCCTCGTCCAGGTCGTCATGGCCGCCGTCATCCCGCCCCGCCAACTCGGCAAGTACGCGGGCATCTTCGGCGCCGTCTTCGCCGTCGGAACGGTCGCGGGCCCGCTTGTCGGCGGCGTCATGGTCGACACCTCGTGGCTCGGCTGGCGCTGGTGCTTCTTCATCGGCGTGCCGTTCGCGCTCGCCGCGATCGTGCTGCTCCAACGCACCCTGTCGCTGCCGACGATGCGCCGCGACGTGAAGATCGACTACCTGGGCGCGTTCCTCATCGTCGCGGGCGTCTCGACGGTCCTGATCTGGATCTCCTTCGCCGGGAACGAGTTCGACTGGCTCTCGTGGCAGACGGCCGCCCTCGCGGGCGGCGGCGCGCTGCTGCTGGTCCTGGCCGTGATCGTGGAGGCCCGCGTCCCCGAGCCCGTCATCCCGCTCGGCATCTTCCGCAACGCCACCGTCTCGCTGACCACCGTCGCCAGCCTCCTCGTCGGCGTCGCGATGTTCGGCGGCACGATCTTCCTGTCGCAGTTCTTCCAGATCTCGCTGGGTAAGTCGCCCACCGTGGCGGGCCTGATGAGCCTCCCGATGATCCTGGGCCTCCTGGTGTCCTCCACCGTCGCGGGCCAGATCATCACCAGGACCGGCTACTGGAAGCGGTATCTGGTCATCGGCGGCGCCACGATGACGATCGGCCTGGCCGCGCTGGCCACGATCGACGCCGACACCAGCTTCTTCCTGCTCAGCCTCTACATGGCCGTCCTCGGCGTCGGCGTCGGCCTGTTGATGCAGAACCTCGTCCTGGCCGCGCAGAACGACGTGCCCGCCGCCGACCTGGGCGCGGCCACCTCGGTGCTGTCGTTCTTCCGCAGCATGGGCGGAACGATCGGCACCAGCGTGCTCGGCGCGGTCCTCGCCAACCGGGTGGCCAGCGAGATGGAGGCCAACCTCCCGGGCGCCGGGGGCGAGGGCGGCGACGCCCCCGCGGGCCATGGCGCGGTCCCCGACATCTCGATCCTGCCCGAGCCGATCCGCGAGGTCGTCGAGAACGCCTACGCCACCGCGACCGCCGAGCTGTTCCTCATCGCCACGCCCTGCGCGGCGGTGGCGTTCCTGGTGGTCCTGTTCATCAAGGAGAAGCCGCTCAAGACGACGAGCGGCGACCAGCGCCTCGCGGAGGAGGCGGCGGCAGCCGCCGCGGCCGACGAGGAGCCGAAGGACGCCGCCCCGGCGATCACCAAGGCGCCGTGACGCGACAGCCCGGCCCACCGTCGCGGTGGGCCGGGCAGTTGACAGGCGGGTTGACGCCTATGCGGTGGGCAGGGTATCCGTCGTCACGGCGGTGATGAAGTGGTTCCAGGACGCGGTGGGGAACGAAAGCTCCGCCGCGTTTTTGGCTTTTGAGTCGCGGACGGGGACGACGTGCGGAATGCCGTCTGCCACCTCGACGCAGTTGGCGTTCTCGGAGCCGCTGTAGCTGGACTTGCGCCAGTTCAGCGGAGCGCGGTTAGCCGTCATGGGTGTACTCCTCCAGGATTCGTGATCCGAGAGCGACATTGCGCATGCCGTGTCAAAGCCCTGCACAAGGTCAACGATTCGCCCCGAAGATTCTACTACTTCCTCTGAATCGAAGCTCTCAACCAGGGCAGCCCTGCCGCCGTCCTTGAGTCTTGAACGGGCGATCGGCGTCCTGGATGACGGAATGGTGGCCTCCGCCGTGCGTTTCGGACTCCTCTCGCACGGCGCGGCTCAGGCGGACGGCGAAGCGTCGCTCGCCATGGCCTCGGCGGAGCTCGAGTGGGGCGTCACGGTCAACGGTGATCTGGTCCAACGGCGGCCTGGGCGTGCGGAGTTCGGCAACGTCCATGTTGTACCGGCTGTCCGGCCGGGCGGCGGTCCTTGTCCGCTACCTTCAGGGGCAGGGATCCGTCCGCCTGGCCGACCTGCTGTTCGACGACGGGACGCAGGTCGGAATCGTCGGCCTGAGCGTTGTGGCCGAGTCCTCCGTTGACAGCCGGGTTGACGCCTATGCGGTGGGCAGGGTATCCGTCGTCACGGCGGTGATGAAGTGGTCCCAGGACGCGGTGGAGAACGAAAGCTCCGCCGCGTTCTTGGTCTTCGAGTCGCGGACGGGGACAACGTGAGGAATACCGTCAGCAACCTCGACGCAGGCGCCGTTCTCCGAGCCGCTGTAGCTGGACTTGCGCCAGTTCAGCGGAGCGCGGTTAGCCGTCATGGGAGTACCCCTCCAAATAACGTCGCATGAGATCGGCAGATTCATGATCCGGGAGCGCCATTGCGCAGGCGATGTCGAAGCGCTGCACAAGGTCGACGATCTGCCGTGGCGATTCTACTACCTCTCCTGAATCGAAGCTCTCGACGAGGGCGGCCCTGCCTCCGTCCTTGAGGGTCAGGAGGGTGAGGCTGCCGCCGAGCATGGGATGAAACCCCTGGTCGAACGGAAGCACCTGGACCGTGACGCGTGAGCGCTCCGAGAAGGTGAGGATGTGCTCCAACTGCCGCTTCATGACTCCCTTGTCCCGAGTCGGGCGCCTGAGCGATGCTTCGTCCACGATTGCCCAGTAGTACGGCGGTTCGTCACGGTCGAAGATCCCTTGACGGTCCAGGCGAGCGTCGACCTTGGCGCTCAGTTGATCCGCCGATGAGGCGGGCAGTCCTGTGCGGAACAGCTCTCGCGCATATTCCTTGGTCTGAAGCAGCCCGGGAATGACACTGCTTGTGAATACCTGGATTCGAAGGGAGTCACGCTCCTTCCTGACGAAGTGACGGCTGTACCTGGCGACCAAGACGTCCTGGGCCAGGCCATGCAGCTCGGCGAGGACCCCGTCGGTCTCGAAATAGGCGTCAAGCCGGGCGATCAACCCGGCGGACGCGGACTGCTTTCCCAACTCCACGCGGCCGAGGTAGCTGTGTGAATACCCCCCGACCTTTTCCGACAACTGCCGCAGGGACAAACCCTTTCCCTCGCGCAGGCTGCGAACCCGACGGCCGAGCCGTGCGTCCGGCGACAGTTCGGCGTCTTCGCTGGTCAACTCCACTGTGCACGCCCCCTCTAGACGTCTACTCACTGGGCACCCGATCCAACTGGTGACGCCCACGGCGTGCACCCTGCCTGGTCGGAAGGCCATGCTGTACCCGAGCCACACGGACAGCACCTTCACCGTAACGGTATGTGTCCTCTGTGCGCGCTCCCGGCCGCCCGATGCCACGGGCGATGCCCGATCGAGGCGAACAGCGTGAGGTGAACACCCCCATGAACACGCAGGACCCGGTGCCGCCACCCGACAGCGGAACGGGGGAGGGCGAGTTGTCGCCGCCCCCGACGTCGTCGGAAGAACTGGCCGCGCGCTGGGCGGAGTTGAACAAGCGAATCGACGCACACCTTGAGGAGCTGAGGCGAAAGTGACGGGGCAGATCCGGCAGGTCGAGGTGGATGGTGCGTCCATACGGCGAGGTGATGTTCTGACGATCGGCGAACGCCCGTTCGTGGTGTTGGATCACGCGTCCTTGGGCGACGGCGAGTTCGGGATCACGTTCGTGACGGGGGAGTCGCTTTCCGTCCGAAAGGCCACGGCGATGACCGCGCTGCGCACGGACGTCCCGGGAATGCGCTCGCGCACGTTCTGGGTGAGCCGACTCCCGGCCCACGCCCACGCGTTGCCCACCAAGGGCGAGATCGTGGCCCAGGTCGTGGTCGGCTGCGCGCTGGTGGTCGCGATCGGCCTGGCGGTGGTGGCGCGATGAGCCAGAGCGGAATGGTGGCGATCGAGATCACCGCCGCCACGGTCAAGCGCGGTGATCAACTGGTCGTCGGGGGACGGCCTTACACCGTGTGCGACATGTCGGCCCTGGCGGGCGGCGGCAAGCTGCTGCACTTCACCAGCGGCGAGACGTTCCACATGGGCTGCTTCACGATCCTGTGGGCCAGCCGCCACATCTCCCAACTCCCGGGGTTCCTGGCCCCCCACCCCCGCCGCTACGCGGGAGCGCGCCGCCGCTGACAAGCAGCTGACGCAGCCGCACACCTGCCTACACTCAGAGTTATGAGCGCTGACACCACCGACGAAGCGGCACACGCGGACGTCTTGCGTAAGAAGCTGATCGACGAGCTGCGCGAGCGGGGGGATATCGGGACCGACAAGCTCGCCGCGGCCTTCGCGGCGGTGCCGCGGCACCGCTTCGCTCCCCGCGCGTCGGTGGAAGAGGCGTACGCCGACGATGCCGTGATCACCAAGCGGAACGAGCGTGGCCACCCCATCAGTTCCGTGTCCGCCCCTTGGGTACAGGCTCGGATGCTGGAGCTGTCAGGACTCGGGCCCGGCATGCGGGCGTTGGAGATCGGCTCGGGTGGCTACAACGCCGCGTTGATGGCCGAGGTCGTCGGCGCGGGCGGCGAAGTGGTGAGCGTTGACATCGACCAGGATGTCGCCGAGCGGGCGACCGAGCTGTTGGCCGAGACCGGCTACGCGGACATGGTGCGGGTGGTGTGCGCGGACGGCACATACGGAGGCGGTGAGCTGACCCCTGAGGGCGGCTTCGACGCCATCATCGTCACCGCTCAGGCGCCCGACGTGCCGCCCGCCTGGTCCGGGCAACTCGCCGAGAAGGGACGGCTCGTCGTGCCGCTCAGCCTCCGAGGCACCCGTCAGATCCTCGCCTTCGAACGTGAAGGCGGGCATCTGGTGAGCCGTGGGCGGACGGAGTGCGGCTTCGTCGGTATGAGGGGGGACAACCGCCACGGCGGACGCACCATCGACCTCAGCGGTGAGGATCTGCGGCTGACGCTGGATGACGATCAGCGAGCCGACACCGATGCGCTGCGTTCCGCCGTCGCCTCTTCTCGGCGAACCACCGTGTGGACCGGAGTGGACCTGCGCGCGAACGAGGGCGCCCTGCCGTCCCTCGACCTGTGGCTGATCAGCACTCTCGAACCCTGCGCCAGGACGCTCCACGCCAGTCCCAAGGCCGTGGAGCGCGGCCTGTCCGGCTGGTCGATCATCACGGCCGCCACATGGGACGGCGGCACTCTCGCCTACCTCACCATCCGGTCGAACACCACTGACGGGCCAGGCGACTTCGAGCTTGGCGTGCATGCCTACGGCCCGGACCGGGAGACGCTCGCAGAACGACTCGCGGACCGCGTCCGCGCTTGGGACAGCGGTGGCCACCGAGGCTCGGTGGAGCCGACCGTCCGCGTCTACCCACGCGCCACGCCGTACGACCGGCTCCCTCCGGGCCAGGTCATCACCAACCGCCGTTCCCGCCTCGTCGTCTCCCTGCCCTGACCACCCCTGCCACTCCATCGACCCCCGGCTCATCGAGGCCGGGTGTACCTCTCCTGTCCACTCACCAGAGGAGCTGTGAGACAGCTATGACACATCAGAACGCCGCCTTGGCGCTGGAGGACGTCTTCGATCTCGATCTGGAGACCACCGACCTGTCCACCATCGGCCCCGGATTCGCCGACTCCGAGCCTTGCACCGGAGACAACTGCGGGCCATCCCCGACCGCGGGAGCCACCTCCGGCTGTGCCACGCCGGACAGCCTGGCGATGGGCAAGGGCGGCGGCAACGGCTGCAACTTCGCGTAGCACCAGCACCAGCACCTCGCACTTCCGCTTCGCACCGGGTGCGGCGCACCGGCGTCAGCGCCGCGCCCGGTGCAATCCATTGACAGGGAGACGCGTGATGGTTCAGAGCGTGTTCGTCCACCATCCGGTGGCAATGGCTCGTATCCCGCTGCGCCCGGCCGAGCCCGGCCAGGCCGAGAACACCGCCGGGCTGCTGGCCGAAGGCGTGTTCCTCGCCAGCCGTTCCACGTCCCAGGCCGCCGACGCATCGCCCGCGGGTGCGCGACTCATGGCGACATGGCGCGCGTACGACATCCGTTCCCGCACCCGCACCACCCCGCACGGCGTGTTCTCCGGCGTCGCCCCCGCGGCCTTCTGCGGCCACGTCACGACGCTGCGCCTGGGGGATCAGCACCGTGCGGTCACCACCCCGAGCCCCGAGTGGTTGGCCGCGGTGACGGATCGACTCCTCGACGACGAAAAGCTGCTGCCTCGCCTGACCCTCACCGCGAACAACCTGGTGGTGCGACGCGGCGACCGGCTGGAGGCGGAGCATCCGGCACTCAACGGCGGCGTCGCCCAGCGCAGCAGCATCCGCGCCACCCCGGTGTCTCTGTGGATGCTGGAGACCTGCCGAAGGGGCATGCCAGGGAAGGAGGTGCTCGCCGGACTGGCCGAGCGCCACCCGGCAGCGGGAACGGCGAGGATCGCCGACGCCGCACGGCAGATGATCCGCACCGGCTTTCTCCACACCGACCTGTTGCCCGCCCACCTGCGGGACGACCCGCTCGGCCACCTCCTCGAACGCCTCCCCGAATCGGCGCCACTCCGGTCGGCCCTGGCATTTCTGCGGGATGTGCTGATACGCGCCGACGCACTTCGGCCAGGGGCGCCACAACGGCTGGAACTGCTGCGCTCCGCTCGCCGGGCGGCCGACGAGATCGTGGCGGTGGAACGCTCGTTGACGGCGGATACGCTGGCCGATGCCACCCTCGCCGTGCCTCACACGATCGGGGCACAGGCAGCCAGGGCCGCAAGCCTCCTGTGGCGCATCGGCCAGCTCGGCACCCCCTTGGCCGACTACCACGAGAGGTTCGTCCGCGCCTATGGTCATCACCGGATGGTGCCACTGCTGGATGTCATCGACCCCGTCACTGGGATCGGGCCGCCCGACGACACCGACGACATCGGCGCGCGGCGAGACCTTGACCCCCGCCGGGCGGAGCTACTGACCCGACTGCACGCCGAGGCCACGGTCAGGGGACAGGCCGAGATCGACCTCGACGACGATCTGGTCCAGCGATTGGCCCACAGCGACGGCGCCTCACCGCCCCGGACCGCGGAGATCCACATCCGGCTGCTGCGCCACGGCGGCGACCTGCGGGTAGCCGTCTGCGACATGGGCTCGCAGGACGCCGGATCGGCCGCTGGGCGTTTCGCTCGTTGGCTGCCCCGACTCGCCCCTCCGACGACCGGGCCCGATGGGCCGATCGTCGCTGAGATCGTGTGCCGCCCACAGAGCGGTCCGCCTGCCGCCCTGACGGTCGAGACCGGCTTCGCCTCCCACCGCATCCCCCTCGGCGTTCCCGAACGCGACGGCGACCTCGCGCCCGACGACCTGATGGTCACCACGACCGGCCAGCACCTCGCCATCTGGTCCGCCCGGCACCAACGGGTCGTCGTCCCCGTGCTGTTCAGCCGCATCGCCCGAGATCTGCTGCCCCCGGCAGCACACCTCCTCCGCCTGACCGGCCACTCCGGCACCCGCCCCTGGCACCCGTGGTCTTGGGGCTCTGCGGCCCACGCACCCTTCACCCCCCGCGTCCGGTACAAGAACGTCCTGCTCGCTCCCGCCCGTTGGAGACTCCCCGAGGAACTGGCCACTGCCGCCTCCCGCCGTCCCGCCTGGGACAAGGCGCTGACCACCTGGCACACCGCCGCCACTCCACCGCCGCCGGATCTCGTGGTGGTCCAGGAGTCCGACCGTCACTTACCACTGGACCTTCGGCGGAACGAGGACCGGGAGCTGCTGCGCCGCAGCGTGTGCCGCGGAGCCAGGACCGTCGCCGAACCCTTCGGGGGCATCGTCGCCGACGACGCGATCATCGAGGGGCCGGGCGGACGACATGTGGCCGAGCTGGTGGTGGGCCTCTCCCGCCGCGACCACTCCTTCGCGCCGCACCCGGACGCGCGTGCCACACCTCGCCGACCTGGCACCGTTCACCTTCCCGGTGGGCCGTGGCTGTCGGCCGCCCTCCCGGTCGCCGCCCCACATCAAGACACCGTGCTGCGGCAGCTCCCCGCTGTGCTGGCGCCCGCCGCCGGGCACATCCGCCGCTTGTTCTGGCTCCGCTACCACACCTCGGCTCTCGGCGATCACCTTCGCATCCGTGTCCATGGCGATCCCCGCGCCCTCACCGCCCGCGTACTGCCGCTGCTCACCGACTGGTGCACCGCGCTCGCCGACCAGCGGCTCGCCAGCGGGTTGGTGCTCGAACCGTACGAGCCGGAAACCGAACGCTACGGCGGTCCGCGTGCGATCGGTGCGGCGGAAGAGGTCTTCGCCGCCGACAGCGCCTTCGCCGCCTGGTGCCTCGCCCTCACGGCTTCCATGGACGACCGTCTTGTGGTTGCCGCCGTGTCGGCGGCAGACATCGTCCGCACTCTGACCGACCAGGCCCATCAGGCCCTACGCGGCGCCGCGTTGCCCACACCCGACCGCCGTACACGAGACGCCATCCGGCCCCGACTGCGCGCCCGGTGTGCCTCGCTCATCCCCGAACCGCTGACCGATGCCTGGAACGCGCGGCACGAGGGGCTGATCACCTTCGGGTCCGCGCTCAGAGGGCCGGGGCTGAGCGCCCTGTGCGCGTCCGACTTCGTGCACATGCACTGCAACCGGCTCATCGGGCCTGACCCCGGACGCGAACGCGTCGCCCGCTCGCTGGCCAGCGACTTCCTTCACGTCCATGGCCACCGACGTTGACACCCCGGGCGAATCGGCCGTTGCCACGGCGCGTGGCCTGCTCGATCCGGAACGCGTCGTAGCCGCCCTCACTCCCCGAGCCGCCGCGACGCTCTGCGACGGGCTCGCTGGCACCGCACTCCTGCACGCGTGCCTCGCCCACACCGGCCCCGAGTTCGCCGCCGCGGCCGCCCGTCACTGGGAATCGGCCGCCCGCATGCCCGGCGACGCACCACCGAACGGGATCCACACCGGTCCCGGCGCCCTGGCCGCTTCTTTGATCGTCGGCTCCAGCTACCTACCCGACCCCGCCCCCTACCGCGCCACTGTCCGCAAGGCCACGACCTGGCTGTCGGCCCGCGCCCGAGGACTTGCCCGGCATCAGCAACGACGCCTCGACGGCGGCCTGCCGGGCGCTCCCTGGGCCGTGTACGACGCGATCAGAGGAGTGGCCGGAATCGGGCGCGTTCTCCTCGCCGCCCACTCCACAGGGCACGAGGACGCGGCCGAACCAGGTTTGGCCGCGGCGTTGACCACCCTCACCACGCTCTCCCAGGCCGCGCACGGCTCCCGCCCCGGCTGGTGGCTCCCCGCCGCCGACCATCCCTCGTCCGTCACCGTTCACCCCTCCGGCGCCGCCACCACCGGTCTGGCCCATGGCATCGCTGGCCCTCTCGCCCTCCTGGCCATCAGCTACAGCGCGGGCCACACCGCACCCGGACAGGCCGACGCCATCAGGAGCACCGCCTCGTGGCTGCTCGCCTGGCAGGAACCTACTGGGGCGTGGGCACCGTTCATCGACGGCGACGCCCTCGACTCGACGCCCACCAGCGTGACGCGTGACCGGCGATCCGGCAGGCGCGACGCCTGGTGCTACGGCGTCCCCGGCATCGGGCGTGCCCTCACCCTCGCGGGAGACGCCCTGAACGACCTCGACCTCCGCCGCGCCGGTCACGCCGCGATTGCTGCCCTGGCCGAACGCGCTCCCCCTCGGTGGGACACCGAAGGCCCCGGTCTTTGCCATGGATCGGCCGGGGTCCTTCAGACGGCGGCCAGGACGGAGTGCGGGGCTGTGGCGCGGCAAGCCGCCGAACACACCCTGAGCTTCCGGGACCGGCACCGGCCCTTCGGCTTCCCCCAGGTCGAGGCGGGAGCCGCCTTCGAGAACCCGGGATTCCTCACCGGCGCGGCTGGTGTCGCCCTCGCCCTCGCCGACCACGCCGGGTTCCTTCCCTCCAACCCGCCTGTCCCCTGGGACTCGCTGCTGCTCCTCGCCTGACGACGTATGAGTGCAGGGCTTCCACGGCGACGGCGGCGCTGGAATAGGGCCGTAGGACGGGGAGTTGCGACCGGCATGGCCAACATCGACAAGACCGTTGTCGTCCTGGGCGCCACGGGTCAGCAGGGGGGATCGGTCGCCGCGGCGCTGCGGGCCGACGGCTGGGCGGTGCGCGCGGTCGTGCGCGATCCGTCCGGCCCCCGGGCCAGGGCCCTCTCCGCCGCCGGTGTCGAGACCGTTCGCGGTGACCTCGGCGATCCGGAGTCGCTCCGCGCGGCGTTCTCCGGCGCCCATGGCGTTTTCAGTGTGCAGCCGAGCTCGGGCCAGGCGGGCGCCGGTGTGACCGACGAGGACGAGGTCCGCTTCGGTACGGCGGTGGCCGACATCGCCGAGCGCGGCGGCGTCGCCCACCTCGTCTACAGCTCGACGGTCGCCGCGGGGCCGACGCCGACGGGCATCGGCCATTTCGACACCAAGAGCCGTGTCGAGGCCCATGTCCGGAATCTGGACATCGCCAGCACCGTCGTTCGGCCTGCCACGTTCATGGAGATCCTGACGCTCCCCGGGATGGGCCTCGACCGGGGGCGCCTGTCCTTTCTGATGCGCCCCGACCAGGCCATGCAGTTCATCGCGGTGCGCGACATCGGCCGGATCGTCGCCGCGGTCTTCGGCTCGCCCGATCGCTACGTCGGCCGCACCGTGGAGATCGCCGGTGACGCCCTCACCGGCGAGGCCTTGGCCGAGCAGCTGACCCGGGCCGTCGGTCGGCCGATCAACTACGGCCGCCTGCCGACGACGTTGCTCGAGCAGGACGAGGTCCTCGGCAGAACGGTGGCACTCGTCGACAGCGGCAGGCTGGTGGGGAACGCGGACCTCGACGCGTTGCGCGCGGAGTTCCCCTTCCTGCTGCGCTTCGACCGCTGGCTGGCGGGCCCTGGTGCGGGCCTCCTGACGGAGGCGCTGCGTTCAGCGGACACGGGCATCGCGCTGCGCTGAACGAGGCCCGTGCGCGGTCCGGCGGACATCCGTTCCGCGAGCGCGGGCTCGCCAGGCTCCCCGGGCCGCGGCTCGGCCGCCCGGGCACCGTGCACGCCTCGCCCGGCGGATCGAGCACCGTGCACGCTGCCGCGACCGCCCCGGTGCGGCATACGTTTCCACCACCGGAGAAGGCGTGGAGCCTTCGAAGCAAGGGGGAGGAAACACATGCTCAGAAAACTCACGGCAGCAGGCCTCGTCGGTGTCGCCTTCATCGGGTTCGTGCCATCGGCCGAGGCGGCCGACCCCTGCGAGAACCGCTTCTGCGTCTTCGCCAACATGGAGGGCAGGGGAGATCGGGCCGCCATCCCGGTGGGCGACGACGAATGGCTCGGGCCGCTCGGGCTCAGGGATCGCGTGACCAGCGCGTCGAACGACACGAATCGCCGGGTGTGCCTCGTGGACTGGCGCACGTTCATGCGGGATCCCCGCCTGTGCTTCGCGCCGAATTCCTACCACGAGGACTTCGGCAGGATCGACTACCCCAACGGCGGCTCATGGAGCAACAAGGCGGATGAGGTCGAATGGGACTGAGCGTCGAACGTCGTCAGGAGAGCCGTCGAGGGAAGGGAAGCGCCATGAGTGAGGAGAGGTCTCGCGCGGCGAGCGCCGCGCGGGCGGCCGCGCGGCCGCCCACGACGGGTGGGCGGCGCGGGGGATCGGCGAGGGCGCTGCGGCTGCTGACGGCCGCCGCGGCCGTGGCGACGCTGAGCGCCTTGCAGACCACGCCCGCCGCCGCGTCCACCACGATCTCGGTCAGGACGACCGATTCAGGGCCGGTCGGCGGGACGGCGCTCTTCTGGGGCGATGACCCCGGCCCTGGCGACGGCGAGATTCTCGCGGCGTGCGACAAGCAGAACGGCGACGGGAAGATCGCCTACGCGATGGCGCAGTGGAAGGTGAACGGCGAGTGGCAGTTCTTCGATCTCATCGATGAAGGCGCGTCGGACTACGAGAGCGGCTGCACCTACGCGGACCTCCCGAACATCGCGGAGGAGAAGATCGTGTATGTCACGGCGTGTCTGAAGTCCGGCCCGAACAGCGCGCGGGAGTACTGCGGCGAGGACACCGCAAGGGCCTGAGCCCAGGCGGTGGCCGCCGCGAACGCCTCGCTCGAGCAGATCAGGGCCGTGCGGCCGCCTCGTGCCGCACACCGCGACCGGCGGCTCGCCGACAGCTCTCGCCCGAGCGAGGCGGCGGAGCCGAGGCGTGTTCACCAGCCGAGAGGCTGGGCGTCGCGGAAGAAGCCGCCCCGCGGGCCGTCGTCGGGCAGGGTCGCGGCCCAGACGACGCCCGGCGCGCTCTCCTCCACCGGGCGCGCGCCGAAGGCTTCGGCGCCCGGCACCGTCGCCGTCACGCCGGGACAGACCGCGTTCACGATCACGGGAGTGTCGGACAGCTCGGCCGCGAGGACGGCGGTGAACGCGTTCAGCGCGGCCTTGCCGATCGCGTGGCTCGCCGCCGCGCCGCCGAACACGGGAAAGCCGTACTGCTCGTCGGTGTGCGATCCCGCGCCCGAGCTGACGTTGACGATCCGGGGGTGGCTCGACCGGCGCAGCAGGGGCAGGAACGCCTGCGTCATCCGCCACGTTCCGAAGAGCGTCACCCGCAGGGCGTCCGTGGCCGCCGCGAGGTTCGCCTGCGACGGCGTCTCGTCCCTGTCGGGGTGGGCGGCCGCGTTGTTGATCAGGATGTCGAGGTGCCCCCAACGGTCGGCGAACGCCTGTGCCGCGGTGTCGACCGACGCCTGGTCGGCGATGTCCACTCCCACGGGCATGGCCTCGGCTCCGTCGATGCGTTCAGCGGCGGCCGCCGCGTCGGCCGGGTCTCGCGCGGTGATGACCACGTGCGTTCCGAGCCGGGCCAGCTGCCGGGCGACCTCCTCGCCGATCCCGCGTGCCGCGGCGGTGACCAGGGCGGTCGTCACGAGGGGACCGGTCGCGTCGTGGGGGCGGTCGTCCACGGGGGTGTTCGCGGGGGTGTCCACCGGGGTGTTCACGGGGGTGCTGTCGTCCGGCACTGCGTTGTTCCTCACTGCGTTGTTCTCGTCCTGCGGGCCCGTCGCGCCGCTCACCTGGTCTCGATGCGCCCGAGCGGGGTGGGTACGGTCGTGAGCGCCTTGCTGGCGAAGTCCCAGGCGTGCTCGTCCAGGCCCAGCTCCGTGCGCAGGAACGCCCAGGTGAGCCAAAGGGCGGCGTCGGCCAACTCGGGGTTCTCGTCCGTCGCTTCGGCGGCGTCGTAGCCGGACACGCCTCCGAGGGCGTGGCCCGCGCCGAAGAGCTGAAGCAGCGCCTTACGGCCGGGTGAGAGCGCGTAGGGGTCCGTGTACCACTCGGGCCCGCGAACGTTCAGGTGGCGCGAGACGTCTTCGGCGCCCGCGACGACGAGCGTGGGCGTCCTCATGAGCGAGAAGTCGGTGCCCGAGAGGATCGGATAGTGCTCCTTGGCGTACTCGCTCAGTGAGTCACCACCACGCCCGGGCGCGGACATCACGACGCCCGCCGTGACGCGCGGCTCGGTGAGATCGAGCGGCGATCCGTCCGTCGGATCGACGCCGCGGGCGCCGAGCAGCATGCTCGCCGTGAATCCGCCCATCGAGTGCCCGACGACCGCGACCCTGCTCCGGTCGACGCGTCCTCGCAGCGAGGGCAGTGCCTCCTCGAGATCGTCGAGGTGGTCGAGGACGAACGACATGTCCGTGGCGCGCGAGCGCCAGTACAGCGGCGCCTCGGGATCGTCGGCTTCGCGCAGGCCGAGCGCTGCCGAGTCCAGGTGCGTGGGCTGGAGCACCACGAAGCCACGCGCGGCCAGGAAGTCCCTCGGCGGCCCGTAGCCGTGCAGCGAGGACAGGAAGTTCGACGGTCCGTGCCCGTGCGACAGCAGGACGATGGGGAGGTCGGCGCCGGACATCGGGGCCGAGACCCGGAGCTGAAGATCGACGGCGCGGCCCGGGGTCGGCAGCGTCACCGGCGCGAGGGAGAGCACCGGTGAAACGGGGACGGGGTCGCGGGTGTAGCTGGTGTAGCTGGTGTAGCTCATGAGTGTGCTCCCTCTCGTGAACGGGTTCGGTCGAGGCCGCCGGAAGATCGCGGCCGACTCACGGCCCACTTAGCGGATCAGTGTTCCGCTAAAACGATACGGAACCGCGTTCCGGATTGTCAAATGACCCCGGGCACGGCCCGAAAGAAGCGATGACCTGGGCGATCCGGCCGACTACACTCGTACCGGATCGGTGCTCCAGTAACCGGCGGCGCGGAGGATGTTCCGCAGCACCAATGCCCCTCAGGGACTATCCGGATGACAGAACAGGACCCGGCGACGCCCCCGCGTCGCGCTCGGCGCGTCGATGCCCGACGGAACGAGCAAAGGCTTCTCGACGCGGCGGCCACCGTCTTCGCGACGTCGGGCGTCGACGCGCCGATCCGTACGATCGCGGCGGAGGCGGGTGTCGGCCTGGGGACCATCTACCGACACTTCCCGACGCGCACCGAGCTGGTCGTCGCGGTGTACGGGCACCAGGTGGAGGCGTGTGTGGACGTCGGCCAGCGGCTGCTCGCCGAGGCGGCTTCGGCGACTTCGGCGGCTTCGCCCTTTGACGCGCTTCTCGTGTGGGTGGACCGGTTCGTCGACTTCGTCATCACCAAGCACGGTCTCGCCGACGCGCTGGGCTCGGACGACGCCGGATTCCAGCGCCTGCACGCCTACTTCCTCGACAGGCTCGTCCCCGTGTGCGCGGAGCTGTTGGCCGCCGCCGAGCGTTCCGGTCAGATCACGCCAGGGGTGGACGCCTACGAGCTGATGCGCGGCATCGGAAATCTTTGCGTCGGGCACGAGACGGACGCCCGGTACGACCCCCGCCACATGATCGGGCTTCTCGTCCGTGGTCTGCGCGTATCGGGGACGGGCTCCCCGGCTCCCTCATCCGCCAACCCGTGAACGCCCCGCCGGAGGCCCGTCCACAACCGGCCTGAGGCCCCCGGCCCGGAGGCGAACTCGGACGCGAACGACGGCGGGCGGCGCCACGACCGCAAGGCGCACGACCCACGCCACCCACACCACCCGCCGATTCCGTTCCGACGCGTGGGCGTCGAGGGCCATCGGCAGGGCGCCGAACAGCTCGAACAGCAGTTTGGCGAGGCCGAGACCGGCCGCCAGGCCCGCCACGGTGAACACGATCACCGCCGGGATGGCCAGCCATCCCCGAGGGGGGAGAACGCGCGGCCGAATCTAGGGCCCCGCCACCGGGAGGGCTCCCGAGGCCAGCGTGGCGACCTCCTCGCGCACCGCGTCGGCCAGCGGCGCCGCAAGCGCGCGGTGCGCCCCGTCGCTCGTGAACGCCACGGTGCAGGCGTCGGCGTACCGCGTCAGCACCGCCACGAAGCCCATCCGGGGCGGCAGGCACGTCGCGACGAACGCCTCGCGCAGCCGCCGCCCCGCCACCTCCAACGGGCCGTCGTGGAGGCGGATGTTGGAGCACAGCACGTTCCACAGGGACGGCGAGCCCAGCAGGTGGCCGATCAACGCCCCCGCCGCGCCCGGCGCCGGAACGGCCAGCACGTCGATCAGCCGCGTCAACCCGCCGGGCTCGTACCGGCGTTTGGTGCGCGCCATCGCGTCGCGCACCGCCCGCAGGCGGGCCACCGGGTCGGCCATGGCCACCGGCAGGGCAACGCGCGCGCCGCCGATCACCGTGCCGATCTCGTCGTGGCGTTCCGGTCCACGCAGGTTCACGGGGACCATCGCCCGCACCGACGCCCCGTCGGTCACCACCCGCCGCAGGGCGCCCGCGACGGCCGCGAGGAACACGTCGTTGACCGTGGCCCTCGCCCCCGGCAGCGCCGCGCGCGCCGCCTCGAACTCCGCCATGGGCACCCCGGCCCACGCCACCGAACGCGCCTGGTCCACCGGGCGGTTGAAGCCCAGCGCCCGCCCCGGCGGGAACGCCGAACGCCCCGAGCCCAGCGCCGCCCCCGCCCGCGCCCACCGCCCGGGCGGCAGCGGGGGAGCGCCCGCCGGGGGAGGGAGCACCTCGGGGGTGTCGCTCAGCGCGCGCAGCAGCGTGCCGACCGACGCCCCGTCCAGCAGGGCGTGATGGGCGCGCAGCACCAGTGTGAACCCGTTGTCACCCGGGAGCAGATCGAGCCCCCACAGCGGACCGCCGGGCGGCAGCGGCTCCTCCAACAGCGCCCCCACATGCGCCGCGAGCCCCTCACGCCCGTTCGCCGCGTCCACGAGGCGCGGGCGCGCGGCGGGGGAGGGAGCGCCGGGCGCGTGCCACGCGTACGGGCGCCGGGGGCGGCCGTCGGGGCGCGGAACGATCGTGCGGTGCAGCGCCGCGAGGGGCGACCAGCGCTCGTCCACCCGCGCGCCCAGCTCGGCCACGTCGGGGCACGGCCCGTCGAAGGACAGCACGGCGGCGATCGTCGCGGGCACCCCCGCCCGGTCGTCGAAGGCGACCATCGACCCCTCGGCGGGCGTCATGACGGTGTGCGGGGCGCGCGTGGCGCGCGAAGCGGGGGCGTTCACAAGGCTGTTCCCTACCACCCCGGGGACGCCGCCATGCCACGCCGCCATGCCCGTGCCCTGGCGCCCGCGGCGGGGAGCCGGTAGCGTCCCGTACGCCGCCCGCTACTCAACTCCACCCTCGGCCACGCCGGTTGACCGACGCATCGCCGTCACCGCGCCGCGGGCCGAGGACCCCCACATCTTCTGGAGCTGACATGCAACGACGCCCATGGACCGGCCGCCTCCTGCTGGCCGTCTCGCTCACCGCGATGGCCCCGCTGGCCGCCCCCGCCCTGACCGCGGGCGCCGCGCCCGCCCCCGAGACGGCCGAAGGGACCGCGGCCGCCCACGAGACCGCGGCGCTGCCGGTGGACCAGCTGACCGCCGCCACCACCGAGGTCGCGACGGGACTCACGCGCCCCACCGCGATCGCCGCGCCCGACGACGGCACAGGACGGCTGTTCATCACCGAGAAGTCCGGCACGGTCCGCGTCTACGAGCCCGCGACCGGGCTCGCCGCCGAGCCGCTGCTCGACATCACCGACCAGGTCGACTCCACGTACAACGAACGCGGCCTGCTCGGCATCGCCCCCGCGCCCGACTACGCCGAAAGCCAGGCGCTCTACCTCGCCTACACCGCGGCCGCCGACAGCGCCGTGACCCTGGCCAGGTACTCCGTCGCCGACGGCACGCTGGAGCCGTTGATCTCCCAGGAGCACGCGACCTACGACAACCACAACGGCGGCCAACTCGCCTTCGGCTCCGACGGCTTCCTCTACTGGAGCATCGGCGACGGCGGCGGGAACGGCGACCCCGAGGGCAACGGCCAGAGCCTCGACACGCTGCTCGGCAAGATCCTGCGCGTCGACGTCGGCGGCGCGTGCGGCGACCTGCCGTACTGCGTCCCCGAGGACAACCCGTTCGTCGACAACCCCGAGGCCAGGCCCGAGATCTGGGCCTACGGCCTGCGCAACGCCTGGCGTTTCTCGTTCGACCCGGCCGACGGGTCGCAGTGGATCGCCGACGTGGGCCAGGGCCGCAGCGAGGAGATCAACCACGTGCCCGCCGACCGCGCGGGCGCCAACTACGGCTGGTCGTGCCGCGAGGGCGGCTTCGAGTTCAACCCCGACGAGTGCGCGCCTGGCGTCGAGCTGACCGAGCCCGTGTTCGTCTACCCGACGGCCCAGGACGGCAACTGCGCGGTCATCGGCGGCAACGTCTACCGCGGCCAGGAGTACGCCGACCTGGCCGACGGCACCTACGTGGCCACCGACTACTGCTCGAACAACATCTGGGCCCTGCGCCCCGAGGCCGACGGCGGCTACAGCGACGCGGTCATCGGCGAGATGCCCACCCAGGTCACGGCGTTCGGCGCCGCGGCCGACGGCGAGCTGTACGTCGTCAACGACCTGCCGGGGCAGCTGTTCCGCGTCAGTTTCGGACAGGCCGCCACCGAGTGACCCACCCGTTCACCGTCGCGCCGGGCCCCGTGCCCGGCGCGACGCCGTTCCCGCACCTTTCCCAACGGGCCCCGAAACCAGGCTGCCTGCCCGCCGGAAACCGACCCACGCCCCACGGGCGCGACAGTTCATCGGCTATACATCTCGTGGTTGCATACGGCCGGTGGCCGTGGGGCACAGTCGGCCCTTCCAGGGAAGGTGGAGCACCGAGGATGACGAAGACCTTGTCCGGGCTGTTCGGGGCGAGACGCAGGAACGCCGGACGGCAGGAGGAGTCGCTTGCCGCGGCCGTGCGCGCCGCCGCCGACTACCTCGCCGGGCTCGACGGCAGGCCCGAGGCCCGGCGGGTGCGGCTCGCCGCCGCCATCGGCACCCTGACCACCGCGAGGCCCGCGTCATCGGCCGAGACGTTCGACGCCCTGCTCGCCGCCGGGAACCGAGCCCTCGAGGCGGGCGAACCCGACGGCGCCGCCGCCGAGTTGGGGCTCGCCCTCACCCTCGCCGACACCGCCGTCGAGCTGCGGGGGCGCTCCAAGGGCGCCTGGCGGCTGCGCGGCCTCGTCCTCGAGGCCCTCGGCCGCCACGGCGAGGCCATCGAGGCCTACGACCGCCATCTCGACCTGCGGCAGTCGTACACCGAGAGCCAGGACATCGTGCTGCGCCGGGACATCCTCGACGAGACCCGCTCGTGCCTCGACGAGGCCGCCCGCCTCTTCCCCGGCGCCCCCACGGCCCTCGCCGCCCCCGATGGCCACACGCGGGCCGAGCTGCGCACCGCGTTCGCCGACCAGGTCAAGGCCCGCCTCGCCCACCTCGACGCGCACGGCGCCACCCGCGCGCCCGACCCCGCCACGCGGCGGCTCATCGAGCTCTACGCCACCTACCGCCGCCTCACCGCCGAGGGCCGCGTGCCCGACCCGCTGGTGGGCGACGCGGTGCCGCTCGGCGCCGGGCCCTTCAGGAACATGATCGCCGGAAAGGCCGTGTGCCTCGTCGCGGGCGCCGACGCGCTGACCGGAGCCGGGACCGGAGCCGGGGCCGGGGCGTCGCTCGGCGCGGAGATCGACGCGTACGACGTCGTCATCCGCTGCGACTCCTACCGCCTCGACGCCCCGAGGACCGGCGAGCGCACCGATGTGCACGCCGTCACCCTGCGCGGGCCCACCCCGTGGGAGGGACCCCGCTGGACCGGGGAGGTCCCCACCCGGCTCGTCTTCGGCGACCCCGCCGACGCGTGGCGCCGCTCGCTGCGCAAGCGGCTCACCCCCGGCGCCCAGCGCCACATCGGCGACGCCTCGCTGCGCCGCCCCCTCCACGACCCCGCCCTGGTCGGCGACGGCGACTGGCCCCGCGGCGGCAGCACCGCGTTCACCGTGCTGCGCCTGCTCGACTTCCTTGACGTCAACCCCCGCATCGACCTGATCGGCCTCGTGGGGACCGGCCAGCTGCGCCCCGAGGAGAACGAGTGGGTCACCGCCCACGCGCGGAAGAACGCCAGCACCGAGACGAGGACCGCCCTGCGATGACCCGTGCCGTTGACGACCGACGCGCGGTGACCGGCAAGCGCCGCATCGCCTTCGCCGCCTACGCCGACGAGGGGCGGCTGCCCGGGCTGCTCGTGCTGCTGCGCAGCCTGGCCCTGACCAACCCCGCGGTGTGCGAGGACTTCCTCGTCCTTCACCCCGGGCTGCCCGACGAGGCGTTCGAGCCCGCCCGCCGTCTCCACCCGCGCCTGTTCCCGCGCCCCGCCGCGGCGCGCCTCGACGTCCTGCGCGTCACCGACTACGACACGGTGATCGCCCTGGACACCGGCATGGTCGTGCTCGGCGACCTGGGCGAGCTGCTGCGCATGCGCGACGGCGTGGGCGCCGTTCCCCAGCTGCTCCCCGAGGACCCCGCCGACGACCGGCGGGTCCTGCTCGACGACGGGCTGCTTGTCATCCAGACCGCCGCCCTCGACGAAGGACTGCTCGGCCGCCTCGACGGCGGCTCCCCGAACGACGGCTCCCTCGACAGCGCCCTCAAGGGCGTGCTCGAACGCGTCGACGCCCGCCACGACTTCCTCGCCCACCGCCTGTTCGACGACGCGCCCGTGCCCGAAAACGTCGCGATCCTGCGGTTCACCGGGCAGGAGGGACGCCCTGGCTACGGCCCCGCCGACGAGGCCAGGCGCCCCTACGAGCTCGACGACGACGCGTTCCGCGACGCCTACTGCGCGCTGCCGGGGGCCAAGCACCCCGATCTGCTGCTGCACTGCGCCGGGCCGCTGCTCGAGCGGAAGCCCCGCGTCGACCTGGCCCGCGCGGTGGCCGAGGTCCACCGGCAGCAGGGGCGTCACGACGAGGCCGTCGCCGTGCTCACGCCCGTCGCGGGCCGCGACGTGGACCGCCCGCGCTGCCACCAGACGCTCGGCGCCTCGCTCATGGCGCTCTCGCGTTACGAGGAGGCCGAGCGGCACATGCTGCTCGCCACCGCCGCGCCCGACATCGCCGCCCGGAACTTCGGCCAGCTGGCCCGCCTCGCGTGGCTGCGCGGCGACGAGCACGCCGCCCACGACTACGCGCGCCAGGGCCTTGACGCCGACCCGACCGACGGCACGTGCCGCGCGTGGCACGAGCGGACCCTGCCCGCCGCGCTGCGCCGCGACGAGGCCGACGCGGCCGCCGCGCCCGCCGCCGAACAGTACGCGCACGTCGCCCTGTTCGCCGACGGCAACGAGAACGCGGGCGACAAGGTGCTCCCCGAGGCCGTCCGCATGTGCCTCGACACCGACACGGGCCCGCGCCGCTGGCTCTCGGTGCACGTCCACCGGCTGTTCGACGAGCGCGCCCTCGAACGCGTCAACGCCCGCCGCGGCCTGGTCATCGGCGGCGGCGGCCTCTTCCTGCCCGACACCGCGCCCAACGGCAACAGCACGTGGCAGTGGAACGTCGCCGACGCCACGTTGCAGCGGATCACCGTGCCCATCGCGGTGTTCGCGGTCGGCTACAACATCTTCGACGGCCAGGTCTACCGCCGCGAGCGGTTCGCCGAGTCGCTGCGCGCGCTCGTCCGCTCGTCGGCGTTCTTCGGCCTGCGCAACCGCGGCTCCGTCGAGCGCGTCAGGGAGCTGCTGCCGCCGGAGCTGCGCGACCGCGTGCTCTACCAGCCGTGCCCGACCACCGTCACCCGCCGCCTCGCCCCCGGCTGGACCGACCCCGAGCGGCGCGACGACACGGTGCTCGTCAACTGCGCGTACGACCGCGCCGGGCTGCGCTTCGGCCACGACTACGGGCACTTCCTGTCCGAGATGGCCACGGCGGTGCGGTCGTTGGGCAAGCACGCCGAGGTCAGGTACGCCGCGCACATGCCGACCGACGAGAAGTTCGTCAACGACCTGCGCCGCGAGCACGGCCTGACCCTCCCGGTCGAGCCGCTGTACGACGCGACCAACGACGAGCTGCGGGACCTCTACGCCCGCACGCGCCTGGTCATCGGCATGCGGGGCCACGCGGGCATGATCCCGTTCGGCTGTGGCACGCCCATCCTGAGCCTGGTGTCGCACCCGAAGCTGGCGTACTTCCTTTCGGACATCGAACGGCCCGAGTGGGGCGTCTCGGTCCACGAACGCCACCTGGGCACGCGGCTCGCCGAACGGGCCGAGATGCTGCTCGCCGACCACGACGCGGCGGTGGCGGACGTCCACGACCGCCAGCGCGCCCTGTGGGACGTCACGCAGGAGAACATCGCGGGACTCAGGAAGATCTTCGGCTAGGGCCGGGGCGGGGGGTGCCGTGCTGGATCGGGCGGGTCGGGATCACCGTGCGGCGCGGCGCGGCTGGGCGCCCGCGCCCGGGGCGGACCGCACGCGGTCGAGGAGCAGACGGCCCGCCTCGCGGCCCAGCTCGTCGCTGTCGTACACCTCGACGATCAGCGGCAGGCCCAGCACATCGGCCGGCTCGAAGTCGTCGAGGCCCGTGAGCGCCGCCCGCCCGCGGGCACGGCGATGATGCCTCGGTGTCTGTCAAGGGGTGTGACGGGGGAAATGTCCCGGGGGACGCATCCCGCCAAGGGGCGATCCGTCCTGCGCCGCCTCGCTCAGTCGCGCGCCCACAGGCAGAACGGATGCCCCGCCGGATCGAGGCACACCCGCACATCCGGCTGCGGCTGGAACGGCGCGAGCACGGCGCCCACCGCCTCCGCGTGCGCCGCGGCGCGCTCCACGTCATCGACCTCCAGGTCGAGATGCATCCCCATCTGCGGCCGTCCAGGCCGCGTCGGCCACTGGGGCCGCTCGTAGGCGCCCTCCGTCTGGAACGACAGCCGCCCAGGCCCACCCGGCTCGGCCAACTGCGCCCAGTCCGGCTCGTCGGCGATCACGTCCCACCCCAGCAGCCGCTCGTAGAAGCGCGCCAGCGCGCGGGCGTCGGGGGAGTCGAGAACGGTGGTGGGACGGCCGATCCGGGGCCGGGCGGTGTCGTGGGTCATGACCCCCGAAGCTACTCCGCTGCGCGGGCTTTGCGGGGCCGGGGTGGCGCGCGCCCTGCGGGCCCGCTCGGGCAGCGGGCCGGTGCTCATCTCTGTCGATTACGGGGGCACGTTCTGTTCAACACGGAGCGTGCCGCGTTTCAGAAGGGCAACCCTCCTCGGGTAAGCGCTGGATGAAGACGGCCCCACCCTCCGGAGAATGCGTCCCGCACTGGCTCACCGGCGCGCTACGTGAGCTCATCGCGCCCGTTCGGCGAACGGGAGGACGTCCGGCCCGTAGCCGCCCCGGGTCACACCGGAGGGGTTTCATGGGTCATCCCGGTGAACCCGGGCGAGAAGGGAATGTGACACGGTGGACGAGAACGCATGGCTGACCGAGCGGTTCGAGGAGCAGCGGCCCCGGCTGCGGGCGGTGGCGTACCGCATGCTCGGCTCGGCGAGCGAGGCCGACGACGCCGTTCAGGACGCCTGGCTGCGGCTGCGCCGCGCCGACACCAGCGGCGTCGAGAACCTCGCGGGCTGGCTGACCACCGTGGTGGCCCGGGTCTGCCTGAACATGCTGCGCACGCGCCGCACCCGGGGCGAGGAGCCGCTGGAGACCCATGGGTCCGAGCCGCGCGGCGGCGCGGACGAGGGGGCCGACCCCGAGCAGGAGGCGCTGCTCGCCGACTCGGTCGGGCTTGCGCTGCTCGTGGTGCTTGACACGCTGTCGCCCGCCGAGCGGCTGGCGTTCGTGCTGCACGACATGTTCGCCGTGCCGTTCGACGAGATCGCGTCGATGCTGGAGCGGACCCCGGCCGCCACGCGGCAGCTCGCGAGCCGCGCGCGCCGCCGGGTGCGGGGCGCCGCGCCGGTGCCCGAGGTCGATGTGGCGCGGCAGCGGCGCGTCGTCGAGGCGTTCCTCGCGGCGTCGCGCGGCGGGGACTTCGAGGCGCTGCTCGCGGTGCTCGACCCGGACGTGGTGCTCAGGGCGGACAAGGAGGCGAGCGCGACGGGCACGCCGGTGCTGGTCGAGGGCGCCACAAACGTGGCCAGGGGCGCGTCCTCGCCCCGCTACCGCGTCTCGGGCGCGTGGCCCGCGCTGGTCGACGGGGCGGTCGGCCTGGTGATCGCGCCGCTCGGACGCCTGGTCGCGGCGCTGCGCTTCACGGTCGTCGACGACCGGATCACCGGCATCGACGTGGTCGCGGCGCCCGAACGCCTCGCCTCCGTCGACCTCGGGGTGCTCGACGCCTGAGCCCCTTGCCCGAGCGGTTGCCCGAGGCCGTTGTCAGTGGCGGGCGGCACGATGGGGTCATGGACGACGAGGTCATTCCGATCCCGCGGGTCGAAGAGGTGCCGTGGGGGCGGGAGTTCGAGGTGCGGGACCCCGACGGGAATCGCCTGCGGATAGGTATGTCCGCCCCCTGAGCCGGGAGGGTTGCGCGGCGCGCCGTGGCGTGGCGCTGCCCGGCCCGCGCACGGCGGCGGTTCACTCACCGCGCTGCACGGCCGCCAGGGACTGAACGTCGTCGTCGTGTCGGTCGTGGCGCGCGAGTGGCGGATCGTGGGGGCCGTTTTGCCCCTCGCCTGTCTGATGACCGGCCCTCGCGGCGCGTGCGACGGTCGAGGTCGGAGAGACGGAGAAGGGATGGGTGATCGGCATGTGGAGGACCGGTGGTCGCCGAGGGGGGCGCCGACGCGGGCTGGCGTCGTTGATCGGGCTCGGGCTGTGCCTCGCCGCCGTGCTGACCGTCACGGCGGCGACCGCGCGGGCCAGCAGGGCGGCTGACGCCACCATCGTCGACTCGACGCGCGGCGGCGGGCAGTCGGTCGCGTTCACGTTCGACGACGGACCGAACCCCGCCGACACCCCGCGCCTCCTGGAGGTGCTGCGGCGGCACGACGTCACCGCCGTGTTCTGCCTGTGGGGCGATCACGTCAGGCAGAACCCCGGGCTGGTCCGGCAGATCGTCGCGGACGGGCACACCCTGTGCAACCACTCGATGTACCACGGCGACATGGGCTCCTGGACGCCCGACCGGATCCGCGCGGACCTCGAACAGACCAGCGCCGCCATCCGGCAGGCCGTGCCGGGCGCCCAGATCCCGTACTTCCGTGCGCCGAACGGCAGTTGGGGGCAGACACCCCAGGTGGCCGCCAGCCTCGGGATGCAGCCGCTCGGCTGGCGCCTGGCCATCAACGACTGGGAGCCCGCCACCGCCGATCAGTTGGCGCGGCGGTTGCGGAGCGGCGTGACCCCGGGGGCCGTCGTGCTGATGCACGACGGAGGCGGCGACCGGAGCGCGACCGTGACCGCCGTGGACCGGGTGATTCCCGAACTCAAGGCGCGGGGCTGGCGGTTCGACCTGCCCGCCGCGCCGCGGTACTAGCGCCGCGGCCCTGGAGCGGTGCCCCGCGGGCGGCTCGGCGAACCGTGCGCGCTGCCGCCCCGTCATGCGGCGCGTTCGCTCCTCCCGGCGCGGCGTTCCCCGGTCATCCAGCCCGGTGGGGAAGCCAGCGGGCTTCTGCCGCCTCACATCATGGATCTCAGCACGGCGATCTCGGGCGCCGGGTCGAAGCCGTGCTCGGCCAGCCAGCGGACCGCGCTCAGGCTTCGCAACGACCACCACGCGCGGATCACATCGAGGTCGACGTCGGCGCCGTAGCCGGCGACGACGTCGTCAAGGCGCTCCGGGTGCCCGAGCGTCAGGATGGCGAGGTCGAACAGGGCGTCGCCCTGGCCCGCTTCGGACCAGTCGATCACGCCGGTGATCTCGTCACCCTCGACGAACACATGGGTGATCTGAAGGTCGCCGTGCGTGAACACCGGCGTCCATGGCCGGAGCGCGGCCTCGGCGACCCGGCGGTTGCGCGTGACCACGTCGACGGGGATGACGCCGTTCGCGACGAGCCACTCGCACTCGCCGTCGAGGTGCGACGCGAACTTCTCGAGGCTTCGACCGGGCCATGGCGGCAACGGCGCGTCATGCAGCGTCCGCACGGCGGCACCCGCCGCGGCCCACGCCGCCGACGACGCGGGCGACGGCTCGGCGAGGCGGCCGAGCGCCGCCCCAGGGAGGGCGGCAAGCGCGAGCACGGGCGGCTTGCGCCACAGGACCTCAGGAGTCGGGATCGGCGCCAAGGCCATCGCCTCGACCTCGACGTCGATGCGCGCCTGATCGGCGTCGACCTTCAGGAACACCTCGCCGACGCGCAGCGTCGCGCGCTCCTCATGGGCGACGACGACCTCGACCTCTGCCATGTCGGCCATTGTCGCGGGATCACCACCGATGTCGCAGGGGTTTGTCGCGCGCGAGGTGAAGCCGCTGGCGGAGAGGTTTCCGAGGGCGCCGACCCCGGACAAGCGGCTGATGAGGAACCGGCCCGCCGCCTTCTTCCGCCCCTGAGCCGGTGTCAGAATCCCCGCATGACCTCCGAGACCGTCACGGCGGACGCCGCCGGAACGTGGACCCTGGGCGACCTCACCGTCCGCCGCATGGGGTTCGGCGCGATGCGCCTGACCTCGCGCGCCGACGGCGGGCCGAGCGACCGGGAGCGGGCGATCGCCGTGCTCCGCCGCGCGGTCGAGCTCGGCGTGAACCACATCGACACCGCCGCGTTCTACTTCTCGCCGCTCCGCTCCGCCAACGAGCTGATCAACACCGCCCTCGCGCCCTACCCCGACGGGCTGGTCATCGCCACCAAGGTCTGGCCCGCGAGGGACCCCTCGGGACAGTGGTGGTGGGCGTCACCCGACCAGCTGCGCGGGCAAGTGGAGGAGAATCTCCGGCAGTTGGGCCGCGACCACCTCGACCTCGTCAATCTCCGCCTCCCGCCGAGCGTCGGCGAGGGGCCGATCTCCGACCACTTCGGCGCGCTGGCCGAGCTGCGCGACGCGGGCCTGATCCGCCACCTCGGCCTCTCCAACGTCGGCGTGGGGCAGCTCGCCGAGGCCCGAGCGATCGCCCCGGTCGTGTGCGTGCAGAACGCCTACGGCGTCGACGCGCCCGCCGAGCAGCACGCGGTGCCGCGCGCCTGCGGCGAGCAGGGCGTCGCGTTCGTGCCGTTCTTCGCGATCGAGGGCGCGGGCCGCGAGGCCGGGGCCGACGCGGACGAGCACGCGGGCGTGGCCGCCGTCGCGGCCGCGCGGGGCGTGAGCCCCGCCCAGGTGCGGCTGGCGTGGACCCTGCACCAGGGCCCGCACGTGCTGGCCATCCCCGGCACCGGCGACCCCGGCCACCTGGCGGAGAACGTCGCCGCGGGCGCGCTGCGGCTCACCGGCGACGAGTTGGCGCGGATCGCCTCACCGGGACAGGGGACCGGCGCCCCACGGCGCTGACCGGTCTTAGTATCACGTTCATGGTGAGGACTCCTCTGACCCCGTGGGAGCGGCAACGCGGCGAGCGCTTCGGCGCCCTGCTGCGCCGCGCCAGGGGCGAGCGCAGCATGGTGGAGGTCGCAGCGGCGGCCGGGGTGTCGGCGGAGACGCTGCGGAAGATCGAGACGGGGCGGGCCCCGACGCCCGCGTTCTTCACGGTGGCGGCCCTGGCCGCGGCGCTCGGCGTCTCGCTCGACGAGCTGGCCGCCGCGTGCGCCGACGAGCCCGCGGCGCCGGGTGCCGAGGAGCGCGCGCTGACCGCGTGAGGGGGTGGGGTTGCCCCCACCCCCGAGAGGCCCGAATACCCGATGGCATACGATCCCCCCGACTCCGTAGCGTCACAGCCAACCGATGCGGAGGAGCGAGGGGACATGGGGATACGGGGAACGACCTGGACCAGGGCGGGACTTGCCGCGGGGGCGCTCGTCCTCACCGCCCTGGTGACCGAGACGGCGTCCGGGGGGACGGGCACGGTCAGCGGCTCCGAGCTGAAGCGGGACGCCGAGGCCGTCCACGCCACGGGCGCGACCGGCGTCATCGCCGCCGCCGAGGACGAGGAGGGCCGCAACGCCAGGGCGCGCGCCGGGGTCGCCGACCTGGACGACGACGCGCCCGTGCCGCACGACGCGTACTACCGCGTGGGCAGCGACACCAAGACGTTCACCGCCGTCGTCGCCCTCCAACTCGTCGCCGAGGGAACGCTCGACCTCGACGACACCGTGGAGCGCTGGCTGCCAGGGCTGCTGCGGGGCAACGGCAACGACGGCACGCGCGTCACCCTCGACAACCTGCTCCGGCAGACCAGCGGCCTGGCCGACTACACCGACGTCCTCTTCGCCGACCCCGCCGAACTCACCCCCGAGTCCTACCTGGAGAGCCGGTTCGCCGAGTGGACCGACGAGGAGTTGGTGGCCGTCGCGCTGACCGAGCCCCCGTACTGGCGGCCGGACGCCGACGACCCGGCGGGGGAGACCCGTTGGGGCTACTCCAACACCAACTACCTTCTCGCGGGCCTGATCATCGAGGCGGCCACGGGCAACTCCTGGGAGCGCGAGGTCCACGAGCGCGTCATCGAGCCGCTCGGGCTCGACCACACCCTCACCCCCGGCACGTCCGCCTATGTGCCGCACCCCACCGCCTCCGGCTACACCCGCTTCCCCGGCGTCGATGAGCTGACCGAGACCACGCTGGCCGTGGGCGGCGGCCCCGACGGCGGCATCATCAGCACCACCGCCGACATGAACACGTTCCTCAGGGCGCTCATGGACGGCACCCTGCTCGAGCCCGAGCAGCTGGCCGAGATGAAACGCACCGTGCCCGCAGAGGAGTTCGGCGGCCCCGGCACGGGCTACGGCCTCGGCATCGCGTGGGCGCCCCGGTGCGGCGACGACGAGGGGCTGTGGTTCCACGGCGGCACGTCGTTCGGCACCATCTCCGAGGGCGCCGTCACCGACGACGGCTCCGCCGCCGCGTCCGCCGCGGTCTTCACCATGAGCCTCGACGAGCGCCAGACGGAGCAGGACACCGCCACCCGCGCCCTGATCGACCACGCCCTGTGCGAGTGAACGCGCCCCGCCCCGCGAACCGGGGATGATCACCGTATGGTCATGGCGCGCCACGCGGCGTGGGCGGGGGGCGGCCATTACCGTGCTGCGGGGGTTCCCCGACATGCGGAGAGAGGGCTCATGAAAGCGGTCGTCTACCACGGCATCGGCGACATCAGGCTCGACTCGGTCCCCGACCCGACGATCGAGCACCCCACGGACGCCGTCGTGCGCATCACCGCGTCGGCCATCTGCGGCACCGATCTGCACTTCGTCCGCGGCACCGTGCCGGGGATGAAGCCGGGCACGGTCATGGGGCACGAGGGCGTCGGCGTCGTCGAGGAAGTCGGCAGCGCCGTCCGCAACTTCCGCCCGGGCGACCGCGTCCTCCTCTCCGCCGTCCTTGGCTGCGGCTCCTGCGCCTACTGCCGCGCCGGGTACTTCGCGCAGTGTGACGCGATCAACCCCAACGGCTCACGCGCCACCACCGCGTTCTACGGCGCCCCGGCCGAGACGGGCCCGTTCGACGGCGTGCAGGCCGAGTACACCCGCGTGCCCTACGCCCACACCAACCTCGTCCACCTCCCCGACGAGATCACCGACGCCCAGGCGCTGCCGCTCGCCGACGTCTACCCCACCGGCTGGTTCGGCGCGGTCATCGCCGAGGTCTCCGACGGCGACGTCGTCGCGGTGTGGGGGTGCGGGCCCGTCGGGCAGTTCGCGATCCTCTCCTCCTTCCAGCGCGGCGCCGGGCGCGTCATCGCCGTCGACGGCCACCCCGACCGCCTGGAGCGGGCCAGGACGCTCGGCGCCGAGGTCATCGACTTCAACGCGGTGGACCCCGTCGCGCAGATCCTCGAGATGACGCGGGGCATCGGCCCCGACCGGGCCATCGACGCGGTCGGCGTGGACGCCGAGAGCCCCAAGGAGGGGCCCGCCGCGGACCGCGCCCGCCGTGACGACGAGCGCCACCGCGAGGAGCTGGCCGAGATCGCGCCGAGGGCGCGCCCCACCGAGGGCCACTGGCTCCCCGGTGACGCGCCGACCCAGGCGCACTGGTGGGCCGTCGAGAGCCTGGCCAAGGCGGGGACGCTCGGCATCGTCGGCGTCTACCCGCCGAGCGACCGCTTCTTCCCGATCGGCCGCGCCATGAACCGCAACCTCACCGTCAAGATGGGCAACGGCGACCACCCGCGCTACATCCCCAGGCTGCTCGACCTGGTGAAGACCGGCGCGGTCGACCCGGAGAAGGTGCTCACCCGGCACGAGCCGCTGCGCGATGTGCTGGGCGCCTACCAGGAGTTCGACCACCGCAGCCCCGGCTGGCTCAAGGTGGCCCTCGACCCGGCCCGCTGAGCCCCCCGGCCCACCGGGGCGGGGTCCGGGGCCGGGTCCGGCCGTTCCAGCGGTCACCCGAATGCGCCGGGCGGCGTCGCCGACCCCCCGCGGGTCCGCGACAGTGAGGACGTGAACACTCCGCCGTACCCGTCCCCGCCCGTGCCCGGCAGCGGCCTTGTCGTGCTCGTGCTCGGCGTGGACGGCGAGGTGCTGGCGACCACGCCCGGCACCGAGGGCCTGACGGGGCGTCCGCCGTCCCGGCTGCACGGCCGCCCCCTTGACGAGGTGGTGCACGCGCCCGCCCCCTGGCAGACGCTCGCCGGGCGCTCCGACTCGCTCACCGCGGAGCTGACCCGCCCCGACGGGCGGACGACGCGGGTGCGGCTCGACGTGCTCGCGGTGCCGGACGGGGAAGGGGCGCGGCACGTGGTGATGATGGCGGCGGAGTCGGCCGCGCGCCGGGAGGACGAGGACGACGCGGTGGTGCGGTCGCTGTTCGCGCAGGCGAACATCGGCATGGTCATCCATGACGCGGAGCTGCGCGTCACGCGGCTGAACATGCCGCCCGGCGCGTTCCTCCCGCAGGGCGAGCCCACGGTCGACCGCCCGCTGCCGCAGCCGCTCGACGAGCTGCTCGTCCCCGAGGACGCGCACGCGATCGTGGAACGCCTGCGCGACGTGGCCGCGAGCGGGGAGCCCCAGGTGAACTACGAGCAGTCGGCGCGCCTGAAGCGGACGCCCGACCGCGAGAGGGTGCTGTCGCTCTCGTCGCTGCCCCTGGACGGCGGTCGGGGCCAACTGATCGGCGTGGTCAGCGTGTTCGCCGATGTGACCGAGCAACACCGGTCGCGCCGCCGGGTCGCGCTGCTGCACTCGGCGGCGCAGCGCATCGGCGTCTCGCTCGATGTGGCCAGGGACGCCGACGAGTTGGCGCGGGTCCTCGTCCCCGACTTCGCCGACCTGGTGGCGGTGGACCTGGCCGAGGCGGTCCTCGAGGGGGACGAGCCCGGGCAGGTGACGTTCGGCGTGCCGATGCGGCGGGTGGCGGGGGTGTCGGCGCGCGGGCGGTGGCCCGACGAGGTGATCCCGGTGGGGGCGTCGTTCCGCGTCGAGCACGCGCGGGGCATCGGCCGCTACGAGAGGCCCGCGACGCTGGAGCCCCGGCGCGAGGACCTGTGGGTGCGGACCACGGGGGGCGCGTCGGCGATCGCGGTGGAGGGGCGTTCGCTGGTGCCGCCCGAGCCCGGGTCGCTCATGGTGGTGTCGCTGCGGGCCAGGGGCCTGGCGCTCGGCGTGGTGGCGCTGTGGCGCTACTCGCGCTCGGGCCCGTTCGAGCGCGAGGACGCGGACACGGCCGAGGAGGTGGGGTCGCGCGCCTCGCTCGGCCTGGACAACGCGCGCCGGTACCTGCGGGAGCGCAGGACGGTGGAGACGCTTCAGCGCAACCTGCTGCCGCAGCCGGTGTTCGACCTCAAGGCGGCGCAGACGTCGGGGAGTTACCTGCCCGCGGGCACGGCGGCAGGTCTTGGCGGCACCTGGTACGACGTCATCCCGCTGTCGTCGGCGCGCGTGGCGTTCGTGGTGGGCGACGTGGCCGGGCACGGCCTCGCGGCGACGGCCACGATGGGGCGGCTGCGCACCGCGGTGCAGACGCTCGCCGATCTCGACCTGGCGCCCGACGAGCTGCTGACGCGCCTGGACGACCTGGCCATCAGGCTCGCCGACGCGGAGCCGCCCGTCGAGGGCAACGCGGGCGCGGTCGGCGCCACATGCCTGTACTGCGTCTACGACCCGGTCACCGGAGAGTGCGAGATGGCGGCGGCCGGGCGGCAGCCGCCGATGATCGTGGTCCCCGGCGAACGGCCCGAGCCCGCGCCGCTGAAGCCCGGCCCTGTACTGGGCGTCGGCGCGGCCCCGTTCGAGCTGGCGCGGCTCCGCCTCGCGCCGGGGAGCACGCTGGTGATGTTCAGCGACGAGCTGGTGGCCGAGCCCACGGGCGAGCCCCGCCAGGGCGCCCCCGCGGAGACCTCGGAGCAGCGCCTCGAACGGCTGCGGGACGTCCTGGCGGCGCACTGCGGCGCCAAGAGCTCCCCCGCCGAGATCGGGCAGGCGATGCTCGACGCGCTGCAACCCGCCCGTTCCCCGGCGAACGACGTCGCCCTCCTGGTCGCGCGCGTCCAGGCGCTGCCCGACGGCATGGTGGCGTCGTGGGAGTACCCCGCGGACCCCGCGGTGGTCGGCGAGGCGCGCGTGGCGGTCACGCGGCGGCTGACGGAGTGGGGGCTCGCGGCCAACGCGTTCCCCACGGAGCTGATCGTCAGCGAGCTGGTGACCAACGCGATCCGCTGGGCCGGGGGCCCGGTCGGCCTGCGGCTCATCCGCGACGAGACGCTGATCGTCGAGGTCTCCGACCCCAGCGAGACCCAGCCGCACCTGCGCAGCCCCCGCTCGACGGACGAGGGCGGCCGCGGCCTCTTCCTGGTCGCACAGCTGGCCCACCGCTGGGGCAGCCGCTACACCCCGAGCGGCAAGACGATCTGGACCGAGCAGCCACTCGAGGGGGAGTGAGGCGCGCCCCGTCAGGGCTGTTGCACAGCTGTGACAACCGATGGGGCGGCCGCCGGGTCGATGCGGTGTCGCGGTCTCCACCGCGCGCCGTACGACAGAAAGCGAGCCGCCTCATGGGTTCCCCTCGGCACCACGACGAAGAACGGCGGCACCGGGCGACCGGCCGCAGAACCGTCCTGCGCCTTGGCGCCCTCGGCGTCGTCGGCGCGGGCGGCGGCTACGCGCTGACCCGCTACCTGCGAGGCACGGAGAGCTCGGCCAACGCCGCGGACCGGCCGGACGGCGACCACCCCGAGCCGAGCCCAGGACCTGACCCGGGGCCGAGCGTGGACAACCCCAGGCCGATAGGCGACGGTTCGACCGCCGACACGGGACCACAGCCGCACCAGCCCGAGCCCGAGCGGCTGGCCAGGGGCGAACGGCCGCCGCAGTTCGTGGTGGTCTCGTGGGACGGCGCGGCGGCGCTCGGGGACGGCCAGTTCGACCGCTTCCTCGACCTGGCCCGCGACCTCGACGCGGCCATGACGTTCTTCCTCTCCGGGCTCTATCTGCTGCCCGAGGCGCAGGCCCAGCGTTACGCGCCCCCGAACAACCCCGTCGGCGCCTCCGACATCGGCTACCTCACCGACGAGCACATCCGCGCGACGATCGTCAGGCTGCGCACCGCGTGGCTCGACGGGCACGAGATCGGCACCCACTTCAACGGCCACTTCTGCGGGGGCGCGGGCTCGGTCGAGCACTGGACCGCCGAGGACTGGCGCGACGAGATCGACCAGGCCGTCGCGTTCGTCACCGAGTGGCGCACCCTCACCGGCTTCGACGACCTCGACCCGCTGCCGTTCGACTACCGGAGGGAGCTGGTCGGCGGCCGCACGCCCTGCCTGCTCGGCCGGTCCGCGCTCCTGCCCGCCGCCGCCGAGCTGGGGTGGCGTTACGACGCCAGCTCGCCCGGTGGCCTCCAGACCTGGCCGGTGCGCACGGCCGAGGGCCTGTGGGACCTGCCGCTCCAGACCGTTCCGTTCCCCGGGCACGACTTCGAGGTGCTGTCGATGGACTACAGCATGCTCGCCAACCAGTCGGGCGGCGCCACCGAAGGCGACCCCGCCCTGCACGCCACCTGGCGCGAGGAGGCCAGGGGCGCGTTCGTCGCCGGGTTCGAGCGGGCATACGATTCCAATCGCGCGCCACTGTTCATCGGCAACCACTTCGAGCAGTGGAACGGCGGCATCTACATGGACGCGGTGGAAGACGCGCTGCGCGAGATGGCGAGCCGCCCTGACGTGCGCTTCGTCTCGTTCCGTCAGCTCTGCGACTGGCTCGAGGTCCAGGATCCCCGGGTCGTCGCCAATCTCCAGGGTCTGGCGGTGGGGGAGAGTCCCATGGCGGGATGGGAGACGGTGGTGACGGGATAGCGGGGGTTGGGTCATGAGGGCGGAGATGTGAGCGGGGAGCGCGAGGCGGAGCGGCTCTTCGAGGACTTCTATCCCCGGCTCGCGGGCTGGTGCCGCGGCCTCGTGGACGGCGACGCGGTGGCGCACGACATCGCGTCCGAGGCGTTCACCCGGCTCTGGTCCCGCTGGGGCACCGTGCGCAGCCCCGAGTCGTACCTGTTCAGCGTGGCCGCCAACCTGGTCAAGGACCACTGGCGCACCCGCGAGCGCGAACGCCGCACCACCCGGCACCTCAGCGCCGAGAGCCGCGAGCACGCCCCGGCCGCCGACCAGGGCGTGGATGTGCGCTCCCTGGTGGAGTCGCTGCCCAAGCGGCTGCGCGTGCCGGTTCTGCTGTACTACTACGCCGGGCTGCCGGTGGACGAGATCGCCTCGGTCCTCCGCCGCAGGCCCGGCACCGTCAAGAGCGACCTTCACCAAGCCCGACAACGACTGCGGAGCGCCCTGAGGGGGTTGCATGACATCACCACGCCATGAGGGCGGCCCCGAGCCGTCCGAGCTCACCGAGGTCTTCGGGGCGCCGGTGTCCCCGCTGGCGCCGCCGCCCGGCGCGTTCGCCGAGGCCCGCCGCCGCGCCGCCGCGAGGCGCCGCCGCGGGGTGGTCGCCGCGGGCGCCGCCGCGGTGGTGTGCCTCGCGGGCTCGGCCGCGCTGCTCGGCCTGACCGGCGGGGGAGACGAGGCGCGGGGCCCTTCCGTGGCCGACGGAGGGCCCGGGCCCGAGCGCGCCCCCGACCCCGCTGGAACGACCGCCCCCGCCGAGCCGGATGAGTCCGCCCCCGCCGAGCCCAGCGCGCCGACCGAGTCGACCGAGCCGGTGCCCGACGACGAGGGGGAGGAGGGGCCCCAGGCCACCGAGGACGGCGCCTCGGCCGAGGGCTCGCCCCAGGCCGTCCCCACGTGCGTCGGCGCGGCGCTCGTCCTGACCGCGGGGCAGTCCGACGGCGCGGCCGGTTCGCTCACCATCCCGCTCGAGTTCACCAACGTGGGCGAGGTGACATGCGCGCTGGTCGGCTACCCGGGAGTCTCCCTGACCGGGGAGAACGGTGGGGAGAACGTCGGCGAGCAGGTCGGGGCACCGGCGCGGCGCGGCGACGAGCGCGGGCAGGGCGTCCCGGTCGAGCTCGCGCCCGGCGAGGTCGCGCTGGCCGACCTCAGGGTGGGCACCGCGGAGAACTACCCCGCCGAGGACTGCGAGCCCGAACCCTCCGGTGGCCTGCGCGTCTTCCCCCCGGACGAGACCGAGGCGCTGTTCCTGCCGTTCGACGGGCTGACGGCCTGCGCGAACGACGGGGTGGCGCTGCTCTCGGTCACCGCCGTCTACGAGGTGCCTGCCTAGCTTTGCGCTTCCCGCGCGGGTTTTGCCGTGGGGCGGCTACTGGCTGGACGTCCTCCCGCTCGCCGTCGGCCGACCTCTGCTTTCGTGGTGGGTGCGGGTCAGGGCTGGCACCTACGGGGGAGGGGGCGTCGGGTGACCGGCCGTCCCGGTAAACGGTAGGTCTCGCCGTCGGTTGCGACCGTTCGCCGAACGGGCGCGGCCGCTTACGGTAGTTGGCGGCCGCCTGGCCGGTGGTCGGTTGCGGTGGCGCGCACCCTTCGGGCCTGCCCTGGCCGCCCGAAGCGTTTTCATTCCTGATGTCCGACGAGCTGATGGAGCGCGCCGGTGCTTATCCGCGGCTTATGCCGGGGCGGATGCTCTTGTGAAACGGCGCACACTTTGTGTTGAACAGAACGTGCCCCGTTTCGGAAGAGACCCCGACCCCGGGTAAGCGGCGGATAAAGAAC
Organism: Streptomyces radicis; assembly: GCF_003626575.1. Taxonomy (GTDB): domain Bacteria; phylum Actinomycetota; class Actinomycetes; order Streptomycetales; family Streptomycetaceae; genus Streptomyces; species Streptomyces radicis. The sequence continues at coordinate 22,784 of NZ_RBDY01000005.1, read as the reverse complement.
CGGCCCGCTACCTGAGCTCAACGTGCGCGCGGTGAACGACGAGAGCGGCGGCCGGGGCAGGCCCGAAGGGTGCGCGCCACCCCGGCCGACCACGCGGAAGTCGGCCATCCGCAAACCGGTATCCGCCTGCGCCCGTTTGGCGAACGGTCCCGGCCCACAACGAAATCGACCGGTGACAGGGACGGCCGGTCACCCGACGCCCCCTTCCCGTAGGTGCCATCACTGACCCGCACCCCCACCACACCAGACACTCGGCAGGCGGCGAACGGGAGGACGTCCAGCCAGTAGCCGCCCGCCCACGAAAGCTCCACCTTCGGGCACCGGCCCGGCCGTGAGCCGAGTCAGCCGAGCCCGGCGACCCGTGGCCTGCACCGCCGTAGCTCCGCGACGGGCTCGCCCGTGGCCAGCTCATGCGCCACCAGCCGCCCGACCGTGGGCGCCAGGGTGACCCCCGGGTGCAGCACGGCCGCGTAGAGGGAACCGTCGGGGGTGAGGGGGCCGAGCAGCGGGCCGCGCTCGGGCAAGGGCCGCGCGCCGACGCCATACCCCACGACATGGCAGGGCTCGGCGCCGAGGAACGCCTCGCGCAGCAGGCGGACGCCGTGCCGCGCGAGCCGTTCCCCGGCCCGTTCACCCTCCGGCGGCAGCGTCATCAGCAGGCACCCATCGGCCACCTCGCGCACCTCGAACTCGGGGGTGGCGACGACGCCGTTGACCAGCCCGGGCGGCGCCGCGAGCCGCAGCAGGAACGCGGGGGACGCAGCGACCGGCAGGGCCACCCCGAGTGGCGCGCCCAACGCGGCGGATCCCGTGCCCGCCGCGAGCACCACCGTGGTGGCGGTGTGGCACCCGGCCGGGGTGACCACGCCCGTGACCCGGCCCCGTTCGACGCTCAACGCGGTCACCGGCGTGCCGAGCAGCACCCGCGCGCCGAGCGCGCGCGCCCCGCGCACCAGCGCCTCGGTGAGCGCGGGGGCGTCAACGCCGCCGTCGGACGGGATGTGCGCCGCCCACTCGGGAGGGGTGCGCAGCCGAGGCTCGAGCGCCCTGATCTCCTTGCGCCCCACGACGTTCCCGCCCAGATGGCCGTCGCCCCACCTCAACGAGCCGGTCCAGCGCACCGCGACGCCCGGCAGCTCCGCCTCGAGGCGCCGGTGGTCGTCGAGCACCGGACCCCGCAGATCCTCGGCGCCGCCTGGCCACTCGCCACCGGCGTTCCCGATCCACGCGAAGGACAGGCCCGTCACCCCCGCCGCGGGGCGCGCGTCCCGCTCGACCAGCGTCACCGCCACCCCGCGGCGCGCCAGGTGGTACGCCACCGAGGCCCCCACGATCCCCGCGCCCACCACCACGACCGCCATCCCGCTCCTCTCGTCCAGGCAGCCAAGCCCACCCCAACGCTCCGCCTCCCGCAAGGGAATTGCTCGGCACCCCGTCCTCGGCGGGCCTCCACCGTGCCCCGGGGAAGCACATGTCGTCGAAACTCCCCAGCTCGGGCAGGTCGTCCGTCGAGGCCAGCGAGGCGGGGTTCGCCGAGTGCGGGTTGCCGAAGACCCCGCTGGCCACCCGGGCGGCATGCCCCCTGACCAGCGAAAGCGGCGGCAGCCCCGCGCCCGCGTGTCAGGTACGCGCCCCGTGGCCTCGCCGATTACGGTGGGCAGGCCGCCGCGGCGGCGTTCCCGTGGCGTTCCCCCTCTCGATCACGCGCTGGGAGCGGCTTCCCCATGCATGAGCCCGCTGACACCTCGGCGCCCCGCGCCCGGCCGACCAGGCTGCGGCACACCCGCCCCACCGACCCCGGCTTCCTGCGCAGGCACCACGGCCGCGGCTTCCGCTATCTGGACACCGCGGGGCGCACGCTGCGGGACGCGGCGGCGCTCGCCCGCATCACGTCCCTCGTCATCCCGCCCGCCTGGCGCGACGTGTGGATCTGCGCCCACCCCAACGGCCACCTCCAGGCCGTCGGCACCGACGCCGCGGGCCGCCGCCAGTACCTCTACCACGAACAGTTCCGCGCCGAGCAGGAGCGGGCCAAGCACGCCCACGTCCTCGACGTCGCCGAGGCGCTGCCCCGCATCCGCGAGGCGGCGGGCGGCCATCTGGGCCAGCGCGGCCTGACCGCCGAGCGCGTGCTCGGCAGCGCCACGCGCCTGCTCGACATGGGCTTCTTCCGCATCGGCAGCGAGCGTTACACCGACCGGCACCAGACCTATGGGCTGACCACCCTGCTGCGCGCCCATGTCCGCTGCGGCCCGAGCCGCGTCACGTTCACCTACCCGGGCAAGCACGGGCGGCAGCAGGACCAGGCGGTGAACGACCCCGAGGTGTGCCGGGCGGTCACCGCGCTCAAGCGCCGCCGCGGCGGCGGCGAGCGGCTGCTGGCGTACTGGCGCGACCGCGCCTGGCACGACGTCACGGGCGACGAGCTCAACGCCTATCTGCGGGAGCTCGGCGGCGTGGACGTCACCGCCAAGGACTTCCGCACGTGGCACGGCACGGTGCTCGCGGCCGTCGGGCTCGCCGTCTCGGGCCACGCCGCCCGCAGCGAGACGGCCCGCCGCCGCGCCATCACGCGCGCCGTGCGGGAGGTCGCCGACTACCTCGGCAACACCCCGGCCGTGTGCCGCGCCTCCTACATCAACCCCCGCGTCATCGAGCTGTACGAGGACGGCGTCACCATGGAGCCGGTCCTCCACCGCCTCGGCTCCCACGCCGTGATCGGCACCCCCGCCACCCAGGGCCCGGTCGAGCAGGCCGTCCTCGCCATGCTCCGCACGGGCCGCCCCCCGCGCGGCTGACGCCTCGGCCCGGGACGGCCCTCAGGGCGCGGCGCGCCCGGCCCTCAGCTCGGAGCGCGTCAGCTCGAGCAGGCGGCCCATCCAGTTCCGGCCCGACGCGTCGGGGACGTCCCGCCAGTACGGGGAATCCGAGAAGCCCGTCCAGCTGATCCGCCCGTCCCCGGTGGCCAGCAACGCCTCGGCCAGCTCGGGGCGTTCACCGAACTTGGCGCGCAGCAGCGCCGCCATCACCGCCAGGCGCACGTCGGCCCAGTCCGCCCGCCGCGCGGCGCCCGCGCCCAGCTCGCGCGCCTCCCGCGCGCTCCCGGCCGCCGCGATGCGCCGCCGGTCCTCGGGGTCGGCCGCCGACAGGGCCCAGTAGGCGTGCGTCACCGACGCGTAGGTCACCCCGGCGTGCGGCACGGGCGTGGGGTGGTCGTTGCGCAGCACGAACAGCCCTGGCCCGGTCGGCCAGCCCCGCGGGTGCGCCGACTCGTGCGAGACCACGGTGGCCGACACCGGGCCCGGGGGGTCGTCGGGATGGCCCTCCGCCCGCCGCCGCGCCGCGTCGTCCACGGCCCGCACCGCGCGCTCCGCATACGTCCGCGCCCACGCGCGCAGCTCCTCCGTCGCCTCGGGCCCGTCCCCGTCCACCGCCTCGCCCGGCCTGGCGAGCAGGACCCGCAGGGGCCGGTCCTGGTGGTCCATGTCGCCGAGCACGTAGACGCGGCGGTGCGGCGGAACGGCGGAGTACGCCGCCGCCAGCGCCTCCCTCGCCTCGTCGCCCGGCTCGGCGACCCAGCGGGCGAGCGCGTCCCACAGCCGGTCGGCGGCGGTGGGGCGGCCGTTCAACTCCTCGATCCGGTCGGCCACATCGAGCAGGAACCCGTCCACGGTCAGCGGCTCGCCCGCCCTCGAATCCCACCGCGGCCCCTCGGGCGGTGGCGGCGCGGCGGCGCCCGGCGCGGTCAGCGCGATGCGCCCCTCGTCGAGCGCGCGCCGCAGACCGGCCAGGCTCAGCTCCTCCTCGCACCGGATCGCGCCGTCCGCCCACACACCCAGGTCGTCCACCACGTGGTCACCCGTGACCGGCAGCCGCCGCCACACGTGGCACCACACCCCGTCGATCCGCTCCCCGTCCACCCTGCGATACATCGGTCCCCGCCAGCGCATGCGCGCCACCGTACCGCCCCGCCGCGCTCAGGCATCGGCCGCCGTCAACTCCCGGATCAACGCCCCCACCTGGGCCGTCTCAAGAAGGAATCCGTCGTGCCCGTACGGCGACGCGATGATCCTCGCGGCGTCCGCGCCCGGGATCCCGTCGGCCAGCTCCCGCTGCTGCGCGAACGGATACAGCCGGTCCGAGTCCACGCCCGCCACCAGCGTCCGCGCCGTCACCCGGCGCAGCGCCGCGGCGAGCCCGCCGCGCCCGCGCCCCACGTCGTGCGCGTTCATCGCCTCCGTGAGCACCACATAGCTGCCCGCGTCGAACCGCCGCACCAGCTTGGCCGCGTGGTGGTCGAGATAGGACGCCACCCGGTAACGGCCCCCGCGCGCCGGGTCCTCGCCGTCCTGCGGGTGTCTGCCGAACCTGGCCTGGAGCTCAGGCTCGCTGCGGTACGTCACCTGCGCGAGCCGCCGCGCCAGCCCGAGCCCGGCGTGCGGTCCTCGGCCCGGGGCCGCGTCGTGGTAGTCGCCGCCGCGCCAGCCCGGGTCGGCCCTGATCGCGCCCACCTGCACGGTGGCCCACGCGATCTGCTCGGCACCGGCCGCCGCCGTGGTGGCGAGCAGCAGCAGCGCCCTGGTCCGGTGCGGATGCGTGACCGCCCACTCCAGGGCGCGCATCCCGCCCATCGAGCCGCCGATCACCAGCGCCCACGCGCCGATGCCCAGCGCGTCGGCCAGCCGCGCCTCGGCCGCCACCTGGTCGCGCTGCGTCAGCCGCGGGAACGCCCCGCCCCAGAGCCCCCGCCCGTCGGGCCGCGGGCTCGCGGGCCCCGTCGAACCCTGGCAGCCGCCGAGGACGTTGGGCGCCACCACGAACCAGCGGCGGGTGTCGAGCGCCCTGCCGGGGCCGATCAACCCGTCCCACCAGCCCGGCGTGGGATGCCCTGGACCCGCGGGGCCCGCCGCGTGGCTGTCCCCGGTGAGCGCGTGCAGCACGAGCACGGCGTTGGACGCGTCGGGCGCGGGCGTCCCCCATGTCTCGTACGCCAGCCGGACGCCGGGAAGCGCGCCGCCGCCCTCGAGGCGCAGCGGCTTCTCCAACGCCACCCAGCGGCGGCGGCCCACGGGGGAGACGCCATGGCGCCACGCCCCCGACACGGGGGGCGCCGGGGCGCCGCCGGTCAGGACGCTCCCTTCGCCGCCCGCAGCCCGGCCGCCAGGTCCGCGCGCAGATCGGCGACGTTCTCGAGACCGACCGACAGGCGCACAAGCCCCGGCGCCGTGCCGGTGGCGGCCAGCTGCTCGGGGTCGAGCTGGCTGTGGGTCGTGGAGGCCGGGTGGATGATCAGGCTGCGCACGTCGCCGATGTTGGCGAGGTGGCTGAACAGCTCGACCGCGTCCACCAGGCGCCGCCCCGCCTCCGCGCCGTCGCGCAGCTCGAACGACACCACCGCGCCCGCGCCGCGCGGCAGATAGCGCCGGGCCGCCCCGTGCCAGCGGTTCGACGGCAGCCCCGGGTAGTGCACGGTCCGCACCTCGTCGCGCCGCTCCAGCCACTCGGCCAGGGCGAGGGCGTTCTCCGAGTGCCGTTCGAGCCGCAGGCTCAGCGTCTCCACGCCCTGGAGCAGCAGGAACGCCGAGTGCGGGGACAGCGAGGGGCCGATGTCGCGCAGCAGCTGCACGCGCAGCTTGATGGCGAACGCGCCGGGGCCCAGGTCGGGCCAGTACCGCAGGCCGTGGTAGCTGGGGTCGGGCTCGTTGAACCCGGGGAAGCGCTCGGGGTCCCCGCCGAAGTCGAACGTGCCGCCGTCCACCACGAGCCCGCCGATGGTCGTGCCGTGCCCGCCGAGGAACTTGGTCGCCGAGTGCACCACGATGTCCGCGCCGTGCTCGATGGGCCGCAGCAGATACGGCGTCGGCACGGTGTTGTCCACGATGAGCGGCACGCCCGCCTCGTGCGCGACGTCGGCCACGAGCCGCACGTCGAGGACGTTGCCGCGCGGGTTGCCCAGCGTCTCGGCGAACAGCGCCTTGGTCCCGGGGCGGATCGCCGCCCGCCAGGCGTCGGCGTCGTCCGGGTCGTCCACGAAGGACACCTCGATGCCCAGCCTCGGCAGGGTGTGCCGGAACAGGTTGTAGGTGCCGCCGTAGAGCGACGTCGAGGACACGAGGTGGTCGCCCGCCCCGGCCACGTTGAGGATCGCCAGCGTCTCGGCCGCCTGCCCCGACGCCAGCGCCACGCCGGCGACGCCGCCCTCGAGGCGCGCGACGCGCTGCTCCAGCGCATCGGTCGTGGGGTTGTGGATGCGGGTGTAGATGTTGCCGGGCTCGGCCAGCGAGAACAGGTCGGCGGCGTGCTGGGTGTCGCGGAAGACGAACGACGTCGTCTGGTAGATCGGCACCGCCCTGGCCCCGGTCGTGGGATCGGGCTCGGCGCCCGCGTGCAGCTGCTCGGTCTCGAACGACCAGGCGGGCGCGGCGGAGTCGACGGACTCGGGGGACTCGGTCATGGCTCTCCCGGGAGAGGTACGGGCGGCGGGTGTCGGTCACCCTAGGCAGCGCCGAACGGCCCGAGGAAGGCTCGGCGCGCGATGGCCACGAGACCGCAAGCGCCGTTGACCTGGCGCAATGTGTCCGCAATGAACGGCAACGTGGCGCCCGCGCGGCCGTCCGGATGCTGAACCCCCGTTGGCCGGAGCCGGGTCGGGAAGCCATCCTGAGTCCATGCCACGAACCGCGAGAGGGTACGGCCTGACCCGGCGCCGGGTGGTCGACTTCGGCCTGGTGAACACCACGGCCTGTCGAAGGGGCTGACGCGCCGCGGCGCGTCGTCCGACCGCCTCGCCCGTCTCCCCCCACCCTCCCCACACCTTTCGCGAAAGGCATGCCGTGACTCCCGAGCCGGCTCCGCGTTTCTGGGACCACCGCTGGAACCCCCCGCCGGGCACCGCGCCGCGCGGCACCGTCGTCGTGCTGCCGGGCCGGGGCGAACACCCGGGCGTGTACGAGCGGTTGGGCCGCCGCCTGGCGTTCGACGGCTACCGGGTGGTGGCCGTCGACGAGGCGGGCCAAGGGGCCAGACCGCTGCCGGGCTCGCTCAACGACGCGGGCCCCGGCCCCCGCGTGCTGCTGGGCGCCGACACCGGCGCCCAGCGGGCGATCACCCTGGCCGCCCAGTCGACGCCTGGCCTCGACGGGCTGATCCTGGTCGGGCTGCCCACGGGCACCGGCGCGCCGCCGCCCGTCGAGGGCTGGGAGGCCGAGCTCGACCTGCGCACCGGCTGTCCCCACCACCGCCGCCATCTCACCCTCGACCGCCGCTTCCGCCGTGGCGCCCTCGGCACGTCCCCCGGCGAGGCCACCGCCCCGGCCCCCGCCCTCGACCGGGTGAGCGTTCCCGTGCTCGCCCTGCACGGCACCCACGACCGGGTCAGCCCGCTGGCCGAGGTGCGCCGGGTGTACAGCGGCTTCCCCGATGTCCACCTGGTGACCCTCGCCGGAACGCGCCATGACGCGCTCAACGACCTGACCCACCGCACGGCCGCGGCGATGGTCGTCCTCTTCCTCGAACAGCTACGCCTGTCCCCCGACCTCCCCGCGATCGCGGTGGCCGACTCGGGCTACCTCACGGGCGGTGTGCACTAGGCGTTTCGTCCGGGTCACCGGGCCGACGGCGGAACGTTGCGGCGATGTCGGGTCCGGTCACCTGGACGGCTGTTGACCCTCACGTGGCGTCATGCCACATAGTCGGTGGCGTGGAGGCGCACCTGACCGTGGGACGCGTGGCCGAGCTGGCCGACGTGACCGTCCGCACGCTGCATCACTATGACGAGATCGGCCTCGTGCAGCCGTCCGCGCGGACCGCGGCCGGGTACCGGGCCTACGCGGCGGGCGACGTGGAGCGACTGCGTGAGGTGCTCGCCTACCGGCGGCTGGGCTTCGGCTTGCGCGAGATCGCGGATCTGGTCGACGACCCGGCCACCGACGCGGTCGCGCACCTGCGTCGGCTGCGCGGCCTGCTGCGGGAACAGCGCGACCGCGCCGCCGCCATGGTGACGGCCATCGACAGGGAACTGGAGGCAAGGGCGATGGGGATCAGGACGACGCCGGAGGAGCAACTGAAGGTGTTCGGCGCGCAGTTGTACGAGGTCATCGGGTCCGCCTACCCGGCGACGCGGCGCACCGAGCCGAGGATCGCCGCGAGGATCTGGGAGGCGCTCGGGGACGCGCGGACGGTACTGAACGTCGGGGCGGGCACCGGCTCCTACGAGCCCCCCGATCGCGACGTCACGGCGGTGGAGCCGTCGGCGGTCATGCGGGCGCAGCGTCCCGCTGGCGCGGCGCCGTGTGTGGCCGCCGCCGCGGAGAGCCTCCCGTTCGAGGACGGGTCCTTCGACGCCGCCATGGCCTTGAGCACTGTTCATCACTGGCGGGACCCGATCGCCGGGCTGCGTGAGATGCGGCGCGTGGCCCGCCGCGTGGTGGTGTTCACCTATGACGCCAGTGACCCCGGCTGGCGTCAGCGGTTCTGGCTCACCCGCGACTACCTGCCCGAATTCGCCGACCTTCTCGTCGACTGGCCCTCCCTGGCCGACCTGACCCGCGCGATCGGGGGCCGCGCGGAGCCGGTGCTCATCCCGTGGGACTGTGCCGACGGCTTCTTCGAGGCCTACTGGCGCCGCCCCGAGGCCTACCTGGACGACCATGTGCGCCGCGCGATATCGGTATGGACCAGGGTCGGGCCCGAGGCCGAGCGGCGGGCGGTCGAGGGACTCCGCGACGACCTTTCCTCAGGCCGTTGGGCCGAGCGCAACCGCGACCTCGTCGCCCTCGACGCGGCGGAACTCGGCCTCCGCCTGCTCGTGGCCTGAGCCGTCACCCGCGAGAACGCCCCTCCCGCGGCCAGGGCCCCGCGGGGACGAGCTCACGTCCGGCCCTCGCGCTCCTGGGCCTCCTCGAGCACCTCGGGCGTGGCGGCCATCCAGTCGGCGTGCACGACGCGGAAGCCCGCGCGGCGGTAGGCGTCGCACACCAGCCGGTCGTCGTCCACCACGACCGCGACCTTCCTGCCGCGCGCCAGCCGCCGCAGCAGCTCCGGCTTGGCGACGCGGGCCGGGCGGCGGTCGCCGTCGCGCCGCATCAGCAGCTCGCCCCGCGGCAGGCCATGGGCGCGCAGCCAGTCGACCGTCGCCCCGCGCAGGCGTTCGGGCCGCCCGGTGACATAGGCCAGGTCGCTCGTCGCGGCGTGCTCGAGGGCCAGCGCGACGCCGCGCCCGAGCGGCGGGTCGTCGGCCGCGGCGGCGAAGAACGCCTCCCAGTCGCGGGGCGAGCGCTCCAGGAAACGCAGCCGGTGGCGCGTGTCCGTCAGCGTCCCGTCCAGGTCGAACACCGCGAGTGAACGCCCGGCCATCGCCATCTCCTCCTCAGCCGCCCCCGTCGCGGCCCATGCTCCCACCCCGGGCGGGCCTGAGCGGGGGCGCGGTGCTGGCGCGCACCACCAGGCTCGTCGCCAGCTCGATGCGCGGGGTGTCGTCAGGGCCTTCCCCCGGCCGCCCGTCGCCCGGCGGCGCGAGCACCGTGCGCACCGCGACGCGCGCCATCTCGGCCAGCGGCTGGCGCACCGTCGTCAGCCGGGGCGAGACCCAGTCGCACAGCGCCACGTCGTCGAAGCCGACCACGCTCAGCTCGTCGGGGACGCGCAGCCCCCTGCGGTGCGCCTCCGCGTAGACGCCGCTGGCCTGGAGGTCGGACCCGGCGAACACGGCCGTCGGCGGCTCGGCCAGGTCGAGCAGCGCCGCGGCCCCCCGCGCCCCGCCCTCGGGGCGGAAGTCGCCGTACCGCACCAGCGCCGGGTCGCACGCGATCCCCGCCCGGCCGAGCGCCGCGCGGTAGCCGTCGAGCCGCTGCTGCCCGCACACCAGCTCGCGCGGCCCCGTGACGATCCCGATCCGCCGGTGGCCGAGCCCGATCAGGTGCTCGGTCGCGGCAAGCCCACCCGCCCAGTTGGTGGCGCCGACCGTCGGCACCGCCGGGTCGAACCCGCCCACCGGATCCACCAGGACGAACGGCGTCCCGAGCGCCGCCAGCCGCCGCGCCGCCGCGGGGGGCGGCGGCGAGAGCACGAGCAGCACCCCGTCCGAGCGGCGCCCGGCGACCCTGTCGAGCCACGCGCCGTCCGCCAGGTCGCCATCGGCCACGGTGACCACCACCGCCGCGGCGTGCCGCCGCGCCTCACGCTCCGCGCCGCGCAGCAGCTCGGTGGCCCAGGGGGAGTCCAGCCCTGAGATCACCAGGTCGATCAGCCCCGCACGGCCCGGGCGGCCGGGGCGGTCGACTCGGTGGGTCCCGCGCCGCCGGTACCCGCGGCGTTCCAGCAGCTCGCGCACCAGGGCCCTGGTCGCGGGCGCCACCTCGTCACGGCCGTTGAGCACCTTGCTCACCGTGGCCTCGGAGACGCCCGCCTCGGCGGCGATCTCCGCGATCGTCACCCGCCGGGCGGCGCCGGGGGAGCGCCGGGTGGCCCTGGCGGGCTCAGTGCGACTCACGCGGGACCGCCGCGCCGCGCGAGCCCACCAGGAAGCCGAAGTCCGCGCCCCGGTCCGCCTGGAGGACATGCTCGGTGTACAGCCACGCGTACCCCGAGTCGGCCGCGGCGGGCGGCTCCTGCCACGCCTCCCGGCGCCGCGCCAGCTCGTCGTCCGGCACGTCGAGGGTCAACGAACGCCCCGGCACGTCGAGTTCGATGGTGTCGCCGGTGCGCACCAGGGCCAGCGGGCCGCCCACGGCCGCCTCGGGGGTGACATGCAGGACGACCGTGCCGTAGCCCGTGCCGCTCATCCGCCCGTCGCACACCCGCACCATGTCGGTGACGCCCGCCTTGAGCAGCTTGGCGGGCAGCGGAACGTTGGCCACCTCGGGCATGCCGGGGTAGCCGCGCGGGCCCGCGCCCCTGATGACGATCACGTCGTCCGCCGCGATGTCCGTCTCCGGGTCGTCGCACACCGCGTGGTACTCCTCGGGCGTGTCGAACACCACCGCGCGGCCCCGGTGGGTGAGCAGCTCGGGCGACGCGGCCGACTGCTTGATCACCGCGCCGCCCGGGCACAGGTTCCCGCGCAGCACCGCGGTGCCGGTCCCCGCGGGCTGGAACGGCTCGTCAAGCGGCGTGATCACCTCGGCGTCGAAGCACTCGGCGCCCGCGACGTTCTCCCCGACCGACGCGCCCGTGACCGTCGTGGCGTCCGCGTTCAGCAGCCCGGCGTCGGCCAGTTGGCGCAGCACGACGGGCAGGCCGCCCGCGTAGCAGAAGTCCTCCATCAGGAAACGCCCCGACGGCATCAGGTTCACCACGGTGGGAACGGGCCTGGCCAGCGCGTCGAAGTCGTCGAGCGCCAGCTCCACGCCGAGCCGCCCGGCCAGCGCGAGCAGGTGCACGATCGCGTTGGTCGAGCCGCCGATCGCGGCGTTGGCGCGGATCGCGTTCTCGAACGCCGCCCTCGTCATGATCGCGCTCGGCCGCAGGTCCTCATCGACCATCGCCACGATGCGCCGCCCGGCCTCCTGCGCCACCTCGAAACGGCGCGCGTCCACCGCGGGCCATGTCGCCGACCCCGGCAGCTGCATGCCCAGGGCCTCGGCCACGCACGCCATGGTCGAGGCGGTGCCCATGGTCATGCAGTGCCCGTTGGAACGCGCCATGCAGCCCTCGGCGACCGCGCACTCCGCCGCGGTCATCCGCCCGGCCTTCATCTCGGCCTCGAACTTCCACACGTGCGTGCCCGAACCGACGTCCTGGCCACGGTACTTGCCGTTGAGCATCGGCCCGCCCGTCACCATCACGGCGGGCAGGTCCACGCTGGCCGCGCCCATCAGCAGCCCCGGCGTCGTCTTGTCGCAGCCCGAGAGCAGCACCACGCCGTCCAGGGGGTTGGCGCGGATCAGCTCCTCGGCCTGGAGCGCGAGCAGGTTGCGGTAGAACATCGCGGTCGGCCGGATCAGCGTCTCGCCCGTGGCCATCACGGGGAACTCCAGCGGGAAGCCACCCGCCTGCCACACCCCGCGCTTGACCGCCTCGGCGACCCGGTCGAGGTGCGCGTTGCACGGGGCCAGCTCCGACCACGTGGACGCGATGCCGATCACCCGCCTGCCGTCGAAGACCTCGGCCCCGAAGCCCTGGTTGCGCATCCAGGACCGGTAGATCATCCCGGACCTGCCCTCCGCGCCGAACCACTGCGCGCTGCGCCGCCCGCCCTCACCGCTGCTCACCACGGTCCCGCCTCTCACCGACGAAAGTTTCGGCCGCTCTCGGCGCCCGTCACGCTAGTGAGGGGCGGGTGGTACGTCAATGGTCGCGGCAGTTGTCCGCGCCTTCGGGGCCGTGGCCCCGAAGGGCCTCCGAAACTTTCGAAGTCGCGGCGGCGGTGGTCGCTATGTCTCCGACGGCTGGGAGTACCGGGGCCCGGGCAACCCCGCACCCCTGCTTGCCCCTCACGGCACGGGACGCTGCGCGGCAGCCGCGACCGTAGGGGCTGCGGCTACGGAGGGTCCGATGGTGCGTGCCGCCTGCGGCGGTGGCCTGTTTCGTTCTTGGTGCGGGTCAGGGATGGCTCCTACGGGGGAGGGGGCGTCGGGTGACCGGCCGTCCCGGTAACCGGGCTGTTTGTTCTTGGGCCGGGACCGTTCGCCAAACGGGCGCAGGCGCATACCGCTTTGCGGGTGGCCGACTTCTGGGCGGGTGGCTGGGGTGGCGCGCACCCTTCGGGCCTGCCCTGGCCGCCGCTCTCGTCGTGACCTGCGGACCCGTTGAGCTCAGGTAGCGCGCCGGTTCTTTATCTGCCGCTTATCCGAGTGAGACTGAGCGTTTCACCTGGCGGGTGAGCGCTTGAGTTGGCGGGGATGAGCGTGGGAGGTGGCGAGGTTCTGCTCCGTGAGCTTGGGTTGGGCGGGTGGTCTCGCGGGCTGACAAGACCGCAGGTGGTCAGTCCCGAGCGTTGTTGAACCAACGGAAGAACTCTTCGAGGCCCGACGCAGACACAGAGCCTCTTCCATCTTCAGTCTGAGCTGGCCAGATGAAGGGTGAGGACAGCTTGGACGAGGCTCGTGATCCGGGTCGTCGAGCAGCGGAGTTTGCGGAGGAGTCGCCAGGGTTTGAGGGTGGTGACCGCCTACTCGACCAGGGCGCGGATCTTCGCCTGGGACTGGTTGACGGCCTGTTGGCCAGCGGACAGTTTGTCCCATCCGCCCCGGTACGGGTGACGGACGGTGCCGCCCGCGCCCTGATAGCCCTTGTCCACCCAGCAGTCGATGCCGGCTTCGGTGAGGGCGTCGATGATGCCGTGCTCGCGTGCGGCCCGCACGTCGTGGACGGCTCCGGCCAGGGCTGGTGAAGCCCACAGGAGACGGCCGCCTGGGTCGGCGATGACCTGCACGTTCATGCCGTGCTTCTTGTGTTTCCCCGAGTAGAAGGGCCGGTCGGCGACGATCCGGTCGATCGGCAGAAGCGTCCCGTCCGGGAGCAGATACGCCTTCGTCGACACGGCCCGTACGGCTACGGCGAGCGTGGGGGCGAGGGCCGCCAGAAGCTCGACAGCCTCGGTGACGTAGCGGTAAGACGTTGGTGGTCCCGACGCCGAACCCGGCCGCGAGCTGGGCGTAGGGCTGACCGTTGCGGAGGTGGGCGAGCGTGAGCAGGGCCTGTCGGCCCGCGTTCAGCCGCCGCTACCGGGTGCCGAGAACACGGCGATGTTGCCGCAGACGGGCGGACAGGAAGCGAAGGGCAGAGCTGGACACATCGATGCCGGACGGGTAGACAATCACGCGAAGCCTCTCGTGGACACGGTTCCCTCGGTCGAAAACCCGTCTAGCAGGGGCTTCACCACATTGTCGGGCCAACTGGCCATCTGGCAACGCAGGTTGGAAAAGGCTCAGTGCTGATCCGATCCCTCAGCCCGTACCGGCGACGAGTGCCTCGCCGAGCGGGGTGCGGCGGTAGAGCACGGACCGTCCGGACCGGGCGCGGACGAGCAGTCCCGTGCCTCGCAGGATGGCGAGGTGGTCTCCTACCGCGCCGGGTGTCATGGCGAGGCTTCGGGCGAGGTGGCTGGTACTGGCCGGGGCGTCCAGCGCCAACAGCAGCCGAGCTCGGGACCGGCCGATCAGAGCGGTCAGCGTGTCCGGTCGGGGGACGGTCTCCTGGTCGCCCCACAGGGCGGCGGTGCCGCGGGCACGATAGACCAAGGTCCTGGGCCAGGGCCAGGGGTCTGCCAGGTGGGCGGCGATGTTCGCGACGAAGACCGAAGGGATCAGCAGGAGTCCGTCGCCGGCGAGGCGGACTGGTTCGACGTGGGAGAAGTGGCCGATCTCGATACCGCCGGCTTGCCAGGTGATGCTCGGATGCAGGCTCTCGATGGTCGTGACCCATCCGTGTTCGCCGATCGTACCCACCCGGTGCACGACGTCGCGCTCACAGATCGCGCGCAGTTGCGGCCAGTCCGCGGCGAGCAGCTCGTGCCAGGCCCGGTCCATCGCCTCGGCGATCCTGGAGACGGCGTCCTTCGAGTCCAGCACCGCGCGTACGCGGGGATCACCGGCGGACGGGCCGGTCGCGTGGGTGGCGATTTCGAGGCGGGCCGCTTCCAGCGGTGTGGCCCGGATCATGGCCAGGTCGTTTGCCCAGGTTTGGTTGAGGCCGCGAGGGGGCGGGGCGACGAAGCTCGGCCCGGATCGCGGGTTGTGCAGCGCGAGGGCGGCGTTCAGTTCACTCTCGCGGCGAAGCCGTTCGAAGGCCGGGAGGAGCCGGGTGGCCCAGGCGCGCGGCAGCGGTCTGTCCTGGCCAGCGAGTGAGCGCAGCAGCAGGCAGAGGTCCAGCGCGGGCGACAGCGCGAAGCGGCTGCGCAGCAGGTCCTCGACGGAGACTTCGAAGCGGAGCACCGCGCCATGCTACCGAGGGACGTCTGTTCCGATTCGTCCAGCGACGAATCATTGGTGTTGGGCGCGGGAGCACGGCGAGGTTGGGCGTCATGACCCCAACCGCCGAGCCCGCGCAGGGCGATCACCGTGCCACCTACCGGGAGGTGCTGGCCGAGCCGCGATTCCGGCTGCTCTTCGCAACACGCGCCGTCGCGATCACGGCGGACATCCTGCGGATCACCACGTTCTCAGTGCTGGTCTTCTCGGCCACCGGTTCCGCGTCGCTGAGCGCAGCAGCCTTCGGTATCGGCTTCATCCCGCAGCTGTTCGGCTCGCTGTTGCTGGGGTCACTGGCCGACCAACTGCCGCCCCGCGCGCTCATTACCGGCGGCTACGCCTTGACGTGCGCCGCCGCCCTGCTGCTCGCCCTGGTGCGGATGCCGGTCGCGGCAAGCCTCAGTGTCGTGGCGCTGGTCTCTCTCGCCACACCGGTGTTTCACGGCGCGTCAAGTCGGCTGGTCGCTGAGTCGCTGGAGGGTGACGCCTATGTACTGGGCCGTTCACTGAACAACATCGCCGGTGCCGGCGCGCAATTGCTCGGTCTGGCGCTAGGCGGTGCGACCGTCGCGGCACTCGGCCCACGCCGGGCGCTCGCGGCCAGCGCCGTCCTCTACCTCGGCTGCGCGCTGGCCATCCGCATCCGGCTCCCCCGGCTGCAACCGGGAGAGTCCGGCGGCACACCCGGCAGCGCTGGGAGCGACAGCGGGGCCGTCCGTGCAAGCCTGCGAGGTGCAGGCCTGCTGCTGCGCCGACGCACGGTGCGACGGCTGATGCTGGCCCAGTGGCTACCCGTCGCGTTCGTAGCGGGCTCGCAAGGCCTCCTCGTCGCCTACTCGGGAGAACGCCACTTCGCGCCCGGCTGGTACGCGGTGCTGATGGGCTGTCTTCCGGTCGGCATGCTTGTCGGTGACCTGCTGGTGGGCCGACTGCTACGGCCGCCCACTCGGGAGCGACTGGTAGTGCCGTTGATCGCGCTGACGGGACTACCGCTGGTCGGCTTCGCCGCCCAGCCCGGGGTAGGCGTCTCGTCCTGTCTGCTGCTGCTCAGTGGCCTCGGATACGCCTACCAACTCGGCCTGCAACGCCCGTTCCTGAACGCCCTGCCGCAGGATGGCCGGGGCCAAGCCTTCAGCCTGCTCGGCGCCGGCAGCATTACGCTACAGGGCGTCGGGGCGGTTTGCCTGGGCGCGGTGGCCGCAGCCATCGGAACAGGCGGCGCAATCGCCCTGGCAGGCGGCGTGGTGGCGCTTTCCGCCGGCTGGATTCTCACCTGGCACCCGCCCGCCTCCCCGGTCCCCGTCCCGAACTGCTCAACGGGATCAGAGAACAGCACCGAACAGCATGCGTGTAGTCCGCCTGCGCAGTAACCGTCGCAGGTCGGGTCGGCCGCGAGCCGTCACGCCCCACCCCACGTCTCCCGGACCTCACCCCCAGAGTACGGACTTGGACGTGGCACTTGCTGCTTCCCTCGATTGTCTACCGGCCAACCCTATTGGGTCCCTGTCGGAGATCTTCGAGGCCCCTCATCCAGACCCCGCTGTGGACCTGGTCGGCGGAGTCGTGACCGGCGAGGCACTGAGGGCAGTAGCGCGGGATCCCGAGGGTGATCCAGGCGTCCGACCAGGAGGTTCTCGTCTGGTGCGGCTGTGACCGGTCGATGGGTAGGTAGCGGTCTCTCCAGCCGTCCAGGGTGAGGCCGGCCGCTTCGCCGGGGGTGAGCCGTGTCGCGAGGGTGAGGAGATCGATCTGCTGGTCGGTGAGCTTGAGCAGCAGTTTCTGGTGGAGGTGCCCGCCGGTGGGCTGCGTGGTACTGGTCGGGCTCGGGGATCTCCAGGCTGATCCCGTCACGGGCCGCCGCAGCGGCGAACAGCGTGTTCGGGCTGTGCCGCCCACCGGGGTCCCAGGCCGGCGCGTACTGGTCCAGCCTGCGGTTTTGCCACACCGAGACGATCCAGGTCGCCAGCAGGTGTTCCATCTCCGCGAGCGTCCAGACCGCGTCGCCTTCCGGATCGGCTCCCCGGTCGGCGACATCGACGCCCCGGTAGCCGAGCAGCATCTCCAGCAGCAGCGACTGGATCCCCGCGAAGGCACGTTCGCAAGCAGCCTTGTCGGTCGGGCGCATCATGCGCGCCGGCAGCAGCTCGCTCCCCAGCGTGCGGGCGACAGAGACGACGTGGTGGTTCTTGTAGACGCTGCCGTGGTCGGTGGTCACTGTCTCCGGGGCGAAGAACGGCAGCCCGGCCACCCGGTGCCCGGCGAACTCCGCGACCAGCGCGGCCGGGACACCCGGGTAGGGCCACTCCATCTCCTCGCCCCAGTCCGGGCGCATCGGCAACGGCCGCAGCACATCCCGCAGCACCATCGCCACCTCCACCGACGAGTCCGACACCGGCGTGAGGCGAAAGGCCACCAAGGAATGCGAGAAAGCGTCCAGAGCCAGGGTGAGGTGCACGGAGATCGGGACGCCGAAGACATCGTCGAGGACCTTCACCGGCAGCGGCGTGGTGTCCAGCGCGACCACCTGGCCCGGCCGGCTGATCACCACTATCGCCGTCCCCGTCTCCACCGCCGCGGCGGAACGGACATAGCGCTGCCGGGCACCCCCGGAGCCGAACCACTCCTTCCACACCTTCGCCAGCGTGGTGTAGTGCGGGACCTTGACCTCCGGGCCGAACGTCTCACGCACGTACTGGTGGATCAGCCGCTCCTTGGTCCTCATGCTCACCTTCGAGCGATGCGGACACTCCGCGTGAACCGCCCGGATCGCCTCGGCGACCTCCTCGGTGATCGCCCGCCGACCGCGCAGCGGCGGCGTCCACCGCCCATCGGCCAGACCCATCAGCCCGTGCTCGGCGTACTTGGCGGCCATGCGCTCCAGCGTGCGCTCGCTGATCCACTCCAGCCCCAGCTGCTTCGCCTCCCGGTGGTCCATCCCCTTCAGCTCGGCCACCTTCGCCCGGCGCCGCTCGGTCAGCGTGGTGCGCTCCGGGTCATACTCGGGCCTGGGCTCACCGGGCCGGGCCCAATACCGGCTCCCACTGCGGTAGCCCGTCTCCACCTCCAGCAGATGCGCCATCCGGATCCGGGCCCTGGTCAGATCGTGATCCTTCAGATCCTCGCTCTGCGACCGCTGGCGTCCGCCGTCCATCACCGCCTCCCCACCGGGTAGATCCACGCGGCATCGCTCAACGGCTGGGCCAGATCCATCGCCAACCGGCGATGCCAGAGCAGGTGAACGGCATGCGCGCGGGCCACCGCCGGCAACGACGTGGCATCCACCAGCTCACCGAACCGCCGCGGACGCTCCCCGATCACGTCCAACAACTCCCGCTCCAGGCCGAGGCGGTCTGCCATGGGCCGGCGCCGGGCGGACAGCGCATCCAGCCCGGCCCACACGTGGCGGCGCCAGCCGGTCACCACCAGATAGCGCCATCCGGCCGCATCCGCCGCCCGCCCGGCCGCGGCGAACTTCACCACATCCTTCGCCTTGATCAGGTCAGCAGGCCGGACATCGATCAACAATGCGGTCCCCGGCAACAGCACCAGAAAATCCGGAGTGTGATCCTCACCGCCGCCATCGCGGGGGAAGAACCGCAGCGTGAACGGCTGGGACAACACCTCCTCGACATCGCCCGTGAAGTCCAAAGCCAGCAGCACACGACGCTCCGCCAGGCTTTCGAAACCATGCATCCGGCCCGTCGCCAGCATCGGCCGCAGCCCAGGGCGATGCCGCTGCCGCGTCCCCCAGCTGAACCCGCGGACCGGCACCGACGCCAGAGCCGGGAAACCCGCCACGTCCTGAACGGGGCAGACCACATCGGCCCCAGCCGTCTTCCACGCCGTGGTCCACCGACGAGCCCACCCCGCCCCGCCCTCCAACCGTTCCGCCATCGCCGCATCGAGGGCGTACGGCGCGACAAGATCCTCCAACGTGCAGCAGTGCGACCACACCGGCCGGGACCCAGCCTCCGGCGTACGGACGGACATCGCCATGCCCCCACCACACCCAACCCGCACGGCCTCCCGGACCACTTTCCCGAAAGACACCGCAGGTGAGAAGGACAACCACTACTCTGCCCGCCACCTCAAACGCTCAGCCCCGCCAACTCAAGCGCTCACCCGCCAGGTGAAACGCTCAGTCTCACCGAGGTCGGGGTCTCTTCTGAAACGCGGCACGTTCTGTTCAACACAAAGTGTGCGCTGTGTGAAAAGGGCATCCGCCCCGGCATAAGCCGAGGATAAGCACCGGCGCGCTACATAAGCTCGTCGGACATCAGGAATGAAAACGCTTCGGGCGGCCAGGGCAGGCCCGAAGGGTGCGCGCCACCGTAAGCGACCACCGGGAAAACGGCCGCCAACTACCGTCGCGGCCGCGCCCGTTCGGCGAACGGTCGCAACCGACGGCGAGACCTGCCGTTTACCGGGACGGCCGGTCACCCGACGCCCCCTTCCCGTAGGTGCCAGCCCTGACTCGCACCGGAAACGAAACAAGCCACCGCGGCAGGCGGCGCAAACCACCGGACCCTCCGTAGCCGTCCGCGAGCCGCCCGCAGGGCCCCCGCAGGGGACCGATCAGGATTCGAGAAGCGTCGCCCCCTGGCCCTCACCTACGGTGACGGACACCGGCCACGCCCGAGCGAACCGTACGCTGAGGCGCGACAGAGGAGACAGGATGAGCGAGACCCCGAGGGCGGAGAGGGCGGCGGCGTCGCACGTCGCCGACCACCATGACGTCATCCGCGTGCACGGCGCGCGCGAGAACAACCTCAAGGACGTCAGCGTCGAGATCCCCAAGCGCCGCCTGACGGTGTTCACCGGCGTCTCGGGATCGGGCAAGAGCTCACTGGTCTTCGACACGATCGCCGCCGAGTCGCAGCGGATGATCAACGAGACCTACAGCGCGTTCGTCCAGGGCTTCATGCCGACGCTGGCCCGCCCCGACGTCGACGTCCTCGAGGGGCTGACCACCGCGATCATCGTCGACCAGCAGCGGATGGGCGCCGACCCCCGCTCCACGGTCGGCACCGCGACCGACGCCAACGCGATGCTGCGCATCCTCTTCAGCCGCCTCGGGCAGCCCCACATCGGCTCGCCCAACGCGTTCGCGTTCAACGTCCCCTCCGTCCGGGCGAGCGGCGCGATCACCGTCGAGCGCGGCGGCGGGAAGACGGTGAAGCAGACGTTCACCCGCACCGGCGGCATGTGCCCGCGCTGCGAGGGCCGCGGCACGGTCTCCGACATCGACCTCACCCAGCTCTACGACGACTCCAAGTCGATCGCCGAAGGCGCCTTCACCATCCCCGGCTGGAAGTCCGACAGCTTCTGGACCGTGCGGCTCTACGCCGAGTCCGGCTTCCTCGACCCCGACAAGCCGATCCGCGACTTCACCGCGCGGGAGCTCGACGACTTCCTCCACCGCGAGCCGACCAAGGTGAAGGTCGAGGGCGTGAACCTCACGTACGAGGGGCTCATCCCCAAGGTGCGCAAGTCGTTCCTGTCCAAGGACAGGGAGGCGATGCAGCCGCACATCAGGGCGTTCGTGGACCGCGCGGTCACGTTCACCGCGTGCCCCGAGTGCGGCGGCACCCGGCTCAGCGAGGCCGCCCGCTCGTCGAAGGTCGCGGGCATCGGCATCGCGGACGCCTGCGCGATGCAGATCAGCGACCTGGCCGCCTGGGTCCGCGGTCTCGACGAGCCGAGCGTGGCCCCGCTGCTCGCGACGCTGGGGCGGACGCTCGACTCGTTCGTGGAGATCGGCCTCGGCTACCTCTCGCTCGACCGCCCCTCGGGCACGCTGTCCGGCGGCGAGGCGCAGCGCGTCAAGATGATCCGCCACCTCGGCTCCTCGCTCACCGACACCACCTATGTCTTCGACGAGCCCACCGTCGGCCTGCACCCGCACGACATCCAGCGGATGAACGACCTGCTGCTGCGGCTGCGGAACAAGGGCAACACCGTGCTCGTCGTGGAGCACAAGCCGGAGACGATCGCGATCGCCGACCACGTCGTGGACCTGGGCCCAGGCGCGGGAACGGCGGGCGGCACCGTGTGCTTCGAGGGCACGGTCGAGGGGCTCCGCAAGGGCGGCACCCTCACGGGGCGCCACTTCGACGACCGGGCCGCGCTCAAGAAGGCGGTGCGCACCCCCACCGGCGCGCTCCCGATCCGCGGCGCCACCACCCACAACCTGCGGAACGTCGACGTCGACATCCCGCTCGGCGTGCTCGTCGTGGTCACCGGCGTCGCGGGCTCGGGCAAGAGCTCGCTCGTGCACGGGTCGCTCGTCACCGCCTCGGGGGACGGCGTCGTGGTGATCGACCAGAGCCCGATCCGCGGCTCGCGCCGGAGCAACCCCGCGACCTGCACCGGGCTGCTCGACCCGATCCGCAAGGCGTTCGCCAAGGCCAACGGCGTGAAGCCCGCGCTGTTCAGCGCCAACTCCGAGGGCGCCTGCCCGAGCTGCAACGGCGCGGGCGTCATCTACACCGACCTGGCGATGATGGCCGGGGTGGCCGCGCCGTGCGAGGAGTGCGAGGGGAAACGGTTCCAGGCGGCCGTCCTCGCCTACCGCCTCGGCGGCCGCGACATCAGCGAGGTGCTGGCGATGCCGGTGGCCGAGGCCGAGGAGTTCTTCGGCGCGGGCGAGGCGCGCATCCCGGCGGCGCACCAGATCCTCGGCCGACTCGCCGACGTCGGCCTCGGCTACCTCACCCTCGGCCAGCCGCTCACCACGCTCTCGGGCGGCGAGCGGCAACGCCTCAAGCTGGCCACGAACATGGCGGAGCAGGGCCGCGTCTACGTCCTCGACGAGCCGACCACGGGGCTGCACCTCGCCGATGTCGAGCAGCTGCTCGGGCTGCTCGACCGGCTCGTGGACTCCGGCACGTCGGTCGTCGTCATCGAGCACCACCAAGCGGTCATGGCGCACGCCGACTGGATCGTCGACCTGGGCCCAGGCGCGGGCCACGACGGCGGCCGGGTCGTCTTCGACGGCACCCCTGCCGACCTCGTCGCCGCCCGCTCCACCCTCACGGGCGAGCACCTCGCGGCCTACGTCGGCGCCTGAGCACGTGCCTCCGGCGGCTCGGACGCGTTCAGGCCACCGTGCGCGGCCGGGCGCCCGCAGGGCTCACTGGTGAAGGAGTGGTATTTCAACCGTGCGCTATTCTCCGCCTTCGGTGAGCACGGAGTCGGTGGCGGCCTCGGGGCTGGGACGGGTGCCCAGCGGACGGCGGATGATGTCGAGGAGCACTTGGCCGGGCACCACGGCATCGAGGACGCGTTGTGCGTGAAGCGGTGTGCCCACTCGCCGGTTGTGCGGCCTGCGGTTCACGCGGTGGGTGTAACAAGGTGTTTGACAACCTCCGGGGGTGCTGATCACGGGCGCCTTGCGAACGGCACGCGGGCAGCTGTACTGATAGCTGGTGCCGTCTGGATCAAGACGGGGACGCCCGTGATCATCGGCCTTTCCGGGCCCTGCCCGTCGAGGAGCGGAAGTGGCTGCGCGCCGAGTCCCAGGTCGAAGTGGAAGCCGCCCGCGCGCGGGTGCTAGACGCCTGGTCTTGCCGGAGCTGTCGGGCAGCGAGAGGCAGATCGCCTGGGCCGTCGATATCCAGGCCCGCTGCGTCCGGGCGGCGCTGGAGCACACGATCGGCCGACGGGACGGTGGGCCCGTCGGCCAGCCGGTGCGGCTGCGCGTGGAACCGCCACTCCGCTGGGTTCGCAGCGGCGTGCATCGATTCTAGCCTCGGGCTTTCATGAAGCGGGTTGTCCGGCAGGCGGTCAGGAAAGCAGAAAGTGCCTCTGACCAGCAAGAATGAGGATTGTCGAGGTCCTTGTTCCTGCCACCGCCGGAGGCACTTCCCAGGTGAA
>NZ_RBDY01000004.1 GCF_003626575.1 Streptomyces radicis | reverse complement strand
CCACCCACAAGACCCCCGCGATCAAGAAGTGGCTGCTGGCCCACCCCCGGTTCCACCTGCACTTCACACCGACCGGCTCGTCCTGGCTGAACCTTGTCGAGCGATGGTTCGCCGAACTGACCAACAAACAGATACGGCGTGGCGTTCACAGGTCCGTCCAGGCCCTGGAGAAAGACATCCGTAACTGGATCGCCGCCTGGAACACCGACCCGAAGCCCTATGTCTGGACGAAGAGCGCAGACGAGATCCTCGAACGCCTCGCCAGCTATCTGAACAGAATTCCTGACTCAGGACACTAGGGCGCGGCCCGCTCCAGCCCCAACGACCGGACCAGATCCAGCATTTCGGCGCGGTGCAGGGCGGCGGGGTTCCCGGCGACCGGATGGATGTGACCGTCGATCTCCAACGCCACAAGCCCGTGCATCCGCCCCCACACGCGCAGGGCGAGCGCCGCGGCGGCCGGGGGCACATCCGGGAGATCGGCCCGGATCTTGGCGACATAGCCGGGGTTGAGGTCGGACCACGCCATGTCTTCCGGCTGGTGGCGGCGGGCCTGGGGCCACGCGGCGGCCACGAGGCGGGTCAGCTCACGGCACACGCGGCGCGCCGTGCGGTCCACGGGGCCGTCCTCGGGCGGCCGGTAGCCGGGACGGGGTGGCCGTAGAACAGCCGGAAGCTCTCGGGGTGTTGGAGCGCCCACTCCCTCAACGCACCGCCCCACGCCAGGAGTCTGCCGCCCGGGTCGTTCTCCGGCACGGCGTTGCTCGCGCTCTCCAGCGCCTCGGCGAGCGAGGCGGCGATCCCGCTGATCAGCTCGGTGATCAGATCGTCCCTGGTCGGGAAGTAGCTGTAGATCGCGCGCGCGGTCATGCCCATCTCGCGCGCGATGCCGCGCAACGAGATCGCCCCTGGCCCCGCATCGGCCAGCTGCCGCAGCGCGATGGCCTTGATCTCCCGGGTCGTCTCCGCCCGCAGCCGCTCCCGGCGGCTCATGACGCCCCCGACGGCTTCGCACCGCCGGACTGAAGGGGCGGGCTCAACACCCTTGTCCCGAAGGGCTGTTCGCCCGAACGAGTGGTTTGGGGGCGATCGCGCCACCCCGCCCTTCGGCGGCGCGGTTGGGTGTGGCTGCGCGCCGCGGATCCTTCCTGGCGCCGCGGCCACACCCTGGGAGGCGTTCATGACCTATCCCGATTCATTGTTGCGGCGCACCCTCGGAGAGCGGCGCATCGCGCTGGTCGCCTGGCGGCTCCTCGTGCTCCAGGTCGCGCACCCCGCCGTCGCCGCGGGCATGAGCGACTGGTCCACCTACCGCGCCCACCCGTGGCGCCGCGTCCAGCACACGATGGACAGCGGGCGGCGGCTGTTCTTCGCCGACCTGGACTCGTTGCGGCGCGAGGTCGCGCGCCTCGACCGCGCGCACCGGCGCATCCACGGCACCGACGCCTCCGGCCGCGCGTACTCGGCGGAGGCGCCCGAGGTGCGCGTGTGGGTGCTCGTGACGCTCTACGAGGCGATGACCGCGCTGCGCCAGCTGTCGGGCAGGCCGTTCACCCCCGCCGAACTCGACGTGCTCTACGGGGAGTTCCGCGCCACGGTCGCCGAGTTCGGGCTGCCGGACGGCCTGTGGCCGCCGACCGCTGCCGATGTGCCCGGGTATGTCGAGCGCACCATCCGCGAACGCCTCGAGGACGGGCCCGAGGTCCGCCACCTGCTGTACGGCATCCTGCGCGAGGCGCCGCGCCCCGGGCGGCTCGGGCGCCTGGGGCCCGCGTGGCCGGTGCTGCGCGCGCTCACCGCGTGGACGGTGGCGACGTTGACCGTGGCCGATCTGCCGCCCGCCTTCCGCGAACGCTTCGGGATCGGGCGCGGGCGCCGCGCCGCCGCGCTGTCGTGGGCGGCCCACCGCGGGGCGCGGCACGTCATGACGCGGCTGCCGGACCGGTGGCGTTACCGCGTTCCGCCGGGCGCCGACGGCCCCGCCGTCCGCCACGCCCCCCGGCACCGCCGCGCCCGCGCACGGGTGCGCGACACGCGCCCCGCGCGGCTCGACGCGTTCTTCCGGCAGGTCATCGACCAGACGGGCGACGGGCGCATCGGCGTCGCCGACCTGCGGGCGATGGCCCATAACGTGTGCTGGCCACTGGAGTTGAGCGCCGAGCGCGAGAGCGAGGTCCACGCGGCGTTCGACACGTGGTGGCGGCAGATGAGCGCCACGATGGACGCCGACGGGGACGGGCGCATCACCCGCGCGGAGTTCGTGGCCGCCACGTTGGCCGGGGTCGACCGCGACCCCGAGTACCTCACGAAGGGGCTGCACGTCGCGGTGCGCGCGATGTTCCGCGCGGCGGACGCGGACGGCGGCGGCCACCTGTGCGCGGACGAATACCGCGCCCTCTTCGGCGGAACGCGGGTGCATCCGGCCGAACTCAACGATGGATTCCGCGAGTTGGATGTCGACGGCGATGGGCGGATCACGGAGGAGGAGTTTGTCCTGGCGTTCACGGGCTATTTCACCGGGGTGGGGGATTCGGTGCCGGGAGCGCGAATGTTCGGGCGGGCATAGGGGGTTGCACCTGCTCTGCGAGCGGCTGCGACGGCGGCTACGGGCTGGACGTCCTCCCGTTCGCCGTCTGCCGAGTGTCGGGTGTTGTGGTGGGTGCGGGTCAGGGCTGGCACCTACGGGGGAGGGGGCGTCGGGTGTGCGGCCGTCTCGGTAAACGGTCGGTCTCGTCGCTGGTTGGGACCGTTCGCCGAACGGGCGTGGCCGCGACGGTAGTTGGCGGCCGTTTTCCCGGTGGTCGGTTGCGGTGGCGCGCACCCTTCGGGCCTGCCCTGGCCGCCCGAAGCGTTTTCATTCTTGATGTCCGACGAGCTTATGTAGCGCGCCGGTGCTTATCCGCAGCTTATGCCGGGGCGGGTGCTCTTCTGAAACGGGGCACGTTCTGTTCAACACAAAGTGTGCCCTGTTTCAGAAGAGGTCCCGTCCCCGCGTAAGCGGGACATAAAGCCCGGCGGGCCCGCTGAACGAGGCGCGCCCCGGCCCCGGACCGGCCCGCTCCATAAGCTCAACGTGCGTGCGGTGAACGACGAGAGCGGCGGCCAGGGCAGGCCCGAAGGGTGCGCGCCACCCCAGCCGACCACGCAGAAGTCGGCCACCCGCAAACAGTCAGCGGCCGCGCCCGGCTGGCGAACGGCCCCCGCCCACAACGACACCTGCCGGTTACCGGGACGGCCGCTCACCCGACGCCCCCCTCCCGTAGGTGCCCATCGGTGACCCGCACTCCAGAAGACAGGACTCCGGCCGACGGCAAGAACCACCGGACCCTCGGCAGCCGCCTCACAGGTCACCCCAAAGAAGCAAGACCCCCCGCCGACGGCAAGAACCACCGGATCCTCGGCAGCCGCCTCACACGGCACCCCGCAGCAGCAGCCCCGGCAGCCGCCCCCACCCCAACCCCAAAGAAGCAAGACCCCCGGCCGACGGCAAGAACCCCCGGACCCTCGGCAGCCGCTGCACAAGGCACCCCGCAGCAGCAGCCCCCGGCAGCCGCCCCCACCCCACCCCAAAGAAGCAAGACCCCCGCCGACGGCAAGAACCACCCCTCCCCACCGCACCCCCACAACGCCGCACCCCCACACCCACCCGCACCCCAACGGCGAAGCCCCGCAGGGAAACTTGTTCCGGGACTCCCCGCCTCTCCTTGACAGCGCCCACCTGCGGCAACACACTCGGCGCCGGGACGAGAGAGCGCTCTCTCAGTTGAGCCGCGCGTCACCCCCACCCATCCGTCCCACAGGAGACCCCATGTGCCCAGCCATGGAAGAGAAGCCGCCGACGCCGCCCGCCCTGTCACGTCGGGCCGTGACCGGGCTCGGTGCGGCCGCGCTCGCCGCCGCGCCGTTGCTCGGTGTCGCCGCGGCCGGTCAGGCCGGCGCCGCCCCCACGCCGAGGGGGCGGGGCCGGTCCCTGCCGAGGGCCGCGGCAGACCCGTTCGACCCGGACTTCGGGCCCAACGTCCTGGTGTTCGACCCGGGGTTGAGCCAGGCCGAGATGCAGAGCCGCCTCGACGCCATCTCCGCGCAGATGCACACCAACCAGTTCGGCACCGAGCGCCACGCCGTCCTGCTGCGCCCGGGAAGCTACGACCTCGACATCAACCTCCGCTTCTACACTCAGATCCTGGGCCTCGGCCTTCACCCCGACGACGTCAACGTCAACGGCCACTGCCGCGTCGAGGCCGACTGGCTCCAGCAGGGTGACAACCCCGACAACCTCGGCAACGCCACCCAGAACTTCTGGCGCTGCGCCGAGAACTTCTCCGTCACCGTGCCGTCGGGCGAGATCGAACGTTGGGCCGTCTCCCAGGCCGCGCCCTACCGCCGCATGCATCTGCGGGGAATCGGCGCGCAGTTGTGGAACGGCTACGACGGCTGGGCCAGCGGCGGCCTGCTGGCCGACACACGAGTTGACGGGTTCGTGGAGTCCGGCTCGCAGCAGCAGTGGCTCACCCGCAACAGCGAACTCGGCGCCTGGAGCGGCTCCGTGTGGAACATGGTGTTCGTCGGCTCCCGCGGCGTTCCCGGCGACAACTTCCCCAACCCCTCGCACACCGTGGTCGGCGAGACGCCGGTGATCCGCGAGAAGCCGTTCCTGTATGTCGAAGGCTCGGGCGCGTACAGCGTGTTCGTGCCCGCGCTGCGCCGCAACGCCGTCGGCGTCAGCTGGGGCGGCGGCCAGCCCGCGGGGGAGTCGATCTCGCTGAGCGAGTTCACGATCGTGCACCCCGGCGACCCGGTCGCGGAGATCAACGCCGCGCTCCGGGCGGGTCAGCACCTGCTGTTCACGCCCGGCGTGCACCACCTGGACGGGGCGATCGAGGTCGACAACCCCGACACCGTTCTGCTGGGCCTGGGTCTGGCCACGCTCGTTCCCGACACCGGCCAGCCCGCCATCCGCGTCGCCGACGTGGACGGGGTGCGGCTCGCGGGGCTGCTGATCGACGCGGGCTCGGTCAACTCGCCCACCCTGCTGGAAGTTGGACCCGAGGGCGCGTCCGCGAGCCACGCGGACAACCCCGTGTCGCTGCACGACATGTTCTTCCGCGTCGGCGGCTCGCACGTCGGCCGCGCCACCGTCAGCCTCACCGTCAACAGCAACGACGTCATCGGCGACCACCTCTGGGTCTGGCGCGCCGACCACGGCAACTCCGGCACCTGGGGCTGGACGGTCAGCACGGGCCGCAACGGCGTGATCGTCAACGGCGACAACGTCACGATGTACGGCCTCTTCGTCGAGCACTACCAGGAGTACAACCTCATCTGGAACGGCAACGGCGGCCGCACGTACTTCTTCCAGAACGAGATGCCCTACGACCCGCCGGACCAGGCCGCGTGGGGATCGAGCGGCGGCGGCAGCCTCGGCTGGGCGTCGTACAAGGTGGCGGACTCGGTGACATCCCACGAGGCGTGGGGAGTCGGCGCCTACTGCTTCTTCAATGTCAACCCCGCTGTCACCGCGTCGCGCGGCTTCGAGGTGCCCGACAACGCGGGCGTCCGCTTCCACCACCTGGTCGCGGTCTCCCTCGGCGGCGTCGGCACGATCAACCGGGTGATCAACGAGAGCGGCGGCACGGCCAATACGGCCACCCAGGTGCAGTATTGGGTCAACCACCCGTAGACGGCGGCGGGTTGGCGGCGGTGGGCGCGCGTCGCCCACCGCCGCCGAGCGGGCGGACGTTTTCCGACCCGTTGATGGCGCACACGTTTCGGCGCTGTGTCATGGGGTAATGCCACGGTAATATGGGAGCGCTCCCATCCCGGAAGTCCCCACTGC
Source organism: Streptomyces radicis (assembly GCF_003626575.1). Lineage (GTDB taxonomy): Bacteria > Actinomycetota > Actinomycetes > Streptomycetales > Streptomycetaceae > Streptomyces > Streptomyces radicis. Next base: position 418,789 of record NZ_RBDY01000004.1, on the reverse strand, counting down.
CGGAATACGGAGACCGCAACGATGCATCTTCACGTCAACGCCGCGTCACCTCGCTGGGCCGTCCGCGCCCTGCTGGCCGCCCTGTCCGCGGCGCTGCTCGTCCTCACCCCGTGGAGCGGCGGGACCGCCTCCGCCCACGGCTCGGTCGTCGACCCCGCCTCCCGCAACTACGGCTGCTGGCAGCGCTGGGGCAGCGACCACCTGAACCCGGGCATGGCTCAGGAAGACCCGATGTGCTACCAGGCATGGCAGGACAACCCCAACGCCATGTGGAACTGGAACGGCCTCTACCGCAACAACGTCGGCGGGAACCACCAGGGCCAGGTTCCCAACGGCCAGCTGTGCAGCGGTGGCCGCACCGAGGGGGGCCGCTACAACTCCCTCGACACGGTGGGCAACTGGAAGAAGACCCAGGTGGGCGGCAACTTCACCATCCGCCTGGACGACCAGGCGAGCCACGGCGCCGACTACTTCCAGGTCTATGTGACCAGGCAGGGCTTCAACCCCAATACGCAGCCGCTGAGTTGGAGCAACCTGGAGCTGGTCGAGGAGACCGGCCGCTACGGCCCCGCGACGACGTACAACATCCCCGTGAGCGTCTCGGGCCGCAGCGGTGACCACATCGTGTACACGGTCTGGCAGGCCAGCCACATGGACCAGGTGTACTACCTGTGCAGCGACGTGACGTTCTGAGCCACCAGGCACCGGACGAACGCCACTGAGCCGCACCGCCCCAGGGCCCCGCCGGACACCCACGCGTCCGGCGGGGCTCGTGTCAGCGGTGGCTGAGCACGTTGACCACCCGGCCGTTGGGGTCGTGGACGAAGAACCGGCGCACGCCCCACTCCTCGTCCCGCAAGGGGTGCACGATCTCGGCGCCGCTTTCCCGCATGGCCGCGTAGGCCGCGTCGACGTCATCCACCTCGACGCTCATGTCGGGCGCGACCGGGGCGGTCCTGTCGCCGGTCATCAGCGTGTCCCCTCGACGGGTGTGCTCCCGGCCAGGGGTGTGTGGCAGGGTCGGGGGGTGTCTCAGCCTTTCGACGGTCGGGCCTCCGCCTTCGCCACCGCGCCCGACGGGACCCGTATCGCGTATCAAGTGGCGGGCGAGGGACCGCCGTTGCTGCTGCTGAGTGGGCAGTCCAACAGCCATCGGTGGTGGGATCCGGTGCGGGGCGGGTTCGAGGGCGCGTATCGCACCATCACCGTGGACCACCGGGGGACCGGGGCGAGTGACAAGCCCGATCGGCCTTACCGCACCGAGGAGATGGCCGAGGACGCGCTCGCGGTGCTGGATGCCGTCGGCGTTGAACGGGCCCATGTCTACGGCACGTCGATGGGCGGGCGCATCGCGCAGTGGCTGGCCGCGCGGCATCCGGAGCGGGTGCGCGGGCTGGTGCTCGGCTGCACGTCGCCGGGCGGCCGCCTCGCGGTGGAGCGCGGCGACGACGTCAGGGCGTCGCTGGGCGCGGCGGATCCGCGGGCGGTGTTGAGGGCGTTGCTCGCGCTCATGTACACGCCGGAGTGGCTGGCGTCGCACCGGGGCCCTTTCACCACGGTCGGCGACCCGGGGATGCCGCCGTTCGCCCGCCGCCGCCACCTGGGGGCGAGCAACCGGCACGACGCGTGGAACGTCCTGCCGTCGATCAGCGCGCCGACGCTCGTCGTGCACGGCACCGACGACCTGCTCAACCCGACGGCCAACGCGCCGCTGCTCGCCGGTCGAATCCCGGGCGCGCGGCTCGAGTTGATCCCGGGGGCGCGGCACGCGTACTTCGAGGAGTTCGCGGACGTGGCGACGCCGCTGGTGCTCGACTTCCTCGCCGGGGTGCCCGTCGACCGATGAGTTCGGCGGGCGCGCCAGGTCCCCAAGGGCATGAGCGTTCCACGCATCGGCTTCGGGCTTCCCACCTTCGGGCCCGACGCGGGTCCCGAGGGGGTGGTGACGGTCGCGGCGGCCGTTGAAGAGGCAGGTTTCCACAGTGTGTCGGTGACCGAGCGGTTGCTGCTGCCCACGCGTTCCGACGGGGCGAACGGGGCGAACGGGGCGGGGCTGCCCGCCCCGCATGTGTGGGAGCCGCTCGAGGTGCTGACGTGGGCGGCGGCGCACACGTTGCGCGTGCGGCTCCTCACGGCGGTCGTCAACGCCATCTTCCAGCCGCCGATCGTGCTGGCCAGACGCCTGGCCACGCTGGACCGGCTGTCGCGGGGCCGCCTCGACGCGGGCCTTGGGCAGGGCGGGGGCGGCACGCCGGAGACGGGGTTCGGCCTGGCCGAGGAGTTCGAGGCGGCCGGGGTGCCGCGCGGGCGGCGCGGGGCGGGGTTCGTCGAGCACATCGCGGCCATGCGGGCGTGCTGGGGCCCCGACCCGGTGGAGTTCGCGGGCGAGCGCTACCGGATCCCCGCGTCGCTGGTCGGCCCGAAGCCGTGGGGCGAGCGCGTGCCGGTCCTGCTCGGCGCGTTGACCCGCCCCACGGTCGAACGGGCCGCGCGCCTCGCCGACGGCGTGATCCTCGTGGTCGACGACTGGGCAAGGGCGCGCGAGCCCATCCGCTGGTACCGCGACGCGGGCGGCACGGGCTCCGTGGTGACGCCGCTCGCCAGGGATTACCCGGGGTCGTTCATCGACGCCGCGCTCTCCGACCTGGAGTGGGCGGCGGCCGAGGGCGTGGACGAGGTGCACTTCGCCCTCGGGCGCTCAGGGCTCCACCCCGAACGCCAGGCGGACCTGGTGCTGACGCTGGCCGAGCGGCTGTGACGGGCCGACCCGGCGGCGCGCTCAACGTCCCGGCCGTCACTCGCGTCTCATCAGACATGGGAATTCATGCCGTGGGCGAGGTCTGGGTGGCTGAGGCGGACGATCTGGACGCGGCGGCGGTCGCGCTGGGGGAGGCCGCGGTGGACGAGGAGGTGAGCCGCTGGGTCACCCCCGACGAGGCGGCGCGCAGGCGGCGCGCCACCGACGCCCGTGTGGACACGGCGCGTTGGCTGGACGGCGCGCGGCGCGGTGGCGCGCTGCTGCTGGTCGCGGGCGACGGCGGCGCGGTCGCGGGCCTGGCGCTGTGGCAGTGGGTGGACGGCGGCCAGGAGCCGGATGCGGCGGCGGCGGACGAGGAGGGCGACAACGGCGGCGAGGGCGGCGAGGGCGGCGAGGGCGCGGCGTCGCTCGCCGCGGTGTACGGGAGCGAGGGGCTGGCGCGCCTGGCGACGGTGGGCGAGCTGGTCGCGGCGCGCCACCCGGCGGACGAGCCGCACTGGTACCTGGCGCAGATGGCGGTCGTTCCGCACCAGCGCGGGCGCGGCCTGGGCGGCGCGCTGCTGCGGCACGGGCTCGACCGGGCGGACGGGGAGGGGCGCGCGGCGTATCTGGAGGCCAGCTCCCCGCGCAACCGCGCCCTGTACGCGCGCCATGGCTTCGACCCGCTGGGCGACCCGATCCCGCTGCCGGACGGCGGCCCCGTGCTCCAGCCGATGTGGCGCCCGGCGCGCAACGGCGGGGAGCGCCCTGCCTGAGGGGCGCGCGCCCCGCGCGCGACCCGGCGTGAGGGCGGCGTCAACGGTGGCGCGTCCGCCGTCAAGGACGTGTCATCGACCGGCTCATTCCGGGCGTACCCGGTGAAGCTTGACCGCACGGGCCGCCGAAACCGGCGGCCCGTCGACCGTCGAGCAGGGAGCCTCGATATGAACGACCTGGACGTGAACGACGACGAGCCCGCCGATCATGGGGCCCACGCCTGGCCCTACTACGTGCCCGTCAGGCCCGGTCCCTCGGGCTTCTCCACCGTCCGTACCTTCCGCACGCCGCTGGGCGAGCGCACCGTCGCGGCGTTCACCAGCGCCGAGCGCCTGACCGCCGCCCTCGGCCCTTGGCAGCGTTGGGCGACGCTGGGCGAGGACGCGCTGCGCGCGCTGGTCGCGCCCCTCGGCGTGCGCCGCCTCACCATCGACCCCCAGCTCTCGGCGCCCGCCGTGCGCGACGAGCCCCGCACCGCCGTCGCGGCGTGATGAGGAGAGACCCCTCATGATCACCGAACAGCCGGTGGCCCGGCACGGCGACCTCTCCGTCTGGCCGGATTCGGCGCGGTATGAAGAGGCCAGCCTCATGGTGGGCGGCGTCGGCCTCACCGAGATCGCCGAGCACTACGGCACCCCCACCTATGTTCTCGACGAGGCGGAGGTGCGCGGGCGCGCCCGCGCGTATCGCGAGGCGCTGCCCGACGCCGATGTCTACTACGCCGCGAAGGCGTTCCTGTGCCGCGCCCTGCTGCGCTGGCTCGACGAGGAGCGGCTCGGCCTCGACGTCTGCTCGGCTGGCGAGCTCGAGCTCGCCGTCGTCGCGGGCTTCCCGACCGAGCGGATGATCCTGCACGGCAACGCCAAGAGCCCGGACGACCTGCGCGCCGCCCTGCGCCTCGGCGTGGGCCGCATCGTCATCGACAACGCCGCGGAGATCCCGCGCCTCGCCACCCATGTGCCCACGGGCGCACGGCAGAAGGTGCTGGTCCGCGTGGTCCCAGGGGTGGCCGCTGGCAGCCACGAGAAGGTGCGCACCGGCACCGATGACCAGCAGTTCGGGATGTCGCTCGCGGATGGCTCGGTGCAGCACGCCATCGGTCGCGTCCTCGCCCAGCCCGAGCTCGAACTCATCGGCCTGCACTGCCACTTGGGCTCACAGATCACCAGCGTCAAGCCCTATCTGCTCGCGGTGCGCCGCCTGGTCGGGCTGCTCGCCCGCGTGCGTGACCGGCACGGGGTGACGCTGCCCGAGCTGAACGTCGGCGGCGGCCACGGCGTCGCCTACCGGACCGGCGACGAGGCGCTCGACCGGGTGGCCCTGGCCCGACGGATCAGGGAGGAGCTGCGCGCGGGCTGCGCCGCCAACGGTCTTGCCGTTCCACGCCTGGCCGTCGAGCCGGGGCGGGCGATCGTCGGCCCCGCGGGGGTGGTGATCTACCGGGTGCTCTCGGTGAAACGGACCGGCTCGCGGACGTTCGTCGCCGTCGACGGCGGCATGTCCGACAATCCGAGGCCCGCGCTGTACGGGGTGCGGTACGAGCCTCGGTTGATCGGGCGCCGTTCCACGGCGCGGGAGCGGCTGGTGACCGTGGTGGGGCGGCACTGCGAGGCGGGCGATGTGCTGGTGCCCGAGGCGCCGCTGCCGTGCGACATCCGCCCCGGCGACCTGCTCGCCATGCCGGTGGCGGGCGCGTATCACCTGTCGATGGCGGCGAGTTACAACCTGATCGGGCGCCCGCCCGTGGTCGCGGTCGCCGGGGGCCATGCCCGCCTGCTGGTCCGCCGCGAGTCCCTGGCCGACCTGCGCCACCGCGACATCGGGCTGTAGTCGGGCGGCAAGGGGGTCATGCTCCTTCGAGGCGGCGGGCCAGCGGGTCGAGGCGGGCGGCGTCGAGGGAGAGCAACCGGCCGAGCCCGCCGAGAAGTTCGAGGACATGGCTCGCGTGAGACGGGTCGGGCTCGGTGGCGAGGAAGCGGTCCAGATATCCGGCGGCGTCGGCCCACTCCGAGGCGGCACAGGCCAGCAGGAAGAGGTTGCCGAGGGCGGCGTCGTTCTCGCCGCCCGCCAGGGCCTCGAACAGGATCTCCCGTGCGGCGCGGGTGTGTTCGTCGGCCCCCGGGCGCCCGGCCAGCCGGTGGGCGATGCCCCGCAGGCCATGCGCCCAGGCGTTGCGCGGCTCCCGTTCAACGGCCTCCGCGAGGTCGGCAAGCGCCTCCTCGTACCGGCCGAGCATGAGCCGTGCCTCGCCCCGCCCGGCGTATGCCCAGTCGTCGGGGGCGAGCGCGAGCGCCCGGTCGTAGTCGGCCACGGCCTCGTCGAACTCCCCGCGTTCAAGGCGGAGATGGCCACGATCCGCAAGCAGCGACGCCTCGTCGGGGTCGGCCTCGACGGCTCGGTCGTAGACGGCGAGCGCCCCGTCGAGGTCGTCGATCCGCCAGAGGAACGAGGCCCGAGTGCCCAGGACTTCCGCGTCGCTCGGGTCAAGCTCGGCCGCCCGGTCGTGGTCGGCGTGCGCCTTGTCGAGCCGCCCCAACTTCTCGTGGACATAGGCGCGCAGGCTCAACGCCCGGGCGTTGTCGGGGGCGAGCGCGAGTGCCCGGTCGAAGCCGGTCAGCGCCTCCTCGTAACGGCCGAGGTGCCACAGGGACAAGGCCCGCCACAGCGGGGCCTCGGCGTCGTCGGGGTCGACCTCGGTGACGCGGTCCCAGGCGGCGATCGCCTCCTCGTGGCGTTCCAGGATGAAGAGGATCCGGGCGCGCAGGGTGAGGTTTAGGGAGTGGGGCGCGAGCCGAGCCGCCTCGTCGGCGTCCTCGAGCGCCTCCTCGGGGCGGCCGAGCCCGGCCAGGGCGGCGGCGCGGTTTCCCCAGGCCCAGTGCTGCGCGGGGTCGAGGCGGATGGCCACCGAGCAGTCGGCGATGGCCTGTTCGAGGGCGTCGACCCAACGGTGGTGCTGAGCGCGGACGACATGGGCCAGGGCCCGCACCGGCGGGGCGAGGCCGGGGGCCGCGATGAGGTGGGTGAGGGCGGCGATCACCTCGGCCGGGTCGTCCTCGCAGGTCAGCCGGTCGGCCCACATGGTCAGCAGGGAGCGTTCGGCGTCGTCGCCCGCTCGGCGCAGCAGGTCGGCCCAGCGGCGCAGCGCCGCCGCGCTCCTGTCGGCCGCGTGGACGGCCTCGGCGAGGGCGCCCGCGAGCGCCGCGTCCGGGTCCGCGCACAGGCGGTGGTAGGCCTCATGGCCGCGCAGCTCGCGCCAGTGGGAGCGGGACCAGTCGTCGCCCTCGGGGAACGCTGCCGCGCGCCGGGCCGCGAACGCCTCGGCCAGCGCGGTGTGTTGGGCCCTCCAGTGGCCCGGGGAGTGGGTGCGCTGGTGGCGCAGCATCAGGGCGCGCACGGTCTCGTGGTAGCGGAAGCGGCCCTCGCGGTGCTCCACGAACGGCAGGGCGCGCAGCCAGTCGTAGTGGTCGGCCGCCGCCTCGCTGGCCACGGCGCGGTAGACGTCCTCGTCGAGCTGGAGCGGCAGCGCGCAGTCCAGGGCCGCCGCGCGGCGGTCGGGGTCGGTGACCCACGTGAGGAATCGCCCCACGGCCGTCTCGGTCGGATCGGCGACCTCGCCGGGCGACGAGGGGTGGGGCTGGGCGAGCATGTCGAGCAGCACGGGCAGGCGCCCGGAGAGCCGCAGGATCAGCTCCACCGTGGGCTCGTCGGTCACGCCGCGCGCGGTGAGCAGCGCGCGGGCCTCCTCGTCGGTGAAGACGTCGAGCGGCACCTCGGCCGCCAGGTCCGCCCAGTCGCGCCAGTGGCCGCTGTCGGGCCTGCCCTGCCCGGAGATGACCATGGCGACATTGGGCTCGAGGGTGCCCAGGGTCTCCTCGTAGACGACCGTGCGCAGCCATGCGTCGAGCGTCGGGCCGACGCGCTCGTAGACGTCGAAGAAGAGGACGAGCAGGCTGTGTTCGCGGGCGACGGCCGCGAGGTCGGCCAGGAAGACGGGGGTCAGCGCGGCGAGCGGGTCGAGCACGAGCCGCACGTCGTCGTGCCCGCGCAGCCGCCCGGCGAGTGCGGAGCGCATCCGGTCGGTGCCCAGCGCCACGCTCGTGGGGTCGAGCGCCCCGGCGAGTGCGCCGATCCCGGGGAGCGCGCCGAGGCCGACCAGGGCGGCCTGGGTCGCGACCACGCTGCCCGCCGACGGTGACGGCACGGCGCCCGGGTCGCCGGGCGGTGGCTCGGTGGGCTGGCCGCGTTCCGCCTCGTGGAGCCGCTGCCGGTACTCGGCGAGCCGCTTGTCGAACGACCTCAACGGGCTTCCGGCACGCTTGAGTTGGTCGCTGATCGCCGCCATGGCCTCGATCGGGCCCCGCGTCTCGTCGGCCACCAGGGCGGTGAGGGCGCCGCGTTCGCGCGCCATGTGCTCCCACTGCCGCACGAGCGAGGTCTTGCCGACGCCGCCGTTGCCCCTGACGCGGTACAGGAACTGGAAGCCGGGGTCCGAGGGATCGCGCGCCAGATTGCCCCGGAACGCTTCTAACTCGCCCTGCCGCCCCACGAATCCGTCGCGCCTCCGGCGCCGGATCAGCTCCTGCCGTGTCAGCCGCCGCTCCGCCAACTGCCCGTCCCCCTCCCCGGCCATGGGCGCACCACGCTACCCAATGCGCCGCCTCCACGGGACCCGCGCGCCAGCCGCGCCTATACCCGGCCGGGGTATGCGTTTGGACTTGACTTATACCCTCGGGGGGTATTGGGTGAACGCCCGGAACGGAACACGGAACGAGGGAGAGGCAGCCATGAACACCGCGACCAGAGTGGGCGCCTTCGGGGCCGGGATCGTCCTGGCCTTCGGCGCGGCGTTCGGCCTCGGCCGCGTCGTCGACCCGGTGACCGAGGACGAGCCCGAGCCCGCCGCCCACGCCGCGGACCACGCCCCCGACGAGGGGAACGACGACGGGAACGGGGAGGCGCACGGCGACGGTCATGGCGAGCAGGCCGCGGCCGAGGCCCCCGGCGGGCTCCAGGTCTCCGAGCGCGGCTACACCCTGGCCCCGCCCGCCGAGGCCCTGCCCGCGGGCGAGGAGACCGACTTCCGCTTCCGCGTCCTCGGACCCGAGGGCGAGCCGCTGACGGCGTACGACACGAGCCATGAGAAGGACATGCACCTGATCGTGGTCCGCCGCGACCTCTCGGGGTTCCAGCACGTCCACCCGACGCTCGGCGAGGACGGCACCTGGAGCGTTCCGCTGACGTTCCCGGCCGGGGGCACCTACCGGGTCTTCGCCGACTTCGAGCCCGCGGGCGACGCGGACGGCGGGCTGACGCTGGGCGCCGACGTGGCCGTCGCGGGCGAGTACGCGCCCGAGCCGCTGCCCGAGCCCGCGCACACCGCGACCGTCGACGGATACACCGTCACCCTGGACGGCGCGTTGAACGAGGGCGAGGAGAGCGAGCTGACCCTCTCCGTCAGCAGGGAAGGGCGGCCGGTCACCGATATCGAGCCCTACCTCGGCGCCGATGGCCACTTGGTCGTGCTGCGCTCGGGCGACCTCGCGTATCTCCACGCCCACCCGGGCGAGTTGGCGGGCGGCCCGGACATCACGTTCCACACGCGGGCGCCAAGTGCCGGGACCTACCGCCTCTTTCTCGACTTCCAGCACGAAGGAGTCGTGCGCACCGCGGAGTTCACGGTGACCACGGGCGACCATGGGCACGGCGACGGCGCCTGAACGCCGGGCCGCTGCTTCGGCCCCGCCCGGGTGAGGCGTTGAACGGTCCCGATTGTTCCGTTCGGGTGGTCAGGGGGGTGTGGGTGCCTCTGATGGCTTCCGCGGCGATTTAGCATCCGTTCTGATCATGTCCAGAAGGATCGCCCGACGGGAGCAAGTGTGCGCACGCGTAGGAACACCGCAGGGAACGGTGGGTCGAGACGTCTTCTCGGCCGAGCCGCCGTCCTGATCGCCGCGGCCTCGGCCGCCGTCCTCCCGGGGGCGGGCACCGTGCTCGCGCAACCCGGCGGGGACCGGCCGATCCACTCCGTCCCCTCGGGCGACCTGCCCCAGCCCGCCCCCAGGACGGAGGTGATCTACGACTCGATCCCCGAGGAGCTTCCCCCGCACGTGGCGTCGCTCGGCTATCAGGCGACCGGCACGAGCGAGTTCGGTGACGAGGTGGGCTTCGGGTCCGAGGGGAACCGCAAGCTGAAGTCCATCGAGGTCGTGCTCTCCAGCTGGGCCTGCGAGGCGGGCCGCTGGAACACCACCGACTGCTTCTCCTCGCCCGACGTGACGTTCGACCACCCGATCACGATCAACGTCTACGAGGTCGACAACTCGGGCCCCACCCCCGTGCCCGGCACGCTGCTCGCCAGCCAGACCGACGTCGCCACCATCCCGTACCGCCCCTCCGCCAACCCCGTCAAGTGCACCGGAGTTGACGCGGGGCGGTGGTACGACGCGACGACCGGGACGTGCAACGACGGCATCGCCCACCCCGTCGTCTTCGACTTCGGCGGCACCCTGCTCCTGCCCGACGAGATCATCTGGACGGTGGCGTTCGACACCAGCAGCTACGGCGCCGAGCCCATCGGCACCGGCACCGCGTGCTTCGCCACCGCCCAGGGCTGCCCGTACGACGCGCTGAACGTCGGCGCCCAGACGTTCCCAGGCGCGCCCTACGCGGGCATCGACATCGAGGCGGACGCGGCGTTCCTCGACCCGGTCTCGGCGGCGTCCTACTGCGACGCGGGCGCGGGCGGCACCGGAGTCCTCCGCTGGGACGCGCCCTGCTGGGCCGACAACGGGCCACTCGCCAGGATCACGGCGACGGAGTTCGAGGGCAGGGAGTAAACGAGTAAACGAGTAAACGAGTAAACAAGGAGGAGTGGACAGGAAGGTTGACGGCGCGGACGAGCGGTCCGCGCCGTTTCCCCTTCTCGGGGGCGGCGCTCAGGAGCGCTCGAGGATGACGACCGGGATCTCGCGGGTGGTCTTCTTCTGGTAGGCGTCGTAGTCGGGCCAGATGTCCGCCATCAGCGGCCACAGGCGGGCGCGCTCCTCCGCCGTCGCCGTGCGGGCCGTCGCCGTGAACGCCTCGGCGCCGACCTGCACCTCGACCCGCGGCTCGGCCTCCAGGTTCAGGTACCAGGAGGGGTGGGCGGGCTTGCCGCCCTGCGAGCCGACGACCACATACGCGTCGCCGTCGCGGCCGTAGATGAGCGCGGTCCTGCGCAGCAGCCCTGACCTGCGGCCCTTGGTGGTGAGCAGCAGCGTGGGGGTCCCGCGCCACAGATGGCCCTCGCGGCCGCCGGACTCCACATAGACGCGGATGTGTTCCTTGACCCACTCGGTCGGGCTGTCGTGGACCTGGGCGTCTGCCATGGGGCGCCTCCTCGTTCTCGGTGTGCGGTGCTGTCGATCCGGGTGAACGCGCCCGGCGCGGCCCCCATTCCGCCGCCCGCCCCCGCTCCCCGGGGGGCCTCGGCCCGGGGTGCGGGGGCGGACGCAAAGCCGTGTCTCCGGTGGCCGCCTCCCGAGCCCGCTCTTACGCTACGTGAGCACACCACCACCAGGGATGACGACGCCTCGAACGGCTGTCGGCGCCACGGAAGGAGCCCTTGTGCCACCCTCCGCACACCCGGTCGCCGTGACCGGCATCGGCATGCTCACCCCGGCGGGGAACACTCCCGAGGAGACCTGGACGGGGCTGTGCCGCGGCAGGAGCCTGGCGCGCAGGGATCCCGTGCTCGCCGGGCTGCCGGTGGACATCTCGTGCCGGGTCGAGGGGTTCGACGCCGTCGCCGCGCACGGGCGGGTGACCGCCCGGCGCCTCGACCGCTTCGCCCATCTGGCCCTCGCGGCCGCCAGGGGCGCGGTCGCCGACGCCAAGCTCGACCCGGCCACGTGGTCGGGTGAACGGGTCGCGGTGATCCTGGGCGTCGGCAGCAACAGTCTGGAGACCTACGCCGAGGAGTTCGCCAGGCTCGCCGCGGGGCGCCCTGCCGCGGTCTCGCCGATGGCGCTGCCACGCAGCGTCCCCAACATGGTCGCCGGAACAGTGGCGATCGACCTCAACGCCCGCGGCCCCGGGTTCACGGTGGCCAGCGCGTGCGCGTCGGGGGCGACGGCGATCGGCGTGGCCCGCGACCTGCTGCTCGCCGGGGCGTGCGACATCGCGGTGGCGGGCGGCAGCGAGTCGGGGCGGGCGCGCATGACGGCCACGTGCTTCGCCCGGATGGGCGCCCTGTCCCGCCGCACCGCCGAACCCGAGGCCGCCGCCCGCCCTTTCGACGTCGAACGCGACGGCTTCGTGCTCGCCGAGGGCGCCGCGGCGCTCGTGCTGGAGCGCCAGGACCACGCCCTGCGCCGGGGCGCGCAGGCTCGCGCGCTCCTGCGCGGCTACGCGGCCACAAGCGACGCGCACCACCCGGTGGCGCCCGACCCCGAGGGCGCGGGCGCGGAACGTGCGCTGCGCGCCGCCCTGTCCGACGCCGGATGCGCCCCGCGCGACATCGGCCAGATCACCGCGCACGGCACGTCGACCCCGGCGGGGGACGCGGCCGAGGCGCTGGCGCTGCTGCGGGCGTTCGACGGCGCGCCGCCGCCGGTCACCGCGCCCAAGGGCGCGCTCGGCCACTGCCTCGGCGCGGCGGGCGCGATCGGCGCGGCGCTCACGGTGCTCGCGCTCGAACGCCAGGAGATCCCGCCCACCGCCAACCTCCGCGCCCAGGACCCGGCACTCGCGCTCGACGTCGTCACGGGCCACCGCCCCCGCCCGGCCCCGGTCGAGGCGGCGGTCTCGAACGCGTTCGGCTTCGGCGGCCAGAACGCGGTACTCGTACTCACGCGAGGCTAGTGCGCTGCGCGGCTGAGCCGTTGTGGTGCGGGTGCGCTGCGCGGCTGAGCCGTTGTGGTGCGGCCTGTGTTGTGGGGTGCGGTGACGGTGTGTCTCGGTGATGAGGGCCGTTCGCCGAACGCGGTGGCTGGGCACGGTCGTTGGCGGCCTCCATGTCGTGCGCCTTTGCGGGTGCGCGCACCCTTGGGAGAGCGCTCTCCAGCACACCTGAGGGGAGAGCGCTCTCCCGGGCGGCGTGCGCGTCGCCACGGGCCCACCGGAGCGGGGATCATCGGGCTTGGGAGAGCGCTCTCCGCCCCGCGGCGAACCGCCACCAGTGGAGAGCGCTCTCCCAGCCACCCGCTTCTCGGTCCCCCCGGGCGGGCCAGGTGTACGCCGCGTCCGCCGCGGCACTTTGTCCGGTCGGGAGATGAAGTCGGCCCGGATTCCGCCGAAGTGGTTCCGCGCGGGGGCGATCGTCGCTACCTTCGGTGGTGTACCGATCGGCGGCCGGGCCCCGGTCCCCCTCTCCGCCCCCGGCGCCGCCCCACCCGTGGCGCGACGGCGCGCGCCTGTGCAACTGCCGGATGAACAGCCCCCGTTGACTCACGGAGGACGCACGTGCACAGGAAACTCCGAAGGCTCTCCGCTGCCGTGATGGGCTCGTTGCTCGCCCTGACGGGCGCGCTCACCGCCCAGGCCCACGTTCCCGAGCGCGCCACCACCGAGGCGCCCGCGCCCGTGGCCGCGCCGCTGACCGATGTCCTGGTGTTCTCCAAGACCGCCGGATACCGGCACGACGCCATCCCCGCCGGGATCGCCGCCATCGAACGGCTGGGCGCCGACAACGGGTTCACCGTCACCGCCACCGAGGACGCGGGCGCGTTCACCCCCGACAACCTCGCCCGCTACCAGGCCGTCGTCTGGCTCTCCACCACGGGCGATGTCCTCGACGACGCCCAACAGGCCGCGTTCGAGGGCTACATGGCGGACGGCGGCGGCTATGTCGGCATCCACGCCGCGGCCGACACCGAGTACGACTGGCCCTGGTACGGCAGTCTTGTCGGCGCGTGGTTCGCGTCGCACCCCGCGACCCAGCAGGCCACCCTCGTCGTGGAGGACCGCTCCAACGACTCGACCTCCCACCTCCCCGAGCGCTGGACCCGCACCGACGAGTGGTACGACTACCGCGCCAACCCCCGGGAGAACGTAGGGGTGTTGGCCAGCCTCGACGAGTCGTCCTACTCCGGTGGCGCGATGGGCGGCGACCACCCCATCACGTGGTGCCACGACTACGGGGGCGGCCGCTCCTGGTACACCGGGCTCGGGCACACCGTCGAGTCCTACGCCGACCCCGCGTTCACCACGATGCTGCTCGGCGGGATCCGGATCGCCTCGGGCGCGCGGGCCGCCGACTGCCGTCCGGAGAGCGGCTACACGCCACTGTTCGACGGCACACAGGCCAGCCTCGACGCGTGGCGGCAGGCGGGCCCAGGGGGGTTCACGCTGGAGGACGGCACGCTCACGTCGTTCGGCGGCATGGGGCTGCTGTGGTACCCGGTCACGCCGTTCTCCGACTACTCGCTCAAGGTCGACTGGATGATGCCGGGCGACGACAACGGCGGGGTGTTCATCGGCTTCCCCGACCCGGGCGACGATCCGTGGGCGCCCGTGGACGCGGGCCATGAGATCCAGATCGACGCGAGCGACGCCGACCCGAGCCGCACCACGGGCAGCGTCTACAGCTTCGCCGCCCCCGACGCGGCGGCCCGCGACGCGGCGCTCAACCCCCCTGGGCCGTTGTGACGGCAGACCTCGTGTCCCATGCAGGTCATGTCGCTTTACGCGAGGGTCGAGAGTCCCTGTCGTGTCGCGCTGCAGCGAGGCATGTTGTCCCTTTGTCCTGCACGACTGCGTGACTGAGATCACGTCTGCGTGGGGGCCGCTACGTCAGCTGGAACGATAGGTGAAGGTGGGGGTTCTGGCACAGGGGCCTTCCATGTAGGGGGGTTGGGATCAGTTGCGGACGGCGAGGGGCCGTTCACGCGTGCCGCTGACCTGTGGTTTCCCAGCCCGCTCAAGGTCATTTCCCGGGCGCCTGGTGATTGTTCCCCGAAGCGGCCCCGCCTCCCGCGCGGAACGGCGTCGATATGCGTGTGCATGGCGGCAGTTCGGGGGTGCAAGCTACCGGGGTGAATATGGAAGAGGTCGGCGCACGGTTGGTAGGTCGATTCGGCCCCGGGGCCGAGGGGTGGCTCGCTGAGGTTCCGAACCTCGCTACGCGGCTGGCCGCGCGGTGGGGTTTCGTGCTCGGTGAACTGTTCGAGAGTGGAGCCTCCTCTGTCGTCTTGCGCTGTCAATGGCCTGACGGGAGGCCAGCAGTTCTAAAACTCAGTCCGGACCGGTCACTGTTGACCAAGCAGGAGGAGATGCTGCGCGTGTTCGCGCCGTCGGGTCGGGTGCCGACCGTACTGTCTGCCGACGCGGAGGCCGGGGCGATGGTGTTGGAGGAGGTCCTGCCCGGCACCGTGGCCGAGGACATGTCGCAGACGTCATTGCCGCAGCAGTGGGGAGAGTTGCTTGCCGCACTGCACGCTGTGGCCCCACCCGCGCACTGGCCACTGGATCTGCGCGGTCGGTTTGACGAAGCCTTCGTCCGGATCGGCCGACGGCTGTCCGAGCCAGCCATCGGCGCACGGATCGACCAGGCCGCGTGGCAGCGGGCGATACGGCGCTGTGAGGGGTTGCTGGACAGTCAGGCCAGGGTCGTATTGCTGCACGGCGATCTGCATCTCGGCAACGTCCTGGGCGGCGGCCCGTCGCGCGGTCTGATCGCGATCGACCCCAAGGCATGCGTGGGCGACCCATGCTTCGACGCCGTCGACTACGTGGTGGCGGGCGCCGGACAAGAGGGTGTCGAGGCCCGTTGCCAGCGGGTGGCGACCGCGTGCGGGCTCGATGGGGACCGGTTGTATGCCTGGAGCCGAGTGATCGCACCAATGGCAGCTATCGCACACCTCACCTATGACGGTCCAGAGCCCGTGATCGACGAACTACTCGCCCTGTCTCGCTGATCCCACGCGAGTATCAGTTCGGCCCGGCGAGGGAGTACGGCAGGCCATGCCGGCGGGCTCCCTCGCCGTGTTCGGACACGTCGATCGGCGTCAGGCTCAGCTGCACGATCCGTACGGGGCCCTGCCGGGACGGGCGGCGGGCAGGCGGCGGACGTTGCCGAGGGCTGCGGCCTGTTCCCGTAGACGCACGATCTCGTCGTGCTGTGCGGCCAAGCGGGAGACGGCGAGTTCCTTGAACGTTGTGAGCTCCGCAACGCACTCGTCCTGCTGAGCCAGACGTTCCTTGAGCTCGTCGACCTTGGCCTTGAGCCGC
The DNA here is from genome assembly GCF_003626575.1 of Streptomyces radicis. GTDB lineage: Bacteria > Actinomycetota > Actinomycetes > Streptomycetales > Streptomycetaceae > Streptomyces > Streptomyces radicis. The sequence goes on along the minus strand of NZ_RBDY01000004.1, from coordinate 403,068 downwards.
TCGATCTGCGAGATCCGCGGGTCGACGACTTCTCCGGCCTCCTGCAGAGTACGAAGGCGCCGCTCGAACTCTTCGGCGAGGTGCTGGTAGGGGCCGGGGCGGATGGTGCCGTCATGGTTCTTCTTCGGGTAGAACGCGGTGCGGGTCACGCCAGCTTCGGTGGCCAGTGTCTTCAGGTCGCAGCTGCCGCCGGGCGGGAGGTTACCCTTCAGGAGCCGGTCCATCGCGGCCCGGACAGCCTGCTCGTTGCGGGCGCGGGTCTCTGCGCTGATTCGAGCCATGAGGTGGGGTTTCTCCTTACGCAGCGGCGGCGTCGATCGAGGCCAGGACCTGCACGTCTCGGTCCAAGTCGGCTTGCAGTCGAGCCTTTTCGGTCTTGTGGTCGCGGCCGATCGATCCGATGAAGACCTGCTTGGTCCGCACGCTCTCGGCCCACACCGGGCGGTGGCAGGGATGGTGGGTGGCCTGCGGGCAGCGGGCGGAATCGCACATGCCCGCCAGCGGCTTCGTCGCGTTCGGTGTGCCGGCCAGCTTCAGGCACAACGCCTTGGAGGGGTCGATGAACCAGCAGTAGTTCGCCACCCCCAGGTGCAGGCCGCCGGCGACCTCGGTGAGGAGCGCTCTGACCTCCTGGTCGCTGCCGACGACCGTGGGGTCCTCGGCGGTAGCGCGGGCCAGCTTCCCGTCGACGCTGGCGAAGAAGCTGATCAGATCGCGGGCGCCGGGACCTGACGGCATCTCGCCCTGCTGGTAGCGTCGGTACTCGGCCAGCATGAGGTCCTTGTTACGCTCCGCCTCCTCGGCGTTGACCTCCGCGAGGAACTTGGCCTGTGCCCCGCCCGGACGGGCCGCATATCCTTCCGTTGTCACCACAGACAAGTGCTTGAGCTGCACCTTTGCGGCGAGCAGGCCACCGGGGTGGTAGGCGATCTCCAAGGCGAGTGTGCGCCTGAGCATCCTCGTTGTGAGTTGTCGCTCCGGGATCGGAGCCAGTCCCAGCGCCTGTCCCGCGGGGCCGTTGACCCACTGGCGGAACAGCGTGAAGCGGTCGTTGTCGAGTGGCGAGGTGAGCAGGGGATCACCGATCTCGGCGCCCGGGCCCAGGAGCTGCTCGGCGACTTCTGCCGCCTGGTATGCCTCCCAGATCACGACCCACTCGTCAGGCACACCGCCCAGAGGTTTTCCCTTGATGACTCGGCTCGCCAGCTTATACCTCTTCAGCCCCGGGCCGGCCTCGATCGGGGGGACGCGGCAACCCACATTCATCTCGCGCAGTTCGCTCTGGCGCATACCGGAGAGCGCCACGATGACCACGTGCGAGGCGGTCTTCACCACGCCGGTGAGCGCCCGCAGGCCGCGCTCGGAGAGCGGTTTTGACCAGGGTGCCTCGCCCTGGCCGTCGGCTCGCTCCACCATGTCGGCCCCGCGGCAGAACGGTTCCTCGATCCCGACGGCGTCCACCGCCTTTTCCAGGACGTCGCGCACCGACTCCAATATGGAGGGGCTGATCTCCCACCGGCCGGCTTCCGCGGCGAGGGCGTAGAGGTTGACCTTGCCCAACGGATCGTCCTTGCTGATCCACTTCCTGGTCTTGGCCCAGGTGACGTTCCGGTCGAAGGGACGTCGCTCTTCGACATGGCGGCGAATGACCGCCTCGAGTTCGCCCCGATCAATCCGTGCTGCGGGCAGCGATGCCCGGTGGGCGACATAGCGCCGCTTGGCGTCAAGTTCGCGCAGGAGGTGCGGGGCCAGGGTCTGGACGAGGTAGAGGGCTGCACCCAGGAGCGGCTGGAACGTCGGATCCGCGACCGGCGGCGTCTTGTTCGCGTTGCCGCTGGGCTTGCTGGTGGCCTGTCCCGCGAACGGCCGCAGCCCGGGGTGATAGCGGTCGGTGGTGAACAACTCGCTGTAACGGGCCAGGCCGGTGATCGTCAGCTCGACGGCTCTGCGGATGCTGGGGCGGTCGTGTGTCTTCTTGCCGTCGGGGCGGTGGGTGGCGCGATACTGGGCGAAAGACTTGCAGTGATGTTCAGTGACTTCGCCGAGCTCGGTGACCCCTTGGGCGGTCAGCCAGTTCAGCCACCGGACCAGTTCCAGCAGCTCGGCGTAGAGGCCGTTGACGACGCGGACCGTCCGGCTGGCGTACGGCAGCGTCCGTACGGCTTCGTGCCCGGGGGCCATCTGCGCGCCGATGTACTCCTTGGCCACCGTCTTCCACCGCTCATTGATGATCCCCGAGAAGTCCAGCCGCCTTGCGCACTTCGACACGTAGGCGGGGATGCCGATGACCTGGGTGAAGACCCAGACGTCGTCCTCGAAGACCGAGCGGGCCGCCCCGATAGGGAGGACGAAGTCGGCCAGGCCGCAGATGTCAGCCCCGGCGAAGGGCGACGGCACGGTTCCGGACAGCGGGACCCCGGGATGGGCGATGGTGCTCACAGGGTGCTCTCCTCGGGCAGGAGCGGTATCTCGGCGTCGGTGTCGGTGACGTGGGCAGCAGCCGCAGCGAGCTGCGTGGGGTCGTACTTGACCAGGACTTCCTCGATGTGCTGGGCGTAGTGGCCGAAGACGGCCATGAACTGCGCGGCGGGCATCTGCTGCCACTGCCGGGCGAAGAACGCCTTCATGCGCAGCAGGTTCGCCGCGTGCCGCGGCGTGAACAGAGCGAGTGGACACAGAAGGCACACCCAGGGGCGAGCCGGACACGGCTTTCCCTTCGGGCCGTGCACGCCGGCGGTCGGATCGGCGCAGGACGCCACGAACACATCTCGCTGCCCACCCACGAGCTCGGCGATCGCCCGATCATCCAACTCCAGTTCGCTGACCAGCTGCGGGAACTGACGGGCCAGGTCGGCGACTTGCTCGTCCGACAGCACCATGGGCGCTTGGCCCCGGCGGAGCAGATCGCCCTGGGCCTGCTCGACGATGTCCTCCAGGGCGCTCTTCTGGGCCTCGGTCATCGCGGACAGGTAGTGGTCGCCTTCCACTCCCGGTGTGTGGTTGGGGTCGATCGTCGAGCGCCGGCTGCCGATCCAGGAAGAGCGGTCCCGATGGGACTCGAACGTCGTGCGGATCCGGTGACGGTGCATCACGACCGGCGCCCCGTTGGCGTCGACCACCCCCGCGTCCCGGGACCAGTCGACGACGGTGGACTTGTAGGGGCGCCCGTACCTCCACGGCCCCAGGCCCTCGTCGCCCGCGCGACGCGAGGCGTAGGCGAGCCACAGCCACAGCCCGTTGCGCAGCCGCGGTGGGCAGAGCGACCTCGCCAGTTCGGCATACTCAAGCCACCGTTCCAACAGCCGCACGGCCTTGCTCGGCAGCGTGATGCTCTCCTCGGACGTACGGCCCTTGACATAGCGGACCAGCACCGCGTTGTCGCCGGCCCAGTCAAGGCCATCGACGCCCAGATCGGCGATGCCGTCCGGCACGATGCCGCTATACACGCCGAACAACACCTGGTAGGCGATGACGACGCGAGGGCTGGGGAAGAGCGCTTCGCGGGCTTCCACGAAGAATCGCTGGCGGTCACGGCCGATCCGATGGCGCATCTTCTCGTGCGAGATGTCGGCGCGTTCGCCCAACTCCCGGGTCGTCACCGGGCCGTGGTGCACCATGAACCAGAAGATGTTCTCTCTCGTCCAGCCGTGCACGTACGGGTCCTGGCCGGCTTCCGCCGTGGCTCTGGCCGCCCGGTACGCAGCCCATGACTCCTTGGCTATCCTGCGGGCTGCACGAGTCAGCCCTGCCCAGGCAACTTCGTCGTACGGCGGCAGCGGCTCACTGTTCGGATGCCGGTTGTAAAGACGCCCTCGGACAAGCTCCCGGATGTCCGGAGCCAGCACGGAGGTCTCAGCGTCCAGCGCGGCGAGCATGCGGCGGCTCTCCGACTCCCTTCGATTTCCCGCCTCCCACCACAGGGCTGCGAGTCCGGTGCGGGTCAGCTCGGCCACTCCGCCCCGATGACCACGCTTCTCCAGTTCGCCGACGAACCAGTCGATGGTCCCCTTGTACTTTTCCGCGGTCCGGTGCGAATCACCCGGGCCGTGTGGGTGCATGAGGTAGACCAGGCCCGTCAGCAACTCGCGGACCAGCACGGGGTTCACCGAGTCGTCGACGTTCAGGGTCGACGTGGTGCCGCGGGTGAACGTGCAGAACAGCCGCAGAGGGTTCTCCAGTATCTCCGCGGGCATCAGAAATCGTCCTCATCGAAGTCGTCGAACTCGGCATCGGCCTCGCGTTCGGCCCCGGCGAGCAGACCGTGGTCGTGGCCCGCGCGTTCGTATGCCTCGCGGTAGATCCGGGCGGTATCCAGGCGGCGGAGGTACACCTCCGTGGTGAGGGTGCTGGTATGACCGAGGAGGTCACGCAAGATCATCACCGGGTCGTTCTTGCGCAGGTAGAGCGCCAGGGCCGCGTCCGCGTCGGTGTCCCTGACAAGCTTCGCGACCTGGGCGTAGTAGCCGCCGATCAGCATCTCGAGTGTCCTGATCGCGAACGTATGACGGCATCGGTGAGGGGCCGTATGCGGGAAACGCGGATCGAATCGATCCCTGATCCGCTCCGAGGTCCGCTTGAAGACGGTCGGCCAGTCGCGAAACGGACTCCCGTCACTCTGTACGGCCAGCAGCATCGATCCGCCCTCCGGCCGGACCAGACACCGGCGTTCCCGCGGCGTCAACTCGGCCCACAGCACGCGCTCGCCCTCGGCCCGGCCACCGACCTCGTCTGCCTCGGTCACCACCAGAGGCGACCCCCACTTGGCCGGCGGTACCCATGACGAGCGAGCCACCGCCACGGCACGCTGCAGCCGCAAGTACTGGTGCAGCCGGGCGAGTGGGTCGTATGTCGTCCACGTGGTCCGGAACTTCCGACCCTTCGTGACTCCGGCCGGCACTGGCACCCAGATCGGCAGCTCTGTCCGGCGGGGCGGCAGCCGCGGAACCTCGCACTCCAGCATGTACGTGAACTCCTGCCGCCGCAGCCCGCTGGACAACACATAGCCACCCACTGCCGCGTTGCGTGCCGTCGTCCGGCCCCGGTAGAGGGCATCCTCGGCGCCGTCCGGGCGCAGACCGCCCAGCCCCTTCAGGAACGTGTCCTCGAAGTCCTTCTCGAAGTACTTGATCGTCACGTGGGGCTTCGGCGTCCGCCGCTTGGAGAGGTTCACCGACTGCAGGTGCACCTGATCGCCGTACGACGTGACGGCCTGCTTGTAGGTAAACGGCACCGCGGTCGTGAGTTCTTCGCCCTCGGCCCACCCATAGAACAGGGACAGGATGCTCATGTGCTGGTTCCAGGTGGATGCGGCGAACCGTTCCTTTAGCGGGCCGCACGCGCGGTGCACTGCGTAGGCGCTCAGGCCGCGCCTCAACTCGCTGCGGGTATCGAAGAGTTGGATGCCCCGGCCACCCAGGAAGATCGCCCAGTCCCGCACAACCCGAACGTAGGTCTCCCAGGAGTTCGGGGCCGGGCAGCCGTTCGCCGGGAGTTCCTGGGCCCACCGGTTGATCACGGTTGTGACGCGAGGGCCAGCCGAGTCCTCGAAGAGGAGGTCGTCGTCAAGCAGGATCGGCATCCGGTCCGGGATGACCGGCTGACTCGACAGCCCCCAGGACTCCCAGGTGGCAGAGGAGAAGAACGTCATCAGCATGGCGGGGACCGTACCTACGCGACTCAAGCGACTGCAAAGCGCAAACGCGCTGGTCACCAGGACGTGGGGCGGCAATGAGACGCTGCAGTTCTGCTCACAGAAGGCTCCTGGAACAGTTACGAGATCACCGTGCGGGGCCAGCGGATCGAGGTGTACCTCAACGGCGTGCGCGTCAACGAGTACACCAGCGCCCGCGACATCGCCCTCGGCCACATCGGCGTGCAGAACGACGGCGAGGGGCTCGACATCCACTACCGCGACATCCGGATCCGGCACGAAGGCGCGCAGTCGACCGACCTCGCGCGCGGCCGCCCCGTCGAGGTCACGAGCGTCGAGCCGGGCAGCGGGCACGTGGGCGCCAACGCGGTGGACGGCGACCCCGCCACCCGCTGGGGCAGCGCGTACGCCGACCCGCAGTCGATCACCGTCGACCTCGGCGCCGAACACGCCCTCACCGGCGTCCGGTTGGCGTGGGAGACCGCGTACGCCAGGGCGTACACGATCGAGACGTCGGTCGACGGCGTCACCTGGGAGACCGTCCACACCGCGACGGCGGGCGACGGGGGCCTGGACGAGATCGCGCTGGACGGCACCGTCGCGCGCCATGTGCGCCTCACGGGCACCGAACGCGCCACGCAGTGGGGCTACTCGCTGTGGGACCTCGCCGTGTTCGGCGACTGACCCCCGCACCGCGACCCCCGCGACCCCCGCGACGACCGCGACCCCCGCGACCACCACGGTCACCGCGACGGCCCACCGACCCGCCCCGGTCGCCCATCCGGGGCGGGTCGGCCGTGCGAGCGGCCCTCACCGCTGGTCGACGCGCGAGTACCCGTCGTCCGAGGCCAGGGGCTTGAGCGGGTCGTGACCCACGGTCATCAGGCGGTGACGCCAGTCGGCCGGGCCTGGCCTCGGGTCCAGGTCGTCCGTGCCGCGCTCCGCGGTGACGATGCCGACGACCTCGCGCATGACGTCGATGTCGTCGTCGGTGAGGTCCCTGCGGCGCTTGCCCAGGATCTCGAGCACCCCGCGCCCCGTGCGCGTCCCCGCCTGGTCGGGAAGCTCCTCGGAGTCCTCCCCCGCCGACAGGGTCATCAGCCAGTCGTTCAGCTCGCGCGAGGTCATGTTCACCACGGCCTGGAACTCGTTCCAGAGGTCGTCGAGGTCCCGCTCCGCGATGTCGGCCATGTCGATCTCCTTCCGTTCCGGCGCGGTGGGCACCGGGGCCCGCTGGCGTTCGGAGAGGCGTGCGCCGGGGCGCGGGTGCCCAGGCGTGCGCGGGTGAAACGGGTTACGCATGTGGCGTGCCGGGATACCCGGGGGTCGGCGGCGACCGCGGTGACCTCGGCGGCGACCGCGGTGACCGAGGAGGCATGGGCGATGGCACGCGGCATGGACGGATCCCCCGGGGGCATGGCGACGGCGGCGCGGGACGAGGCGTTCCCCCTGGCGGGTCCGCGCTCGCTCGATCCCCTGCTTGAGCGGATCGGCGACGCCAGGTATGTCGCGATCGGCGAGGCGTCGCACGGCACCGCCGACTTCTACCGGTGGCGCGCCGACCTCACGCGGCGGCTGATCGAGGAGAAGGGCTTCTCGTTCGTCGCGGTGGAGGGCGACTGGCCCGACTGCCACGTGCTGCACCAGAGCGTCACCGGGGCCCCTGGCGCGCCCGACGACCCGGCGGCGGTGCTCGACGCGTTCGAACGCTGGCCCCGGTGGATGTGGGCCAACACGGAGGTCGTGCGCTTCGCCCGGTGGTTGCGCGAGCACAACCTCGCCCTGCCGGAGGAGCGGCGCGTCGGCTTCCACGGGCTCGACGTCTACAGCCTGTGGGAGTCGTTGCACGCGGTGCTCGACCATGTGCGCGCGCACGACCCCGAGCACGAGGAGCGCGCGCTGGCCGCGTACCGCTGCTTCGAGCCCTACGCGGAGGACCCGCAGAGCTACGCGCTCTCCACGAGCCTGGTGCCCGAGGGCTGCCGGGACGAGGTCGCCGCCCTGCTCGCCCAGGCGCGCGCCCACGCCGAGCGCGAGCGCGCGGCGGCCGTGGGCGGGTCGCCGACGGAGTTCGCGGCGTGGCAGAACGCCGAGACGGTGGCCGGTGCGGAGCGTTACTACCGCGCGATGGTGGGGGGCGGGCCCGAGTCGTGGAACGTGCGCGACGCGCACATGGCCGACACCCTCGACCGGCTGATGGACCGCCAGGGACCCGGCGCGCGGGCGGTGATCTGGGAGCACAACACCCACATCGGCGACGCCCGCGCCACCGACATGGCCGACGCGGGGATGGTGAACGTCGGGCAGCTGCTGCGCGAGCGGCACGGGGCCGACGGCGTGGTGCTCGTCGGCCTCGGCACCTATCAGGGCACGGTCGTGGCCGCCGACGACTGGGGCCTGCCGCCCCGGGCGATGGCCATGCCACCGGCCAGGGCGGGCACGGTCGAGCGCCTGCTGCACGAGGCGTTGGGCGGCCGTTCCGCGCTCTTCGCGTGGAACGGCGACGGGAGCGTCGACGGGAACGGCGCGGCCTCGTGGCGCCGCGCGCCCCTCGACCACCGGGCGATCGGCGTCGTCTACCGCCCTGACACGGAGCGCTGGGGGAACTATGTGCCCACCGTGCTCGGCGACCGCTACGACGCCTTCCTGTATCTGGACCGCACACGCGCCCTTGACCCGCTGCACCGTTATGAGCACGGCAGGGGCGAGGAGGACACCTTCCCCTCCGGACAGTGACGGGGTGTGACCGCTCAACGGGCCTGCCGTGAACGGAGTGTGAAGCGTCGTCACACGGCGTGCCTCCGTCGCGTGAGGGGGCCCGTTCGCCCGGTTCCGGGGAGGGATCGGGGGGAAGGTCACGTTCCGGGGGCTACACGGCAATTTGCAGAAAATATCGCGTGAATCGGCCCGTTAAATCGTTCGCCGGTCAACCACCGGGCGCCGGGCGGCCGCAGAGGCGACATCGCGGGCAACTCGGGCATCAGGGGAAATCCACCGCGCAAAGTGATGCGCTTTCATGTCCGATTAACTCAGCGGCCACGCTTGGGCTTTGGAGGGTTGTACTAAACATTCGATCTTGTTGAGTGACATAGATCACATTGATCGAGGGGGGGTGGAAAAGGGTGCGACCTGTGTCCCAGACTCTTCCCCGGAGCGAGAAGAAGTGATCGCAAGGCACATGGTCGTCTCCGAGCGGGGAGTCTCTTTGCGGAATCTTTACGATGTGTAGATTTCGCCCGGTTGGCCGGGTGGGGCCCCGGTCCACGACGGGGGCGGATGTCCTGCGCATCCCAGTGAGCTGAACTGCCGCACCATCCTTGGGTCTTCGTGTGACGCGCGTAGCGCTCCCAAGGCCGCAAGGCATTTCCACCATCGCGCGACGGGCTTTTCTCCGGGCGTCGCGCGGTAAGGCAATTCCTTTCCGAGGACTTGCCTGGCGGGCCCCGCCAGGCATGGCCGGACCGCTCTTCGATCCGGCGTGCAACACCGGGTAAGAAAAAGACAGAAGGGGAGCTCCCATGGAGCAGAAGATCGCCTCGTTCATGAACGAGCAGCAGCTCGGTCCGATGGAGCAGGGCTACCAGGACGACGTCAAGTCGCCCGTTCTGGCCACTCCGGCGGCCGGCGTCGCCACCTGCTGGTACGTCGGCGGTGCCGTCGCCGGTGCCGCCTCCGTGGTCGGCGCGTACGTCTGCGGTGCCGTCTTCGGCTGATCGAGCCGTACGTGAGCGCACCACTGTCACATCACTGATTCCCTGCCGTTCCCGGACGGCGAAGGCACCCGCGGGTCTCGCGTGGGGCGTCGGCGGCGGGCGGGCGCGACAACAGAAGGAGAAACCACATGAGCAAGATCATCGAGAGTGTGGTCGCCGTGGCTCCCGAGGAGCTGTCGGACCAGACCACCGGTGAGTTCGGCGCCGTGATGCCGGTTCAGGCTACCCCCGGCCTCGTCGCCTTCGGCGTGGGCTTCGCCGGCGGCGCCGGTGTCGCGTGGCTCGGCGTGCAGGCCTACGAGGCCGGCATCAACGACTGAGTGAGCGCCACCTCTTGAGAAGCCGCGTCACCGGCTTCTGATCACCACCTCCCGGGCCCCGCTCCGGGAGCAGCGAGAGAGCTGTCGGGCCGCGGCGCAATCGCGGCCCGGCAGCCCCCCCACCTTACCTTCAGCCGGTTCGACGCGGAGGAACCGTCGTATGAAGCTGGTCAAGAAGATTGCCTCTTCGGTGTTCTCTCCGATTCCGATATCCCGGAATCGAGCGATAGCCATATCGGAACGTCTTGCCGCTCTCTCCAGTCTTTCTTCTTCCCTGGAATACCTGCATCAGCACAGGAATCTCGCTCCCGGCGGTCTGAACGACTGGGAGATCATGAAACAGACGCCGGAGAGCAAGATCCCGGCGATCCAGAAGCTCACCAACGCCGTCAGCGGCCGCAGGACCACGCTCGCCCTGCACGCGTCGCGCGTCGCGTGCAGCCTCGGCATGCTCCTGCCGGGCGACAGCAAGTGGCGCGGCCTCGGCAATCTTTACCTGGGCGCCACCACCACCGTGCTCCAGGCCCGCCACCGCTACGGCACCGACGGCTCGGACCAGGTCGCCACGCAGGTGCAGGCGGTCACGGGCCTGGCCAGGCTGTCCGACAGCTCGCAGGTCAAGGACGCCCTGATGTGGTACCTGGCGATCCAGGCCAACATGTCCTACGCCGCGTCGGGTTGGGCCAAGCTGGCGGGCACCAAGTGGCGGGACGGCTCGGCCCTGCCCGGGGTCATGCGCACCCGCACCTACGGCTGGGAGCGCGCCTACCGGCTGACGCAGCGTTACCCCAGGACCACCCAGGTGACGCAGCACGCCGTGCTCGCGATGGAGTGCCTCTTCCCCGTGGTCTACCTGGCCGGTGGGCGGCTGACCCGCCCGCTGATCGGCGCGGCCGGGAGCTTCCACGTCGCCAACGCGTTCGTCATGGGCCTCGGCCGTTTCATGACCGCCTTCCCCGCGATGCACCCCATGGTCGCCTACACCACCGCGCCCAAGACGTTCCCCGCGGTCGCCGACCGCGACGACCGGCTGGTCAAGACGGCGCTCCTGATGCTGGCCGGTGGCACCGCGGCCGTGGGGGTGCTGACGTCGCAGCGGCGCGCCCGCGCGGTGGCGGGCTGGCCCGCGACCCGCACGGTCACCACGCGCAACGGCAACGTGCTGACGTACGACACCGGCGGCAGGGACGGCGCGGGCCGCCCGCTTCTCGTCCTCAACCACGGACTCGCCTCCACCGCCGAGCACTACGCGTGGATCGTCGAGCGGCTGGCGTTCGACCTCGGGCATCCCGTGGTGACCTACTCGCGCGCGGGCTACGCCGCCAGCCGCCGCGTGCGCACCTCGCCCTACGGCATCCAGGAGTCCGTGGACGACCTGGTGGACCTGGTCCGCGAGATCGTGCCCGAGGGGCGCAAGGTGGTGCTCGTCGGGCACTCGCTCGGCGCCGAGCTGAACCGCCGCGCCGTGGAGCAGCTGGGCGACCAGGTGGCCGGGATGGTCTACCTCGACCCCACGCACCCCGGTGAGCTGGTGCGTTCATCGAGGCAGCGCAAGGGCAGCGAGCTGTTCACCGACTCCCTGACGGACCTGGCGCGTTGGACGAGGCTGGGCTTCGGCCCGCTGATGTCGCGCCCCCGCTGGGTGGACGACCTGCCGCACGCCTACCGGAAGAAGGCGTTCGCCCTCTACAGCGACTCCCGCCTGTGGGCCGCGGCCTCGCGCGAATGGGACGCGGTGCACGAGGAGTTCGCGGGGTTCGACGCGGAGCTCGCCCCGGTCCGTGCGCCGGGTCTCGTCGTCGCGGCGCAGGTGACCGTGGACATCGATCCCGACCAGCTGCTGATGTACCACGAGATCGCGCGCTCCCACCAGGCGGCCGACCGGTACGGCGAGGTCAAGGTCGTCGAACGCGCCGGGCACGACACGATCCTGACCGACGCGCGCCACGCCCGTTCCGCGGCCGACCTGATCGCGGCGTTCATGGACGAGCACGCGCCGGCGGACGACGCGGCGCCCACGGCGGAGATCGAGGGAACGGCGGTCCAGGGAAAGGTGGGTGAGAAGAAGTGAAGGTCACCGACTTCGTCAAGGAGGCGTTCACCGGACCCGGCGGCGTGACGCGAGCGGCGGGCGCGGCCCTGCTGGTGACGACGCTCGCCGCGCAGCATCCGCACCCCGCTTTCGAGGGGCTTCGGGAGAAGGACCTCTTCTCGCTCATCCCGAACTGGAAGTTCTTCGCGCCGAATCCCGCGACGCACGACTTCCACTATCTCTACCGCACGCTCGACGAGAACCGCGAGACGTCCGCGTGGATCGAGCTCGACCTGATCCAGACCCGCAGGCCGATCCAGGCGATCTGGTTCTCCTCGCGTCGGCGTGAGAAGGCGGTCTTCGACATCTGTAGCAGCATGTTGAAGTCCATCGCCAAGGGCGAGGACCCGACGGGATCGCCGCCCTTCAGGGTGCTCGCGGAATTCATCAGGAAGCAGATCAGGGAGGCGTCGAACGTCACCGACGTGCGCGGCTTCCAGCTCGCCATCGTCCGGGCCCCCGGGCATGACGAGAGCGAGGATCCCGAGGTGCTCTATGTCTCCACCTATCAGCCGATGATTCCGGTCTCGGTGCCCTTTCTCAAGGCCGCATGAAAGGTCGCGGGGCTCCCGCCGCGGGCGTTTCACCAACGAAGGAACGGAGAAGCCATGACGATCGCGGACATTGGCTACGGCAAACAGTTCGAGGGCTGGTACGACCGCATCTTCCAGGATGACGCGGCCACGCGCGCCGCGGTCGAAGGGCTGGCCGGGTTCCACCCCGATCCGGCCTCGGGCACGCTGGAGTTCGGCGTGGGGACCGGCCGGATCGCGTTGCCGTTGTCGCGCCGCGTCGGCCCGATCACCGGTGTGGACTCCTCGCAGGAGATGCTGGCGGCCCTGGAGAAGAAGGCAGCGGAGAAGAAGGCGGGGGACGGCGACGTCGCCGCCGAGCTCGGCGACATCAGGACCTACCGCGACGGCCGCGCCTACGGCCTGGTCTACTGCGTCTGCTCGACGCTCGCCCTGCTCCTCGACCCCGAGGGGCAGGGCCAGGCGATCGCCCGCGCCGCCGAACACCTGGCCCCCGGCGGCCGGTTGGTGGTCGAGACGCACAACCGCCCCGGCATCGTCGCGCAGCACGAGGGTCTGACGCGCACCACGCTCTTCGTGCCCTACCCCGAGCCGAACACCGGCATCCAGATGCACGCCACGCTGCTGATGGAGAACCAGATCTGGCATGTCTCCACGGTCTGGTTCGAGGCGGACGGCACCCACCGCATCGGCACCGAGACCGTGCGGCTGCTCACGCCCGACGAGGTGGACGGCTACGCGCGGGAGGCCGGGCTCGTCCCCGAGGGCCGGTACAGCGACTGGCAGGGGACCGACTACGTCCCCGCCGCGGGCCTGTTCATCACCTCCTACGTCAAGCCCGAGTGACGAACATCAGGGAGCCCCATGAACATCAGGGAGATAGTCCTCCGCCACCGGGGCCTGCTGATCGCCGGGATCGGCATGGGCCTGGTCGGCGCGGCGGCCACGCTGGCCCAGCCCTGGATGCTGGGGCGGCTGATCGAGGCCGTGGCGCTCGACAAGGCGATCGCCTGGCCCATCACGTTGATCGCGCTGTTCTTCATCGCGGACGCCGCGCTCAACGCCGGGCACGCCTACGCCATCGGGCGCGCGGGCGAGAACATCGTCTTCGACACCCGGCGGATCCTGGGCGGGCGCCTGCTGCGCAGCCAGATCCCGCACTTCTCGCGCCTGGAGCACGGGGACGTCTTCGCGCGCACCATCTCCGACACCTCCATCGCCTGCCTGGTCATCGCGCAGGCGCTCGCGCAGGTCGTCACGTCGGTGTTCATGCTGGTCGGCAGCGTCGTGCTGATGGCAAGGCTGGACTGGAAGCTGCTGCTCACCACGCTCGGCTGTCTCGGACTGGCCAGCGGCGTCGCGCTGTTCCTCGCCCGCCAGGTGCGCATCGCCGCCCTGCGCAACCGGGAGAACGTCGGCGCGTACGGCTCGGGGTTGCAGCGCGTGCTCGGCGCGATCACCACCGTCAAGGCGTCGCGCGCGGAGGAGCGGGAGACCGACGAGCTGGCCAGGCTCGCCGACCGGGCCAGGCAGAGCGGGATCAGGGTCACGGCGTTCAACTCCCTGCTCACGCCCGCGATGAACGTCGGCACCCAGCTCTCGCTCGCCGTCGTCATCTCGTGGGGCATGGCCCGCGTCGCCACCGGGTCGCTCTCGCCCGCCGACCTGACGTCGTTCGTGATGTACCTCTTCTACCTGGTGTCGCCGCTGGTGATGCTCTTCATGTCGATCGGCCAGATCCAGCAGGGCCGCGCCGCGATCCAGCGCGTGACCGAGCTGGGGACGATCCCGCAGGAGGAGAGCGAGGCGAACGAGGCGAACGCGGGCGCGAACGACGCGACGCCCCAGGCCGAGGGCGCGTCGGACGAGACGGCGCCCGCGGTGGCGTTCGACGGCGTGTCGTTCTCCTACCACGACGGCACGCCCGTGCTGCGGGACGTCTCGTTCTCCCTGCCGCGCCGCGGGCTGACCGCGATCGTCGGGCCCTCGGGCGCGGGGAAGACGACGACGTTCCAGCTCATCGAGCGCTTCCAGCGGCCCGACGCGGGCACGGTCAGCGTCGCGGGCCATGACATCGCCGCCCTGCCGCTGACCGAGCTCCGTTCGCTGGTCGGCTATGTCGAGCAGGACGCGCCGCTGCTGCGCGGCACCATCAGGCAGAACCTCACCTATGCCAACCCGGGGGCCGACGCCGCCGACATCGCCCGCGCGCTGCGCCTGGCCAGCCTGGACGACTTCGTCGCAGAGCTGCCCGAAGGGCTCGACACCGAGCTGGGCGAGCGCGGCGCGGGCCTGTCGGGCGGCCAGCGGCAGCGGCTCGCCATCGCCCGCACGCTGCTGCAACGCCCCGAGGTGATCCTGCTCGACGAGGTGACCGCGCACCTCGACAGCGACACCGAGGCCGCGCTGCGCGACGCGATGGCCGAGGCGGCCAACGAGTGCGCCGTGCTGGCCATCGCGCACCGCCTGTCGACGATTCGGCAGGCCGACCGGATCATCGTGCTCGAGGGGGGCCGCGTGCGCGCGATCGGCACCCACCAGGAGCTGATCGGGTCGGACGAGGTGTACCGGCGGCTCGCCAGCCAGCAGTTCGCCGCCGAGGACGCGCTGGCATGACGCGCGCCGACGTCGCCGTCGTCGGCAGCGGCCCCAACGGTCTCGCCGCCGCCGTCACCATGGCGCGCGCCGGGCTGACCGTGCGCGTCCACGAGCAGGCCGCCGCCTTCGGTGGCGGCCTGCGGGGCGAGGCGCTGTTCGACTCCCGTGTGTGGCACGACGTGTGCGCCGCCGTCCACCCGATGGCGGCGTCCTCGGCGTTCTTCAGGGAGTTCGACCTGGCGGCGCGCGGGGTGCGGCTGCTCCAGCCGCCCGTGGCCTACGGGCACCCGCTCGAAGGGCGGCCCGCCGCGCTCGCGCACCGCGATCTCGACGCGACGGCGGCGGGGCTCGGCCGGGACGGGCGGCGCTGGCGGCGGCTGATGGCCCCGCTGGTGCGGCACAGCTCCGGGGTGGCCGACTTCCTGCTGTCGGGCCAGCGTTCGCTGCCGCGCGACCTCGCCGTTCCGCCGCTGCTCGCCCCGCGCATGCTGAGCCATCTGCTGCGCGCGAACGGCCTGCGCACCGAGGAGGCCCGCGCGCTGCTCACCGGGGTCGCGGCGCACGCGGTGGGGCGGCTGCCCAGCGTGCCGTCCGGCGCGATCGCGCTGCTGCTCGGGCAGCTGGCGCACGCGAGCGGCTGGCCGCTGCCCGAGGGCGGCAGCGTCCGCATCGCCGAGGCGCTCGTGGCGGACCTGAGGGCGCACGGCGGGTCGGTGCACACCGGTCAACGGGTCACCGACCTGGCCGAGTTGGACGCCCAGGTCGTGCTGCTCGACACCACGCCGCGCGGCCTGCTCGCGCTGGCGGGCCACCGGCTGCCGCCGCGCCACCGCAGGGCGCTCGCCCGGTTCCGCTACGGGCCTGGCGCGGCCAAGGCCGACTTCCTGGTCGACGGGCCCATCCCGTGGGCCGATCCCGACGTGGGCCGCGCCGGGACGGTGCACCTGGGCGGCACGCGCGCCGAGACGCTCGCGGCCGAGCGCGCCGCCGCGCGGGGCGAGCCGACCGACGAGCCGTTCGTGCTGCTGGTCGACCCGGCCGTGACCGACCCGGGGCGCGCCGTGGGCGGGCGGCGCCCGGTGTGGGCGTACGCGCATGTGCCCAACGGCGACGCGCGCGACCCCGTTCCGCTGGTGACCCGCCGCATCGAGCGGTACGCGCCGGGGTTCGCGGACACGGTGGTCGCGGCGCGCGGGGTGTCGGCGGCCGCCTACGAGTCGTACAACCCCAACTACCCTGGGGGAGACATCGGCGCGGGCGCCATCACGCTCGCCCAGTCGGTGTTTCGGCCGACCCCCACCTGGAACCCTTACCGCACCCCGCTGCCCGGGGTGTATCTCTGCTCCGCCTCGACACCGCCAGGCCCCAGCGTGCACGGCATGTGCGGCTACTTCGCCGCCCGGGTAGCCCTCCGCAGGGAGTTCGGCATCACGACCGCGCCGCCCCTGGGTCCGAAGGGTGGCGTCACCCCCACCGAGACATCCGGGAGGACACCATGAGCACCGCTCACCGCCCCACCGCCGCCGAGGACTTCGCCGGCTACCTCCGCGCCTACAACGCCGATGTCGTCGACGGCTCCGAGCCGGTGGACGAGGTCTGGGACCGCTACCACGTGCCCGAGGGCGCCCACGAGGTCAACGGCCGGGCGTTCGACCGGGCCAAGACCCTCAAGGGCCTCGCCGCACGGCGCAAGCTGGGCGCGCCGTTCGAGCTGCACCTCCACGAGGTGGTGGTGGAGGGCCGCAGGGCCGCCGCCCGCTACACCCTGAGCACCCCGATGATCTGGCGGGTCACCACCGCGACCGAGGTGGCGGCGTTCGCCGAGATGGCCGAGGACGGGCGCGTGGCCCGTTCGTCGGCGTTCTCCGCGAGCCGCCCCGGCTGGGAGAGCGCCGACGCGAGCCTGCCCGCCGACAGCGGCTTCCGCGCCGAGCCGGGCAGCGCTCCCGCGCCGCCGCCCGCCCCCGGCGTCGAGCCGACCCCGGCGCAGGACCCGGCGCACTATCTGCGCGCCTACTACGCCGCCGGGTACGACCCCGACGTGCCGGTGGCGGAGGCCCACGACCGTTTCCACACGTTCGACGCGGTGCATCGCGTCGGGGGGCGGACGATGCAGCGCTCGGGCGTCCTGAGGTCCCTCGAGGACGCGCGCGGGCGCGGCCACACCTACCCCGTCGAGGTGCACGAGACGCTGCGCGAGGGCAACCGCTTCGCCGCCCGCTACGCCACGAGCCGCGGCGGGAACGCGGCGCGGCGCCAAGGGGTGTTCGCCTTCGGTGAGTTCGCGCCCGACGGCCGGGTCAGCGCGGTGCGGTTCCTGCTGGAGCCGGGGCATGGGGCGCGCTGAAAGGCGGCGGGGGGCGAAGGCCGAGGTGGCCGCTCAGGAGCGGTCGCCCGCGGCGTCCCTCGCGGGGACGAAGCACGTGTTGTCCTCGGGGACGCCCTGGTGCTCCCGGCCCTCGTCGTCCTGGTAACGCCAGCTGAAGCGGCGGCCGTGCGCCGAGGTGACATCGGGGCCGTCCATGAGCTGGAAGTGCAGGTGCGGCTCGGACGAGTTCCCGGAGTTGCCGCACTCGGCCAGCGGCTGCCCGGCCGTGACCCGGTCGCCCACGGCCACCGTGATCGAGCGGCGGCGCAGATGCGCGAAGACGGCGTACGCGCCGTCACCCAGGTCGAGGATCAGATGGTTGCCAAGCAGGTGACGGGGGGCGCCGAGCGAGCGCAC
Organism: Streptomyces radicis; assembly: GCF_003626575.1. GTDB lineage: Bacteria > Actinomycetota > Actinomycetes > Streptomycetales > Streptomycetaceae > Streptomyces > Streptomyces radicis. The sequence continues at coordinate 385,437 of NZ_RBDY01000004.1, read as the reverse complement.
GAAGGCCTCCCCGAGCACATAGAGCAGTCCGGCGAGGGAGGTCCTGGTCAGGTGGTCCCGCTGGGTGTCGACCGCGGCCACCACCGTGCCTGCCGCGGGGGCCGTCAGCGGCTCGCCGAACGACGGGTAGGACTCGGGCCGCCGCGTCAGGGGCCACAGCCACACGGGCTCGGGCGCCGGGCGCCTGGCCAGGTCGATGGCATAGGTCTGGGCGAGGTTGTGGGTGTGGCTCGGCACCTTGGTCGCGGGGCCGTTGCGCGCCATCCAGCGGCCGCCGACCGGCACGTCGAGGGCCAGCGGCGGTGCCTCGCCATCGGCGGGGGGGCGCTGCGCGCGGGTCATCAGCCTGCGCATCAGGAGCCCGACGAGCAGCAGGCCCACGCCGGTGAGCCACAGCGGCCCGATGCCCCGGCCGTTGACGACGACGCACACGGCGCCCGCGGCCATCACCAGGCCGTTGCGCTTCCAGAGGATCTGCACGATGAGGGCCTTCCGTGGGGCGAGCCGGGTCGTGGGGCCCCAGCATTCCAGACCCGGGGCCGCCTCCCCATCCTAAATTACGTACTTACGTATCTTCTATAAAAGCGGTAGTGTTCCCGTGTCCGAGCCTTGAAACGGGTGGGGAGCGCTTGTGAACGCTGTGGGCACGTTCCGCGCCGCGACACCGATCGCGGTCGACGCCGCGGGGTGGCACCTGCCGGACCGCACACGCGCCGTCGCCGAGCTCCCCGAGCTGGCCGACCTGCCGGAGGCGGACCGCCGCACATGCCTCAACCTCGGCATCGACACCGTGCTCGTCGACGACGAGCTGACCGCGGGCGACCTGGCCGAACACGCCGCCCGCGCCGCGCTTGAGCGGGCCGGGCTCGCGGCGGGCGAGCTCGGCGCGCTGATCGTGGTCGAGCCGCGCGCGCCCGAGACGTTGATCAGCTCGGACGCCACCCGCCTCCAGCACGCGCTCGGCGCGACGGAGGCCACCACGTTCACCGTCGGCGGCCTCGGCTGCGTCTCCGTCGCCCCCGCCCTGCTCGCGGCGCGCGGCCTGCTCGCCGCCGACCCCGGGCTGCGCCACGCGCTCGTCGTGCACGGCAGCAAGCCCGCGGGCCGGGGGCGCTACCGGCACCCGGTCACCGTCAACGGGGACAGCGGCCAGGCGCTGCTGCTCTCCCGCCCCGGCGAAGTCCCCGCCCCCGTAAGGGTGCTGGACCTGGTGCAGCGCACCAACGGCGCCTACTGGGACCTCTTCGGCCTCGACTACCGCGACCGGCCCACCGCCCAGTGGCGCGAGGAGTGCCGTGACCTGCCCGGCTACTCGTTCCGGCTCGCCATGGAGACACGGCGGCGCCTTTCCGCGCTGGTGGACGAGCTGCTGGCGCGCAACGGCCGCACGCGCGGCGACATCGCGGGCTGGGCCAGCCAGAACCTCTCGGCCGGTGGCCTCGCGTTCACCGAGGAGACCCTGGACGTCAAGCTCCTGCCGTCGTGCCGGGAGAACCTCCGCGGCTACGGCCACCTCGGCCCCAACGACATCTTCCTGAACCTGTGGACCGCCCTGGACCGCCGCGACCTCGCCGAGGGCGACCTGGCGGTCCTCGTCAACGTCAGCCCGGTGGCGGCCTGGAGCGTGCTGCTGGTCGAGATGGGCCCGCGGGGGCGCGGGCCGAGCCAGGGAGGCAACGCATGAGCCACGGCAGCGAACCGATCGCCGACGCGGCCCCCGGCGCGGGCGCGGAGCAGATCACCGAGGAGATCACCGGGTTCCTGACCGACGCGCTGCGGCGGCCGATCGGGCCCGACGACGACTACTTCGAACTCGGCCTGGTCGACTCGCTGTTCGCCCTCGAGCTGGTCACCTATGTCGAGCAGCGCTTCGCCCTCACCGTGGAGGTCGAGGACCTCGACCTCGACAGCTTCCGCACCGCGCACCGGCTCACCGAGTTCGTCCGCCGCAAGACGGGCGCCGACGCCGGGCGGCGGACCCATGTCGGCGACCACTGAGACCGCGGGCGCGCGGCTGGTCGCCGCCGCGGCCGGGTTCGCCGCCGCGTCACGCGACGCCGCCGCCGACTGGGACAGGGAAGGGCGCGTGCCCGACGGCGTGCGCCGCGACCTGGCCGCCACCGGGCTGCTCGCCGCCGACCTGCCCCCCGCGTACGGCGGCGCCGGGCTGACCCCCGCCGAGGTGGGCGAGGCCGCCGCCCACCTCGGCGGCGTGTGCAGCGCGCTGCGCGGCCTCCTCACCGTCCAGTCGATGGTCGCCGCCGCCCTGGCGCGCTGGGGCACCCGGGGCCAACGCGCCCACTGGCTGCCCGCGTTGGCCGAGGGGACGCTCACGGCCGGGTTCGCGGCCACCGAGGAGGGGGCGGGCAGCGCGCTCGGCGAGGTGGAGACCACCGTCGATGAGACCGCGGGCGGCGCCGCGCTCACCGTGACGGGCCGCAAGAAGTGGATCACCTTCGGGCAGGACGCTGACGTGCTGCTGGTGCTCGGGCGCACCGGGGGCAAGCCCGCCGCCGTGCTCGTCGAGACGGACAGGCCGGGCGTCACCCGCGAGCCGGTGCGCGGCCAACTGGGCATGCGCGCGGCCGGGATCGCCCATCTCACCCTGGACGCCGTACGGGTGCCCGCCGACCACCGGATCGCGCCGCCGGGCGCCGGGCTCTCCCACGTCGCCGCGACCGCGTTGGACCACGGCAGGTTCACGGTCGCCTGGGGCTGCGTCGGCATGGCCGAGGCGTGCGTCGCCGACGCCGCCGCCCACGCCGCCACGCGCGTCCAGGGCGGCGTGCCGCTCGGCGGGCACCAGGCCGTGGGGGCGCTGCTCGCCCGCATCGCCGTCGACGCCGCCGCCGCCCGCGAACTCGCCGCGCGCGCCGCCAGGTTCAGGGCCGGGGGCCAGGGGCGTGGGGTCACCGAGACGATCGTCGCCAAGTACGCCGCCGCCGACGCCGCCGCACGGGCCGGGCGCGACGCCGTGCAGATCCTCGGCGCCGCGGGGTGCGCGTCCGACAGCCGCGTCGGCCGCCACTACCGTGACGCCAAGATCATGGAGATCATCGAAGGAGCGCAGCAAGTGTCCGAACTCCACATAGCAGCCCACGTGATGCGCCGCTTCGGGGCGGGTGCCTGATGGCCGCGGAGGGTGTGCCGACCGTCAAGTGCCTGGTCTGGGACCTGGACGACACCGTGTGGGACGGCGTGGTGCTCGAGGGCGACGAGCCCGTGCCGTTCCCCCATGTGCCGGGCGTCCTACGGGCGTTGGACGAACGCGGCATCCTGCACGCCGTCGTCAGCCGCGGCGACCACGACGTGGCCACCGCGCACCTGGAGGCCCATGGCCTCGAGGAGTGGTTCTGCGCCGCGCGGATCGGCTGGGGCGCCAAGTCCGCGGCCCTTTCCAGGATCGCCGACGCGCTCAACATCGGCCTCGACACCGTCGCGTTCATCGACAACGACCCGGCCGAGCGCGCCGAGGTCGCCGCCGCGCTGCCCCTGGTCCGCTGCTACCCGGCCGAGGCGGCGGCCGACCTGCCCGAACGCCCCGAGTTCCGGCCCGCGCACGTCACCGCCGAGGCCGCGGGGCGCCGCCAGCTCTACCGGACCGAGTGGCGGCGGCGCAGGGCCGAGGAGGAGTCGGGCGGGGACCGGCGGGCGTTCCTCGCGTCGCTCGACCTCGTGATGGAGGTGGCCCCGGCCACGGAGGCCGACCTCGCCAGGGCCAGCGAGCTGACCGTGCGCACCCACCAGCTCAACAGCACCGGGCTCACCTACGACGAGGACGAGCTGCGCAAGCTCGCCGCGTCGCCCGACCACCAGGTCAGGCTGGCCCGGCTCACCGACCGCTTCGGCGACTACGGGATCATCGGCCTCTCCGTCACCGAACTCACGCCCGACGACGCGGTGTTACGGCTGCTGCTGATGTCCTGCCGGGTCGCGTCGCGCGGCGTCGGCGGCCTGCTGCTCGCCCATCTCGTCAGGGAGGCGCGCTCAGGGGGCCGCAGGGCCGTCGCCCACTTCCTGCCCACCTCGGTCAACCGCACCATGCTGGTCACCCTCCGCTTCGCCGGGTTCACACCGGTCGACGAGCCGTCGGCGGGCGGCGCGCCGCTGGTGCTCGCGGTCCCCGATGACCACCCCCTGCCCGAACTCGCCGGGCCCGCACGCCTGTTGATCAGGGACGCCTGAGGAGGCCGCGCCGTGACGCACCCGAGGTCGTTGCCCCTCCTGGACGCCTTCCGCGCCCAGGCCGCCCGCACCCCGCACGCCACCGCGCTCGTCATCGGCGACACCTCGCTGAGCTACCGCGCGCTCGACGACGCCTCGGCCGGGCTCGCCACGCTGCTGCGCCGCCACGGCACGCGCCCCGGCAGCAGCGTGTGCGTCCGCCTCGAACAGAGCGCCCTCGCCGTCGTCGCCGTGCTCGCCGCGCTCCGCGTCGGCGCCGCCTGGGCCGCCCTCGAGCCCGACCTGCCGCCGACCCGGCTGCGCGCCCTGCTGAACGACACCGACTGCGCCGTCGCGCTCGCCACCCGCGACGACCAGGACCTCGAGAACCTGCCGGACGCGCCGCCCGTGCTCGCCGCCGAGGACCTGGACATCGCCGCCCTGGCCGCGGCGGGGGCCGGGGCGGAGCCGCCCGCGGAGGTCCCCGAGAGCGCCCCCGCCTATCTCATCTACACCTCGGGATCGACCGGCACCCCCAAGGGCGTCGTGGTCAGCCGCGGCCAGCTGGCCGACTCCGTCGCCCCGCGCGGCGCGGTGTACGGGAGCGAGCCCTCGCTGTTCCTGATGGCGATGCGGCTGTCGTTCGACGGCATGCTCGCCGGGATGTTCTGGGCGTTCGGCCGCGGCCACACGCTGCTGCTGCCGACCGCCCGACAGCTGCGTCTCGCACCCGAGTTGGCCGCGCTGGCCCGCGCGCACCACGCCACGCACCTGATCGTGGTGCCCTCCTACTACCGGAGGTTGCTCGCCGACCCCGGCCAACTCCCCGACAGCCTCAGGCTGGTGGTCGTCGCGGGCGAGGTGTGCACGCCCGAGCTGGTGCGCGCCCACCGCGAACGCCTCCCCGGCACGCGGCTCGCCAACGAGTACGGGCCGACCGAGACCGTCGTCTCGTGCGTCGTGGCGGCGGACCCCGACCCCGCCGCCGAACGGATCCCCATCGGCCGCCCCTGGCCTGGCGCCACCGCCCATGTGCTGGACGAGCGGCTGCGCCCGGTGCCCGAAGGGGCCACGGGCGAGCTGTACATCGGCGGCGCGTATGTCGCCCTCGGCTACGCGCGCGCCCCCGGCCGCACGGCGGAGCGCTTCGTCGCCGACCCGTTCGGGCCGCCGGGCGCCCGCCTCTACCGCACGGGCGACCTCGCCCGCAGGGACGAGCGCGGCGCGCTGCACTACCACGGGCGCACCGACCACCAGGTCAAGATCCGGGGCGCGCGCGTGGAGTTGGGCGAGGTCGAGGCCGCGCTCGAGGCGCACCCCGCGGTCGACCAGGCCGTGGTGGTGCGGGTCGACGCGGGTGGCGAGGCGCCGCGGCTGATCGCGTTCCTCACCGCGGCCCCTGGCCATGTGCCGCCCGACGCACGGGAGTTGCGCAGGCACTGCCGGGCGTATCTGGTCGAGCAGGCGCTGCCGGGCCGGTTCGTCCCGCTGGAGCGGATGCCGCTCTCCTCCACGGGGAAGGCGGACCGCGCGGCGCTCGCCGCGCTCGTCCCCGCGGAGCCGTCGGGCGGCGCGAGGCCGCCGGGCCAGGAGCGCTGGACCGGCCATCAGCGGACCGTGTGGGACATGTGGGCCGAGGTGCTGGGCCACCGCGACGTGGGCCTCGAGGACAACTTCTTCGGCGTGGGCGGCAATTCGCTCAAGATCGTGGACCTCTACAGCCGCCTCGACGAGCGCTGGCCGGGGGCCGTGCGCGCGGGCGAGCTGTTCGACCTCATCACCGTCGCGGCCCAGGCGGGCACGATCACGGAACGGATGGGCCCCGACCCCGCCGACCCGGCCGCCCCCGCCCTCGACCCCGCCGACGCCCCCGCCGACGTTGCCGGTGCCGTCGCCGGTGCCGAGGAACGCCACGGGGCGCGGAGTCCGCGGGCGCCGGGGCGCCCCACCCCGGTCGCCTACGAGCTGTGACGGCGTGCCGCCGCATGAACGCCGCATGAACGGAGTGCTCCCATGACTGGTACAGGCCAGGCCGCCGCCGTCGCGGTCATCGGCGTCGCCACGCGCTTCCCCGAGGCCCCCGACCTGGCCGCGTTCCGCGCCAACCTGCGCGCGGGCCGCGACTCCGTGCGGCCGATCCCCGCCGCACGCGTGGAGTCGACCGGGCTCGATCCCGCGGGCGTCTACCCCGAGTTGGGCTATCTGGACCGGATCGACCTCTTCGACCACGAGTTCTTCGGCCTGTCACGGCGCGAGGCCGAGGTCACCGACCCCCAGCACCGGCTCGCGCTGCACCTCACCCAGGAGGCCATGGAGAACGCGGGTCACGCGCCGTCGGCGCTGCGCGACAGCACGACCGCGGTGATCTTCAGCTCGCCGAGCAACGGCTATCTGCCGCTGGTCACCGAGCCCGGCACGTTGAGCCTGATGGGCAACATCCCGTTCGCCCTGCCCGCCCGCATCGCCCACCTCTTCGGGCTCAACGGCCCCTGCTACGGCGTGGACACCGGCTGCAACGGCTCGCTCGTCGCCGTCCACCAGGGCTGCCGCGAGCTGCGCGACGGCGACGCCGACTACGCCGTGGTCGGCGGCGTCAGCCTGCGCCATGTCATCGCCCCCGCCGCCTCGGTCGCCGACTTCCCCGGCATCGCGTCGCCCACCGCGCGCTCCCGCGCGTTCGACGAGGCCGCCGACGGCGCGGGCGGCGGCGAGGGCGGCGCGGTGCTGCTGCTGACCACCCTCGAACGGGCCCTGGACGAGGGCGCGTTCATCCACGCCGTGCTGCGCGGCAGCGCCACCGCGCACAACGGCCGCCACTCCGCCACGATCGCCACGCCGAGCGCCCGCGCCCAGGCCGACGTCATCAGGCGCGCGTGGGACCGCGCGGGCCTCGACATCGCCACCGCGGGCTATGTGGAGGCGCACGGCTCGGGCACCAGGCTCGGCGACGCCGTCGAGGTCGAGGGCCTGGCGCTGGCGCGCCCGGGGGAGCGGCGCCCGCTCGCGGTCGGCTCGGTGAAGACCAACGTGGGCCACCTCGACCACGCCGCGGGCATCGCGGGCCTGGTCAAGACGATCCTCAGCGTGCGGCACGGCGAGCTGTACCCGACGCTGCACTTCAGGCGGCCCGCCGCCGAGGTGGACCTGGAAGGGGCGCGCCTCGACGTGGTCGCCGCGCTGCGGCCCTGGCGGCCCGATGGCGTACGGCGGGCCGGGGTCAGCTCGTTCAGCCTCGGCGGCGTCAACGCGCACGTGGTCGTCGAGGAGCCGCCGCCCGCGCCCGTCGCGCCGCCCGACGGGCGGCCCCTCGCGGTCGGCGTCTCGGCCCGCGGCGAGGCGGAGCTGGTGGCGCTCTGCGAGCGCCTGTCGGTCGAACTCCGCGACGGAGGACCGGCGTTGGCCGATGTGGCCTGGACGCTCAACGCGGGCCGCGACCACCACACCCACCGCGTGGGCGTGGTGGCCAGCCGGACCAGGGACCTCGCCGTCGGCCTCGCCGCCGCGGTCACCTGGCGGCGCCTCGACGGGGCGCGGCCCGGGCCCGCGGGGCCCGCGCCGCGCGTGGTGTTCCTGCTCTCGGGGGACGCCCAACCCCCCGCGGGCGTCGGCGAGTCGGCGCCGCTGCCCGCCGCGCTCCCGGTGCCGGAGGCCCACGCGGGCGCGGTGCGCGGGCAGTTGGCCGCGCACGCCGCGCTCGGGCGCGCCGGGATCGCGGCGGACGGGCTGATCAGCTCGGGCCTCTCCCGCTACGCGGTCCGCCACCTGAACGGCGCGCTGACCGCCGATGACACCGCGGAGCTCGCCGCCGCTTCGGGGCCTGGCGCGCCGCTGAGGCCCGAGCGGCTGCGCGCCGCCGCGGACGAGCAACTGGCCGCCGGGCCCGTGGTGTTCGTGGAGCTCGGCGCCCGTGGCGAGCTGAGCGACCTGCTCGCCGACCACGTGGCGGGCCGCGCGGGCGCCACGGTGCTCACCGCGGCGCCCGGCACCGACGGCGTGCTCGGGGTGCTGGCGCGGCTGTACGAGCTGGGGCTCGACCCCGACTGGGAGGCGCTGACCCCGGCGGCGCGGCGCGTTCCGCTGCCGGGGCACCCGTTCAGCGGCGTGCGCTGCTGGGCCCGCCCCGACGGCGAGATCCTGACCGCGCCGCCCGCTCTCCCGCCTGCCGCAACGCCCGCCGCGCCGCCGCCCGTTGAGCAGGCCCCCGTTCAACCCGCCGTCGCCGAGCCGGAGTCGGCCCCCGAGCAGGAGCCCGAGGCCCAGCCCCAGCCCCGGCCCGGGCCGGTCGGCGACGACGTGCTGCCCTGGCTGCGGCGGTCCCTCGCCGAGCTGCTCTACGCCGACGATGTCGCGCCCGACGACGACTACTTCGCCATCAACGGCAACTCGATCATCGCCCTGCTGCTCCTCGAGCGGGTCGAGCAGCGGTACGGCGTCAGCCTGCGGATGGTCGACGTCTACGACCACTCCGTCGTGGCCGACCTGGCCGCCGCCATCTCGGCCAAGCTGCCCGCGACCGCGGCGACCGGCGCCCCCGAGGCCGCCGAGGCTCCCGCGCGGGCCCCCGCGGCGACCGGCGACGCCGCCCTGCCGCCCATCCGCCGCGGCGGCGAGCCCGTGCTCTCCTACGGCCAGGAACGCATGTGGTTCCACCACCAGATGGACCCCGCGACCACCCTCTACAACCTCCCGGGCGCCGCCCGCCACCACGGCCCGATCGACCCCGAGGCGATGCGCCTCGCCTGGGAGGACCTGGCCGAGCGCCACGAGGCGCTGCGGTCGAACTTCGTGGCGGTGGACGGCCGGGCCACCCTGGTCATCCGGCCAGGGCTCGGCGACTTCTTCCGCTACGAGGACCTGACCGGGCAGCCCGACGCCGAGCACACGGCGCGCGCGATCATCCGCGTGGAGTCCGAACGCGTCCTGCACGTCGAACGCGACCCGCTCGTCCGCGTCACCCTGATCCGCCTCGCCCCCGACGACCACCTCTTCTGCTGGCTGACCCACCACGCGGTGAACGACGGCTGGGCGCCGCAGATCCTCATGGGCGAGCTGATGCGGTTCTACGCGGCGCGCTGCGAGGGCCGCGTGCACCGGTTCGACCCGCTGCCCGTGCAGTACCGCGACTACGCCCTGTGGCAGCGGGAGTTGATGGACAACGGGCTATTGGAGGGCGAACTCCGCTACTGGAGCGAGCACTTGAACGACCCGCCCGCCCTCGAGCTGCCCACCGACCGGCCGCGCGCCGCCCGCATGGACTTCGCGGGCGCCGCCCACGGCCTGACCATCCCGCCCGAACTGGTCACGCGGCTGCGGGCGTTGGGCGCGCGCGAGTCGGCCACCCTCTTCATGGTGCTGCTCACCGGGCTCAACGCGCTGCTCTCCCGCTGGTCGGGCCAGGACGACATCGTGATCGGCACCCCCACCATCGGCCGCACCCGGCCCGAACTGTGGGGCCTGCTCGGCTTCTTCAACAACACGATCGCGCTGCGCTCCGACCTCTCGGGCGACCCGACGTTCGCCCAGGTCCTGCGGCGTGTGCGCACCACCGTCATCGAGGGCCTGGAGAACCAGGAGATCCCCTTCGACGCGGTCGTGCGCGAGGTCGCCCCGCGCCGCGACCCCGGCAGGAACCCGATCTTCGACGTCATGTACGTGCACCAGACGCTGCCGCCGCACTTCGTGTTCGGCGAGAGCCTGTTCGGCCCGGCCGTGGACGAGGAGGGCGGGCCGCTCTTCCCCGGACTCCCGCCCGGCACCGCCAAGTTCGACATCTCGGTGGTGGTCGGGGAGCGCGCGGGCGCCGACGACCTGGACGTCGTGGTCGAGTACAGCACGCAGCTGTTCGAGCGGGACACGATCGCGGCCATGATGGACTCGCTGCTCGACCTGCTGTGGGCGGCCACGGGCGAGACGGACCCGCCGCTCTCCGCGCTGCCGGGGCGGCCCACCGCGCGGCACCCGGGCGCGGACGCGCGCTGGCGTGAACTCCTCGGCGGTATCGGGCCGTTCGCGCTGCCGACCGACCGGCCTCGCCCCCAGGGCGGCGGCGAGGGCGCGGTGGGGCGCCACGCGGTCCCGTTCCCCGCGGATCTCGCCGCGGCGCTCGGCCGCGACGGGCTGCTCGCCGCGCTCGCCACCCTGCTGACCGACCGCGCCGAGGCCGACGCGCTGCTGCTCGGCCTCGTCGGGGACCCCGGCGGGCCGCTGCCGCTGGTGATCGACGTCGCCGACGAGCCGTCGCTCACCGCGCTGAGCGAGCGGATCGCCCGGCTGCGCGCCGACGCGAGGGCGGCGCGACTCCCGGGCGGGCCACCGGCGTTCGACATCACCGTGGACCACGGCGGCGGCGCGGTGAGGGGCGGGGGCCCGCCGCCCGAGCTGCACTGGAGCGTCGCCGATGGCGAGCTCGCCGTCGAGTACAGGACCGAGCTGTTCGACGAGGCGACCGCGGTGGCCCTGGCCGACGACCTGATCGCCCTGGCACACGCCGCCGTCACCTCGTTCACCGACTGACACGTTCACCGACTGACCCTGGGGATCAGTCGACCGACCGTCACCGCACCGACCGGGAGGGAGGCCCACGCGTGGCCGAGAGCAAGGACAGTGAGCCGCTTGACACGACAGGGCTGCCGGTCGGCGTCGTCGGCGCCGGGACCATGGGGACCGGCGTGGCCCAGTGCTTCGCCGCGGCGGGGCACCCCGTGGTCGTGGTCGACCCCGACCCCGCGGCGCGCGCGGCCGGGCCCGAGCGCCTGCGCGCCGGGGTGCGCGCCGCCCGCCTGCTGCGCCGGAGCGCCGTGGGCCCGGTCGAGGAGCGGGTGACCTGGGCGGAGAAGCCGTCCGCGCTCTCCGGGGTCGGCTTCGTGGTGGAGTGCGGCCCCGAGCGGCTGCCGGTCAAGGAGGAGGTGCTGCGCGAGCTGGACCGGGTGTGCCCGCCCGAGGCGGCGTTCGCCTCGTGCACGTCGGCCATCCCGATCGCCCGCCTCGGCTCGTTCACCGCGCGGCCCTCGCGCGTCATCGGCACCCACTTCATGAACCCCGCGCCCCTCAAGGACACCGTCGAGGTCATCAGGTCACCGCACACGTCCGACGGCACCCTGGCGCTGACGGTCGGCCTCCTCGCCGGTCTCGGCAAGAAGGCGATCGTGGTCGGCGACGGCCCCGGCTTCGTCAGCAACCGCGTCCTGATGCTGACGGTCAACGAGGCCGCCGCCGTCGTGGCCGCGGGCACCGCCGACGCGGACACCGTCGACCGCGTCTTCCAGGACTGCTTCGGGCACCCCACGGGCCCGCTGCGGACGGCCGACCTCATCGGCCTCGACACCGTCATCGACACGCTCGTGGTGCTGCGCGAGCACACCGGCGACGAGCGCTTCACGCCGACGCCGCTGCTGGCGCGGCTGGTCGCCGACGGCAGCCTCGGCCGCAAGACGGGCCGAGGCTTCCACCCCTACCCGAGCCCCCGAGCCGCCGACCGGTCCCGGTCCGAAGGAGCTGGCAGCCATGTCTGAGCACCCCGTCGCCGAGGTCGTGGACATCCACGGGCCGGTGGATGTGACCGTGTTGCAGGACGCGATCCGCCGGGTCGTCGACGAGGCGGCGGCCGTGCGGCTGCGCGCCACAGGAGAGGCGACAGGGGCGCCCGCGTTCACCGAGGGCGGCGGGCTGCCGCTCACCCTGGTGGACCTCGAGGGCGAGGCCGACCCCGCCGCGGCGGCCGAGGCCTGGACCCGGGCCGAACTCGCCTCGGACGAACGGCACACGCGGTCCGCGCAGGCGCTCCTGCGGCTCGGCCCCGACCACCACAGGTGGTTCCACCGGCACCCGCGCGCCGCGCTCGACGCGTTCGGCGCCGCCCTGGTCAGCCGCCGCGCCGCCGAGGTCTACACGGCGCTGATCGAGGGCGCGTCGGCCGAGGACGGCGCCCTCGAGCCGCTGGAACGGTTCACCGCCGCCCTCGACGCGTACCCGGCCTCGCCCGAGCGCGAGGCGGACGCGGCGTACTGGCGCGAGCGCTTCGCCGACCGCCCCGAGCCGCTCGCGCTCCCGGCCCCCGACGGCGCCCCCGACGGCGCGGCCGACGGCGTGACAGGGACAACGGTCTCCGCGCCCGTCGCGCTCGACGCCGCCGACGCCGACCGGGTGCGCGCCTCGGCCCGTTACTGCGGCGCCCACCCGCGCGCCGTCCTGCTCGCCGCCGTCGCCGCCTATCTGCACCGGATGACCGGCGCCCGCGACGTGGTACTCGGCCTGCCGGTGGACGGCCGCCCCTGGCGGGGCGCGCAGCGCACCCCGGCCGCCGCCGAGGACGTCGCCGCGCTGCGCCTCGACGTCGGCCAGGGAACGCCGTTCGCCGCGCTCGTGCGGCAGGTCGGCGTCGAGGCGCGCAGGGCCCGGCGGCACCAGCGGTTCCGGCACGCCGAGGTGTGCCGCGAGCTCGGCCTCACCGGGCCCGACGCCCGCCTCTACGGCACCGTCGCGGATGTGCGCGAGCCCGTGTCGCCGCTGCGGTTCGGCGCGTGCCAGGCCGTCGCCCGCCGCGTGGGCGCGGAAGCGGCCGCCGACGCCCCCGACGCCGCCGATGTCGTGCGGATCGTGATCGAGGAGGACCAGGGCGGCACGCGCGTCCTGGTCGCCGGGCCCGCCGCACGGTACCCGCGCGCGGCCCTCGACGCGCACGCCCGGCGTTTCCGCACCCTGCTGGCCGCCGCTGTCGCCGCCCCTGGGCGCACGGTGGGCGCGTTGGACCTGCTGAGCGCCGGGGAGTCGGCCGCCGTCCGCGCCTGGGGCGGGCCCGCGCCGCGGCGTTCGGCCCCCGGCACGCTGACCGCCGTCCTCGACGCCGCCGCGCGGCGGACCCCCGACGCGATCGCCGTGCGGGACCGCGCGGGGCGCCTGACCTACCGCGAGCTGCACGAGCGCGCCAACCGCCTGGCCCGGCTGCTGATCAGCCGCGGCGCGGGGCCCGAGCGCGTGGTCGGGCTGCTGCTGCCGCGCTCGGCCGACGCGCTCGTGGCGATGCTGGCCGTCCTCAAGTCCGGTGCGGCGTACCTGCCGTTGGACCCGGCCTACCCGGCCGAGCGGCTGCGCTTCATGATCGGCGACGCCCGGCCCTCGTGCCTGGTCACCGACGCGGCGGGCGCGGCCCGCGACCTGGGCGACGCGCGCGGCGCCGTCGTCGTCCTCGACGACGCGCCCGTCGCCGCCGAGCTCGCGGCGACCGCCGCGCACGACGTCGCCGACGCCGAGCGCCACGCCCCGCTGCTGCCAGGGCACCCCGCCTATGTCATCTTCACGTCGGGTTCGACGGGCACGCCCAAGGGCGTCGTCGTCCCGCACCGCAACGTTCCGCCGCTGCTCGAGTGGGCCGAGGCCGAGCTGGGCGCGGCGGCGCTCGCGCACAGCCTCGCGGCCACGTCGTTCAGCTTCGACGTCTCGGTGGCCGAAGTGTTCGCACCGCTGGCCAACGGGGGCACGGTCGAGGTCGTCGGCAACCTCCTGTCGCTGCTCGACGACGAGCCGCCGCGCTGGTCGGGCGGCCTGGTGTGCGCGATCCCCTCGGTGCTCGGCAAGCTGCTCGAACGCACCGACCTCGACCTGTCGGCGCGGACGCTGGCCATGGCGGGGGAGGCGCTGCCCGCCTCGCTCGTCGCCCGGGTGACCACGACGATGCCGGGCACGCGGCTGCTCAACGTCTACGGACCGACCGAGGCCACCGTCTACGCCACCGCGTGGCGGGCCTGTGAGGAGGGCACGGAGGGGGCGCCGCCCATCGGGCGCCCGCTCGACCATGTCGCGGTCCGCGTGCTCGACGGCGCGCTCAGACCCGTGGAGCCGGGGCGGCCAGGGGAGCTGTACCTGGCCGGGGAGGGGATCGCCCGCGGCTATCTGGGGCGGCCAGGGCTGACCGCCGAGCGCTTCCCCGCCGACCCGTTCGGGCCTCCGGGGTCGCGCATGTACCGGACAGGCGACCTGGTCCGCTGGCGCGCGGACGGCCAACTCGACTTCCTGGGCCGGGTGGACGCCCAGGTCAAGATCAACGGCTTCCGCGTCGAGCTGGGCGAGATCGAGACCGCGCTCGCCCGGCACCCCGCGGTCGCCGAGGCGATGGCGGGTGTCCGGGGCGACCACGCGGGGGACGCGCGGCTGATCGCCTGGGCGGTCACCGCGGACGGCGCGGCGCCGCCCGAGCAGGGCGCGCTGCGGGCCTGGCTCGCCGAACGCCTCCCCGCCCATCTGGTCCCCGCCGAGATCCGCCCGACGGCCGCGCTGCCCCGCACCCCGAGCGGCAAGCTGGCCCGCGACACCGACCCCGCCGCCCTCGAAGCCCCGGCGTCCCCGGCGCCGACTCCCGTGCCCGCGGCGGCCGTTGAACGTTCGACCCCCGTCGTCGAACGGCCCGCGCCCGTCGTCGAACGGCCCGCGCCTGTCGTCCAGGAGCGGCAACAGGCCGCCGAGGAGCCCCAGGCGCGCGAGGACGTGGTCGCCGCCGCGTTCGCCGAGGTCCTGCGCGCCGCCGACGTGCCGCGCGACCAGAGCTTCTTCGACCTCGGCGGCGACAGCATCATGTCCATCCAACTGGTCAGCCGCCTGCGGCAGTCGGGCCTCGTCCTCACCCCGCAGGACGTCTTCGAGCACAAGACGGTCCAGGCGCTCGCCCAGGCGGCCAGGGAGACCACCCAGCGGACCACGGGCACCGACGTCGCCGCCGTCGGCGACGTGCCGCTCACCCCGATCGTGCACTGGCTGCGCGACCAGGGCGGGCCCATCGACGGCTTCCACCAGGCCGTGCTGCTGCGCGTGCCCGGCGGCCTGCGCCTGGAGTGGCTGACCGCCGCCGCGCAGGCGTTGATCGACCACCACGACGCGTTCAGGCTGCGCCTCGACCGCTCGCCGACCGGCTGGTCGCTCGACGTCAGGCCCACGGGCGCGGTGTCCGCCGCCTCGTGTGTGCGCCGGGTGCCGACCGAGGGCGCCACGGGCGACGACCTGGGGCGCGTGCTGGCCCGTGAGGTCAACCGCGCCAAGGAGGAGCTGGATGTGCGCGCGGGCCGGATGGTGCGCGTCGTGTGGTTCGACGCGGGGCCCTCGGAGCCGGGGCGGCTGCTGTTCATGGCCAACCACCTGGCCTGCGACGGCGTTTCGTGGCGCATCGTCGTGCCCGACCTGGTGGGCGCCTACCAGGACGCCGCCGAGGGGCGCCGCCCGCGCCTGCGCCCGGTCGAGACGTCGCTGCGCCACTGGAGCCGCGCCCTGAACGAGCAGGCGCGCTCCCCCGAGCGCCTCGCCGAACTCCCCCTGTGGGAGCGGATGTTGGCCGTGCCGGGGCCCCGCCTGGCCAAGCGCCCCCTCGACACCGCGCGCGACACCACGGGCCGGTCACGGTCGCGCACCGTGGTCTACGGCGCGGAACGGGCGCGGCACCTCTTCACCACCATCCCCGCCACGTTCCACTGCGAGATCAACGATGTGCTGCTGACCGCGCTCGCCCTCGCCGTCCAGCGCTGCCTCGGCACCTCGGACGACGTGGTGATCGACGTCGAGGGCCACGGCCGCGAGCCGGTCGTGCCAGGCGCCGATCTGTCGCGCACCGTCGGCTGGTTCACCAGCATGTACCCGGTCCGCCTCGCCCCCGGCGCCCCGCTCGCCGCCGACGCGCCGCCGAAGGGCGTCGAGCTCGGCCGCGCCCTGCGGCGGGTGAAGGAGCAGCTGCGCGAGATCCCCGACAAGGGCATCGGCTTCGGCATGCTCCGCCACCTCAACCCCGAGACCGGGCCCGCGCTGGCCGCCGCCGAGCCGCGGCACATCGGGTTCAACTACTTCGGCCGCTTCCTGCTGCCCGCCGACCACGGCGACGAGGACTGGTCGCCCGCGCCCGAGACCGGGATGACGGCGGGCGCCGACGCGGACATGCCGCTCGACCACCCGCTGTCGATCAACGCCCTGACCGAGGACGGCGCGGACGGCACCGGGCTGCGCATCGGGTTCTCCTGGGCGGCGGGGGCCGTCGACGACCCGCTGGTCGACCGGCTGATCGAGGCGTGGTTCGAGACGCTCGACGCGCTGGCCGCGCACGCCGTCGAGCCGGGGGCCGGGGGCCGCACGCCGTCCGACTTCCCGCTGGTCGGCCTCGACCAGGGGCACATCGAGTGGCTGGAGCGCGAACACCCGGGCCTGGACGAGATCCTGCCGGTCTCCTCGCTCCAGCAGGGCATGCTCTACCACCTGCTGCTCGGCGCGTTGAACGCCTCGGAGGACGGCGACCCGGGCGACGCGCCGCACTCGCTCTACACCGTGCAGTTCTGGCTGGAGCTCGACGGCGATCTCGACGCCGACGCGATGCGCGCCGCGGGACGCGCCCTGCTGGACCGGCACCGCAACCTCGGCGCCGCGTTCGTCCACACCGGGCTGCCCCAGCCGGTGCAGATCCTGCGGCCCGGCGTCGAGGCGCCGCTCGACGAGGTGGACCTGAGCGGGCTGCCGGAGGACCAGCGGGAGAGCGAGGCCGAACGCATCGTGGCGGGGGAGCGCGCCCGGCCCTACGACCCCGTGCGACCCCCGTTGCTGCGGCTGCTGCTGATCCGCCTCGGCGACGGGCGGTGCCGCCTGGTGCTCTCGACGCATCACATCCTGCTCGACGGCTGGTCGTTGCCGATCGTTCTCCAGGAGCTTTTCGCCCACTACGGCGCGATCGTGACCGGAACGCCGCACGGGCTGCCCGCGGGCACGCCGTTCCGCGAGTATCTGGGCTGGCTGTCCCGGGTGGACGAGCGGGCCGCCGAGTCGGCCTGGCGCACCGCGCTCGCCGGGGTGACCAGCACGCGGCTCGGCGACCCCGAGCCGGGCGAGCCGTTGCAGTCGCAGCACCTGCGGTTCGGCCTCGGCGAGGAGGTGACAAGGCCGCTCGTGGACACCGCGCGGCGGCACGGCGTGACCGTGGCGACCGTGCTCCAGGCGTGCTGGTCGATCGTGCTCGCCGAGGAGACGGGCCAGCGTGACGTCGTGTTCGGCACCGTCGTCTCGGGGCGCCCCGCCGAGCTGCCCGCCGTGGAGCGGATGGTGGGCCTCTTCATCAACACCGTGCCGACCCGGGTGCGGCTCGACCCCGACGAGTCGCTGAGTGACCTCTTCGTGAGGTTGCAGGCGGAGCAGGCCGCGCTCATGCCCTACCAGCACATCAGCCTCACCGACATCCGGCGCATCACGGACAGCGGCGACACGTTCGACACGATGATGTCGTTCGCCAACTACCCGTTCGAGGCACGGACGTTCGAGGAGCCCGTGCCGGGGCTCCGGGTGACCAGGGCGTTCGGCGACGACCGGCAGCACTACCCGCTCGGCCTCGTCCTCAGCCACCGCGGCGACGTCCTGCACCTCCAGGTCGAATACCGGCCGCACCTGGTCACGGCCGAGCGCGCGGGCGACCTCGCCGAGCGGTTCCTTGCGCTGCTGACGCGCACCGCGCAGGAGGCGCACCGCCCGCTCGCCGCTGTGCGCTCCACCGACGCGCCCGCCGAGACGGACGCCGCGGAGGCCGTGGCCGAACGCGGCGCCGAGCCCCAGGCGCCCGCCCTCGGCGGCGGCACCGGGGTGCTGCTGCCGCTGCGTGACGAGGGCGCGCGCCCGCCGCTGTTCTGTGTGCACCCGGCGGCCGGGATCGCGTGGTCCTACGCGGGTCTCACCGGGCCGCTCGGCGCCGACCAGCCGGTGTACGGGCTCCAGGCGCGCGGCCTCGACGGCTCGCGCGTGCTGCCGGGGTCGATCGCCGAGATGGCCGCCGACTATGTCGCCCGACTGCGCACCGTGCGGCCCACCGGCCCCTACCACCTGCTCGGCTGGTCGTTCGGCGGCCTCGTGGCGCACGAGATGGCCGTGCAGCTCCAGCGCGCGGGCGAACGGGTCGGCCTGCTCGCCGTGTTGGACGCGGTGCCGTCGCCGCGCCCTTCCGGTGGTGGCACTGCGGACCACGGGGGCGGGAACGGCGCCGAGCGGCCCGCGGTCGTCTTCGGGCCCGACCATGTGATGCGCACGGTCCTCGACTTCTTCGGCTACGACCCGGCCCTGTGGGCGGACGAGGAGCTGACCTACCCCCGCTTCCTCGAGATCGCCCGCGAACACACGGGCCTGCTGGCCACGTTCGACGAGGAGATGATCCAGACCATCTGCCGCGTCTACACCAACAACGCCGTCATCGCCCGCGACCACGTCCCCTCCCGCTACAGCGGCGACCTGCTGGTCTTCACCGCCCTCGAGACCTCGCCCGAGGTGGCCGCCGAGCAGTGGGGCCCCTATGTCGACGGCGGCAAGCCGGATGTGCGCGCGGTGGACAGCAGGCACGCCGAGATGGGCAGGCCGGGGCCGCTCGCCGAGATCGGCGAGCTGCTCGCCCCCGCGCTGCGCGCCCATGACACGGTGCCGGGCGTCCCCCGGTGACCGGGCCGCTGCCGCTGACGACGGCGCAGCGCGGCATCTGGGTGGGCTCAAGGCTCGCCGCGCCGGGGCGTTACCACGTGGGCGTGGCCCTCGACATCCGAGGGCCGCTCGACGCGGGGCTCTTCGAGGCGGCGTTCGCCGCCGCGGTCGCCGAGACCGGGCCGCTGCGGGCCAGGTTCGCGCTGGACCCGGTGGCGGGCTCCGCGGCGGGCTCGGTGGTGGGCTCCGCGGGGGAGGGCGAAGGCGAGCCGCGGCAGTGGGACGGGCCGCTGCCGCCGTGGCGCCTCGACGTGGTGGACCTGCGCGGCGAGCCGTTCCCCGCCGCGGCCGCGATGGCGTGGTCGCGCGCCGACGTGGCGCGCCCGTTCGACCTGGCCGCGGGGCCGCCGTTCCGCACCGCCCTGCTGCGGCTCGCCGACGCGCGGTACGTGTGGCACCTGGCCTGTCACCACCTGGTGCTCGACGGCGTCGGCAGCGCGCTGCTGACCCGCCGCGTCGCCAGGCTCTACGCCGCGCTCGAACGGGGCGAGCGGCCGACGCCGTCACCCCACCCGCCGGACGCGCTGCTGGCCGCCGAGCGCGCGTACCGCTCGTCGCCCGCCCTCGCCGATGACCGCGCGTTCTGGCACGCCAGGGTCGAGGGGCTCACGCCGTCGGCGGCTTCCGCCGGGGGCGGGCTCGCCGCGCGCGGCACCGCGCGCCTCCCCGCGGCTGGCCTTGCCGCGCTGCGGGCGACCGCGCGCCGCCTCGGCGCCCACTGGCCCGACGCGGTCACGGCCGCGGGGGCGCTGCTCGCGCACGCGCGCGCGGGCGGCGGCTCCGAGGTGGTGCTCGGGCTCCCGGTCGCGGGCCGCGACCGCGCGGCGGCCCGGCTGGCCGCGGGAACCGCGTCCAACGTCCTGCCGCTACGGCTGCCCCTCCACCCAGGGCGGGCGGCAGGGGAGCTGGTGCGGGCGGCGCGCGACGAGCTGGCGGCCGTCCTGCCGCACGGCAGGTACCGGCACGAGGACCTGCTGCGCGACCTCGGACTGACGGGCGGCGGGCGGGAGTTGTACGACGTCGCGGTCAATGTCCTGCCGTTCGGCTACGGCCGCGACTTCGCCGGGCGGCCCATGGCGATGCGCAACGTCGCCATCGGCCCGGTGCGCGAGCTGTCCCTCACCGTCTACCCGGACGAGGGGCACGGCGGCCTGCGCGTCGACGTGGACGCCGATCCGGCGCGTCACGACGCCCGCGCGGCGGCGGCCGAGGCGCGCCGCTGCGTCAGGCTGCTCGCCGCCCTCGCCGGGGACCCCGACAGGGCCGCGGGCCGCCTGCCGCACCTGTCGCGCGGCGAGCGCCGCGCCCTGGTGGCCCGCCCAACGGCCCCTGCGGAGACCGGACTCACCCTGCCCGGCCTCTTCGAACGCGCCGCCGCGCGCTTCCCCGACGCCCCGGCCGTCACGTTCGGCGGAACGGTCCTGCGCTACCGCGACCTCAACGCCCGCGCCAACCGCCTGGCCCGCGCCCTGGTCAGGCGCGGCGCGGCGCCCGAGCGCGCCGTCGCCGTTCAGCTGCCGCGCTCCGCCGACCTGGTGACCGCGCTGCTCGCCGTCGCCAAGTCGGGCGCGGCGGCCGTGCCGATCGACCCCGACTGGCCCGCCGAACGCGTCCGGCTGATCCTGGACGGCACCCGCCCGGTCTCGGTGCTCACGCCCGATGAGCTGGCCGCCGCGCTGGCCGAGCCCAACGCCGAGCCCGACGCCGCCCCCGACGCCGCCCCCGATCCCATGGCCGACCTCACCGACGCGGACCGGCGCGCCCCGCTCACGCCCGCGCACGCCGCCTATGTCATCCACACCTCGGGGTCCACGGGCCGCCCCAAGGGCGTGGTGGTCCCGCACCGCGGCCCGGTGGCGCTGCTGACCGAAGGGGCGCGGGAGTTCGGCTTCGGGCCCGGCGACGTGTGGACGCTCTTCCACTCGTGCGCCTTCGACTTCTCCGTGTGGGAGCTGTGGGGCGCGCTGACGCACGGGTGCCGTCTCGTGGTCGTCCCGCGCGATGTGGCCCGTTCGCCCCTGGCGTTCCTCGACCTGCTGGCCGCCGAGCGGGTCACGGTGCTCAACCAGACGCCCTCCGCGTTCGCCGCGCTCGACGCCGCCGACGCGGAAGACTCCGGGCGTGGGCGGCAACTGGCCCTGCGCTGGCTGCTGTTCGGCGGGGAAAAGCTCACGCCATCGGCCCTGCGCGGCTGGCACGCGCGGCACGGCGACCGCGCCCCCGCGGCCGTCAACCTGTACGGCATCACCGAGACCACCGTGCACACCACGCGCCTTGACCTCACCCCGGGCGACGCCGAAGGCCCCGGCGACGCCGAAGGCCCCCGCGACGCCGCACGCCCCGGCAGCCCGATCGGCACCGCGCTCCCCGGCGCCCGGGTGCATGTGCTCGACGCCCTGCTGCGCCCGGTGCCGCCAGGCGTCACGGGCGAGCTGTATGTCGGCGGCGAGGGCGTCGCCCGCGGCTACCTCGGCCAACCCGCCCTGACCGCGGGGAGGTTCGTGGCCGACCCCTTCGGCCCGCCGGGCTCGCGCCTCTACCGCTCGGGCGACCTGGCCCGCTGGGTGCCCCGGTGGACGCCGGACGGCGGGCTCGTCCACGGCCTCGCGTACCTGGGCCGCGTGGACGACCAGCTCAGCGTCCGCGGCCACCGCGTCGAGCCGGGCGAGATCGAGGCCGCGCTGCTCGCCGCCCCCGGCGTGGCCGCCGCCGCGGTCACCGCCGCGCCCGACCCGGCGGGCGGCGAGCCGCGGCTCGTCGGCCATGTCGTGCCCGACGGCACCAGCCCGGCCGATGACCTGCCCCAACGCCTGCGCGCCCGGCTGCGCGAGCGGCTGCCCGCGCACCTCGTCCCCGCCCTTCTGGTGACGCTGGACGCCCTGCCGCTCACCCCCAACGGCAAGCTCGACCGCGCCGCCCTCCCCGCGCCCGAGCGGGCGCCCGCCCCGGCGTTCACCACCGCGTTCACCACCCCGCTCGAACGCCAGCTCGCCGCCCTCTGTGCCGACCTCCTGGGCACCGGGCGCGTCGGCCCCGACGACAGCTTCTTCGACCTCGGCGGCGACAGCCTGCGCGCCGCCCGCCTGGCCGCCAGGGTGCGCGCCGCGGGCCACGCCGACCTCGACGTCCGCGACGTCTTCGAGCACCCCACGGTCGCCGCGCTCGCCGCCCACCTCGCCGCGCGCGCCCCCGCCCCCGGCGCCCCCGAACGGCCAAGCGCGCGCCCCGCGTCGCTGCCCCTGTCGTTCGGCCAGCGCCGCCTGTGGTTCCTGCACCGCCACGCCGGGGCCGACCGCGCCTACAACGTGCCGCTGACCGTGCGCCTCGACGGCGCCCCCGACCCGGCCGTCCTCGCCGCCGCCCTCGGCGACCTGACCGACCGCCACGAGGTCCTGCGCACCGTGATCCACGAGGAGGAAGGACACCCCCACCAGCGGATCCTCCCCCCGGCGGAGGGCCGCCCCGCCCTGGCCGAAACGGCCGTCGCCGCCGCCGAGTTGCCCGCCGCGCTGGCCGCCGCCGCCCGCCACGCCTTCCGGCTCGACCGCGAACCCCCGTTGCGCGCCGAGCTGTTCACCACCGAGACCGGCGAACGCACCCTGCTGCTCCTGCTGCACCACATCGCGTGCGACCACGCCTCGCTCGCCCCGCTCGCCGCCGATCTCGGCGCCGCCTACGCCGCCAGGCTGCGCGGCACCCCGTGGGATCTCCCCCAACTTCCATCGCAGTACGCCGACTTCGCGCTCGACCAGCGCGCGACCTTCGGGACCGAGGACGCCCGCACCCCGCACACCGAACGCCGCCTCGCCCACTGGACCCTGGCCCTCGAAGGGCTGCCCGACCGCATCGCGCTGCCCTTCGACCACGCCGCTCCGCCGACCGACGAGGGCGCCACCGTCACGTTCACCCTCCCCGCGGGGCCGCACCGGCGCCTGGCCGAGCTGGCCGCCGCCGAGCACGCCAGCCTGTTCATGGCCGTCCACACCGCGCTCGCCGCGCTGCTCACCCGCCTCGGCGCGGGCACCGACATCCCCGTCGCCACGGCCGTGTCCGACCGCCCAGAGCCCCGACTCGACGCGCTGGTCGGCTTCTTCGTCAACACCCTGGTGCTGCGCGCCGACACCTCGGGCGACCCGACGCTGCGCGAGCTGCTCGGCCGGGTCCGCGCGGCCGACCTGGCGGCGTTCGCCCACCAGGACGTGCCGTTCGAGCTGGTCGTCGAGGCGGTGCGGCCGCACAGGCCCGAGACCGGCTCGCCGCTCTTCCAGGTGATGCTCGTCGTCACCCCGCCCCCGCCCGACCGCCTCGAACTGCCCGGGCTGCGCGCCGAGATCGGCACCGTCGCCACCGGCACCGCCAAGTGCGACCTGGCGTTCAGCCTCCATGACCGCCGCGCCCCCGACGGCACGTTCCTCGGCCTCGACGGGCTGCTCGAATACCGCACCGGCCTCTTCGAGCCCGCCACCGCCCGGGCGCTGTGCGACCGCCTGGTCCGGCTGCTGACACTGCTCGCCGACGCCCCCGACACCCCGGTGCGCGGCGCCGACATCCTCGAACCGGCCGAGCGGGAACGCCTGTTGACCCACTGGGGCGCCACACCCCCGCGGGGCACCCGCGGGGGCGCGCGCAGCGTTCCCGAGCGCGTCGCCGAGCATGCGCGCCGGACGCCGCACGCCGTCGCGCTGCGTTCGGACGCCGAGACGCTCACCTATGCCGAGCTGGTGGCCAGGGCCGACGCGCTCGCCGCCCGCCTGGCCGCCGCTGGCGTGGGCCCCGAGACGCGGGTGGCGCTGCTCATGGAACGCGGCGTCGCCTACGCGGTGACCGCCCTCGCCGTCCTGCGGAGCGGCGGCTGCTATGTGCCGCTCGACTCCCGCGCGCCCCGCGCCCGCCAGGCCCGCGTCATCGCCGAGGCCCGGGCCGCGGTGCTGGTGGTCGGTCCGGGCATCGCCCAGGAGGCCAGGCCGCCAGGGGCCCCGCTCGTCATCGAACTCACCGACGCCGCCGCCGAGTTCACCGGCACCCCACCCCGCGTCCAGGTCCAGGCCGAACGCCTCGCCTGCGCCATCTTCACCTCGGGCTCCACCGGCGTCCCCAAGGGCGTCGCCATCACCCACGGCGACATCCTCGCCCTCGCCGACGACGCGTGCTTCGAGCCCACCACCGCCCGCCGCATGGTGATGCACTCGCCGCACTCGTTCGACGCCTCGACGTTGGAGCTGTGGGTGCCGCTCCTGGGCGGCGGCGAGGTCGTCATCGCCCCGCCCGGCGACCTCGACCTGCGCACCCTGCGCCGCCTCGTCGCCGAGACCCGCCCCACGGGCCTGTGGCTGACGGCCGGTCTCTTCCAGCTCGTCGCCGAGGAGGACCCGACCTGCCTGCGCGGCCTCGACACCGTGTGGACCGGCGGCGACGTCGTCCCGCCCCGCGCCGTCCGCGCCGTGCGACGGCACTGCCCCGGCGTCCAGGTCGTCAACGGCTACGGCCCCGCCGAGCTGACCACGGCCGCCTCATGGCACCGGGTCACCGAAGCCGACCTCGCCGAGCCCGCCGCGCGGCGCGGCATCCCGATCGGCCGCCCCCTCGACGGCGGGCGCGCCTATGTCCTCGACCCCGGGCTCCAGCCGGTGCCCGCCGGGGTGACGGGCGAGCTGTACCTGGCGGGCACCGGCGTCGCCCGCGGCTATCTGGGGCGGCCGACGCTGACGGCGGAACGGTTCGTGGCCGACCCGTTCGGGCCACCGGGCGCCCGCATGTACCGGACGGGCGACCTGGCGCGCTGGCTGCCCGACGGGACGCTGGCGTTCGGCGGCCGGGCCGACGGGCAGGTCAAGCTGCGCGGCTTCCGCATCGAGACCGACGAGGTCGCCACGGCGCTCGCCGGGCACGGCGGCGTCGGCCAGGCCGTCGTGGTGGTCCGCGAGGACAGGCCAGGCGAGAAGCGCCTCGTCGCCTACCTGGTGGCCGCCGATGGCGCGGAGGTCGACCTCGACGCGCTGCGCCGCCACGCCGCCGAGACCCTCCCCGACTACATGGTGCCCGCCGCCTGGGCCGTGCTCGACCGCGTGCCGCTCACCCGCAACGGCAAGCCCGACCGCGCCGCGCTGCCCGCCCCCGCCCCGCCCGCCCCCGGCGCCGCCCCGGAGGAGCGGGCCGATGAGCCCGCCGCGCCCACCACCGAGCGCGAGCGCGTCCTGCGCGACATCTTCGCCGAGCTGCTGCGGCTGCCCTCGATCGGCGTCCACGACGGCTTCTACGACTCCGGCGGCGACAGCATCATCGCCATCCAGCTCGTCAGCCGCGCCCACGACGCCGGGCTGCGGATCACCGTCAACGACGTCCTGCGCGCGCCCACGGTCGCCGGGCTCGCCGAGCGCGCCGAGGCCCGCGCCGCGAGGAACGCCCCCGACCCGGCAGGACCCGACGAGGGCTCAGGCCCCGTGCCGCTCACCCCGATCGTCCGCTGGTGGCTCGAACAGGGCGGCGACCGGCGTTCGTTCACCCAGCACATGGTGCTGCGCACCCCCGCGGGGCTCACCGTCGAACGGCTCACCGCGGCGCTCGGCGCGCTCGTCGAACGGCACGCCGCGCTGCGCCTGCGGCTGCGCGCCACCGCGGGGGAGTGGCGCCTCGACGCGCTACCGGCCGAGCGGGTCCCCGTGGCAGGACGCGTCACCCGCGTCGCCGCCGAAGGCCGCCCCGACGGCGACCTGCCGGGGCTGCTCGGCGACGCGCTCGACGCGGCACTCGACCGCCTCGACCCCGACGCGGGGCGCCTGGTCGCGGCGGCGTTCCTCGACCGCGGGCCCGAGCGCGACGGGCGGCTGCTGCTCGTCGTCCACCACCTCGCGATCGACGGCGTCTCCTGGCGCGTGCTGCTGCCCGAGCTGGCCGCCGCCGACCTGGCCATCGCCGAGGGCCGCGCCCCCGAGCCCGCCCCGCCGCCCGTCCCGTTCCCCGCGTGGGCGCGCACCCTGGCCGCGCAGGGCGCCGAAGGCCGCCGCCGCGGCGAACTACCGCTGTGGACCGAGGCGTTGGCCGAGCCCGACCCGCCGCTCGCCGACCCGCCCCCGCCGGGCGCCCCCGGCGCGGCGCGCGAGCTGGCCGTCACGCTGCCGCCGGGGCGGACCAGGCCGCTGCTCACCGAGGTGGGCGCGGCGTTCCACTGCGGCGTCGAGCCGGTGCTGCTCACCGGGCTCGCGCTCGCCGTCGAGGAGTGGCGCCGCCGCCGGGGGCGCCCCGCGAACGGCGGGCTGCTGCTCGACCTCGAGTCCCACGGGCGGCCCGACCTGCCCGACACCGACCTGTCGAGGACCGTGGGCTGGCTGACCGCCCTGTACCCGGTGCGGCTGCCGCCCACGGGCTGCGCGTGGACCGATGTGTGGACCGCCGCGCCCGCCCTCGGGCACGCCCTGACCCGGGTCAAGGAGCGGCTGCGGGCCGTCCCCGACCGGGGCATCGGCTACGGGATCCTGCGCCACCTCGACCCCGAGCCCGCGCCGGGGCTCCTCGGCCCCGCCGCCCCCGCGCTCGGCTTCAACTACCTGGGCCGCCTCGCCGCGGGGCCCGGCGTCGACTGGGGCATCGCCGACGAGCCCGCCGTCGCACGCCGGGGGCGCGCGCCCGAACGCCTCGGCTCCCACGCGCTCGACATCAACGCCGTCACCCTCGACGGCGAGGCGGGCCCCCGGCTCTCCGCGGTCCTCACCTGGACCGAAGGGCAGTTCACCGAGGCCGAGGTGCGGGCGCTGGCCGACCTGTGGTTCGCCGCGCTCGACTCCCTCGCGCTGCACGCCAGGACGCGGGGCGCCGGTGGCCGCAGCCCCTCCGACCTGCCGCTCGTCCGGCTCGACCAGGGCGAGATCGGCCACCTCGAACGCGCCTACCCGGGGCTCGACGACGTGCTGCCGCTCACCCCGCTCCAGGAGGGGCTGCTCTTCCACGCGCTCTACGCCCCGGCCGCGACCGACGTCTACCAGGCGCAGTTCGTGCTGCGGCTCGGCGGCCCCCTCGACCCCGCCGCCCTGCGGGCCGCCGCCACGGCCCTGCTCACCCGCCACCCCAACGTGCGGGCCGCGTTCGTCCACGAGGGGCTGCGCCACCCCGTCCAGGTCATCCCCGCGCCGCTCGCACCCGGGTGGCGCGAGCTCGACCTCACCCGGGTCGCCCCCGCGCGCCGCGAGCGGGTCTTCGACCGGCTGGCCCTGGCCGACCTGCGCCGCCGCTTCGCCGTGGACCGCCCGCCGCTGATCCGCTTCACCCTCACCCGCTGGGGCCCGGAGGAGCACCGGCTCGTGCTGACCAACCACCACCTGGTGCTCGACGGCTGGTCCGCGCCCCTGCTGATCCGCGAGCTGCTCGCGCTGCACGCCCACGGCGGCGCGGCCGACGCGCTCGAACGGGTCACCCCGTACCGCGACCACCTCGCGCTGCTCGCCACCCGCGACCGGGGCGCGGCCCGCGCGGCGTGGCGGGCCGCGCTCGCGGGCGTGGGCGAGCCGCCGCGCCTGACCGCGCCCGGCGTGGCCGTCCCGGAGCGGGGCGGCCCGACCACGCTGGGCGCGTCGCTGTCCGACACCGCGACCAAGGCGTTGCGCGGCCTGGGCGCCGAGGGCGTCACGCTCAACACCGTGGTCCAGGTGGCCTGGGGCCTGCTGCTCGCCCGCCGCTGCCGCGCGCTCGACGTGGTGTTCGGCACCACCGTCTCGGGGCGCCAGCCCGAGCTGCCCGGCATGGAGTCGATGATCGGATTGTTCATCAACACGCTGCCGGTGCGGGTGCGCCTCGACCCCGCCGAGACCGTGCGGGCCACGCTGCACCGGATACGCGACGAGCAGGCCCGGCTGCTCCCGCACTCCCACATCGGGCTGAGCGAGATCCAACGCGCCGTCGGGCGGCGGGAGTTGTTCGACACCCATGTGGTCTTCGAGAACTACCCGCTGGACCGCGTCGCCCTGGCGAGGCCCGCGTCGGGGCTGCGCCTGACCGGCGCCGAGGGCCGCGACGCGACCCACTACCCGCTCACGCTGGTGGCGTTCGCCGCCGACGAGACGCTGAGCCTGCGCCTCGACCACCTCCCTGGCGCGGTCGCGCCCGGGGAGGCCGATGCCATCGTGCGTGAGCTGACCCAGCTGCTCGAGGCCGTCGCCGCCGCCCCCGAGGCGCCGGTGACCGACCTCGTGCCCCGTGCCACCGTTGTCCCCGACAGCTCCGTTCCGATCACCACTCCCGGGAGGACCCCGCCATGACGAACCCCTTCGACGACCAGGACGGCGTCTTCCTCGTGCTGGTCAACGACGAGGGCCAGCACTCGCTCTGGCCCGAGTTCGCCGACGTCCCCGCGGGCTGGACCCGCGTCTTCGGCCCCGAGAGCCGGGCGGCCTGCCTGGCCCACATCGAGGAGGCGTGGACGGACATGCGCCCGAAGTCGCTGATCGAGGCGATGGGCGAGTAGCCGCGCACCGCGCGGCGACGACGCCCGCCGTCGCATGCCCGACGGCGGGCGGCCTAACGGCGGGCGGCCGTGATCATGATCAGTAGGGGGACCAGCCGCGTGGGTGGCACCTGGTAACGCCCCCGCGAGGTCGTCTCGAGCCAGCCGGTGGCCACCAACTGCCGTAGATGGTGGTAGATCTGACCGGTCGTGCCGAGCCCGTCGAGCTCCGTGAGCTCGGCGACCGCGCTGCGCCCCTCGAGCAGGGCCTGCATGAGTCGCAGCCGCACCGGCTGCCCCAGCGCGCCCAGCGTCTCGGCCAGCTCCGACCAGTCCGTGCCCAGCACGGCGTCGGTGGCGGCGGACCGTTCCCACTCCACCCGTTGGCCGCTCGGGACGACCACGGACCCGGCGAACAGGACCCCGCCGTGCTCCGCCTCCTCCAGGCGCTCCCTGAGGTGCGGCAGCGCCCAGTACGTGTCGGGGTAGCCGTCGGGCGACTCGGCCTCGGCCCCCGCGGTCCTCTCGCCGCCGAGCCTGGTCTCGAGCTCGGAGACCCGCCGGGTCAACTCGGCGACCTGCCAGGCCAGGACATCCCGGGACGGCGCGGACTCACTCATTACGCCACCCTAGCGCCGGTCACGCCCGTGGCACCCGTCCCACCGCCACCGCCCGCCCCACCGAGACCGGCCGTGGCGCGGCCGGTCACGGTGTGCGGCGCGGGGCGGCTCAGGCGGCGCAGTACTCTCCCTCGAGACCCGCGGCCCGGTAGGCGCAGTCCGCGTAGGACAGCAGCGTCAGCACGGCCTCCCTGTTGCGGCCGGTCTCCCGGTCGATCACGTCGCCCGGCGGGTAGAACCCGCCGCCGCCGCTCGACGTCGGGTACATCTCGAAGGTGAACGAGAAGATCCCCTGGTCCGCCCAGAGCCAGTCGTTGATCGTGCCGTCCGTGATGTAGAGGTCGCTCGACTGCTGCGGGGTGTAGCCGTTGCTGTCGGCCATCGCGGTGCCCAGCGCCTCGAACGCCGCCGCGTCGTCCGCGGTGAGCCCCGCCGCGGTGTCCGCGTAGGTGAAGCCGTAGGGCCACAGCACCAGCTCGCCATAGGTGTGGAAGTCGATGTGCGCGGTGATCTGCTGCTCGCCGCCGACCGCACGGCCGCGCACGAAGTCGGCGACGACGGTCGTCTCTGGGCCCGACTCGGGGGCGGCGCCCCGGTAGGTCTCGCTGCCGGGCGAGCCCGAGGAGCCGCCGCAACAGCCCCATTCATAGGCCCAGTTGCGGTTCAGGTCGGTGCCTGTGGAGGAGGAGCCCGCGTTGGGCTGCCGGTTCTTGCGCCAGCTGCGGAACGAGCCCGACTCCTGGTCGTAGACCTTGCCGTCCGGGTTGACCGAGGGGATCAGCCACACCTCGCGGCTGTCGAGGAGGGCGGTGATCTCCGGGTCGGTGCCGTACTGGGAGGTCAGCTCGCCCAGGGTGTAGAGCGCCATCTCGACGGTCAGGTGCTCGCGGGCGTGCTGGTTGTGGGTGAACAGCACCTCGGGCTCGTCCTCGTCGACGGCCACGTTCGCGCTGACCTTGACGGCGACGATGTCGCGGCCCTCGTGGGACTGGCCGATGACCTGGCTGCTCACCAGGTCGGGGTAGGCCGCCTCGGCCTCGGCGACGGCGGCGAGCGCCTCGCCGTAGGTGTGGTAGTCGCCTGGGGCGGCGGCGGTGATGGGGCCGCCGCGCTCGGTGGGCGTGGTGAGGGCGGTCAGCTCGTAGCCGAGGTCGGCGAGGCGTTCGGCGTGGGCCTCGTCCGCGGTGATCACCACGGACGAGGAGCGCACCTCGTCGATCGCGGTGCCGGTGCGGGCCAGGGCCGTGCGCGCGTCGGCCGTGGCCACGTCGC
This sequence comes from Streptomyces radicis, assembly GCF_003626575.1. Taxonomy (GTDB): domain Bacteria; phylum Actinomycetota; class Actinomycetes; order Streptomycetales; family Streptomycetaceae; genus Streptomyces; species Streptomyces radicis. The sequence goes on along the minus strand of NZ_RBDY01000004.1, from coordinate 355,476 downwards.
CGACCTCGTACTGCCTGACGGCCTCCGCCGCCGGGGCCCGGTCGTCGGGGGCCGCGGTGGCCTGCGCTCCGGTCGTGACGGCGAGGGCGAGGGTGAGAACGGTGGCGGCGATGGCGGTCCGCCTGCCGCGCGGGAATCTGCGCATGCGCATCTCCTGGGTGGGGGTGGCGCCATGATCGCGATAATGGCATGGTCAGGTCAATATGGCCTGGCCCCCCACCCGGCCCGCGCGGCGTGCGGCGGCCCGCCGCGCGTCACCAGAACAGCGCGGCGTCCAGCGACGTCTGCCAGTACGTGACCTGCGCCGAGGTGTCGATGTACACCTCGCCGCCGGGCAGCGGAACGTCCGTCAGCTCGCCGACGCCCTCGTCGTCGGCGTTCGCGAACTGCACGCCGAGACTCGTCGCGCGGTAGCCCTCCTCCTCACCCGTGGCGGTCGACGTGAGGATCCCGGCATAGGCGGTCTCGCCGGGCGCCAGCGTGACGACGGCCTGCGGCCTGCTGTCCTCGTACCGGGGGAGGGCGGCCTGGGCGTCGCCGAAGCGCAGGAACGGGCCGTGGAAGGCGGCGCACGTGTCGTCGCCTGTGTTGGTCACCCTGAGCAGCAGGTGGTTGATCGGCCGCTCGACCGGGGTGGCGGTCAGCTCGGTCGTCGCGTCCGCGCAGGGCGCGGCGCCCGCGTCGGCCGGGTCATCGCCGCCGCCCCCCGATGTTCCGCCGCCCCCCGACGTTCCGCCCCCCTGGGCCCCGCCGCCGGTGCTCCCCGTCTCGCCCTGCTCGCCCGTGTCACCCGTCTCTTCGGGGTTCTCGCCGCCCTCGGTGCCGCCCGACGCGTCGTCGGGCTCCCGGGGGGACTCCGCGCCCGGCGACCCGGTCGCCGAGTCGCCCGACGCGCCCGTCTCGTCGTCCTGGCAGGCGGTGAGCGTCAGCGCGAGCGTCGCGCCGAGTACGGCGACGGCGGCGCGGAGGCGGGTGCCGCGGCGCGGTGCGGTGGTGTTCATCGTGGTGCTGCTCTCTCGTCGTTCGCGTCGGATCGGCTGACCCGCCGGACCCGGTGGCCCGGACGACCGCAGCATGGATCGGCCGCCGTCCCACCCGCCAGCGAACGCGGACCGTTCGGGGGGGGTGGGACGGCCCGAACCGGGGTGAGCTGCGAGGATGTTGCCCGCATCGAATGCCGGGACGGGACGCGAGGGACGGGGGAACGGCGGTGCCGGACGCGGAGACCGCGGATCTTGCCGCGCTGCTCATCGAGCTGAAGAACCGTTCGGGGCTCAGCTACGGCGTCCTGGCGAAGCGGCTGCACATGAGTGCGTCGACGCTGCACCGCTACTGCCGGGGGGAGGCGCTGCCGCCGGAGTTCGGGACCGTGGAGCGGTTCGCCCGGCTGTGCCGGGCCACGCCCGACGAGCACGCGGAGCTGCACCGGCGGTGGATCGCCGCCGACACGGCGCGGCAGCGCGAGCGGAAGGGCCCGAGGCCGGTCCCCGACGGGCACCCGGGGCCGCCGCCCGAGCCGGTGGCGCCCGCGGCCGCCCCCGCCGGGCCACCCCCGCCCTCCCGCCGCCCCCGGCCACGGCTCGCGCTGGCCGCGGCGGGCGCCCTCGCCGTGGCGCTCGCGGTCGTCCTGGTCGCGACGCTCCTCACCGGGGGTGACGGTGACGGCGACGACGCCGCGGCCGGTGAACTCCCCGGCGCCCCCGCGCCGTTGGCCGTGGCCACCGTCCCGTACGCGTTCGACCAGTGCGAGGGCCGTTACCTCGTCGACCTGCCGCCCTCCCAGGTGCCGCCCCCGCCGACCGAGACGGACGCCCCTGGCTGGGCGCGCGCCCTCGATGCCGTCCCTGCCGGGCGGCAGAACGTGGAGCTCACCGTCCAGGGCACGGAGGACGTGACGGTCGTGCTGCGCGACCTGCGCGTCCGCGTCACGGAGAGCGGCGAGCCGCTGCCCTGGCAGCTCTACGGCGGCTACTCGGGGTGCGGCGGAGGGCCCGTGCGGACCACGGCGTTCGACGTGGACCTCGACGCCACCGCGCCGGGGCCCACGGCGGTGGCGGGGCAGGCCGACCTCCCCCTGTGGGTCGACGAGAACGAGCCGCTGGTCTTCCAGGTCGCCGCGCACACCGACGCCCAGGACGTCAGCTGGTACCTCGAGCTCGACTGGTCGAGCGGCGAACGTTCGGGCACCCTCCGCCTCGACGACGAGGGCGAGCCGTTCCGCACCAGCGCCGTGAGCGGCCAGACCGAGTGGGGCTACCTGATCGGCGGCACCGAGTGGTTCGACTCCGCCACGGGCGAGCCCGCCACCCCCTGATCCGCCACCCCCTGATCCGCCGCGAGGCGGCCGAGCGCGAACGCGGCCCGTGCCCCGTGTCAGGTGCCGCCTTGTGCGGGAGGCCGTCCCTTGCCGAACGCGCCTGTGGTGGCGTGGAACACGCCCATCGCCAGCACGCCGGTCGAGGCGGCGACATACATCGCCCAGCCCGCGACCAGATTGATCAGCGGCCCGTCGCCGAAGGGGGTCGGGAAGCGCTTCTTGGTGATGCCCCGGATGAAGTGAGGGGTGGCGTTGGCGGCGAGAACGCCCGCGAGCAGGCTCAGGAGGAAGCCGGGCCCTGTGGTCATCGCGGTCTCCCCCGCTGCCCGCTGCCGCTGAGTCCCCGAACCGCCAGCTCGACGAGCTGGCGCAGGCGCGCGTGGAGGACTCGTGGTTCCTCGCCCGCCTGGGCGATGAGGTCCATGGAGGTGCGTCGGTGGCAGCGCCTCAGGTCGTCCACGGGACCGGGCCAAGACGGGGGACACCGGCACGCACTACGACTTTCGTCTCATGGCCTCGACCCCGCGGCGGATGTCGGCGTCGGGGGGCCCGCCTAGCGTCGATGCCATGCCCCTTCCACCCCGCCAGGCCCGAGTGTCCCCGGTATCCCTACGGATCGCTGCCGTACCGGCCGCCGCGGCGCTGGCCCTGACCTGGCTCGCGGGCGGGAGCGGCACGGCCGCGACGGCGACGCCGGAGGACCCGGCCGCCGTCTCCGGCCCGTCCGTGCCCGCGTCCTTCCCCGACCCGGTCGACTGGGAGGAGTGCGGGACCGGCCTGGACTGCGCCACCGTCGAGGTACCGCTGGAGTACACCGACCCCGAAGGCGAGCGGATCCCGCTCGCCGTGACCCGCCACCGTGCCACCGATCCGGACCGACGTATCGGCAGCCTGTTCATCAACCCGGGCGGCCCGGGCGTACCGGCCACCGAGACGGTCGCCTCCATCGACGCCGCCAACGGCGCGGGCCCGTACTCACCCGACGTCGTCGCCCGGTTCGACGTCGTCGGCGTGGACCCGCGCGGCGTCGGTGAGTCCGGCGCCGTGCGCTGCCTCACCGACGCGCAGCGGGCCGAGCAGGCGACCGAGGACCGCGACCCGGCCATCCCCGGTGGGAAGCCGTTCGGCAGGCTTCTTCTCGACGCCCGCACCTTCACGGAGGGCTGCCTTGACCACCAGAGCCCCGAGTTCCTGGCGAGCCTGTCCACGGACAACGTGGCCCGGGACCTGGACCAGGTGCGCGCCGCGCTCGGCGAGGAGCGGATCACCTTCTACGGCGCGTCCTACGGCACGGTCGTGGGGCCCATGTACGCCACGCTGTTCCCTGACCGCGTCCGCCGGATGGTGATCGACGCCCCGGTCGACACCGACCTCTGGCAGAACGACCCGCTGCGGCTCCTCGACGACGTCGCGGTGTCCAACGAGGAGACGCTCGACGCCTGGTTCGAGACGTGCCGCGCCGAGGGTGTGGAGGTGTGCGCCTTCGGCGGCGGTGACCCGGAGGCAGCGTTCGACGCCCTGATCGCCGACCTGGAGGAGGAGCCGCTGGAGGTCCCGCCGGTCGAAGGGCTCACGCCGGGCGGCACGCTCGACGGCGCGATGGCGCTCGAGGGAGTGCGGGCCGCCGCGGGCCACCGGGTGCTCTGGCCCACGCTCACGGCGGGGCTGCTCGGCGCGCAGCAGGGCGACGGCACGTTCCTGCACTTCATGGTCGCGAACGTCACGGTGGCGCCGTTCGGCGGTCCGCTCGCGATCCTCCAGGAGCCGCACACCGGCGTCCGGTGCGCCGACTGGCCGGAGCTGGGCAGACTGTCCGAGCATCGTGCCGCGGCGAAGAGGATCGCCGAACGCGGCGAACGGCTCGGCGGCCGGGCCGCCTACAGTGCCCTCAACTGCGCGCTGTGGCCCGTCGACAACGAGGACCGGTTCACGCGTGAGCTCACCGGCGCGGGCGCCCCGCCGATCCTGGTGGTCGGCGGCCGCCTGGACAACGTCTCGCCGCACCACTGGGCCGAGGCCATGACCGAGCGCCTGGAGGGCGCGGTGCTGCTCACCCGCGAGGGCGTGGGCCACACCTCGTACCGCACCAGTGGCCCGTGCGTCGACGACGCGGTGGACGCCGCGCTCATCGACGGGACCCTCCCCGCCAACGGCACCGTCTGCGCCGTACCGCCTGGCACCACCCGGCCGCCCGCCCCACAAGCCGGGCCGCTCGCCGTCGGCGAGCCTGTTCTCGATGGCGTGGACGCGGATCATGGGCCCCGGCGACCGTTCGGCCGTATCTCCACCGTGGGCTGGTCGAGAGGCGGCGGCTCATGTTCCGGGTGCCTGGAGGTATACAGGCTGTCGAACGCCCCGGCGCCGTGGTGGAAGAAGGTGAGCGTCGGGCTCTCGTCCTCGTCCGCCTCCGTTCCTTCCGCGCCAGTGCTCGGCCAGGAACGGCGGGTCACGGTCCCTGGCGCCGCTGATACCGGCCCGGAGTACGCGAAGGCCGCCGTCGGCGTGGCGGGCGCGCTCACCCCCACCCGTGGCGGCGGTTGAGATGCCCTGGGGGCCTGACTCGGCAGCGGTGCGCCCCGGCGGTGTCTTCCGCGACGTCTCACCGCGGGCTCCCCGTCGCCGCCTCGCACCACGACCGTGACGCCGATGATGATCAGCAGGAGCCCCGGCAGGGCCGCTGGTTCGACGCTCTGCCCCATCAACCACCAGGCGGCGAGGGCGGCCACCGGAGTCTCCAGAAGGAGGACGGTGCTCATCGTGGTCGCCGATGTCCTGCCGAGGGCGAAGTTCATGGCGCCGAGCCCCAGGAGTTGGGGCAGAATGAGCAAGCCGAGCAGTGAGAGCTGCGTGCTCTGGTCGAAGCCGGTCAGGGGTATACCGGCCAGCCAGCAGACGATGAGGAGTTCCAGGCCGCAGATCAGCGATGTCACCGTCGAGTACAAGGGCGTGCTGAGGTCGGCGCGTGCCTTCTGGCTCAGGGCGGCGTAGCCGGCGCTGGTCACGGCTCCGGCGAGGGCCAGCAGATCGCCCAGCAGCGCCGTACCGCCGGACTGGATGTCGGGGCCGGCGGCCGCGAAGGCCCCCACGACGGCGATGACCAGGCCCATCCAGGTTCTCCGGGCGAACCTGATGCCCTGACCCGCGGCAATGAGGGCCTGCCAGACCGGCTGGGTCGCCACCAGTGCAGTGGATATCGCGACCGTGGTCATCCGCGTGCTCGTCATGAAAGCGGCGAAATGAAGAGCGAGTGAGGTGGCCGCGAGGAAGCTGAACACCATGGGCCGCCACTGTTCCCGGCGGAGCAGGGCGCGCTCGCGGCGTGCGACGCGCGCGGCTTCACGGCGTCGCAGGACCAGCAGGAGCACTCCGAGCGTGGCGAATCCCAGCGCGTTGCGCCAGAAGGCCATGGCGAGAGGTGAGGCGGTCGCTTGGGCTGTGAGGGGAGCGGTGGCCGAGATGGAGACCACGGCGACCGCCAGCGCGGTGACGGTCACGGGGTCGAACCTGGATCTCACGTGCTCGAACCGCCGTTCCGAGCTGGCCTGTTCGCGGTTGGTGGGGGAGTCGGTCGGCCATCGGGGACGGAACGGGAGGTCCGCCGGGGTAAGGGGGCGAGGATGTCAACGCCTGACGGGTCGTCGAACGGCGATGGCGCTGAAGCGGCCGCCCTGTTGGGTGGTGAAGTGGTCTCGCTCCGGTGGGGGAGTGATCCGGCGCCGGCGGTGGGTGCGATGGACCGGCGCCGGGTGAGGTCGTCGGCCTCCTGTGCCGGTGCGTGCGTGGTCGAGTTCAGCATGAGGAGCGTTTCCGGTTCGGCGGGGCGGTCGGGCGACCACCTCGCGATGTTCCCTCGCGGATCCTCTGGCACGAGGGAATCCACGATGAGGTCCGCGGTGTCGGGGACGGTTACCGGCTCGGGTGCGAGCCGTTGCGAAGAGCCGTGCCCGCCTGTGCGGCCAGCCAGGGCCCGGCCTGATCGTAGGACCACCCGTTGCTGGCCAGCAGGGAGACTTCCGCGTAGTCGCTTCGTCGACTTCGTGGGGGTGCGGACATGATCATTCCGTAGGTCATGAGTCGACTTCTCTGATGTGCCATGACCATATCCGAACGTCATTCCGGAGATCGGAGACGTCCTCTCCACAACCTGTCAAGCTATGAACGGTGTTGCTCGGGTTGGCGGCGCTTGGTGGGGTCGTTGATCCACGCCTGGCGGGGGACGCGTGGCGGCCCCGGCCGTCGGTTGAACCGTTGGGGGTGCCGTGCGTAGGCCGCGGCCAGGGTGGCGACGCGCTGCTCACGGACCGGTTCGGCGGTCCCAGGCACCCCCTGACCAGCGGCTTTACCCTCGGGGCTGTCATCCGCCCCGGAGGGCTCGCAACGCTTGCAAAGGACAGGGCGACGTCGCTCAGTCCGATGCAAGCCGTTATCCGCCCTCTGAAGGGCCATGGTTCGACGCCGTGGTGACCAGGGAGGTCGGCGAGCTCGTCCTGGAGTTGATCCGCTGACCGGTCAACGGCGGACTGCCTCTGATCGTTCTTGCACCGAGCACGGGGACGCGCCCGTCGCGGCGCTCTTCGGGGCGCCGCCAGTACACAGCCGTCAAGCCGACCGAACCGTAAGGCCGCACATGACGGAAAAGGCGGGCGGAGATGGCTGAAGGAGAGGCCTGGTTGCCATCGATGAGAGTGACACCATACGTTCAGGCGTACACGGTGGGCGATGTCGTCAACCCGCCCTGAGCTGGGGACGGCGGTCGCGCGGCACTGGAGGAGGAGACATGGCCGAGAAGTGGGAGGCTGATCCGGCGGCGGCGTTCGCGCGGCGATGGGGGAAGTCCTCGCATGAGTTGGGGCAGACCTCGGGGAACGCGAGCTGCCCTGATGTCTGGGAGTTGGACAACGGGGACGTTGCCGTGATCGGCACCGACCTGACCCTCTCCTACGAGGGACGGCTGCCCGAGGGGGTGAGCGTCGACCCCGGTGAGCGGCTGGTGATCATCCCGCGGGCGACGATCATCGCGGCCAAGGCGGACATCCCGGATGCCTAGCCTGCTGGACGGCGCCACAGGCGAGCTCATGCCGCTCGACGCCTACTACGCCGACTTCGAAGCACACTTCTGGCACAGCGCTGACCTGGGGTTCTGGAAAATGGAGCGTCAGCAGACGTTCCAGGAGCCCGGCTACGACAGTTGGGAGGCGTTCGCCCGTGGTGACTGGGAGGAGTCGCTGCGGTTGCTGGAGGCAGGGCGGCCGGACATGGCGGAGTACCACCGCAAGGCCGAGCGGCGCGGGTTCGTGCCGCGGCGGATCCGGGTGGTCCAGGAGCCGTTGAGCGCCTACATGTGGTGGGAGTTGCACGCGCTGCGGATCCGGGAGGAGTGCGGCGGCCCGGTTCATGTCATCGACGTGGACAAGGTCGCCGAGTACGAGGTCGACGGGCCGCTGCCGGAGATCTACACGCTCGGCTCCCGCGTGATGTACGAGGCGGTCTACGACGCGCGGGGCGTGCTGGAAGCCGCGCGGAAATATGTCGACCCGGACCTCATCGTGCGGTGTCAGGCGTTCATCGAGGAACTTTTCCGGGCCGGGGAGCCGCTGTCGGGCTGGTTCGACCAGCATGTCGCGCACCTGCCGCCTCCACCGGCCCAGATCTAGCGATGTGGCGATGGGCGACACGTCGGGGCACATCAACCGGGTCGAGGGCCGGACCGCCGCGCACAGTGTCGTTCAGGCCCGGGACATCGACGGCGGGGTGCACATTCATCAGCCCCCCGAGCGCCCCCCGGCGGTGATCCCGCACCAGCTCCGCGGAGGAATACGGCACTTCGTCAACCGCTCCCGAGAACTGTCCCGGCTGGGCACCCTCATCGCGGATCACGGCGCCGAGCCGCACGCGTCGCGCGTGGCGGTCATCACGGGTACCGCTGGCGTCGGCAAGACCACGCTCGCGTTGCACTGGGCCCATGCCATCCGGTCGTATTTCCCGGGCGGCGAGCTGTACGCCAACCTGCGTGGCTACACCGCCGACTCCCCGATGTCGTCGGATGAGGTCCTCGGTCGTTTCCTGGAAGACCTCGGCATGTCCGCAACGCAGGTGCCGACCGCGCGCGACCGGCGGGAGACCCTGTTCCGTTCCCTCATGGCGGACCGCCGCATGCTGGTCTTCCTCGACAACGCCGCCGACAGCGCTCATGTACGGCCGCTGCTGCCGGGAACCGCCGCATCCCTGGTGCTCATCACCAGCCGCGACGACCTCACCGCCCTGGTGACGCAGCACGACGCGGTGCGCGTGCGGGTGACGACATTTCCGACCACGGACGCCGTCGCGTTGCTGCGCGCCACCACAGCCGATGACCGGCCCGGCGACCAGGGCTCCGACCTGACGGAGCTGGCGCGGATGTGCGGAGGGCTTCCGCTGGCGTTGCGCATCGCCGCGGAACGCGCGGCGGGCTGGCCGACGATGCCGCTGGGCGAGTTGATCGACGAGCTGCGCGACGAGACGGCACGGTGGACCGTACTCACCGCCGATCCCGAGGAAGGGCCTGAGGAGGGAACCGACGCGATGCGCAGCGTGTTCGAGTGGTCCTACCGGGCGCTGCCCGCCCCCGCGGCCCGGCTGTTCCGGCTGCTCGGGCTCCATCCGGGCAACGAGTTCGGGCTCGCGGCCGTTGCCAGCCTCGCCGCCCTCGAGCCAGCCCGCGCTCGTGCGCTGCTGGAGACCCTGGTCCGCGCCCACCTGGTTCAGCGGCGCCCGGGGGAGCGGTATGAGCTCCACGACCTGCTGCGGGCGTACGCCCGCGAGCTGGTGCGGCGGGAGGAGAGCGAAGCGGACCGGTCCGCCATCCTCGCGCGCGCTCTCGCCTGGTACCTGCGCACGGCGGACGCGGCGCAGCGGGCCATCGCGCCCCACGACCGTTGCGCCCTCGACGACCACGCCCCGGCCTCGGCGGCCGCGCTCACCTTCGACGACTACGAGTCCGCGTTCCGGTGGTACCAGGCGGAGTCCGCCAACCTGGTGGCCGCCACCCGCGTCGCCGCGGACGCTGGCTTCCCCGGGATCGCGTGGCGGCTGGCCGTGGCGTTGCGGGCGATCCACATGCACCACAACGCGTTCGACGCCTGGGGCACCACCGCCCGGATCGCCCTCGACGCCGCGCGGGCGTCGGGCGAGGAGATCGGGGAGGCGGAGGCGCTGGAGAACCTGGGCAAGGTGGCGTTCCAGGCTTCGCGGCTGGAGGAGGCCGAGGAATGCCACCGGGGCGCGCTGGCCATCCGTCGGCGGATCGGCGATCGGCACGGCACGGCGGTGTCGGTCAACGCTCTCGGTCTCCTCGGGCTCCGTCGTCGGCGACTGGACGAAGCGGAAGCCCACTTCACCGAAGCCGTGGAGATCTTCCGCGACCTCGACGACCGGCGCTGGAAGGCCCTGATGCGCGGCAACCTCGCGGAAACCCTGTGCGAACTCGGCCGCGCCGAGGAGGCCCGCGCGATCGTCGAGCACGCGCTGGCCGACTTCCGCGAGTTGGGGGACCACTCCGGCGAGGGCAACGCGCTGTGGCTGCTCAGCTGGGCCCGACGCGCATCGGGCGACCCCGAGGCGGCCGCTCGCGCGATCGCCGACGCCCTGTCCATCGCCGCGGAGGAGGACAACCAGCTCTGGCGGGCACACTGGCTGGCCGAGTCAGCACGCGTCGAGCTCTCCCGGGGCAACCCGGAGGCCGCCCTACGACTGGCCCACGAGTCAGCAGCCATGCAACGCGGCCTCGGCGACAGCGCCCGTGAAGCCGCCGCCCTGGACAGCGCGGGCGAAGCGTGCCAAGCCCTCGGCCGCTTCGACGAAGCCGCCGACCTCCACCGCCGCGCCATCGTCACCTACCGCGACCTCGATGCCCAGTGGCGCCTCGCCAACGCCCTGGCGCACCTGGCCACCGCGCTCGACCCGCTCGGCGAGGACGAGCAGGCTCGTGCCGCTCGGGAAGAGGCGCTGAGCCTGTTGACCGCGTTCGACGACCCGCGGGCCGTCGCGCTGACCCACCGTCTGGCCGCCCACCTCGGCGACGGCGATCGGCCCATCACTCCGCGGGCTCGGAAGCAGTGATCCACACCGGGCCGTCCGCGCAGTCCAGGCGAGGCCCATCAGCGGGGGCCAGACTCGTACCCAAGACCTTCAGCCGCCGTCCCGCGACGGTGACGGCCGGGCCCAGGCCCGGGCCCATGTAGCGGAAGGTCCTCACCTGGTTGTGCACCTCACGCGCCGTCTTCGAGGTGTCCACGACGAAGAACGCCGACTCCATCAACCCGGCGTGACTCACCCCCTCCTTCGGCTGCGGTTCACCAGCCGAAGGGTCCGTCACGCGTTCCAAGGCGGCGGCCACCACACGACGCAGCACCACGGACAACTCATCCCACAGGCTCTCGGGGGTCACGTCGTCGGGAATCGGAACCCCGTCCTCCTGGGCGAGGACGGGACCCGCGTCGAACTCCTCGTTCATGCGGTGGGCCGTCACCCCCAGGTCGGGATCGCCGTTCCGGATCGCCCACAACACCGGTGCGGGGCCTCGATACTTGGGGAGCATCGAACAGTGGACGTTGACCATGCCATGGCGCGGGATGCGCAGAACGGACCGAGGCAGGCGCCACGAGAACCCGTAACAGACGACAAGATCAAGACCGTAGCCGCGCAGGGCCGCGCCCAGCCCCTCGGAACTGCCCGGCACCAACAGATCCACCCCCGCTGGCAGTTCGGCCGTGATCCGGCCCACGACCTCGCCAGCTCCCTCGTCGGTCGCCGACCTCGGGCGCATGGACCGGGAGTAGGCGTAGACGACGGGATCGTGCCCTGCGGCGACACATGTCTCGCGTAGAGCGGCGAACTCCCGCACACCGAACGAGATCAAGCCGATACGCATGCCATCCGCCACGCGAGGCAGCATAGCGACGGGCGCCCGCTTCCCCGGACGGGAATCCCGCCGACGCGCGGATTCCGGCAGCGCACGTAACGGTCGAAGCCGCCATCCCCCTGTGCGTTGAGCGCCCCTTCTGGTGGTGATCGGCTGTGGTCGCCTGGCGCATGACGGTATCGTCGTCCGCACCACCCGCTTCCCGGGCCTCGTCGACTCCCTGACGGTCGGCCTCCCTCGCGGCGGCCCGGCGAGATCACCCCATCTGACCTGCACCGATGCACTACCGCCGACTCGCTGCACAACCCAGCCCGAGCCACTGCCCCAGGCACCCCCTGACCAGCGGCTTTCCCCTCGGGGCCGTCATCAGCCCCGGAGGGCTCGCAACACCGGCCCATGCGCCGCTCAGCGATCCCCGGGGCCTGGCCGTCATCAGCCCCGGAGGGCTCGCAACACGTCAGTAACTTACTGACGCCCCCAGGGTGGGGGTGCCGCTATCGGCCCTGGAGGGATAGCAACGCGCCAGCGGGGGAGGCCGGGCCGGTGGGCGCGGGGTCCTCATCGCCCCTGAGAGGGCTCGCAACGGGAGTCCAGGGGTGTCGGGGCAGCGCTCGTTCCTGTTCTGCTCCATCTGCGACCGACGCGTGTTCGGTAAGAACACCCGTCGGGCGGTGTGAGATCGCGGCGCTGCCCGACGCCCTTCGCAGGCGCATGTTCGAGGCATTCCGGCTCCAGATCCACTACGACAAGCGCACCAATGAGGCACACTGTCGTGTCATCCTCTGTGCTGACACCGTGGCCACGACAGCCAAGCCCCCCCAAGACGCCATGGACGCCACGCCGCCCGATACGGTGTCGCTTCCCATCGGTGTGGTGCCCCCGGCAGGACTCGAACCTGCGGCCAAGCGCTTAGAAGGCGCCTGCTCTATCCGCTGAGCTACGGGGGCCGGTATCGGTCAGGGCGTGGGACGGTGCCCCCTCGTGACCTCGCCGCGCACAGGATAGAGCGTCGAGGGGGTGGTCCCGGTTGCTTCACGGCAACACCGTCCTGTGGAGATCCAGTGAAGCCGCCCTGATAATCGCAGGCGGCCGCGGAGCGCGCAGCGGTTTTGGTGGCTCCCGGAGGGGGTGTTGCGCACTCGTTATCCCAAAGGCCGGGGGTCGGGTGTCCGGCTTGGGGCGCGTTCGGGCGGAATATGCTTGGGAAACAGCGCCAAATTGGGCATTCTGCGCATGTGGCGATCTTGGACGCACGGCCCGAGCTGCTGGACGCGCTGACCCTGCTGAGGGAGCGGCTCGCTGCCGCGCGCTTCCCGCTCGAGCTGCCGGGCGCCGAACGGGCCAGACGCTCGTCCGCCGAGCTGCTGTCCCAGCTCGACGGCTATCTGCTGCCCCGGCTGCGCCAGCCCGACGCCCCGCTGCTCGCCGTCATCGGGGGGTCCACGGGGGCGGGGAAGTCCACCCTCGTCAACTCCCTCGTCGGACGCCGCGTCAGCGAGGCCGGGGTGCTGCGCCCCACCACCAGGACGCCGGTGCTCGTGTGCCACCCCGAGGACCAGGGGTGGTTCGCGGGCCGCCGCGTCCTGCCGCAGCTCGGGCGGGTGTGCGGACCCCGGCACGAGGGCGAGGGGCGGCCCGCGCTCTCCGTCGTCACCACGCGCGCCCTGCCCGCGGGGCTCGCCCTCCTCGACGCCCCCGACATCGACTCGCTCGTCGCGGGCAACCGCGACCTCGCCGCCGACCTCTTCTGCGCCGCCGACATCTGGGTCCTCGTCACCACCGCCTCCCGCTACGCCGACGCCGTCCCGTGGCACCTGCTGCGCAGCGCGCGCGAGTACGACGTCACCCTCGCCACCGTCCTCGACCGCGTGCCGCACCAGATCGCCGCCGAGGTCGCCCGCCACTACGGCGCCCTGCTCGAACGCGCCGGGCTCGGCTCGGTCCCGCGCTTCACCGTTCCCGAACTCCCCGAGTCCGCCGGTGGTTCGGGCCTGCTGCCCGCCACCGCCGTGGCCGGGCTGCGCGCGTGGCTCGGGCAGCGCGCCCAGGACCCCGCCGCCCGCGCCGACGCCGTCACCCGCACCGCCAGGGGCGCGATCTCCTCGCTGCGCGCCCGGGTCGCGGAGCTCGCGGGCGCGAGCGCCGCCCAGTACGCCGCCGCGGTGCGCCTCGGCCAGCGCCTCGACGACGCCTACGCCGAGGCCGAACAGCGCGTGCGGGCCTGCCTCAAGGAGGGCGGGCTGCTCACGGGCGAGACCCGCGCCCTGTGGCTGGCGTTCCCCGACGACGCGAGCGGCGATGAGCTCCTCGAGGCGCTCGGCCAGTCGCTCGCCGGGCTGCTCGTCGAGGCCGTCTCCGCCGCCGACGAGCGGACCACCGCCGCGTGGGCCGACGAGCCGGGCGCGCCCGCGGGCGGCCTGGACGAGGACGGGGGCGTGGCGGAACGCGTCGGGGTGCTCGCGCGGCGGCTGCGGCGCTGCCTCGAGGACCTCGCCGTCGAGGCCAGGATCGCCGCGGGCGCGCGCGACGACGGCGACGACGGGGAGACCGCGGCGCTGCTCGCGTCCTCCCTGCTCGGCGGCCGGTCGGGCGCCATCGCCCAGCAGTCGCTCGCCGGCATGCTCGGCCCCCGCCACGCCTCGCGGCTGCGCGAGGACGGCGCCAGGCAGCTGCGCGCCTGCGTGGACCGGGTGCTCACCGCGGAGCGCAAGCGCCGCGGCGCGCCCCTGCACTCCCTCACCATCACCGCCGAACCCCAGGTCGAGCTGATCGCGGCGCTGTCCTCCGTACGGGCCCTGCACGCCTGAGGCCCCGCACGGCTGCGACGGCGCCACGCGCCACGCCACGGCCGGAAGGAGAAGGAACGCCATGGCCGACACGCATGTGGACCTGCCCGCGGCGCCGGGCCCGAGCACCAGGAGCGCGCCGGGCGGCGGCGCGCTCAGGGTCAGGCTCGGCGCGCTGCGCGAGCTCGTCGGGCTCTCCCGCACACGCCTCGACGACGACGTGCTCGCCGAGCCCTGCCGCGTCCTCGACGAGGCCGCCGCCCGCGACCGGCTGCCCGCCGTCTACACCGCCGTGGCCATCGCGGGGGCCACGGGGAGCGGCAAGTCGACGTTGTTCAACGCGCTCGCCGGGGCGCAGCTCTCCGAGGCGGGCGTGCGCCGCCCCACCACCGCGACCGCCGTCTCCTGCACCTGGGAGGCGGGCGGCGGCCAGGTCCCCGACGGGCTGCTCGAACGCCTCGGCATTCCCGCCCGCGCGCGCCGCAGGGCGCACATCATGGACCACGCGCTGCGCGGCACGATCCTGCTCGACCTGCCCGACCACGACTCCGTGGACACCGCCCACCGCGAGCAGGTGGACCGGCTGCTGTCCCTGGTGGACGCGGTGATCTGGGTGGTCGACCCCGAGAAGTACGCGGACGCGGTGCTGCACGAGCGCTACCTGCGGGCGTTCGCCGGGCACGCCGACGTCTCGCTCATCGTCCTCAACCAGGCCGACCGGCTGCCGGGAGAGGCCATGGACGCGGTCCTCGACGACCTGCGGCGGCTGCTCGACGAGCGCGGCGTGGCGCTCGGCGAGCACGGCGAGCCGGGGGCCGGGGTGCTGGCCGTCTCCGCGCTCACCGGCGACGGGGTGGCGGAGCTGCGTCGGCAGATCGGCGAGCTGGTCTCCGCCAGGACCGCGGCCGCCCGGCGGCTCGCCGCCGACGTGGACGGCGTCGCGCGCCGCCTCGGCCCCGTCTATGTGGCCGACGGCGCCGAGGCCCCCGCCGGGCTGACCGAGCGGGCCAGGGAGGACTTCGACGACCGCCTCGCCGCCGCGCTCGGCGCCCAGGCCGCGGGGCAGGCCGCCGAGCGCGGCTGGCTGCGCCGCGCCGACCGCGCGTGCGGAACGCCATGGGGCCAGGTCGTGCGCCGGCTCGCGGCCCATAGGGCCGAGCGCCGTGGGGAGCCGCCCGCGATGGTCGCCCAGCGCCTGCGCGCCCCCGGGCCTCCCGTGGTGGCCGGGGCCCAGGTGGAGCAGGCCGTGCGGCAGGTGGCGGCCGACGCCGCCGACGGCCTGCCCGAGCCGTGGGCCAGGGCCGTGCGCGACGCCGCGCGGCAGGGCGCGAAGGAGCTGCCGGGGGCGTTGGAGAGCGCCCTGGCCGAGCAGCCGCCGGGCGTCCTGCCGAGGCCCCGCTGGTGGTCGGCCGCGGGCGCGGGGCAGGCGGTGCTGCTCGCCGCGCAGTTCCTCGGGATCTGCTGGCTCTTCACCGCGCTCGTCGGGCAGCCCGTCGTGGGCCGCTGGCTGCCGCTCGCGCTGCTGCTCGGCGGCTCGGTCGGCGGCCCGCTGCTCGCGTGGGGCTGCCGCGTCGCCGCGCGCGGCCCGGCCCGCGCGTTCGGGCAGCAGGAGGAGTGGCGGCTGCGGCGGCTGGCGGCCGACCGGGGCCACAGCCACGTCCTCGAACCCGTGGCCGCCGAGCTGATGCGCTACCGGGAGGTGCGGGAGCGCTACGTGGTCGCGGCGTCGCCGACGGGTGACGCGGAGGTGTCGCCAAGCATCCCCTCTTGTCCGCACATGACCGGGCGTCACGGGACCCTCTGAGGTAACGATTCCCCCATGGAATGTGTAAGTCGGGGGCCCGGCGGGGACTTTCAGCAACCGCCTCTCTACGATCCACCGTACGCACGGGGATAGTGATGAGCGTGCGGCTGACGCATCCGCCGCAGCGCCCCTGTGATTCCGTGGAGGGGACACACATGATTTCTGCGCCCAGGCGGGTCGCCCCCCGCCTCGCGGCCACCGCCGTCGCCACCGGCCTCCTGGCCACCGGCGCCATCGCGGCGGGAGGCGCCGCGATCGCCGACGAGCAGCCGGGCAGTGGCGCCACCGCCACGTTGGACAACCTGGCGATCGCCGACACCGTCGACGTGACCCTGCCGAACGGCCGGGAGCAGTCGATCCAGGGCGGCCTCTTCAGGCTGACCGCCGACGACGGCGGCATACTCCAGACCTACTGCATCGACTTCAACACCCCCGCCCAGAACGGCACCGCCTACCGCGAGACCGGCTGGGACTCCTCGACCCTGCACAACAACCCGGAGGCCGGGCGGATCCACTGGATCCTCCAGAACTCCTACCCGGTGGTCAACGACCTCAGCGCCCTGGCCGCCTCGGCCGACGCGGGCGAGCTGTCCGACGAGCAGGCCGCCGCGGGCACCCAGGCCGCGATCTGGCACCTGTCGGACGGCGTGGACGCCGTTCCCGAGAACGAGAACGCCGCCAAGCTGACCGAGTGGCTGCTGGAGAGCGCCGAGGACGTTCCCGAGCCCAACGCCTCGCTCGAGCTGACGCCTTCGCAGGTCTCGGGGCAGCCAGGGCAGATCATCGGCCCGGTGACGGTCAACACCACCGCCGAGTCCGTCTTCGTCACCCCCGACGTGGCCGCGGCCGAGCAGGGCGTGACCATCGTCGACGCCAACGGCGAGATCATCACCGAGGACCAGGCCGTCTCCAACGGCGGCGAGCTGTACTTCTCGGTGCCCGCCGACGCCGAGCCCGGCACCGCGGCGCTGACCGCGACCGCCAGCTCGCAGGTCCCGGTGGGCCGCGCGTTCACCGGCGTCGACACCAGGACCCAGACCATGATCCTGGCCGGCTCCTCCGCGTCGTCCGTCACCGCGGGCGCCTCCGTCAACTGGGCCGGTGAGGGCAACCCCTCCGTCGCCGTCACCGCCGAGCAGAGCTGCGCCGATGGCGGCGTCAGCGTCACGGTGGACAACACCGGCGACGTGCCGTTCGAGTTCGAGCTGGTCGGCGAGACCGTCGAGGTCGCGCCCGGCTCGTCGGAGTCCGTGCTGGTCCCGGTCGACGAGGACCAGGCGTACGAGATCGAGATCGCGCACCCGCAGGAGGGTGAGGAGCCCTGGGTCTTCACCGGCGTCCTCGACTGCTCGCCCGCCGACGAGCCCGGCAACGAGCCCGCCCCGGCCACCACGGGCGGCGGCGAGGCCGATGACTCCCCCGACCTGGCCGAGACCGGCAGCGACAGCGGCAACCCGGCCATGATCGCCGGTATCGCCGTGCTCCTCCTGGTCGTGGGCGCGGCCGCGGTGTTCTTCATCCGCCGCCGCTCCGCCACCGCGGGCGGCGACGAGTGACACCTACGCGGCACGGCCGCTGACCGCCAGGAAGGGCGTCGGCGCACCACCGTGACGGGGGCGGGTCCGTGGGACGGGCCCGCCCCTTCGCGCTGCCTGGCCGCCCCGCCCGCCCCGGGCCCACCGGTTTCCGCGGGGGCGCGCCCATGCGGCAGGATGGGGACATCCGCCTGATCCCCCGCTGATCCCCACCGACCAGACACCACCCACCGACCAGATGCCCACTGACCAGAACTGCCGGACGGTTTCTCTTGGCTGAGTACATCTACACCATGCGCAAGACGCGCAAGGCGCACGGCGACAAGGTGATCCTCGACAACGTCACCCTGAGCTTCCTGCCCGGCGCCAAGATCGGTGTCGTCGGGCCGAACGGCGCGGGCAAGTCCACGGTGCTGAAGATCATGGCGGGCCTGGAGCAGCCGTCGAACGGCGACGCGTTCCTCACCCCCGGCTACAGCGTCGGGATCCTCCTCCAGGAGCCCCCGCTCGACGAGTCCAAGACCGTCCTGGAGAACGTCCAGGAGGGCGTGGCCGAGATCAAGGGCAAGCTCGACCGGTTCAACGAGATCGCCGAGCAGATGGCGACCGAGTACACCGACGCGCTGATGGAGGAGATGGGCCAGCTCCAGGAGGAGCTCGACCACGCGGGCGCGTGGGACCTCGACGCGCAGCTCGAGCAGGCCATGGACGCCCTGGGCTGCCCGCCGGGCGACTGGTCCGTCACCAACCTCTCGGGCGGCGAGAAGCGCCGCGTCGCGCTGTGCAGGCTGCTCCTCGAGCAGCCCGACCTGCTGCTGCTCGACGAGCCGACGAACCACCTGGACGCCGAGTCGGTGCAGTGGCTCGAGCAGCACCTCGCCCAGTACCCCGGCACCGTGGTCGCGATCACCCACGACCGGTACTTCCTCGACAACGTGGCCGAGTGGATCCTGGAGCTCGACCGCGGGCGCGCGTACGTCTACGAGGGGAACTACTCGAAGTACCTGGAGACCAAGCAGACCCGGCTCAAGGTCGAGGGCCAGAAGGACGCCAAGCGCGCCAAGCGGCTCAAGGAGGAGCTGGAGTGGGTGCGCTCCAACGCCAAGGGGCGCCAGGCCAAGTCCCGTGCGCGCCTTGCCCGTTACGAGGAGATGGCCGCCGAGGCCGAGAAGACGAGGAAGCTGGACTTCGAGGAGATCCAGATCCCGCCAGGCCCCCGCCTGGGGAACGTGGTGGTCGAGGTCGAGAAGCTCGGCAAGGCGTTCGGCGAGAAGATCCTGGTGGACGGGCTGTCGTTCACCCTCCCGAGGAACGGCATCGTCGGCGTCATCGGGCCGAACGGCGCGGGCAAGACCACGCTGTTCAAGATGATCCTCGGCCTCGAGAAGGTCGACTCGGGATCGGTGCGCGTCGGCGAGACCGTCGACATCTCCTATGTCGATCAGTCCCGGGCCAACATCGATCCGAAGAAGTCGCTGTGGGAGGTCGTCTCGGACGGTCTCGACCACATCAACGTCGGCCAGGTCGAGATGCCGTCCCGCGCCTATGTGAGCGCGTTCGGCTTCAAGGGCCCCGACCAGCAGAAGCCCGCTGGCATCCTGTCGGGCGGCGAGCGCAACCGCCTGAACCTCGCGCTCACCCTCAAGCAGGGCGGGAACCTCCTGCTGCTCGACGAGCCGACCAACGACCTGGACGTCGAGACGCTCTCCTCGCTGGAGAACGCCCTCCTGGAGTTCCCCGGCTGCGCCGTGGTCGTCTCCCACGACCGGTGGTTCCTCGACCGCGTCGCGACGCACATCCTGGCGTACGAGGGCGAGGCGCGCTGGTTCTGGTACGAGGGGAACTTCGAGTCGTACGAGAAGAACAAGATCGAGCGCCTCGGCCCCGAGGCCGCCCGCCCGCACCGCACCACGTACAAGAAGCTGACCCGGGGCTGACGTGCGCCACATCTACCGGTGCGCGCTGCGCTGGTCCGACATGGACGCCTTCGGCCACGTGAACAACGTCGTCTTCCTGCGCTATCTGGAGGAGGCTCGCATAGAGTTCTTCTTCCGGCTGGCGCGGGAGGCGTCGGCCGACGCGTTCACCGGCGGCTCCGTGGTGGCGCGGCACGAGATCGACTACCTCAAGCCGCTCGTCCACCGGCAGGAGCCGGTCACGATCGACGTCTGGGTGATCAAGATCGGTGCCGCCTCGGCCACGGTCGGCTATGAGGTGAAGGACGGCGAAACGGTCTATGCCCGCGCCTCCACCGTCATCGTCCCCTACGACCTCGAACGCGCCCGCCCCCGCCGACTGACCGCCGCCGAGCGGACGTTCCTCGAGAAGTACGGGGACGACGCCGCGGGGAGCCCCGTTCCCTCATGACCGCGCGGCGACGCCTCGAGTTCGCCGAGCCGGGGGAGGCGGGCGGCCTCGCGGCGTTCCTCGGCAGGCAGCTCCGCTGGGACAGGGCGGCGGCGGCCAGGCTCCAGGCCGACGACGGGGTGGTCGCCGTCTTCACGCGGCCCGCGCGCTTCGACGTGCTCGCCGTGTGGCCGAGCAGGCTCTCGGCCCCCGCCACGCTCGACGTCACCGTCTCGGCGGGCGCGCTGCTCGAGGCCATCGACGACGAGGGCGGCGCGTTCACCGTGCCCGAGCCCGTGACCGGCCCCTCATGGGCCGGGCTGCTGCCGCCGCGCGGCGGCTGGCGGCCGCTGGCCGAGCTGCCGCACGCGACCGTGCGGGAGGCCGCGGCCGCGGTGGTCGCGGAGTTCAGGCGGCGGACCGAGCGGCTGCCCGAGGCCGAGCGCACGCGCGCGGCGCTCGACGCGCTCGCCGAGGAGATCTGGTCACGGCGCCTGCCCGGCACCCCGCTCCCGCTGCGCGCCGTGCACGCGGCGCACGCGCTGGGCTTCCTGCGCGCCGACGCGCCGGTCGGCCTGCTCACCGGCGGCCCCTGGCTGCGCCTTCGCACCCCGCTCGGCGCCACGGTGGTCCGCCGCGAGGGCGGGACCCCGGGCCTCGGCGTCACGCCGTTGACCGGGCGAAGGGCCTGAGTCCCTAGCCGGGCGGCGGGCGGCGGATCGGCGAGCTGCGGGGGAGCGTGGACGGCGTGCGCCGGTTGACGGTCGCCGCGGCGCGCACCACCCCGGGACCGCGGTCCGCCGCCCCCCAGAACGAGCTGCCGCCCGAGGGCCGCGGCGCCGGGCAGAAGTCGTGCCGCGGCACACCGCCGTCGAGCGAGGCGACCGTGAACGCCGTGAACTTCACCGTCCCGTGCGGGCTCTTGCCGCCCGTCTCGTAGAGCAGCCCTATCTCGCCCGTGATCAGCTCGGTCAGGTCCGAGTAGC
Source organism: Streptomyces radicis (assembly GCF_003626575.1). Lineage (GTDB taxonomy): Bacteria > Actinomycetota > Actinomycetes > Streptomycetales > Streptomycetaceae > Streptomyces > Streptomyces radicis. The sequence goes on along the minus strand of NZ_RBDY01000004.1, from coordinate 334,803 downwards.
CCGCCCGCGCGAAGTTGATCGACGACGCCGTCGACTGCCACGTGCGGCCCTCGTCGTAGGACGTGCGGATCGTCATCGTCCTGCGGCGCGTGGCGATCTGCGGAACGGGCCTCGCGGGCGCCGAAAGCAGCAGCCGGTTGCGCGGATCCCCCTCGTCCGTGGCGCGCAGCCGCAGCAGCGACGCGGAGACCGGCGGCGCGGCGAGCCCGGCCACGGGCGCGAACCCCTCCCGGGTGAACGTCAGCCCTCCGTCCGCGCTGTGCCCGGCGAGCCGGTAGTGGCTCGTGCTGTCGAGGTCGGTGGTGCGGGCGTTGACGTAGAGCGAGCCGTCGACCAGCTCGACCACCGTCAGCTCGCCCGGGTGCGGCTCGTCGTCCGGCACGTCGTACACCGCCCCGAGGTGCCACGTCATGCCGCCGTCGTCGCTGTAGTACAGCTGCGCGCCCGAGCGCCCGTCGGCGGTGTCGTGGTCGCCGGGCACGATCAGGCGCCCGGCGTGCGCCCCCCGGCGCAGCTGCACGCCGTGCCCAGGACCGAACGACACCCACGTCCAGTCCACCGGCTTGAGCGGCCCCAGCACCCCGCCGGGCGTCCAGGTCAGCCCGTCGTCGCCGCTGTACATGCTGTGCAGGCTGCGGGAGCCGCGTCTGCGCTCGCCGTCCTCCGAGGTCCACGCGTTGTACGCGTACAGCAGCGACACCCGGCCGCTGACCTCGTCGACGACGGGCACGGGGTTGCCGTAGCCGCCGCGGGTGCCCTTGCCGCGCAGCACGGTCATCGCGTCCCACGTGCGGCCGCCGTCCGTGGACCGCTTGACGACCAGGTCGATGTTGCCGACGTCCGAGCAGTCGGTGACCCGGGCCTCGGCGAACGCGAGCAACGTGCCGCGCGGCGTGGTGACCAGGGCGGGGATGCGGTAGCACGCGTAGCCCTCGTCGTGGTGCGCGAACGGCGTGGAGATCGCGGGCTCGGGCGAGGCCGGGGGCTCGGGCGGCGAACCCGCCCCCGACGCGGGCGCGGTGGACAGCACGGCCCACGCGACGGTGGTGAGGATCGCGAACCAGGAGAGGGCGGGCGTTCTTCGGCGGCGGCGGTACTCCTGGACCGGCATGGGGCGGACGGTACGACAGCGGGGCGGCGGGCAGGCGGCCCGCGGGGGACGGGGAGGTTGCGGGAGGGTGACGCGACCGGCCGGGGGAGCGCCCTGGCGGGTCTGCGACCATGGAGGGGTGACCGAGCAGCAGTCGTTCTATGAGCAGGTCGGGGGCGAGGAGACCTTCAGGAAGCTCGTCCGCCGCTTCTACGAGGGTGTGGCCGATGACCCGTTGCTGCGGCCGATGTACCCCGAGGAGGACCTCGGGCCCGCGGAGGAGCGTCTCGCGCTGTTCCTGATCCAGTACTGGGGCGGGCCGCGCACCTACGGCGAGACCCGCGGCCACCCGCGGCTGCGGATGCGGCACGCGCCGTTCGAGGTGAACCGCGCGGCCCACGACGCGTGGCTGCGGCACATGCGCGACGCGGTCGACGGCCTCGGGCTGGCGCCCGAGCACGAGCGCGAGCTGTGGAACTACCTGGTGTACGCGGCGGCGTCGATGGTGAACGCGCCCGGCTGAGCGGGCGGTTGTGGCACGCCGGCGCTGCGCGCCGGGTCTTTTCGCCCACCCGCCCGCCCTTTTCCGGCGCTTCGCGCGGAACGTTGGCGCTCCGCTGGGTTCGCCGGGCGCTGCGCGCCAGGTTTTTGCCCCACCCGCCCGCCCTTTCCGGCGCTTCGCGCGGAACGTTGGCGCTCCGCTGGGTTCGCCGGGCGCTGCGCGCCAGGTTTTTGCCCCACCCGCCCGCCCTTTCCGGCGCTTCGCGCGGAACACCCGCGCTTCGCGCGGGGCCGCTGCCTGCCGTAGGTGCCTCGTTCCGTGCGGAACGCCCATGCTGCGCACCGGGGTTGCCCCCCGCGCATCGTTCGGCGCTCCGCGCCGCGTGCTGCGCGCCGCAGGCGTCATGCTGGGCGCGGAACATCTGTGCCCGCACGGAATTTCCGGCGCTGCGAGCGCCGCGCCGCGTGCGCGGCATCCGTGCTCGGGCGGGCCCGCTTCTCGCCGCAGGCGCCGCGCTGTGCGCGGGTCCCGGCGTGGCGTGCCGGGGTGCCGCCCCGCGCATCCTGTGGCGCTTCGCGCCGCGCCACAGGCGCCTCGCGCTGTGGCGCGACACCCGCGCCCGCGCCGACCCGCTGCGCGCCGGGTCTGCGCCCCGCGCCCGCGCGGGGCTCTTGCCCGCCGCAGGCGACGCGCTGTGCGCGGGACACCCGCGCCCGAGCGGGCCTGTTGCCCGCGGCAGGCGCCTCGCGCTGCGGCGCGACACCCCCGCCCGCGTCGACGCGTTGCGCGCCGGGTCTGCGCCCCGCGCCCGCGCCCGCGCGGCCCTCTTGCCCGCCGCAGGCGTCGCGCTGTGGCGCGACACCCGCGCCCGCGTCGACCTGTTGCGCGCCGGGTTTGCGCCCTGCGCCCGCGCGGGGCTCTTGCCCGCGGCAGGCGTCGTGCTGTGGGCGGGACACCCGCGCCCGCGCGGGCCTGTTGCCCGCGGCAGGCGCCTCGCGCTGCGGCGCGACACCCGCGCCCGCGCCGACCCGTTGCCCGCGGCAGGCGCCGTGCTGCTGGCGAGCCGCAGGCTAAGCCGTGTCCCAGCGGAACAGGCGGGCCGCTATCGCCGTCACCACCGCGGCGAAGAGCAGCAGGGCGCCCATCACGGGGAGCGCCGCTCCCCAGCTCTCGCCGCGGGAGAGGACGTCCATCATCGCCTCGTTGAGGTGCTTCAGCGGCAGCACCGTCGAGATCGCGTTCAGCCAGCCCGGCATCTCGTCCGTCGGGAAGAACGAGCCCGACAGGAACGCCATCGGCATGATGACCACCTGGAGCGCGCCGTTGGCCGCCTCGTCGGAGTTGGCCCACGCGCCGATCAGCAGGCCGATCGACATGAACGCCAGCGTGCCGCAGGCGACCAGCGGGATGGACAGCCACCACGAGCCGGTCAGCTGGAGGCCGTAGAACGGGATCGTCGCGATCGCCAGGAAGATCGCGACCTGCACGAACGCCAGCGCCAGGCTCACGCCGATCCGGGCGCTGATGACCGTGCTCGGCTTGATCGGCGCCAGCCACAGGCGTCGCAGGATCCGCCTCTTGCGCCAGTTGACGAGCGTGAACGCCGACATGAACGACGCGCCCATCGCCACCGCCCAGCCGAGCAGCCCTGGCGTCAGGAACTGGATCGCCTTGACGGAACGATCCTCCACCCGGTCCGTGGTCAGCGTGAACGCGGGCTCCTGGCCCGTCGCCTCGACGTTGGCGCTCTGCACGATCGACTGCATCAGGCCCTGGACCGTGCCCGCGCGGGCGGCGTCCGCGGCGGAGTAGCGCAGCTGGACCCGCCCGTCCTCCTCCCAGACCACCGCGTCCACGTCGCCGTCGCTGACCTGCTCGATCGCCCGTGCCCTGTCACCCGACCTGGTGACCTCCAACGCGTCGCCCAGCGCGGCGCGTTGCTCCTCGGGCATGTCGTCGAGCACCGCGACGTTCCCGATCTGCACCACGCTGGAGCGCGGCACGCCCGAGTCCTGGAACAGCGCCCCGAACAGCGCGAGGAACATCAGCGGGAAGATCAGCATGAAGAAGACGGCCGTGCGGTCCCGCAGCAGGCCGAGGACCATCGCCCGCGACAGGCTCCTGAACGCGCTCATTCGCGGTACTCCCGTCCGGTGAGCTGGAGGAAGACGTCCTCCAGGGTGTCCACGCCCAGCTCCCTGACGAGGTCGGCGGGCGGGCCGACGCGGAGGATCCGCCCGGCGTCCATGATCGCGACGCGGTCGCAGAGCAGCTCCGCCTCGTCCATGTAGTGCGTGGTCAGGACGACCGTGCGGCCCGTGGAGTTGATCCCGCGCAGCAGGTCCCACAGGTTGCGGCGGGCCTGTGGGTCGAGCCCCGTGGTGGGCTCGTCGAGGAACACCAGCTCGGGGTCGTGGACCAGCGCGCAGGCGATCGAGAGGCGCTGCGCCTGGCCGCCGGAGAGCTTGTCGTCGCGGACGTCCTTCTTCTCGGTCAGCCCGACGGTCTCGAGCATGGCGTCGGCGCGGTCGGCGGAGACGCCGTAGAGGGCGGCGAAGGTGTGTATCTGCTCGCGGGCCGTGAGCTTCTCGAAGAACGCCGACGCCTGGAGCTGGACGCCTATCCGGCGCAGCAGCTCCGGCTTGCGCGGCCACGAGGGCTCGCCGAGGAGCAGCGCGGTGCCCTCGTCGGGCTCGCGCAGCCCCTCGACGATCTCCAACGTGGTCGTCTTGCCCGCGCCGTTGGGGCCGAGGATCCCGTAGAACTCCCCCCGCTCGACCTCGAAGGTCACTCCGTCCACGGCGGATACGTCCCCGTACCGCTTGCGCAGTCCATCGACCGCGATTGCAGCGGTGTTATCAGTCACCCGGGTGATAGTAGTGCCGGGTGGGGTGTCAGCCGCGATAAAGGGTCAGCGTCGTCCACGCACCGATGTGGACACGGTCGCCCTCGTGGAGCGTGACCGGCACATAGGGCTGGATCGGGTCCTCGGCGCCGTTGACCGTCGTGCCGTTGGTCGAGTCCTGGTCGACCACGGCCCAGCCGCCGTCGGGCTGCTGGACGAGGATGGCGTGCTTGTGCGAGACGCCGGGGTCCTCGGGGGGCTGCGACAGGTCGATGTCGGGGGACTCGCCCGTGGACTGGCGGCGGCGGCCGATCGTGACCTGGGGGCCCGAGAGCTGCACGCGCTGCTCGGGCGCGTACGTCGGGAGCGTCAACTGCGCGGCCTCGGGCCCGGAGCGCCGCATCATCGCCGTGAAGTACTCGGGGTCGGGGCCCACGGTGACCAGCCAGCCCGCGCCCTGCTGCGGATAGCCGGGCGGGCCGCCCTGGCCGGGGAACGGCGGCGGGCCGCCCTGGGGCCCGCCCGGCGGCGGGAGCACCCAGTCGCCGCTCGGCTGCGGGGGCGGCGCGTGCGCCGGCGCGGGGGCGGGCGGGGGGTAGGCCTGGTGCGGGTCGTGCGCCGGGGGGCCACCGCCGGGGGGCACGGGAGGTATGTAGGTGGTGGGGGAGTTGGTCAGGAAGTTGTAGCGGCAGCCCTCGCAGAACGGCGCCTGCGCCTCGCGCGGGGTGCGGCACTGCGGGCACAACTCGCCCTGCGGATACGGCTGGACCTGCGGGATCGGCGCGGTCGAAGGCCCTGACCCTCCCGGGTAGCCCGGGGGCCCTGGGGGCGGGCCGCCCTGGCCTGGGAACGGCGGCGGGGCGCCGGGGGAGCCCCCGGGCGGCGAGGGGTAGCCGGGCGGGGCGGGTGGCATCGGCGCGGCGGGGGTGAGCATGCGGTGGCCGCACACCTCGCACCAGTCCTCGGCCACCGAGTGGTGGCCGTTCGGGCAAGTCGGCATCCTTACTGCCTCCCCCTCGGTCCCTAGGGTCTTGTGGACTCGTCGTTCGCGATCGGCTTCTTCTTCACTCGCACGGTCTTCGTCGACCGCGTCTCCAGTGTCATCTCGTCCGCCTGGGTGACCCCGGCTTTGAGTCGAACAGTACCTTCCGCCGCGTCCTCCACGTCCACCACCTTCGCGAGCAGTGTGGCGGTCTCGGCGTTCCCGGAGAAGTGCGCCAGCTGAACCGCGCGGCCCAGCTTGGCCGTTGCCCCGGCCTCGTCGCCGCGCTTGCGGGAGGCCAGCCCCTCCTGGATCGTCCGGGCCAGCTCGGCCTGGCCCGTGTAGTGCGCGACCTGCGCGTTGATCGCGGTCGCGGCGGCCAGGTCGTCCGTCCACACCGCCCGCACCAGGCCCTGGCCGAGCACGGTCGCGGGCGGCCCCGCGGGCGCGGTGGGCTCGCGGACGACCAGCGCGACCCGGGCCGCCAGCATCTCGTGGCCCACGCCCACGGCGGGGACGCGCACGCACACGTGGTAGTCGCGTGACTCGTCGCCCCACGACCCGGTGGGGTAGTCGCCCGAGCGGGGCGGCGACTCGGCGCGGCGGCCCGTCAGGTCCTCGACGGTGGGCGCGACCTGCTTGACGAAGCCGACCTCCGCGCCCTGCGGCGTCCACAGGCGCAGGCAGACGTCGCCGATCTCCTTGCCCATCGCCGCCTCCATCATGGCGGTGAAGTCGGCGGCCAGGCCCTCGGGTTCGGCGACGATGTCGGCGGTGCCGAGCAGCGCCGACGCGATGCCCGTGACCTCGGCGACCTCCCAGTCGGTGCCCACGCCACGCGCGTCACATGTGAAGCGGCCCGCGCACGCGTCGAGCGCGGCCCGCAACTCCTCGGGCTCCTCGTGCTCGTTGCGCCCGTCGGTCAGCAGGATGCCGTGGCGGATGGGCGCGGGGGACGCGGCGAGCAGGCGCTCGGCGAGCCTGAGCCAGGTGCCTATCGCGGTGCCGCCCGCGGCGTTCAACGCGCGCAGAGCGCCCTTGGCCGCGGCCCTGGTCGCGGCGTCGGCGATCGCGAGCCGCCCGTCGCCCGGGTAGACCTCGACGGCCTTGTGCGTGCCCGCGACCACGGCGAACGCCACGCCGTCGCGCAGCGTGTCGATCGCCGCGTCGGTGGCGGCCTTGGCGCCCCGCATCTTCGCGGGCGGGTAGTCCATGGAGCCCGAGCAGTCCACCATGATCACCACGGCGGCGCGCGGCCCGTCCGCGGGCTCGGCGGGGGCCAGGGCCCGGCCGCCGCTGCCGGTCGCGGTGACGGTGACGATGGCGTTCACCTCCCGCGCGTCCTGCGGGAGGTACTCGTTCTGGTACACCTCGATCGAGAAGTGCGGCACGTGCGATTTGACGAAGTCGGCCATGCTGAGGGGCCCTTCTGCGGCGTCCTGTCGTGCCAGGGCGGGGAAGCGGGTGAACGGCCGCGGCTCAGGCCGTCTCTGCCCGGTCGGGCTCGGTCGGGAACGGGATGACGGCGACCGTCACGTTGTCGTGGCCGCCCGATTCGAGGGCGTGGCGCACCAGGTGCTGGGCGCTCGGCAGCGGGGCCGAACGCGCCTTCGCCGGGACGATGCGGGCCATCTCGTCGGCGGTCTCGGCGTAGTTCCACAGGCCGTCGGTGCACACGATGACCACGCCTGGCCGGTCGGGCTCGAACGAGCGGGTGTGCGGGTCGATCTCCTGGGCGTCGGCGCCGAGCCACGCCGTGATGGCGTGCGCCCGGTGGTCGGCCATCGCCTCGGCCTCGCTGAGCAGCCCCGCGGCCACCATCTGGGCGGCCCACGAGTCGTCCTGCGTCAGCCGGGCGGGCGCGGCGCCCTCCTCCTCGGGCACCCAGTAGGCGCGGCTGTCGCCGATCCAGCCCACGGTGAGCGTCTGGCCCGTGGTGACGGCGGAGACGATCGTGCAGGCGGGCGCGTTGCGGCCCGGCTCCTGCTCGCCGGTCTCGGCGAGCGCGGCGACGGCGGTCGCGGCGGCGTGCAGGGCGTCGTGCATCGCGCGCTGGCCGCCGACGCCGCGCGGCAGCGCGGCCAGCAGCGACTCGAGCGCTGCCTCGGCCGCGGTGGCGGACGCCTCGTGCGGGCGCGAGGACGAGGAGACGCCGTCGCACACCACCGCGAGCACGGCGGGCGAGCCGTCGGACAGGGCGGTGGCGGAAACGGTGAACGCGTCCTCGTTGCGGTGGTGGCGCAGGCCGAGGTCGCTGACCGCGGCGACGCCGCCGAGCGCGCGCTCGACGTGGTCGCGGTCGTCGGGCTGGGCGCGCCCGCACTCGACGCAGTACCCGTCGGGGTCGACCTGGCCCTGGCCGCACACGGCGCACAGCGGGCGGTCGGCCGCGGTGGGCGCGCCGTCGTGGGCGATGCGCGGGTCGGGGCGCGCGGCGGGGGCGCGCGGCGCGGACCGCGGTTGCGCGGACTGCGGCTGCGCATACGGCGGTTGGGGTGGCTGCTCGGCCGGTGCCGCGCCGGGGGGCGGGGGCGGCGCGGGGGACACCGGGGGGCCCGAGGGCGGCGGCAGCTCCTCGGCGTCGGCGCGCAACGGGGGCGGGAGCGTGAAGTCAGGCTCGGTGGGTGTGCGCCCGGCGTGCGGCGCGGGCTCGTGCGCGGGCGGCGACGCGGGCGCCGGCGCGGCCGAGGGGGGCACCGGGTATCCGGGGGGCGCGGGCGGAACGGGTGGCGCGGGCGCGGGCGCCGGTGCCGCCGGGGGCGCGGCGGCGGGCGACGGCGGGGGCGCGGCCTCGCGGGAGGCGCTGCGCAGGTCGGTACCGCAGACGCCGCAGAAGCGATCGTCGTCCTCCAGCGGCTCACCGCAGCCGGGACAGGCGGAGAGTTGGTCGAGCTGCGGCATTGTCACACCCATGTCCTCGGGCGGAAGCGATTCGCCGCCTCCACCAGTTCGGTCCGTTCACTGCTGGTCTGCGCGAGCCGGGCGAGGCGCCGGTAGGAGCGTTCAAGCCCGAGCCTGATACCGGTCTCGTCCAGGGGGGCGCCCAGGAGTGTCCGCTGGGGGTCCGTTTGCCGCTGGAACTGACCGGGGGGTTGGGACAATACCCAGTCCAGCGCGGAACCCAGCACTTCACAGGACAGCTGTTCGCCCAGCCACGGTTCCAGCCCGGCGCCTCGCAAACGCGCCACCTGTTCGCCCGCCGCGAGCAGGTCGGGCAGCAGGTCGTCGGTGGGCGCCCGCCCGCGCAGCCTGGCCCTGACCGCCGCCACGCGCGCGGCCGTCCAGTGGGCCGAGGTCTCGGGCACCGACTCGAGGGCCGCCACCGCGCGCGCCCTGTCCCCGGCGGCGAGCCGCACGCGGGCCAGGCCGAAGCCCGCGCTGACATGGCTGGGGTCGGTCGTCCACACCAGCTCGTAGTAGTCGGCGGCGTTGTCCAGCTGGTCGAGCACCTCGGCGCACACCGCGAGCGCCAGCTTGGGCGCCACCTCGCCGGGGAACGCGTCGAAGACCGCGTCGAACGCCAGCGCCGCCGTCTCCAGGTCGCGCCCGGCCAGCGCGGCCAGGCCCCGGTACCAGACCACGCGCCAGTCGGCGGAGTGGCGCTCGGTCAGGTCCGCGAGCGCGTCCCCCGCGGCCAGCGCCGCGGCCTCGCCCGGCATCTCCAGATACGCCCGCAGCTCGCGCACCCTGCGCTCCACCGAGTCGGTCGGGGCCGAGCGCAGCGCCACCACCAGGTCGGCGGGCGAGGTCGCCATGAGGCCCGCGAGAAAGCCCGCGTTGGGGTCGGCCGGGTCGACGCGGGGCACCGGCAGCGCGAGCACGATGCCCCGCAGGTCCGGCGGAACGGTCCCCGGCGCCGACGAGTGAACGGGCGGCCCCTGCACGGACGGCGGCAGCGCGGGCGGTGGCGGCGCGGGCGGTGGCGGCGCCCCGGGGGGCGGGCCGACGGCGCCCGCCACCGGCGTGCCCGGAGTGGCGGGGGCGGGCGCGAGCGCCGGAGGGCGTGCGGCGCGGGCCGCGCGCCGGCGCCCACGCGGGCGTTCGCCGAGCAGCGACACCGGACCCCTCGGGCGCGGCACCAACTCCGTGTCCACGACCCGCAGCTCGGGCCCGAACAACTGCGAGAGCGCGGGCTGCGGCTGCCCGCTGCTCATCGCCACGATCTCCCGCAGCACCCCGGTCAGCTGCTCGGCCATCTCCTGAGCCGAGGCGAACCGCCGCCGCGGATCCGGGTCGGTGGCCCGCACCAGCAGCCGGTAGAACGACTCGTACCGCCGGAAGACCTCGATGTGCTCCGGCTCGGGCAGGCTGTCGGCGTACACCGTCGTGTAGCCCTGGAAGTCGAACGTCAGCACCGCGAGCGTGCGGGCCACCGTGTACAGGTCGGAGGCCACCGAGGGGCCGATCTCCGCGACCTCGGGCGCCTGGTACCCCACCGTGCCGTAGATCGCCGACTCGTGGTCGTCCATCCGCCGGACCGCGCCCATGTCGATGAGCTTGAGCTGGTCGTCCTGCTGGATGGCGTTGTCCACCTTGAAGTCGCAGTACAGGACGTTCCTGCTGTGCAGGTAGCCGAGCGCGTCGAGCGCCTCGATCCCGTACGCGCACGCCTGCTCGACCGGCAGCGGGTCGCGGCGCCCGTCGGGGGCGCGGCGCGCGTTGGCGATCTCCTTGAGCGACTTGCCGCCGACGTACTCCATCACGATGTAGCCGTCCATCGAGCCGGTGCGCCGGTCGAGGTGCTCCACGAAGTTGTAGATGCGGACGATGCTCGAGTGCTCGATCTCCGCCAGGAACCGCCGCTCGGAGATCGCCGCCGCCATGGCGTCCTCGTCGCCCGTGTCGAGCAGGCCCTTGAGCACGACCCAGCGGTCCGACACCGCGCGGTCGATCGCCAGATAGATCCAGCCGAGGCCGCCGTGCGCGAGGCAGCCCGCGATCTCGTACTGGTCCCTGACCACGTCGCCAGGCTGGAGCTTGGGGATGAACGAGTACGGGTGGCCGCACTTGGTGCAGAAGCCCTCGGTGCGCCCGGGACGCCCGCCGCGCGAACGGCCCACGGCGCCGCCGCAGTCGCTGTTCCCGCAGAACCGCTTCCGCTCGGGCACCTCGGGGTTCTCCAGAACGGCCGAGAGCGGGTCGGGCCGCGGCACCTGGGGCACCGACACCAGGCCGACGCCGAGCCGCGAACGGGCCGATGTGCTGGTGCTCGAACGCGACGAGCGCACCGAGACCGAACGCCCCCCGATCCCGCCCGTGCCCGCGCGCGAGAGCCGCCCCGACACCGAGCGGCGGGAGAACTGCGAACGCGACGACACGCTGGAGCGGCCCGAGCCGAGCGACGAGCCCGAGCTGTCGGAGCCGGTGCCCGAGCCCTCGGGGCCGCCCGAGCCGCCCGAGCCGGGCGAGCCCGAGCCACGGGAGCCGCGCGCCGCGCCCGTCATCCCGGTCGTGGCCACGCCGATCATGCCCTCGGGCGAGACCACGGGCGCGAGGCCGCACGTGTCGCAGTACAGCTCGCCCGCGCCCACGTCCTCGTACGCGCCGTCGCAGTCGGGCCGTTGACACGTCCTGGTCGCCGTCCGGCTCACCGGTCGCTCCTCCGATCGACGGGCCCGGGGTCGGGGACCAGCACCTCGGCGGCCGCCCGCTGGTACCGCAGCACGGCCTGCTCGGCGGCCCGCAGGTCGCACGGCGCGGTCCACAGCAGGCGGCGCGCCACGTCGTAACGCTCCACCAGCATCGGCTCCTCGGCCTTCCCCAGCCGGGCGGCCTTCGCCTTGTACGCGTCGAGCCTGCCGCGCAGCTCCGCGCGGACGGCCAGCGGCGCGGTCACCGCGGACAGCGAGTCGCGGGCCCGTTGCAGCTCCTCCTCGGCGCGCTGCTCCAACGACTCGAGCAGCGGCGAGAGCCGGTGCCACTGCGAGCGCCTGCGGTAGTCGGCCGCGGTGGCGAGCTGCTCGTGCAGCGCGCTCGAGGGGCCGCTCACCGCGGGCACCTCGGAGGCGGCGATCTTGGCGAGCACCTCGCCGCGCGCCGTGCGCGCCTCGGCGAGCGTGCGGTCGGCGCGGGAGAGCACGTCGCGCAGCCGGATCAGCCGGTCCTCGGCGTCCTTGCGCACCCCGATCACCGCGTCGACCTCGCGCCTGATGTCGTCGATGGCGCGCGCCGCCGCGTCGTAGCGCGACGTCTCGGGGCGCCCGCCGCCCGGCGCGCTGCTGCCGCCCGCCGGGACCCAGAACGCCAGCGGATCGGCGATCACCTCGGCCCGCAGCGCCGTCAACTCGCCGGTCACCCGGTGCAGATCGTCCCCCGCCGGGTGCGCGCCGGGGCGCACGCCCACGGAGTGCGCCAGCTCGCGCAACCGGTGCAACTCGGCGGCCAGCAGGTCTATCCGCGCGGGCAGCGCTGACCACACGGAGTCCGCCGAGACGACCATGTCGAGCACGGCCGCGTACCCGGCGTTCATCCGCTCGACCAGCTCGGCCCAGCTCAGGTGCTCGGCGAGCCGCCCTCCCTCGCCCGCGACCGTGAGGTTCGCGCCGTCGAGCAGCATGCTCAGCTGGAGCAGGTCGTCGCGGCCGGGGTTGCGGCGCCGCGCCCGCACCTCGCGCGCCGTCTCCAACGCCTCGGTGCACGTGTCGAAGTACGACCAGAGCCGGGTGACGGTCTCCTCGGCCACCGCCCACCTGTCCCGGGTGACGCCCGCGAGCTCGGCGCCCTCCAGCAGTCTGCGGCCCGCGTGGTCCTGGAGCGCGAGCAGGGAGGACTCGATCGCCTCGTGCTCGGCACCCAGCCGCGCCAGGGCGCGGTCCACCTCCTCGCGGCTCAGCACTTTCCCGCCGGAATCCGGGGCCATCGCTCTCCCCTCAGTCGCCATCTCGTCTCGCTCCTGCCACCGCCTGCCGGATCCCTTCCCCGAACGGGTCGTTGATCACCGGTCAGTTCCGGTAGAGCGGCTCGGGCGGGCTCGGGGGCGGCTCGTTCTCGCCGTAGAGATAGCCCTCGAGGCGCGCCTCGGCGGCGGCCGTCCAACGGCTCTGTGCGCCGCCCTCGCGGTAATCCTCCAGCACGGCGTTGACCCACGCGACCAGGTCGGTGGCCTCGGCGTTGAACGCCACGCCGTAGGACTCCTCGGTCAGCGGCTCGCCGATCAGCTCCATCGACGGGTCCTGGGCCACGTGCCCGGCGCCCAGCGCGGCGTCGGTCATGAGCGCGTCGGCCTCGCCCAACTGCACCTGAACGAGGCAGTCCAGATGGTTCGGCGCGGTCACGAGATCGGCTCCGTTGCTCTCCCTGGCGAGCAGCTCGGCGGCCGTCGAGCCCTCCGCGCTGCACACGCGCTGCCCGGCCATCGACGCGTCGAAGCCGTCTATCGGGGAGTTCCGCGGGGCGAGGAGCTGCTGGCCCGTCTCGAAGTAGGCGGTGGAGAACGCCACGTGCTCCCATCGCTCGCACGTGATGGACATCGCGCGCACCACCATGTCGACGGCGCCGTCCTGGAGGGCGTTGATCCGCTCGCTCGTGGGGATGGCGCGGAAGACGATGTCGGGGTCGGGGGTGTCGAGCAGGTCCTCGGCGATCGCCTCGACCAGGTCGATGTCGAAGCCGACGATCTCGCCGGTGTCGGGGGTGCGGTACCCCCACAGATAGCTGTTCTGGTCGATGCCGACGATCAGCTGGCCCCGGTCCTGGATCTCCTCCACCGCCGAGCCCTCGACGCGCTCGGCGGGGTAGCTCTCCGCGGCGTCCCTGCCGTCGTCGCACGTCTCGCGCTCGGCGACCGTGCCCACCCCGTGCTCGTCCGCGGGCTCGGCGACGGCGTGCTTGCCCGCCTTGCGGTGGCCGTCGGTGCCGTCGGGCAGCGAGCCCGCGAGCACGGCGCCCGCCAACGCGAGGCCCCCCGCGGCCAGCAGCAGGGCCCGGGCGTCGCGCGAACGCCCCCGGCTCCCGGCTCTCGAACGCTTCGTGGTCCTCGGCACCGTCCGCTCCCTCCGCGCTCTCACGGGTCCCTCCGCGCTCTCACGGGGTCCTCACCGGTACTCCGACAGGCGGCGCGCGATGCCGAGCACCGTACCGAGGGCCGCGAGCAGCGCGAGGAGCACCGCCCCCGCGGTCAACCCGCCGAGCGCGCCGTGCCCGTCGGCCGCGGCGCGCGTGAACTCCCGCTGCTCGTGCTCAACCGCCTCGGCGAGCGAGGCGTCGACGCGGTCGAAGCTCTCGCCGGTCGACTCCTCGGGCCGCTCGACGCCGATGACGGCCTCCACCGCGTCGTCGTACGCGCCTGCCGTCTCCAACTCCCTTGCCACGCTGTGACGTTCCTGCCACTCCTCGGTGGCCGCGACGGCCGCGTCCACCGGGGTCCTGCCCTCGGCGTCCTCGGCCAGCTCACCTGCCCTCGGCAGCAGGCCGCCGCGCTCGGCGGCGAGGGCGTCCATGTGGGTCGTGTAGCTGTCCTCGAACTCGCTGCCCGCGCCGCGCGTGACCAGCGTCATGCTCTCGTCGCCGCGCGCCTTGAGCGCCTCCGTCCAGGCGCCGTTGAGCGCGCTGAGGGACTGCGCGGCGTTCTCGTCGGCGTCGCTGAGCGCGCCGCGCGCCATGACGTGCGCCCCGGCCAGCCACACGAGCAGCACGGCCGCGGCCGCTGTGGCGGCGACAAGGCCGGGGTTGAACACGCGGTTGGTGCGCAGATAGTGCCGCCGCTGGGCCCATGCGAGCGCGGCCAGGGCGAGCGTGCCCGCGCCGAGCGCCAGCCACGGCCGGTCCCTGGCCTGCGCCAGGTCGCTCTCGAACCTGCGGGTCTCCAGCTCGTACAGCTCCTCGGCCGCGGTCAGCAGCGTGTCCTGCATCCGCTGGTCGGCATAGCGCAGATAGGCGCCGCCGAGCGGGAGGCCCTGCCGGTTGTTGGTGCGGGCGGTCTCCACGAGGCCCGTGTAGAACGGCAGCTCCTCGGTGAGCGTCTCGATGTACTGGCGCGCGCTGGCCGAGTCGGAGCTGTGCGCGGCGGCCGAGGCGAGCAGCCGCGCGGCGTTGTCGATGTCCCGCTCGTACCGCTCGCGCACGGCCGGGTCCTCGTCGGCCCCGGCGAGGAAGCCGACGGCGGCCGTGGTGTTGGCGTCGGCGAGCGAGCGGTATATCTCCGCGGCGTCGGCGCTGAGCGGCTGGCTGCTGTCCTCCACGGTCCGCGCGGCGTCGGCCCGGTCGGTGATCTCGTAGAACGTGAGCGCGCCGAACAGCAGGAGCAGCCCGGCGACGGCGGCCCCGACGATCCGCAGCCTGCCGGGCTCGGTGCGGGCCGCGGCCCGCAGCTGGGCGGCGCCCTCGGCGAACGCGCTGCGGCGCGGCGGCTCGGGCGGCGCGGGTGGGGTGGCCGCGGGTGGCGTGGCAGGGGCGGGCCACGGCGCGTGGGCCGTGGCGGCCTGCCCGCCCGGCGGGGACGCGGGCGGTGCGGTAGGCGGGTGAGTCATGCTCCCGGCCCTCCCCCTCGTGTGTCCGGCCCCTTCGTGTGTCCGGCACGGGCCACGGCCAGCAGTATGCCGCTCTGCCCTGCCACCACACAGCCCTTGCCGACTTCTTGTCGAGATCGCTATCTCGTCAGGGCTCCCCCGACCCCTTCCCCCTCAGCACGCCTCGAGGACCGAGGTGGTTCCCTGGGGCGGGGCAATTCCCGCACGGGGCGTCAGAAGCGCACGCCGAGGTGGGTGATGTTCGCGCCGTGGCCCGGCAGCTCGGTGAAGCCGATCCGGTCGTAGAACGCGCGGGCGTTCGTGTTCGCCGGGCTCATCCCCAGGTGGACCCCCGGCACGCCGCGGGCCCGCAGCGCGTCGAAGAGCGCGTCCATCAGCCGCCGCCCGAGACCCCGCCGCTGGCCCTCGGGCAGCAGGTCGATGTGCAGGTGCGCGGGATACCCGGCGGCTATGCCCGGCACCAGCATCCGCCCGGCGTGGTGCAGCAGGTCGCGCAGCTCGTCGTCGGGCGTCGCGGGCTCGCCCTCGGGCGCGGGGAAGCGCTCGGCCAGCGCGGGCGCCCACTCGGCGGCGAACCGCTCGAAGAACGCCACGCTGTCGTCCGTCGCCACCACATACCCGATCGCGCGCGTGCCGTCGTCCGCGACGAACACCAGGCCCGGGTCGAACGCGGCGTACGGCTCGGCGAATATCGCGGGCAGGATCGCGGGGTCCGCGTAGTGCCCTGTGGCGTCGCCGCCGACGAGGCCGGTCCGCACGCAGATGTCGCGCAGCGCTTCGAGGTCGCCCGGCGCGTAGCCGCGGATGGTGACGGGTGAGGTGGTGGCGGTCATGGGGGCCATTGTGGACGAGCCCACCGACAACGGACCCGGTCGGTTCCCTGGTACCGGTGGCCCCTCAGGTCCCGGTCGGCCCTCAGGTCCCGGTCGGCTCGGACACCGGCTCGCCCGGATCACCGGCCCGCTCGATGCCCGCCGCGTCGAGGGCGCGCTTGATCCGCCAGCGCAGCTCGCGTTCCACCTCGGGCGCCTTGCCCGGCGCGGTCCTGCCCGTGACCCGCAGCGTGACCGACTCGGGGGTGACCGCCTCGACGCCGAGCACCTCGACGGGCTCGTGCAGCAGCTCCTTCCACGGCGCCTCGGCCGCCATCTCGGCCCCGGCCGTCGCGAGGGTGCGCCGCACCCGCTCGAGGTCGGCGTCGGCGGCGACCGGCACGTCCACGGTCGCGGTGGCCCAGCCCTGGCTGAGGTTCCCGACGCGGGTGATCTCGCCGTTGCGCACGTACCAGGTCTCGCCCGAGGCGCCGCGCAGCGTCGTCACGCGCAGCCCGATCTCCAGCACGGTCCCCGTGGCCTCGCCCACGTCGATCGTGTCGCCCACCCCGTACTGGTCCTCGAGCAGCATGAACAGGCCCGCGAGCACGTCCGCCACCACGCTGCGCGCCCCGAAGCCGAGGGCGACGCCCGCGACCCCGGCGCTCGCCATGAGCGGGCCGAGCTGCACGCCGAGCTCGGAGAGCACCATGAGCGCGGCCGTGCCGAGCACCAGCACGGACGCCGTGCTCTTGAGCACCGAGCCGATCGTCTCGGAGCGCTGCCTGCGCCGCTCGGGGTTGACCAGCAGGCCGCCCATCGCCGACGAGCGCCGCCGGTTGCCGTCCTCGCGGTTCAGCCGCGCCGTCAGCCGCCCGATCGAGCGGCGCAGCGCCAGCCGCAGCAGCAGGGCGACCACGACGATGAGCACGATCCGCAGCCCTGACGCCAGCCAGGACTCCCAGCTCCCGCCCACCGTCACCACCCCGCCGCGAACGCGCCGACGCGGGCGCGGGAGTGGGGGACGCGGGGAGGACGGGTGCGCGCGGTGTGCGCGGGCGTGTCGTGCATGCGCACCACTCTGACCCGCGACGCGCGCCCCGCTCAAGCCGCCCCCCTCCGCGGAACGGCCCGAGGACCGCCGGGGGACCCCAGGGAGAGAAGGGAAGAAACGGCCGAGGAGTGAAGCGTGTGGCGAAAGACACAATCGGCACATTTCCCGATCGTGGTGGCGCTCGCGGTGCCGCGCGGGACACACTGAGGGAGATCGTCCCGGCGCGAGCCACGTGCCGCCGACGGAAACGGAGGGCGTTCGTGCCACACGTCTTGGTCCTCAACGCGTCGTACGAGCCGCTTGGCGTCGTACCGGTCCGCCGCGCACTGATCCTGCTGCTGAACGACAAGGCCGTGAGCCTCGAGGACTCAGGCGCGCTGATGCGGAGTTCGACCCACGCCATACCCGCGCCGAGTGTCGTGCGGCTGAAGCGGTTCGTCCGCGTTCCCTACCGCACCGCCGTGCCCCTCACCCGCCGCGCGCTGTTCGCCCGCGACGGCGGCCGCTGCGCGTACTGCGGGGGCGTGGCCACCAGCGTCGACCACGTCATCCCACGCAGCCGCGGCGGCCAGCACGCCTGGGACAACGTCGTCGCCGCCTGCCGCAGCTGCAACCACATCAAGGCCGACCGGCACGTCGCCGAGCTGGGCTGGCGGCTCCGACATACGCCCGGGCCGCCCTCGGGGCTGGCCTGGCGCATCATCGGCACCGGTCACCGCGATCCGCGGTGGCTGCCGTATCTGCGCCCCTATGGAGCCGACGACGCCCTCGCCAGGATCGACGGCAGCAGATCGGCGTGATCCTTCTCCGACACCTTCCGACCCCCTCCGATCCGCGCCCGATCCGTACCGATCCCGATGTCTTCATATCCGCAAGTTCTCGCACGCCATCCCGGCGGATACGGAAATTCTTCGCCCCGGACGGCGTGAAGTGCGTCGCTTTCCCGTCGCGTGGACGGGTGCGGTGACGTTGACTGGGTAGAGCAGTACTCGACGCCCCACCGAGCACCTACCGAGCACGACGCCGTCGGCGAACGGAGTGACCCGTGGCCGGAGCCGCCAGGACCGAGCACCACGACACACGCGACACCCTCCAGCTGATCCCGCTGCCCACCCAGAGCTCCGCGACCTCAGCCCGTGAGGCGCCCCTGACCAGCGAGCCGCCCCTGGACGACCTCGCCCCGCTCACCGCCGAGCAGCCGCTCGCGGTCGAGCCGCCCCTGACCGCGGAGCCCAACGGGCGTGGCGGCGCGGAGGCAGTCGAGGTCTGATGGAGCGGCTCGCGCGCCTCGCAGCGGCGCACGGCGTCGCCACCTCCTACTCCCCGGCCCCAGGCCGCACCGTCGAGGTGCCCGATGACACCGTGGCCGCCGTGCTCGCCGCCCTCGGCGTCGACCCGGAGCGCTCCGAGGTCCCCGACACCACAGACCGCCTCCTCCCGCCCACCGTGGTGCACCGCGCGGGCGGCCCGCCGCCCGCCGTTCCGCCGGGCACCGAGCTGCGCGTCACCACCGAGGACGGCGCCGAGCTCGCCTGGGGCGAGGCGCCCCTGCCGCCCGGCTGGCACACCCTGAAGGCGACCGCGCCCCAAGGGCGAACGGCGACCGCCCCGTTGATCGTCGCCCCCGACCGGCTCCCCGACCCGCCTGGCCGCACCGTCGGCCTGCTGGTCCAGCTCTACTCGGTGCTCTCCACCCGCTCGTGGGGCATGGGCGACCTGGTGGACCTCGCCGACCTCGCGAGCTGGGCCGGGCACACGCTCGGCGCCGGGTTCGTCCAGATCAACCCCCTGCACGCCGCCGTCCCTGGCGCCGCGGGTTCACCCACCGACCCCTCCCCCTACCGCCCCGGCACGCGCCGTTTCGCCGACCCGATCCATCTGCGGATCGAGGACATCCCCGAGTACGGCTATCTCGAGCCCGACGCCCGCGCCGACCTCGACGCCCTGCGCGCCCGCGCCGCCTCGCTGCGCACCGCCGTCATCGACGCGGGCGAGCCCATCGACAGGGACGCCGTGTGGGCGCTCAAGCTGCGGGCCCTGGAGATCCTGCGCCGCGTGCCGCTCGGCCCGGGGCGGCACGCGTCCTACTGCGCGTTCCTCGCCGAGCAGGGCCAGGCCCTCGAGGACCACGCCACCTGGTGCGCCCTGGCCGAGACGCTCGGTCCCGACTGGCGCGCGTGGCCCGCGGGGCTGCGCGACCCGCGCTCGGCCGCCACCGCGCGCGCCCGCGCCGAGCACCTGGAGCGCATCGACTTCCACAGCTGGCTCGCGTGGCTCACGGACGGGCAGCTCTCCCGCGCGCAGCGCGCGGCCGAGGCGGCCGGTATGCCCATCGGCCTGGTCCACGACCTCGCCCTCGGCGTCCACCCCCATGGCTCGGACGCGTGGGCGCAGCAGGACGTGCTGGCGATCGGCATGTCCACGGGCGCGCCGCCCGACGCGTTCAACGAGAACGGCCAGGACTGGGGCCTGCCGCCCTGGCGCCCCGACGCGCTCGAACGCCTCGGCTACGCGCCCTACCGCGAGCTGGTCGCCGGGCTGCTGCGGCACGCGGGGGCGCTGCGCGTGGACCATGTCATGGGGCAGTTCAGGCTGTGGTGGATCCCTGAGGGCGCCTCGCCCGTCGAGGGCACCTATGTGTCGTACAACGCCGACGCCATGCTCGCCGTCCTGTCGCTCCAGGCGCACCGGGCGGGCGCCGTGCTGGTGGGCGAGGACCTGGGCACCGTGGAGCCTGGCGTGCGCGAGGACCTGGCCGAGCGCGGCGTCGTCGGCACGTCGGTGCTGTGGTTCGAGCGCCACTGGGAGCGCGAGGGGCGGCCGCCGTTGGACCCGGGGGAGTGGCGTTCGTCCTGCCTGGCCACGGTCACCACGCACGACCTGCCGTCCACCGCGGCCCGGCTGACCGCCGACCATGTCGAGCTGCGGCGCCGCCTCGGGCTGCTCGCGGACGCCCCTGGCGCGCTGCGGGAGGCGCTCAGCGAGACGGCGGAGTGGTTCGAGGCGTTCGCGCGGCTCGGGCTGCTGCCGCCCGGGGCGGGCGAGGAGGAGCGCATCGCGGCCGCCTACCGCTACCTGGCGCGCACGCCGGCGCGCATGGTCGGCATCTGGCTCCCCGACACGGTGGGCGACCTGCGCCCGCAGAACGTCCCGGGCACCTGGGACGAATACCCCAACTGGCGCCTGCCCGTCGCCGACGGAACGGGCCGCCCCGTGACCCTGGAGGAGCTGGCCGCGTCGGAGCGGGTGGCCTCGCTGGTACGGGCGGTGGTGAGCGAGATGTCGGCGTTCGTTACTGTGGCCCCGTGGTCAACTTGAACAAGAAGCGCGCCGCCGCCGTCCTGGGCGGCACGACGCTGCTCACCCTGCTGGCATCCCCCGCGGCCCAGGCGCTCACCCGGGACGACGGCGACGACCCGGGTCCAGGCCTGAGCGTGATCGAGACGCTCGGCCTCTTCGTGCTGGCGCCGCTCGCGCTGTTCGCGGTCATCGCGGGCCTCGTGATCCTGAGCGACCGCAAGCGCTGACGCCGCGAGCGCCGACGCGGACGGGCCCCTCCCGTCACCGGAAGGGGCCCATCTCAGGCGCGGTGTCTACCGCAGCTCCGCCGCCGCGTCCGCCGCCTGGGCGTGCAGGGCGCGTTCCACTCCGGCGCGCGCCTCGGTCACCAGGCGCCGCAGCGCGGGCGTCGGCTCCGCCGTCACCAGCCACGCGTCCGTGGCCTCGAGCGTCGAACGCGCCACCTGCACCACCGGGTAGAGCCCGGCCACGACCTGCTGCGCCATCTCGTGGCTGCGGCCGCTCCACACGTCCTTGACCGCCGCGAAGTACTTCTCGGTGTACGGCGCGAGCAGCTCGCGCTGGTCCGTCTGCACGAAGCCGCCGATCACCGCCTCCTGAAGGGCGTTGGGCAGCTCGTCGCGCTCGACGACCGACGCCCACGCCTCCGCCTTGGCCTCGGGGGTCGGCCGCGCCGCCCGCGCCGCCGCCGCGTGCCGCTCGCCCGCCGACGTGGCGTCGCGCGCCAGCTCGGCGGCGATCGCGGCCTCGTCGGCCCGGCCCGTGGCGGCCAGCCGCGAGAGGAACGCCCACCGCAGCTCGGTGTCCACCTCGAGGCCCTCGACCGTCTCGCTCCCGTCGAGCAGCGCGGCCAGCAGGTCGAGCTGCGTGTCCGTGCGCGCCGTCGCCGCGAACGCCCGCGCCCACGCCAGCTGGTGGTCGCCGCCCGCCTCGGCCGCCCGCAGCCGGGCAAGGGCCGCGTCCGACCACGTCGCCAGGCCCGTCTCGCGCCAGTCGGGCGCGGCGTACAGGTCGAGCGCCAGCTTGACCTGCCGGTGCAGCGATTGGACGACGCCGATGTCCCGCTCCTTGTCGATGCCGGAGAGCACCAGCGTCAGGTAGTCGCGCGTGGCCATCTCGCCGTCGCGCGTCATGTCCCACGCGGAGGCCCAGCACAGGGCGCGCGGCAGCGACTCGGGGAAGTCGCCGACGTGGCGCGCGACCACGGCCATCGAGTCGGGGTCGAGCCGCACCTTGGCATACGACAGGTCGTCGTCGTTGAGCAGCAGGACATCCGGGCGCGCCCGGCCGATCAGCTGCGGAACGGGGGTGCGCGCGCCGTCCACGTCGAGCTCGAGGCGGTCGGCGCGGACCAGCGCGCCCTCGCGCAGCTCGTACAGGCCGACCGCGATGCGGTGCGGGCGCAGCACCGGCTCGCCCTTGGCGCCCGCGGGCAGCGCGGGGGCCTCCTGGCGGACGGCGAACTCCGTGATGACGCCCGCCTCGTCGACCGCGATCTCGGGCCGCAGGACGTTGATCCCGGCCGTCTCGAGCCATGCCGCAGACCACGCCTTGAGGTCGCGGCCGCTGGTCTCCTCCAGGGCGGTGAGCAGGTCGGTGAGCCGGGTGTTGCCCCACGCGTGGCGCTTGAAGTACGCCTGCACGCCCCGGAAGAACGCGTCCTGGCCTACATACGCCACGAGCTGCTTGAGCACCGAGGCGCCCTTGGCGTAGGTGATGCCGTCGAAGTTGACGAGGACGTCGTCCAGGTCGTTGATCTCCGCCATGATCGGGTGGGTCGACGGCAGCTGGTCCTGCCGGTAGGCCCAGGTCTTCATCTGATTGGCGAAGCTCGTCCACGCCTGCGGCCAGCGGCTGTCGGGCGCGTGGGCCTGGCAGGCGATCGACGTGTAGGTGGCGAACGACTCGTTGAGCCAGAGATCGTTCCACCACTCCATCGTGACCAGGTCGCCGAACCACATGTGCGCCAGCTCGTGCAGCACGGTCTCCGCGCGCATCTCGTACGCCGCGTCGGTGACCTTGGAGCGGAAGAGGTACTGGTCGCGGATGGTGACGGCGCCCGCGTTCTCCATGGCCCCGGCGTTGAACTCAGGGACGAACAGCTGGTCGTACTTGGCGAAGGGGAACGGGTAGTCGAACTTCTCCTCGAACCAGTCGAATCCCTGCCGCGTCACCGCGAACAGCGCCTCGGCGTCCAGGTGTTCGGCGAGCGAGGGGCGGCAGTACAGGCCCAGCGGAACGGTCCGCTCGCCGCTGCTCCAGCTGCTGTGCACCGCGTGGTACGGGCCCGCGACGATGGCCGTGATGTAGGTGGAGACGCGCGGCGTGGGGTCGAACCGCCAGACGCCGTCCTTGGGTTCGGGGGTGGGCGCGTTGGAGATGACCGTCCATCCTTCGGGCGCGGTCACGGTGAACCTGAACGTCGCCTTGAGGTCCGGCTGTTCGAAGCAGGCGAACACGCGGCGGGCGTCGGGCACCTCGAACTGCGTGTAGAGGTAGACCTGTTGGTCCACGGGGTCCACCGAACGGTGCAGCCCCTCACCGGAGTTGGTGTACCGGCAGTCGGCGACCACGCGCAGCTCGTTCTCGCCGCGGACGAGTCCTTCGAGCGCGATGCGGGAGTCGGCGAACACCTCGGACGGGTCGAGCGCGGCGCCGTTGAGCGTCACCTCGGAGACGCCGTCGGCGATCAGGTCGGCGAAGGTGGACCCGGCCTCGCGCGCGGTGAAGACGACGGTGGTCGCGGAGCGGAACGTCCCGCCCTCCGGCGCGCCCGAGAGATCGAGGTCGATCTCGTAGCGGTCCACGGCGAGCAGCGCGGCCCGCTCCTGCGCCTCGTTGCGGGTGAGATTCGTGCCAGGCACCTGGTGGTCTCCTTCGTCGGCGTGTCGCACGTCATCCTCGCACGGCACACACGAACGGGGCGGGCGTCCGGCGTGGTGCCGTCCGCCCGCCCCCTGGTGTGTCGCGGGTTACCCGGTCGCTACGGGGTGACGTGCAGGATCGTCAGGTTGCCGCTCCCGGCGAGCGTGCCCGCCTGGTTGAGCAGCCGCACCTCACCGAAGATCACGCGACCCTCGCCCGCCTCGGCCGCGGCGGCGGTCACGGTGACCTCGCCGGGGACCGACGCGGTCTCGCCCGCGGCCAGCTCGACCACCTGCTCCTCGTCCACCGTGAGCGTGCCGAGGCCCTCGCTCAGGAAGGCGTCGCGGTAGGCGAAGGCCGTGCTGCCCTGCGGCACCGAGTAGCCGTGCACCTCGACGGTGTACGTGCCCGGCTCGGGGTTCTCGATGACCACCGCCTCCTCCGAGCCCGACGAGGTGGACGCGCCCACCGACTCGCCGTCCCTGTACACATACAGGTCGAGGTCGGCGCCCGGGTCGTCGGGCGAGCCGATGACCGCGCTGAACGAGCCGACGCCCTCGCCGATGACCACCTCGTTGGTGAGGTACTCCTCGTGCCCGATCGTCGGGGTGTCCTCGAGGGCCGAGCCCAGCTCGCCCGCGGCGAACGTGCCCGTCAGCGGGGCCAGGTCGTTGGTCACGCGCCAGCCGACCGGCGTCGGCTGGCCCGCGACCACGTGCGCGAGCTCGAGCGTCTCGGGGTCGAACGTGGCCCCGAGCGCCGTCGCGGTGACGGTGTAGGGGTTGTTCAGCCGCGGCGAGGTGCGCCGGGACTCGACCTCGATCTCCCACACGCCCGGGGTGGGGTTCAGATACGAACGCCGCGCCGGGTCACACGTGTTGGCGGGGTTGTCGTAGTTCGGGTAGCACATCGTCGTCGTGGAGTTGTCCGCTGGCGTGCCCCACGGGGTGATGGCGATCCACCGCGTCTGGCTGCCGTCGGCGAGCCCGTCGAGGGCCACCTCGAACGACCTGGTGCCCTCGGGGACCCGCACGAAGTACGAGTCGGAGGCGTTGCGTTGCACCTCGCCCTCCTCCGACACCGCGTAGGACGGCTCGGGCAGCTCCTGCGGCACCACGACGGTGGCCAGGATCTGGTGGTCGATGCCGCGGCTGCGCGGGTCGTCGACGGTGAGGATCGCGCTGTGCGCGCCGAACGACCGCGGCTTGGCCTCGAGCGTCACGGTCACCGGCTCGTCCAGCGGCAGCGAGACCGTGGACCGCCCGGTGATGCGGAAGGTGCGGTCGTGGTTGTTCGCCAGGTCGAGCGTGTGGCGGACGGCGCGGTCGGGCCCGCTGGTGCGGGTGATCGTGACGTCGTAACGCTCCCGCTCGCCGACCGCGGGCGCCGACTCGCGGTCGTACACACCGGCGCCGAAGCCCGGGGTCGCCAGGAAGTCCGACATGTCGTGGTCCACGGGGGCCCGCACGTCGTACTCGTACGCGGTCGCGCC
This sequence comes from Streptomyces radicis, assembly GCF_003626575.1. Taxonomy (GTDB): domain Bacteria; phylum Actinomycetota; class Actinomycetes; order Streptomycetales; family Streptomycetaceae; genus Streptomyces; species Streptomyces radicis. The sequence continues at coordinate 310,394 of NZ_RBDY01000004.1, read as the reverse complement.
CCTGCTGATGAGCCGCCACGCGGCCTCGGTGTTCATGAGGCCCGCGCCCTGCTCGTGCGCCTGGACGCCGCGGATCGGGTCGGCCGAGCTGGTCAGCGCGGTCCGCAGGTCCGCGGCCGACAGGTCGATGCCGCGCTGCTTCGCCGCGGAGAGCAGAAGCGCGGAGGCGCCCGCCACCTGCGGCGACGACATCGACGTGCCCTGGAGCATGCCGTAGCCCGGCGGCAGGTCGTAGCCCGCCTCGGCGACCGGCGAGCCCGCCATCCACGTCGGGATCGTGTTGATCGAGGCGCCAGGCCCCGTGATGGTCGGCTTGAAGCCGCCGTCGTCGCGCGGACCGGCCGAGGAGAACGGCAGCATGCCGTAGGAAACGTCAACGCCGGAGCCGTAGTTGGCGGCCCACGTCTCGCGCGAGATCGCGGCGCCGACGCTCACCACCTTCTCGGCGACGGACGGGTCGCTGATCGTGTTGACGCCGGGGCCGTCGTTGCCCGCCGAGATGAACAGCTCCACGTCATACGTGTCGATCAGCTCGGTGTACAGGTGCGCCCTGGCGTTGTTGCCGTCGTTGAGCGCGGGGAGGCCGCCGATGGAGACGTTGACGAGGTCCACGTCCCGGTTGACGACCAGGTCGATCATGCCCTCGAACAGCGCCGTGTAGGTGCAGCCGCCGCCGAAGACGCACGCGCGCGAGGAGACGATCTGCGCGCCGGGCGCCGCGCCGTTCATCTCGCCGCCGAACAGGCCGTTGGCCGCGGTGATCCCGGCCACGTGGGTGCCGTGGTTGCCCGAGACGATGCCGATGTTGACGAAGTCGCGGACCTCGCCGACCCAGTCGCCGCCGTAGGGGTCCATCGGCACGTCCTCGCGGATCTCCACGACGAACGGCAGGGCCTCGGCGATCTCGGTGTCCTCGTCGTCGGTGCCGAAGTACCCGACCTGGAAGTCCTGGTTGTAGGGCGTCATCCAGGACTCGTCGGTGAAGTCGCCGTCGGAGTCGAGGTCCACGCGGACCGCGCCCGCCTCGGGGTCGTAGAGCACGCCGAAGACGTCGGTGGTGTCGCCGTCGCGGTTGACGTCGCCGCCGATCTGGCCGACCGCGACGGACTCGCGGAAGACGTTGACGAGGAAGTCGCCGTCGGGGGCGGTGTAGTCGGTGCCGTTGAACGTGAACGAGGGGCCGCTGACCGCCGTCGTCATCGCGCGCCACGAGAGGTCGCCGTCGATGATCGGGTCGGTCGCGGTGACCGAGTCGACGATCTTGCGCTCGCCCGTGGTGGTCTCCTGGAGCGCGGGGTGCGCGAGGTCGACGCCGAGGTCGAGCACTCCGATGGTGACGCCGCGGCCGTCCCAGCGCGGGTGGTCGTCGACGAAGTCGACGGCGCCGGTCTCGTGCGCGGGCTGGTAGGGGTTCTCGGCGGGCGTGTCCTCGTTCGGGCCCTGGTAACGCCGCGCGGCGGACGCCTCCGCCACCTGCTCGCCGGCGCCAGGTGACGGATCGGGCGCCTGGATGGTGTCGTTGAGGTCGATCGCGAGGACGTCGTCGAGCCCGGTGGCCTCCTCGATCGCCGCGTCGGCCTTGCCGGTGGCGACGGTGACGCGGACATAGCCGATGCTGTCCTCGGTGAAGCCGACGGAGGCCCCGGAGACGGCGTCGAGCCGCTCGGCGACCTGGTCGGTCTCACCGGGCTCGGCCGCGATCAGCAGCGTCACGAACTCCTCGCCCGCGGCCTTGGCCTCGGCGAGCAGCGTGGCGTCCTGGGTCGAGAACTTCTCGCCGATCGGCTTGTCCACGAGCGGCGTCGGCGCCTGTGCGGAGTCGTCGGCGAGGGCGGGCGTGACCCCGGCGAGGCCGAGCGTGACGGCCAGCGCCGCGGTGAGGACCGTCCGGTGCGGACGGCGTCTGCGCGCGGGGGGTATCCCCGGCGGCAGCGAGTGGGAACGGGGTCTCAGTGACATGGGCATCCTTGTTCGGAATCCGGAGCAGGATGACCGGTCATCCTACGGAAACGATCACTCTGCGGGGATCCCTGCCGGAAAGTTGTCGCATTCCTGTCATCACCCGGCGAACGGGCGGCGGAGCGCGGAACGTTGGCGATCGGCCGCCTCTGGGGGCGCCCGCGCCCCCGACCTGCACGGATCCCGCCACCCACCCGCCACGGGCCCGACCCGGGCTGGCGAGAACGTGCCACATGCGTACCGATCAACGCGGATTGCGCGGGCGCGCGGTCGCGCGGTCGCGCTTCCCGCGCCCCGGCACGCGCGGGCTCGCCCACACGGTGGGGCCTCGGGCGCCTGACACGGCCGGTGCGGAAGGGGCGGGTGGCGTGCTCGACGCGGGCAACGCGTTCAGCCTCCTTCGGCCTTTCCGTTCGCGGCGGCGCGCGCTGGTTGCCGTGCCTGGTTCCTGAACTGCGCGGGCGATGAGCCGACCACGCGGCGGAACGCGGTGCTGAACGCGCTCTCGGACAGGTAGCCCGTGGCCCGTGCGAGCTCGGAGATCGACAGCGTGTCGCGGGTGAGGGCGTCGCGCGCGAGGCTCATGCGCCACTGGATCAGGTACTCCAACGGCGGGATCCCGACGTGGCTCTTGAAGGCCCGGGCGAACGCGGAACGCGACATGTGGCTGATCTCGGCGAGCTCCTTGAGGCTCCAGGAGTGGGCCATGTCCGCGTGCACGGCACGCAGCGCGGCGCCGACGCCGTCCTCGTTCAGGGCGCCGAGCCAGCCGGTGGGCCGGTCCGTCCGACCGGCGTGAGCGCGCAGCATGTGCACGAGCAGGATCTGCGCGAGGTGGTTCTGCACCAGCGGGCCGCCGGCGGCGGCGATCCCGACCTCGGTGGCCAGGAGATCGATCAGCTGCCCGAGCCGCCTGCCATGGGGATCGGCCGCGCGGACGATCACGAGCGGCGGCAGAAGATCGGTCAGGAGGGCGGCGTTCCTGTCGTCGAACGCGATGTGCCCGACGCAGAGGTAGAGGTCGTCCTCGGACTCCGGGCCGATCCGCACGAACCCGTCCTCGGCACCCGCCAACACCGGCGCCGCGGGGCGCGGGCTCGCGTCGGGCGTGCTGGCCAGCACGTAAGGCGGGGGGTTGCCCAGCATGAAGGTGTCACCCTCCCGCAGAAGCACCGGCTCGTGCCCCTCGAGGATCAACCAGCACGTGCCGCGCACGAGGCCCCCGATCCGCACGTGCAGGAACGTGTCGAAGCGCAGGGCCCACTCCCCCGTGGCCCGGAGACTGGGCCCGATCACCGTGCGGGGCCGAAGCAGGCCGATCGCGTCGGCCACGGGATCCCGGAAGCCGAGCATTGATGACACCTCCTGGACGATACGTAAAGAATGCAGGACTCCGCATCATGGATAGTATCCGCGATCTCCCGCAGTATCGAGGTTGAACGGATCGGCATCGAGAGAGTGACGGAGACACCCACATGGGACAGCTGGCAGGCAAGACGGCGGTGGTCACCGGGGGCAGCACCGGTATCGGCCTGGCCACCGCCGTACGGCTGGCGGACGAGGGCGCGTACGTGTTCATCACCGGGCGACGCGAGGCCGAGCTGGAGGCCGCCGTCAAGACCATCGGGCCGGACCGGGCCACCGCGGTCGTCGGCGACATCGCGAAGCTCGAGGACCTGGACCGGCTCTACGACGCGGTCAGGGCCCGGGGCAAGGGGCTCGACGTGCTGGTGGCGAACGCGGCGATCGGCACGTTCGTGACGCTTGAGCAGACCACCGAGGAGCACTTCGACCAGACCTTCGGGGTCAACGCCCGCGGCACGCTGTTCACCGTGCGGAAGGCGTTGCCGCTGCTCACCGACGGAGCCTCGATCGTCCTGGTCGGTTCGACGGCCGCCGACCGTGGCATGGAGGCGTTCGGCGCGTACGCGGCGTCGAAGGCGGCCGTCAGGTCCTTCGCGCGGACGTGGTCCAACGAGCTCAAGGGCCGCGGCATCCGGGTCAACGTGGTCTCACCGGCGTGGATCGAGACCCCCGGGGGCACCGCCGCCTTCGGCGACGAGGAGACCGCCAGGGCCGTCAAGGAGAATGTCGCCGCGACCGTGGCCAAGGGCCGCATGGGTCAGCCCGAGGAGGCCGCCGCGGTCATAGCCTTCCTGGCCTCGGAACAGAGCAGCTACGTCGTCGGCTCGAACATCTACGTCGACGGTGGCACGAACCAGATCTGAGCGGGCACCACACGACGGGCGGCATCCGTGGCGTTCCAGGTTCCATGTCTCGACCACCAGGAACGTGCGGTGAGCCGCCCGTCAGTCGAACGCGCGCTGTATCAGCCGCACCACTCCCATGAACGCTCGCCTGATCAACCCGAGCCCCCCGGCCATGTCGGCGGCGGACGCGGCCACGTCCACCCGGTCCACCTCGGAGCGGCACCGGGAGCAGGAACGGGGCCAACGGGGCTTCTGCTCACCGCACTTCTTGCACTTCGCCATGCCGCCATTCTCCCTGCCGCCCCACTCCCTCCCTCGTCGCCCCGGACGCGGTCGGCCGCACCGCCGACGCCATCGCCGCGGCCGGGTTCCAGATCGACGCCGACCTGTGGCGAGGCCCGGAGGACGACGCCATCCACGTGCGCGCCCCCGCCCAGCACTCCCCGTCGGCTGAACCGTAGGGCGCACGGCCTTGCGGGAGGTCAGAGATCCCGGATCCGGCACCCCCTGAAGCCCGCCGCAGGCGCCCCCCGCCCCCCGACCGCGGACTGACCGCGGCACGACGCCCCGCCCCCCACGACGTCGCTCACGGCGGCAAGCCGTCAGCGCGGCATCACCACCACGTACGATGCCGAGGGGCGGGACTCCGCCGCGGCCAACGCGCGTTCGATCGTGGTCACTTGGGCATTCGGGGCGTCGCGCAGGGCGCGCGGGGTCAGGCGCAGGACGGTGATTCCGACACCCGCGGTGCCCGACCGTTGACAGCACGCGCGTCCAGGACTGATCGTCGTGCAAGCTGACGCAACCCCTTCGACCTGGAGGCATGCCGTGGCCCTACGATTCCTGGGGATCTATCCCAACACCCCCGACGACGGATCCCCCACCATCTGGCAGGACACCGACACCGGCGACTTGATCATCCAGTCCTGGAAGGCCGACCCGGGCACCATCCGCGAGGCACAGGAGGTGGGCTCGATCCCCGGCCACACCACGGACGTCCCCGCCCACGAGACGGTGATCCGACTGCCCGCCACCATGCTTCAGTTCATCCCGCGCCCGGAGGCCCCTCATGGCAACACCAGTACGTGAAGCCCTTGCCAAGGCGGAGCGGGCCGCGTGGCACCTGGAGATGCGCGACGGCTACATGCTGGACGACCCGGCGTTCATCCGCTGGCAGAACGGCCACCGCGAGGACCCTGACGACCGTGCGTCCTGGTGGCGGCCGTGGCTTGACGTGGTGGTCGAAGCGACCGCCCGTGGGGTGGAGATGCGCCGTCTGCGGGTCGTCTCCGAGCCGGTCAGTGACTACATCCGCTACGAGTACGACATCACGTTCACCAATGTTGCCGCTGGCGAGTCGGTGCGATGGCTTCCTCGTGCGCGCGCACGGGATCTGCTGCTCCCCGCGCTGGACGGTTGGGTCTTCGACGGTGAGTCGCTGATCCTGCACCACTTCAGCGGCGACGGGCAGTGGACGGGGCCGGGCATGGAGGTGGTGCACGATCCCGACCTCGCCTCGCGGTACGGCGCCGTCTACGAGGCCGCGTGGGACCGTGCCATCCCGCACGCGGAGTACGCCCCCGCCTGATCCTCACATGGCCGCATCCGCATCATCGAGTGTCCAGCGGGCCCGGCAGGGGCTCGCCGATCGCCTCGGGGAGATCAGGCGGGACGCCGGGCTGACCGGACGGGACCTCGCCCGCGCGTGCGGCTGGCATGCCTCGAAGACCTCGCGCATCGAGAACGCCCGCACTCCGCCGTCCGCCGACGACATCCGGGCCTGGTGCCGCGCGTGCGGGGCGGACGACCAGGTCGGCGACCTCGTGGCCTCGCTGCGCGCCGTGGAGGGCATGTTCGTCGAGTGGCGGCGGATGGAGCGCGCGGGCCTGCGGCAGGCACAGGAGGCGCGGCTCCCGCTGTACGAGCGCACACGCCGGTTCCGCTCGTACTCATCGTGGTTGGTGCCCGGCATGATCCAGACCTACGCGTACACCTCTGCCGTGCTGCACGCGATCCAGCAACGCCGCGGTCTGGTGGACGACGTGGAGGACGCGCTGGCCGCGCGAATGGAGCGGCAGCGCGTGCTCCACACGGGAGACCGCCGTTTCGCGTTCCTCATGGAGGAGTCCGTTCTTCGCACGGGCACGGGCGGCCCGGACGTGATGCGCGGCCAACTCGCCCACCTGATCACGGTCAGCGCGCTGCCCACCGTGTCGCTCGGCATCGTGCCCATGCGGCCGGACCGAGCGCGATGGCCGGTCGAGGGCTTCTGGATCTACGACAGCGCCCAGGTCAACGTCGAGCTCGTCTCCGGCTACTTGACGATCACACAGCCGAGGGAGGTCGCGATGTACGCCGAGACGTTCGCCGAACTCGCGGGGCTCGCTGTCTACGGACCCGCTGCTCGCGCGTTGATCACGGTGGCGATGGGTGCCTACGAGTGAACTGCCGTGCAATCCCTTAGAACTTCGTAGCCGCCCATCAGCGTGCGCTTCTACGGTCCTGTCACGGGCTCTCGGCCGTGGGAGGCGAACATGAGCCAGCAGACCTCTGCGTGGGCGCGCGAGGATCACACCGCGCCGCCCTCCTTGTCCCACGACGAGCCGATCACGGTGATCGTCGGGCGAACCCGCCCCCCGGCGCGGGCGCCGGAGACGTGACCCGGCTGCCACGACCGGGCCGTGTCGCTCGCTGGCACGTCCGCCGACGGGACTCCGACGACGACGATGAGTTCTTCGGCTTCATTGTCGCCCTCCGCACCGCCGCCGAGGTGATCCACGCCCCCCGTACCCGACAAGGCCGAGGACGCCCTGGTGAGTGGCTCGGTGAACGAGCCGACGACCGGCGATCCGGCGAACAGTGACTCCCGTCCCGGCGCCCACGCCTGGGATAGCAGTGCGCCGGGACGGGGCCGCGTCACCCAACACCCCAGAAGGGATGACCGAGTGAGCACCGCAACCGTAACGCGCGACGCCCGCGCCCTCCTTCTCCCGGAGGACTTCGAGGCCGTCACCGCGACCGTGCTTGACAACAACCCCGGCTTGCGGCGAGGTGTTGCCGAGCGCATCATCGAGCAGGCCCTCGCCTTCGTCGCGACGGCCGCCGACGCCAAGGAGGCCATGGCCCCCTCCCGCGTGGTCGACGAGGGCTGGCACGCCCTCATACTCCACACCCGCCTCTACGAAGCACTCTGCCGAAGGCTCGGCCGATTTGTGCACCACGCGCCCGAGCGACCCGAGAGCACCCGCGACAGCTACGGCCCGGACTGGCTCACCCGCACCGCCGACGCCATCGCCGCGGCCGGGTTCCAGATCGACGCCGACCTGTGGCGAGGCCCGGAGGACGACACCATCCAGGTGCGCGCCCCCGCCCAGCACTCCCCGGGGCCGAACTGCGCTCCGATCGTGACCCACCCCGAGCCGAAGAAGGCGTCCCCCGCTCCCTTCCCGACCGGTACTGTCTGAGGCCGGACATCGACGGAGAGGGGCGGTCGTGACGGGACGGCAGAACAGTGGATCACCCGAGGGGTGGACCGACCCGCGGTACGCCGACATCGTCGCGCTCCTTGACGACGCCAGGCGCCGGTCCCCGCGCCGGGACGGGCCGCCCGTCGTGCGCGGCTTCCTGCACGAGCTGCCGCCCGACCGCCGCCCCCCGACCGCGGACTGACCGCGGCACGACGCCCCGCCCCCCACGACGTCGCTCACGGCGGCAAGCCGTCAGCGCGGCATCACCACCACGTACGATGCCGAGGGGCGGGACTCCGCCGCGGCCAACGCGCGCTCGATCGTGGTCACTTGGGCGTTCGGGGCGTCGCGCAGGGCGCGCGGGGTCAGGCGCAGGACGGTGATGCCGAGCCCCGTCAGGGTCTGGTCGCGGCGCAGCGCCTCCTCGTCCGTGCCGGTCGTGTCGCCGCGCTGGCGCGGCACCCGCATGTCGATCTCCACCGCCACCGCGTGCCGCGGCCAGTACGCGTCGATCTCCGCGAGGAACGGCCCGTCGGGCAGCCACAGGGCGACGTTCCAGCAGGGGTCGGGGAGGGCGCCGAGGCGCACCGCGCGCAGCAGGCGGTCCTCCGCGAGCGTGCGGCCCTCGGTCAGCAGCGTGTCGATCGCCGACGCCACCTGCGGGCGTCCGAGCAGCCGCCCCCGCGCCAACTCCCGTACCACCGGCTGGGGATCGCAGTGGCCGCCGCGGATCGCCTCGGACAGGAGGCGCCGCACCGTCAACGCGTCCGGCAGGCGCGCGATCGCGTCGGCGAGCGCGCGCGGCACCGGCGCCACGGGGAAGTCGCCCACCCGCAGGGGCCGCGGCATCCTGTGGGTGCGCACGATGCGCGCGCACCCCGTCGAGCGCAGCCGCCGCACGCGCGGCACCAGCACGTCCACCTGGTCGAGCGCCGTCACGGGCGGCACCGAGGTGAACCCGTGCAGCGCGAGCGCCGCGAGCCCGCTGACCACCGCCTCGCCCTCCCGCCCGCCCGTGTAACGGAGCACCGCGTGGAGCGTCTCCTCCGCGTCGGGCGGCCCTGAACGCAACAGGAAAACGCCAGGCAACGGCATCTGCCACGGCCCTCCGGGGCGGCACCTGTCGTGCGCGACGGCGGGGGCGACGCCGTGGTCGCGCAGCTCCTGCGCGGTCATCACCCGGCAGCGCGCCTCGGGGCGCTGGTGGAGGGGGCGGGGTGTGATCGGCGTGTTGTCATTCATGACCCGCCGATTCCCCTCGACGGCGCGCCCGGCTACCTCTGTTACAGAGCCGTCGGCAAACGCGGACAACTCGGCATTAAATGCATGAATGTTCGCCGATCGCTCATGTGCGCGGTCAACCGTCAATCATACGACGCGCATTCGCTACGGAGAGGGATGATCCATGCATATCTGGTTACCGGCGTTCGCGGCGGGAGAGGGTGAGGTGTACACCGGCGCGGCCCACCACCGGCCGCCGGTCCACTGACGGTTCACGGCGACGGAGGGGCGTGCACCATGGAACTCATCAACGAGGGCGGAGACCTGTCGCCCAACGCGCGGCTGGGGCGCCGCGTTCGCAGGCTGAGGTTGGACAAGGGCCTGTCGCTCAGGCAGCTTTCGGAGCGGATCACCGGCTACTCCCACAGCTACATCGCGCGTGTCGAGGTCGGCAAACAGGGGGCATCCGACGCCCTCGTCAAGGCCCTTGACGAATTCTTCGGAACGGGCGGAACGCTCGCGGAGATCAAGGACATGGCCCGCGAGACCGTCATCGCGCAGTACAGTCGCGAATATGTCAGAAGGGAGGGCGAGGCGACCCTTATCCAGGCGTTCACAAGTAGCGTGATTCCCGGGCTCCTTCAGACCAGGGAGTACGCCCGTGAACTGTTCCGCACCCGTTCGTTCGGCAATTCGGAGGAGGAGCTTGCGGCGCAGGTCGCCACCAGGATGCTGCGGCAGGATGTCTTCCTCCGGGATGATCCTCCGTACTATTCGGCGGTGATCGACGAGGCGGCTCTTCGGCGGCCGACGGTCGATATCGGGATCATGAGGGACCAAGTCGCCCATCTGCTGGAATCCGCCGCCAACCCGCAGGTAACGGTGCAGGTGCTCCCATTCGATCAGGGGGTCTACCCCATGCTCGGCGGAAGCCTGGACCTGCTGACGCTCAAGAGCGGGAGGACGGTGGCGCTGGTCGAGAGCTTCCGTTCAGGCGATGTCGTACACTCTTCTGCGTCGCTACTTGAGCTTGTGCAGTACTTCGATGTGACGCGTTCAAAGGCGCTTCCCGCAAGTGATTCTCTCGATCTGATGCGCAACTACCTGAAAGAGTATGAGCGATGAGAGCTGACGATCTCGCCAATGCGAAATGGCGCAAGTCGAGTTACAGCGGCGCGAACAACGCCGACTGCGTCGAGGTGGCGGATGGAATTCCCGGTGTGATACCTGTTCGTGACTCCAAGGTCCCGGGGCGGGCGATCACCTTTTCGGCGGGGGAGTGGAGCCGTTTCGTTTCCGCCCTCCGCCGCGGTTGAGTTGAGGAGCGGCGTCCGATGGATGTCTCCCTGGTGTGGCGTAAGTCGAGCCACAGCGGCGCAGACAACGGTGACTGCGTCGAGGTGGCGGACGGGGTTCCCGGTCTTGTACCGGTCCGTGACTCCAAGGCGCCCGGCGGTCCCGTGCTGACCTTCACGGCTGACCAGTGGCGGCCGTTCGCCGCGGCGCTCGGACGGTCCCGCCGCCTCGCCTCCTGAACTGTGGGTCCCCCGGGTACGCACAGTTGACTTTGGCCCGGTCCTCGCCCGTGGGGGTGGCGGCCGGGCTGTGTGCGCGTTGCCCCGCCCGAGCCGACAAGACATCGAGGGGCTGCTGCAACGTCCCTACGGACCGTAGGCTTTGGGAATGGCGACGACCGCAGAGCCCGAGTTCGATGGCGTGATCTTCGACTTCTTCGGGGTCCTCACCTTCAACATGGTCGAGGTGATCTCCCACTTCGAGGACCGGGAGCGGCTTGCCCGGGGAACGTTCCTTCGCGCCTGGGCCGACCCACGCGGGCAGGAACTCTTCCGCCAGCTCGAGCTCGGCAAGATCACCCAGACCGACTGGAACAGCGGATTCGCCGCCCTGATCAGCGTGTCGCCGGACAACCTGATGGCCCGCTACCTCCACGACGCCTTCCCGGCGCACCACGTACTCAAGGCCGCGCGGCAGGCACGCGCTGCCGGGATCAGGACCGCGGTGTTGTCCAACAGCCTCGGGCGGGAACCGTACGACCCCTACGCGGGGTTCGACCTGCACGGCACCTTCGACGAGGTCGTGCTCTCGGCGGAGCATGGAGTACGCAAGCCCGACCCCGTCATATTCCGGCTGGTGCTCGACAAGCTCGGGGTGCGCGCTGAGCGGTGCCTGTTCGTCGACGACAGCGAGGAGAATCTTGCCGCCGCCCACGGTCTGGGCCTCACACCGCTGCTGGCGCTGGACGAGAAGGTGGCGGCCGCGCGTCTCCGCGACGTGCTGGGTCTATCCGACCTGTAGGAACTCGCGCACGGCCGGGTGCCCGGCGTGGGGCGCCAGCTTCTCGCGGAGGCCCTTCAGCTCGGAGGCCGAGCGCGCGGAGTCCACCGAGCCGAGGCATCGGGCCGCGTGGCGTGCGGTGGCGACCGCGGCGTCCAAGTCATGGAGGGCGAGATGCGCTTCGGCGGCACGGGAGAGGTAGATCGCGTGGCTGCGCGGGTACTCCTCGTCGCCGGGGTACGACGCCTGCACGGCGGTCTCGAAGCGGCGTAGTGCCTCGGCGGGGTCGCCGAGATGCAGGGCGGCCGAGCCTGCGATCATTTCGATCTCGCCGTGGTCCACCCAGTACAGGGTCTTCGGGTCGTCGTCGTGTGGTCCCTTGTCCAGCGCCGCGCGGGCGAGGTGGAGTTGGTGGGCGCACTCCTTTTTCGCGCCGGTCTTCGACAGCGCGCGGGCGGTGCGGGCGGCCAGCATGGCGTGCATACGCGGAGTCGCCTTGTGCCTCACCTGCTCCTGTGCCGTCTGAAGGAGCGATACCGCCCTGCCCGCCTGTCCGGGGGTGGAATAGCACTGGATCGCGGCGAACGAGAGGGCATAGGCCCCGCTGATCGGATCACCGGCCTCGGCGGAGGCCCGGAGGGAGCCGTCGAAGAAGCGCTGGGCAACGCCGGGGCGACTCTGGTCGAAGGCCGCCCACGCGACCTGCCGAGCCGCCTCGGACGCCATCGCATGCAAGTGGTCCACGGTCGCACCGCCGTAGCGGCGAGACGCGATCAGCTTGACGATCAGGGACAGTTCGCTGCGGGCCAGTTGGTACACCTCGCCGCTGCCGAGCTCGTCATCGAGGTGCCGAAGGTGGTCGAGGCGATCGTCGACATGGGCTGACAGTGCCCTGCCGCTGGGGAGAGGGGCGGGTCTGCCGTCTGCCTGGATCGGCTCCAGGGCATTGGCCCAGTTGCTCGCCGACACGGAGAGCGTCGCTCCGGCCGACAGGAAACCTCGACGATCCACATTGCTCCCCCTCAACAGGTCGGCGAGAACGGTCAGGCTCCCGGGCTGGTCCCACGCCACGGCCTTGGCGACCCTCGAACTCCCGTCGCCCAGCGCCGCGGTGAACGTGCCGCCGGTGTGCAGCACTCTGTCGTAGGCGGCAGCGACACCCGAGGTCACCGACCGGTTCCCATTCTCCACGTTGCGCAGGTACGCCTCGCCGAATCCCGCTTCACGGGCGAACTTCGCCCACGTCATGCCGGATGCCCGGCGCGCCTCCCGCATGTCGTCGCGGAGTTGATCGGGCATCGCGGGCGGCCTCCTGTGCTTGGGATCGGTGCTGGATCGGTCCACGTCATTGTGTCCCGGCTGCTGCCGGTGTGTGCTCGAATCGGCACCGAACGCGAGGGAGCAAGCAGATGAGCATGCCGACCACCGTCGAGCGGAGCGGCGAGCCGCAGCAGTCCGCCGACGCCGAGATCGGGTCCGACCCGTTCGACCTCGACATCACCTTCGTGGAGAACGCACCGGCGACGGAGTCGGCGCTGATGTGCAGCACCGGCGACAACTGCGGCACGTCATGCCCGAGCGCCTGCGCCAACTCCGGCTCGTAGCACCCGAGTCTAGTCCGGTGGTGCGGGCCTGGCGGAGCCGTCCGGCAGCCCGTACCACCCGCGCCCTTCGCGTAGGAACGGAGTGTGGGTGATGGCACGCTCACGGCACCGCCTGTACCAGGCCGCCGGAGCCGGGATGTTGCGCGCCGCGGTGAACCTCACCGGGCCCGACATGCCGCCCTGGCCCGAGCCTGCCGCTCCGCTCGAACACTGGCGTTCATGGCTGGCCGCGGTGTGGGCCGATGACACCTTCCGAAAGGCCATCTCTCTCGCCAGCCCGGATCTGGCCCGCCAGGTGACGTCGATCCTCGACGGACACGCGCCGAAGGTGCGCCGGGTACGACGGGCGGCACTGGCCACCGCGCGGTACGCGATCCGGCACACGCGCCGCTCCACGCCGTTCGGCCTCTTCGCCGGTGTCGCGCTGACCGAGGTCGGCGACATGACCGAGGTCCGCTTCGGGGACCGGCACCAGGCCGTTGCCCGGCCGGACCCGGTGGCGCTGGACGCGGCGATCAGCGGCTGGGAGGCGGACGGCGGGCGGATGGACGATGTCGAGGTCTGCGTCAACAACCTCGCCAAGCAGCGAAGCGGGCGCGTCCACGTTCCAGCCGAGGGCGCCTCGGAGTTCTCCCTCGCGCTGACGCCCGCGGTTGCCCTGGTGCTGGACGCGGCCCGCCTACCGATCCGGTACGCCGCGCTGGCGGACAGGCTCGCCGTCGAGTTCCCGGACACGGCCGCCCACCACCGCACCGGCCTGCTCGCGCAGCTGTTGCAGGTGCGACTGCTGAGGTCCTCGCTGCGCCCGCCCGCCACCGTCGTCGACCCGGCCGACGCCCTGCCGCCCGCCTTGCGGGACGAGGCCCGGAACAACCCGGCGGCGCCGGATCTGCGGTTGGACGCCACGGTGCGGCTGCCGAAGGCGGTGTGGACGGAGGCGGAGACCGCTGCGACGGCCCTGACCCGGCTCGCCATGCATCCGGCGGGGACCCGGGAATGGCGCCACTATGCCGAGCGGTTCGCCGACCGCTATGGCGAGGGCGTCGAGGTGCCGCTGGAGACGGTGACGGATCCCGAACAGGGATTGGGCCTGCCCGAGGGGTTCGGTCACGTGTCCGCGCCTCCCCGCGCGATGACGCGGCGAGACCGGCTGCTGCTGGAGCTGGCCGGTACCGCGGCCGTCGAGCGCCGCCGGTCGGTGGTCCTGTCCGACGCGATGATCGAGGAGTTGGAGACTGCCGCGGGCAAGTCCGGGGTCACCCCGCCCCACCTCGAGGTGTGCGTGCAGGTTCAGTCCGGCTCGACGCACGCTGTGGACCGCGGGGACTTCCGCCTTCGCGTGTTCACCGTCTCCCGCGCGGCTGGCTCGATGACGGGCCGGTTCTGGCATCTGTTGCCTGGCGCTGGCGCTGGCGCTGGCGCTGGCGCGGCGTACGGCGATCTGCCGACGGTGGATCCCGGAGCGGAGCTGGCCCAGCTGTCCTTCCACGCCGGACGTGTCCCGGTGGACGTGCTCACCCGTGTCCCGCAGGTGCTGCCGCGGCTGGTCAGCGTCGGCGAGTTCCGGCACCGCGCGCGGGGCGTGCTGTTCCCGTCCGATCTGGCCGTGGGCTGCCGCGGCGGCCGCCTCTACCTGACCGAGGCCGCGACGGGTACGCGCCTGGAACTGCTCGCGCCGACCGCGATCAACTTCCTGTGGAACAACTGCACTCCTCCGCTGGCCCGGTTCCTGGCCGAGGTCAGCCGGGCCGGAACGCCGCAGGTGACGTGGTTCGACTGGGGCGCGGCTTGGACGTTGCCGTTCACCCCCGCGCTGCACCACCGGCGCTCGATCCTGGTGGCCGCACGGTGGAAGCTGCGCGGCAGGGATCTGCCCGGCCGGGCCGCGACGTTGGAGGAGTGGGCCGGGCCGCTGCATGCGTGGAGGGCCCGTTTCGGCGTGCCGGACCGTGTGCTGCTGGCCGAGGACGACCAGCAGCTTCCCCTCGATCTGCGCCAGAGCCTGCACGTGGACCTGCTGCGCGCCCACCTCGCGGCCAGCCGGACCGGTGTCGCGGTCCTGTACGACGCGCCGCCGCCCGATGCCGACGGCTGGATCGGCGGGCGGGCCCACAGCCTCGTCGTCCCGCTGAAGGCACGCTCATGACGGCGCCGATCACCGTGCCCAGGACGCAGGATCTGTCCGAGGGCACCCTCGGCGTGGCGCTGCTGCACATCGAGCGCGGTGACCTCGCCGTCGCGCGTAGCAGCCTGACCCGCGCGGTGGCGGGCGGCGTCAGTGCCGGGGGCAACGCGTCGTTGTTCCACGGCGCCCCGGCGCTGGAGTTCGTGCTCAGCCGTGCCGGGCACGTCCGCCATGACGTCCGCGACGCGGTCGACCGGGTCGTGGCTGCCCGGCTGGCCGCAGCCCGTCGGCGGCAGGCCGCCGGGGCACTGCCGCATCTCGCGGAGTTCGACCTCATCCGGGGCCTGACCGGGCTGGGTGCGCTGCTGCTGACCCGCGGCCCTGCCTCGCCGCTGCTGAAGGATGTGCTGGCCTACCTGGTCTCGCTGGCTCGGCCGGTCCGTATCGGGGGCCAGGAGCTGCCGGGGTGGTGGTCACAGGCCGGGCCCGCCGACGAGGAGATGGACGGCGGACACGGCAACAACGGTGTCGCGCACGGCATCACGGGCCCCTTGGCCATGCTGTCCCTCGCCGTCCAGCACGATGTCCAGGTACCGGGGCAGCACGACGCGATCGAGGTGTTCGCGCGCTGGCTGGACGCGTACGGCTGCTGCTACTGGATCACCCACCACCAGCTGTCAGCTGAGGCAACGCACGTGCCGGAACCCGCCCGCCCGTCCTGGTGCTACGGCCGGATCGGGATTGCCCGCGCCCAGCAACTGGCCGGGATCGCCCTGAACGACCCGGCCCGCCGACTCGCGGCGGAGGACACCGTCGCCAGCACGCTGGCCGATCCGGCCCTCCTCGCCCTCGTCACCGACGCCTCGCTGTGCCACGGCTGGACCGGCCTGCTGACCGTCGCCCGCGCCGTCGCCGCCGACAGCCCCACGCCAGACCGGTTCGTAACGCCGATCGGAGACCTGACCGAGCGCCTGGCCGCTGACCTGGACCGGCTGTCCAAGCCGGGGTTCATGGAAGGCCGCGCCGGTGCCCGCCTGGCGCTGGACGGCACGGACGCCACCGGCTGGACCAGAGCCCTGCTGATCACCTGACCACCCACGGGCCGAGCCCCACCGACAAGGAGCACCCACGACGATGGACGTCGACGACGAGAACGTCCCGATCACCACAGAGGCGGACTGGTGGCACGCCACCATCGCGTTCCGAGGTGGTGCCGGGGTGAGCCCGGAAGTCGCCCAGGTGTTGTCCTCCGAGCTGCACGACCAGCGCTTCCACTTTCTGCGCAAGGACGGTGGGCTGCGCCTGCGCACCCAGCGCTCCGTTGCCGATCTGCTGGACGGCCTTGTCGCCGCGCAGTTGGCCAGCGGCTGGGTCGGCGGCGTCTACGAGCCGGAGACCGACGCCTTCGGCGGCCCCGAAGGTATGGACGTCGCGCACGAGGTGTTTTGCGCGGACAGCTCTTCCGCCCTGGCTGAGACCGGCAGCCCAGGTGCCAGAGAACGCTGTGTCCTGCTGCTGTCCTCCATGATCCGGGCGGTCGGCCTGGATCGGTTCGAGACCGGCGATGTCTGGGCGAAGCTCGGCGCCCTGCGCCCGCCCGTCACCCCGCCCACCGGCCCTGCGCGCGAGAGGGCCATCGCCGCCATGCGGCGCCTGACGAACACCGACGCCGCCCGGCGGACGGACGCCGAGCCCGGCTGGGCCGCACGCGTCGCAGCGTTCGAAAGCGCTGGCCATCGACTGAGGCGGCTGTCCGCCGACGGGCGGCTGACGCGGGGCCTGCGCGCGGTCCTCGCCCACCACGCGATCTTCGCTCTCAACCGCGCCGGAGTACCTGTCGCCGAGCAGGCCGCAACCGCGTGGCTCGGCCGCCACGTCGCTTTCGCCGACAGAGAGGAAGCCGACGTGTCCATCCCCGAGACCTCCCCCGAAACGCCTGGCGCCACCTGGACGGAGACGACCCTGAACACCGCCGCCGACCCCGCTGACCTGCGCGAAGCGCTTGTGACCCGCCTCACCGGCAGGGGACACCTGCGCACCCCCGAGGTCACCGCCGCCTTCCGGGACACCGAGCGCCACCGGTTCCTCCCCGGCGTCGACCTCAAGAAGGCGTACGCCGAGGACGCCGTGCCCATCAAGCACGACGAGGACGGCGAGATGATCTCCTGTATCTCCGCGCCGCAGATTGTCGCCACCCAGCTGGAGCAGCTGGGCGCCGAGCCGGGCCACAAGATTCTGGAGGCCGGGGCCGCCACCGGCTACAACGCGGCACTCCTCGGTCGGCTGGTTGCGCCCGGCGGCCACGTGTGGACCGTGGACGTCGATGAGGACCTCGTCGACCGCGCGAGTGAGAACCTCGCACACGCCGGGGCCTCGAACGTGACCGCCGTACTGGCCGATGGCGCCGTCGGCCTCCCCCAGGAAGCCCCCTTCGACCGCATCCAGTTCACCGTCGGCGCCGGCGACGTACCGGTACGGCTCCTCGACCAGCTCGCCCCCGGCGGGCGCCTGATCCTTCCCATGAGGATTCGTGGCAGCATCTCGCGGTCCTTCGCCTTCGAGCGCGACGGCGACACCTGGAGGACCGTCTCCTGCGAGATGGCCACGTTCGTGCCCCTGCGCAAGGGCGCCTGCGACGACATCTACACCCTCGTCCCCATGGAAGGTGAGGGCAACGTCCGCCTGGAGACCTTCAGCGAGCAGCACGTGGACCGCGATGCGATCCGCACCGTCCTGGACCAGGAGCAGGTCACCGCCTACACCGACGTGAAGTTCCGCAAGGGCGCCCCCTTCGAGTGGCTGTACCTGTACCTGGCGTCCGTGCTTCCAGGCGGCCTCTCCCGCATGCCCGGCCAACGCCCCGGCTTCACCCCGCACTTCCCCTGGGGCTCCATGGCCGCGCTCGACGGCGACACTCTGGCCTACCTGACCCTGCGCAACGGCGAGGACGAGCAGGGCTGGTACGGACAGATCGGCGTCATCAGCCACGGCCCGCGCGCCACCGAGCTCGCCGACCAGGTCGCCACCGAGATCACCGAGTGGGACCGCGGCTGGGGCAACGACGGGCCGCCGCCCACCTTCCGCATGGCCGTCGGCGACGCCCGCGACCAACTGACCGCCGCCGAACCGCGCTTCGTCATCGACAAGACCTACAGCCGCCTCGTCGTCGACTGGCCGCGCAAGGGATGACCCGATGATCCCCGCGACAGCCAGCCGCATCCCGCTGGTCCGCCGCCCCAAGAGGCCCGCGTTACCGCTGGACGAACGCATCAGCCACCTCACCGCGCTGACCGTCGCACCTGCTGGGAGGCCGTCGCCGTCCTCGCCGCCGCGTTCCGGCCTCACACGTCCCGCCACGGGACCCGAGGTCAGATATCCCGGTGCCGCGCCGCCAGGGCGCGGGCCGTGTCGTCGCGGGCCTCCGCGACGAGGCGCCGCAGCGCGGGCGGCGCGTCCCCGTGGGCCGCGAGCCACGCGTCGGTCGCGTCGAGCACGGGCTCGGGGTCGCCGAGCGACGGGTAGAGCCCCGACACGATCGACATCGCGATCTCGATCGTCCGCTCCGACCACACGCGCGTCAGCGCGTCGAAGTACCGTGGCGCGTAAGGCGCGAGCAGGTCCCGCTGGCTCGCCTGCGCGAAGCCGTCGATCGTGGCCTCCACCAGCGCGTTGGACAGCCGGTCCGCCTCCACGACCTCCGCCCACGCGCGCTCCTTGATCTCGGCCGAGGGCCGCGCCGCCAGGCAACGCGTCCGGTGCCGGTGGCCCGACGCCGTGTCGTCGCGCGCCAGCTCGGCCTCGATCTCCGCCTCGCCCGCGTGGCCGTGCGCCGCCATCGGCAGCAGGAACGTCCAGCGCAGCTCCTGGTCCACGTCGAGCCCGTCGATCCTCGCGCTGCCCGCGAGCAGCCCGGCGAGCAGTTGGAAGTCCGCGTCCGACGCGGCGCAGCCCGCGAAGAAGCGGGCCCACGCCAGTTGGAGGTCGCTGCCGGGGGCGGCGCGCCGCAGCTCGCCGAGCGCCGTGCGCGCCAGCGCGGCGCCCGCCGCGTCCCCGCGCTCCGGCGCGCTGTAGTGCAGGAGCGCCACGCGCGCCCAGCTGTGCACCATCTGGAGCACCCCGACCTGGTCCTCGGCGCCCGCGAACCGCCCCACCAGGTCGAGGAACTCGCGCGCGGGCAGCAGCCCGTCGCGCGTCAGGTTCCACAGCGCCGACCAGCACAGCGCCCGCGCCAGCGGGTCGGCGACATCCCCGAGCCCCTCGCGCAGCCCGGCGAGCGACGTCTCGTCGAACCGCGCCTTGCAGTACGTCAGGTCCTCGTCGTTGACCAGGATGAACAGCGGCGCCTCATATCCCGCGAGCTCCGGCACGGTCGCGCTCGGGCCCGTCACATCCACCTCCGCACGCGCGTAGCGCACCACGGGGCCTCCCGGCTCCTCGCGCCGGTAGAGGCCCACCGCGACGCGGTGCGGGCGCAGCGTCGGGTGGCTGTCCTGGGCGGCCTCCTGGAAGACCGTCAGCTCGGCGATCCGCCCGTCCGCGGCATAAGTGGCCGCTGGCGTCAGGGTGTTGACGCCCGCGGTCTGGAGCCATGCCTTGGCCCACTCGCCCATGTCACGCCCCGAGACCTCGGCGAGCACGGCGAGGAGGTCGTCGAGGCGCGTGTTGCCGTACGCGTGGCGCTTGAAGTAACGCCGCGCGCCCTCGAGAAACGCCTCGCGCCCCACATACGCCACGAGCTGCTTGAGCACCGAGGCGCCCTTGGCGTAGGTGATGCCGTCGAAGTTGAGCTTGGCGTCCTGGAGGTCGCGGATGTCCGCCGTGATCGGGTGCGTCGACGACAGCTGGTCGGCCCGGTACGCCCACGCCTTGCGGCGGTTGGCGAACGCGATCCACCCCTCGTCGAAACGCGTCGCCTCCACGAGCGAGAACGCGCCCATGAAGTCCGCGAACGACTCCTTGAGCCACAGGTCGTCCCACCACTCCATGGTCACCAGGTCGCCGAACCACATGTGCGCCATCTCGTGCAGCAGCGTGTTCGCCCGCCCCTGGTACGCGGCCCGCGTCGTGCGCCCGCGGAAGACGTACTCCTCGCGGAACGTCACAAGCCCCGGATTCTCCATCGCGCCCAGGTTGTACTCGGGCACGAACGCCTGGTCGTACGTGCCGAACGGGTACGGGTAGCCGAAGTGGTCGTGGAAGAAGTCGAGCCCCTGCTTGGTCAGCAGGAAGATCTCGTCCGCGTCGAAGTGCCTGGCCAGGCCCTTGCGGCAGAGCGCGCCCAGCGGGACCTCCAGCGCGGTCCCGTCGGGCAGCTCGCGCCGGTAGTGGTCGCGCGCGTGGTGGTAGGGGCCCGCGACCACCGCGGTGATGTAGGTCGAGATGGGCAGCGTGGGGGCGAACGTCCACGTCGCCGCGCCGTTGCCCAGCGGCTCGCGCCCGGTCTCCGCGCCGTTGCTCAGCACGGTCCACGCCTCGGGCGCGGTGACCCGGAAGGTGAAAGGGGCCTTCAGGTCCGGCTGTTCGAACGTGGTGAAGACCCGGCGCGCGTCCGCGGGCTCGTACTGGGTGTAGAGGTAGACCTCGCCGTCCTCGGGGTCGGCGAAGTGGTGCATTCCCTCGCCGGTGCGGCTGTACGCGCACGCGGCGTCCACGGTCAGCTCGTTCTCCGCCGCGAGGTCGGCGAGCAGCACGCGCGTGCCGTCGAAGACGCGGTCCACCGGCAGCGACGCGCCGTTGAGCGTCACCGAGTGCACGTGCGGCGCCAGCAGGTCGGCGAACGTCGTGGTGCCCGGCTCGGCGCACGCGAAGCGGATCGTGGTCGTCGAGCGGAACGTTCGCGGCCCGGCGCCGGGCGCGGGCCCCGGACCGGTCGCGGACCTGAGGTCGAGTGCCACCTCGTACCCGCGGACGGTCAGCACCCTGGCCCGCTCGCGGGCCTCGTCACGGGTGAGATTCTCTCCTGGCACAGCGACACTCCTTCGTCCGTGGCGGTGTCCGTCTTGTCCCTCCGTGGGCGCGAGTCAGGATGTCATGGCCCGCTTGCGCCGCGCATCGCGGAATGCGCCGGGGGGCCGACGCGTTGAAGCGGCGCCAGGCGTGCCGTTCGCACAAGGAGAGAAGAGACATGCCGGAGACCGCAGAGAAGACGCCCGCCGACTTCTGGTTCGACCCGCTCTGTCCGTGGGCCTGGATGACCTCGCGCTGGATGCTCGAGGTGGAGAAGGTGCGCCCGGTCACGGTGCGCTGGCACGTGATGAGCCTCGCGGTGCTCAACGAGCCGAGGATGGACGAGGTGCCCGAGGAGTACCGCGAGGCCATGCGCAACGCGTGGGGTCCGGTCCGCGTGTGCGTCGCGGCGGAGCAGGCGCATGGCAACGACGTGCTCGGTCCGCTCTACACGGCGCTCGGCATCCGCGCGCACAACGGCGGCAGGAAGCTCGGGCGCGAGGTGATCGTCGAGGCCCTTGAAGAGGCCGGGCTGCCCGCCGAGCTCGCGGACGCGGCGGACTCGGACGCCTATGACGCGGAGCTGCGCGCGTCGCACAAGGAGGGCATCGACCTGGTCGGCCAGGACGTCGGCACGCCCGTGATCGCCGTTCCCGGCGCGGACGGCGAGCAGATCGCGTTCTTCGGCCCCGTCGTCACCCCGGCCCCCAAGGGCGAGGCGGCCGCGCAGCTGTGGGACGGCACGCTCCTGGTCGCCTCGATCCCCGGCTTCTACGAGATCAAGCGCACCAGGACGGTCGGCCCGCAGTTCGACTGAGGCCCGCGCGCCCCTGAGGCCGTGAGCCCCTGAGGCGGCGCACGTGAATCGGCCCCCGCGCGATGCCTCCGCGCGGGGGCCGTTCCCCCGGTCCGTCCGCCTGCCCGGTGGTGCGGTGAGAAGACGATCAGGCGGCCGGGGGGTCATGGAGCGGCCTTCAGGGGGCGATCAGCAGGGCGTTCGCCCGCTCCTTGGCCGCCGTGTACCGCTCGGCGACATCCTGCCAGTTCACCACACGCCACATGGCCTCGACGAAGTCGACCTTCCGGCCGCGGGACCTGGCCTCCGCGGTGTCGTCAACATCACCCCGTCGGGGCACGGGGCTTGGGCTAGCGTCGGTGGGCACCCCCCGGTGCCCCGTTCACGTCCCCGACTCCACCGAGGAGCCGCCCATGAGCACCGCCGTTCTCGCCGATCTGCTGCCCGCCGCCACCCTGCCCCGCGCGCGGGCGCGGGACGCCGCGCTGGTCGTCGGGGGAGCCGTGCTCACCGGGCTCGCCGCGCAGCTCGCGGTCCCGGTGCCCGGCAGCCCGGTCCCGGTCACCGGGCAGACGTTCGCCGCGCTGCTCATCGGCGCCTCGCTCGGCACATGGCGCGCCTTCGCGTCGCTCCTGCTCTACGCGCTGGTCGGGATGGCGGGCATGCCGTGGTTCTCGGAAGGCGCCTCGGGCTGGTCCATGCCGTCCTTCGGCTACATCATCGGCATGACCGCCGCCGCCGCGGCCGTCGGCGCCCTGGCCCGCCGCGGCGGCGACCGCACGGTGGCGCGCACCGCGGGCACGATGCTGGTCGGCATGGCGATCACGTACGCCGTCGGCGTTCCCTATCTCGCCCTTGACACCGGCATGTCGGCGGCCGAGGCGATCGACGCGGGGCTGACGCCGTTCCTCATCGGCGACGCGCTCAAGGCGGCCCTCGCGATGGGCGCCCTGCCGCTCGCCTGGCGCCTGGTCCGCCCCGACGACGAGCGCTGACGACGAGCGCTGACGATGAGCGCTGACACCGTGTCGGGGAGACCGCCGAACGGCGCTCTCCCCGGCCGTGCCAGACTCGACCCATGCGCGTCTACCTCGGCTCCGACCACGCCGGTTACGAACTCAAGAGCCATCTGACCGACTGGCTGAAGGGCCATGGCCACGAGCCGGTCGACTGCGGCCCCCACCACTACGACGCCGCCGACGACTACCCCCCGTACTGCCTGCGCACCGCCGAGCGCGCCGTGGCCGACCCCGGATCGCTCGGCATCGTGATCGGCGGCTCGGGCAACGGCGAGGCCATCGCCGCCAACAAGGTGCCAGGAGCCCGCTGCGCGCTCGCCTGGAGCGAGGAGACCGCCCGCCTCGCGCGCCTGCACAACGACGCCAACCTCCTGAGCCTCGGCGCCCGCATGCACACCACCGACGAGGCCACGTCGTATGTCGCGGTGTTCCTGGCAACGGAGTTCACCGGCGAGGAGCGCCACAGCCGCCGCATCGCCATGCTCACGGGCTACGAGGCCGACGGCACCATCCCCCCCGCCCCCGAGCTGGACTGAGCGCCCGTGCCGGAAGGCCACACCATCCACCGGCTCGCCGCGGCATACGGCGAACGCTTCGGCGGCGGCGACCCGGTGCGAGCCCGTTCCCCCCAGGGCAAGTTCGCCGACGGCGCCGCCCTCGTCGACGGCCAGCCCCTCATCGCCGCCGAGGCGCACGGCAAGCACCTCTTCCTCGGCTTCACGGGCGTCGGCTGGGTCCATGTGCACCTGGGCCTCTACGGCAAGGTCGCGTTCGGCGATGGCCCGGCCCCCGCCCCCGTCGGCCAGGTCAGGCTCCGCCTCGCCACCGCCGAGCACTGGGCCGACCTGCGCGGGCCCGCGCGCTGCGCGCTCGTCACCGACGCCGAGAAGCGCGCCGTCACCGACCGCCTCGGCCCCGACCCGCTGCGCGCGGGCGAGCCGGGCCAGGACGCCGAACGTGCCTGGCCCCGCGTCACGGGCCGCCGCGTCGCCATCGCCGAGCTGCTGCTCGACCAGCGCGTCATCGCGGGGCCGGGGAACATCTACCGCGCCGAGGTCCTCTTCCGCCGCGGCATCGACCCCCACCGCCCTGGCCGCGGCCTCACGCGCCGCGAGTGGGACGGCATCTGGGACGATCTGGTCGCGCTCATGCGCGAGGGCGTGCGCGCCGGGCGCATCGACACCGTGCGCCCCGAGCACACCCCCGAGGCCATGGGCCGCCCACCGCGCCAGGACGAGCACGGCGGCGAGGTCTACGTCTACCGCCGCGCCGGTGCGCCCTGCCACGTGTGCGGAACGCCCGTGCGCACCGCGGTGCTCGCCGCCAGGAACCTGTTCTGGTGCCCCGTGTGCCAGCCGCGGTGACCCCTCCCACCACCGGGGTCACCCCCGTTCCGGCCCTCGCCACCGGTCCGGTCAAGAGCCTCCCGGGTGTCGGTGCGGGGCCGTATTCTCGGCCTTCACGACACCAGGAGGGTGGGCCTGTGCCGTCAGAACGTATGGGGGAGCCAGGGCGCGACAGGGCTGGTGAACGCCACGCTCGCCGCCGCGAGCGCGCCCGCGCGCTCCTCGACGACCAGCCCCGCCCCGGCCAGCGCGGTGAGCGACGCGCCCCCGAGACAAGCCGCGCCGAGGACCCGCACCGGAAGCGCAAGATCCGCCGCGTCCCCGGTGCGGGCGCACACCGCGCCGCCGGGCCCGCCGGACAGCCGCCAGCGCCCGGTGTTCCCCGGGCAGACGTCGTCGGCGACGTCGATGACCACATCGAGCTCGGTCGCGTAGGAGCGCGCGGCCAGCGCCGCCCCGACGTCCAAGGGCCGCGCGTACAGCCGGTCCTGGAGCCGCAGGTCGCACCGGCGCACATCGGACACCAGGTGCAGCAGCGGGGCGTCCACCGGCAGGTCGCGCAGCACGACCGTGCTCATCAGGTCCATCTCCATCAGCTGCCGCAGCAGCGCCGCGTACGCCGCGGGCGTGGCCGCCTCGAGATCGTGCACCACGACCGCTCCTTCGGGCCCGGCCGCCCTGAACGCCGGCCTGAGGGCGAAGCGCGCGTAGCCCACCAGCTCGCCGTCGCGCTCGGCCAGCAGACACCGGCGCGCGGACGCCCCCTCGCGCTCCCCCGGCGGGTCGAGCAGCGGCAGCCGCTCCCAGCCGGGGCGCCGCTCCAGCATCCCGGGCCGCCGCGGCACGAGCCGCGCGTACAGCTCCTCGCAGCGCGGCGCCGCCGCCACCGGGTCCGCCACGGACAGGGCGATGTCGTCGGTCCCCGCGGGCGCGTTCACCCGCACCCGCGTGCTGTCGACCGTCGCGGACAGCCGCCGCGTCGCCGCCCCGAAGCCGAAGCGGCCGTAGATGTCCGGCTCCGACGCGGTCAGCAGCGCGAGCGGCTCGCCCGCCTCGCGGTAGTCGTCGAGGGCCCGCCGCATCATCCGGCGCAGCAGCCCGCGCCGCCGGTGCGTCGAGGCGACGTGCACCATCGTGATCCCCGCCGCGGGCACCACGGCCCCGCCGGGCACCGACACCCCCAGGGCGAACGTCCCGAGCGAGCCCACCACCCGGTCCCCGTCCCACACCCCGAGCGAACGGTCCAGGTCGACCAGCTCGTGCCACAGGCGGCGTTCGTCGGCCGACTCCTTCAGCCCGCCGAACGCCCACTCCAGCGCCGTGTACCACGCGTCGAGCTCGTCCTTGGACACCGTCCGCAGCTCCGTCGTCATGCGCCCATGCCTACCAGGGCGCGCGACGCGGGGCGAGGCGGTTTCCACGCGGGCGGCCAGGGCGCGGCCCTTCCGGAGCCCGGGGTTCGACGTGGCGCCGAACGGGTGGATAAGGTCGCAGGTCATGGCACGCGGCAGTAGGACGGCAACCCTGAGGGCCAGGCGGGAGAGGGCCCACAAGACGGTCCACCGCCTGCGCACGGGCCTGCGCCGTTCCGCCGTCGACTACTTCAGGGGCGGCGGCTCCGAGTGGCTCGCCTTCCTCGCCCTCTTCCTGACCGTCCCCGTCTTCACCGGCGCCACCGTCGTCTGGCCCGCCTGGTGCCCGCCCGAGGCGCTCGTGCTGCCCCTGGTCGCGGGCGGCCTGCTGCTGCGGCCCGCCAGCCTCCTCGGGCTCTACGCCATCGCCGCCACCGCGCTGGTGCTCGAGACCGCGCTCATCGAGGCGCGGGACGTCAGCCCCGACCCCGTGCGCCCCGGGTCGATCCTCGTGGTGGCCGCCGTGGCGCTGATCGGCCTGCTCATCGCCCAGTTCCGCAGCCGCGTCGGCGTGCCGTGGCGGCGCGGCGGCACGATGCTGTTCGACCTGCGCGAGCGGATCCGCGCCCAGAGCGCCCTGCCGCAGCTGCCCAAGGGCTGGCACCGCGAGATGTCGCTGCGCCCCGCGGGCGGCCAGTCGTTCTCCGGCGACTTCGTCGTCGCCGCCCGCACCGGGCCCGAGGGCCGCAGCCTCGAGGTCGTCCTCACCGATGTCTCGGGCAAGGGCATGGACGCGGCCTCGCGCTCGCTCCTGCTCTCGGGCGCGTTCGGCGGGCTGCTCGGCTCGCTGCCGCCGCACCAGTTCCTGCCCGCGGCCAACGGCTACCTGCTGCGCCAGAGCTGGGACGAGGGCTTCGCGACCTCCATCCACCTGGTGCTCGACCTCGACACCGGCGACTACGAGCTGATATCCGCGGGACACCTGCCGGGCGTCCAGCTCAACGCCGGGACGGGCCGCTGGCACGAGATCGCCGCCGAGGGCCCGCTCCTCGGGGTCTACGACGGCGCGGAGTTCCACCCGGCGAAGGGCACGCTGCGCCGCGGCGACGTGCTCATGCTGTTCACCGACGGGCTCGTCGAGCGCTCCGACCGCGACCTGTCCGAGGGCATCGACCGCCTCACCGGCGAGGCCGACCGCTATGTGACCACCGGCTTCCGCGGCGCCGCGTGGCACCTGATCGAGGCCGTCGCCAAGGACGTCAACGACGACCGCGCCCTCCTGCTGATCAGCCGCGAGTGATCGGCCGTTGAGTGATCACCCGGCGGGGCGGATTGCCCCGCGCGCCACCTGACGGCACGGCAGGCCGTCATGAGCTGGGCCGATCACACACGGTGCGGGCGCCCCCGTGTCCGCCGATCGGCGGCGGCCCACCCGCCCGCCCTGATGCGCCGCGCGGCGCGCTGCCGTTGGCTCGGAGCCATGACCGATGCCCCCGCCACACCCCGCGCCACACCCCCTGCCGCACCTCCCGTCACACCGCACGCGCGCCCCGCGCGCCACCGCGCCCTGAGCGGGCTTCAACGCGCCATGAGCCGCCGTCAGCGCCCGACCGGCAGACGCCTGAGCCGCCGCGCCGTCGGCTGCACCCTGCTCGGCGCCCTGGTGATAACGGGCCCCTGGACCGTACAGGCCGTCAGCCAGGGGGCGGAGGCGCCAGGCCCTTTCGGCCCCGAGCCGTTCGGCAGCGGCCTCTACGACCTGCCGCTCGCGTCGCTCGAATCCCTCGGCCCCCTGGGGCCCGTAGGCCCGATCGGGCCCGTCGTCCCGCGCGACCCGTTCTGGGGCCTGTTCGCCGCGGACGAGTGGACGGCCCCGGTCAGCGGCTACCCCGTCTCGGCCGCGTACGGCATCCCCGGCGGCTGGGCGGCCGGGTACCACACGGGCGTCGACTGGGCCGCGCCCACGGGCACCACCGTCAGATCCGTCGGCCCGGGCACCGTCGTGCTCGCCGGGGACGCGGGCGACTACGGGAACGCCGTCATCATCAAGATGACCGACGGCTACTACACCCTCTACGCGCACCTCTCCGTGGTCACCGTCCGCGTGGGCCAGCAGGTCTCGGGCGGGACCCAGGTGGGGGAGAGCGGCAACACGGGCCGCAGCACGGGGCCGCACCTGCACTTCGAGGTCAGGGCGGGCGAGAACTACGGCAGTGACGTCGACCCGGTCGCCTATCTCGCCCGGCACGGCGTCAAGGTCTGACGGGCCGCTGCCCCGAGGCGCTCCGCTCCCGCGCCTCGCGCCCCTCCGGCGCCTCGCGCGTCTCGTGCGTCTCCCGCTCCTCGCGCCTGAACGCCCAGCCCATCGAAGGCTCCACCAGGAAGCGGAACGCCAGGCGCACCGGCGGCGTGCACAGCACGGTGATCACCACGGCGCCGATCACGGTCACCGCCACGACCCCGCCGGGGGTGGCGACCCACGGGGCCTCGTACCAGTCCCACCAGCGCGAGCCCTTGGCCACGAAGCCGTGCAGCAGATACCCGTACACCGTCCCGGCGCCCAGCACGGTGAACCAGGTGCGCCCCTTCGGCACCCACGCCAGGAAGCACACCGTCAGCACCAGGCCGCAGCCGAAGAGCGCCAGGCTCATCACCACGCCGACCGACCACGGCTGCCCCAACTCCTGGGCGCTGTGCGTGCGATAGAACCAGCCGTGCTCCATGCGCGGCGCCGCCCAGTACGCCATGGCGAGCGCGGCCGCCACCACCGGCACGGACGCCAGCCGCACCTCGCGCCGCCGCGCCCACGCGAAGTGCTCGCGCCGCGCGAGCAGTCCGAGCACGAAGAACGGCAGGAACTGGAGCACGCGCTGGATGTTGAGGTCGTTCCCCAGGTGCGGGGACACGGCGGCGAGCGCGGCGATCACCAGCGCCACCGGCAGCGGCCACCTGATGAGCTTCCACACCGGCGCGGTCAGCCGCCAGATGAACAGCGCGATCAGGAACCATGTGACGTAGTACGGGTCGAGCAGGCTGATGGGGTAGTCGGGGTCGTTGTCGCCCCAGCGCTTGAAGAGGACATACAGCGTGTCGAACACCAGGAACGGCACCAGGATCCCGGCGATCAGCCGCCGCAGCTGGTCGGGCCGCCCGGTGAACGACCGGGAGAAATACCCCGCGAGCAGGATGAACGCGGGCATATGAAACGTGTAGACGAAGACGTAGAGCGCCGACGCGGCCCTGGAGTCGTCGCGCAGCGGTGTCCAGGCGTGCCCCATGGCGACGAGCAGGATCGCCAGGTACTTCGCGTTGTCGAAGAAGGGGTCGCGCGGCTTCACCCGCGGCGGATCGTCCGTGACTGACGGTGGGGGGTCAGCCGCCGTCGCCCGGACCGCGGGCAGGGAGGCTCGTTGATTACGGACGTGCAACATCGTCCACACGCTAGCGCTTTTCCCCGTGACCGGTAAATCCTCGTGACACCCCTCACGGAAATCGCGTGGCCGAAATCGCGCGCCACCTCGCGCGACGGCGGGTCATGGCGGCATGGATCGCCCGAGCGCCCGAAATGCCGTGAAGTGACCGGCTTATATGGGTCGTATCGCCCAACTCCACCCGCCCATCGCTCACATGAGCCCCGCCGGGTAATCGGCGCGCCGGGATTTCCCGCACCGGAAGTGTGCCGCTCGTGTGTGGGCCCCTCGAATTCCCCGTGACCGGGCACCTCATGCATCACGGGACGGTAACGTTCAACATCGGTACCTAGGTCGGGACCCGGCCCGAGGCCGAAGGTGAACGGTGCGTCACCGCCCTCCACGCGCCGTCGTGTTGATGGCACGATGGTGCCTGCGGGGGTGCGGCGGCCGTGGTCAAGCCCCCGGACGAGCAGAGGCGAAGCTTCCGAAGGTGTGATCAGTTGTGGTTATCTCGTTCTCTCTGGCCCTGCTGTTCGGCGTGATCATGTTCTTCATGATCCGCGGCGGGGTCATCAAGTGGGGACCGGCCATCGTGGCGATCCTCTTCGGCTTCTCCCTCGCCTCCACCGGAGCGGCCGACCCCATAGAGGACTTCCTCAACGGTGTCACCGACGCCGTGGACAACGTCGACGACTCGATCAACGACTCGGGCGGCGAGTAGACGAAGGCCCGGCTCCCCGCGGTGAGACGACGAGGGCGCCGGGCCAAGAACCGAGCGGGCGACGGGAATCGAACCCGCGTAGCTGGTTTGGAAGACCAGGGCTCTACCATTGAGCTACGCCCGCGACGGTGAGCATCGTAGCAGCGGCGGGCGCCCCATCGCCCGCCTCCGCCGGTCCCCGGCGAACCCGACCGCGTGCGGGCCTGTACGCTACGTGTCGCGTCGTGAGCCGTCAGCGGGGTGTGGCGCAGCTTGGCAGCGCGTCCGCTTTGGGAGCGGAAGGCCGTCGGTTCGAATCCGGCCACCCCGACCACGTACTATGAATAACTCGCGCGCCTGAGGCGTGCCCGCGCGACGAGTCGGGCCGCCAGGACCCGTGCCCGACCTCTTGATGTCAGCCCCAAGGAGACCGACCGTGAAGAGCGCCGTGGAGACCCTGAACCCCACCCGGGTTCGGCTCACTGTCGAGGTGCCCTTCGAGGAGCTCAAGCCCAGCCTCGACGCGGCGTACCGGAAGATCAACCAGCAGGTGCAGGTGCCCGGCTTCCGCAGGGGCAAGATCCCGGCCCGCATCATCGACCAGCGCTTCGGCCGCGGGGCGGTCCTCGAGGAGGCGGTCAACGACGCGCTTCCCAAGTTCTACAGCGAGGCGGTCTCCGAGGGCGAGATCAACCCCCTCGGCCAGCCCGACGTGGACATCAAGGAGCTGAAGGACAACGAGCTGCTGACGTTCACCGCCGAGGTCGACATCCGCCCCGAGATCGAGATCCCCGACTACACGGGCATCGAGGTCACCGTCGACGCGGCCGAGGTCGCCGACGAGGACGTGGACTCCGCCGTCGAGCGGCTGCGCGAGCGCTTCGCCACCACCACGGCCGTCGAGCGCGCCGCCGCCGAGGGCGATGTCGTCAAGATCGACCTCGAGGCCCGCGTCGACGGCGAGATCCTCGACGACGGCGTCGCCTCGGGGGTCAGCTACACGATCGGCTCGGGCCAGATGCTCGAAGGCCTCGACGAGGCCGTCACCGGGCTCGAGGCGGGCGGCACCGCGACGTTCACCAGCGAGCTCAAGGGCGGCTCGGCCGCCGGGCGCGAGGCCGAGGTCACGGTCACCGTCGAGTCGGTCTCCTCGCGCGAGCTGCCCGAGCTCGACGACGACTTCGCCCAGCTGGCCAGCCAGTTCGACACGCTCGACGAGCTGCGCGACGACAGCCGCCGCAGGCTGGTCGACGAGCGCAAGTACCAGCAGGCCACCGAGGCCCAGGAGAAGGTGCTCGACGCCCTTCTCGAGCTGGTCGAGGTCCCGATCCCGCAGAAGCTGCTCGCCGACGAGATCGAGACCCGCACGCACAACCTCGAGCACCACCAGCTCGCCCAGCTCGGCATGGACCTCGACGCCTACCTCTCCCTCCAGGAGAAGACGCGCGAGGAGTTCGAGGCCGAGCTGCGCGAGCAGGCCGAGAAGGGGATCCGCACCCAGTTCGTGCTGGACGAGATCGCCAAGGTCGAGAAGCTCAATGTCAGCCAGGAGGAGCTCACCGAGCACCTCATGCGCAGGGCGCAGTCCTCGGGCATGAGCCCCGACCAGTTCGCCAAGGCGGTCGTCGAGGGCGGCCAGGTGCCGATGCTGGTCGGCGAGGTCAGCCGCGGCAAGGCCCTCGCGGTCGTGGTCGAGCACGTCACGGTGACCGACTCCAACGGCGAGACGGTCCACCTCGACGACGACGAGGACGTGACGGAGGACGCGGCGGAGGCCGTGGCGGAGACCGGGACGGTCGAGGCCGCCGAGAGCGCCTCGACCGGGGACGCCGAAGCGGGCGACGCGGACACCCGCGCCTGACACCCTGCGCTGACAGCGAACAGTTCCCAGGTCGGGATGGGTCGATCGGCACCGCGCGTTAGGGTCCGTAGATACAACGCAGATGCCAAGTGACGGCCGGGCGACTGCCTGGCCGTCCGGAAATGAGCAGGTGGATACGTGACGCTCTTGATGCCCTCCGCCATGGCGGAGCCGACGAACGGCAGCCTCGGCGATCAGGTCTACAACCGGCTGCTCAACGAGCGGATCATCTTCCTCGGGCAGCCGGTGGACGACGACATCGCCAACCGGATCACCGCCCAGCTGCTGCTCCTCGCGGCCGACCCTGACAAGGACATCTGGCTGTACATCAACAGCCCCGGCGGCTCCATCACCGCGGGCATGGCCATTTACGACACCATGCAGTACATCAAGAACGACGTGGTGACGATCGCCATGGGCCTGGCCGCCTCGATGGGCCAGTTCCTGCTGACCGCGGGCGCCGCGGGCAAGCGCTACGCCCTGCCGAACGCCGAGGTGCTGATCCACCAGCCCTCCGCGGGCCTCGCGGGCTCCGCCTCGGACATCAAGATCCACGCGGAGCAGCTGCTGCGCACCAAGGCGAAGATGGCCAAGCTCTCGGCCCAGCACTCGGGCGTCAGCATCGAGCAGTGGGAGCGGGACGCCGACAGGGACCGCTGGTTCTCCGCCGAGGAGGCCAGGGACTACGGCCTGCTCGACCAGGTCATCAACAGCGCCGCGGATGTCGCGGGCGGTGGCGGCACGGGCGCCTGAGCCGCGCGCCAGGCCCCAAGCCCTCGTTCGGACGCCCTCCCTACCCAAGGCGGTACAGAAACCCCATGAACTCCTTTCCAGGCTCCGCCCTCTACGACCGTCTCCCCGCCGAGTCCCGCTATGTCATCCCACGCTTCGTCGAGCGGACGTCACAGGGCGTGCGCGAGTACGACCCGTACGCCAAGCTCTTCGAGGAGCGCGTGATCTTCCTCGGCGTGCAGATCGACGACGCGTCGGCCAACGACGTGATGGCGCAGCTGCTCTGCCTCGAGTCGATGGACCCGGACCGCGACATCCAGATCTACATCAACAGCCCGGGCGGCTCGTTCACCGCGCTCACCGCGATCTACGACACGATGGAGTTCGTCAAGCCGGACATCCAGACGGTCTGCATGGGCCAGGCGGCCTCCGCCGCGGCCGTGCTGCTCGCGGCGGGCACCCGGGGCAAGCGCATGGCGCTGCCGAACGCCAGGGTGCTGATCCACCAGCCGTACACCGAGACGGGCCGCGGCCAGGTCTCGGACCTGGAGATCGCCGCCCGCGAGGTGCAGCGCATGCGCACCCAGCTCGAGGAGATGCTGGCGAAGCACTCCACGCGCCCGATCGAGCAGATCAGCGACGACATCGAGCGTGACAAGATTCTCACCGCCGAGGACGCGGTGGCATACGGTCTGATCGACCAGATCGTGACCACGCGCACCTCGACGGCCGACTGAATCGGCCTGAACAGGCCCGCGCACAGCATCACGGCACACGACAACGCAAGAGGACGACCGGCCCACCCCCTTTTGGCGGGAAGGCCCCGTGGAGGGGGATTCCCGTCAAGGGGGGCCACTGCGCCCCGGCGACAAGGTACCGTCGTCTTCAGAAGGCATCAGTGCACCGTCTCCCGGCGGTGCGCAGGCGAAGGGGAAGCACCTCGTGGCACCACGCATCGGTGATGGCGGCGATCTGCTCAAGTGCTCGTTCTGCGGAAAGAGCCAGAAGCAGGTGAAGAAGCTCATCGCAGGCCCGGGGGTCTATATCTGCGACGAGTGCATCGATCTCTGCAACGAGATCATCGAGGAGGAGCTGGCCGAGTCGCCCGACTCGGATCTCAGCGAGCTCCCGAAGCCGCGCGAGATCTACGACTTCCTCGAGAGCTATGTGGTCGGCCAGGAGGACGCCAAGAAGGCGCTCTCCGTCGCCGTGTACAACCACTACAAGCGCGTGCGCGCCAGCGAGGTGGACACCGGCCAGTCCCGTGACGAGGAGATCGAGGTCGGCAAGTCCAACATCCTGCTCCTCGGCCCCACGGGCTCGGGGAAGACGCTGCTGGCCCAGACGCTCGCCCGCATGCTGAACGTCCCGTTCGCGATCACCGATGCGACCGCCCTCACCGAGGCGGGATACGTGGGCGAGGACGTCGAGAACATTCTGCTCAAGCTCATCCAGGCCGCCGATTACGACATCAAGAAGGCCGAGCAGGGGATCATCTACATCGACGAGATCGACAAGGTCGCCCGCAAGAGCGAGAACCCCTCGATCACGCGCGATGTCTCGGGCGAGGGCGTTCAGCAGGCGCTGCTGAAGATCCTGGAGGGCACCACGGCCGCGGTGCCGCCGCAGGGCGGGCGCAAGCACCCGCACCAGGAGTTCCTCCAGATCGACACCTCGAACGTTCTCTTCATCGTGGGCGGCGCCTTCGCTGGGCTCGACGACATCATCAGGGCCCGCTCGGGCGCCCGCGGCATCGGCTTCGGCGCGGACCTGCGGTCCAAGCGCGACCGCGACTCCGCCCAGCTGCTGACCGACGCCCTCCCCGAGGACCTGGTCAAGTACGGCATGATCCCCGAGTTCATCGGCCGCCTGCCGATCATCACGTCCGTGCACAACCTCGACCAGGAGGCGCTGCTCCGCATCCTGATCGAGCCGAGGAACGCCCTGGTCAAGCAGTACCAGCGGCTCTTCGAGCTGGACGGCGTCGAGCTCGAGTTCAACCTCCCCGCCCTCGAGGCCATCGCCGACCAGGCGATCCTGCGCGGCACGGGCGCCCGCGGCCTCCGCGCGATCATGGAGGAGGTCCTGATGTCGGTGATGTACGAGGTGCCATCGCGCCAGGACGTCGGCCAGGTGCTGATCACGGAGGACGTCGTGCGCTCCAACGTGAACCCCACGCTGGTCCCCCGCTCCCGGCTGACCAAGCAGCAGCGCGGCACCACCGCGCCGCCGCACGAGAAGACCGCCTGAGCCCGCGCCGGCCCCCATGGATTGACCCACGGACAAGGGCCCTGACCACCTCGACGAGGCGGTCAGGGCCCTTGTCCACGCCCGAGCGGCGGCGGGGTCAGCCGACCTCCACCACTCAGCCGACCTCCACCACGGAGTCCGCGCGGAACTGCCGGGTGATCTCGGCGGCGTCCGCCAGGCTCGGCGGCTCGGGGGAGTCCATCTCGGGCATCTCGGTCGCCGTGGTCGGGTCGAAGTCCGCGGGAAACTCCGGGGTGCTCTGGAACAGCACGATGCCCATCGTGCTGTAGTCGGCCCACGCGCAGATCGTGGCCTGCACGGGGTAGCCAAGCGACGGGTCATCCTCGGCGCCGCGCCCGATCTGGCACTTCAGGTACGCGTCGTCGTTCGAGAAGTCGGACGGCTCGCCCTCGAGCCGGATCTCGCTGTCCTCGGCGTTGGCCTCCTCGGTGGCCAGGCCGAAGAGGGCGTCGACGCCCGCCTCGGGGTCGGGGACGTCGCCCCACATGCCGCCGACCATGGCGATGATGCCGCCGGGCTCGGGGATGTCGTCGCTCAGGGCGACGTTCGCGAAGGCCGCGCTGTCGCCCTCCATCTCGGACAGGCCGAGCTCCGCCTGCTCCTCGTCGGAGGGCAGGTCCATGCCACCGAGATCCCCGTCGCGCGTGAACTCGCCGCTGGAGTCCGGCAGGGCGAGCGTGTACGCCGTGCCGTCGTCGCTCGGGGCGCCGGTGGCGCCGCCGTCGTCACCGCTCAGCAGGAAGAACGCCCCACCGCCGACCACGGCGAGTGCGGCGACGACCGCGACGACGATGAGCGGCGTCCTGTTCTTGGCGGGGCCTGGCGGGGGCGGGCCGCCTGGGTA
The DNA here is from genome assembly GCF_003626575.1 of Streptomyces radicis. GTDB lineage: Bacteria > Actinomycetota > Actinomycetes > Streptomycetales > Streptomycetaceae > Streptomyces > Streptomyces radicis. The sequence goes on along the minus strand of NZ_RBDY01000004.1, from coordinate 275,233 downwards.
GCCGCCCTGGCCCGGCGGCGGGTACTGCCCCTGCGGCGGGTACTGGCCAGGCGGCGGCTGCTGGCCGTAGGGGCCGGGCGCCTGCGGCTGACCGTAGGGCGCGCCCTGCGGCGGCGCGGGCGGGCCCGGCTGCTGCTGCGGGAAGCCATAGCCCGGGGAGCCCGGTGCCCCGCCCTGGCCGTACGGGCTTCCGCCGCCGGGTGGCGGACCCTGCGGCGGCTGCGCCCCGTACGGGCCGGGCTGGCCAGGTTGCTGGCCGTAGGGGCCCGGCTGGTTGTAACTCATGATGCTCCCCCTCGAGGAACCTGGATATACGCACTACTGCGCACATCCTGTCCGACGAGATGCCTCGCTGTACATTCACGCGGCACGCCCGTTCTGCTCCTCGGGGCCCGTCACGCGGAGCATCTCCCGGGGCCCGTACGGGGTTTGCGGCCGGTTCGCGGCCGGTTCGCGGTCAGCCGAAGACCTCGCCCGACGCGCCGCCCTGGTCGAGGCTCGGCCCGGGGATCTCGATGTCGGGGAGCTCCTCCTCGTAGCTGCCCGAGCCACCCGAGTCGTTCTCGCCCCACGGGAGTTCGACGACGCCGTCGTCCGAGCTCCCGCCGGAGTCCCCCGAGTCGCCCTCCCCACCGGGGAGTTGGCGCTCGCCGCCCGAGTCGCCGCCCGGCACCTCCTGGAGCACCGCCTCGCGCACCTGGGCGGCGAAGTCGGCGCCCGCGTCGATGGACAGGCCCTCCTCGACCTGGTCGCTCTCGCCGCCGGTGTTCCGGTCGACCAGCACGAACGCGAACGTGTCGAAGTCCGCCCACGCGCACAGCGGAGCCGTCGACGTGTAGCCGGGCACGGGCTCGACGACCTCGAGCAGCTGGCACTTCATGACGGCGTTGTCGAGCCCTTCGGGCGACACCGACTCGACGCTCCCGGTCAGTTGTGTCGTGCCGCCCTCGGTGAACGTGCCCGCCCCCGAGGAGAAGAAGAGGTCCACCGCCTCCTCGGGGGCATCGACCGTGCCGTACATCCCCGCGTACTGGATGCCCCCGACGACGCCTGGCTCGGTCGGGCCCGCGGAGCGGTACATCCCGCCCGCCTCGCCCTCGCGCTCGACGCCCAGGTCCGAGGCGTCCGACTCCGAGAACGCCTCCGGGATCTCGACCATGAAGGACAGGTCGGCGATGGTCTCGGGCGCGGTCAGGACGTACTTCTTGCCGTCGTCCGAGACGCCGCCGTCGTCGTCCCCGCCGAGGGTGAGGAAGAGGCCGCCGCCGACCACGGCCACCGCGACCAGCACGCCGATGACGAGCGGGCCGTTCTTCTTCCGCGCGGGCGGGTGGCCGCCGGGCGGGCCGTAGGGCGGCTGCCCCGGGTATGCCCCGGGCGGCGGCGGTCCCGGCGGCGGTCCCGGCGGCGGTCCTGGCGGCGGGGGGCCGTAGGGGCCGGGCTGCTGATGACTCATGGAAGGTTCCCCCTGGGAATGCTGAGGCCATGTGGCCCGCCGATCCTCGTGGCGCCGGGGGAACGCGTCAAAGCCGACCGTGCGGAATCCGATTCGAAGTTGAGACATCCCGCCTCGTAGACTTGCGCCGTGACCCAGAACACCCAGCCGCCCGGCACGACCGGGCCCGCAAGCGCCCCCGCCGATCTGCCGACGCAGTACACGCCGGCCGATGTAGAGGGGAAGCTGTACGAGCGCTGGGTGGAGCGCGGGTATTTCGCGGCGCACGCGAAAAGCGACAAAGAGCCGTACACGATCGTCATCCCCCCGCCGAACGTCACGGGCAGCCTGCACCTCGGCCACGCCTTCGAGCACACGCTGATCGACGCCCTCACGCGCCGCAAGCGCATGCAGGGGTACGAGACGCTGTGGCAGCCCGGCATGGACCACGCGGGCATCGCCACGCAGAACGTCGTGGAGCGCGAGCTCGCCAAGGAGGGCAAGTCCCGGCACGACCTGGGCCGCGAGGCGTTCGTCGAGCGGGTCTGGCGCTGGAAGGCCGACTCGGGCGGCCAGATCTCGGGGCAGATGCGGCGCCTCGGCGACGGCGTCGACTGGTCGCGTGAGCGCTTCACGATGGACGAGGGCCTCTCGCGCGCCGTCCGCACGATCTTCAAACGGCTGCACGACGACGGCCTGATCTACCGCGCCGAGCGCATCATCAACTGGTGTCCGCGCTGCCTGACCGCCATCTCCGACATCGAGGTCGAGTACCAGGAGGACGACGGCGAGCTGGTCTCCATCCGGTACGGCGACGGCGAGGACTCGCTCGTCGTCGCGACGACCCGGGCCGAGACGATGCTGGGCGACACCGCCGTCGCGGTCCACCCCGACGACCCCCGTTACGCGCACCTGGTCGGCCGCGAGATCAAGCTGCCGCTGACCGACCGCACGATCCCGGTCGTCGCCGACCCGCACGTCGACCCGGAGTTCGGCACGGGCGCGGTCAAGGTCACCCCGGCCCACGACCCCAACGACTTCGAGATCGGCCGCCGTCACGGGCTGCCGCAGCTCACGATCATGGACGAGCACGCGGCGATCACGGTCCATGGGCCGTTCCTGGGACTTGACCGCCTGGAGGCGCGCTCCGCCATCGTGGGCGCGCTGCGCGCCGAGGGGCGCGTCGTCGACGAGAAGCGCCCCTACCGGCACTCCGTGGGCCACTGCTCGCGCTGCAAGACCACCGTCGAGCCCCGGCTCTCCATGCAGTGGTGGGTCAAGGTCGACCCGCTGGCCAGGGCGGCGGGCGACGCGGTCCGCGAGGGCCGCGTCACCATCCACCCCAAGGACATGGCGTCGCGGTACTTCGAGTGGGTCGACCACATGCACGACTGGTGCATCTCGCGCCAGCTGTGGTGGGGCCACCGCATCCCCGTCTGGCACGGGCCCGATGGCGAGACCGTGTGCGTCGGCCCCGACGAGGAGCCGCCCTCGGGTGAGGGCTGGCACCAGGAGACCGACGTCCTCGACACGTGGTTCTCCTCGGCGCTGTGGCCGTTCTCCACGCTGGGCTGGCCGGAGAAGACCGAGAGCCTCGCGACGTTCTACCCCAACTCCACGCTGGTCACCGGGTACGACATCCTCTTCTTCTGGGTCGTCAGGATGATGATGTTCGGCACCTACGCGATGGACGGCGTCCCCCCGTTCCGCACGGTCGCGCTGCACGGCATGGTCCGCGACCAGTTCGGCAAGAAGATGTCCAAGTCCTTCGGGAACGCGGTCGATCCGCTCGACTGGATGGACACCTACGGCTCCGACGCGGTCCGTTTCACGCTGGCCCGTGGCGCCAACCCCGGCGTCGACGTCCCGATCGGCGAGGACTGGGTCCAGGCCTCCCGGAACTTCGCGAACAAGATCTGGAACGCCACCCGCTTCGCCCTGCTCAACGGCGCGACCGTCGAAGGCCCTCTGCCGTCCGCCGACGAGCTGTCCCCGGCCGACCGTTGGATCCTCTCCCGGCTCGGCGCGGTGGTCGCCGAGGTCGACGCCTACTACGAGGACTACCAGTTCGCCAAGCTGAGCGACGCGCTCTTCCACTTCGCGTGGGACGAGGTCTTCGACTGGTACGTCGAGCTGAGCAAGACGACGTTCGCCGCGGGCGGGCCGCCCGCCGACGCGGCCCGCAGGGTCCTCGGCGAGGTCCTCGACACGACGCTGCGCCTGCTGCACCCGGTCGTCCCTTTTGTCACCGATGAGCTGTGGACGACGCTCACGGGCGGCGAGTCCGTCGTCGTCGCCGCGTGGCCCACCGACCCGGGCTTCCGCGACGCCGACGCCGAGCGGGAGATCGAGGCCGTCAAGCAGCTGGTCACCGAGGTCCGCAGGTTCCGCGCCGACCAGGGCCTCCAGCCGGGCCAGCGGGTCCCCGCCTCGCTCGACCTGTCGGGCAGCGGCCTGGCGGCGCACGAGGAGGCCGTTCGCGCCCTGCTGCGCCTCACCGCGCCGGGCGAGGGCTTCTCCGCAACGGCCACGCTGCCCGTCGGCGGCGCGACGGTCGCGCTCGACCTCTCGGGCGCCATCGACTACGAGGCGGAGCGCAAGCGGCTGACCAAGGACCTGGCAGCCGCCGAGAAGGAGCTGGCCCAGACCGGCGCCAAGCTCGGGAACGACAGCTTCGTCGCCAAGGCGCCCGACCACGTCGTGGCGAAGATCAGGACCCGCCAGGAGACCGCGCGGGCCGACATCGAGCGGATCACGGCGCAGCTGGCCAGGCTCCCGTAGCGGTGTCAGGGGGCGTCCGTAGACTGGCCGTGTGAGTGAGCAGACGGCACCCGGCGCCCCCGACCCCGGCGATCCCTTCGAGGAGATCGTCGCCGCGGAGAGCGACCGCGACCCCGATCTCGCCGTGATCGAGGCGGGCAGCCGCACCCTGCGTACCCAGGCGGGGCCCGCGCGGTCGTCGGACCTGCCGGCCAGGCCCGACGACCCCGAGACCGACCGCGCGCTGCGCGAGGTGGAGGCCGAGCTGGCCAAGCGCTGGCCCGAGACCAAGCTCGACCCCTCGGTGGTCCGCATCGAGGCCCTGATGGACGTGCTGGGCCAGCCGCAGCGTTCCTACCCCGCGATCCACATCACAGGGACGAACGGCAAGACCAGCACGGCCCGCATGATCGAGGCGCTGCTCGAGGGATTCGACCTGCGCACGGGGCGGTTCGCCAGCCCGCACGTCCAGTCGATCACCGAGCGCATCAGCGTGGACGGCGCGCCGATCCCCGCCGACCGCTTCGTCGCCGCGTACGAGGACATCAGGCCCTATCTCGACCTGGTGGACGAGCAGCAGGGGTACCGCCTGTCGTTCTTCGAGGTGCTCACGGGCATGGCGTACGCGGTGTTCGCCGACGCCCCCGTGGACGTCGCCGTGGTCGAGGTCGGCATGGGCGGCACATGGGACGCGACGAACGTCGTGGACGCCCAGGTCGCGGTCCTCACCCCCATCGCCCTCGACCACACCGACCGGCTCGGCGACACGCCCGAGGCGATCGCCGTCGAGAAGGCCGGGATCATCAAGGCCGACTCCCGCGTGGTGCTCGCCCAGCAGACCGTCGAGGCCGCCGCCGTGGTGCTGCGCCGCGCGGTCGAGGTGGACGCGACGGTCGCGCGCGAGGGCCTCGAGTTCGGCGTGCTCTCCCGCGAGGTGGCGGTCGGCGGCCAGATGCTGACGCTGCGCGGGCTCGGCGGCGAGTACTCCGAGGTGTTCCTGCCGCTGTACGGCGAGCACATGGCGCACAACGCCGCGGTGGCGCTCGCCGCGGTCGAGGCGTTCTTCGGGGTGGGCGAGAGCAGACCCGCGGCCCCGCTCGACGTCGACGTGGTGCGGGCGGCGTTCGCCTCCGTCACCTCGCCCGCGCGCCTCGAAGTGGTGCGCACCAGCCCGACGGTGCTGCTCGACGCCGCGCACAACCCCGCGGGCGCCAGGGCCACCGCGGCGGCCGTCACCGAGGCGTTCGGCTTCAGCAGGCTCATCGGCGTGGTGGGCGCGAGCGAGGGCAAGGACGTGCGGGGCCTGCTCGAGGCGTTCGAGCCGGTCATCGGCGAGGTCGTCATCACGCGGAACGCCAGCCATCGCGCCATGGACGCCGACGCGCTGGCCGCCGTGGCCGTCGAGGTGTTCGGCGAGGACCGGGTCGTCGTCGAGCCGCGCCTCGACGACGCCATCGACGCGGCGATCGCCCTGGCCGAGGAGGAGCACGAGTACGGCGGGGCCGGGGTGCTGGTCACCGGCTCGGTCATCACGGCGGGCGAGGCCCGGCTGCTGCTGAGGAGGGGCGCCTGATGCGCACGCTGTGCTCCGCCACGCTGGTCGGCGAGTTCATCGTGATCGGCCTGGCCGGGCTGGTCGCGATGCGGACGTCGGACGTGCCGAGCGGCACGCTGTGGGCCGTCAGCGGGACGGCGATGGTCCTGTCGCTGCTGCTGTGCGGCATGGTCGGCAGACCCGGCGGCGTGCAGCTCGGCTGGGTGCTCCAGGCGGGCCTGGTCGCCAGCGGCTTCGTCATCCCCGCGATGTTCCTGCTCGGCACCGCGTTCGCCGCGCTGTGGTGGGCCTCGGTGCACTACGGGCGCGTCGTCGACCAGCTCAAGGCGGCCCGCGCCGCGGCGGGAAGCGGCGCCGGGGCACCCGTGCGCTGACCGCCGTCGCCGCACCGGTAATCTCTCCCTGGCGTCCCACGCCCCCTTATTCCCTTGGTTTTCGAGGTTCTTCGAGGAGCCGCCTGATATGAGCCAGCGCACCCTTGTCCTTCTGAAGCCGGACGCGGTCGCCAGGGGGTTGATCGGTGAGATCGTCGGCCGGATCGAGCGGAAGGCGGGCTGGGCCATCACCGCGCTCGAGCTGCGCACCCTGGACCGGGCCACGCTGGAGACGCATTACGCCGAGCACGTCGGGCGGCCGTTCTACGAGCCGCTGATCGAGTTCATGTCCGGGGCGCCGAGCGTGGTGATGGTGGTCGAGGGCGAGCGGGTCGTCGAAGGGGTGCGCGCGCTGGCGGGGCCGACCGATCCGATCGCGGCCGCGCCCGGGTCCATCCGCGGCGACTTCGGCACCGTGGTCAGGGAGAATCTGATCCATGCCTCCGACTCCGACGAGTCGGCCGAGCGCGAGCTGAAGATCTTCTTTCCCGGCGGCGCCTGACCCGCGGCCGTGCCGCGTGAGGTGCCCCCGCGGGGGGCGCGGAGAGTTCGCCTGAATGCAGTCTTCTGTTCGCACCCGTACAGTCGAACGGCGGAACGCGTTCCCCGAACACGCCGTCACCATGATGGAGGGTGGGCCACGTTCCGCCGACAATGGCGAAAGCGGCGCTCCGGCGCTCCGTGTTCGACCGGCCGTGGATACGATGGCATCGACGCCACCTCATTCCCGCTCCCGCGGGGACCCGTAAGGCGCGTCGTTCATCGCACCCCTGCCGACCTCCCGCACAAATCGCTCCAGCTGGAAGGCCAGATGTATCCCTATGGCGAACAATATGTCGTTCATCGGCCGTGACATGGCAGTCGACCTCGGGACGGCCAACACGCTGGTGTACGTCAGAGGTCGAGGGATTGTCCTCAACGAACCGTCGGTCGTCGCGATCAACACCAATACGGGCAACATCCTCGCGGTCGGCGCCGACGCGAAGAAGATGATCGGCCGCACCCCGGGCAACATCGTGGCGGTGCGCCCGCTGAAGGACGGCGTCATCGCCGACTTCGAGATCACCGAGCGGATGCTCCGCTACTTCATCCTGAAGATCCACAAGCGGCGTTACCTCGCCCGCCCCCGGGTCGTGGTGTGTGTTCCCTCCGGTATCACGGGCGTTGAGCGCCGTGCCGTGATCGAGGCGTCCACGCAGGCGGGCGCGCGTCAGGTGCACATCATCGAGGAGCCGATGGCCGCGGCGATCGGCTCGGGTCTCCCGGTGCACGAGGCGACCGGGAACATGGTGGTCGACATCGGCGGTGGCACGACGGAGGTCGCGGTCATCTCGCTCGGCGGCATCGTGACCGCGCAGTCGATCCGCGTCGCGGGCGACGAGCTCGACAACGCGATCATCCAGCACATCAAGAAGGAGTACAGCCTCCTGCTGGGCGAGCGCACCGCGGAGAGCATCAAGATCACGATCGGCTCGGCCCACGAGATGGACCAGGACGAGCACACCGAGATCCGCGGCCGCGACCTGGTCAGCGGCCTGCCCAAGACGGTGGTCATCTCGTCGGCCGAGGTGCGCAAGGCCATGGAGGAGCCGGTCAACGCCATCGTGGACGCCGTCAAGACCACGTTGGACAAGTGCCCGCCCGAGCTGTCGGGTGACATCATGGACCGCGGCATCGTGCTCACCGGCGGCGGCGCCCTGTTGCGCGGCCTCGACGAGCGGCTCCGCAAGGAGACGGGCATGCCGATCCACATCGCCGAGGACCCGTTGGACTCGGTCGCCCTGGGCTCGGGCAAGTGCGTCGAGGAGTTCGAGGCGCTCCAGCAGGTCCTGGACGCCCAGCCCCGGCGGTAGCTCCCGCGGCCCGCCCAGGGACCGATCCGCCCGCGGATCGTCAGCCCAGTGATCCACGACCAGAAAGGCACGGCCGCCGCACGTGAGGGACACCCGAGAGAGCCGGCTGCTTCTCGTACTGCTGGTCTCCATCGCCTTCGCCCTGATCACGATGGACATCCGCAGCGGCGAGAACTCCCCGCTCGACGGCGCGCGCGAGGCAGCCGCCTCGGTCTTCGGCCCGGTCGAGGAGGGCGTCGCCGGCGCGGTCGACCCCGTCGCCAACGCCATCTCGGCCGTCCGCGAGTCCGGCGACCGGCACGACCGCGTCAGCGAGTTGGAGCGGGAGAACGCGGAGTTGCGCCAGCAGTTGGGCAGCGACGCGCACCGCGATTCGCGGATAGAGCAGCTGGACGACCTGCTGCGCACGTCGGGCGCGGGGCGCTACGGCATCGTGGGGGCGCAGGTCATCGCGATCGGGTCCAAGCAGGGCTTCTCCTGGACCGTCACGATCGACGCGGGCACGGACGACGGCATCACGCGCGACATGACCGTGCTCAACGGCGAGGGCCTGGTGGGCCGCGTCACCACGGTCGGCCCCGGCACCGCGACCGTTCTGCTCGCCAACGACCCCGACTTCACGGTCGGCACGCGCCTCGAGGACAGCGAGGAGCTGGGCTTCGCCACGGGCCGCGGGGACAACACCCTGGATGTGCAGCTGCTCAACCAGAAGGCGGAGGTGGAGGAGGGCGACCGCCTCGTCACCTTCGGCTCCGAGGAGAACCGCCCGTTCGTGCCCGGCGTTCCCGTGGGCGAGGTGGTGAGCGTGGACCGTTCCAACGGGGACCTCACCAGGACCGTCCAGGTGCGCCCCTATGTGGCGTTCACCCAGCTCGACCTCGTCGGCGTGGTGGTGGAGCCGCCGCGCGACAACCCCCGCGACAGCGTGCTGCCGCCGCGGCCCGAGGACGAGGCGCGGGACGAGCGTGAGGAGCGCGAGGGGCGGAACGAACAGTCGGAGAACGCCGTCGAAGAGAACGACGGGGAAGAGAACGCCGGTACGGACGTGGACGGAGGCACCGAGGAAGGCGCCGACGCAGCGGACGCCGACGACGACCCGGCCACCAGGAGCTGACCGATGCGCGTCTCCCGTACCCTGCTCGCCACCCTGCTCGTGGCCGTGGCGCTCGTCGTCCAGGTCAGCGTGCTGGCCAGACTCCAACTGCCGGGCGCCACGCCCGATCTGCTGCTGCTGACGGTGCTGGGCCTCGCCCTGGTCTACGGCCATGTCGGCGGCTGCCTCGTGGGGTTCATCGCGGGGCTGCTCGCCGACCTCGCGCCCCCTGCCGACCACGCGGTGGGCCGTTACGCCCTGGTGCTGTGCGTCGTCGGCTACGCCGCCGGGCTGACCAAGCCCGAGAGCGGGCAGCACCGTTCGGCCACCGTGCCCATGCTGGTCGTGGCCGCGGGCGCGGCCAGCTCGACGCTGCTGTACGCGGGCGTGGGGGCGCTCGTCGGGGACACCGCGGCGCGCGACGTCGGCCTGACCAACCTGCTGGTGACCGCGACGATCTACGACCTGCTGCTCGCGCCGTTCACCGTGCCGCTCGTGATGGCCATGGCGCGCCGCCTCGAGAGCGACCCGCTCACCGGGGACGGCCCCGGCGGCTCGGCGGGCCTCGACGCCCCCGTGAGCTGGCTCGGCCGCGGGGGCACGGGCCTGCGCACACGCGCCCCCCGGCGCACGCGGTACGGCAGGGCGTCGAGCGTCGGTGGCCCGCGTTCCACGCTGCTCAGCCGCTCGGCGCGCAACCGGGTGGGAAGGATCAAGGGAGTGAAGCGGCTGTGACCAACATCCCGGAGACCGGACGGACTTCGCGGATCACCATCCGGCTCGTCGTCATCCAGATACTGGTCTTCTCGCTGCTGCTCACGCTGGGCGGGCGGCTGTGGTTCCTCCAGATCAGACAGGGCGACGAGTTCGCCGCCGAGGCCGCGGGCAACCATGTGCAGCAGGCCGTGCAGCCCGCCGTGCGCGGCTCGATCCTGGACGCGCGCGGCGTGCCGATCGCCGACAACGAGACGCGGCTCGTCGTCTCGGCCGACCGCACCGAGCTGAGCCGCCTGCCCGACGACGGCGAGCGCGTGCTCGCCGACCTGGCCGAGCTGCTCGACATCCCCGTCGAGGACGTCACCCACCAGGTGCGGCTGTGCGACGCGGAGACGCCGCAGCCGTGCTGGAACGGTTCGCCTTATCAGCCGATCCCCATCACCGACGAGGCGACGACGCAGCAGGCGCTCCAGATCCGCGAGCGCGCCGAGGACTTCCCCGGGATCAGCGCGGAGCTGACGGCGGTGCGGCGTTACCCCTCGCCGGACGGCGCCAACACCGCGCAGGTGCTCGGCTATCTCTCGCCGGTCACCGACGAGGAGGTCGAGCAGACGGAGGAGACGGACGCCCCGCTGCTGCGCTCCGACCAGATCGGCCGCTCCGGGCTCGAACGCAGCTACGACAGCTATCTGCGCGGCGACGCGGGCGTCACCCGTTACGAGGTGGACAAGTTCGGTCGCGTGCTGGGCGAGTCCGAAAGCGAAGAGGCGGAGGCCGGCTCGAACCTGGTCACCTCGATCGACACCCGCGTCCAGGCCGTGGTGGAGAGCGAGCTGATCGGCGCCATGGAGGCCGCCCGCGCCACCCACGACCCCATCTCGGGCCGGAACTTCGAGGCCGACGCGGGCTCCGCCGTCGTGCTGGAGAACGACACGGGCCGCGTGGTCGCGATGGCCTCGGCCCCCGACTACGACCCCAACGTGTGGGTCGGCGGCATCGCGACCGACGACTACGCCGCGCTGACCGACGAGGACGCCAACGACCCTCTGCTCAATCGCGCGATCCAGGGCCAGGGCCCGCCGGGATCGACGTTCAAGGTGGTCACGAGCACCGCGGCCGTCAACGCGGGCTTCGACTTCGACGGCGGCTACAACTGCCCCTCGTCCTACGAGGTCGGCGGCCAGGTCTTCCGCAACTTCGAGTCCCAGGCGTATGGCTCGATCACCCTGGGCGACGCCCTCAGGGTCTCCTGCAACACGGTGTTCTACGGCATCGCCCACCGCGAGTGGCGCGCCGACGGCGGCATCGACCCCAAGGAGAACCCCGACGACTGGCTGTTCCGCACCGCGCACGACTTCGGCCTCGGCGAGCAGACCGGGATCGACCTGCCCAACGAGGCGCCGGGCCGCATCCCCGACCGCCAGTGGAAGCAGGAGTACTGGGAGCTCAACCGCGACAACTGGTGCGAGATCGCCGAGACCGACCGCGACGACTACGAGGCCAGGATCGCGCGCGAGAACTGCACCGAGGGCATGCAGATGCGCGCGGGTGACATGCTCAACTTCTCCATCGGCCAGGGCGACGTGCTGGTCACCCCCCTCCAACTGGCCAGCGTCTACGCGGCGTTGGGCAATGGCGGCACCATCTACACGCCGCAGGTCGGCCGGGCCGTGATCAGCGCGGACGGCCGCGAGGTCGAGGAGTTCGCGCCGGCGGAGGCGGGCCGCCTGCCCGCCGACGACGGCACGGTCGAGAACCTGCGCAACGCCACCGCGAGCGTCATCACGTCCGGCAGCGCCGACTGGAAGTTCGGCGGCTGGCCGCAGAACGAGATCACCCTGCGCGGCAAGACCGGTACCGCCGAGGCGTCGGGCGACCAGCAGACCACGTCGTGGCTCGCGACCTACACCGACGACTACACCGTCGTCATGACGATCAACCAGGCCGGTACCGGCTCAGGCGCCTCGGGTGACGCGGTCCGCCGCATCTGGGAGGCCATGTACGGCGTCTCGGGCGGCTCGGTCAACGAGGACGCCGCGCTGCTGTCCGAGCCCCACCGCGACCTGCCGGTGATCGACGAGACCGGCGCCATCGTTCCCCAGCTGGGGGACGAGGAGGACGAGGACCGCGGCGAGGGCGAGGAAGGCCGCGAGGAGGGCGAGGACGAGGGCACCCAGCCCGAGACCCAGCTCGAGGAGGAGGTGGCGCCGCCGTTCGACGAGGAGGAACGCGACGAGCAGCGGCGCGAGCGCGAGCAGCGCGACCGCGAGGCCCGCCCGACCATGCCCCCGCCCCCGCCACCCACCCCCGAGCGCTCCGACGAGCAGGAGGAACGGGCGGAACGCGAGGAGGAGGGCGGCGGGAACGACCCGCCCGACCCCGGCGGGACCGAGCAGGAGGGGCGGCGCGAGCCGCTCGACGAGTGAGTGACCACGGCGGCGACGGCGGGACGGACGGAACACCCCGGTGAGTGTGCACACCCTGAGCCTTGACCGGCACGCGCCGCGCAAGGGCACGTTGCGCAGGATCGTGGCCAGGGACTCCGTGGCCCGGCGGGTGGACTGGATCCTCCTGCTCGCCGCCCTGGCGCTCTCGGTCCTCGGCTCGGTGCTCGCGTGGTCCGCCACCAGGAACCGCACCGAGATCAACGGCGGCGACGAGCAGTTCTTCCTGACCCGCCAGCTGATCAACCTCGCGGTGGGCATCGCTCTCGCGGTCGGCGTGATGTGGCTCGGCCACCAGCGGCTGCGGGCCGCGGTGCCGCTGTTCTTCGCGTTCTCGATGGCGGCGATGCTGCTGGTGTTCACGCCGCTGGGCACCACGATCAACGGCCAGCGCGCGTGGCTGTCCGTCGGCGGGTACACGCTCCAGCCGGGCGAGTTCGCCAAGGTGGCCGTCATCCTCGGGATGGCGCTCATACTCGCGGCCCAGGTGGACGCGGGCGACCGCGGCTACCCCGGCAGCAGGGCCGTTCTCCAGGCGCTCGCCCTGGCCGGCGCGCCGCTCGCGGTGGTCGTCATCGACGACCTGGGGATGGCGATGGTCATCTCCATGATCGTCCTCGGCATCCTCCTGGCCTCGGGCGCGGCGATCGGCTGGTCGATCGGCCTGATCCTGGCGGGCGTCGGCGCGGCCGTGCTGGTCTGGGCGCTCGGGCTGCTCGACGACTACCAGATCGACCGCTTCGCCGCGTTCGCCGACCCGTCGAGGGACCCGGCGGGCGTCGGCTACAACACCAACCAGGCCCGGATCGCGATAGGTTCGGGCGGGCTCGACGGCAAGGGCCTCTTCCAGGGCACCCAGACGACGGGGCAGTTCGTCCCCGAGCAGCACACCGACTTCATCTTCACCGTGGCGGGCGAGGAGCTCGGCTTCATCGGCGCCGGGGGCATCATCGCGCTGATCGGCGTGGTCCTGTGGCGCGCTCTGCGGATCGCGCGCGGCGCGCCCGACCTGTACAGCACGATCATCGCGGCGGGAATCGTCTCGTGGTTCGCGTTCCAGTGCTTCGAGAACATCGGGATGGCGCTGGGGATCATGCCGGTCGCGGGCGTTCCGCTGCCGTTCCTCTCCTACGGGGGCACCGCGATGTTCGCGGTCTGGATCGCCATAGGGCTCCTCCAGTCGGTCAGGATGAAACGTCCGCTTTCCGCCTGAGTGCCGCCCGCCCGCCGGAATGTCCGCCCCGATCCCGGGCACGCGTCCCCTTGAGCACGGACACCCAGGGTGGGCGATGACGGATGGACACGATCACCGAGACCGAGCGGACGTACGAGGCCGTGGCGCCGCTGCCCGAGCTGTCGGGAGCCGGGCCCGTCACATCGGTGCGCGAGCGCGCGCCGCTCTCGCTGCGCGCGGTCTACTACGACACCGATGACGGCCGCCTCGTCGGCGACGGCATCACGCTGCGCCGCAGGACCGGCGGCGCGGACGACGGCTGGCACCTCAAGGTGCCGGTGGGGCGCGACGCCCGCGAGGAGATCAGGGCGCCCCTGGACGACGCGCCGCCCGACGCCCCGCCCGAGCCGCCAGGCGAGCTGCTCGCGCTGGTGCGCTCCCGCGTGCGCCGGCGCCCGCTGCTGCCCGTGGTCACGCTGGAGACCGAACGCGCCCCGCGCGACCTGCTGGACGCCGGGGGCGCCGTGCTGGCCGAGCTGGTCGTCGACCGGGTCACCGCGCGGTCGCTCGGGCGTGCGGCGCGCTGGTCCGAGGTCGAGGTGGAGCTGGCGGCGGCGGGCGGCACGGAGGTCCTCGACGCGGTCGAGGCCCGGCTCACCGAGGCCGGGCTGCGCGTCTCGGACGCGCCGTCCAAGCTGGCCAGGGCGCTGGCCGAGACGGGCGTCGCCCACCCGCGCCCCGCGCGCGCCGACGGGCCCGAGGACGACAGCGCGGGGGCGCATGTACTGGCGTACGCCAGGCGCCAGTTGCGCGCGATCGTCGAGCTCGACCCCGCCGTGCGCCGTTCGCGCCCCGACGCGGTGCACCGGATGCGGGTGGCGATCCGGCGGCTGCGCAGCTGCCTGCGGACCCAGCGCGAGGTGCTCGACCGCGCGGTGACCCGGCCGCTCGACGACGAGCTCGGATGGCTCGCCGCGGGCCTCGGCGTCGAGCGCGACCGCGAGGTGATGGCCGAACGGCTGGCCGCGCGCCTGGGCGAGCTGCCGCGTGACCTGCGCGTCGGCCCGGTCGCGCGGCGCCTCGACGCGCACTTCAGCCCGGGGCGGGCGCGCGGCGCGGTCGCGGCGCTGCTCGACGAGGAGCGCTGTCTCGCCCTGCTCGACGCCCTCGACGGGCTGCTCGCCGCGCCGCCGCTGCGCAAGGGCGCGGCCAAGCCCGCGCGCAAGGCGCTGGCGCGCTCGGTGGCCAGGGAGCGCGAACGCCTTGACGCGCGCGTCGCGGACGCAGCTGCGGCGCCCGAGGGAAGCGAGCGCGACGTCGCGCTGCACCGGGCGCGGAAGGCGGCGAAGCGGGCGCGTTACGCCGCGGAGACGGCCAGGAGCGCGTGCGGCGGGGCGGCCGATCGGGAGCGGGTGGCGTTCCGGCGCGTGCAGCGCGTGCTCGGCGACCACCAGGACAGCGTGCTGGCCCGTGAGGCGCTCATGGCGATCGCGGGGGAGGCGCACGCGGCGGGGGAGCCGTCGTTCAGCTACGGGGTGATGCACGCGCGGGAGACGGAGCTGGCCCACGCCTGCGTCCGGCGTCTGAGGGAAGTGCGGGTAGGCTGAATGGTCCCGTCCGGGCCCGCCAGGGCCGGGCCGAGCAGCTTCCCGCAGCCCAGCAGGAAAGACGTAAGCCCATGCCTGTCGAGTCGGTCTTCCCGCGCCTGGAGGCCCTCCTCCCGCACGTCCAGAAGCCGATCCAGTACGTCGGCGGCGAGCTCAACTCCACGGTGAAGGACTGGGATTCGTGTGACGTCCGCTGGGCGCTGATGTACCCGGACGCGTACGAGGTGGGCCTGCCGAACCAGGGCGTCATGATCCTGTACGAGGTGCTCAACGAGCGCGAGGGCGTCCTCGCCGAGCGCACCTACAGCGTCTGGCCCGACCTGGAGAAGCTGATGCGCGAGCACGGCGTGCCCCAGTTCACGGTGGACGCGCACCGGCCCGTGGCGGCGTTCGACCTGTTCGGCGTCTCGTTCTCCACGGAGCTCGGCTACACCAACCTGCTGACCGCGCTCGACCTCGCGGGCATCCCGCTCGACGCGGCGGCGCGCACGGTGGACCACCCGGTGGTGGTGGCGGGCGGGCACGCGGCGTTCAACCCCGAGCCGATCGCCGAGTTCATCGACTGCGCGGTCGTGGGCGACGGCGAGCAGGCGGTGCTCGAGATCACGCGCATCACGCGCGAGTGGAAGGACGAGGGGCGGCCAGGGGGCCGTGAGGAGCTGCTGCTGCGGCTCGCGCGTACGGGCGGGGTGTACGTTCCGGCGTTCTACGACGTGGAGTACCTGCCGGACGGGCGGATCGCGCGCGTCGCGCCGAACCGCCCCAGGGTGCCGTGGCGCGTCGCCAAGCACACGGTGATGGACCTCGACGCGTGGCCGTACCCGAAGCAGCCGCTCGTGCCGCTGGCCGAGACGGTGCACGAGCGGATGTCGGTGGAGATCTTCCGCGGCTGCACGCGCGGCTGCCGGTTCTGCCAGGCGGGCATGATCACGCGCCCGGTGCGCGAGCGGTCGATCACGGGCATCGGCGAGATGGTCGACAAGGGCCTGGCCGCCACGGGCTTCGAGGAGGTCGGCCTGCTCTCGCTGTCCTCGGCCGATCACAGCGAGATCGGGGACATCACCAAGGGCCTCGCGGATCGCTACGAAGAGGACAAGATCGGTCTGTCGTTGCCCTCGACCCGGGTGGACGCGTTCAACATCGATCTGGCCAACGAGCTGACGCGCAACGGGCGGCGCTCGGGCCTGACGTTCGCGCCCGAGGGCGGCAGCGAGCGGATCCGCAAGGTGATCAACAAGATGGTCTCCGAGGAGGACCTGATCCGCACGGTCGCCACCGCGTACGGCAACGGCTGGCGGCAGGTGAAGCTGTACTTCATGTGCGGCCTGCCCACGGAGACCGACGACGACGTGCTCCAGATCGCCGAGCTGGCCACCAGGGTGATCGCCAAGGGCCGCGAGGTCTCCGGGTCCAACGACATCCGCTGCACCGTCTCCATCGGCGGCTTCGTGCCCAAGCCGCACACGCCGTTCCAGTGGGCGCCGCAGCTCTCGGCCGAGGAGACCGACGCGCGCCTGGCGAAGCTGCGCGACGCGATCCGCGCGGACAAGCGCTACGGGCGTTCGATCGGCTTCAGGTACCACGACGGCAAGCCCGGCATCGTCGAGGGTCTGCTGTCGCGCGGCGACCGGCGCGTGGGCGCGGTGATCCGCGCGGTGTACGAGGCGGGCGGGCGCTTCGACGGCTGGCGGGAGTTCTTCTCGTACGAGCAGTGGATGCGGTGCGCTGCGGCGGCGCTCGAGCCGCTGGGCGTGGACGTCGACTGGTACACGACGCGCGAGCGCGGCCACGAGGAGGTCCTGCCGTGGGACCACCTGGACTCGGGCCTCGACAAGGACTGGCTCTGGGACGACTGGCAGGACGCCCTGGACGAGACCGAGGTCGAGGACTGCCGCTGGACCCCGTGCTTCGACTGTGGGGTGTGTCCGCAGATGGGGACCTCCATCGAGATCGGGCCCACGGGGAAGAAGCTGCTGCCGCTGAGCGTGGTCAAAGCCGGTTCGCCCGGTGGGAACGGCGGCTGAGGCGGGCGAGGCCGCGCCGCCGCGGGGCCGGTGGCGGGGCAGGCGGGGAAGCGGCTGCAACCGCTCACCGCGGAGTAGGCCCAGGCCCGGGTTGCCCGGGTCACCGGGGCGGTGGAGGATGAGGCGGTGCCCCAGCTCGTCCTTCCCACCACCGAGGTCCACACCTCGTTCCTCGAGGCCGTCCACGAGTGGCGGGCCGAGGGCCGGGGCGGCGCGGCGGACAACACGACGCTCGCCCGCGACATGGAGGTCTACGGGCGCCGCTGGAACGACCCGGCGGCGTTCGCCGCCTACGTCAGGCGCACGATCGCCGACGGGCACGAGGCGTCACCGCGCCCGATGGGCTTCGTGCCCTCCACCGTGCTCTGGTATGTGACGGATCACACATTCATCGGCCGCCTCTCCATCCGCCACCGCCTGACCAGGCGCTTGCTCGACTGGGGCGGCATCATCGGCTACGACGTGCGCCCGTCCGCGCGCCGACGCGGACACGCGACGGCGATGCTGCGCGCGTCGCTGCCCTACGCCCACGAGCTGGGCCATGACCCGGTGCTCGTCACGTGCGACCACGACAACGTCGCCTCACGCAAGGTCATCGAGGCGTGCGGCGGGGTCTTCGAGGACCAGCGGGCGGAGAAGCTCCGTTACTGGATAGCCACGTCGGGCACGTAACCTGGAGTCAAGCAACGGCCCGCAGCAGGGCCACGGGGACAGCACGATCGAGGGACTGAGGACCACTGGGCAAGCGACAGCCGGTCGGCCCGCCGCCCGCTCCGGCGGTGCAGCGCATCAGGATGCGGTACACGAAGCGGGGGCGACTGCGTTTCACCAGCCACCGGGACTTCCAGCGCGCCTTCGAGCGCGCGCTGCGCCGCGCCGGGGTGCCGATGGCGTACTCCGCCGGCTTCACCCCGCACCCCAAGGTCTCCTACGCCAACGCGGCGCCCACCGGTACCGCCAGTGAAGCCGAGTACCTGGAGATCGCCCTGGCCGCGCGGCGTGACCCCGGCGAGCTGAGGGCCGCGCTCGACGCGTCGCTGCCCACCGGGCTCGACATCGTCGACGTGGTCGAGGCCCGCACCGCCGACTTCGCCGAGCGGCTGAACGCCTCGGTGTGGGAGCTGCGGCTCGACGGCGTCGAGCCCGAGGCGGCCGCGAAGGCGGTCGGGATGTTCCTCGCGGCCGACAGCGTCGAGGTGCGGCGCCAGACCAAGCGGGGGATGCGCGCGTTCGACGCCCGCTCCGCCGTGGTCGCGCTCGAGGCGGTCGCCGCACCCGCCGACCGGGGCGGGAGCGGGCCCGATGGGCCCGTGTCCCACCCTTGTGCGATACTGCGCCTGGTAGTACGGCACCTCACCCCTGCCGTACGACCCGACGACGTCCTGTCCGGTCTCCGCGCTACGGCCGACCTGGCGCCGCCGGTCCCCGCAGCGGTGACCAGGCTGGCGCAGGGGCCGCTCGATGAGTCCGGCACGGTGCCCGACCCGTTCGCGCCCGACCGCGACGCTGCCGAAGCCGCCCTGACCGGGGCCGCCGGGCAGCAGGCCGCGGCGGCGCCGGGGATCACCGGATAGCGATGCCGTTGCTGCGCCGCCGAACCGCCAGGTGCCAGGGAGCCACTCGGGTCCGGCAGTTCCGGGCGACGCGCCGACCAGAAGACTTTCGCCGTAGCCGGCCCACGCTGGACCGGAACCGGCGAGTGATACGACAGCTCCCGAGCGGCGCCCGCTCCGTGTGAGGCGCCCGGGAGCGTGACGGGAGAACCGCCCGCATGCAAGAGACCGACAAGTCCGTGGGAGCGGACGGTGCGGAACGCACCGACATCGCTGTCCCCCACGGGTCATCCGACCCCACAAGCCCCAACGACACCACGAGCCCGAGCGACACCACGAGCCCGAGCGACACGCTGCCCCCGCGCCGCCGCCGCGCGGCCTCCCGCCCGGCAGGGCCCCCGGCCCAGGCGGGCGAGGGCGTGAGCGCCGACGAGGCGCCCGCGGCGCCGAAGCGGCGCCGCGCCACCCGCGCGGCCGCCGCCACGACGGCGGAGGCCGAGGGCGTTCCCGAGCAGGCGACCGATGAGCCCGCGCCCAAGCGCAGGCGGCGTGTGACGCGTGTCGCGGCGGCGCCCGAGGCCGATGAGCTCGCCGCGACCGCCGACGCCGCCGCGGAGGAGGCGCAGCCGGAGCCCGAGCCGGTGCCGGTCAAGCGCCGCCGCCGCGCGACCCGTGCCGCCGCCGCGCCCGAGGCGGCCGAAGCGGCCGAGGAGGCGGCGGCCGAGGTCCCGGTGGCCGTGGCCCCCGTGGTCGACGAGCCCGCCGAGCCCGAGCCCGCGCCCAAGCGCAGGAGGCGCGCGACGCGCGCCGCGGCCGCCCCCGAGGCGGCGCCCGAGCCCGCTCCCGAGAAGATCGAGGAGATCGCCCCCGAGGAGATCCCCGAGGAGATCGAGGAGCCCGCGCCCAAGCGCAGGCGGCGCGCGACGCGCGCCGCGGCGGCCGCCGACGAGCAGCGGGAGACCGCGGAGGCCCCCGAGGCCCCCGAGACCCCCGTGAGCGCGCCCGAGGCCGATGAGCCCGCGCCCCCGAAGCGCCGCCGCCGCGCGACCCGCGCCGCCGCCGCGCCCGAGGCGGCCGAGGAGACCCCCGAGGCAGATGAGGCCGCGCCGCGGCGCCGTCGGCGTTCGACCGCCAAGGCGGCTCAGGCCGCCCAGGCCGCGCCCGAGCCCGAGGCCGCGCCCGTGCCCGCGGACACCGACGAGGCCGATGTGCCGCTGCCGCCCGCCGTTCCGGTGGCCACCACGGCCGCCGTTTTCCAGGCCCCGGTCTTCCAGGCGCCGATGTTCCAGACCCCGCAGCGGGCCGCCGAGGAGGCGGTGCGCGGGGCCGCCGAGCAGCAGGCCGACGAGGACGAGGAGGAGGAGCTCACCGACCTCGCCGACGTGGCCGAGGGCCCCGACGACGACGAGCTTCCCGAGGTCCCCGAGGCCGACGAGGACGAGGCGCAGGCCGACCGCCCCGCGCGGCGCCGCCGCCGCGGCGGCCGCAGGCGCAGGCGCGGCGAGACCGCGGAGCGCGCCGCCGAGGCCGCGGAGAAGGCCGCGGGCGATGAGGCCGAGGCCGAGGCCGACGAGGCCGCGGCGGACGAGGACCACGCCGAGGCCGAGCAGGCCGAACAGGCCGTGGTCGAGGCCGACGAGCAGGCCGAGGGCGCGGGCGGCTCCCGCCGCCGTCGGCGCCGCAGGAGGCGCAGCGGCGAGTCGGGCGAGGCGCCGTCGGGTGGCGACGACCCCGAGCGCACGGTCGTCAAGGTCCGCGAGCCGCGCCGCAGGCGTGAGGAGGCCACCGAGAGCGCGGACGGCGTTCAGTCGATCAAGGGCTCCACGCGCCTCGAGGCCAAGAAGCAGCGCCGCCGCGAGGGCCGTGAGCAGGGCAGGCGCCGGGCGCCGATCATCACCGAGGCGGAGTTCCTGGCGCGCCGCGAGGCGGTCGAGCGGGTCATGGTCGTCCGGCAGAGCGGCGAGCGCACGCAGATCGCCGTCCTCGAGGACGACGTCCTGGTCGAGCACTTCGTCAACAAGGAGCAGTCCTCCAGCTACGTCGGCAACGTCTATCTCGGCAAGGTGCAGAACGTCCTGCCGTCGATGGAGGCCGCGTTCGTCGACATCGGCAAGGGCCGCAACGCCGTCCTGTACGCCGGTGAGGTCAACTTCGAGGCGCTCGGCCTCGGGAACGGCCCCCGCCGCATCGAGTCGGCGCTCAAGTCGGGCCAGCCGGTGCTCGTGCAGGTCACCAAGGACCCCATCGGCCACAAGGGCGCCCGGCTGACCAGCCAGATCTCGCTCCCTGGGCGTTATCTCGTCTATGTCCCCGAGGGCTCGATGACCGGCATCAGCCGCAAGCTGCCCGACACCGAGCGGGCGCGGCTCAAGCAGGTGCTCAAGCGGATCGTCCCCGAGGACGCGGGCGTCATCGTGCGCACCGCGGCCGAGGGCGCGAGCGAGGAGGAGCTGACGCGCGACGTCGAGCGGCTCCAGGCGCAGTGGGAGGAGATCAGGAAGAAGGCCAAGAAGGGCAACGCCCCCTCGCTGCTGTACGGCGAGCCCGACATGACGGTCCGGGTGGTGCGGGACATCTTCAACGAGGACTTCACCAAGGTCATCGTCAGCGGCGACGAGGCGTGGGAGACCATCCACGGCTATGTCTCGCACGTGGCGCCCGACCTGGGGGGCCGCCTGTCGCGGTGGACGTCGGACGTGGACGTGTTCGCGACGTACCGCATCGACGAGCAGCTGATGAAGGCGCTCGACCGGAAGGTGTGGCTGCCGAGCGGTGGCTCGCTGGTCATCGACCGGACCGAGGCCATGGTCGTGATCGACGTCAACACCGGGCGTTTCACGGGCCAGGGCGGCAACCTGGAGGAGACCGTCACCAGGAACAACCTGGAGGCGGCCGAGGAGATCGTGCGCCAGCTGCGGCTGCGTGACCTCGGCGGGATCATCGTGATCGACTTCATCGACATGGTCCTGGAGTCCAACCGCGACCTGGTGCTGCGCAGGCTGCTCGAGTGCCTGGGCCGGGACCGCACCAAGCACCAGGTGGCCGAGGTCACGTCGCTCGGCCTGGTGCAGATGACCAGGAAGCGCGTGGGGCAGGGCCTGCTGGAGTCGTTCTCCGAGCCGTGCGTCCACTGCAACGGCCGCGGCGTGATCGTGCACATGGACCATGTGCACGTGCCCGCGGGTGGCGGGGGCGGCGGCCGGAAGGGCAGGAAGCGCGGCAAGGCGGCGGCCGAGGAGCCGAGGCAGCCGGTGGCGGTCGACATCGGTGAGACGGCGGAGGCCGAGGCCGTGGAGGCGGCGGCCGCCGAGGAGGAGGCGCTCGAGCCGGCCGAGGCCGTGGCGCCCGTCGAGGTGGTCGAGCCCGTGGAGGTCGTGGAGCCCGAGCCGGTGGCCGAGCTGGTCGCCGACGAGGCCGCGCCCGAACGCCCCCGGCGCAGGCGGCGCGTCACCCGCAAGGTGTCGGCTCCGGCCGGGCCGCCGCCCGCGGCCGCCGAGGAGGAGGCCGCGGTGACCGTGGTCCCGGCGCCCGAGCCCGCGGCCGAGCCCGTTCCCGAGGTTCCGGTGGAGCCCGCGGGCGAGGAGCCGCGCCCCGAGCCCGAGCCGCAACGGCCCAGGCGTGGCGCGCGCCGCAAGGTGTCCGCGCCCGCGGGCTCGCCCCGGAGCACGGCCGAGGAGCCCGCGGTGCTCGTCGTCGCCGCCGAGCCGGTGGAGGCCGCCGAGCCGGTGGCCGAGCCGGTCTCCGAGGCCCCGCCGCCCCGGCGCCGCGCGGTGCGCAGGGCGTCGGCCCCCGCCGGTTCGCCCGAGGGGGCGAGCGAGGCGGTCGTGACGGTCGTCACGGCCCCGCCCGCGAAGAAGGCGGCGAAGGCGGCGAAGAAGGCCGCGGCCAAGAAGGCGGCGAAGGCCCCGGCGAAGAAGGCGGCGGCCAAGAAGACCGCGGCGAAGAAGGCGGCCAAGACGGCCAAGACGGCGAAGGCCGCCAAGACCGTCAAGAAGGCCGCAGCCAAGAAGTCGGCCAAGACCACGGCGGCGGCCGAGCAGCCGCAGCCCCCGTCGGTCTCGGCGTCGACGGACGACTGAGCGGACGACTGAGCGGACGACTGAGCGGCACCGGAGGACAGGCGTCGGCAGGGCGGGAATTTGACCGCCTTGTCGGCGCCTCCGTATTGTTGACGATCGGCGTGTCACCTGACACGCCACGCCCCTGAGCAATCTTCCTCCCGTACCGCGCGGTTCCGCGCGGGGGAGAGGCCGGGCCTGCCCGTTGCTGGCATCAGGGGCCCGTCAGCGAGTGAGGGAGAGTTCCGCGTGTACGCGATCGTGCGCACCGGCGGCCGTCAGCAGAAGGTGTCTGTCGGCGACGTCATCGAGGTCGACCGGTTGTCCAGTGAGGTCGGCGACACCGTCGAGCTCTCGGCCCTGCTCGTCGTGGACGGCGAGACCGTCACCAGCGACCCGTGGGTGCTGGCCGGGGTGAAGGTCCAGGCCGAGGTTCTCGACCACCACAAGGGCGACAAGATCCGCATCCAGAAGTTCAAGAACAAGACGGGCTACCGCCGGCGGATGGGCCACCGCCAGCTGCACACCCAGCTGAAGATCACCGACATTCCCGCCCCGGCCGCGTCGAAGTAGCCTCGAAGTAAGGGACTGAGCACAGATGGCACACAAGAAGGGCGCGTCCTCCACCCGGAACGGCCGCGACTCCAACCCCCAGTACCTCGGCGTCAAGCGCTTCGGCGGCCAGCTGGTGAACGCCGGCGAGATCCTGGTCCGCCAGCGCGGCACCCACTTCCACCCCGGCAAGGGCGTCGGCCGTGGCGGCGACGACACGCTGTTCGCCCTGCGCCCCGGGCACGTGCAGTTCGGCACGTACCGGGACCGCAAGGTCGTGAACATCGTTCCGGCCGCCGCGGAGTAAGCGCGCGGCACTGCCGAGGGCGGACCGTCTTCCCGCGCCGGGAAGCCGGTCCGCCCTTCGCTTGTTCACCCCCAGACCCCTCTCGAAGAACCCCAGTACAGGAGTGACCGTCATGACCACCTTCGTGGACCGCGTCGAGCTGCATGTCGGTGCGGGGAACGGCGGCCACGGCTGTGCCTCCGTGCACCGGGAGAAGTTCAAGCCGCTCGGCGGCCCCGACGGCGGCGACGGCGGGCGCGGCGGCGACGTCGTGCTGGTGGTGGACCCGGATGTGACGACGCTCATCGACTACCACCACAGGCCGCACCGCAAGGCGACCAACGGCAAGCCGGGCGGGGGCGGCCACCGCACCGGGGCGCACGGCCAGGACCTGGTGCTCCCGGTGCCCGACGGCACGGTCGTGCTCGACGGGAACGGCGAGGTGCTGGCCGACCTGGTGGGCACGGGCACGACGTTCGTCGCAGGCCGGGGCGGCAGGGGCGGGCTCGGGAACGCCGCGCTCGCCTCGCCGCGCCGCAAGGCCCCCGGCTTCGCGCTGCTCGGCGAGCCGGGCGACGAGCGCGACATCGTCCTGGAGCTCAAGACGGTCGCGGACGTCGCGCTCGTCGGCTTCCCCAGCGCGGGCAAGTCGTCGTTGATCTCGGTGCTCTCCGCGGCCAAGCCCAAGATCGCGGACTACCCCTTCACGACGCTGGTGCCCAACCTCGGGGTGGTGACGGCCGGTTCGACGGTGTACACGGTGGCGGACGTGCCGGGGCTGATCCCCGGGGCGAGCGAGGGGCGGGGGCTCGGGCTCGAGTTCCTGCGGCATGTGGAGCGCTGCTCGGTGCTGGTGCACGTGCTTGACTGCGCGACGTTGGAGCCGGGCCGGGATCCGCTGACCGACCTGGAGGTCATCGAGGCCGAGCTGGCGCGGTACGGCGGCCTTGACGACCGGCCGCGGCTCGTCGTGCTCAACAAGACGGATATTCCCGAGGGGCAGGATCTCGCGGATATCGTGCGGCCCGATCTGGAGGCCGGGGGCCTGGCGGTATTCGACGTCTCCGCGGTCTCGCGGAAGGGGCTGCGTGATCTTTCCTACGCGCTCGCCGCGCAGGTCGCGAAGGCGCGGGAGGCGAAGCCCGCCGAGGAGGCGACGCGCATTGTCATCAGGCCCAGGGCGATTGACGACTCGGGCTTCACGGTGACCGAGGAGGGCGAGGGATTCTTCCGGGTGCGCGGCGAGAAGCCGGAACGCTGGGTGCGGCAGACCGACTTCACCAATGACGAGGCCGTGGGCTATCTCGCGGACCGCCTCGCGCGGCTGGGCGTCGAGGACGAGCTGCGCCGCGCGGGGGCGCGCGAGGGCGACGGGGTGGGGATCGGCGGCGACGACGACGCCGTGGTCTTCGACTTCGAGCCCTCGGTGAGCGGCGGCGCGGAGATGCTGGGCAGGCGTGGTGAGGATCACCGCCTGAACGCCGTGCGGCCCGCGGAGGAACGCCGCAGGGAACGCGAGGCGCGACGCGGTGACCACGCGCAGCGGGAATTCGAGGAATTCAGCCCTTTTGACTGAGATGCGGAGGAAACAAGGCCGCATCTGCCGACCTTGGAGGGCGCCGCAGGGTAACGCCGCGCTGTCGCAAAGCGATAACGGAGGACAACCGTTCATCCCGTTTGGGGGTCAAGCTTCCACTGGGGTTAACCTTCTCCTCGCGTAGGCGACACTTCTGATACCCGGCAGGAGCTTCCTTGACCATCCATCCCCCAGGCCCGTCCCCACACACCACCGCGGTCGTGCTGGCCGGTGGAACGGGTCAGCGCGTAGGGCTCTCCATTCCGAAGCAGCTGATCAAGGTGGCGGGCAAGGCGGTCATCGAGCACACCCTCGCGATCTTCGAGGAGGCCGAGGAGATCGACGACGTCCTCGTGATGATGGCCCCGGGGTACACGGCCGAGGTGGAGAAGATCGTCGCCAAGGGCGGCCTCGGCAAGGTCACCCGGGTCGTGGAGGGCGGCTCGACGCGGAACGAGACGACGCGGCGCGCCATCGAGGTGCTGGGCGAGGGGCTCGCCGACGGCCAGGACCGCAACGTGCTGTTCCACGACGCGGTCCGCCCGCTGCTGTCGCGCCGCGTCATAGCGGACTGCGTGGCGGCGCTCGACCGTTACCGCGCCGTGGACGTCGCCATACCGTCGGCCGACACCATCATCGTCACGCGCACGCACGGCGAGGACGGCGAGTTCATCACCGATGTGCCGGACCGCTCGCGACTGCGCCGGGGCCAGACCCCGCAGGCGTTCCGGCTCTCCACGATCCGCAGGGCCTACGAGATCGCCGCCGATGACCCCAACTTCCAGGCCACTGACGACTGTTCCGTGGTGCTGAGGTATCTGCCCGATGTGCCGATCCATGTGGTGCCCGGCGACGAGTTCAACATGAAGGTGACCCAGCCCGTCGACGTCTTCATCGCCGACAAGCTGTTCCAGCTCGCCTCCACGGCCGCGCCCGCGCAGTCCGACGAAGACGCCTACCGCGAGCGGCTGAACGGCGCGACGGTCGTCGTCTTCGGCGGCTCGTACGGCATCGGCAAGGACGTCGCGGACCTGGCCGAGCGCCATGGCGCGACGGTGTACGCGCTGGGCCGTTCCACCACGGGCACCCATGTGGAGAACCCCCGCGACGTCGCCGACGCCCTCGCCCGCGCGTACGCGGAGACCGGGCGCGTGGACTATGTCGTGAACACCGCGGGCGTGCTGCGCATCGGGAAGCTGGCGGAGACGGAGGACGCCGCGATCGAGGAGGCGCTCACCGTCAACTACCTGGCACCCGTGCGGATCGCGCGCGCCGCCCACCGGTACCTCGCGGAGTCCGGCGGCCAGCTGCTGCTCTACACGTCGAGCAGCTACACGCGGGGCCGCGCCGAGTACAGCCTCTACTCGTCGACCAAGGCCGCGATGGTCAACCTCACACAGGCGCTCGCCGACGAGTGGGCCGCCGACGGCATCCGCGTCAACTGTGTCAACCCCGAGCGGACCGCGACCCCGATGCGCACGCGGGCGTTCGGCGACGAGCCCGCGGGCACGCTGCTGTCGTCCGAGGCCGTGGCGCGCACGTCGCTCGACGTCCTGCTGTCGCCCATGACCGGGCACGTGATCGACGTCCGCCAGCAGGACCCGACGGCCGACGCGAGCCAGGCCGCGTCGTTCGAACGGGCGCTCGCCGCCGCGATCGCCGCGGACGCCGACTCCGCCGGGGAGGTGGCATGACGGGGGGGCCGCTGCACCGGCTCGCGGGGGTCGCCACCGGTGCCGAGCTCGCGGCGGCGCTGCTCATGGGGGTCAGCTATCCGCTGATGCTGCTGGGCGCGCTGCTGCCGTTGACGTGGCTGTTCATCGCCGCCACCGCGCTGAGCTACGCGGGCGACCACTTCCTGCACCGCAGGGGCAGCTATCTGCTGGTGCGGATGGGCAAGGCGCGGCTCGGGCTCACGGTCCGCTTCCTGGTCAGGCAGCTGCTGCTGGTCCTGCTCCTCGCGCGCGAGGACTGGGCCGGGGAGCGGATGTTCTACGCGGCCGTCGTGGGCTTCCTGGCGTTCTACGCGCTCCAGGCGCCGCACACCGCGCTGGTGATGGTGCTGCGCAGGCTGCGGCGGCTGCCGATCGGGACGCGCAACATCGACCTGTCCACGATGCCGGTGCCCGACGGGCCGCCGCGCTGGCTCACGCACCGGGCCGTCGAGAAGGTGCTGCACACCGAGGTCCCCGCGCAGGCCGGTCTGCTGGCCGCGGTGGCGACGGGCACGGCGGCGTTCGGCTACGCGGGCATCGCCGTCACGCTCGCGCTGGTGCTCGGCTATGTCGCGGTGCTGCTGCCGTTCCTGCGGGCCAGGCGGCTGCCGCCGTCGAGGGACGCGGCGTTCGCGTGGTTCGACGGCTGGCTGCGGGAGTACCGCCCGGTGGTCGCGCTCTACTTCTCGGGCTCCAAGGACTCCGCCTACCAGGTCAACATGTGGCTGGACACCATGGCCAGGCTGGATGTGCGGACCGTGGTCATCCTGCGGGAGCGCGCGATCCTCAGCAGGCTCGCCACCACGACCGTGCCGGTGATGTGCGTGCCGAGCGCGGTGGACCTGATGAACCTGGACCTGTCGATGCTGCGCGTCGGGCTCTACCCCGCGAACGTCGGCAAGAACCTGCACCTGCTGCGCGTCCCGACGATGAAGCACGTCTTCATCGGGCACGGCGACAGCGACAAGGTCGCCAGCATCAACCCGTACGCCAAGGCGTACGACGAGGTGTGGACCGCGGGGCGGGCGGGTCGCGACCGTTTCATGCTGGCCGACGTGGGCGTGCGGGACGAGGACATCGTCGAGGTGGGCCGCCCGCAGCTGGCGTCCATCGAGACCGGCGCGGGCCCGCGCGAGGGACGCGTGCCCACCGTGCTCTACGCCCCCACGTGGGAGGGCTGGACCGACGAGCCGGGGAACACGTCGTTGCTGCTCG
Organism: Streptomyces radicis; assembly: GCF_003626575.1. Lineage (GTDB taxonomy): Bacteria > Actinomycetota > Actinomycetes > Streptomycetales > Streptomycetaceae > Streptomyces > Streptomyces radicis. Next base: position 247,242 of record NZ_RBDY01000004.1, on the reverse strand, counting down.
CGGGCGAGAACATCATCCGCGGCCTGCTGGCGTCGGAGCGCCCTGTGCGCGTGCTGTACAAGCCGCACCCGTTCACCGGCTCGCGCGACCCCGAGGCCGCCGCCGCGCACCGGCGCATCGTGGAGATGATGGAGCGCGCGGCCGCCGAACGCGCCGCCGATCCACGCTGGCGCGAGGCCGCCGCCGTGGGCGGGGCCGAGCGGGAGCGCGCCGCGGCGACGCTGCGCGCGATGGCGGAGAGCGGCGCGTACGGCCAGGCCGCGGTGGCCGTGTGGGACGACGCGTCGGTCTCGCGCGACGCGCAGACCCCGGCGGCCCGGGCGGCCGAGGAGGAGCGTCGGCTCGTCGAGTGGAACGACGCCTACTGGCGCTCGCGCGGCTGGTGGGAGCACCGCGTCATCACGGGCCCGCAGCCGCTGCTCTTCGACTGCTTCAACGAGTCGGACGCCCTGATCTCCGACATCTCGAGCGTCGTCTCCGACTTCATCGCCAGCGGCAAGCCCTACGCCGTCACCGACTCCGCGGGCCTGGGCGCCGAGGAGTTCAGGCGCCAGAACACCGCGGTGCGCGCCGCCGTCATCCTCTCCAACGACGCCGACCGGCTCGACGAGGTCATCGCCGCCGCGCACGCTCCCGGCGACCCGGAGCACGACCCGCTCGCGGGCGCGCGCCGCGAGCTGAAGCAGTACCTCATCGGCCCCGACGAGCCGCCGTCCCAGGCGCGCTTCGCCGCGGCCGTCGCCGCCCTGGCCGCCAAGGCCGAGGCGCGCAACACCGCGCAGGACGCCGACGACGCGCCCCCCGCGCACACCGCTCCCGCGCCGGGCGACCCGGCGCGCCGACCCGTCCCCGCACAGGAAGGCTGACCCGGTGGCCCCCAAGAAACCGGCCAAGAAGCCGGAGGACTTCCTCCCCGCGGAGCTGCGGCGTTCGATGCACTGGCTCCCCGAGTCCTCGGCCGAGGAGCGCGAGGCGTTCTTCGACGAGGCGGGCGCGTTCCTCGCGACCGCCGACCCGCGCAAGCTCGCCAAGCTGCCGCCGCTCATGCGCGTCAAGTGGCAGCTCGCCCGCGAGCGGCGGCTCGCCGACCTGCTGACCGTGCTCGCGCACGAACGGGAGTACCGCGCCTCGTCGTTCTCCGTCACGGGCAGGCTCCGCCCGCGCCTGGCGATCCCCGGGCTCGACAGCGGCTCGCTGCCCGCCGACGTGGTCAGGCTGCGCCAGGCCGAGCTGCCCGTGAAGGGCAAGGCCACCGAGGCGCGTTGGCAGGACGGCAAGCTCGTCGTCACCGGCTACGCCTATGTGCAGAACGTCCCCGCCGATGGCAGGGCGCGCCTGCCGCGCCTCGGCTGGCTGCGGCAGCAGGGCGCACGCCGGCGCGTGCCCGTGCGGGTGCGCCCGCGCACCGATCTGCGCGCCACCCGTGACTCGGGGCAGGCGCTGCACGCCTACGACGAGGCCGGGTTCGAGCTGACCGTCGACCCGGCGAAGCTGCGCACCGGAGGGCGCTGGCAGGCGGGCGTGTGGCAGCTGACGCTCGCGCTGCCCTCGCCCGGCGTGGTGCGCCTGGGCTCGCTCGACCGCACCGACATCGGCAGCGCGGGCCACTCCCAGGCCCGCCAACTGGCCGACGGCGTACGGCTGGTCGCGGGCTTCTCGGACGAACGCCTCCAGCTGACCGTCGACACGCCCGCGGCCGAGATCGCCGGGCACGAGCGCGTGGGCGACGCGTTGCGGCTGCGGCTGCACGTGCCCGCGACGCCGCGGGGCCGTGCCCCCGAGCGGCTCCTGCTCGCGCACAAGGGGGGCGCGTTCACGGGCGCCTACGCCGTCGTCGCGAACGGGGACGCGGACGGGGACGCGGAGGGCGGCGGACACGTGGCCGACGTCCCGCTCGCCGATCTGACGGTGGCGGAGGCGGCCGACGCGCCGACCCAGGACCTCATCGCCACGCTGGAGTTCGCGGACGGCGAGACCCGCAGGGCCACCGTGCGCGAGGGGTTCGCGCCCGGCCAGTACCCCGTGGCCGAAGGGCGCGAGATCGCCGTCACGACCGACGGCCCTGGGCTGCTCAAGCTGCACGACCGGGTGCGGCAGGCCGTGGTGGACGAGCTGCGCTGGACCGAGGCGGGCGAGCTCGAGCTGCGCGGCGCGTACACGGGCGATCCCCAAGGGCTCGAGCTCGTCCTGCGGCACGGCAAGTACATGGAGGAGAAGACCCTCCCGTTCACCTGCGACGACGGCCGCTTCACCCTGGTGATCGCGCCCGACCGCATGGACTCCTACGACGGCCCGCAGGAGCTGCGCGAGGGCCGCTGGTACCTGTCGTTCCGGCCCGAGGGCGAGGCCGACAAGGGCGGCGACGTGCCTGTCAAGATCCGCGGCGACCTCGTCGACACGCTGCCGCTGACGCACCGGGGCGCGCACCGCGCGTACACCGTCGAACGCCGCTTCTTCGACCGGATCTTCCTCGCCGCGGGCTCACCGCTGCGCGAGGAGGACCGCGGCAAGTACCGGCAGCGCAGGCTGCGCGAGCTGTATGTGCGCGACCGCGAGAAGCCGCTGCGCGACGTCGTGTTCTACAACTGCTACCACGGCCGCCAGTTCTCCGACTCGCCCCGCGCGATCTACGAGGAGCTGGTGCGCCGCGGCGCCGACGTCGAGCACGTGTGGGGGACGAGCGACCGGCAGGCGGTGGTGCCCGAGGGCATGCGGACGGTCGAGTGGAAGAGCGCCGAGTGGCACGAGGCGCTGGCCACCAGCCGTTTCCTGGTCACCAACGTGATGATCTCGTCCTGGATCAAGCGGCGCGACGACCAGCTGTTCGTCCAGACGTGGCACGGCACGCCGCTCAAGAAGATGGGCGCCGACCTGCTCGGCACGTCGAAGGCGAACCCCGCGTACATCGCGACGCTGCCCGGCCGCTTCGAGCAGTTCGCGTACCTGGTCTCGCCCAACGCGTTCACCACCCCGATCATGCGCAGCGCGTTCGGCTTCCCCAACGAGATCCTGGAGACCGGCTATCCGCGCAACGACGTCTTCTACCGCGAGGACCGCGAGGAGATCGCGGCGCGCGTGCGGAAGACGCTGCGGCTGCCCGAGGGCAAGAAGGTGCTGCTCTACACGCCGACGTGGCGCGACGACCAGCGCTTCGGCGCGGGCAAGAAGTTCAAGCTCGACCTTCAGCTCGACCTGGCGGCGTTCGAGCGGGAGCTGGGCGACGAGTATGTGCTGCTGTTCCGCAAGCACCCCAAGATGCTCAACAACATCACGGGCGCGCGCGACGGCTTCGTGCGCGACGTGGCGGCGTACGCGGAGATCTCCGACCTGTACCTGGTCTCGGACGTGCTGATCACGGACTACTCGTCGTCGATGTTCGACTTCGCGCACACCGGGCGGCCGATGGTCTTCTTCACCTACGACCTGGAGCACTACCGGGACACGCTGCGCGGCTTCTACTTCGACTTCACCGGCACCTCGCCTGGGCCGCTGGTGAAGACGACGGAGGAGCTGATCGACTCGCTGCGGAACCTGGAGACGGTCGAGAAGGAGTACGCCGACCGCTACGCGGCGTTCGTGGAGAAGTTCTGCGAACCGGCGGACGGGCGGGCGACGGCCCAGGTGGTGGACAAGATGCTTCAGTGGGCGGCGGCCCGCCGCCGTTAGGCCGTGGCGGGAGCGAGGGTGGCGGGGGTTACGGGTGGCGCCGGAAGAACCACGCCATCCGTGGCTCCATCACCGGGCGGAACGCCCGCCGCACCGGGGGCGTGCACAGCAGCGTCACGCCCGCGGCGGCGACCGCCGTGGTGATCGCGAGCGACCAGGGCAGCTGCCGCACCACCTCGGGGTCGTACCAACCCCACGCGCGGGCGCCCGAGATCAGGAAGCCGTGCAGCAGGTAGCCGGAGATGGTGCCCGCGCCCAGCGCGGTGAACCACATGCGCCGCCCCGGCACGAGCGAGAAGAAGCACACGGTCAGCAGCACCGCGCAGCCGAAGAGCGCCAGCGTCATCCCGACCCCGGCCCACCACGCCTCGCCCAGCTCCTGGGCTGACTCGCGGTGATAGAGCCACTGGTACTCCATGCGCGGCGCGACCAGGTACGCCACCGCCGCGGCCCCCGCGAAGACCGGGAGCGCGACCAGCCGCACCGCGCGGTGCCTGGCCATCCTGAAGTGCTCGGGCCGCAGCACCAGGCCGAGCACGAAGAACGGCAGGAACTGGAGCACGCGCTGGATCTGGAGGTCGTTGCTCAGCGTGGGCGAGGCCGAGGCGGCGGCCGCGATCGCGAGCGAGAGCGGCAGCGGCCAGCGCACGGCCTGCCACAGCGGCACGGTCAGCCGCCAGAGGAGCAGCGCCAGCAGGAACCACATGAGCCACTTGGGCTCGAACAGCGGCACATAGGTGGTGCGGTCGTCCTCGAGCCGGCGCATCCAGAAGACATAGGCCACCTGGAAGACGACATAGGGCACCGCGACCCCGGTCACCAGCCGCGCCACACGACGGGGGCTTCCGTCGAAGCTCCGGGAGAAATACCCCGCGATCACGATGAACGCGGGCATATGGAACGTGTACACCGTCATGTACAGCGCCATGACGATGCGCGAGTCCGGGTGCAGCGGCTCCCACGCGTGGGCGACGGCCACCAGCACGATCGCCAGATACTTGGCGTTGTCGAAGAACGCGTCCCGCTCCGGCGCGCGCCCCCCTGCCCCGGGGCCCTCCTGGGCCTGACGGGGAACGGAGGTGCTCTCCTTCGTCTGCTGCGGGCCGCTCATCACACCAATGCACCTTAACGGCAGGTGACGCACAGGTGTCCCCCGGGGGCCTGGGAGGCGGCCCAGGACCGCGAAACGGCGCTGGCGGCCGCTGCCGCCAGCGCCGTCGGCTGGTTGGAGGACGCCCTGGAGCGGGTCAGCCCGTGATCCGGTGGCCGGACGGTCGCGGTATCGGCAGCTCCACGTCGGAGTCGCCCGAGGCCAGCCGCGTCTGGCGCGACCTGCGGGCGTCCGCCTCCGCGGACAGCGCCCTCGTCGCCTCCGCGAACCGCGTCAGCGACGGCGGGTCCGCGGGGCCGAGCAGATACGTCTGGAGCGCCACCCGCTCGTCGGCGAGCGTGTCCTGGTCCGGGTCGGCCACGGCCGCGAGGAGCGCGGGGATCTCCGGCGCCTCGGGCGTGATGATCGTGGCCGCCCTGACCGTGGGGTTGGCCGCGCGGAAGTCCGCCTCGGACAGCCCGCTCGTGTTGACCACCGCGTAGGGCTTGGTGCTCGCCAGGAAGTCGGCGGCCACGGACGAGACGTCCGAGATCAGCAGGTCCGCCTGGTTGAAGCAGCTGTAGATGTCGGGGCGCGAGCCGGTCAGCACCAGGTGTGCGTCGCGCGGCTGCGCCGCCCAGAACGCCGCGCGCCACGCCTCCATGGCCGCCTCGACCGCCTCGGCCCGCCCCGGCTCGGGCGCCGACTGCCGCATCATCCGCTCCACCTCGTCCGCGCCGGGGCGGAAGACGCGGGCCGTGAGCCGGTTCAACTCCTCGGTGCGCCGCGCCAGTTCGGCGCGGTCCTCGGCGGATGTCGCGCCCTCGCCCCTGCCCCGCGCGGGCTCGGCCGCGACGGTGTCGGTGGCGGTGGGGGGCGTGGCGAGCGAGCCGCGTTCGGAACGCACGCCCCGGCCCGCACGGTCGGAACGCGCCGCCCTCTCGGCGTTGGTCTCGGCGATCAGCGCGCGGATCCGCGCGTCGGCCTCGCCCGCCCTGCGGTTGACCGAGCCGGTCATCGGGTGCGGCTTGTACAGCAGCCGCACGCGCGGGTCGGCCAGCAGGGCGCGGGCGATGTTCTCGCCCGCGAGCAGCACGGACGTGTTCCCCGGATCGTTCGTCCAGCCCTCCCACGTGGGGGCGTAGAGCACGGTCAGCGGGCGGTCGGGGTCAGGGCGCCCGGCCCATGGCCTGATCGGGGCGAGCTGCGGGCGGCCCACCTCGACGACGTCCCGGTCGTCCACGCCGACGTCGGCCACCGCGTACCGCTTGCGCGCGGCGGGCCCCGCGACCCACACCTGGTCGTAGACCTTGGCGTACGGGTTGCAGCTCGAGAGCTTGTCGCTCTCGCCGTGGTTGGTGAACGCGTGCTTGATCGTCGGGATGCGCAGCACCTGCGACGTCTTGGGCGCGTTGGCCGGGTGCAGCAGCATCTTGAGCGTGGAGCGTTCGAGCAGCATCAGGTGCGCCACCCTCGGCACGCAGATGATCGGCACGTCCGTGGCCGCGATCTGCTGCACCATGCCGCGCTCGCGCAGCACCACGAGCGGGCGCTCGGCCACGGCGGACAGCGTGGAGAGCCACATGTTCGCCTGGTACGCGGTGCCCGAGCCGCCGGAGAAGTAGATGCCGACATCGGGGCGGTAGGAGTCGAGCCAGCCCTGGAAGAACGCCAGCGTGCGCTCCTCGCCCGGCGCCCGCTTGCCAGGCAGCAGCCAGGTGGCCAGGTGGGCCGCGCAGCCGCTGAGCAGCACGAGCGACGTCCCGACGCCGAGCAGCCCCCAGATCGCCCGGTCGGCCACCGCGGTGAGCAGCATCCCCAGCGTCGCGGGCACCTGGAGCAGCGGCATGCGGTGCGCGGGCCGCAGCAGCAGGCGCGGTGGGGCGGGGGAGAGGCCGAGGTCGGCGGTGTCGATGTTCCTGGTGACCACGGGCAGCGTGCGCGAACGCCGCACCAGCACCGCGAGGGCCCGGCACGCGAAGTGCGCGGCATAGCACGCCAGGAGGCCGCCCACCATGAGCAGCCGCGCGACCGTGTCGATGCCCGACAGGTGCGCGATGCCCAGCACGACGAGCAGGTCGCGCAGCAGCTGTCTGACGGCCTCGTCGAAGTGCAGCCTGCCGAGGGCGCCGATGATGCCGGGCTGCCAGCGGCGCAGCGTCAGGTCGAGCGCGACGCCGAGGCCGGTGGCGATGAACAGTATGGGGGCGCTCGGGAGTTGAGCGCCGACGAACTGGAGGGTGAAGAGGCAGCCCATCGCGACGAGCGCGCTCCACTGGGCGCCGCGGCGGGACCACGGTCCTGCTGACACGGTCAGGCTCCGGTTGGGGGGTGGAAGGTGTGTGGGGCGGGGGCGGCTTTCATGGCGGTGATATGAGCGAGCGACTCCCTCGCGCGGTGGCATAGATTACGGAGGTAAGCCCGGCCCGGCCGGTGAGCGACGAAGGCGGAGGTGGTGCCACCGTGAGCGACGCGGACGCGGCCGCCCGGGTACCGGGGAGACCGGGAGTCTCCGACGCGCGCAGGGTCGTCGTCAAAGTCGGCTCATCCTCACTGACCACGGCGGCGGGCGGACTTGACGCCGACCGCGTGGACGCGCTCGTCGATGTGCTGGTGAAACAGGACGGGAGGCAGATCGTACTGGTTTCCTCGGGCGCGATCGCCGCAGGTCTCGCCCCGCTGGGTCTCCCGCGCCGTCCCGCCGACCTGGCGCGCCAGCAGGCCGCCGCCTCCGTCGGGCAGGGGCTGCTCCTCGCGCGGTACACCGCCTCGTTCGCCCGGTACGGCCGCCGCGTCGGCCAGGTGCTGCTGACCTCGGACGACACCAGCCGCCGCGCGCACTACCGCAACGCCTACCGCACCCTGGACCAGCTCTTCGCCATGGGCGTCACCCCCGTGGTGAACGAGAACGACACCGTCGCCACCGACGAGATCCGCTTCGGCGACAACGACCGGCTCGCCGCGCTCGTCGCCCATCTCGTCCGCGCCGACCTGCTGGTGCTGCTCTCCGACGTCGACGCGCTCTACGACGGCGACCCCGCGAGGCCGGGCGCGCGCCGGATCTCCGAGGTCATGGGCCCCGACGACCTGGCGGGCGTCGAGCTCGGCCGCGCCGGGCGGGCCGGGGTCGGCACGGGCGGCATGGCCACCAAGGTCGAGGCCGCGGCCATCGCGACCGGCGCGGGCATCCCCGTCGTCCTCTCCGCCGCGAGCGCCGCGGCGGACGCGCTCTCCGGCGCGCCCGTCGGCACCTACTTCGCGCCCACGGGGCGCCGGGCCGCAGGCCGCCTGCTGTGGCTCGCCCACGCCTCCACCCCGCGCGGCGCGGTGACCCTCGACGACGGCGCGGTGGCCGCCGTCACCGAGCGCGGCAGCTCGCTGCTGCCCGCCGGGATCACGGGCGTGGAGGGGGAGTTCACCGCGGGCGAGCCCATCGAGCTGCGCGACGGCGAAGGGCGGGTGATCGCCAGGGGGCTCGTCAACTTCGACGCGAGGGAGATCCCCCGGTTGATCGGGCGTTCCACGCACGAGCTGGCGCGCGATCTCGGCCCTGCATACGAAAGAGAAGTCGTACATCGCGATGACCTGGTTCTGTTGCGGGCATAGTCCCTTCGGCGAGTCCGTGTACCCGTGAGGGGGCCCGGGTCGGTGCCGGATCTGTGAAAGACCAGTCTTTCCACGGAAGGTTCGGGGAAACGGCCCCCTCCGTCGGCACGGGCTGATCCACTCGTGCGGGGTGCCCACCCCCACCACACTGCACCACTTCAGCACCATGTCAGGAGGCTGCCGGTGAGACGACTGGCCAGCGTCGGGGAAGACCAGCGCCGGGAGGGGGTGCGGCGCGACGCTTCGCGCCTGTGGCACATCACGCTCAGCGTGGCCGGGGAGGCGGCCCCGCTGACCGATGTCCGGCGTGGCCTCGAACGCCTCGCCCACGACCACCCCTTCCTGCTGACCAGCCGCTACGCACGCGACCACGCCGAGGTTCGCTACTGGGAAGAGGCCCGCGACCTGCACGACGCGGCGGCCGTCGCGCTGCGCCTGTGGGGCGAGCACCGGCACACGGCGCGGCTGCCGCCCTGGGAGATCGTCGGCCTCGAGGTCATCGGGCGGGAGACGTACCACCAGCGGATCGCGGAGGGCTACGGCCCGCCCCCGGCCGTCCCCGTGGGGGTCCACCCCTTCTGAGCGTCCGATATCCGGCGGTCCGGTGTCCGAGGGCCCGACTATGCTGCACCGCATGAGCCGCGCCCCCGAGCAGACCGCCCCCGAGGCGGCCGACGTCATCGCCGCCGCCCGCCGCGCCAAGGCCGCCGCCGCGCTGCTGGCCCCGCTGCCGCGCACCGCGCGCGACGCGGCGCTGACCGCCGTGGCCGACGCGCTCCTGGCCCGTTCCGCCGAGGTCGTCGAGGCCAACGCCGCGGACATCGAGCGGGCCCGCGCCGCCGGCACCCCCGCGGCCATCGTGGACCGGCTCACCCTGACCCCCGAGCGGATCGCGGCCATCGCGGCCGACGTGCGCGACGTGGTGGCGCTGCCCGACCCGGTCGGCGAGGTGGTCCGCGGCTCGACCCTGCCCAACGGCCTCGAGCTGCGGCAGGTCCGCGTCCCGCTCGGCGTGGTCGGCATCGTCTACGAGGCCAGGCCCAATGTCACCGTGGACGCCGCCGCCCTGTGCCTGAAGTCGGGCAACGCCGTGCTGCTGCGCGGCTCCTCCTCCGCGTACGCCTCCAACACCGCGCTGGTCGCCGTGCTGCGCGACGCCGTCGCCGGGGCCGGGCTGCCCGCCGACGCGGTGCAGCTGGTGCCGGGCGAGGGGCGCGCGTCCGTGCACGCCCTGATGCGTGCCCGCGGCCTGGTCGACGTGCTGATCCCGCGCGGCGGCGCCTCCCTGATCCGCACGGTGGTGACCGAGTCCACCGTCCCGGTCATCGAGACCGGCGTCGGGAACTGCCACGTGTACGTCGACGAGTTGGCCGACCTCGACATGGCCGTGGACATCCTGGTCAACTCCAAGGCCCAGCGCCCCAGCGTGTGCAACGCCGCCGAGACCGTCCTCGTGCACGCCGGGATCGCGGACCGCTTCCTGCCGCGCGCGCTGGCCGCGTTGACCGACGCGGGGGTCACGGTGCACGGCGACGACGCGTGGCAGAAGGCGGGCCAGGACGCGGGCACGCCCGTCGTCCCCGCGACCGAGGCCGACTGGGAGACCGAGTATCTGAGCTACGACATCGCGGCGGCCGTCGTGCCCTCGCTCGACGCGGCCGTCGAGCACATCCGCCGCTGGACCTCGGGCCACACCGAGGCGATCGTGACGCGGGACACGGCGGCGGCGCGGCGGTTCGTCGCGCGCATGGACTCCACGGCCGTCATGGTGAACGCCAGCACCCGCTTCACGGACGGCGGGCAGTTCGGCTTCGGCGCCGAGATCGGCATCTCCACGCAGAAGCTGCACGCCAGGGGCCCGATGGGCCTCCCCGAGCTCACCTCGACCACGTATGTGGTGACGGGGGACGGTCACACCCGGGAGTGAATTTCGGACGACCCTCCCCTCACGGGCGCATTCGTCCTAGGCTGGATGCGTGCCGGACGATCTGGGGGGCCTGCCGTTCCGAGACGGCGAAGGCCCCAGCAGCGAGGAACGGAGGGCCGCCGACGAGGCGTTCGCCTCCCTGGTCCTCGACGACGACTTTGTCGAAGCCGCGGAGATCCACGAGCCGACCGCCGCCGAGCGGATCCTGTTCGCCGCGATGGAGCGCGCGGAGTCCGAGGCGGCGGCCGAGCTCGGCCTGTACTACCGCGATCCGGACATCGACCCGGGCGGCGCCGATGGGCTCGCCGGCTTCGAAGGACCCGATTCCCTGGACTCCCTCGACCCCTCGACCGACCTCTCCGACCCCTCGACCGACCCCGAGCGGGCCGACGCCTTCGACGGCTTCGACGGTGAAGACCCCGACGACGAGGGCAGGTTCGACCGCTCGGACTACACGCGTTACGCCACCGAGGACCCCGAAGAGCAGGACGGCGTCGCGGTGCCCCCGGCGTTCGCCCCCGCTCCTCCTCCGCCCGCGCACGCCTACGCCCGCTTCGGCGGCGACGGCGGCGCGCACGCCAGGGCGCACCCGCCGCACTGGGGGACGCGCGGTCCCGGCTGGCGGCCCGCCCGCTGGCAGCGGCCCGTCGCCTGTGTGCTCGCCATGGTGATGGGGATCAGCGTGATCGCGTTCGCGCTGATCGCCGTGCAACGCTCAGGCTCCGCCCCGTCCCGCGACCCCGGTCCGGGCGAGGACGAGCGGACGGTGGTCGAGCCGGACGGCGCCGGGGGCGGCTCCTGACGCGGATCCGGCCCACAACGACGGGTCACGGCCTGAATTGCCCCGCCGTGGGGGCTGTTGACACCTCGCCCGGCGACCTACGCTTGAAGGGTGGCCGGGCGAGCTGACCCTCCCGGGGGAAGTTCCGGGGGAGCCCCGGGAGCCGGGGACGAGGAGTATCGATCGACCGTCTTCGACGAGTCGTTCATCAGGGCTGCCCGCCTCCAGGAGTTCTCCGCGCGCCAGCGCCTCGAGGACCACACCACCGCCGTGCGCACCCGCCCGCCCGAGCCGGGCGGCCAGGGCGGCAGGACGGTGCCCAAGCAGGGCATAGCCCTGGCGCTCATCATCCTGATGGCCTTCGCCGCCGCCATCTACCTGGGCGCCAACAACCCCTACGACGTGGGCCGTTCACTGGTCGCCGACCCCCCGGCCGCGATGACCCTCGCGCTGGCCCCCGAGGGCGCGGTCCCCGGCGGCGACGACCTCGCGAGCCTCTACGCCCAGAGCCCCGCCGCCGGATATGGCGCGGGACCCGGCGGCGTCGACCTGCCCGACCCCGTGGCCACCGCGCACTTCTCCACCGAGCAGGTCCTCACCGCGCTGACCCTGGCCAAGGAGTATGTGGTCGCCGGCGCGTTGACGCCCGAGGTGCTCGCGGGGACGACGACCGTGCCCGTGCGCGAGCTCCTGGGCGCCGAGCAGCGCCAGCACTTCGACGAGGCGGTGGGCGGCCATGGCACGCTCTCCGTCGCGACCGACTGGCTGGTGCGCTTCGACCCCGACGAGGCCGCGCTCGCCGACCCGCAGGTGCGGGTGGAGGGCGGCTTCAGCATCACCGAGGTCGCCGACGACATCCTCCAGGTCCACGGCAGGCACGTCTTCGTGTACGCGCTGCGGCCCGCCGGGGTGCGGGCCGCGCCCGCCGCGCTGTTCACGGTGCAGCGGCAGGTGCGGCTCCAGTTCGGCGAGGAGGAGCTGCGCGACCGGTATGTCGTGGTGCGGCAGGTGGAGACCACGGCGGGGCCCATGGACTGCGCCGTGGACCGCTCGGCGGTGCTCCACCCGCTGCTCGCGGGCGAACGGGCCGACCACCCGGCGTCCGAGGGCGCCGACCCCTACGTCCTCGACGCCGAACGCGCCGCCCTGTGCGCCACGTTCACCGCCGACGACCCGCCCGTCTAGGACGGACAGGGCCTAGGAACGTTCGTCATCCCCCCTGGGCGGCCTGCGGCTCGCGCCCGTCGCGAAGTCCCGCAGCCTGCCGCCGAGCTCGCCCGCGCCGCCCGCCACGTCGCTCACCAGCTTCACCAGCGGGTCCCCGCTGGTCCGCACGCGCTCGGCGTAGTGCCCCGCCGACTCCCGCACCGCCCCGGCGACCGAGGCGTCCTTGTCGTCCGAACGCCTCGGGTAGTGCCCGTCCATGAGCCGCTGGTAGTCGCGGCTCGCGGCCCACCGCCGCAGCTCGGCGGCGCGCACGACGGCGAACGGGTGGGAGCGCGGCAGGACGTTGAGGATCTTCAGCACCGAGTCGCGCAGGTCGCCGCCCGCCTCGTACTCGTCGGCCTGCTCGAGGAACGCGTCGACGTTCATCTCGTGCAGGTGGTTGCCCCCGGCGAGCTTCATCAGCCCGCGCATCGACGCCTCAGGGTCCTGGCCGACGAGCAACCCCGCGCGGTCCGCGGAGAGTTCGGACGTGCGGAACCACTCGCGCAGCGCCGTCACGATCGCCGAGACCGCCACGTTCCCCAGCGGGATCCACGCCACGCGCACCGCCATCCTGGTCAGGAAGAGCAGCAGCGTGCGGTAGACGGCGTGGCCCGACAGCGCGTGCCCGACCTCGTGGCCGATGACGGCCCGCGTCTCGTCCTCGTCGAGCAGCTCCACCAGGCCCGTGGTGAGCACGATGACGGGCTGGTGCAGGCCGACGCACATCGCGTTGGGCTGTGGGTCCTGCGAGACGTAGAGCGCGGGCACCGTCTCCAGGTCGAGCGTCCGGCACGCGTCGAGCAGCAGCGCGTGCAGCGCGGGGAACTGCCGCTCGCCCACCCGCACCGAGTCCGACAGGAACAGCAGCCGCAGGCTCCGCTCGGGCAGCATGCCGCTGAGCGCCTTGAACACCGTGTCGAATCCGGTCAGCTTGCGCAGGGCGACGAGCGCCGAGCGGTCCGCCGGATGCTCGTACGCGCGGGGCGACATGCCGGGGAAACGCCGTCGTTCCCGCGTCCCCGCCCCGTCGTTCCCTCCGGTCGTGTGGTCGCTCATCGGACGGCCCCCTCCTGGTGTCTCCCCGCGGCCCGCGCCGTGGCCGTTCACCGCACGGTAGCGAGCGATGGGGGCAAGAGGCCATGGCATAGTCCTCCGCATACGATGACACTGGGACACCGGACACCGGCTCTCGACACCGGGCCTCCTCGGTGTCCACGGTGTCCACGCAGTGTCCACAGCACTCCCGTTCCCGGATTGGTCCGCGTATGACTCAGCTCACCGCCTCGAACGCCGTGTCCCTCGTGCACACCCTCGCCGAGGAGAGCCACGGGCACTCGAGCCTGAACCCCTACGCCATCGGCGGCGGCGCCCTGGCCGCGCTGTTGCTGCTGCTCTGGATCACCACCCGGCTGAACCGCGATCGCTGAGGCCCGGTCCATGGCGGGACAGATAGGCGTCGGAAAGCGGCGGCTCGGCGTGATGGGCGGCACGTTCGACCCCGTCCACCACGGGCACCTGGTCGCCGCGAGCGAGGTGGCGGCCAGGTTCGACCTGGACGAGGTCGTGTTCGTGCCGACCGGGACGCCCTGGCAGAAGGGGCACCGCGAGGTGTCACCGGCCGAGGACCGCTATCTGATGACGGTGATCGCGACGGCGTCCAACCCCCAGTTCTCGGTGAGCAGGATCGACATCGACCGGGGTGGCAAGACGTACACGATCGACACGTTGCGTGACCTGCGGGCCGAACACGGCGACGCCGACCTCTTCTTCATCACCGGCGCCGACGCGCTCGCGCAGATCCTCGGCTGGCGCGACGCCGAGGAGCTGTTCTCGCTGGCCCACTTCATCGGGGTGACCCGTCCGGGGCACACGCTGGCCGACCCGGGGCTGCCCGGCGGTGGCGTGTCCCTCGTGGAGGTGCCCGCGCTGGCCATCTCCTCCACCGATTGCCGCGAGCGGGTCGCCCGCGGCGATCCCGTCTGGTATCTGGTGCCGGACGGGGTCGTGCGCTACATCAACAAGCGGGCGCTCTACCGGAACCCTGGCGAACCGGCGCGCTGAACGGACTGAAGGGCGGCAGTGGTGAACGACCGACAGGATCCGTACGGGCAGGTCTACGGCTACGACGAGTACGGCCGCCCGCTGTACGGCTCCGTCCCCCCGCAGGCGCACGAGGTCCCCCCGCAGGGACAGGAGCAGGGCCACCACCAGCAGCCGTATCCCCAGGGCCAGGACTGGCAGCAGGGCGCGGGCGATCCGTACGGGTACGACTACGGCACGGGCCAGCAGCCGCCGGTCACCGAGGGGTACGCGCAGGGGTACCAGCAGTACCCGGGGTACGCGGACCCGCAGGACTACGCCGCGCAGGGCTACCCGGCGCAGGACTACGCGCCGCAGGGCTATCCCGCGCCGGGCTACCCCGTGCAGGACGACACCGGGCAGCAGCGGCCCGTCACGGCCGACTGGGGAACGGGCCAGCAGCAGCCCGTCGCGCCCGAGGCGCCGCCGGTGGCCGACGTTCCGCCGCAGCGCCGTGGCTCGGGGGAGCGCGGGGACGGCGCCCCAGGGGCGCCAGGGGCCGATGGCGGCGACGGCGGCGACGGCTCGGGCGGAGGGGACGACGACCACGGGACCGACGAGTTCGCCTTCGTCGAGGAGCGGGACGAGGAGTCCGAGGACGTCATCGACTGGCTCAAGTTCTCCGAGAGCCGCACCGAGCGCCGCGAGGAGGCCAGACGCCGCGGCCGCACCAAGGTCAAGCTGCTGGTCATCCTGCTGGTGCTCGCCCTCGTCGGCGGCGTGGCGTTCCTGTGGCTGACCGACCGGCTGCCGTTCCTCCCCGGCTCCGACACCGCCGCCGACGGCGGCCCCGGCGCCGAGGTCCGCGACGTGATCGTGCTGCACCTGCGCCCCGTCGACTCCGACGAGTCGTCCACGGCCCTGCTGATCGCCAACGAGACCGCGGGCACCGGCACCACGCTGCTGCTCCCCAACGAGCTCGCCGTCACCCCCGACGGCGGCACCACCACGCTGGGCGAGGCGGTCAACGAGGAGGCCGCGGGCTCGGTCCGCGACGCCATCGGCGGCCTGCTCGGCGCCGACATCAAGGGCACCTGGCGCCTCGACACCCCCTACCTCGAGAACCTGGTCGACCTGGTCGGCGGCATCACCCTGACCACCGACGCCGAGGTCGCGGGCGGCGAGGACGACGAGGGGCCGCTCGTTCCGCGGGGCGAGGACGTGCTGCTCAGCGGGCGCGCGGCCGTCGCCTACGCGACCCACCGGGCCGACGACGAGCCGAGCAGCGCCCAGCTGGCGCGCTTCGGCCAGGTCATGCAGGCGGTGATGGTCACGATGCCGAGCGGCGAGAGCGGCGCCACCCGGGTGGTCGAGGCGCTCGCCCAGATCACCGACCCTTCCCTCACCGAGGACGAGCTGGCCGTCAGCCTCGCCCAGCTGGCCGGATACGCGCAGGAGGACGCGTTCGACACCGTTCCGCTGCCCGTCGAGGCCGATGGCACGCTCAGCGACGAGACGGCCGAAGGGCTGGTCGTGGACATGCTCGGCGGCACGGTCAGCAACGCCGACCCCGGCGCCGCCCCCCGCATCGGCATCAGGGACGCCAGCGGCGCGGAAGCCGCGGAGGACGCCAGGATCGCGCTGGTCAACGGCGGCTTCACCGTCGTCGACGCCCGCGCCGCCGACGCGACGGAGACCGAGTCCCGGGTGACCTGGGCCGACCCCGCGCACCAGGAGGTCGCCGTCGAGGTCGCCAGGACGCTCGGCCTCCCCGACGAGGCCGCGGTCGAGGGCGAGGGCGCGGGGAACGCCGATGTGACGATCATCCTGGGCGAGGATTATGGGCAGTGAGTGTCGGAGGTCCGTGAGATCCTGAAACGGCAGCCGCGGGACCGCTGGACGGCACCGCCGGACGCCCACCGCCGGACGACACCGAGGAGACAGCCGCACCCGTGACCGCAACGGACCGCGCCACCGAGATGGTCGAGGTCGCCGCGCAGGCGGCCGCAGACAAGCTCGCGCACGACATCATCGCCTACGACGTCAGCGACGTCCTGGCCATCACCGACGCCTTCCTCCTCGCCTCCGCGCCCAGCGACCGGCAGGTCAAGTCGATCGTCGACGGCATCGAGGAGCGGCTGCTGAAGACGCTCGGCATCAAGCCGGTCCGCCGCGAGGGCGAGCGCGAGGGCCGCTGGGTCCTGCTCGACTACGTCGACATCGTGGTGCACGTCCAGCACGCCGAGGAGCGCGTCTTCTACGCCCTCGAGCGCCTGTGGAAGGACTGCCCGCCGCTCGACCTCCCCGAGGACGCCAAGGCGACCAGGGGCAAGGCCGCGGCCCACGAGCACGCGGCGACCGGGGGCGGTGAGCTCAGCTGAGCGGCGGACGCAGGGTCGTGCTGTGGCGGCACGGCCAGACCGCGTGGAACCTGGAGCGCCGCTTCCAGGGCACCACCGACGTGGACCTCACCGAGACCGGCAGGGCCCAGGCCAAGCGCGCCGCCCGGCTGCTCGCCACGCTCGGGCCGCACGCGATCATCTCGTCCGACCTGCGGCGCACCGTCGACACCGCGGCCGAGCTCGCCGCCGTCACGAGGCTGACCGTCACCCATGACGAGGGCCTGCGCGAGACCTACGCGGGCGCCTGGCAGGGGCTCACGCACGACGAGATCAAGGCCACCTACGGCGACGAGTACGCCGCGTGGAAGCGCGGCGAGCCCGTGCGCAGGGGCGGCGGCGAGCTGGAGACCGAGGTCGCCGACCGCGCCGCGCCGCTGGTCGAGCGCGCGGTGGAGAAGCTGCCGCCCGACGGCGTCCTCGTCGTCGTCAGCCACGGCGGCACGATCCGCACCACCATCGGGCGCCTCCTCGGCCTGCCCCCGCGCAGCTGGGAGGCGCTCGGCGGCCTGTCGAACTGCGCGTGGTCCGTCCTCGGCGAGAGCGTGCGCGGCTGGCGCCTGACCGAGCACAACGCCGGATCCCTCCCCGAGCCGGTCCTCGGCGACGACGTGTGACCGTTCAACGACGTCTGATCCTTCAACGACCGGTCGCCCCGGCGTTGATCTCCCGCAGCCGCTCGACGCGCAGCCGGGTCTCCTCGTCGCCGGGGATGTACACCACCATGCGGGCCTCCGGCACGCCGTGGATCGACATCGACGTCGACCGCAGCCGGATCTCGCCCACCTCCTCATGGCGGAACATCTTGATCCGAGGCCCCGGCGGCACCACGTCCCCGCTGGCCCACATCGCCGCGAACTCCGGGCTGTCCGCGACCAGTTCGCGGATGAAACGCTCCCACGCGGGCTCGCCCGCATGCGCCCCGTACGCCGAGCGCAGCGTGGCCACCATGGACTTCAGCTCCGAGTCCTTGAACACCAGCGGGCACCGCTCGGGCCGCGCCCCGAACAGCAGCCGGACGGCGTTCCGCGCCCCCGGCGTCATCCGCGCCAGATCGACGTCGATCCCCGAGAAGAGCGCCCAGTACGCGTCGTTGCCCGCCAGCACGTCGTACCGCGCGTCGTAGATCACCGCGGGCAGCGGCGCCAGCGCGTCGAGCACCGCCTGCACGTCATCGCCCACCGCGGGCCATGGCTCCCCGCCGCTCCGCAGGGCGGGCGCGAACGGCACCTCCGCCAGGTGGTACAGGTGCTCCCGCTCGGTCTCGTCGAGCCGCAGCGTGCGCGCCACCGCGTCGAGCACCTGCGCGCTGGCGTTGATCGGCCGCCCCTGCTCGAGCCACGTGTACCACGTCACGCCCACCCCGGCGGCCTGCGCGACCTCCTCGCGGCGCAGCCCGGGCGTGCGCCGCCTCGGCCCCGGCGGCAGCCCCAAATCCTGCGGCGCGATCCTGGCCCTGCGGCTGCGCAGGAACGCCGCGAGCTGCGGCCTGCGGCGGTCGCCCGCGGCGGGGCGTGCGGTGGTGGTCATCGTCGTCACTCCTCCAGCGTGCCTCCGCCGGCCCCGGCCGGGAACGGCGCCGACGGGTGCTGCCAATACCAGTATCAACGGGCTCTCACCACCGGTACCGGCCATGGCCCAGCCTGGCGCCATGACCACCCCTCCGACGCGCACGGCGCCCACGCCCGCCTCGTCCGCCCCGGCCTCTCCACCGGCGCCCGGGCGCCCCGGGCGGCTGCTGGCGATCGTGCTGATCGGGCAGTTCATGGCGCTGCTCGACGTCTTCATCGTCAACGTGGCCGCGCCCACCGTCCGCTCCGACCTGGGCGCGTCGGACGGCGCGCTGCAACTCGTCCTCGCGGGCTACACCATCACCTATGCCGTCCTGCTCATCACCGGCGCCAGGCTCGGCGGCCGCCACGGGCACGGGCGGCTGTTCCTCGGGGGCCTCGCCGTGTTCACCGCCGCCTCGCTGGCCTGCGGACTCGCGGCCACGAGCGGGCAGTTGATCGCGTTCCGGCTGGTCCAGGGCGCGGGCGCCGCGCTCATGCTGCCGCAGGTGCTCGCCCTCATCCAGCGCACGTTCCAGGGCGCCGAGCGCGCCCGTGCGCTGATGGCGTTCGCGCTGGTGGTGGCGACGGGCGCCGCGGCGGGGCAGGTCGTCGGCGGCGTGCTGATCAGCGCCGACCTCCTCGGCCTCGGCTGGCGCCCGGTCTTCCTCGTCAACGTGCCCATCGGGGTCGCCCTCCTCGTCGCCGGGCTCCGCGCCGTCCCCCTCGGCCGCCCGGGCGGCGCCGAACGCGCCCGCGGCCTCGACCTGCCGGGGCTCACCCTGCTGACGGCCGCGGTGCTGGCGTTCACCGTTCCGCTGGTCCTCGGCCAGGAGGAGGGCTGGCCCCTGTGGTGCTGGCTCTCGCTGGGCGCGAGCGCGCTCCTGGTCGCCGCCTTCGCGGCGTACGAGGCCCGCCTCGCGCGCGGCGGCGGCGCCCCGCTGCTCTCGCCCCGCGTCCTGCGCAGCCCGGGCATGCCGCTGGCCGCGACCCGGCTCTTCCTGTCGATGTCGGTCAACGCGGGCGTGCTGTTCACGCTGTCCCTGCACCTCCAGGGCCCCGAGGCGGCGGGCGGCCTCGGCCATGGCGCGCTGCGCACGGGGCTGCTGTTCATCCCGACCGCGGTGGCGTTCGGCGCGACGTCGCTGCTGTGGCGGCGGCTGCCCACCGGCTGGCACGGCCACCTGGCCCCGGCGGGCTTCCTCGTCTCGGCCGCCGCCCTGTCCTGGCTGGCCGTGACGCTCCACGCGGGCCACGGCGGCCCGGCGGCGCTGACCGGCCCGTTCCTCCTCAACGGCCTCGGCCTCGCGCTCGCCTACGGCCCCGTCCTGACCCGGGCCCTCGCCCTGGTCGCGCCCGAGGACGCGGGCGACGCGAGCGGCGTGACCGCGATGGTGTCCCAACTGGGCATGCTGGTCGGCATCGCGGCGTTCGGCACCCTGTTCATCAACCGCGCCGAGTCGACCCTCTCGACGGCCGACGCCATGCTGCCCACGATGCTGGCGATCGCCGCGACGGCCCTCGCGGGTGCCCTCTCGGGGACCCTCCCACGCGCCCTCTCCCGCGCCCTCCCACGCCTCCGGTCCAGGTGACCGCTGTGTATCGATCCCGTCTCCCTTCGTGTGGAGACGGGATCCGTGGGCTTATCGGGTCGCCGGTGACGTGGCAGAATCGGGGGCACGTCGGGAGCGGACGGAGGGGTATGCCTCGTGTGCACGGCCCGCAATCGAGGGTGGAGCTGATCGCGCATGGGTGCCCACAGCAGAAAGTGCGACTGGTGCGGCGCGGGAACCCCGATCGTCCGCGACCTCCAGCCCGTCAACGTCGCGTACCAGTACTGGTGCGTCGAGTGCGCCAGGGCGCTGATCATCAAGGGCGACCCGATCGAGGTCTACCGCGAGCTCGAGGGCGAGCCGATCTACGGCCGCCTCCTGGACGAGCACTGCGCCCTGAAGCGGTTCTACTCGTTCGCGTCCGTCTGACAATGGATTTGGCAAACGCCCCGACCCCCCGTGTAGAGTAGGCACCGCCGCCGAGGGGAAGCCCGAGGCGGACAGGCAAGGGGCTATAGCTCAGTTGGTAGAGCGCTTGCATGGCATGCAAGAGGTCAGGAGTTCAATTCTCCTTAGCTCCACAGATCAGAGGCCGTCTCCCGCGAGGGAGGCGGCCTCTGTGGTGTGGGTGTGCTGGTGTGGCGGCCGCCCTTCGCGGGGTGTCCAGTCGGCGGGGTCGATGCCGTCGACGCGGGCGAGGGCGCGTCGGGAGGCGCGTCGGACGTTGGCGGCGTCCATGGGGGTGAGGGCGGTCACCTGCGCGTTCCCGCCTCGCGCTCCGCTGGCCGACGGGTGCGTGCCGCAGGAGAGGTCGCAGCGGCTCAGCCGGATGAACACCGCCTGCTGCCCGGCCGACGGCCCCTCACCCTGGAACGTCGGACCGAACGTCTCGGCGACGATCAGCTCGTCCTCCCGCGCGGTGGTCACCGGATCACCTCGAACTCGGCCCATGACGACGCCGCTTCCGACACGCGCACCCGCTCCAGCCGTCCCCTGATCGACGGTACGGACGGGCCAAGCCCTGGCTTCCCGGTCGCCGAGCGCTCGCCTTCGTAGGGCCACGGAGCCTCATCGGACCCGCCGAGCAGGAACTCGCCGCTGCTCCCGGTCCCGGCCGGGTGTGGGTGTCGACGGTCACGTAACTCCCCTGGGGCTGTGGTCATGTGATTCCCCCTGGAGTTGCCGGCTGGAGTACTGCTATGTGATGGCAAGGACTTCCACCTGTGCGGCAGCCCATCCGATGGCGGTCGCATGGGCGGGTACGTCGCTGTCGACGAGCCACGCCATCTCGAGGCCGCTGAGGAAGGCGAGGATCTCGATGGCCTTGGCGTGCAGGTCGACGTCCGCACGGATCTCGCCTCGCGATCGCGCGGACACCAACGTCTCCTCGAGTCGCGCGACGGTTTCGCGGTACTTGGCGGTGAGTCGGTCCTTGAGGGTGGCGTCGGTACCGACGTTCTCCGCGACGAGGATGGCGACGAGACCCACGAGCTCGGGTTGCTTCGGCCAGTCGGCGACGACGTCGGCGACGACGTCGAAGATTCCGAGCCCGGGATCCGGACCGCCCCGCCAGAGCAGGGCGTTCTCGTGCTCGTCCCGATTGTCGAGCACCGCGTGCAGCAGCTGCTCCTTGGTCGAGAAGTGGTGGAGCAGCCCGGTCTGAGAGACACCGGCCGCCGAGGCGATCTGGGCCAGGGACGTTCCCCTCGAGCCGTTCCGCGCGAGCAGCGAGGTCGCGACCTCGATGATGCGCGCGCGTCGCGCCTCCCCACGCGCCGAGATCTTGTTGCCATCGCCCCGCACGCCCGCGGTGGGCGTCGTTGGAGTACTCATGTCTCCCCATACTAGACAACCGACCGAGCACTCGTTACGTTTACGAAACAGACCGAGCACTCAGTTTGTTTCCGATACGACAAGGAGGTCAGTCGAGATGAACTCGCGAGGACCCGGGTCCGCGTCGCAGGCGGCCGACCTGACGGCTCCGAGGATCCGCCCTGAGGTGGGCAGGTACCTGGAGCTGAACCCGGACGGGGCGATGCGGTGGGATGACACGGAGGCGCTGCGCCGGACGACCCGCGATCGCGCGCTGGCGGTGCGGGGCGCGCTGGAGCCGGTCTTCTCCTCGGAGGACCTCGACGCCTCCGGGGTGCCGGTGCGACTCGTCCTGCCATCCCCCGACGTCATGGACGTGCTGGTATGGGTGCATGGGGGCGGTTGGGTCCACGGCGACCTCGACGGCTACGACGGAGTCGCGCGATCTCTGGCGAACCGCGCACGGTGCGCGGTCCTTTCGGTTGACTACCGGCTGGCTCCCGAACATCCGTTTCCCGCCGGGCTCGAGGACGTCCTGCGGGTGCTCGACTGGGCCCGATCGAGATACGGGGCCGTGGCCGTGGGCGGGGACAGTTCGGGCGGGAACCTCGCGGCCGCCGCTTGTCTGGCCGCCCGGGAGCGTCAGCTGGACCTCGCGACGCAGCTGCTGGTCTATCCGGTGCTCGACCACGGGGACAGCGAGTACAAGGCGGCCTTTCGGCGCCGCTATCGCGGCTTCATCGGACAGCGAGACTTCGGGGCCGCCGCCTGCGAACGGATCGCATGGCTCTGGGACCGGTACGACCCCGAGGGCAGTCACCGCGACGACCCTCTCGCCGCGCCCCTTCGAGCGGCCAGTCTGAGCGGCCTTCCACCCGCCACCGTCATCCTCGCCGAGCACGACGTGCTCCGCGGCGAAGGCGAGCACTATGCCGATCGTCTCCAGGACGCCGGGGTACCGGTCGACCTCCTGACGTTCCCCGGCCAGATCCACGGGTTCTTCCAGATGGCCGGCGTGACGCCGGATGCGCGCCGAGCCCTCGAGCTGGCCGGAGACGCGATCCGCAAGGCCTTCGACTCCGCATCGCCACATCCCCGCACCACACCGTTCGACCAGGAGGAGCAGAGGTGACCAGGTCCCGACATGTCGTGGCGGTCCCACGCTTCCGCGGACGCGCCACAACGACCTTGCTCCTGGGGGCCGCTCTCCTCCTGGCCGCCTGCGGCCCACCCGGTGCCGGTAACCCCGGTGGGCCAAGGCCACAGGAGCCCGCGACGAGACTGTCCGCCGTGTCCGGTCCGCTCCGCATCCTGGTCAGCACTCCGGACGTGCCCCTCTACGAGGCACTGGCCGAGGAGTTCGAAGCCGAACATCCGGATGCGGACGTCACCATCGACAGCGAGGACTTCTCCACGCTGATCACCAACGCCCCACGGATCCTGTCGACAAGCAATCCTCCCGACCTCATCAAGCTCGCGTCCTTCGGAAACCTGGTGAAGGACGAGATGATCATCGGCCTCGACGGCTACGCGGATGCCTACGGGTGGGACGACTGGCCGCAGTCGCAGTTCCTTTCCGCGCGCGTCGCCGCGGACGGACAGACCCGCGGTACGGGGTCGCTCTACGCGGTCGGTCCGGGCTTCGGGCTCACGGGCGTGTACTACAACAAGTCGCTTGCGGGCGAGATAGGAATGACGGACCCCCCGGAGTCGGTCTCCGAGTTCGAGGACCTCTTGGACCGGGCTCGCGAGAAGGGCCTCCTGCCCGTGATGGTCAACGGGAAGGACGGCGGCACCGCCTTCCTGTTGCAGAACCTCCAGATGGGCCATGCGGGAACGAGCGAGCCGATGCAGGCATGGACGTTCAACCAGCCCGGTGCGGACATCGACACCGAGCCGACCGTCCGGGCCGCCGCCGACCTCCAGGCATGGGGCGCCGACGGGTACCTTCCCGACGATGTCAACAGCATCGACCAATCCGCCGCGCCGATCCGGTTCGAGGAAGGTGAGGGCGTCTTCTTCCCGAGCGGCAACTGGCACGCACCCGGGCTCGATGAGTCGTCAGGCGCTTTCGGCTTCTTCCTGTTCCCGCCGATGGAGGAGGGCGGCCCGTACTCGGCCATGACAGCCGGTTCGAACCTGGCGATCTCCGCACGGTCGGAACACCCGCACGAGGCAGCCGCCTTCCTGGACTTCGTCCAGACCGACGCGACTGCCCGCGAGCTCACCGTTCGCCTGGGAGGACTGATCCCCGCCGGTCCCGAGAGCGCGCCCATGCCCACGACCGAACGCGGCTCGGCCGTGAGCGACACCGTGGCGGCGTTCCAGCACCTCGTGGCCAGCGACGGATTGGTCGACTTCATGGCGAACGCCACCGCGTCCATTCAGGTGAGCACGATCGTTCCCTCGATCCAGTCGCTCCTGGGTGGACAGATCACGCCCGAAGAGTTGGCCAGCCAGTTGGAGGACGGCTATGAGCGCGAACTCGGCCGTTGAGCCGGGGCGGGCGGTCCGTGAACGGATAAGTCCGCCGACGCGCGCGCCCAAGAAGCGCCTCCCACCGAAGATCGCCGGCCGCTCGATGGTGGGGCTCGTCTGGGCGGGCCCGGCCCTGGTGGCGTACGCCGTGTTCGTGGTGTACCCGTTCACGCAGACGGTTCGGTACTCGCTCTACGACTGGGACGGCTTCGGATCGGCGCGGTTCGTCGGGATCGAGAACTATCGACGCGTGCTGACCGACCCCCAGCTGGCGGGCTCGATCGGCCACGCCTTCGTACTGATCGTGTTCTTCACCGTCATCCCGGTCGGCGTGGGGCTGCTCTGCGCGGCGGCGCTGAGTCGCGTGGATCGCGGCCCTGTCGGGGGACTGGCGCGCGCGGTGCTGATCGTTCCCCAGATCCTGCCCCTGGTGGGCGCCGCCATCGCGTGGACATGGGCCTACTCGTCCGAGGGCGCGATCAACCAACTGCTCAGGGCTGTCGGCCTCGGGGGCCTCGCACGCCCGTGGCTGGCCGACTTCGACCTGGCTCTCCCCGCGGTGGGGCTCATCGGCACCTGGGTCTCGTTGGGCTTCTGCACGGTCCTTCTCCTCTCGGGCGTCGGCCGCATCGACAAAAGCCTCTTCGAGGCGGCCCGTCTCGATGGCGCGGGCCACTTCAGAGAGCTGACGACCGTGCTGATTCCCGGCGTTCGCCGCGAGATCACCGTCTGCGTGACCGTGACGGTGATCGCCGCCCTCGCCAGCTTCGACATCGTCTACGTCTCCACCGGCGGTGGGCCGGGCACCGAGACCATGGTCCCCGGCGTGGAGATCTACCGGCTGACCTTCCTGAGCCAGCAGGTGGGGCAGGCATCCGCGCTCGGTGTCGCATTGACCGTGCTCGTGCTCGCGGTGGTGCTGCCGCTTCAGTGGCTGGGACGTGAGCGATGACCAAGCGCTGGTCCCCGACGCACATGATGCGGTACGCGCTGTTGCTGGCACTCATCGTCTACACCCTGTTGCCGCTGATCAGCATGCTGACCACCGCGCTGGCACCCGAAGGCTCTGTGCCCCGCGGCCTCGAATGGCCCAGCGATCCCCAGTGGGGCAACTTCCGTCTGGCCTGGCGCGAGGCGGACCTGCTTCCGCTTCTGCTGTCCAGCAGTCTGATCGTGCTCGCGGTCGTACCGGTCTCGCTGGTGCTGGCCAGCTTCGCGGGATACGCCTTCGCGTTCCTGCGGATTCCGGGACGGAGAGTGCTGTACGTCGGCTTCCTCGCCGGGCTCGCTCTGCCGCTGGAGGCCCTGATCACCCCGCTGTACTACCAGGCGCGCTCGCTGGGGACCTTCGAGAGCCGCTGGGCGATCATCCTGCCTCTCATCGGGCTGTTCATGTCCTTCGGTGTGTTCTGGATGACGAACCAGTTCAAGAGCCTCACCCCCGAACTTCAGCAGGCCGCCCAACTCGACGGCGCCTCCCAATGGCAGATCTTCCGTCACGTTCACCTGCCTCTTGTGCGATCCGGCCTGTCCGTCCTGGGCATCCTGTACTTCCTCTGGACGTGGAATCAGTTCCTGCTCGCCCTGGTGCTCGTCAGTGATCCCCACCATCGCACCATGGCCGGGGCACTCGGGACCTTCCAGAGCCAGTACGGAACCAACATCGTCCTGTTGTGCGCCGCGGCCCTCATCGTCATGATCCCCTCCTTGCTCATCTACCTGGTGTTCCAGCGGCAATTCATCAACGCCATACTCCAGGGGGGACTGAAGTAGAACGAGACCGTTGTCGGCCCTGAACCCGGTGAACTCCATGGTGGTGGGGGCGCCGAACTCCCGCTCGCGGGCCGCGTTGAAGGCGCTCGATCGAGGCGGAGATGGTGCTGGACAGGATGGAACTGGCCGGTGCGAAGCGGCGCGGCGGGAGATGCTCGCCCACCCGTTCGGCCACTTCAACACGCCGTGTCCCACGTGGTCGTCCATGCCAAACCTCCCGGCACCGCCCGGCGCGCCCCTTCGCCGACTACGGCGCGATCCCTTTCGCCGAGGCAGAGGTCCCCGACGGCGTCACCGCGGTCCCCGGCGGCGTCACCGCCACCCAACTGGCCTGAGCCCCGAGCGACTTTCACCAGCGCCGGGCCGTCGAGCTCGGTGAGGATCGCAACCGCCCCAAGCTGCTCGTCCGGCCGACCGGGCCGGAGCCAGCACCGAGCCCATCAACCCGGTGAGGCCCGAAGGACTCCGCTGTGCAGGGCGGGCTCGGCGCCGTCGCGGACGGCGACGGTCTGGGCCCGTGGGTGTAGTAGCGCATGCCCACGCGGGTGGCGCTGGCGCTCACCGTCAACTCGTTGCCCTCGGGGAGGTAGACGGGGTGGCGCCGTCGGCGTTGCGGGTGATCATCCGCTGACCTTCGGCGTTCCAGGTCAGCTCCTGGTGCGGGCGTCGCCGTCGACATGGCGCGTGCCGGTGGTCGGCTGGCCCAGCCGCACGGTGTCGTGGGTCCAGGCCCATTGGCGTAGGCGGTGGCCTGGTGCGCGGTGCGGGCCGCGTTGGTGAACGAGCGTCGTTCCACGGTCCGTCCGAAGACGTCGATGATCGTCTCCGTGGCGGTGCCGCCATCGGGTGGCACGGTGGTCGTGCTCTCCGCGCCGTCGTAGAGCGTGGTGGTGCGGCCCTGTGCGTCGAACTCCCGGGAGACCGCGGAGGGGATCTGGTTGTCGCCCGCGGCGATCAGCGTGGTGGCGGGTGCGCCGCCCATCTGGTCGCCGACGCGGTGGTTGTGGTCCTGTGCGTGCGGTACGGGGCTTGGACCCTGCGATCGCGATCTGGCGTGGTCGCTGCGGCTGTTCGCGCTGGGCGGCGTGCTGGCGCTCGCCTACTGGGCCGGTCATCTTGTCCACCTCTACGTCCGCATCCCGGACGTGCTGCCGTGGTTGGCGGTGATCATCAACGTGCCTGGCGCCTGCCGGGCCCTCACCCTGCTGGTACCGACCGCGACCGGGGCCGTTCGGATCGTTCAACAGGCTCGTCTCGTCCGGGTCTTGTGGCCCCTGTGGCGGGACCTGTCCGCGGCCGTTCCCACGGTCGTGCTGGCCGCGCCGCGACCCACGCGGCTGCGTCAGCTGCTCGGGCCGCGCGGGTCTCTCGCGTTGCGGGGCATCGGCAGACCATCGAGATCCATGACGCCGTTCTCCCACTGCAAGCGCATCTCGCTCCGGACGGCTCATGGCCGTGCACCGCTCGGCGTCCGCGCCCTCGCGGTGCGCCCGGGATTCACCCACACCGGCGCTCCCCACATCGACACCATCCCCGACTGGATCCGGCTGTCCGTCGACCAGGTCGTCGACCAGGCCATGAAGGACCTACGGCGGCGGAGGCCGCGCAGCGTCGCCGGTCGGCACTTCAAGCTCTACGCGACCGCCGTCCACCACGCCCCCCGCCGCCTCGCCGCCCGCATGGCACGCTCGCGGACACCGAAGAACTGACGCCCACCTCACCAACGCCGCCCTGGAGTCGGCGCGCACGCCCGCGCGCGCGGGGAGAACGCGAACGACTCGGCGGTCACCGCGTCCAGGAACGGACCACCCCCGCTCGCGCGGGGAGAACGGCTGCGGAGGATGGTCTGATCCGCGTGCGAACGGACCACCCCCGCTCGCGCGGGGAGAACACGCGTTCGCCGATCGCGTCGCTGACGGCGTCCGGACCACCCCCGCTCGCGCGGGGAGAACCGTGCTGTACTCGGAGAACGTGTCGAGGAGGTCGGACCACCCCCGCTCGCGCGGGGAGAACGAGGATGTCCTCGGTGGGCAGTTCGTCGGCGGCGGACCACCCCCGCTCGCGCGGGGAGAACAACGCCCGCTCACCCGTAATGAGCGCGAAGTACGGACCACCCCCGCTCGCGCGGGGAGAACATCTCGCCGCCCTCCGTCGGGATCGTGAGCACCGGACCACCCCCGCTCGCGCGGGGAGAACTGCCGCGGTGAAATCGCGGTACCGGACAGCAGCGGACCACCCCCGCTCGCGCGGGGAGAACGATGGACGTCGTCATGTTCCTCCTCAGAGACCCGGACCACCCCCGCTCGCGCGGGGAGAACAGCGGGGCGGGCGGCGCGACGGTGCCGACCAGCGGACCACCCCCGCTCGCGCGGGGAGAACACCTCCTGAGCTGGGGCGTTACGGGTGCTTTGCCATTTCGTGATGTGTCGCGGTCGGGGCTGTGGCATGTCTGGGGTTGCACATGTGCCTTGCCTTCCGCTCGGTCCATGTCTCGCCGGGGAGGTGCTGACTCGAAGCTACCTCGCCGCATGACGTGGTCGTATGGGCGAAGGGCCGATTCGTGGTTGCGATCACGTCTGGACGTTGAACGACAAGCTCACGGACGTCGCGTCAGGTATGACATCGGTTGCGTTGTGTCCCATTCGATCACTGGGATGCCCTGGTTGCGGCAGTGGGTTTGCTTGATTGGGCGCGGCCGGAGACGGTGGGGTGGATCTTGTGGAACGGGCAGGGGGCGGCGTGTTCGTGGCCTTCGCCGGGCCATCCGGCGAGGTGGTGGTGGCCTGAGCGGACGCGGATGATCAGGCGGAGGGGTGGGGTGCGGCAGAGGTATTCGGCGTGGCCGATCTCGGTCCTGGCGCGGCTGAGGAACGAGCCGGGGGAGAGGTGGGCGTAGGCGTTCACCGGCTCGGTGCGGCCGTCCCGGGTGGTGCCGGTGAGGGTGACGATGGTGAACGTGCCGTGGCAGACCATCTTCCAGCGCATCCAACGCCCCGGCCGACGGCTGAAGCCGACGAGCATCCAGCCCAAGAGGGCTGGCGTGGCGGTGAGTTGGGTAGTGGGCAGCACAGCGGACGAGGGTATGGCGGGGAGCCTCGGGAGCGGGAGGGAGGCCGCTTGAGGTCGCCGAAGTGCCGGTCGCGGTTGAGTCGTTCGGCCAGCCAGTCGGCGAACGCGTGCTCGCCCCCGCGGCGGCACACGGCCCGCACGGCCGCCATCGTGCGCTGCGGGTAGGGGATCGCGCGCCATCCGGCCAGCAGCAGCCCACGGGCGCGCTCACCGTTCACGACACCCGCGCGTTCGCCCGACTCCAGGACACTGCGGAGGTTGACCAGTGGCCACGTCAACGCCCCGATGCTCGCCGCCCCGATCACCCGCACGCCCCGCGCCAACACGGCCAGAATCTTCTTGTGCCGCAGCGCGGGCGCCTGGTGGTACACGCCGTTGATGAGCAGCCACCGTGTCGCCGTGCGCGATGTCGACACCCGTACGCTGGGCGCGGACAGCGATGGTTCGGCCCGGCGTCGGCCCGACGAACACATGGATTACCACGAACTCCTTCTCGCGCAGAGGATCGGAGGGATGGCGTTGGCCGCCGCCCGCCACGCCCACGCCGCGCTCGGCGATGTCCACGGACTGCCCCTTGCCACCGACGGGGCGCGGCGTCACCTCGAACGCCCCGAGGCGCTCGACAAGAGCCTCATCATCGCCGCGTTCGCCGAGGACACGGCCAACTCGCGCCGCTTCTCCGACCTCTTGGCCGAGGCCGATCCACTCATCACCGCCTGGCTCGGCACCCACGCCGAACGCACCGAGGACCGCGACGCCCTTCTGAGTTCGGGGGGACCGTTCCCCGATTGGGAAACAACCCCGCACGCGTG
The DNA here is from genome assembly GCF_003626575.1 of Streptomyces radicis. Taxonomy (GTDB): domain Bacteria; phylum Actinomycetota; class Actinomycetes; order Streptomycetales; family Streptomycetaceae; genus Streptomyces; species Streptomyces radicis. Next base: position 217,498 of record NZ_RBDY01000004.1, on the reverse strand, counting down.
GGGAGCGGAGGGCGTAACCTGCGGATTTATGGCGTCGGGGGGTGCTAGAGAATCGGACATCTCGCGCGGTCATCCAGGGGGAGGCGATGTGTTCCACCTCTACCATGGTGACGTGGCGGCGTGCTCGCTCCGCCTGATGTACCGAGGGGGCAGTCCCGTGTGACGCGGGGCGGATTCGATCAATCGCATGCGGTCGTTGTGCGCTCGTCGCGGAAGCCGCTCCTTCCGCCAGCCTTTCTACGGGCCGCTCCGGAAGGTACCGACGCATGACTCAGCAGCCCGACGAACCATCCAACGAGGCCAGGACAGACACGAGCGCGAACGGTCCTGACTCCCCGATCCTGCCCGAGGACCTCCTGCTTCTCCTCTTTCAACCCGAGTCCGGCGTCATCGCGGGCGAGAACACCCTCTTCTACGTCCTCGCCGGAGCTGTGCTCGCGGACCTCGTCCTTCAGGAATCCGTGGCAACGAGGACAACCCGGACCGGGTCCGTCAACGTGGAAGTCATCCGGGAGAAGGCGCCGTCGGATGAGATCCTCCTCTCTGCCTGGGAGTATGTGTCGGACAAACCCGGGGGCGTCCAGACGGTGCTCCCCGCGATCGGCCCGACACTCCGTCAGCCCCTGCTGCAACGCCTCATCGCACGCGGCGACATCCGTAAGGAAAGCCGCAAGGTACTCGGCATCTTCCGCACGACCGTGCTCAAGGACGGTCACAACCGGCGCAGGGGCCGGGCTTCTCGAAGAAGTCCGCGACGTCCTCGTCGAGGGCGCGGAGCCAACCGCTCGCATCGCCGCACTCGCCGCACTGCTCTGGGGCAGCGGCACGCTCCCACAGTTCGACCCGCGGATCCCCTGGACCTCATCGGTGATCAACCGCGCTCAGGAGCTGGAACGCGGCAACTGGAGTGCCGGAGCCGTCGGCGAAGCGGTCGCACGCACCATGACCGCGGTCATCGTCAACAACGTCATCAGCTCGACGGCCGTCGTGTCACCGCATCAGTGAGTCACCGGCCAGCCGGACCACACGTGCGTGCGGGGGTACCGCGGTACATCGTCCGGAGGCGCCCCGGCCCCGTCCGGCTCGGCTCGGCTCGGGTTGGCAGGGGCGACATGGCCGGGCTGGACCGGGACATGAGTCCGACGATGGACCGGTAGGCGGCCGCGTCGAGGCCACCGGACCCCCGGCAGATCGCGGCTCACCGGCAGCCTGACCGGCCACCGCCCTGGCACGAGGGTCCGTGATGTGCCCCGGGTCCGGTGAAGTCGGGTTGCCGGACAGTCAGTTGTTCGGCTGACCGACGCCATCCCCGGGATCCGCACAGCCACACCGCGGCACCCACGGCTTCCACCGGGAGCCGAGGTGTGGCCGTGTGGGTGGGGTGCGGGCTCAGGTGCGGATGAAGACCGACCAGACCATGCGGATCGGGCGCAGCCGGGAGATGAAGCGCAGTCCGTGCCGTGTGGCGGCCGGTTCGGTGGTGAGCGCGAGGTCGTAGCGGCGCTCGGCCACGGCCTGGGCCGCCTGGCTGGTGGAGTCCGCGGTGGCCACTTCGGGCAACGGGTAGGCGGCGGGCAGCAGTTGGGCGACCAACGGTCGCGGCGACGGGTGCGTCACCACGCTCGGGCGGTCGGACAGCGGACCGCCGTCGGCGCGCCGGGCGATGCCGTACAGCGGGGTGTCCATGACGAAGACGTCGGCCAGCGCGATGTCGTCGGCCATGTAGAAGTGGTGGATGTCCCGATAGGCGTTGGCGACGACCACATGGCTGACGGTGCCTGCCTTCAGGTCCTCCACGGCCTGTTCGTAGGTCGTCCTGAGCACGATCGACGGCCCGTCGGGCAGGCGGGTCCGCAGCAGCCGGGCGGCCTGCTCGCTGCTCGTGCCCTCGGGGCCGAGCGTTCCGATGGCCGGGGGCCCGGCCGGTGCGGGCCGGACGTCGATCCAGCCCAGCTCGACGGTCATGCGTCACTCCTCGATGTCGGCGACGACCCAGGTGCTGATGGCGCGCCACAGCGCCGCGGATTCCTGGTGGAAGGGGTGGTCCTGGTAGCCGCGCAGGGTGTCCTGGTCGGGCAGCAGGCCGATCGCGGCGAAGTCGTAGGCGATCGGACGGTCGGTGGTGTTGCGGCCCACCTGCCAGTGCAGGAGGCCGGGCACCCGCTCGCCGACGAGTCGCGAGGACCGTTCGGCCGCGAGGGCCGCGGGATCCTGCCAGCCGAAGCCTGGCTTGAACTTGAACAGCACGATGTGTCTGATCATCGGCATCCTTTTCGGGTCGAACGGTCACCGCATCGCCCATGCGGCAGCGGCGTGTTTTCCCGCATGGAGACATGAAGCGGACTTCACACCGGCTGACGCCCTTTTCCGAGAAATATTGGTGATCAGGCGGAATGGCCTGGCGTCTTGGCCTCGGCCGTCACGAAGGCGGTCAGCCGGTCGAGTCCCTCGTCGATCGACGCGTCGTCGAGCAGGCTGAAGGACAGCCGAATCTGGTGTGAGGAGGCCATGCCGGTGTGGAAGTGGTGCATGGGGGTCCAGATGACCCCGTGGTCGCGCGCCGATCTGCGCAGCGAACGGTCATCCACGGCGAACGGCACCGTCAGGACGACGAAGAACCCACCGGCCGGGGTGTTCCACGTCACCGGGCCGGTGGCGGCGAAGCGCGCGGTGAGGCCGGTCAGCACGTGCCGCAGGTTGGCGCGGTACACCTCGATCTCGCGCTTGTTCGCGGCGACCATGCTGCACCCGTGGCGCAGAAGCTTGCCACCGATGACGGCCTGGGCGACGGGTGAGGTGTTGAGGGTGACGTTGCTCTTGATCAGCGACAGCTGGTCCGCGAGCGTACCCGCGGGGCGGCCGTCCCTGGTGACGGGCTGGTCGGCCACGACGAAGCCGACGCGGGCGCCGGGCAGGCCGGTCTTGGCGAAGGAGCCGACGTGCACGACCTGGTGCCGGGTGTCGAGCGCCTTGAGGGTCGGCGGCCGGGTGGCGGGGTCGGCCTGGAAGAGGCCGTAGGGGTTGTCCTCGATGATCAGGAGGTCGAGATCGGCCGCGAGGTCGAGCAGGGCGATCCGGGTGGCCAGGTCAAGACTCGTCCCGGTGGGGTTGGAGAAGTCGGGCACGAGGTAGAGGGCGCGCGGCCGTTGTCCGCCGGCGCGGGCCGTTGCCACCTGACGCCCGAGGTCGGCGAGGTCGAGGCCGCCGTCTCCGTCCCCGACGTCAAGCACGGGCATGTCGAGCAGGCGCGCGGCGCCGGTCAGTCCGAAGTAGGTGGGCGCGACGGCGAGGACGACGTCCTGCGGGGAGGCGCGCAGGGACCGCAGCGTCAGGAACATCGCCTCCTGGCTGCCGACGGTCACCACCACCGCGTCGGGGTCGACGGTGATGCCCTCGTCGATCTCGAGGTAGCGGGCGACCAGGTCGTGGATGATGCCCTTCGTCCGCCCGTACTGGAACACGGTTCGGCGGGCCTCCTCGTCCGTCAGCCCCACCACCTCGGTGAGATGGGTGACGAAGGTGTCCAGGTAGCCGTGGAGCTGCTCGACCCGGAAGAACTCCTCGTAGGGTCGGCCGGCGGCGAAGGACACCGCCTGAGGGTGGTCCGAGGCGATGTCGTTCAGCAGATTCATCGAGAGCAGGACGGGATCGTCCAGCGAGGGATGCAGCTGCGCGAGGGATAATTCAGCCATTTCTCGATTCTCCTTCCCTGCGAATTCGACGGTCGGGATCGCGCGCACCGGAGTATTTCGCCAAAAGCGTGGACGCGGAAAACTCTGTCAGGGGAGATCGGCGGACCAGCACGCCGAATCGGTTGATCGCTCAACGAACCAGCACGGTCAAGTAGATGACATGTCATCTATATTAGGCTTAGAAGTTGATGTGTCAAGTAAACGCGGCGGCGGGGGGTCAACGGGACGGCGTCGGACGCCGTCGCGTACGCATCGCCTCAGGATGTCCCGGCACGGTTGTCGTGGGTCCGGCGGCGGGCCGGGATCTGGTGAGGAGGGTGGTGGAGACGGCGAGGACGATGAGGGCGGTTCCGGCCAGGACTTGGGGGGTGAGGGGTTCGTCCAGAAAGAGGGCGCCGGACAGGACGGCGATCACCGGGCTGATGAAGGCATAGCTTGTGGCCAAGGCCGGGCTGGCGTGGGCGGTGAGGTGGCGGTAGGCGGCCATCGCCAGCAGGGACCCGAAGACCACGAGGTAGGCGAGGGCGAGCCCGGCGCCCCAGGTCGGCCGCGGCTGTGACGCGAACTCGCCCCGGACGACGGCCGCCACGGCCAGCACCGCGCCGCCCGCGAGCATCTGCGCGGCCGGCCCACGCACGCCGGGTGAGTGGTCGTCCAGATGGGAGCCGAGTACCCAGCACATGGCGGCCGGGAGGAGGATCGCCGCGCCCGTCAGCCCGCCGCGTCCGAGTCCGGCCGACAGCACGGCGACGCCCGCGAGGCCGAGCCAGACCCCTGCCCACTCCGCGCCGCGCGTCGGCCGTCCCCTCGCGGTGTGCAGCAGCACGCTCCACAGCGGAACCGTGGCCATGAACAACGCCGTCGTGCCCGAGTCGACATACTGCTCGGCCAACGCCACGCCCCCCATGCCCATGGAGAAGAGCAGCACCCCGACGAGCGTGGCCCGCCGCCGCCGAAGGGTCGTCAGCCGCGGCTCGTGGCGGCGTTCGGCCAAGCCCCACAGCAGCAGACCCGCCGTCAGAAAGCGGACCGAGCTGAGCGTGAGCGGCTCCGTCCCGCGCAGCCCGAACTCGATCGCCAGATAGGTGGTTCCCCAAACGAGCCAGGTCACGGCGAGCGGAACGGCGGTTCCTCCGAACGTCGGCGACACGGATCTCATCGCGAGGAGCGCGCTTCGGCGAGCCGAGCGGCCGTGACGTTGTCGGGCTGGGTCCGGGGTCGCCCGGCCGTGGCGAACGCCTCAGGCGGACGAGGGACGCGTTCGGCGGCGCGCGGACGGCGCCCGGCCTCGAGGATCACCGTGACCGACTGCCCGTCGTATGTCTTCCTCTCGGATCGGTCGCCCATACCGGCCTCCGTCATTGCCGTGTCCGGTTGTTCAGCCGCTGACCCTGCCGCGGAATGGGCGGGTGGCCCGCTCTGGGGTCCGATCCCGCTCGACCCGGCCGGAGTTCCATCGGTCAGGACATCACCTTAGCCCCTTTGGTTGATGCGTCAACTTGATCCTCCGTGGTGAGCTCGCGTCGCAGGCTGGCCACGGTGGTGGTTGCGGCCGCATGGATCGACCGGTGGCGAGCCCTGGCATCCCTGTGCGTGTCGTAGACGTATCAACTATATTGGCCGTCCCGAGTCATCCGAGACAGGTGTGCCGTCCGAGGGAGAGAAGTCCGGCGATGCGGAAACTGACCGTGGCCCAGCAGCTGGTGGACATCCTGCGCCAAGCGGGCGTCGAGCGGATCTACGGCGTGGTGGGTGACAGCCTGAACTCGGTGGTCGACGCGGTGCGCCGGACCGACGGCATCGAGTGGGTGCATGTGCGGAACGAGGAGGCCGCCGCCTTCGCCGCAGCGTCGGAGGCACAGCTGACCGGCAGGCTCGCGGTGTGCGCCGGAAGCTGTGGCCCCGGGAACACGCATCTGATCCAGGGGCTGTACGACGCGCACCGCTCCGGTGCGCCCGTGCTGGCACTCGCCTCGCACATCCCGTCCCACCAGATCGGCACGGGCTTCTTCCAAGAGACCCATCCAGAAAGGCTGTTCACCGAGTGCAGTGACTACTGCGAGGTGATCGGCACCCCCGGGCAGATGCCTCGGGTTCTGCGGATCGCCATGCAGCGGGCCCTCGGCAACAGCGCGGTGTCCGTCCTGGTGATACCGGGCGATGTCGCGCACGACAAGGCGACTCACCCGACGGGAAGCAGCGCTCTGGTCACCGAGTACGGCCGGGTCGTCGCGCCGGACACGCAGGTTCGGGCACTGGCCGAGAAGCTGAACGCGGCACGGAAGGTGATGCTGTTCTGCGGTGCGGGAGTGCGGGACGCGCACGCCGAGGTCATGGCGCTCGCCGAGAAGGCCGCCGCCCCCGTCGGCCACACCCTTCGGGGCAAGGAGTGGATTCAGTTCGACAACCCGTACGACGTGGGCATGAGCGGTCTGCTGGGCTACGGTGCCTGCTTCGAAGCGATGCACGAGGCCGACCTGGTCGTCCTGCTCGGCACCGATTTCCCGTACAACGACTTCCTGCCACAGGCGCGGACCGTGCAGATCGACCACGACGCGGGCCGCCTCGGCCGTCGCACCGTACTGGAACTCGGGGTCCACGGCGACGTTCGGGAGACACTGCGGGCCGTGCTGCCGTCGGTCGAGGCGAAGCGGGACCGAGCCTATCTGGACCGGATGTTGCGGAAGCACGCCAAGTCGCTGGAGACGGTGGTCTCCGCCTACACCCGCGACGTCGAGCGGCACACCCCGATCCACCCCGAGTACGCGGCCTCGGTTCTGGACGAACTCGCCGCCGACGACGCGGTGTTCACCGTGGACACCGGAATGTCCAACGTGTGGGCGGCGCGTTATCTGACCCCCAACGGGCGGCGCCGGGTGATCGGTTCGTTTCTGCACGGCACCATGGCCAACGCGCTGCCGCACGCCATCGGCGCGCAGTTCGCTCACCCCGGCCGCCAGGTGATCTCGATGTCGGGTGACGGTGGACTGGGCATGCTGATGGGCGAGTTGCTCACGGTAAAGCTGCACGATCTGCCGGTGAAGACGATCGTCTTCAACAACTCATCGCTGGGCATGGTGAAGTTGGAGATGTTGGTCGAGGGGTTGCCCGAGCACGAGACCGACCACGAGCCGGTGGACTACGCGGCGATCGCCCGCGGCGCGGGCATGGAGGCGATCCGCGTCGAGCGCCCCGGGGATGTCGTCGAGGGACTCGAGCGGGCGCTCGCCCACGACGGACCTTTCCTGGTCGACCTGGTGACCGACCCCAACGCGCTGTCGATCCCGCCGCACATCTCGGCCGCCCAGGTCAAGGGATTCGCCTTTGCCGCGGGCCGAACAGTGCTCGACGGGGGCGTCGGCAAGATGCTCGACCTGGCCCGCGCCAACCTGCGCAACATCCCCCGCCCCTGAAGTCGCCGGTCATCCCTGGCCCCGGCGCCACGAGCGCGGGCGCGTTCGCCTCCTCGCGGCCGTCACCGGCCTTGCTCGCGTGCCTCGTCCGGCCTGCGGAGAAGCCGCTCGAAATGGAGGGAAAGCAGTGGTCCTCAAGCTCGATGTACCGGCCCACATGGTTCGCGGTGACGTGGACGAAGGCTATGGCGCGGTGGCCGACGCCTTTCGCGAGAACTTCGCCGCTCGCGATGAGATCGGCGCCGCCTGCGTCGTCTACCACGGCGGGCGGAAGGTCGTGGACCTCTGGGGCGGATACCGGGACGGCCGCGACCGTCTCCCCTGGGAGGCGGAAACGATGGTGCCGGTCTTCTCCACGTCCAAGGGTGTCGCGGCAGTGGCGCTCGCGGTGTTGCACGCCCGTGGCCTGCTCGACCACGACGAGCGGGTGGCGACCTACTGGCCCGAGTTCGCCGCCGCGGGCAAGGGCGATGTCACCGTCCGCCAGTTGCTCGCCCATCAGGCCGGGCTTGCGGCGATCGACCGGCCACTCGAGCTCGGCGACCTGACCGGTTCGCGCACCCTCGCCACGGCCCTTGCCGAGCAGCGTCCGGCGTGGGAGCCGGGCACCCGGCACGGCTACCACGGCCAGACGTTGGGCTGGTACGAGAGCGAGCTCATCAGCCGGATCGACCCCGAAAAACGTCGTATAGGCCGGTTCTTCGCCGACGAGATCGCGACGCCGCTCGGCCTCGACTTCCACTTCGGTCTGCCGAGGGACGCCGATCGCGATCGGGTCGCCCGCATCCACGGATTTCGCTCCTGGGAGATGATGCTGCACCTGAGAGCGATGCCCGCGTCGTTCGTCCGGGCATACGCGAACCAACGGAGCCTGACCTTCAGGGCGTTCGGCAATCCTCGGGTGCTTGGCACCGTGGAGAACTTCAACCGGCCGGATGTACAGGCCGCGGAGATTCCGGCGGCCAACGGCGTCGGCCAGGTGCGGTCGATCGCCAAGCTCTACGGCGAGATGGCGATCGGCGGCGCCGCCCTCGGCCTCACCGACGCCACGATGGACGCGTTGCGCATCGCCGCCACACCGCCGACGGACGGAGTGTTCGACAAGGTGCTGCGCGTCGAGACGCGGTTCTCCCTGGGGTATGTCAAGCCGTTCCCGGCGTTCCGGTTCGGCTCGGAGTCGGACCGTGCCTTCGGGACGATGGGCCTGGGCGGCTCGTTCGCCTTCGCGGACCCGGACACCGGTACGGGCTTCGCGTACGCGATGAACCGCACCGGATTCCGGCTTTGGGACGATCCTCGTGAAGTGGCGCTGCGGGAGGCGCTCTTCGCGCGGGTACTCGGCGAGCGGCCTCAACGGCCCGACCCGGGGACGCGCCGCCGGGTCGCTTCCGGTGGGTGGTGGCGAGGACGGCGGTGAGGTCGTTGACGAGCGTGGTGTCGTGGCTGTCCGCGCTTGCCCAGGCGACGTGGCCGTCGGGGCGGATGAGGGCGGCGCGTATGCCGGACCAGTCGGCCGGGAGCAGGCGCGGGGTGCCGGTGCGCACGCGCAGGCCGGGCCGGGCGAGGTGGTGGAGGGGCTGGTCAGTTGATGGGCGTCGGGCGTGGTCGACGGGGGCTGGGCAGGCGGCGGAAGTTCAGCCGGGAATCGAGCATGCCGAAGTGCCCGCCGGACAGCGGCATGCCCTCGCTGAGGAAGGGGTGGTGCACGCCGCGGGAGGCGAACGTCTCGATGGTGCGCGGGTGCACGGTCAGGGCGCGGGAGCGTGTGTCGCGCGCGGTGCGCGTTTCGATGACCGCGACGGTGATTCCGCCGGAACACCTCCGCTTGCGCGGAGAGGACGCGCCTGCGACCACCGTGCTGCGCCACATGGTCGGAACACCTCCGCCTGCGCGGAGAGGACAACCGGACGGCGCTCGGCGTCCGCATCCCCGTCGGAACACCTCCGCCTGCGCGGAGAGGACGCCCACGTCTCCGGCTCGATGACCCGGTAGAGCGGAACACCTCCGCCTGCGCGGAGAGGACCCGATGCTCGGCTCGTCGGGCTCAAGGGCCGTCGGAACACCTCCGCCTGCGCGGAGAGGACGAACTGGTCGAGCGCGGCGGCCAGTTCAACATCGGAACACCTCCGCCTGCGCGGAGAGGACGACCGGCTGAGCAACAACCAGCTGCCCGACGACGGAACACCTCCGCCTGCGCGGAGAGGACACTTCCTGACCTGCGGCGTTAGAGGGGCTTTGCCGTTTCTTTGCCGTTGTTGCGGCGCTGCTCGTGGTGGGGTCCAGCTGTCATGCTTGGGAGTCTAGGCGTGCGTGCGGGGCAGTGGATCGAGGGTGCCGGTGAGCGGGGCGGTCCTTGCCGAAGGTAGCTGCGTCGCACGCATGGCCTATATGTCAACGGGTGTGTAGCCGTGGCGTTTTCGGACGGCTGAGGTGGATGCCGCGCTCGCCTTGGATCTGTCTCGAAGGTGACCCGAGGGGTCCGCTCCGCGCAAGCCCCGTCGACGCCCCTGACGAGGCTCGACGCAGGTGGCGGCAAGCGCGGGACCACCGTCCACTGGGCTCGACCGGGAATCCTGATTTGTTCGCATCTGGCTGGAAGTTGCTCCTCATCGCTTATCCGCACAAGGCCGGAAAAGTTCACGGGACGACTCACTGTCAGTGGCGCTTGCTATCGATAGTGCCGTGACTGACGAGCGAGTCGCGGTGCCGAGATGTCCGGCACTGGATCCCCGGATGTGGGGCAAGGAGCACGGCCTGGACAGGCCCTACCCCGTGGTGTGCCACCTTCTGGACACCGGGGCGGTGTACCGCGTGCTGTGGGACGTCGTGTTGGGCGACGCGATGCGTGCGCGCATCGCTGGAGCCCTCGGCCTGCCGGTCGACGTCGCACGCGACGTCACCGCGTTCTGGGTGGCCCTCCACGATTTGGGCAAGATCACTCCGCCGTTCCAGGCGCAGGTCCCGAGTGCTTTCGCCCGGCTGAGCGGTGAGTCCGTCTATCGGTTCGTCCCGGGTGCTGATCGCCAGCGGGAGTTCCGCCACGAGATGGCCACGCACTGGGTCCTCGTCAACCTACTGGCCGAGATCGGCTATCCCATGGACGACAAGCGGCGTCGTCAGTCGGTCGCTCACCAAGTGGCCCAGCTGCTGGGCGGGCACCATGGCCGGTTCGGCGGGGTGCTGAGCGCGAAGGAGCTGCGCCACGGCAGTCAGTTGCAGCCGGGCCTCGGCGAGGATGGATGGACCGAGCAGCGGCGTGCTCACCTTCACGAGGTGCGGCGAGTTCTGGGGGCCGACGACGTCCCCACGTCCGGTCTCCCGGCCGAGCTGGCGGTCGTCGTCGCCGGGCTCGTTGTTGTGGCGGACTGGCTGGCCAGTCAGACACCGAACGTCAAGAGGCTGATGCCACCCGCCAACTGGGCAGCCGAGCCACATCAGTTGGACGCACACTTCGCCCGTTCGTCCCGCGAGGCCCAGGAGACCGTGCGCAGGAGCCGGCTGGGGCGGGCACGATTCACCGACCGGCGGTTCGAGTCGATCTTCCCGTACGCTCCGAATCCGCTTCAGCAGGACATCGTCGAGCGGCTTCCAGCGCTGGTCGAGGAGCGCGGGCCGGGGCTGCTGCTGGTGACAGCACCCACCGGTGACGGGAAGACCGAGGCCGCGTTGTTCGCTGCCTCCGTGCTGGGTCGCGCGGCGGACGCCCGTGGGCTGTACTTCGCCCTTCCCACGATGGCGACGGCCGACGGCATGTTCCCGCGTGTGCGGGATTACGCGGCGAAGGCGCTGTCGGGCGAGCGAGCGCTGACCCTTCTGCACTCCATGGCCTGGCTCAGCCCGGTCTATGTCGACAAGGCGATCGAGCATCAGGAAGTCCTCGGTCCTGAGGACGAGTTGGACGAGATCAGCTCCTCGCACAGCACGGTGGTCGAGTCAGACGGATGGCTGCGAGGGGCCAAGCGTCCGCTCCTCGCGTCACTGGGCGCGGGAACGATCGACCAGGCGCTGGCCGCGATGCTGCCCCTCACCCACAACGCGCTACGGCTCTTCGGGCTCTCCGAGAAGGTATTCATCCTTGATGAGGCCCATGCCTACGGTCCCTGGATGCAGCAGCACCTGGTGCGGCTCCTCGAGTGGCTGGGGGCGATGAAGGCGCCGGTGATTCTCCTGTCTGCGACGCTCACCGGCCGGACCGCGGGCTCGCTGGTCTCCGCCTACCGGCGTGGCGCCGGATTCCGTGACCGCCCTGAGTGCGAACCCCACTACCCGGGCTGGCTGTACGCGGATTCCCGAACGGGACTCGTCACCGAGCCTCGCCTTACGGGGACGCTCCGCGAGAGGACTCTTGAAGTCGATCTCCGTCCGGTCGCCTGGGACGTCGCTGAGGGCCCGGGATCCACCGTTGCCGATGGCGGGCGCCGAGCAGCCCTTCGTGACGTGCTCGAGCCCGTGGCTGTTGAAGGCGGCACCGCGCTGGTGTGCTGCACCACCGTGGGCGAAGCCCAGCGTACTTATCGTGACCTCTGTGAGGCATTCCCGGAACTGGCCAGCAGGGCCATCGGAATTCGCTTGCTGCATTCACGGTTTCCGGCCGGGGAACGACAGCGCATCAGCGAGGCCTGCGAGCTGGCCTATGGCAAGCCGGGCAAGAAGGAAACGGCCGATGGGCAGGATTCTCCGAGCGAGGGGGTTCGCCCGCCATCGATTCTTGTGGCTACCCAAGTGGTAGAGCAGTCATTGGACTTGGACTTCGATATGGTCGTCAGCGACTTGGCGCCGCTGGCTCAGCTGTTGCAACGCGCAGGGCGCGGTTGTCGCCATACACGAGGGAAAGTTGGTCGACCCGCCTGGCTTGCCGACGAGAGGCGCCCTCGCTTGGTTGTCTTGGCGCCAACCGGGGTCGCCAACGCCGAGGGCATCCCGCGCTCGATGGCGGCGGTCTACGACCCGAGCCTGCTGGTTCGCACGGTGACCCTGCTCGAAGGTCTTCCGGGCGGAGAGATCGCCATTCCCCGTGATGTCCAGCACCTCATCGACGATGTCTATGCCGACGATTTCGTGCACGGCCTCGATGAGGCGGCGAGGCGTGAGCTCAAAGGCATGGATATCGAAAGGACAGCTCGGGAGTTGGTTGAGGCCAACACGGCCAAGATCGTGGGTGTATCGGCGCCGGGTGACGTGAACGGCGACCTCAGCGCGCTGAGCCGCAGGGAGCTCGGGGTCACGGAAGACCTCCTGACCACGAGGCTGGGAGCGGACACCGGCAGAGTGCTGTGTCTGTACGAGCAGTCGACGGGCCCTTTCACCCTGGATCGCGACGGGACGATTCCTCCACCGAGCGACTGGAAGTCCATGCCATCCCGTGACTCCCTGCGGCAGCTCATGACGTACGTGACCCCGGTCCCGGGCTCCTGGGTTCGGGCTGCGGGGGATGTGCTCACGCGGCCGTCAGGTTGGAAGAAGCAGCCTCTGCTGCGGGACCTTGTGGTCCTTCCGATGCAATTGGGCACCGACGGAGTCTGGTCGGGCCGGGCAGGGGAGAGAACGATCCGCAGCTCGGAGGTGGGCTTGGAGTCCATATGAGGCGCCTTCCTGAGAATGGAGGCCTCGTGGGATCCCGTCTCTCGGTCGCGTATATCCGTCCAGAGGAGAGGACTGTCACTCAGGGGTTGCCCGTGCCGAAAGGCACCCCCAAAACGTCGTGCTCACACCACGGGTGCCGGTCCACGCCCGCTTTCGCGGGCAGGTCGCTGCCTCCCGCGACATTTGATCATGTGCAGGCGGGCCACCCCCACTTTGATCGCGAGGAGCGCCAGGGAATCATAATGGTCTACGAGTTGAGGACAATGCATGTGGGAAAATAGCGTCAGCCTACTTTATGGGCCCTGGATTCCTGTCCGTTGGTCAACAGCATCGGACAATGTGCCTTCGCCCGGTCTTCCCGAACAGGTCGGGTTCGTCGAGGCGCTGAGGCGGGCTCATGAGATCGCCGGGCTGGCCGTCGTCGATCCGCCGGCGCACGCGGCGCTGCTGCGCGTGCTGTACGCGTTGACGATCCGGGTCACCGGGCTTGACCAGGTGGGTGGGTCAGTCGATGCCTGGACCGACCGGCGCGAGGAGGTCTGGGACGCGGGGCGTTTGCCCACCGACGGGGTCCAGGAGTACGCCACCCGTTTTGCCCATCGATTCTTCGCGTTCGATCCGGGCGGCGGTCGTCCCTGGATGCAGGACCAGAGGCTGGAGAAGCAGTGTGACCCCGCCAAGGCGGCCGGGGTCAACAAGCTGATCGTGACGCGTCCGGCCGGCAACAACCACTCCTGGTTCATGCACAGCAAGGACGCCGACCCTGACCTGCCCTCCGTCTCCGAGGCGGTCCTCAACCTTCTCGTCTGGCACTACTGGGGCCCATCCGGGCGCTGCTCGACCCGGGAGGTGGAAGGAGAGAAGACGGCCAGTGCCACGGCGGGCCCGCTGCGCAGGGCTCTCTCCTACCACCCGGAGGGCGAGACGCTCTTCGAGACACTGCTTGCCGGGCTGCTGCCTCCGCGAGGCGACGATCAGCTCGACGAGGACTTCTGTCCGTGGGAGTTGGAGGAGCTGCCCGATCCCGCGATGCCGCCCAAGGAGCCGGTCGGGCCTTGCTCCCGGCTGACCGGGCGCTCGCAGCACGCTCTCCTCCTCGTTCCCGACGACAGCTCCGCCGATGACAAGGGCTGCCCCACTCTTGTGCGGGACGCGTACATCACCTGGGCCTACCGCAAGGGACGTATGGCACGGGATGACGACTTCCTCATCTGGCAGGTGAGCCAGCAGGGCAACCGCTATCCGCGTCCCGCGGACTCGCGGCGCGCGCTGTGGCGCGACCTCGACGCACTGCTGCTCAAAGAGCCCGTGAGTTCCGCCCAGGCCCGGCGCCCGGAGGTCTTCCGATGGGCGGTGGAGTTGTCCGAGGACCTCAGGGTGCGTGCGCTGGGCTTCGAGCAGGACGGCCAGGCCAAGGACAAGCAGTTTGTCGACGGCTCGACGCCGCCGGTACTCGGCTTCGTGGAGGAGCGGATGCCGCGGGTCACCAACCCCGTCGCGCGTCTGCGGCAGCTCGGCGAACAGTACGGCAGGCGCCTGGAGCGCGCGCTCAAACGAGCCTGGGGCAGCTATGTCGGCGATCCGTCGAGCGATGCCAGTGCGTGGACGGTACCCGCCGCCGCGCGGTACTGGCCCGCGGCCGAGGACGAGTTCTGGGAGGTGTTCCGCTCGTTGAGCCGTGACCCTCATGAGCTGGACGTCGGCTTCGACCCCCGCACCTTCCGCATGGCGTTCCTTCGCCTCGCCGAGGGTGCCTACGACGAGGTGACGCGAAGCGTCGTCGGAAGCCAGCGGGGTGCCGAGGCAGTTTTCACAGCCCGTGTCGGGCTACGGAGACCGCCCAGGAAATCCAAGAAATAGGGCTCACTGAAACGTGGCGGCGCGGGGATGTGCCGTCCGGACCAGAATGCAGGAAGGAAATCAGACGTGACCACGACCGCGTCGTCGACTGACGATCGCGCGGCGGAATGGCGCAAGCGCCGCCTTGAGTATGTCGAATGGATTGAAAAAACGTGCTCCGAAGACCCTGGTGCTCGTGTTGCGCTGCGCGCCGGCCTTCGGCAGAACATCAACGCCCGCAGCACTTTCGCGATGAACCGCTACATCGCGAGGTGGCTGTCGGAGAAGTCGCCGGACAGCACCCAGCGGGCGTACTTCACCGTGGCCGCGTTGATCGCTTCCCAGCCCCGCAGCGTCGAAGAGGCCGAGGAGACCGGGGAAGACCCCGAGGAGCCGGAGCGGTGGGGGTCCAGTCTGGGCACTGCCTTCGCCGAAGCCGTCGCGGAAGCGCCCGGAAGAGACCGGGAGATGAGGGAGAGCGCGGCCGAGAGCCGGTTGAACATGCTCACCCGGCAGAGTGCCGACGGCATCCACCGGAGCCTCCCGGCATCCGTTCTCTACCTGCGCCAACTCGATGTCCCGATCGACTGGGCCCAACTCCTGGCCGACCTGATCGCCTGGCCGGATCACTCCGGCCGCATCGCCAGACGCTGGCTCCAGGACTACTACCGCCGACGCCACCACGACGGGAACACGGACGGCGAAGACAACGAAGACGCCGGGGACTTCCCGGAGCAATCCGACCCCGAAGACGACGAGTGAATCCTCACCGAGTGACGGCCAAGTCCATCCACCTTGTATCAATTTCCGACGTATCGCGGCATCATGGAGAGAACCGTGTCCCCATCCGTTCGTCCCGCCCGCTTCATCGACGTGCATGTGATTCAGTCCGTGCCCTTCGCCAACCTCAATAGGGACGACACCAATTCAGTGAAAACCGTGCGGTATGGGAACGCCCAGCGCACGCGAGTGAGCAGCCAGTCCTGGAAGCGCGCCACCCGGCAGAAGTTCCAGGAGGAGATCGGCGAACGGGCCCTGAGGACCCGGCGGATCGGGGAACGCGTCACGCGGGAGCTGGAGGAACGCGGTTGGCCGAAGCCCCTCGCGCGACGGGCCGGCGCGCACGTCGCCGCCGGGAGCAGCATCAAGTTTGAGCTGGCCAAGGAGAAACCGACGGAGAAGAACGGCGCCGATGATGGCGTGGCGAAGAAGGACGCCAGGGCCGTCGTTCCCAACAAGGTGCTCACCAACGCTCTGGTGTACGTCCCCGAGACGGCCGTCCGCCAGCTGGCCGGGATCGCCGAGGAACACCGGGAGGAGCTGGAGTCCGCCAAGGACATCAAGAAGGCGTCCGACAAGAGCGTGCTGCCGCAGGCCACCATCGACGGAGTGCTGAAGGCGCGCAACGGAGTGATCAACCTCTTCGGCCGGATGCTCGCCGAGGTCGACGACGCCGGCGTGGACGGGGCCGTACAGGTCGCGCACGCGCTCACCACCCACGAGACCGACGTCGAGTTCGACTACTTCTCAGCCGTGGACGATCTCACTCAGGAGTGGAACGACGCGACAGGCAGTGGCCACATGGGGCACGGGCAGTACAGCGCCGGCACCTTCTACCGGTTCGCCACGATCGACCTCCCGGAATTGGCGAGCAACATCGGCGATGACATCGAAAGCATCCGGGAGCTGACCGGCGCCTTCCTGGCAGCGTTCGTCGAGTCGCTGCCGCAGGCGAAGAAGAACTCGACCGCCCCGCACACGATCCCCGGCGTCATCCATCTCGCCGTTCGCTCGGACCGTCCGCTCTCGTTCGCCGCCGCATTCGAGAAGCCGGTCGCGTCGACCCGTGGGGCAGGCTTCGAGGCGCCTTCCGTTGACCAGATGACCAAGTACGCCGGGGCGGCGAACAAGATGCTGGGGAACGGGCGACTGCTGGCATCCGGCTGGGTCAGCGTGGGGCACGACGACTTGGAGAACCTCGGAGAGCAGTACGAGGGGATCTCGGACCTCGTCGAAGCTGTGCTGCGCGACGCCTTGGGCGAGAAGCGCGGTGAGGTGACCGCGTGACAAGCGCCGAAGCCGGAATTCGGCCCGGCCTCCTGTTGCGGCTGGCCGGCCCGCTCCAGTCCTGGGGCGAGAAAAGCCACTTCACGGACCGGGACACCGCGCGGTTTCCCACTCGGTCGGGCATCATCGGGCTGCTTGCCGCGGCACTCGGCCGCGACCGGCACGAGCCGTTGGACGATCTGGCGTCCCTGTCGCTGACCGTGCGCGTGGATCGGCCAGGCGTTCTGCTGACCGACCTGCACACCGTGGGCGGCGGCCTCCCGGCCCGCGACACCGTCACCACGGCGGACGGCAAGAAGCGCGGCGGATCGACCGCCACCTTGCTCAGCCGCCGCGCGTACCTCGCAGACGCGGCGTTCGCCGTGGCACTGATGAACCCTCCGGGGAGATCGGACACCGGGGCCATGAGCGGATACGCGGAGGCGCTCCGTCAGCCGCGCTGGCCGTTCTACCTGGGGCGTCGCTCATGCCCGCCCGAGGGTCCCGTGCTGCTCGCCCGGACCGAGCGCCCTCTTGAGGACCTCCTTCAGCTGCCGGTGGCCGCTCAAAGGGCGAAGGGAGCAGGTCCGTTGGCGATCACCTTCCTCTCCGACGAGCCACTGGACGAGCTGCCCGTGCCCCAGGGCTGGGCGACCTCACCCGCCGCCGAGGCTGCCCAACCGACCAGCACCGTCAACGACGACCCGCGGTCTTTCCACCCCAAGCGACGGGCCTACCGGGTCCGCCCGCTCTACCGCCGTGTCGTCTCTCTCCCGGAGGAGAAGTTCGCGGGGTTGGGCGTTCCCTACCTCAACCAGCTCCAGAAGCACCTGGACGCGGAGCTCACCCACCCCGAGGAGGTGAAGCCGTGACCGTCTGGCTCAGCCGCCTCACGCTCAATCCCCTTTCCCGCACGGTGCGTGGTGACCTGGGGGACAGCGCATCGGGGATCCACCTCCACCGGCGCGTGATGTCGCTCTTCCCTGACATCGAAGCCGAGGACGCGAGAGCGAAGCTCGGCGTGCTGTTCCGCGCCGAGGACACCCCCCAGGGCTACGCACTGCTGGTGCAGAGCACCCACGAGCCCGATGTCGCACGTCTCCCCGAGGACTACGGTGCGCTGCGGAGCCGCCCCCTCGATCCGCTGCTCGAGGCACTCAAGCCCGGCCGGCGCATCCGCTACCGCTGTGTCGCCAACGCCGTGCGGCGTCCCGGCGCCACCACCCGGGAGCTGTACAAGCTGAAGGCGATGGTTCCACTGAGTGGGCGGGCCGCGGACGAGTGGTGGCAACGGCAGGCCGCCGCGGCCGGTCTCGACATGCACACCGTGCTTTCCCGGCCTGTGGACGCGGTGCGCGGTCCACGAGGCACTTCGGGCGAGGCCGCGAAGCAGCGAATGCACCACGCCCGGACCCAGTTCGACGGGCTCGCGGTGATCAACGACGCGGACGCGTTGCGGGAGCGGATCATCTCCGGCATCGGCCGGGCCAAGTCCTACGGGTGCGGGCTGTTGACCGTCGCACCGGCCGGAGGCGACGCATGACGGTCACACCTCCGCGCGCATCACGTCAAACGCCCGGCCAGGCGAGGCGCCGACTCGCCGCGCCCACCGTCGCGATGCTGCCGCGGATCGCCGACTCCCTGTCGTTCCTCTACCTCGATGTCGTGCGTGTGCAGCAGGATGACACCGGCGTCTGCGCCGAGGTCACCAGCGCACGGCACGGAACCGAGACGGTCCATCTGCCGACGGCGGCCCTCAGCTGCGTCCTGCTGGGCCCCGGCACGTCCATCACGGCCCGGGCTCTCGCGACGCTGGCTCGTCACGGGACCACGGTGCTGGTCGTGGGGTCGGGAGGTGTTCGGTGTTACGCCGCCACGTTGCCCGACTCTCTCACCACCAGCTGGCTGGAACGTCAGGTCCGTGCCTGGGCCGAAGACGAACAACGGCTCCGCGTCGCGCGCGCGATGTACGAGAAGCGCTTCGGGAACGGGACCGTGGCCTCTGACGCCACGCTCGCCCAACTGCGCGGTTTCGAAGGCGCGCGCGTCAGGGCCCATTACCAACTCCTCGCGCGGCAGTACAAGATCGGCCGCTTCCGGCGCAACTACGACCCGGCGTCCTGGGAAGACCAGGACCCGGTCAACCTCGCGCTCTCGGCGGCCAACACCTGCCTCTACGGCATCGTCCACGCCGCGATCGTTGCCCTGGGGTGCTCACCCGCGCTCGGGTACGTCCACAGCGGCAACCAGCAAGCGTTCGTGTACGACATCGCCGACCTGTACAAGGCGCAGCTCACGATCCCCCTGGCGTTCTCGCTCCACTCCTCCACGGACCCGGAGTCCGAGGCCCGCCGGTCATTCCGCGACGGGCTGCGCCTGTTCAAGCTGCTGCCGCGCATCGTCACCGACATTCAGCAACTGCTTGATCCGGCGGGCGAGTACGAGACCGAGGACCCCGACGAGCAACTCGTCGACCTGTGGGACCCGATCACCGGTGCCATTCCTGGCGGGATCAACCATGGGAAGGAGTCGTGAGCCCCGACCCCGGTGCGGTGGCCCGCGCGGAAGGAAGGCGCGCTCCATGGCATCCATGATCGTGATCTCGGCAACGGCCGTGCCCGACCACCTTCGCGGAGCCCTCAGCCGCTGGCTGTTGGAGGTGACGCCGCAGCTGTACGTCGGCACGGTCTCGGCCCGCGTCCGCGACGAACTGTGGACATCGGTTGCCGCCAGCATCGGTGACGGAACGGCCGTCCTGGCCCACCCCGACGCCAACGAACAAGGCTTCACCCTCCACACGGCCGGCACCCGTCGACGACACCCACTCGACTTTGACGGCCTGACCCTGATCGGCTTTCGACAGGAGGGTCAAGAAACGGCAAAGCCCCTCTAACGCCACAGGTCAAAAAGTGCTCTCCGCGCAGGCGGAGGTGGGTCGGCGGCGGAGGTCGAGTACTACCTCTGCGACGCGTGCTCTCCGCGCAGGCGGAGGTGGGTCGGGTCCTGGAACCCCGGACGCTACGGGCGAGAAGTGCTCTCCGCACGCGCGGGGAGAACACCTCTTGACCTGGGGTGTCAGGGGTGCGCTTTGCCAAAACGTCACGCCCCCCTGTCCCGACTCCCGTGGTTCCGCCGTGTCGGGGCCACGACGACGGTGGGGAGCGGCGCCTGAGCGCCCCCCCGCTCAGGGGAGTTCGATGGTGAGGGACCGTGGTCCCCGGTACGCGCGGCCGCCGTGCACCAGGGTGTGTCCGGCCGGGATGTCCACGCGGAGTCGGTCGCGGGTGACGACCACTCCGATGTCGCCGCCGGGGGCGGGGACGACGGCTCCCGTCCGGTCGAGCGGGCCGAGGTGGGGCTCGAGGGCGAAGGTGCTCCACCCCGGTCCGGTCGGGCGGATGCCGCACACGATCTCCGGCAGGAGCCGCGCGGGCCCGGCCGCCCAGGCGTGGCACAGGCTCTTGCCGAACGGCCTGCCGTACATCTCGTACCGCCCGGCGCCCGGCTCGTGGAACTCCTCCCGGAACGTGGTCGCCCCGGCGTCGAGCATCCCGCCCCACAGCGGCCCGAGTCGTTCGACGGCGGCCTCGGGATGCCCGGTGCGGGCGAGCGCGTCGAGGGCGAACGGCGCGGCGAACGGCGTCCGGGTCTTCGGCGGCGCCCCGGGAATCGTCGGCGGCTCATCCATCGCGGGGCGCGGGGGCGGCGGGTTCGGGGCGGTGGACGCCGCGCGGTCGGTGGCCGAGGGCGTCGGCGACGCCGGTGAGATCGGCGAGGAGCCAGACGATCGCCAGCCACATCTCGGTGCCCTGGAGGCCCGGTGTGGTCGCCGGGGCACCGGCGGTGGTGGGGTGCGGGGCCTGGAAGCCGAACCCCTGGCCCGGCGTCCAGTGGCCGAGGGCGTCGGTGAGCAGGCGGCGGGCGAGGGTGGTGACCTCATCGGCGCGGTGGCCGGTGTGCCGGGTGAGCCACAACGGGTGGGCGATGTCGAGGATGTTGCACGCGTTCTGGCGCTCGGGGCGGGTCGAGCGGGGGTCGTCGGCATGGGCGAGAACGGTGTCGATCACGCGCTCGGGGTAGGGCAGCGGCAGCCCGAACTGGGCGAAGGTGCCGCGCGATGCGCGGTAGAAGCCGTTGACGATCCGGAGCAGGCCGTCGGTGGGCCCGGGGGAGCCCCACATGCCGGTGCGGGGGTCGGCGTGGGCGAGGAGCCAGCCGAAGAGGGCGTCGATCGCTCCGGGGCGGCCGGGGTCGCCATGGCGGCGGTTGAACAGGAACGCGGTGCCGAGGATGTCGACCCAGTGGCCCGCGTGCCAGGCGTCGTCGGTCCAGGGCTGGCGTTCGAGACCGGCGATGACGTCCCGCGCCTCGGCCCGGGCCACCACGTGGATCGGGGCGGGGAATCCGGTGCCGAGCAGGTCGAGGGCGTAGCCGACGCTCAGCACGTGGTAGGCGGCGTCCTCGTCGAAGAGCCCTGGCCCGGGCGGGCGTTGGCGGCCGTCGGGCAGGAGGGGGCCGACCATCCCGGTGGCGGGGTCCTGCCAGGAGCGGAGCCGTTCGGCCTGCCGCTCGGCCGGGAGCTGGGGCGGTGCGGTGCCGAGGAGCAGGTCGGCGATCTCGACCGCGTCGCACTGGGCGCGCACCGTGGGGGCGGCGCCCGGGGTGTCGGAGAAGAGGCCGCCGCGCGCCTCGGGCGTGAAGCAGCGGGCCAGGATCTCCTCGGCCTGGGCGCGGGCGGTGTCGGCGAACGCCGCGACCGCGCCCGCCAGGTCGCCCTCGGCCGTGGCCGACTCCGCGCCCGTGGGCGCCAGTTCGGGCACGCGCCAGCGCAGCACCCGCGCGGGGTTGCCGCCGACGACCGCGCCCGCGGGGACGTCCTTGGTGACCACGGCGCCCGCGGCGACGACGGCCCGGTCGCCGACGTGCACGCCGTCGAGCACGACGACGTGGGAGCCGATCCACACGTCGTTCCCGACCCGGATGCCGCGTGAGGTGATGGGCTGCCGGTGCACCTCGGTGTCGGGGTCGGCGAACGAGTGGTTGAACCCCAGCAGCGAGGTGTGCGCCCCGATGCGCACCGCGTCGCCGAGCCGTATGTCGCCGCGCACGACGGTGTAGGGGTTCATGGTGCAGTCGCGGCCCGTGACCAGGGTCCCGGACAGATACGCGCCCGCGGCGACATAGCTCCCGCGTCCCAGGGTGAGCTTCTCGTTCTGCACGGAGGCGAGTTCGGAGACGAAGCAGTGGTCGGCGAACGTGCGCCCCGGGAGGCGTTCGGTCAGCACGCGTTGCCACTCGAGCTGGCGGTCCTTCTCCTCCTGGCTCGCCTCGGCCCGGAAGAGCCAGGGCGAGTAGTCGAAGCGGTGCCGGTCGATGGGGCCGTCGTCGGTCGTGAGGGGGTGGGTCATGGCGTCCGTTCCTGAGGTCGTTCCCGCGGGGTCCAGGGTGGCGAACGCGTCCGCGGCCGCCGCCGATGTGTCGGCGATCCGGGCGGGCGGGAGTCCGCTCGCCCGGAAGGCGTGATGACGACGGGGAGTCCTACCCGCGGGTGCGGGATCAGATGTGTTCGCCGACGAGCGCGAGGCACTGGAAGACGGCGAGTCGCCGTTGCGTTCCCACTCGGTGAGCCAGGCCAGGCCAGGGCGAGCGAGCCCATGGCCGCGTCCCGGGGCCTGAGAGGTGGACCGATCGGTCTGCTAGCGTGGCGACATGGCTCGGATACCGGTTTCCTCCGCGCGGGAGCGGATTCTGGACGCCGCGGCCGACTTGTTCGACCGGTATGGCGTGCACGCCGTCGGTATGCAGCGGATCATCGACGAGGCGGGCTGCGGGAAGAACCTCCTCTACCGGGAGTTCAGCAGCAAGGACGAGCTGGTGGTGGCCTATCTCCGGCGCGCCGCCCGCGGTTGGGACATCACGCTGGAGGCGGCCCGCGCGACCGTGGCGACGCCGCAGCGGCAGCTGGTCGAGCTGGTCCGCGTCGTGGGGGAGAGGGTGCCGGGGACCCGGGGTTGCCCGCTGCGGAACACCTACGCGGAGTTCCCCGATCGCGACCACCCGGCCCATCAGGTCGCGTTGGAGCACTTCGGCGCGGTCCGCGAGCAGCTCTGCGAGCTCGCGCGGCAGACCTCGGCCCCCGCCCCTGAGCGCCTGGCCGACCGCATCCTGCTGATCATCAACGGCCTCTACATCAACGCGTCAGGGGTGGGCGCGGAGGAGAGCGCGGCGATCGCGGTCCAGCTCGCGCAGGACGTCGTCCGCGGTGAGACGGCCGCGAAGGCGAGCCGGAGCGGCGTGAGCTGAGCCCGGGGGCGGTCGATCCCTCGCCCGCCGCGCCGACGCGGCGTCAACTGGCCCATTTGACACGGCTCCCGGGTGCCCCACATCATCACCATGCAATGCCGGACCGATCGGTCCGCTCTGGTGGGACCGATCGGTCCGCGTCGGGCCGTGATCCCACCACGACGCCGCAACGGCCAAGCCGGGAGTGCATGTGACCACCGAGACCGACCCCACGACCGTCGACCCACCCGAGGCGGGGACGCCGTATCCGCGCCGTTGGGCGGCCATGATCGTCCTGACCCTCGCCTTCATGCTCGACCTGCTGAACGTCTCGATCGTGAGCGTCGCCCTGCCGTCGATCCAGCGTGATCTGGGTGCTACGCCCACCCAGGTGGAGTGGATCGCGGCGGCCTATCTGCTGGCCTTCGCCGCCGCCCTGATCACCTTTGCCCGGCTGGGGGATCTGTGGGGGCGCAAGCGCGTCTTCCAGCTCGGGGTCGTCGCCTTCGCCGTGACCGGCGTGGGGAGCGGCCTCGCGGACACCCCCGGCCTGCTGATCGCCGCGCGTGCCGCGCAGGGGCTGGCCGCCGCCGCGCTCGCCCCGCAGGTGATGAGCCTGCTCTACACCATGTTCCAGGGCCGGGAGCGCGGCACGGTCTTCGGCGTCTTCGGGCTCGTCGCCGGGACCGCGCAGGCGGGCGGTCTGCTGCTCGGCGGCGTGCTGCTCGACGCGGACATCGCGGGCACGGAGTGGCGCATGATCTTCCTGATCACGGTGCCGGTCGCCGTGGTGCTTGCCGCCCTGGCGGCCTGGCTGGTGCCGGAGAGCCGGGTGGAGGGCGGCGCCAGGCCCCGCCTCCTGGCGGCCGGGGTGCTCACGCTCGGCCTGGTCGCCCTGGTGTTCCCGGTGCTGGAGGGCCGCGCCCATGGGTGGCCCGGCTGGATCTGGGGCTGCCTGGTCGCGGGCTTCGCGCTGGTGGTGGGCCTGGCCTTCGTCGAGCACCGCAACCCCGGGACGCGGGCGGGCGCGCTGCTGCCCGCCGAGCTGTTCCGCAGGCGGACGGTCGCCGGGGCGCTGGCCGTGCAGCTGCTGGCGTTCGCGGCGCTCAGCGGGTTCCTGCTGGTGATCGTGCTGTGGTTGCAGGAGGGCGAGGCGTACTCCGCGATGGGCGCCGGTGTGGTCAGCATCGCGCTGCCCGCGGGCGGCCTGGTCACAGCCGGGTTCGTGGGGCGGCTCACCGCCAGGTTCGGCCGCCTGCTGGTGCTGACGGGCTGCCTGGTGGGCGCCGTGGGCGCGCTCGGCGTCCTGCTCGCCGAACGGAGCGCGGAGGGCGACAGCATCGGCGGCTGGTCGCTGGTGCCAGGGCTCTTCGCGCTCGGCGTGGGCACGACGTTCGTCATGCCGCCGCTCACCACGCTCTTCCTGTCCACCGTGCCCGCCGAGCACGCGGGTTCGGCCTCAGGCGTCTGGACCACCAGCCAGCAGTTCGGCGCCGCGGTCGGCGTCGCGGGCCTCGGCACGCTCTACTACGGCACCACGGAGGCCCACGGTCACGCCACGGCCATCGCCGCCTGCGCCTTCACCGTGGTGGCGATCCTCGTCATCAGCGCGGCGCTCTGCTTCACCCTCGGCCCGAACGGGCGGCCCGCCGCGCCCGCCGGAGCCTCACGTTCGTCGAACCACCCGCCCACGCGAGGAGATGGATAGGGCCGCGGCACCCGCGCCGGGGTCCGTCGGAACCCTCAAGAAGCCGTCAAGGTGCGCGGGGGGTGGCCGTCAAGTGGGGGCGTGAGGCTGAGCGGGTCATCACCACCCGTCATGAAAGGCGCTCCTGTGGCCACGTTCCTGTATCGGCTGGGGGCCGCGGCGGCCCGTCGCCGACTCCTCTTCCTCGGCACGTCGTTGGCGCTGCTGACGACGATGCTCACCCTGGCGTTCGCGTTCTCGGGATCCTTCTCGCCCGGCCACGCGATTCCCGGCTCCCCCGCGCAATCCGCTCTCGAGACGATGGATCGGCACTTCCCCGAGGCGGGCGGCATCGAAGGCGACGTCCTGTTCGTCGCCCCGAACGGCGCGCGGATGGACGACGAGGCGGTCGCCCGGCAGATGGGCGCCGTCATGGAACGGATGCGCACCGTGGACGTGATCGCGGAGGTGGGCGATCCGCTGGAGCGGGTCTCGGAGGACGGCCGGGTGGCGGTCGCCTCCGTCACCTTCGACCTCGCGACGGACGCCGAGGTCGCCCCCGCGCAGCAGGAGGCGGTGCGCGCGACCGGCGCGGCGTTCGACGAGCGGTTCGGCGAGCGCGGCGGACGTGTCATCTTCGGCGGCGACGCCTTCGAGGAGGAGCTCGCCCCGTTCGGCACCCCCGAGGCCATCGGCATCGGCGTCGCGCTCCTCGTCATGCTCATCACCTTCGGCTCCGTCGTGGCGGCCGGGATCCCGATCCTCACCGCGGTCCTCGGCGTGGGCGGCGCGGTCGGCGGAACGCTGCTCGCCACCGCCCACTTCGACGTCTCGCAGAACGCGCTGACCCTGGCGATCATGCTCGGCCTCGCCGTCGGCATCGACTACGCCCTGCTCATCGTCTCCCGGCACCGGGCCCAGCTCACCCGCGGCATGGCGATGGCCGAGTCGATCGCGGTGGCCACCGCGACCGCGGGCAGCGCCGTGCTGTTCGCCGGTCTGACGGTCATCATCGCCCTGGTCGGCCTGACCCTCGCCGGGGTCCCGATGCTCACGTCCATGGGCCTGGCGGCGGCGGGGGCGGTCGCGTTGGCCGTGCTGTTCGCCCTGACGGCGCTCCCCGCGGTCATGGCGATGGCGGGTGAGCGGCTTCGGCCCGGGCCGTCGTCCCGCGCCGCGCGTCGCGCGCTCGACACGGAGGCGCGCGGCCTCGCCGTGCGGTGGGTGGACGCCGTGCTCCGGCATCCGCGCAAGGTCGTGGTCGCGGTCGTGCTCGGCCCCATCGGCGCGGAAACCCGGCGGCGACGTCGCGGTCACCGGTCTGACCGCCGTCAGCATCGACGCCGTGGACAGGACCAGCGGCGCCCTGCTGCCCTTCACCGTCGTCGTGGTCGGCCTCTCCCTGCTCCTGCTGCTGATCGCCTTTCGCTCCTGGACGATTCCGCTGAAGGCCACCGCGGGCTTCCTGCTGTCCGTGGGCGCGGCGTTCGGCGCCATGGTGGCCGCGTTCGGCGACGAGGCCAGGCTCCAGCAGGTCCTCCGCAACCTGGTGGGCAACGCCGTCCAGCACAACCCGTCCGGCACCCGGGTCCGCCTGGCCCTCCACCGGGACGGCGGCGAGGCGCGGGTCGACGTCACCGACAACGGCTCGGGCATACCCGCCGCCGACATTCCCCGGCTCTTCGACCGCTTCTGGCGCGCCGAGGCCAGCCGGAGCCGCGCCTACGGCGGCTCGGGTCTCGGCCTGGCGATCGTCCAGGCCATCGTCCGCGCACACGGCGGCCGGGTGGCCGTGGACTCCGAGGTCGGGCACGGCACCACGGTGAGTCTGTGCCTGCCCACCGCGGAGCGCGTCGGGGCACCGCTCACCGGGGGGCCGCGTTGACCCAGCGGCGGTAGGCGTCCATGTCGACGTTGCCGCCGCACACGATGGTGACGACGTGCCGCCCGGCGAAGCGGTCACGGTCCTCGAGGATCGCC
This sequence comes from Streptomyces radicis, assembly GCF_003626575.1. Classification (GTDB taxonomy): domain Bacteria; phylum Actinomycetota; class Actinomycetes; order Streptomycetales; family Streptomycetaceae; genus Streptomyces; species Streptomyces radicis. Next base: position 190,976 of record NZ_RBDY01000004.1, on the reverse strand, counting down.
GCGAGGCCGAGCGCGGCCGACGGCTCGACGACGAGCCCGGCATGGTCGAGCAGCAGCCGCATCCCCGCGACGATCGACGCCTCCCGGACCAGGACGGCGTCGTCGGCGACCACGAGGAGGTCGTCGAGGACGGCGGGGATGGGCCGCCGCCCCGCGACGCCGTCCGCGATGGTGCGGGTCGACCCGGTCGTCACCACGCGCCGTTGCCGCCACGAGCGCGTCATGGCCGGTGCGCCGAGCGGCTGGACGCAGACCACCTCGACCTCGGGCGCCAGGGCCTTCACCACATGACCCACGCCGGTGGCCAGCGCCCCGCCGCCGAGCGCGATCAGGACGGTGTCGAACGGGACGGTGTCGAACGACGGTGCGGCGCCCACCAGTTCGAGCCCGATGGTCGCCGCGCCCTCGCAGGTCTCGATGTCCAGGCTGTCCTCGACCAGCCGGATGCCGTCGTACCGCGCGACAGCCGCCGCCCGCTCGCGCGCCATGTCGAAGTCGCCGTCCACCAGCTCGAGACGGGCGCCGAGCGCGCGGATGCGATCGAGCTTGGCCGCGGGCGCGGAGCGGGACGCCACGACGGTGACATCGATCCCTCGGCCGCGCCCCGACCAGGCGAGGGCCTGGCCGAGGTTGCCCGCGCTCGCGCACACCACGGCGCTCGGGCCACGGTCGGCGAGCCCGCTCGCGACCACCTCGGTGCCGCGGGCCTTGAAGCTGCGGACGGGGTTCGCCGTTTCGAGCTTGACGCTCACCGCGCAACCGATGTGGGGCTCGAGCGCCTCGCAGCGGTACAGCGGAGTGTCGAGAAACATCGGGTCGATGACTCGGCGGGCCGCCCGGATCCGAGCGGTGTCGAGGCGCGTCTCCTGCACGACACCGCAGCATAGACCCTTGCCGGGCGGCCGGTGAGTTCGGCGGGAAATGATCCGCCGGGCGCTGTCGGTGCTCTTGGGCAGGAAATATCAGCAGCGAAAAACAGAGGCCACCTGAGTCACAGCGAAAGAATCACCTGACGATTCCTCCGCATCCTTCACCTCGATTCATCTACCGAATCGCCACCTCCTATTTCTTGTGCTCGGTGAGCCGCTGCTCCCAGTGTGAACGCGCCTTTCGAGGCGGTATGAACGCACGCCCGCGCAGGTCCACGTGACGCGACTCAGCCGGTTGCTCCGCAGCCGCAGCCGCAGCCGGTCGCCCCTGAGCCGTAGCCTGAGCCGGAGCCGATCGCGCAGGACCCCGGTTCTTCCCTCCCCTGGGAGGAGAACGGCGGTACTGACGAAAGCGGCGGAGGTGACTCCAACTCGACCACTCCGGATGACACCGGCGGCGGGTTCGGCTTCGACGACGAGTCCGGTTTCGGCGGCGATCCCGGCTCCTGCGCCTGCTGGTAGCCGTTCGTCACACTCGGTCCGGTCACCCGACGGTGACCGGACCGAGGTGGGTGGCGTGCGGGGTCAGTAGCCGTAGATCATCTTGTAGGCGACCTCCGGCAGGAACTGTCCCGCCGTGGAGCCCGATCCGACACCGCAGTCGCCGTCGGACTCGCCCGGGGTCTTGAGCCACAGGAGCATCTCGGCGCCGCTGCCGCCTTCCTGGGAGGGCGTTCCGATCCTGCGGCCGCCGGGGTTGCACCACTCGCCGTTCGAGCCGTTGCCGTTGCGGCTGGTGTCGATGACGAACGGCTTGCTGTAGCCGTGACGTTGGCCGAGCGCCTGGTTGACGGCACCGGCGTAGGCCGCGTTGTCGGACGTGGGGATGTAGTTCGAGACGTTGAGGGAGAAGCCCCTGGCGAGGCTGACGCCGGAGGCGTGGAGGCGGTCGGCCATGGTCGAGGCGTCGGCCCAGCCGGGGTTTCCCGCGTCGAGGTAGACCCAGGCGTTCGGCGCCTTGGAGCGGAACTCGGAGAGGGCGTTGATGAGCATGTTCTGGCGCTCGTTGATCTGGTCCTGGTTCATGCAGCTGTAGTCGCCGAGGGCGTCGGGTTCGACGATGACGACGGCCGGGCGGCTGCCGATGCCGCTGGCGAAGGCGGCGATCCAGGTCGCGTACGCGGACGGGGACGGGGCTCCGCCCCCCGAGTGCCCACCGCAGGCGTCGCGGCCGTACATGTTGTAGGCGACCAGGATCGGCAGCTTGTCGGCGGCCTGGGCGGCGCCGACGAACGAGCCCGTGGCGGCGCCGATGTCGCCGCTCCAGGAGCCGAACCAGCGGGCCATGGGAACGCTGGCGATCGAGTCGCGGATCGCCGGGGCGCGGCCGTCGCCCGGATTGGCGGCCGCCCAGACCGCGGGCCCCGAGTTCGGGTCGACGTAGAAGCCGCTGGTCATGGCGAGCGGGTCGGGTGCCGCGTGCGCGGGGGGCGAGGAGGCCAGGAACAGGGGCAGAGCGAGGAGTCCTGCCACCGCTCCGCGGAGGAGTCTGCGCATGGGTGAACCTCATTCGTGGGGAGGGAGGCGCCGCGCGGCTTTCGTCCTGAGCCCGCGACGTGGGGGTGCGATGGCGCCAGGCTGTGGCACCCGGGCGTGGTGACGGTGCGCCGAGGGCCGAAGGGCTGGGAGCGCTTCCAGATTTCAGAGGGCGACCCGATGAGCCTGCCGATATGGTGTGTGAGCTGATGAGGGCTGTCAAGGGAGGGCGCGCAACTGCCCTTGTGCGCGGGGATGATGGGGCGTTGAACGGCCATAGACTGGAAGCGCTCCCAGGATTTTCCCGGGAGCGCGGCGAGAAAGGGCGCGCAGTCCATGACAGATGTGCCGCGTCGGCAGCCCACGCTCGACGAGGTCGCCGAGCGTGCCGGGGTCTCCCGTTCGGCGGCCTCCCGGGTCCTCAACAACGCCCCCCACGTCAGCCGTGACAAGCGCGAGGCGGTCCGACGGGCCATCAGGGAGCTTGGCTATGTGCCGAACACGACGGCGCGTGCCCTGGCGACCCGCCAGCGAGGCGTGGCCGCCCTCGTCATCGCGGGGGAGACTCCGGCGATCTTCGCGGACCCGTTCTACGCCCAGGTGATCGTCGGCGCGTCGGCCGCCCTCGAGGAGGCCGATCTGCATCTGATGCTGTGTCTCGCGGCCGCCGAGCGCAGCCGACGACGCCTGGAGGAGCTGCTGCGCGCGCGGGGCGTCGATGGAGCCATGTTCATGGCGATCCGGGAGAACGACCCCGTGCTCGACATCGCCAGGGAGACGGAGCTGCCCGTGGTCTTCGGCGGTCGCCCGGCGGGCTTCGAGCCGTCGTGGTACGTCGACGCCGACAACGTCGGCGGCGCGCGCAAGGCGACGGAGCACCTGCTCGACCGCGGGCGGCGGCGGGTGGGCATGATCTGCGGACCGCTGGACACCCAGGTGAGCCGGGAGCGCCACCGCGGCTACCGGGAGGCCATGATCCTGGCGGGGCTCGAGCCCTTCGCCCCGGAGAGCGGGGACTTCACCGAGCCCAGCGGGGCCGCCGCCATGGCCGAGCTGCTCGTGCGGCATCCGGGCGTGGACGGGGTGTTCGCCGCCAACGACAACATGGCGGCCGGTGCCCTGCGCGCCCTGCGCGGCGCGGGCCGTGCCGTCCCCGGCGACGTCGCGGTCGTGGGCTTCGACGACCTGGACATCGCGCGGATCACCGAGCCGTCGCTGACCACGGTCCACCAGCCCATCCAGGACCTGGGCCACGAGACGGCGCGCATGCTCGTCCGGCTCATCGGCGGCGATGAGCCCAGCCCGCTGATCCTGCCCACGCGCGTGGTCGCGCGCTCCAGCACGTGAACCAGGCCGCCTCCCGCCGGGAGGCGGCCTCTGTGGCGCGGGCACCCGGTGTCCGGCGTTTCCGTGGATTGGCCTACGCGGCGCGGGAACGCGCGAGTTCGCCGGGCGAGCGCGGGTCAGGGGATCGGCAGCGGTTTTCCTGTCGTCGTGCGGGGCACGAGGTCCGCGTGGGCTCTCGCCGCTCTCGACGAGCGCGAACAACTCGGCCGTGCGCGCCGTGAGTTCCTCGCGGGTGCGGACGAAGTCCTCGGTCACGGCGTAGGTGACGCACCCGGAGGCGGCTGAACCTGTGCCTCGACCACCTGTTGTCGTGAACGCGCGAGCGCCACCGGTGCCGTGACCACAGCGGGGAAAGCCAGGCCGCTCGGCCGCGTGGCCTCACTCGGGGGACGTGAGCATCTCCACGAGGATGCGCCGCAGCTCGGCGCGGTCCTTCGGGGTGATCCTCGCCAGCCTGCGGTCGAACTCCGCCGCGAGCGCCGCGAGCGCGCGGTCCCGCGTCGCCTCGCCGTCGGCGGTCAGTGCGAGCCGATTACGACGTGCCCGAGTACGTCGACGCCGCTGTCGACCGGCTCGTCACCTTCTGCACGCGCCACCCGTGAACCGCCACGGCCGGGCGACCTCACCGGGCCGCCGGGTGGGAATACCGGCGGAACGGCGCCCGGTTGCACCGTTCACTCCGGAAGTCCGGACATATGGCGAACGAAAGCAGGGTCCACCGTGAGCAGCACTGCCCAGATCGGGGTGACGGGCCTGGCGGTCATGGGCCGCAACCTCGCCCGTAATTTCGCCCGCAACGGCTACACCGTCGCCGTTCACAACCGCACCGCCGCGCGGACGCGTGACCTGGTGCGGGAGTTCGGCGGGGAGGGCGACTTCGTGCCCACCGAGTCCGCCGAGGAGTTCGTCGCCGCGCTCGAACGCCCGCGGCGCCTGGTGGTGATGGTCAAGGCCGGGGCGCCGACGGACGCGGTGATAGCGGAGTTCGCGCCGTTGCTCGACGCGGGCGACATGATCATCGACGGGGGGAACGCGCACTTCGCGGACACGCGCCGCCGTGAGCACGAGCTGCGCGAGCGCGGCATCCACTTCGTCGGCGCCGGGATCTCCGGCGGTGAGGAGGGCGCCTTGAACGGCCCGAGCATCATGCCGGGCGGCAGCGCGGAGTCCTACGGGACGCTCGGCCCGATGCTGGAGAGGATCTCCGCCGTGGCGAAGGACGGCAGGCCGTGCGTCGTCCATGTCGGCCCCGACGGCGCGGGCCACTTCGTGAAGATGGTGCACAACGGGATCGAGTACGCCGACATGCAGTTGATCGGCGAGGCCTATCAACTCCTGCGGGACGTCGGCGGCTACGGCCCAGGGGAGATCGCGGACATCTTCCGCGCCTGGAACCGAGGGCGCCTCGACTCCTACCTGATCGAGATCACCGCCGATGTCCTGTCGCACGTCGACGCGGCGACGGGGCGGCCGTTCGTGGACGTGGTCCTCGACCAGGCCGAGCAGAAGGGCACCGGACGCTGGACGGTGCAGTCGGCGCTCGACCTGGGCGTGCCGGTCTCCGGGATCGCCGAGGCGGTCTTCGCCCGCGCCGTGTCGGGCCACTCCGCGCTGCGCGAGGCCTCACGCCACCTGGGCGGACCGACCCCGCGCGCCCTCGGCGGCGACGAGGCGGCGGCCTTCGCCGACCGGGTCGAACAGGCCCTGTACGCCTCGAAGATCGTCTCCTACACCCAGGGCTTCCACCAGATCGCCGCCGCGAGCGCGGAGTACGGCTGGGACATCGACCTCGGCGAGGTGGCCGCCGTCTGGCGTGGCGGCTGCATCATCCGCGCCGCGTTCCTCGACCGCATCACCGCCGCGTACGACGCCCTGCCCCAGCTGCCGAGCCTGCTGGCCGACAAGGGCTTCGCCGACGAGATCGCCGTGGCCCAGGACGACTGGCGCGCCGTGGTCGCCACCGCGGTCACCGAGGGCGTGCCCACCCCCGGCTTCGCCGCGGCGCTCGCCTACTACGACTCGTTGCGCGCCCCGCGCCTGCCCGCGGCCCTCACCCAGGGCCAGCGCGACTACTTCGGCGCCCACACGTACCACCGCACCGACCGCGACGGCGTCTTCCACACGCTGTGGGGCGGCGACAGGACCGAGGTCGCGGGCTGAGCCGGGCGGAACGCCCCGCCCGCCCCGGCCGTGGGACAGGATGGGCGCCATGGTGGAGATCAGCTTCCTGACCGAATCCGACCGCGCCCCCTGGGAGGCGCTGGCCCGTGGCAAGGACGCCCACTTCGAGGTCGAACGCGGCGACGACGACTACGAAAGGACCTGGCGGCGCCTGCTCGACGACGAGCGGATACGGGGGATCGCCGCCCGGCTGGACGGCCGGATGGTCGGCATCGCGCACTACCTGTTCCACGCGAGCGTCTGGTACGCCGGGAAGTGCTATCTGGCGGACCTGTTCGTGGACGCGGAGGTCCGGCGGCGGGGTGTCGCGACGGCGGTGATCGAGTGGGTGGCGCGGGACGCCGAGGAGCACGGCTTCCCCGGCCTCTACTGGAACACGTTGGAAGACGCCCCGGCCCGCGCGCTGTACGACAAGGTGGGCACGTTCCACAAGGGGCTCATCCACTACGGCTACCGGCGTGCGGCGCACGGGATCCCCGCCCGGCGCTGAGGACTTGGCCCCCGGGCGTCGTCGAACGCCGGGACGGCCGGAACCGATGTCGTGTGTACGCTCGTACATCTGGGCGGTCGGGCAGCCGATGACGGACCTGGGGCGGCTCGTGGTGGACATCCCGCGGGCGTGTCCGGCCGACCCGTTGAGCCGCGCCCCCCGAAGGAGCCGCTGTGAGAGCCGTGACCGAGAGCATCACCAAGAACCGGCAGTCGCCCCTGACCCTGCGGGCGATGATCGAGCGGGCCTATGGGAAGGCCCTGATACCCGAGGGCGACGACTTCGCCGAGGAGATCACGCACGGCTGGTTCAACGTGACCTACCGGATCAGGCTCCGCGACGGACAGCGGGCGGTGCTGAAGATCGCGCCACCCGCCGATGTGGCGGTACTGACCCGCGAGCACGACATGATGCGCAACGAGCTCGCCGCCATGTCACTGGTCCGCGCCCACACCGAGGTGCCGATACCCCGGGTCGACCACGCCGATCTCTCCCGGGAGTTGATCGACGCCGACTACTTCTTCATGGAGTACGTCGACGCGGACAACTTCGGCATCGCCACCGCCGAAGGGCGCCTCTCCGACGAGGTCGTCGCCGCGGGCGGACGGCAGCTCGGCGCGCTCAACCGGGAGCTCAACTCCATCGTGGGGCCGCGCTTCGGGCCCCTGCGGGGCCCGGGATCGGCGACCTGGCGTGCGGCGTTCAGCCGGATGATCGAGGACACGCTCGAGGACGGGGCCCGCGTCAACGTCGACATCGGCTGGGACCACGACGAGATCCGCGCCGTGCTCGCCGAGAACGCGAGCGCGCTCGACGACGTGACCGAGCCGCGGTTCGTCGAGGTCGACCTCTGGACCAAGAACTCGATGATCAGGGAAGGCCGGATCGTCGCGATCCTCGACCACGAACGGGCTCTCTACGGAGACCCCCTGATGGAGGCCGGATTCACGGGCATCGACCTGCCGGCGTTCGGGGACCCCACCGACTTCATGCGGGGATACGGGATCGAGGAGCTGTCCGCGTCGGAACGCGTACGCCGACGGCTCTACTCCCTCGGTCTCGCCGTCGTCATGATCGTCGAGACGAAGTACCGCGGCCACGGGGAGACGACGACATACGACTTCGGCCGCGAGCAACTCGACCTGCTGATGGGCGCGTTCGGCCGCCGCCATGTGACGCGCTGATGGCCGCGGGCGAAGAGGCCGCCCCGCGCCGAGGGCCGCCCGCGCCACCGCCCGGCGGGGCGGAGCGCGCCGGGCGGCGCGACCACACGGCGGCGCTCGGCACCCGGCCGGTCGGGCGGCTGCTGTGGAGCACCAGCGCCCACACCACCATGTCGGTCGCCACCTATGGCGTCTACGCCCTGACCAACGCCTGGTTCGTCTCCCGCGGGGTCGGCCCCGACGCGCTGGTGGCCGTGAACGTCGTCTCTCCCGTGCTGCTGATCCTCGGGGCGGTCTCCACCACGGTCGGCGTCGGCGGCGCGTCCATGGTCTCGCGCAGCCTCGGCGCCGGGAACCCGCGCCGGGCGGCGCGGGCCGCGGGCAACACCTTCCTCGTCTACTGGACGACGGCGATCGCCGTCACCGTTCTCGGCCTGCTCCTCATCGACCCGCTCCTCACCCTGCTGGGCGCCAGGGGAGACGTCCGCGGCCACGCCCACGACTACGCGGTGATCCTGCTGGCGGGCGCCATCACCGCCACGGGCTTCTCGAGCCTGGTGCGGGCCGAGGGACGCCTGCGCTTCTCCACCCTGCTGTGGACACTGCCGGTGCTGTGCCAGATCCTGCTCGACCCGTTGCTGATCTTCGGCCTCGGCTGGGGCGTGCGCGGCGCCGCGGTGGGGACGGTCGGCGGCCAGGCCGTCTCCATGGCGTTGAGCCTGTGGTTCTTCTTCGTCCAACGCGACCGCCCCTACCGCATCACCCTCGCCGACCTGCGGCCGCACGGACCGACGCTGCGCGAGCTGGTCGCGGTGGGGGCGCCGTCGTTCCTCGCCGGGCTCGGCAACACCCTCATCATGTCTCCGCAAGTTGTTAGGCGGCCTGGGAGGGCCGGGGAGGGGACGAGGCTCTTGCGGAGCGGGGCGGGGAAAGCCGGTTGGCCGTCGGGGCGGAGCGGCGTCCGCCGCTCACCGGCTGGCACCCGCCAGTCACATGGGGGTTGATAGGGTGTGAGGTATGGCGCGGCAGGTCAAGCGGGCGTTCAGGTACCGCTTTTACCCCACGGACGAGCAGGCGGCGGAGCTGTCGCGGACGTTCGGCTGTGTCCGTCTCGTGTACAACAAGGCGCTTCAGGAACGCACGCGGGCCTGGTACGGCGAGCAGCGCCGGGTCTCCTACGTGGAGTCGTCGGCGATGCTGACCGGATGGAAGAAGACCGAGGGACTGGCGTTCCTGACGGAGGTGTCCTCCGTCCCGCTCCAGCAGGCGTTGCGTCACCTTCAGACGGCCTTCACCAACTTCTTCGCCAAGCGGGCCAAATACCCGCGCTACAAGTCGCGGAAAAGGTCGAGGGCGTCGGCCGAGTACACTCGCAGCGCCTTCACATGGCGTGACGGGGAGTTGACGCTCGCGAAGATGAGCGGGCCCCTGGACATCCGCTGGTCGCGTCCACTGCCCGGCGGCGCGAGTCCTTCGACCGTGACCGTCTCCCGCGACGCGGCGGGTCGCTGGTTCGTGTCCCTGCTGTGCGAGGACACCGTTACCGAGGCTCCCGCCACGGGCGCGGCGGTCGGTATCGACGCGGGCATCACGTCGCTGGTGACCCTGTCCACCGGGGAGAAGATCACCAATCCCCGGCACGAGCGGCGTGACCGTACGCGCCTGGCGCGCGCGCAGCGCCAGCTGTCCCGCAAGGCGAAGGGCTCGAACAACCGGGACAAGGCCCGCCGTAAGGTCGCCCGCATCCATGCGCGGATCGCCGACCGGCGCAGAGACTTCCTCCACAAGCTGTCGACCCGGCTCGTCCGTGAGAACCAAACGGTCGTGATCGAGGACCTCGCCGTCCGCAACCTGCTGAGGAACGGCCGTCTCGCGCGCGCCATCTCGGACGCGGCCTGGACGGAGCTTCGCTTCATGCTGGAGTACAAGTGCGCCTGGTACGGGCGTGAACTCGTGGTGATCGACCGCTTCTTCCCCAGCTCGAGGCTGTGTGGGGCCTGTGGCACGGTCCGCGGGAAACTGCCGCTGAACGTCCGGACGTGGACGTGCGAGTGCGGCGCGGTGCACGACCGTGACGTGAACGCGGCACGCACCATCCTGGCCGCCGGGCTGGCGGCAGCAGCCTGTGGAGACGGTGTAAGACCTCAACGGGAGTCCTCCCGGACAGGGCAGTCGTCGATGAAACAGGAAACCCAGCGGGCGACCGCTGGAACCCCCCGCCTTTAGGCGGGAGAGGAAGTCAACGGCTACAACGTAGGCCGCGGCCTGATCGCCCGCGCCGAACGCGCCCGGGTCCTGGCGCTGCGCGCGACCGTGCTCCACGGGGTGGCCGCGTGCCTCGTCCTGCTCGCCGTGGCCGACCCGCTGGCCGCCGCCTTCACCGACGACCCGGGCGCGGCGGCGACGACCGCCGAGGTGATACGCCTGGTCGCGCTCGGCCATCCCTTCGCCGGGGTGACGGCGCTGCTCGCCACCTACTTCCAGGCGCGCGGGCTGGCCCGCCCCTCCTATGTGATCTCCGTCGGGTCGATCCTCGCCGTCCACCTCCCCCTCCTGCTCGCCCTCAGCCTCCTCGGGACGCCATGGCTCTGGATCAGCTTCCCCGCGGCCGCGCTCCTTTCGGCCGCCGGAGCGCTGCTCATCCTCCGCCGCACGCGCCGTCGGGGCGCCGCGGCACCCCACGCGGGGGGCTGAGCGAACGTCAGGGGTGTAGCGGGCAACACCCCTACGAGGGGGCCAAGGCCCCCCGCGACAAGGGGGGTTGGTCGGCTGTCGGCGCGTGTGTCGGGCCGCGAAGACTGGCGCGCATGACAACGAGCACGGAAACGGGGCCCGGCGGGGCGCTCCCGCCGGAGAGCGCGAGGGGCAGTGACTTCGCCCGGCTGTCGCGGCGGATCACCGAGGCGGGGCTGTTGCGGCGGCGGCCCGGGTACTACGCGGTGCGGCTGTCCCTGGTGGCGGCGGCCTTCCTGGGCGCGTGGGGGGCGTTCGCCGCGCTGGGGGACAGCTGGTGGCAGCTCGGCGTCGCCGCGTTCATGGCGCTGGCCTTCGGCCAGTCCGCGCTGGTGATGCATGACCTGGCGCACCGGCAGATCTTCGCCGGGCGGCGGCCGAGCGAGACATGGGGCAGGCTGTTCGGCAATCTCGGCGTGGGCCTGTCGTACGGCTGGTGGATGAACAAGCACACCCGGCACCACGCCAACCCCAACCACGAGGAGCTCGACCCCGATGTCGCGCCCGAGATCCTGGTGTGGTCGCGGGAGCAGGCCGGGGCGGCGAAGGGGCTGCCGCGCCTCATCGGACGCGTCCAGGGCTGGATCTTCTTCCCGCTGCTGACCCTCGAGGGCTTCAACCTGCACGTGGCCGGCTTCAGGGCGCTGCGCTCGCCGTCGATGAAGCGGCGCGGGCTCGAGGCCACGCTGCTGACCGCGCACGTGGTGATCTACCTGGGGGCGCTGTTCACCGTTCTGTCGCCGGGGAAGGCGGTGGCGTTCATCCTGGTGCACCAGGGCCTCTTCGGGGTGTACCTGGGCTGCTGCTTCGCCCCGAACCACAAGGGCATGCCCACGCTGCGCGGCGACGACCGCCCCGACTTCCTGCGCCGCCAGGTGATCACGTCGCGGAACGTCACGGGCAGCGTGTTCAAGGACATCGCGCTGGGCGGGCTCAACTACCAGATAGAGCACCACCTGTTCCCCTCGATGCCGACCCCGCACCTGCGCAAGGCCGCGCCCATCGTGAAGCGTTACTGCGAGGAGCTGGGCGTGCCGTACCACGAGACGGGGTTGTTCGCGTCGTGGGGCGAGGCGATACGGCATCTGCACAGCGTCGGCGCACCGATCAGGAATGCGCCGGACTCGTGACCGGGTTGTGGGCGAGGGGGGTGCAACGCGGCTGGTCAGGTGGGTACATGGCCGCGTTCGCCGTCGGGAAAGGCGCGGGTGGGGCGGGGTAGGCTGAGGCGGATTCGCTTCCGCGTCGCACGGGTTGGGGGTTCCGTTGGACATCCGGCTCCTCGGGCCGTTCGAAGTGGTGGCCGACGACGGCTCGGCGCTGCCGGTGAGCGCGCCCATGCTGCGTACCGCGCTCGCGGCGCTCGCCCTGCGCGAGGGCCGCGTCATGCCCACGGGGGAGCTGGCCGAGGCCCTGTGGGGCCCCGAGCCGCCGCCCACCTTCCGCACCACCCTGCGGAACTATGTGATGCGGCTGCGCAAGGTCATCCCCGGCGAGCGGATCCTCACCCACCCCGGCGGATACCAGCTGCGCGCGGCGCGGGACGAGACCGACATCGGGCGGTTCCGCGAGGCGCTGGCGCGTGCGCGGGCGTGCGCCGGGAGCGCGCCGGGCGAGGCGGCGGAGCTGCTCGACGGGGCGGTGGCGCTGTGGCGGGGCACCCCGCTCGGCGACCTGGTCGACTCCCCGCTGCGGACCGCGGAGCAGCCGCGCATCGAGGAGCTGTATCTGACGGCGGTCGAGGAGCGGTTCGAGCTCAAGCTGGCGCTCGGCCAGCACGCGGCGATCACGGAGGAGCTGGCCGCCGCGGCGCGCGCCCACCGGCTGCGGGAGCGGCTGACCGGGCAGCTGATGCTGGCCCTGTACCGCTCGGGCCGGACGGCCGAGGCGCTTGCCGTGTACCGGGAGGCGCGGGCGCTCCTGGTGGACGAGCTCGGCATCGAGCCCGGCGCGGGGCTGCGGAGCATCGAGGCGGCGATCCTGCGCGACGACGCGGGGCTCGTGGCGCCGGAGCCCGCGCCCGAGCGCGCGCCGGGCGCGAGGCCGGGCGCGGGCACCGGCGCGGTGGTGGGGGCGGCGTTCCCGCCGGGGATCGCGACCTTTGTCGCCCGAGGGCTCGAGCTGGCCCGGCTGCGCGGCTGGCTCGGCGACACCACGGCAGCGCCCGCCGTCTGCCTGATCGACGGTCCCGGCGGCGTGGGCAAGTCCACGCTCGCGGTGCGCGCGGCCCGTGAGGTCGGCGACCGCTTCCCCGACGGGCTTCTCCATGTGGACCTGCGCGGCAGCGACCCGCACCACCCGCCGCTCGAGACCGCCGAGGCCAGGCGGCTGCTGCTGGCCTCGCTCGGCGTCCCAGGCAAGGCCGTTCCGCCCCCCGCCCTGGTCGACGGGGTCATGAAGGACGACGCGGCGGACGCGTTCTACCGCGAGTGCCTGGGCAGCCGCCGGGTGCTGGTCCTCCTCGACAACGCGCTCGACGCCGCGCAGGCCGCGCCGCTGCTGCCCGTCGAGGCGGGGCAGGCCGCGCTGATCACGAGCAGGGCCGCGTTCACGGGGCTGCGCGGCGGCCACCATCTGCACCTGCCCGCGCTGGCGACGGCGGACGCCGTCACGCTGGTCCAGACCGTCTCCGGGTCCTCGCCCGACCGCGGGACGCCGGACGAGTGGGAGCTGCTGGCCACGCTGTGCGGGCGGCTGCCGCTCGCCCTCGGGATCGTGGCCACGCGCATGGCCGCGCGGCCGCGGTGGCGCGTCGCCGACTTCACGGCCGTCCTCGCCGACGAGCGCGGCAGGATGGACGAGCTGGCCGTGGACGACCTCGACGTGCGGGCGAGCCTCATGGTCAGCATCGACCAGCTCGCCGCCTCCGACGACGCGGCCGACCGGCTGGCCGCCGACGTCTTCCCGCTGCTCGGCACCGCCGCGACGCTCTCCTACGGCGCCGAGTCCGCCGCCGCGCTGACCGGGCGCAGGGCGCGCGAGGCGCGCGACGCGCTGGAACGGCTGGTGGACGCGCAGATCGCGACCAGCCCGCGCCCGGGGGCGTACGCCCTGCACGACCTGGTGCGTTCGGCGGCGGCGTGGCAGGCGGCGCGGCTCCCGCAGGCCGAGGCCAGGGCCAGGGTGGCGGGTCTTGCCCGCTGGTACCTCGGCTCGCTGCACCGGGTGAACGCCCCGCTGTCCCTGTCGTCGAACCGTCAGGAGCGCTACGGCGCGGGCGCGCGGCGTTTCCCCGAGGGGCGCTCGTTCGCTTCGGCGGCCGAGTCGCTGCCGTGGGCCGACGCGGCGCTCGACGACGTGGTGGTGCTGGCGCGGCAGCTCGCCGCGCCGGAGTACGACGAGGGCGACGACCTCGGGGGCCGACCGCTGTCGCGGTTCGCGGCGGAGAGCGTCTGGGCGCTCGACTCCTACTTCGGGGCGCGGCTGCGCCTGGGCGCGCAGCGCGCCCTGTGCGAGCTGTCGCTGAGCGTCGGCGAGCGCTGCGGCGACCTGTTCGCCCAGGCGGTGGCCTACGGCCAGCTGGGCAAGGCGGCCATCCAGGGGGGCGAGGGGCTGCGGGGCGTCGAGCTGATCGAGCGCAGCATCGCCATGTACCAGTCCGTGGGGGAGGTGGAGGAGGCGCTCGGCTGCATGAACAACCTGGTCCCCGGCTACGGCTCGGCGGGCAGGCTGGCCGAGGCGCTCCTGGCGGCCGAGCGCGCCGTCGCGGAGGCCGAGCGCGTCGGCTTCGACGAGCTGCTCGTGGTCGCCCGCAACAACATGGCCCGCTGCCACCTCTACCTCGGGAACCGCGAGGTCGCGCACGACATCTTCGCGACCAACTACCGCACGGCCACCCGGCCCTACGACCTCACGCTCTCCGCGGGGCTGCTCGCCGAATACCACCTGGAGACGGACGAGTTCGAGGAGGCGGCCTTCTGGGCCGACCGCGCGGTGCGGCACGCCGAGGAGCACCCGTTCGACCCGTTCGTGGGGGCGCAGCACCACACGTGGCTCGCGGCGGCGCTGCGCGGGCTGGGGCGCGAGGAGGGGGCGCGCGCCGAGGAGGCCCGCGCCCAGGCCATCCTCGAGACCCTCAACGAGCGGGAGAACGCCCACCTGCGGGTGCGCGTCGAGGAGAAGTACTCGGCGACCTGAGGCACTTCGGGGCACTTCAGCGGCGCTCGGCGGCGCGCTACGCGGCTGATACGCCGCCGCTACGGCGGCTCCCTAGCGTGGTGGTGTCAGGGGGCCCGGGTCGCTGCATCGGGGCGTTCTTCTCACCGACTTCTCACCGGCAGGGGGCAACCGCATGGACGGCGACGTCAAGCTCGATTCCGAAGAGGCCGATCTCGTCACGGCCGTGATCGCGCAGGCGTACGAGGACATGGAGGAGCAGGCGCGGCAGATCGGCGGCCACAGCGAGTCGGTGAGCTTCGCCTACCAGGGCTCGGGCACCACGCGGGCCATGGAGACGTACTCCGCGCTGGGCGGCGCGGGCGCGGCGCTGGCCGCGGCGCTCGACGGTCTGTCGCAGGACCTCGGGCTGACCGTCGCCGAGGGCCACGACATGGACGCCAACGCGCTGTCCGCCCTCAACCAGGGCGCGGGCGCCGTCGGCGACCCCGTCATCGCCAACGCGTTCTGACGACCGCACGGGCCGCCAGGGCCGCACGGGGCACACGGGGCGCCCGGACGTCGCAGGGGAACGGCCGGGGCGCGGCCCTTCGACTTTCGACCAGGAGACAACGCCATGACCTACGGCGGCATCTACCACTTCAGGGACAGCGAGCTGGGGGCCATCGAGTCCACCACCAGGGGCCAGCTCGAAGCCTGCCGCGAGATCTGGGGCGACGTGCAGCGCGAGCTGCTGCGCCTCGTCGACGAGGGCAAGGTCGACGCGAGCGTGGGCGAGATCCTGCGCCAGCGCGACGAGACGTTCCGCACCGAGTCCTCCCGCTTCGATGAGGGCGTCGAGGGCCAGAACACCGCGGTGCAGCAGGTCCGTCAGCACGGCGCCGAGGGCGGCGAGGCGATGCGGCGGGCCGCGGCGGGGCGTTGACCGGGGGAGCAGGATCCGGGGGAGCAGGACCAGGGGGGGTGACCAAGGGGGACGTCCGGGGCGGTCCGGCGGGCCGCCCCGGACGCGCCGAAGGGCGGCCACGGCCGCGCGCGCGGCGGGAGCACGGAACGGAAACGGGGCGAGGGGATGAGTGACCAGGAGCCGCTCAACGCGCAGGACGCGGGCAACGCCCAGGGCGGGCTCGCCGACCGGCGCGAGCTGGCGGCCATGAAGGAGTCGTTCGCGGGGATCGCGTCGGCGCGCGGGCTGTTCGGGCAGGTGCCGGGCGGCGACGCCGCCGCGGCGGCCCTCGAGTCGGCGGCGCTCGGCCTGCTCGACGAGCTGGAGAAGTCCGGCACGACGGTGCGGGACATCATGTCCGACTCGGGCCGGGTCGCCGAGCTGGCCGACGAGGCCGACGAGGGCGCAGGCGCGTCCCTCACCCGCTACGCGGAGAACCTGCACGACCTGGGCCAGGCCATGGAGGGGCGCCATCCCACGGCGCCTCCCGGCGCCTCGCTCGAATGAGCCGGAGGATTCGGAGAAGTGTCGGACAAGGACGGGGAGTTCCAGCGGATCATCGCCGACATCCTGAGCGCCCGCCATGTGCAGATCAGCTCCGCGGCGGGGGCCTGGCTGGCGCTCGCCGCCGCGGCCACCGGCGAGGGCGACGCCCTGTCGGCGACCGCGGATGACACCGCGGCGGCCCCCGGCGTGGGGCTTCTCACGCTGGCCGAACGGATCGAGGGCGTCGGCGGCTGGACCGCGGGCGCGGCGGGTCTCGCCCAGGACATCGCGGGGCAGCTCAGCTCGGCGAGCGAGGCGAGCGCCGCGGCGAGCGAGCGCGCCCTCACGCTGCGGGTGGAGTACGACCGGGTCAGCGCCGAGGCGGACGAGACGATGTCCACGGTGCAGCCGGGGATGGCGGAGATCACCACGGGGGAGCGCTTCGCCGCGGAGAAGGACCGGCTGATCGCCGAGGCGCAGGACGAACTCGCCCGGCTGGCCGACCAGTTCGCCCGGGTGACCGGCGGCGACGCCCCCGCGGCGCCCGAGGGCGGCTCGGGCGCGGGCGGCGGCGCTGGCGGCGGCGCCGGAACGTTCGCCGCCACCGGCGCGGGCGGCGCCGCCCCCGGATCGGTCGGGGGAGGCCCTGGCGTGGCGATGACCGAGGCGCCCAACGGCGCGTCGGTCGGCGTGGGCGCCTACCCGCACGCGCGCGTCCTCGGCCCCGAGCACGGGGACTTCGCGGGCTGGACGCAGAGCCCCACGACCGGCTTCCTCGTGGACCCGGCGACCGGGCGGGAGTTCGACCCGGTGACGGGCCGGTGGATCGACCCGGTCACGGGGCGGCCCTTCGGCGAGGTCACGGAGTACGCGGCGCGCCTGGCGGGACTCGGCGGCGGGCCGGGCGCGTTGGCCTCGGGCGTCGGGCTCGCCACCGGCGGCCCCGGGCTCGCCGCCGGGGGCCTCGGCCTGGCCGCGGGGGGCGCGGGCCTGGCCGCGCTCTACGGCGGCGTGATGCCGCCGAGCATCGGGCACAGCGGGCCGATGCGGGGCCAGCTGGTGGCGCAGGCCACGCAGAACCTTCGGACGAAGGCCACCGTCGCGACCCGTTTCGCCCTGCACGAGGCGGCCCAGGGCGGCCGCCCCTTCACACCGCCGCCGGGCGCCGCCGGCCAGCCGTCGCGAGCCGTTTTCCCCGTGCGGCGGACGACCACGGCCGGTGGCGCCTGGCGGTCCCCGACCAGCGCCCCGGCGGCGCACCAGCGGTTGGCCCCGCCCCCTGGCGGCGTCCGCCCCAGGACGGTCGGGGACCGCGACGAGGGCGAACGCCGGGCGCCCGCGCCCTCGGACCTCACGGAGGACCCGGCGGTCTGGGCCCCCGAGCGCAGCGCCACCCGGGGCGTTCTGGGCGAGTGACGCACCACCCCGACCGGGGGACCACCCCACGACAGGGCGCACGACAGGCCACGACAGGCACAACGGCGGCGAGGAGGCGGCGGACGGTGTCAGGCGAAGGACTCGAGTACCTGCCCGACGGGCTCAGGCAGGGCGGCAGGGGCAGCTACGCCTCGGCCGACGCGGCGGAGAGCGCGCGGTCGCTGCTGCGCGGGGTGGAGGCCGACCCCGCGGGCTTCGGCGGCGCCGACGCCTTCGCGGGCGCAGTGAACGGCGCCCGCGACCGCCAGTCCCGCGGCGTCGAACGCGCGGGTGAGGACCGCGAGGACATGGCGGACGGCGACCACCAGGCGGCCGCCATCGGCGAGGACACCGACGTCGCCGCGACCGCCGCCGTTCAGCGGAGCGCCCTCGGCGACACAGGGCGCGGGATCGCCGACGCGATCTGACGCGGCGCATCCGCACGTTCGCATCCGCACGTTCGCATCCGCACGTTCGGATCAGCACGTTCCAGGGTTCCACGCTTCACGTTCCACCAGAAAGGCCACTCATGTCCGGTGTCGACTTCACCAAGGAGGACGTCGCCGCCCAGGCGGGCGTCGATCCCTGGCAGGAGGCCACCGATTTCGCCGACGAGATCGACCCGGTCGCCATGGCCGAGGCGTCCCGCGGCTTCGCGTCCGCGGCGGGCGAGGCGGGCGGCGCCGCCGACCTGGCGTCCGCCGCCTCCGAGGCCGCGGCCGACAGCGCGACGACGGACGGCGTCTCGCACCACAACGCCGAGGAGAACGTCGCGATCACCACCAGGGACCTCCAGGGCGGCGGCGAGGACATCGAGGCGGTGGCCGAGGTCATCAACTCGGGGACCCGGCTCGCCCTGGCGACCGAGGAGGACGTCGTCGACCTCTACGAGCGGGCCAACGACGACTTCGACGGGCACCTGACCAGCGCCAGGGCCAAACTGGAGGAGAAACAGGGCGAGTTCAGGGACAACGCGGGCGACCTGTGGGGGCGGGTCCTCGACGGGGGACCCCTGGCGCCGCCCAGCGTCACGGTGGCGGGCACGGAGTACACCGCGGACGGCTCGACGGCCGGGGGCTGGTCGTTCCCACAGGCCGCCGTGGACGCCATCAGGACCCACTTCCTCACCCTGGCCGCCGAGGACGCCGAGGAGGTCCACGGCGACATCGAGACCGAGATCGACGACTACCGCGCGGCGATGACGCGCAAGGCGGGCGAGCTCGACGACCTCGGCTACGACCTCGGCGAAGGACCCCACGGCCTGTGGCACAGCGAGGGGATGGCGGAGTGGGCCGCCGAGGGGCTCCAGGAGGAGATGGCCCGCGACAACCCCGACCCCGAGCGGATGGACCTCTACACCCAGGGCCTCGGGATCGTCGCCAACGGCGTGTACGGCGACCCGAGCCGCCCCGGCGACCCGCTGCGGAGCCTCACGCCCGCGGAGCGCGACTACCTCGGGACGTTCTACGACGCGCTCGACGCCGACACGCTGGTCGCGCTCGGCCACTGGGAGGGCGACCCGGGATCGGCGCCCGACGCGGGCAGCGCCCATGTCGCCGCGATGGAACGCCTCGGCCTCGGCGCCGACGCGCAGCAACGCGTCGGCAACGGCATCAGCATGCTGCTCAACCCCGACATCGGCGGCCTCGACCCCGACGCGCACCCCTCCATGACGGGCCAGCGGCCCATGCCCGAGTCGATCAGGGAGCTGGTCTACGGCCTGGAGGTGGGCACCGGGAACGCGCCCGGATTCGACGGCCCGGTCGGCTACGACGAGGACACCGGCGACTACGTGGTCTCGGGCGTCCACGAGTTCCAGGGGCTGAGCAACCTGCTGGGGGCGAGCACCGTGCCGCAGGGGACGGACTTCGCCGTGGACGTGGGCGAGTCGGCCCTGCGCGTCCAGGAGCAGTTCAACGTCTTCGCCGAGCTGTACGGCACCCCGAGCCACTCGGGCGGCGAGGACGTCGCGGCCGTGACCACCAGGGACGGCGAGACGCTCTACATCGACGGCGACCAGCTCCGCGACCTCCGCTCGCTCGACACCGGCGCGAGCGGCGCCCTCGACGTGGTCTCCCGCGACCTGGACGCCAGCCAGCGGCTCCTGCTCGACGACGAGAACCTGACCCAGCTCATGGGCACCGACTGGGGCGGCCACGCGTCGGGCGCCGTCTCCGTGCTCGACACCGCGACCGAGCGCGGCCAGGAGACGGCGGAGCACGCCGAGCGGGCGGCCAGGATCGCGGAGAACGCGCTCACCACGGTCGGCGAGGACCCCTCCACCTGGCGTTCGCTCGTGCCCAAGGGCTCCGAGATGAGCGACGCGCTGGTGGGCGTGGCCGCCGACTACATCGACGCGTTCGCCGTCGGCATAGACCAGGAGGGCGTGCCCGCGGGCGAGGCACGGCGGGGCGAGGACGGCCTGTACACCGCGGGCTTCGTCCTCGACGGCAGGGAGACCAACGGCTCGGGCATGGGCTTCCTCGACTTCGTCGGCACCGGCTACGAGACGGGCGACGTCACCGCGTTCGTGCAGGACCCGGACTTCCTCGAACTCCACCTGGCCGCACAGGACTTCTCGTCCGGCGCGCTCGCGGCGGCGCTCGAGGACGGCGACGACTTCGCCATCGCGAGCGAGGAGCAGCGCCTCGGGCTGCTCTACGGGAACCTCGGCTACGCGGAGACGGCGAGCGCCATCAACTTCGCGCAGAACGAGTACGAGGCCCAGGCGGCGGCCCAGGCGCGGCGTGAGGCCATCACCGGCAGCATCTCCACGCTCGCCCTCGGCCATCCCGCGGGCCGGATCATCGACGGCGCCACCGCGGGGCTGAGCAACGAGGAGGCGCGGGAGTTCCTGCGCGCGACCCTCAACGACGCGGCGAGCAAGGGGGAGGAGAGCGTCATGTCCGTGGTGAACGAGCGGTTCGCCGACGGCGCGCCCGACGAGAGCCTCGTCCCCGAGTCGCACGAGGTGTGGGTCAACGAGTTCATGGTGGGCGGGCGCGAGAACGTCAGCTACACCGTGGTCGAGCAGCTCGCCGCCGCGGGCGAGGTGACCAGGGACACGACGCCGTCCCTCTTCGACGCCGAAGGGCGGCTCCGCCCCCGCGAGGACGTCGTGGGCACCGTGGGCATCAACGACTTCACCACCGCCTACGACCTCCACGGGCGATCCGACGCCTTCGACTACACCAGGGACTTCGTCGACGCGGTGCAGACCTACACGCCGAGCGGCCCGGGAGAGGTCGACGCGGAGCTGGTCAACCGCGTCACCTACGGGGACCACTTCACCGACCAGCGCACATCGGCCGTGGCGAGCGCGGAGGGACAGGAATGGCGGAACTGACGACGGCGACCGCGGCCTCGCCCGGACCCACCACCACCGTTCGGCGGCCCGCGCGGGCGGCGCGGCCCGTCGTGCCGTCGAGCGATCTCGTGGTCAAGGCGCCGCCGCGGCTTCCGCAGCCCGAGGACGGCAATCTGTGGATGACCGCGCTGCCCGCGCTCAGCGGCCTGGGGTCCGTGCTGTACATGCTGACCATGGACCGGGGGCCCATCGGCTATGTCGTCGGCACCCTGTTCCTCGTGTCGTGCCTGGCCATGGTGGTCGGCTCGGTGCTGCGGCAGCGCGGCTCGGCCAAGAGCCAGGCGCGCAACGAACGGCGGGAGTACCTGCGTTACCTCGAACGCACCCGCGCCGACGTGCGGCGGACCGCCGCCGCGCAGCGGGAAGCGCTGGAGTGGGACGCGCCGCACCCCGGCGTGCTGTGGGGCGTGGCGGCCAGCCGCAGGCTGTGGGAACGGCGCGGCTCCGACGGCGACTTCGGCGTGGTCAGGGTCGGAACGGGCCCCCGCTGGCTCGCCACCCCGCTGGTGCCCGGCGAGTCGGCGCCCGTCGAGGACCTCGACCCGCTCAGCTCGGTGGCGCTGCGGCGCTTCCTCGACACCCACGCGGTGGTGCCCGAGCTGCCGGTGCAGGTGGCGCTGCGGCGGTTCGCGTCCGTCGCGTTCACGTGCCGCCATGACCCGGCGGTGGCGCGCGCCCTGGTGCGCGCCGTCGTGGCGCACGCCGTCGCGTTCCACTCGCCGCGCGACCTGCGGCTCGTGGTGTGCGCGGGGGACATCGAGGGCGAGGCGTGGGGCTGGGCCAAGTGGCTGCCGCACGCGCACCACCCCGAGGAGCTGGACCACGCGGGCCCGGTGCGGATGGCGCACCCCGACCTGGCGACCCTGGAGGACTGGCTGGGCGCGGAGTTGACGCGCCGCGCCCGTTTCCACCGCGACGCCGAGCCCGACCCCGACCTGCCGCACCTGCTGGTGGTCCTGGACGGCGGGCGGCGGACGGGCGGCGAGGCGCTGCTCGACCCCGGCGGGATGCAGGCCGTCACGGTGCTCGACGTGGACGGCACGGCGGACGCGCTGACCGAGGCGCACGGCGTCAGGCTCGACGTGGACGAGGACGGGGCGCTGCACGTGGTCGCGGGCGAGACGCGCGACCGGCTCGGCGCCGCCGACGGCCTGTCCCCCGCCGAGGCGGACGCGCTGGCCCGGCAGCTCGCCCGCTACCGCGTCGACACGGCGGGCCCGGCGGCCGACGCCGAGGACCTGACGACCGCCGTCAACACCCTGCCCGCGCTGCTCGGCATCCCCGACCCCGGCGCCCTCGACCTGGACACGCTGTGGCGGCAACGGCCCATGCGGGACCGGCTCCAGGTGCCGATCGGGGTCTCGGCGGACGGCGGGCTGCTGAAGCTCGACATCAAGGAGTCGGCGCAGAACGGCATGGGCCCGCACGGCCTGCTGGTCGGCGCGACCGGCTCGGGCAAGTCGGAGCTGCTGCGGACGCTGGTGCTCGGGATGGCGGCCACCCACTCCCCCGAGCAGCTCAACTTCGTGCTGGTCGACTTCAAGGGCGGCGCCACGTTCGCCGGGATGGCCGAACTCCCGCACGTGGCCGCGGTGATCACCAACCTGGAGGACGACCTCACCCTGGTCGACCGCATGAGGGAGGCGCTCTCGGGCGAGATGAACCGCCGCCAGGAGGTGCTGCGCGACGCGGGCAACCTGGTGTCGGTCCGCGACCACGAGCGGGCCAGGCAGCGCGGCGCCGACCTGCCGCCGCTGCCCAGCCTGTTCATCGTGGTGGACGAGTTCTCCGAACTGCTCGCGCAGAAGCCGGACTTCGCCGACCTGTTCGTGCAGATCGGCCGCCTCGGGCGGTCGTTGGGGCTGCATCTGCTGCTGGCCTCGCAGCGCCTCGACGAGGGCAGGCTGCGCGGCCTCGAGGCGCACCTGTCGTACCGGATCGGGCTGCGGACGTTCTCCGAGGGCGAGAGCCGCACGGCGATCGGCGTCCCCGACGCGCACCACCTGCCCAACGCGCCGGGCCACGGCTATCTGCGGACGGACACGGCGACGCTCAAGCGGTTCCGCGCGGCGTATGTCTCGGGCCCCTACCGCACCGGCGAGGGCGAGGCGGGGGCGGCGCTCGGCGGGTCGCTCGCGGTGCGCCCCTTTCCCGCCTCCTATGTGCCGGTGCCAGCGGAGCAGCGCGCGCCCCAGTCCGAACGCGATGCCGAACGCGATGCCGAACCCCAGCGGGAGCCCGACGAGTTCGGCGAGGGCGAGGACCTGGGCAGCACGGTGCTCGGCGTGATCGTCGAACAGCTGGGCGGCCAGGGCCCTTCGGCCCACCAGGTGTGGCTGCCGCCGCTCGGCGCCCCCGAGTCGCTCGACGCGGTCCACGGCGACCTCGCGGTGCGGCCTGGGCGCGGCCTGTCCACGGCGCCGACGCGGCCCCCGCTGACGGCGGTCATCGGCACGGTGGACCGCCCGTTCCACCAGCGGCGCGACCCGTTCACGCTCGACCTGTCGGGCGCGGGCGGCCATGTCGCGATCGTCGGCGGCCCGCACAGCGGCAAGTCCACGGCCGTCCGCTCGTTGATCGCGTCGCTCGCGCTGCGCCACACGCCCGACGAAGTGCAGTTCTACTGCCTGGACTTCAGCGGCGCCCTGTTCGGGCTCGGGAAGCTCGCGCACGTCGGCGGGGTCGCGGGGCGGCTCGACGCGGAGACGGTCAACCGCACGGTGGCCGAGGTGCTCGAGGTCCTGGAGAGCCGGGAGAGCCGCTTCAGGGAGCTCGGCGTGGAGTCCATGGCGGACTACCGCCGCGCCCGCGCCGAAGGGCTGGCCGCCGACGACTTCGGCGATGTGTTCCTCGTGGTGGACGGCTGGGGCGTGCTGCGGCAGAGCTACCCCGAGATCGAGGCCACGCTGATGGCGGTCGCCGGGCGCATGCTGACCTATGGCATCCACCTGGTGATCACCGGGAACCGCTGGCTCGACATGCGCATGGCCATGCGCGACCTGGTCGGCACCAAGGTCGAGCTGAAGCTGGGCGACGCGCTGGACTCCGAGGTCGACAGGAAGACGCAGCGGACCGTTCCTGCCGGGCGCCCGGGGCGCGGCATCACGGCGGACCGGCTGCACTTCCTGACCGCCGTGCCCCGCGTGGACGGGCGGCACTCCGACGCCGGGCTCGCCGACGGCGTGGCCGACCTGGTCGCCCGGGTGAACGCGGCCTGGCAGGGCCGCCCCGCCCCCCGCGTCCGGCTGCTGCCGCCCAGCTTCCCCGTCACCGAGGTCGCCGAGCGCGACCTGGCGCGCGGCATCACCGTGGGCCTCGAGGGCAACCGCCTCGAGCCCGTGGTGTTCACGCCAGGCCAGGACGCCGGGATGATCGTGATCGGCGACAGCGAGTCGGGCAAGACGTCGCTGCTGCGCGCGGTCGCCCGGCAGGTGGTCCACGCGTTCCCGCCCGAGAGGGCCAAGCTCATCCTGCTCGACCACCGGATGACGCTGCTGCGCGAGTTCGACGGGCCGAGCCTGCTGGGGTACTCCACGACCCACGAGCGGTCGGCCGAGGTCATCGGCGGCGTGGCGCAGGGCCTGAAGAAGCGGCTGCCAGGCGCCGACGTGACGCCGGAGCAGCTGCGCGACCGCTCGTGGTGGAGCGGGCCCGAGATCTATCTGCTGATCGACGACTACGACCTGGTCGCCACGTCGGCGGGCAACCCCCTGCGCGCCCTGGTCGACTTCCTGCCGCAGGCCCGCGCGATCGGTCTGCACCTCTTCATCACCCGCCAGGCGGGCGGCGCGGCGCGCGCCGTGAACGACCCCGTGCTCGGCCGCCTCAAGGAGCTCAACTTCCCGGCCGTGCTGCTGAGCGTCCCCAAGGACGAGATGCCCATCTGGGGCGTGAAGTCCGCCAAGCGCGCCAAGGGCAGGGGCCTGCTGCTGCACCGGCGGCTCGGCACCGTTCCCGCCCAGCTCGTCCGCGCCGACTCCCCCCTCGCCACGTCCGACCGCAGTCAGGATCCCTCATGAACGGCAGCCTCACCCCGAACGCGACGGCGCGAAGGCCCGCGCGGGCCAGGGCGGCGACGCCCGCCGCACCCGCCGCACCCGCCGCGCCAAGCGCGCCCGCGGCGCCCGCCGAGTTCGTCCGCGTCGGCCTCGCGGGGGCGGCGGGGCGCGCCGACCTCGCGGTGCCCGCCGGGGTGCCGCTGGCCCGCCTCATGCCGACGCTGCTGCTGCACGCGGGCGAGGACCCCGGCCCCGACGGGGGCGTGCGCCACGGCGGCTGGGTGCTGCGGCGCGCGGACGGCACGCGCCTCGCGCCCGACCAGCCGCTGGTGGCGCAGGGCGTGCGCGAGGGCGACCTGCTCTTCCTGGCCCATGGCCACGACGACGCCACGCCCCCGCTCTACGACGACGTCGTCGAGGTGATCGGCGCCCACGGCGTGCGCGGCACCTGGTCCGGCGCCGGGACGCGCAAGGTCGCGGGGGCGCTCGCCGCCGTGGCCGCGCTGGCGGCGTGCGCCGCGCTGGCCGCCGCCCCCGGGCGGCTGCCCGGCTGGCTCGGCCTGGCGACGGCGCTGCTCGCCCTGGCCGTCGGCGTGCTGATGGCCCGCGCGTTCGGCGACAGCCGCGCCGGAACGGCCGCCGCCGTGCTGGCCGCCCCGCCCGCGATGATCGGCGCGGTCCGGCTGCTCGGCACCGAGGCGGG
The DNA here is from genome assembly GCF_003626575.1 of Streptomyces radicis. Classification (GTDB taxonomy): domain Bacteria; phylum Actinomycetota; class Actinomycetes; order Streptomycetales; family Streptomycetaceae; genus Streptomyces; species Streptomyces radicis. The sequence goes on along the minus strand of NZ_RBDY01000004.1, from coordinate 165,625 downwards.
CACGGTCGACGGCTTCACCGCGGGCCATCTGCTGCTCGCCTGCGCGGTGCTCGCGGTGATCGGCGCGCTGGGCCCCGTGCTGGTCGGCGGCGGGGACGGCACGTTCACCGCGCTCGTGGTGGCCGGGGCGCTGGCCGCGGGCGGCGCCGCCGTCTGCGCGGTGTGGGACGCGGAGCCCGCGCGGGCCGCCGCGGTCGCCGGGCCGCTCGCCCTGGCCCTGACCACGGCATGGCCCGCCGTCGCGCTGCGCCTCGCCCGCCTCCCCGCGCCCGAAGTCGCCTCGGCCGCCGAGGACTTGGAGCGGCTGCCGAGCCAGCTCCAGTACGAGCGGCTGCGCGCCCGCGTGAACCGCGCCGGGCGGCTGCTGCGCGGCATGCTGGTGGGCAGCCACGTCGTCGCGGGCGGCGCCACGCTGGTGCTGTTCGCCGCGGGCGCGATGTGGGCCTCGGTCCTCGGCGGCGTCTGCGTCGTGCTGATCCTGCTGCGGGCGCGGCTGTTCAGGGAGGCGCGCCAGGCCGTGGTCCCGCTGGCCACGGCGCTGGTCACGGCGGGCGGCGGGGCGGCGTTCCTGCTGACCGCGTCCGTGGGCGACACCCTGCCGCTGCTCGGCGTCGCGCTGCCGCTGGCGTTGACGGTCGCCCTCGTCGCGGGCTGCGTCGCGCTGTTCGCGGGCCGGTCGAGGTCGGGCCCGCGCCTGTCGCGGGCCCTGGACACGCTGGAGACGCTGCTGCTGGTCGCGGTCGTGCCGCTGGTGCTCGCCGTGTGGGAGGTCTACACGACGCTCCTCGACCTGAGGGCGTGAGGCCGTTGCCCCGCCGACCGGCCGCCGCCGTCGCCGCGCTCGCCGTCGCGGCGACCCTCGCCACGCCGCTCGCCGCCGCGCCAGGGGCGGCGGCGGCCGAGTGCCGCACCGAGGTCACCGGCGCTGAGCTGCCGGACGGCGGCCCGCACCGGCTCATCGACCGGCTCGGCCTGCGCCAGGCGTGGGACCTGGCCACCGGGGCCGGTGTGACCGTCGCGGTGATCGACTCGGGCGTGGACGCCACCCACCCCGACCTCACGGGCGCCGTGGCCCGCGGCAGCGAGTTCGCGATGACGCGGGACGCCGACGAGTTCGCGCGCACCACCCCCCTGCCCGAGCAGGACTGCGAGGGCCATGGCACCGCCGTCGCGGGCCTGGTCGCGGCCCGCCGCTCCGAGGGCGACCGGATGGCGGGCGTCGCGCCCGGCGCCCGGATCTACCCCGTGCGCATCGCCGACGGCGTCGGCGAGGCCAGCCCCAACGCCCTCGCCGCCGCCGTGAACGACGCGGTGGACTCGGGCGCCTCCGTGCTCAACCTGTCCTTCGCCTATCCCACCGACGCGGAGCCGCTGCGCGAGGCGGTCGAACGCGCCCTGGCCGACGACGTGGTCGTGGTCGCGGCGGCGGGCAACGAGGGCACCGAGGACGTGCCCATGTACCCGGCCGCCTACGACGGCGTGCTCGCCGTGGGCGCGGTCGGCGACGACGGGCGGGCGATGGACCGTTCCAACGCGGCCGACTGGGTGGACCTGGCCGCCTATGGCGAGGACCTGATCGTGGTCTCGTCGGGCGGCTCCGGGTACCGCCAGGAGTCGGGCACGAGCTTCGCCACCGCCCAGGTCTCGGGAACGGCGGCGCTGGTGCGCTCCCGCTTCCCCGGCCTCTCGGGGCCCGAGGTGGCCGCCCGCCTCACCGGCTCGGCGACCCCGGCGGCCGGGGACGAGGGCGCCAGGACGGGCGCGGGGATCCTCGACCCGTTCGCCGCGCTGACCCACCTCGAAGGCGGCGGGGGAGGCGGCGACGGGGACGACGGCGCGGCCCAGCCGGGCGGCATCCCCGTCCAGGCGCTCCCCACCGACGAGCCGCTGCTCGGCCCGACCGCGGCCACCGCCGTGGCGTGGAGCGCCGGGCTGCTGCTCGCCGTCGTCCTGGGGCTGCTCGCCGCGCCCGCCGTGCGGCGCGCGGCCAGGCGCGGCTGGCGGCTCGGCCCCGACGACGAGGGCGCGGGCGCGGGTGCGGGCGCGGGCGCGGCGGGGGGCGCGGGCGCCGCGGGTGGCGCCGCGTCCGACCGGAAGCCGCCCGCGCGCACCCCCGCGGCCGCGCGCCTCGGCTGGCTCGACGGCAGCGGGACACCGACGGCGGGCCGCCCCACCTCCCCGAGGCACCCCAACTCACCCAGGAACCGGACCGGATAGGCGAGACGATGGCCACGACACGCGAACAGGCGGAGGCGTACGCCTACGAGAACCGCCGCCGCACCACCAGCCTCATCCGCGGCGCCGACGAGGCCCGCGACGACCCGCGCCGCCGCCTCAACTGCGCGGTCGGCGGCGGCACCGCCGTGGGGGTGCTGATCATGGCGGGCTTCGGCATCGCCGGGTGGCTCGGCGCGGGACGCGGCCCCGACCTGCCGGGCAGCGGCGCGGTGGTCGCGAGCGGCAGCGGCGACCGCTACGTGGTCGCCGAAGGCGTGGTGCACCCCGCGCTCAACCTCGCCTCCGCGCTGCTGGTCGGCGGCGGTGAGGTGACCGAGGTGCGGCAGTCGGCCCTGGACGAGGCGCCGCGCGGCCTGCCCGTCGGCATCCCGGGGGCCCCCGACGCGCTGCCGGGGCGCGACGACCTGGTCGATGACGACTGGACGCTGTGCGCGACGCCTTCGGAGACCGGCGGCGCCCCCGCGGACACGGCGCTCTATGTCTCCGTGCCCGGCGTCGCCCCCGGGGGCGAGGGCGCGGACGGCGGCTCGACGGTGCTGGCCCAGGAGGAGGACGGCGCGCTGTGGCTGCTGACCGAGGGCCGCCGTTACGCGCTGACGCCCGAGATCAGGGACGTGCTCGGCCTCCAGCGGGTGACGCCCGTGGCGCTGCCACGCGGCATCATCGCGGCGCTCCCCGAGGGCCCGGAGATCGCCGTCCCCGAGGCGGGCGGCGGCGCGGGCGGGCTGCCCACCGTGGACCTGCCGTTCCCCGCGGCGGTCGGCGACCTCGCGCACATCGAACTGGGCGGCGCGAGCCCGCAGTTCTACGTCGTCCGCCCCGACGGCCTGGTCGCCGTCTCCGAGCTGGTGTACACGCTGCTGCTCACCGGCGACGTCACCGACCACGAGCTGAGCGGCCCCGACGTGGCGCGCGCGGCCCGTTCCGACGACACCGCCCCCGGCGACCCGGCGTGGCCCGAGACGCTGCCCGCCGCCGACGAACCCGAACGGAACCAGCCCGTCTGCGTCTCGACGCCACCGGGCGCGGAGCCGGGCGACGCGCCGTGGCGGGCCACCGTGCACCTGCCCCCGACGATGCCCGAGCCCGAAGGGGTCACCGCCGTGGCGGCGGGGGACGGGGCCAGGCTCGGCCTGCTCGACCGCGTCTATGTGCCCGCGGGCCGTGGCGCGGTGGTGCGCGCGGTCTCGTCGGCGGGCGCGGGAGGCACCTACACCCTGGTCACGGACGGCGGAACGGCCTACCCGTTCGCCTCGGACGAGGCGGTGGAACGCCTGCGGTACCGGCCGGGTGACGCCCCTTCGGTGCCGCGCAGCTTTGTCGCGCTCCTCCCGGCGGGCCCGGCCCTCGACCCGCGGGCGGCCGCCCAGGAGCAGCGCGGCGAGGCGGCGCCCGAGCAGGACGAGCCCGAGGACGAGGGGGCCGAGAACGAGGAGGAGACGGGATGAGCGCCATGACAGCGACGGCCCGAGTCCGGGCCGGGACGGGGGCGTTCGGGCGGTTCGGGCGGGGCCGGGTGGTCGCCGTCGAGGCGGGGCTCGGCTCGCTCGCCGCCGGTGTCGCGTTCGGCGGCCCCTGGGGCTACGCCCTCGCGGGCGCAGGGGCGGCCACGGTGGCCGGGGCGCTGCTGCGGCTGCGCGGGCGCTGGGCGGAACAGCGCCTCGTCGCCCGGCTCTCGCGCGACGCGCTCGCCGTCGCACCGGTGGCCGCCGGGCCGCGCGACGACGGGCTCGGCCTCGTCCACGCCCTGCTGCCCGCGCTCGACGTGACGGAGGTCGCCGACCGCAACGGCGGCCCCATGGGCGTCATCTCCGACGGGCGCGGCCACGCGGCGGTCGTGGAGTTCCCCGGCGGCACGCTGCCCGCGCTGCCCGCCGCGGAGGTCGCGCGCTGGCTCGCCGATGACCCGGCACGGCCCGCGGCGGCGCAGGTGGTGGTCGAGCAGTTCGGGCTGCCGCCCTGGGACCTCCACTACCGCTACCAGCCGACCGCCACCTACCGGCAGCTCCCGTTCGGCGGGCGCCCGGTCGCCGTGCGCGCCTGGCTGGTGGCGCGTTACGAGCCGTTCGACGCGCCCGAGGCGGCCGAGCGGCGCGGCGGCGGCGAGGCGGGGGCGCGGGCGGCGGTGCTCGCGGCGACGGCCAGGCTGCGCGCGCGGCTGGCCGCGGCCGGGGCGCCGACGAGCGCGCTCGGCGCCGACGCGGTGCGCGAGCTGCTGCGGCAGCTCGGCGACGCGTCGGGCAACGGGCGCCCGCTGTCCGGCAGTTGGGCCGGTGACGCGGCGGCGCACTGCACGGTCACCGCGTCGGTGGCGGGCCAGAACGACTGGTGGCGGCTGCTCGACGGGCTCTCGGGCTGTGCCGCGGACCGCGTGGTGACGGCCGCGACCCTGACGGCCGCGACGCCGACGCCGACGTCGGCCGGTGGTGGCCCCGAGGCGGGGCTCACCGTCAGGACCGCGGTCCGGGTGGTCAGCACGCTCGCGCAGCACGCCGCGACCGAACGCGACCGGCTGCTGCGCGCGAACGTCGTGGGCCCGCCCGCGGCCGACCAGCGCGCCGGGCTGCTGGCGACGCTGCCGCTGGCGTATCCGTCCCGCTCGCTGGTCGCGGCGGCGGGCTTCGCTCCCAGGGAGGACGCATGAGGCTGCCTGATCGAGCGGCGCTGCCCGCCGTGCGGTGGGGCGACGCGTCGCCCGCGCCGTTCCGGCTTGTCCCCGCGGACGCGGGCGTCCACCTGGGCACGGGCAGGGACGGGCGGCCCGTCCGCCTGGCCGCGCCCGGACCCGCGGGCGTGCGGATCGGCGTGTTCGGGGAGTCGCTCTTCGGGCGGCTGTTCGCGCTGCGGCTGCTGGCCGTGGGCGCGCGGGTCACGGCGGCGACGCGGGTGCCCGAGCAGTGGACCGGGCTCGCGGGCGCGGCGGGGGACCGGCTGGTGATCGGCGACTCCGCCGCGGGCTGGCTGCGGCACGTGCCCGCGCCGCCCACGGTGGGCGCTGGCCCGCAGGCGCTCGTCTGCGACCAGCGCCGCCCCCCGCCCGCCGCCACCGCGGAAGGGCCCTGGCGAACGGTGCTGCACGTGACGCGCGGCGCGCCGCGGTCGTCGGCGTTCTGGGGCTCGGCCCACGCGGTGCTCGCGCTGGACGCGCAGTTCGCCGACGCGGTGGGCCGCATCCTCGGCGACCGGGCGGCCAGGGCCACGGCGGCGCTGGCCCCGGGCGAGATCGCGCTGTTCACCCCGGGCGCCGGCCACGAGGTCCTGCACCCGGACATCGCCCCCGGCGAAACGGCCCTCCTGACCCCGAACCTCCCGTAAACGGTCGGCCCGCGGCGCCGGAACGACCGCGGCGACGGTTCGGGTCAGCCCCGGGCGGACGCCGTGCGCCGCCGTGGCCCCCGCATCGCCGCGAGCGTGACCACCAGGGCCGTCGTGGCCGGGGCGACCGCCGCGGCCGCGACGTTCCACCGGGCGAGCAGCAGCCCGCCCGCGAGCCCGCCCACGAGCAGGGCGCCGAGGATGCCGCAGCGCAGCCCCGCGTGCCGCCGGTCCCCCGTGGCCAGGCCCGCGATCAGCGACGTGAGCGTGCCGGTCACGAATGTCGAGGTGATCCCGGCCCGGTCAAGGCCCCGGGCCGCGGCCGTCTGCGTGCCCATCGCCGCGGCCGACACCAGGATCAACGCCGCGCCCTCGGCGCCGCCGGGGCGGGCGCCGGTCGCGGCCCACCCGGCCAGGAACGCCACGTGCAGCGCGAGCACCACGGCCAGCGCCGCGGCGAACCCGCGGGGCCACGGCGACCCGGGGCGCGCGGGCGAGGCGGCGGGCAGCAGCCGGAATCCGGCCAGCATGCCGACCGCGAAGCCCGCGAACGAGGCGGTGCAGCGCAGCACATCGCCCGTGAGCAGCTCGGCCCACGACCCGCCTGCCGCGGCCGACATCCCGACCAGGACCAGATTGCCGGTCATGTTGGCGGTGAACACCCCGCCCAGGCCGAAGAAGGAGATCGCGTCGGTGATCCCCGCGGTGAACGTGAGGAGCACGAGCACCGCGTCGACGCGCCGGGCGCCGCGCCGCCTGGCGCCGTTCGTCATGAGGCCCGTGGGGCGACCTTCCGCTCGAACGCGGCGAGTGCCGCCGCCCCCACGGCCTTGTCCTGGTCGCCGTTGCCGCCGCTGACGCCGACGGCGCCGATCACCTGGCCGTCGAACACCACGGGGAAGCCGCCGACGAACGCCGCGAACCGGCCCGGGTGCATGTGCTGGATGCCGAACGCCTCGTTGCCCGGCAGCGCGGGGCCGCCCGGCTCCTCGTTGAACAGGTGGGTGGCGCGCTGGTGGCCCGCGGCGGTGAACGCCTTGGCGATGGCGATCTCGACGCCGGTCAGCCGGGCGCCGGTCATCCGGTGCAGCGCGATGGGGTGCGCGCCGTCGTCGGCGACGCAGATGGTCTGCCTGACGCCGATCCGCGCGGCCTCCGCCTCGGCGGCCTCCAGCATGATCAACGCGTCCTCGAGAGTCAGTCGGTGGATGGTGTGCATCGGCCCTCCGGTCGGCACGGCCCGGGCCGCTGTCAGCCCAGGTAGTTGCAGTAGACGGTCTTGGTGTCGGTGACGAACTCGAGCGCGGTGCGGCCCCCTTCGGGGAAGGCGCCCGAGCTCGAGCTGCCCCAGCCGCCGAACGGTGGCGCGACGCCGTTGCCCGTCGTGCGCTCGTTGACCTTGACCACGCCGCAGCGCACGGCCTTCAGGAAGCGGCCCGCGGTGCCGAGGTCCCTGGTGTGCACGGCGGTGACCAGGCGGTGCGCGTCGGCGTTGATGACGGCCGTGGCCTCGTCCGGCCCCTCGACGGGCACCACCGAGAGCAGCGGACCGAAGATCTCCGCGGTGTTGACGGGGTGGTCCGCCGGTACGCCGGTGAGGACGGTGGGCAGCACCCAGTGCCCCGCCGGGTCCGCGTCGGCCGCCAGGGCGCCCTGCCCCGCGACGGCCGCGCCCGCCGACAGGGCCGAGTCGAGCAGCCCGTCGATCCGCTCCCGCTGCGCGGCCGTCGCGGCGGGGCCGAGGTCGGCGGCGGGGTCGTCGCCCCGGCCCGCCGTGAGCCGCGCCGCCTCCTCGGCGAGCAGCTCGGTGAACGCGGCGGCCACGGGCCGTGCCACCAGCACCCGGTCCGTGGCGGTGCACACCTGCCCGGTGAGCCCGAACGCCCCGGCCGCGACCCGCGCGGCGGCGCGCGGCAGATCGGCGTCGGCGCACACCAGCGCCGCGTTGTGGCCGCCGAGCTCGAACTGGAGCCTGGCGCCGGGCGACACGGTCCGCCGCAGCACCGCGCCGACCCGGTCCGAGCCGGTGAAGGTGACGGCCCGCACCTCGGGCGCCCCCACGAGGGCCGCCATCGCCCCGGGGTCGTCGCCCTGCACCACGCGCAGCGCCTCCTCGGGAACGCCGCCCCGGTGGCACGCCGCGGCCAGCCGCTCGCCCGCCCCCGGGGTGACGGGCGACGGCTTGAAGACGACGGTGTTGCCCGCCGCGAGGGCCGGGGCGATCTTGCGGGCGGCGAGCGAGAGCGGGAAGTTCCACGGGGTGATGGCCACGACGACGCCGAGCGGCACGCGCAGCGTCCACGCGGCGAGACCGGCCGACTCGTCCGGGTACGTGGTCCCCTCGACCAGGAAGGCGAGTTGGGCGGCGAGCCTGAACTGCTCGACAGTCTTGGCCACTTCGGTGCGCGCCGCGCCCACGGGCTTGCCCTCTTCGCGGCTGATCAGCAGGGCCAGGTCCGCGGCCTCGGCGGCCAGCTCGTCGGCCGCGCCCGACAGCGCGGCGGCGCGCTGCCCCGCGGGGGCCGAGGCCCAGTCGTCGAAGGCCAGGTGCGCGGCGCGCACGGCCGCCACGGCGTCATCGGGGCGCGCCGCGCGCACCTCGGCGACGGTCTCGGAAGGGGCCGCGGGGTCGGTCGACCGCAGGGTGCTCACGGCGCCGTCCCGGCCGGGCTCTGGTGCACAAGGGGATTTCTCGACAAGATGACCTCCACGTTCCCATCTGCCGGACGGTGCTTCGCTTCTTCACCGGGGTCCAGCATCGGCGCTCCCGGCCCCGGCGGCTTCGTACAATCCGCACCATCGCCGCAGGAGGATGTAGGCACATGGCACACGGCGTTCCGCACATGTCCCCGATGACAGTCGAGTCCCTGCTGGCCGAGCCGGTGCTCCGCGGCCGTTTGCTCGGCGGGAAGGCGGGGCTGCGCCGCACGGTCAGCTGGTGCCTGCCGCTGGCCGAGCTGCCGCGGGGCCCAGGGTCCGGCCACCGGCCCTCGGGCGCCGCGGGCGATGACCTGGCGGGCATCGCCGTGTACGCCGCCGCGGCCCAGCTCGTCGCCGCGCCCGATCCGCGGCTGCTGCTCGCCGGGTTCGCCCAACGGGGGGCCGCCGCCGTGCTCGCGCGGGCGCGGGCGGCCACCGAGCCCGACCTGGCGCCCCTGATGCGGGCGGCGGACAGCGCGGGGCTGCCGCTCGTGCGGCTGGCCCCCGAGGCCGACTACCACGCGATCGGGCGGCTGGTAGCGGTCAAGGCCATCGCGGACAGCGCGCACGTCCTGGAGTACAGCGTCCGGGTACACCGCACGCTGGGCGAGGTCTTCGCGTCGGGCTCGGGGCTGCCCGCCCTGGCGCGTTCCATGGCGACGCTGTCCGGCGGCGCCGTGCTGATCACCGACCAGCACGGCGAGTTGCTCGCCAGGGCGGAGCGGGACCGCGCGGCCTCGGACGAGGAGTGGCGTGGGCTCGCGCACGCGGTGCACCGGCGGGCGGCCGAGGGCGCGACCGCGGAGCCCGAGCCGCGTGGTTCGGGGCGTCACCACGTCGCCGCCCGCGACCTGGCGGTCGACGCCCCGTGGGGCGAGCGGCTGCATGTCGTCCGCGCCCCGGTGAGCGTCGCGGGCGAGCCCTACGGCACGGTCGCCGTCGTCGAGCCCGCGCTGCCGCCCGACGCCCACGACCTCGCCCAGCACCGGGTGATCGTCGAGCAGGGCGCGCCGCTCGTGGCGTCCGAGATCCTGCGGCAGCGCTCCGTCACCGAGGCGGAGGAACGTTCCCGCGACGACTTCGTCGACACCCTGGTGCACGGGCGCTTCACCGACCCCCACGCGTTGCAGGCCCGCTCCCGGCACCACAGGTTCGACATGGAGTCACGGCACGCGGTGTTCGTCGTCCCCGTCCCCTCCGCCGACGCGGCGCGGGCGCAGGCGCTCCAGCGCTCGGTGGCCGCCGCCCGCGGCAAGGGCTTCACGATGGCCGCGCTGATGGGACAACTGATCGTCGTGGTGGCCGAGTTCGCCGCCGAGGCGGACGCGCCGTCCGACGCGAGGGCCGAACGGGACGCGCTGCGCCGCTTCGGCCGACAGCTGCACCGGCTCGTCGCGGACCGCACGGGCGGCGCGGCGCAGGTGGCGCACGGGCGGGTGGCGCAGGGCGCGGCCGGGGTGGCGGCGAGCTTCCGCGAGGCGCGGACGGCGCTCGAGCTGTCCCGCAGGGTGCGGGTGCCCGAGGTGTGCGGCTACGACGAGCTGCGGGTGTTCGCCGCGGTGGAGGAGGCCGCGGCCAGCCCGCAGGGGCGGGCGTTCGCGCGTGAGGTGCTCGAGCCGCTGCGCCGCGCGGACGGCCAGACGGGCAACCTCGAGGAGGTCGTGCTCGCGTACATCGCGGAGTCGGGGAACCTGAACGCGGCGGCGCGCAGGCTGCGGCTGCACCGCAACACGATGCTCTACAAGCTGGAACGCGCCTCGCGGGCCCTCCAGATGGATGTGCGGTCGTCGGAGACGCAGTTCACGGTGTGGCTGGCGCACCGCATCCAGACGCTCGACGACTCCCTGCGGGCGCTCAGGGCCGAGCTCTCCCCGCCCGCGTAGCGAGGCGCGGCCCCCGCGCTTCGGGCTCGTCGGGACCGTTCGGGTCCTTCGGGTCCTCGGGGTCCTTCGGATCGGCGCCGAGGAACGACGCGGCGAAGCCTGCCACGGCCAGGGCCGCGCACACCGCGAAGACCCACACGAGCTGGCCAGGGCGGGTGCCGAGCAGGGCCACACACGCCGCGCCGAGCGCCGTCGCGCCAAACCTGACCAGGTTGAACAGGCCGAGTCCCGCGCCCGTTCCGCCCGCGGGGGAGCGGGAGGCGCCGGTCGCCGCCGGGGTCTGCACGAAGGCGACCCCGGCTCCGACGAGCACGAGCGCCGCCACGACCGTCGGGGCCCCGCCGCGCAGCCCGGCCACGGCGGCGAGCAGGCCCAGCCCCGCGACGAGGGTCAGCAGGCCGCACCTCATCACCAGCCTGCCGCCGAGCCGTTCGGTGCACCGGCCCGCCACGGGGGCGAGCCCCGCCATGGCGAGCGGCAGCGCCAGCACGGCGAGCCCGGTGTGCGCCTGCGACATCCCGTGCGTCCCGACCAGGTGGACCGGGGCGGCGAGCAGGGTGGCGCCGAGGGCGAACATCTGCGCGGCGACGGCGAACGAGGAGCGCAGATAGCGCGCCTCCACGAGGTGGCGCGGGCGCAGGAACGCCTCGGAACGGCCCCTCTCCACGAGGACGAAGACGCCGATGAACGCCAGCCCGAGCCCCGTCATGCCCCACACCGCGGGCGAGCGGAACCCCAGCGCGGGTACGGCCGAGGTGGCCGAGAGCAGCAGCGCCGCGCCCCCGGTGAGGGTGAGCGCCCCACGCCACTCGAGCCGGGGGCGCCGCGCGGACGGCGCGTCGCGGGGCAGCAGCAGCCACCCCCCGAGCACCACGAGCAGCGAAAGCGGCACGATCTGCCAGAACACCGCGCGCCAGCCGAACAGTTCGGCCAGCAGCCCGCCCGTCGTCGGGCCGAGCGCCTGCCCCGCGCCGTTCGCCGCCGCCCACAGCGACAGCGCCCTGCTGCGCCGCTCCTCGCCGAGCACCTGGACCACCAGGACCATCACCGCGGGAAGCACCGGCGCGGCGGACAGCCCCTGGAGCATCCGGAACGCGACGAGCACCGGCAGGCTGGGCGCGAGGGCGGCGCCCGCCGCGCCCACCACCATGCACAGCATCGCGGCGCACAGCACCCGCCGGTGCCCGAGGCGGTCGCCGAGCCAGCCGGACAGCGGCATGAGCGCGGCCAGCGTCACGGGGAACGCGGTGGCGACCAGGACGCCCCGGCCGAGCGGCGCGTCCAGGTCGCCGAGGAGCGCCGTCATCGGCACGTTGACCACGGTGTTGGCCATCGTGGTGGTCACGGTCGCGGTGAGCAGCGGCAGCAGACCCCAGCGGCTCGGGCGCCCTGGGCGGCCCGCGGTCACGGTGTGACGGCCGCGGTCAGCTCGACCTCGACCGGGGCTCCCGACGGCAGTGAGCGCACCCCGATCGCGGACCTGACGGGCAGCCCGGCCCCCGGCGCGGCGGCGAGCAGCGCCGCCGACGCGCCGTCCGCGACCGCCGAGAGCGCGTGGAACTCCTCGGTGCAGGCGACATGGACGGTCATCCGGAGAAAGCGCCGCAGCCGCGCCGCGTCGCCGAGCTCCGCCACGATCGCGGCGCACGCGTTGCGGGCCGCGACGCCCGCCGCCTCGTGGGCCGCCGCCGCGTCCACGTCGCGGCCCACGACCCCCGTGACCGTGAGCCGACCGCCGATCCGCGGCGTCATCCCCGCGCTCATCGCGAGACCGCCATCGACCACCGCGGCGCGGTACGCCCCCTGCGGGCGCGGCGCGTCGGCGCCCGTCGCGTCGGACACCGGGCCGCGCGGCGGCCCGGTCGGTGCGTGCGTGTGCGACTCGGACATGCGACGAGTATCCGCCGCGGCCTTCCGCGCGATCCATGTGCGTTCCGACCTGGCGGACGGGAAAAGCTTGGGCACTCCGCACATTCCTGGGCGCGGGCAACTCCCGGGATTCCGAGGGGAAACGTGATGGAAACGGCGGGGGCTCGTGGGACGCATTCTGCACAAATAATGTCCCCGACAATGTGCATCCTCACTCTGTGGCCTGGCAGTCAGGCTCGCCAGCATGCCGCTTCAACCATTGGACTTCGGCCCCTGGGCTCGCCGGGAGCCGGGTAGGGAGTGCGGACGTGGAACTCACTGCTGCGCACTGGAGTTACTTCGCGGGGGTCGTCGTCATCATCGCGGTGATGATCGCCCGCCGGAACATCGTCGTTCCCGCCGTCATCGCCACTTTCCTCACGGCCTGGTTCTACAGCGGCAGCCTGATCCAGGGGATCACCTCGATCTTCTCCGCGAGCCTGACTGCCGCGTCGGAGCTTTTCAGCATCTTTCTCATCATCGCGCTGATCACCGCACTGCTCGGCGCGCTGCGCGCCATGGGGGCGGAGCGCCGCATGGTCAAGCCGTTCAGGGCGCTCATGCGCAACGGCCGCGCGGCCTTTGTCACGATCGCGGGGGTCACCTATTTCATCAGCCTGTTCTTCTGGCCCACCCCCGCCGTTCCGCTGATCGGCGCGATCCTGCTGCCCGCCGCGATACGCGCCGGGCTCCCCGCCATGAGCGCCGCCGCCGTGATCGCCATCGCGGGCCAGGGGATGGCGCTGTCGAGCGACTATGTGATCCAGGTGGCTCCCGGCCTCTCCGCGACCGCGGCCGGGGTGAGCACCGAGGTGGTCGCCGACCGGGCGATGGTGCTGTCGCTGATCACGGGTCTTGTCGCGCTCGCCCTGGTCTACTGGCGCGGTCGGCGCGCCTTCGGGACGCTCAGCGAGGAGCACGAACTCCGTTGGGAGAGCGAGTCGTTGGCCGCCGTCGCGAGCGTGCGGGGGGAAGCGGCCGGCACGGCGGACGCGACCGCCGAGGGGGCCGCGGCGACCCGGGCGGTCCGCGCTCCCGGCGCGGAGCCCGGTGAGGGCTCGGGCGCGGGCGGCCCTGTCCCTGGCGGGGAGTCCGGCCCTGGCGGGGACGAGCCGGTGCGGCGGTCCAGGGCCTTCGCCCTGCTGGTGCCGCTGACCTTCGCGGCGATCGTCGGCTACATGCTGCTCGGCAAGTTCACCGATGTCGTCGGCGAGGTGCAGGGCGGCGACGCGGCGGGCCTGGTCGGGGGCGTCGCCATGCTGCTGCTGATCGCCGCCGTGTTCAGCGTCGACGGCGGCCACGGGCTCACCACGGCGGCGACGCACGTGGTCGACGGGCTCGTCTTCGCGTTCAAGGCGATGGGCGTCGTGGTGCCGATCGCGGGCTTCTTCTTCCTCGGCAACGCCGACTTCATCACCAGGATCACCGGCGTGGAGTCGGGCGAGCCCCCGGCGCTGCTGTTCGACCTCGTGTCCGCCGCCGACCAGCACATCCCCGACAACGGCTTCGTGCTCGCCTTCGCCATCCTCCTCACCGGCATGATCACCGGGCTCGAGGGCTCGGGGTTCGCCGGGCTGCCGCTGACCGGGTCGCTTTCAGGGGCGCTCGGGCCCGAGGCGCACGTCGACCCCGCCACGCTCGCCGCGGTCGGCCAGATGGGCTCGGTGTGGACCGGGGGCGGCGTGCTCGTCGCGTGGTCCTCGCTGCTCGCCGTGGCCGGGGTCGCCAGGGTGCCCGTGCAGGACCTCGTCAGGCACTGCTTCCTGCCCGTCGTGGTGGGCCTCGCGGCGGCGACCAGCCTGGCCACGGTGCTGTTCTGAGGCCGCCGCGCACCGAAACGGCACTCTGCACAGAGAATTCCGTCCGCCCTGTGCACAAATACCATCCTCCCCTTCGGGATTCCCGCCTACGTTGGGGTCACCCGAACCGCGGAAAGGACAACGGCGCATGACTGAGCTCCTGGCGAGGGATGATTTCCGCGCCGCACTCGAAGATGCCATCAAAGGCCGCGAGGCGAAGAACGCCTCGTTCAGCAGAGCATGGGCGGAAGGGCGTCTGAAGCGCGAGCACTTCGCCCGCTGGGCGGAGAACCACTACCACTACGTCGGCCCGTTCGCCGACTATCTCGGCTACATCTACGGAAACACCCCGGACGAATTCACCGGGGCCAAGGACTTCACCCTCCAGAACATGTACGAGGAGGAGCTCGCCGACATCAGGCACACCGACCTCCTCATCCGCTTCGCCGAGGCGTGCGGCACCACGAGGGAGCGGGTCGAGGACCCGTCCAGCATGAACGCGGTCACCCGAGGCCTCCAGTCCTGGTGCTACGCCGTCGCCATGCGCGAGCACTTCGTGGTCGCCACGGCCGCCCTGGTCGTCGGCCTCGAGTCGCAGGTGCCCAGCATCTACCGGAAGCAGATCGTCCCGCTGCGCGAGTCCTACGGATTCACCGAGGACGAGATCGAGTTCTTCGACCTGCACATCACCTCCGACGTCGTGCACGGCGAGCGCGGCTACCAGATCGTGCTCGACCACGCCGACACCCCGCGGCTCCAGCAGCGCTGCCTGCGATTCGTCCGCTGGGGCGCCGAGATGCGCTACTCGTACACGCAGGCGCTCTACGAGCACTATGTGCGGCCCGACCTGGAGTCGGCCGCGGTGGCCGCGTAGGCCCGACCCCGCAGAGCCAGGGACGGCGGCGGCGGGAGCGCGATCCCGCCACCGCCGTCCCCCGTATCCGACCGCCGGAGGGAGCACATGTCCGACTGGGTCAAGGTCGCCGAGCTCACCGAGTTGAGCAGGCGAGGGAAGAAGCTCGTGGTGCTCGGCGACGAGCGCGTCGCCCTCTTCCACGACGACGGCGAGGTGTTCGCCTTCCGTGACGCGTGCGTGCACAAGGGCCGCCCGCTCTCCCGCGGCACGCTGCTGCGCGGCCGCCTCATCTGCCCAGGCCACCAGTGGGCGTTCGACCTGCGCACCGGCAGGGCCGACGACCGCGACGACCACCAGCCCGGCTTTCCCGTGCGCGTCGTGGACGGCGGCGTCTGGATCCGCCCGGGCGCGCCCGCCGCGCCGCCCGCCCCGCTCACCGCCAGGACCGTACAGGAGTAGGTCATGTCAGACACCCCGCAGAGCGTCGTCGTGGTCGGCGCGAGCCAGACCGCCGCGGTCGCCGCCCGCACCCTGCGCCGCCGCGGCTTCGAAGGGCGGATCACCCTCGTCGGCGACGAGCCCCACGCCCCTTACCAGCGGCCCCCGTTGAGCAAGGAGCTCCTGAACGGCGGCCTGTCGGGCGCCGACACCGAGGTGCTGTCCGAGACGTGGTGCGCCGACAACGCCGTCGAGCTGCGGCTCGGCACCGCCGCCCGGCGGGTCGACACCGCCGCGGGCGCGGTCGAGTTGGCCGACGGGACGCTGGTCCCCGGCGACCGCTTCCTGCTGGCCACCGGGGCCCGCGCCCGTCGGCTGCCCGGCCTCGAGAAGGACCACGAGCGGATCATCCATCTGCGCGGCCTCGACGACGCCCTGCGGCTGCGGGCCCTGCTGCGCCCCGGCGGCCGCCTCGTCATCGTGGGCGCGGGCTTCGTGGGCTCGGAGGTGGCCTCGTCCGCGCTCGCGGCCGGGGTGCGCCCCGTGGTCATCGAGCAGGCGGCCGAGCCGCTCGCGCGGGTGCTCGGCGCCGATCTCGGCCGGTTCTGCGGGCGGCTCCAGCGCGACAACGGCGTGGAGCTGCACACGGGCGAGACCGTCAGCTCGGTACGCGCCACCTCGGACGGCGTGGTAGTGACCACGGAGAGCGGGCTGCGGGCCGAGGGCGACGCCGTGGTGGTCGCGGTCGGCGCGCTGCCGAACGTGGACGTGGCGCGCAACTCGGGGATCTCCGTCTCCAACGGCGTGCTCGTCGACGAGTACTGCCGCACCAGCCTGCCCGGCGTCTGGGCGGCCGGGGACGTCGCCAACCACCGCCACCCGCTGTACGGACGCTGGATCCGCGTCGAGCACTTCGACAACGCCAACAAGCAGGGCATGGCCGCGGCCAAGAACATCCTGGGCAGGCCCACCGTCCACGACGACCCGCACTGGTTCTGGTCCGACCAGTTCGGCCTCAACCTCCAGCACTGCGGGCAGGCCAGGACGTGGGACCGCATGGTGGTGCGCGGCTCGCTCGACGAGGCCGACTTCATCGCCTTCTGCCTGGCCGACGGCGTGCTCACGGCGGCCTTCGCGGCCGAGCGCGGCGGCGACATCCATGCCGCGAGGGAGCTCATCGCCCGGCGCGCGACCCCGGATCCGGCGCTGCTGGCGGACGAGGACGTGGAGCTGGCCCAGCTCGTGGACGCGTCGGCCGCGGTGCCGGCGGGAGGGAGCTGACCATGGAGTATGTCAAGGTCGCCCGCTCGGGCCAGGTGCCCGAGGGCGTCGTGCGCCGCTTCTTCGTGGGCGAGGTCGAGATCGCCGTGGCCCGCTTCGGCGGCGAGGTGTTCGCCAGCGCCAACCACTGCACCCATCTGGCCTGCCTCCTCTCCGCGGGCAAGGTCACCGAGGACGGTCTGCTCTGCTCCTGCCACGGCAGCGTCTTCGACTTCGCCACCGGCGAGCCGCTGTCCCCGCCCGCGACCGAGCCGATCACGGTGTACCCGGTGCGCGAGGAGGACGGCGAGATCCTGGTGGGCGGCGTCACACCACCCTGACGCCGCGCCCGCGGTCGTCGGACGCCCGTTCCCCGGACCGCTTTCCGGCCCGTTTTCCGGACAGGGGCCCGCGGCTTGTAGGTTCGCCGGGACGGGGCGGATCTCCGAGGGGAGCGGGCGTGGTGGTGGCTGAGGAAGCGGTGCGGGTGCCGGGGATCGGGCCGAGGGCCGGTGCCGTCCTGGTCTTCGGCTCTTCGGCGGCGGTGCTGGTCGTCGAGCTGGTCGCGCTGCGGCTGCTCGCCCCCTACATCGGGCTCACCATGGAGATGAACACCATGGTGATCGGCATCGCCCTGTCCGCGATCGCCTTCGGGTCGTGGGCCGGTGGGCGGGCCGCCGACGCCGTGGCGCCCCGGCGCGCGCTCGGCCCGCTGCTCGCGCTCTCGGGCGTGGCCGTCGCGGCGACGCCCCCGCTGGTGCGGCTCGTGGGCGACGCGGGCGGCGGCCTGGTCCTGTATGTCGGCGCGGCCTGCCTGTTCGTGCCCGCCGCGCTGCTCACGGCGGTGACGCCCATGGTCACCAAGCTGCTGCTCGTCGACCTCGAGGCGACCGGCACGGTGGTGGGGCGGCTCTCCGGGATCGGCACGGCGGGCGGGATCGCGGGCACCGTGCTGACCGGGTTCGTGCTGATCTCGGTCGTCCCGGTCAGCGTCATCCTGTTCGCGCTCGGCGCGCTGCTGCTGGTGACGGGCCTGGTGGTGGACGCCTCGTCGCGGGACTGGCGCCGTGGCCGCAGGGCGCTGGTGGCGGGCGTGGTCGTCGGCGGCAGCGTCACGGTCGGGGCGGCGGTGCCGAGCGGCTGCGACGCCGAGACGCGTTACCACTGCGCGAGCGTGGTCGACGACCCCGAGCGGGAGAGCGGCAGGACCCTCGTCCTCGACGGGCTGCGGCACTCGTATGTGGACCTCGACGACCCCGAGCACCTGGACTTCGCCTATGTCCGGGCGATCGCCTCGCTCGTCGACACCGCCTACCCCGAGGGCGAGGCCCTCGACGCCTACCACCTGGGCGCCGGTGGGCTCTCCGTCCCCGGCTATCTGGCGGCGGCGCGCCCCGGCTCCACGAGCGTGGTCTCCGAGATCGACCCCGGCGTGGTCGAGATCGGCAGGGAGCGCCTCGGCGTCGAGACGGGCGAGAGCCTGAACGTGCGGGTGGAGGACGGCAGGATCGGCCTGCGGAGGATCGCCACGGGCTCCCGCGACCTGGTCGTCGGCGACGCGTTCGGCGGCATCAGCGTGCCGTGGCATCTCACCACCCGGGAGGCCGTCGCCGACATCAGGCGCGTGCTGCGCCCCGGTGGCGCGTACGCGGTCAACGTGGTCGACCACGGCGAGCTCGCGTTCGTCCGCGCCGCCGTCGCGACGGTGCGGGCGGAGTTCGCGCACGTGGCCGTGGCGGGGGCGGGCGGGTCGTTCGACGGCGCGGGGGGCGGCAACTTCGTGGTGTCGGCCTCCGACACCGCGTTCGACACGGCGGCGTGGGGGCGGCGCGTCGCCGAGCGCGGCGGCGACTGGCGGGTCGTCGACGGCGCCGCGCTCGACGCGTGGATCGGTGACGCGCGCGTCCTGACCGACGACTTCGCGCCGGTCGACCAGCTGCTCACGCCCTACCCGCGCCGCGGCTGACCCGGCGCGGAACGCCGGGTCCCGCGCCGGGCCGCCCGGCTCGATCCACACCTCGAACCGGGCGGCCCCGCGGGGGCGTTCACCCGGCCCTGGGTCAGCCCTCGGCCGCCGCCCGGCCCGCTTCGAGGCGGGCGATGGGGATGCGGAAGGGGGAGCAGGAGACATAGTCGAGGCCCGCGGCGTGGAAGAAGTGCACGGACTCGGGGTCGCCGCCGTGCTCGCCGCACACGCCGAGCTTGAGGCCGGGGCGCGCGGCCCGGCCCGCGGCGATGGCGGTGGTGACGAGCGCGCCGACGCCGTCGGCGTCGATGGTCTCGAACGGGGAGACGCCGAAGATGCCCTTCTCCAGGTAGGCGCCGAAGAAGCTGGCCTCGACGTCGTCGCGGGAGAAGCCCCAGACGGTCTGGGTGAGGTCGTTGGTGCCGAACGAGAAGAAGTCGGCGGACTCGGCGATCTGGCCCGCCGTCAGCGCGGCGCGCGGCAGCTCGATCATGGTGCCG
Organism: Streptomyces radicis; assembly: GCF_003626575.1. Taxonomy (GTDB): domain Bacteria; phylum Actinomycetota; class Actinomycetes; order Streptomycetales; family Streptomycetaceae; genus Streptomyces; species Streptomyces radicis. The sequence continues at coordinate 146,762 of NZ_RBDY01000004.1, read as the reverse complement.
AGCGGGATGTCGAGGCGCGTGCCGTGGTCGCGCTCGACCTCGGCCACGACCCGTTCCGCCTCCTCGCGGACGATCTCCAGCTCCTGCACCGTGCCCACGAGCGGGATCATGATCTCGGGCCGTGGCGCGCCGCCCGCCGCCCCGCGCCGGGCCGCCGCCTCGGCGATGGCCCGCACCTGCATCGTGAAGAGGCCGGGGACGAGGAGTCCGAGCCGCACGCCGCGCAGCCCCAGCATGGGGTTGCGCTCGTGCAGCCGCCGCACGGCCGTCAGCAGCCTGGCGTCGTGGACGTCGTGCGCGAGCGCGACGCGCACCGACAGGTCGGTGAGGTCGGGCAGGAACTCGTGCAGCGGCGGGTCGAGCAGCCGCACGGTGACCGGCAGGCCGTCCATCGCGGCGAACAGGTCGGTGAAGTCGTCGCGTTGCAACGGCAGCAGCGCGGCCAGCGCGGCCTCGCGCTCGTCGTCCGACTCGGCCAGGATCAACCGCTCGACGAGCGTGCGGCGTTCGCCGAGGAACATGTGCTCGGTGCGGCACAGGCCGATCCCCGCGGCGCCGAAGCGGCGGGCGCGCGCGGCGTCGTCCGCGGTGTCGGCGTTGGCGCGCACGTCGAGCCGCCTGACGCGGTCGGCGCAGGTCATGAGCCGGTCCACGGCCGCCACGAGGTCGTCGGTGTCGGCCGGCGCCGTTCCCTCGAAGTACTCGACGACGGCGGACGGCACGACGGGTACCTCGCCGCGGTGGACCGCGCCCGTGGTGCCGTCGATGGAGATGACCTCGCCCTCGGCGACGACGGTGCCGTCGGCGGTCGTCAGCGTGCGCGCGGCGGGGTCGACGCGCAGCTCCTCGGCACCGCACACGCAGGTCGTGCCCATGCCCCTGGCCACGACGGCGGCGTGCGAGGTCTTGCCGCCGCGTGCGGTGAGGATGCCCTGGGCGGCGAGCATGCCGTCGAGGTCGTCGGGGTTGGTCTCGCGGCGCACCAGGATGACGCGCTCCCCGGCGGCCGCGCGGGCGACGGCGGTCGCGGAGTCGAAGACGGCGGCGCCCACCGCGGCCCCTGGGGATGCGCCGATGCCGGTGGCCAGCCGCTCGCCCGCCACGTCGCCCGCCGCTTCGGTGGCGAACCTCGGGAACATCAGCCGCGCCAGCTGCCCGCCGCTGACCCGGCGCAGCGCCTCACGCTCGTCGATGAGGCCCTGGTCGAGCAGCTGCACGGCGATCCTGAACGCGGCCGCCGCGGTGCGCTTGCCCACCCGGGTCTGGAGGATCCACAGCGTGCCGCGCTCGATCGTGAACTCGATGTCGCACAGATCCCGGTAGTGGTTCTCCAACACCTCCATCGTGCGGAGCAGTTGGGCGTAGCAGGCCGGGTCGGCGGTGGCCAGGTCGGCCAGCGGCACGGTGTTGCGGATCCCGGCGACGACGTCCTCGCCCTGGGCGTTGGCCAGGTAGTCGCCGTAGACGCCCTGGTGACCGGTCGCGGGGTCGCGGGTGAACGCCACGCCCGTGCCCGAGTCGGGGCCCAGGTTCCCGAAGACCATGGCGACGACGCTGACCGCGGTGCCGAGGTCGTGCGGGATGCGCTCCTGGCGCCGGTAGAGGCGGGCGCGGTCGCCGTTCCACGAGTCGAACACGGCCCGGACGGCCAGGTCCAGCTGCTCCCGCGGATCCTGCGGGAAGCCGCGCCCGGTGCGGACGCGCACGACGTCCTTGAACCGTTCGACCAACGCGCGCAGCTGGTCCGCCGTCAGCTCCACGTCGGTGGCGGCGCCCGCCGCCCGCCGCGCGTCGTCGATGAGGTCCTCGAACGCGTCGCCCTCGATCCCGAGGACGGTCCTGCCGAACATCTGGATGAGCCGCCGGTAGGAGTCCCACGCGAACCGCTCGTCACCGGCCTGGCGGGCGAGGGCGGTCACCGAGGCGTCGGTGAGGCCGATGTTGAGGACGGTGTCCATCATCCCCGGCATCGAGAACTTGGCGCCCGAGCGCACCGAGACCAGGAGCGGGTCGTCGCCCTGCCCGAGGCGGCGGCCCATGCGCCGCTCCAGCGCGTCGAGGTGCGCGCTCACCTGAGCGTGCAACGTGTCCGGCTCGGCGCCGGTGCGCAGGTAGGCGCGGCACGCCTCGGTGGTGATCGTGAAGCCCGGCGGAACGGGCAGGCCGAGCCTGGTCATCTCGGCGAGGTTCGCGCCCTTGCCGCCGAGCAGGTCGACCAGGCCCTTGTGGCCCTCGGCGAAGTCGTAGACATAGGTGGTCGCGGTGGTCGCTGTGGCTGAGGGTGAGGGGGTGATGAGGGGAGATATACGCGTATCCGGCACGGGACTTCGACTCCTCGTGAACGGCTGCCCTGACACGGGGAGGCTACCCTGAGATCGCTCATCTGAGCGTGCGATCGATCAAACGTGGCACGAGTCACGTCGGCGTACCCGCCGAGGCAGCGCGGTCCGCCGCCCCGCGTCGCCGACACTGGACGGCGGAACGGAAAGGAAGGAGCGGGCGATGGAGATCGTCGCTTACGGCGTCACGGCGGACGAACGCCCCTTGCTCGAGGCGGCGTTCGAGGGGCGGCACCGGCTGCGCTGCCTCGAGCTGATCCTGGACGGGGACACCGTGGCCACGGCGTCCGGGTACGAGGTGGTGTGCAGCGGCGTCAACGACGTGCTCGACCGCCCCGTGCTGGAACGCCTGGCCGCGGGCGGGACCCGGCTGATCACGCAGCGGGCCACCGGGTACAACAACATCGACCTGCGCGCCGCCGGTGATCTCGGCCTCACCGTGGCCCGCGTCTCGTCGTACTCGCCGCACTCGGTCGCCGAGTTCGCCTGGGCCCTGGCGCTTGCCGTCAACCGGCGGGTGACCCGGTCGGCGACGCGCACGCGGGACTTCGACTTCCGGCTCACCGGCCTGATGGGCCGGGACTTCCACGGCCGCACGGTCGGCGTTCTCGGCACCGGGAAGATCGGCACCGCGTTCACCCGGATCGCGGCCGGGTTCGGCATGCGGCTGCTCGGCCACGACGTGGCCGCGAGCCCGGAGTGCCAGGCCCTCGGCATGGAGTACACCGACCGCGACCGGCTGTTCGCCGAGTCCGACCTGATCAGCCTGCACGTTCCGCTGCTGCCCGACACCCACCACGTGGTGGACGCCGCCGCGCTGCGCCGCATGAAGGACGACGCCATCCTCGTCAACACCAGCCGCGGCGGGCTCATCGACGCCCACGCCCTGGTGGAGACGCTGCGCGCCGGACGGCTCGACGGCGTGGGCCTCGACGTCTACGAGGAGGAGGCCGGGGTCTTCTTCTTCGACCGGTCACTCGACGTGGTGACCGACGACGTCCTCGCCCGCCTGATGACGTTCCGCAACGTGCTGGTGAGCTCGCATCAGGCGTACTACACGCGGGACGCGGTGGGCGAGATCGTCGCGACGACGGCCAGGAACGTCGAGGACCACCTGGCCCGCCGCACGACCGACGACACCCTGGTCCCACCCCCCACCCACGACTGACCGAACAGCCGCCGTCGGGCCGGGCACGCGGGGGATATGCGGGTATCGCGGGGGGATGGAATGATTTTTGCATGGTCGATGAGGGCTCCCCGTCCTCCCGCGCACCGGCGAGCGCCGCCGAGGACATCGACGCGCCGCCGGACGCCACGGCCATGGTGGACGGCGCGGGCGTCATCAGCCGGTGGAGCGCGGGCGCCCGCTTCCTGCTCGGCTGGTCCGAGCCCGAGGCGCTCGGGCGCCACGCGTCCCTGCTGCTGGCCGAAGGCACGGCGCCCGAGATGTTCCGTGGCCTCACGGGCCTGCGCCGCTGGAACGGCTCGCTCGCGCTGCGCCACCGCGAAGGCCACCGGGTCACCGTCCCCCTGGTGGCGCACCGCGGCGCGCCGGGGACGGGGGAGGGCGGCTGGCTCCTGGTCACCGCGTTGACGGGCAGGGAGCCGCGCGCCGGTGACGAGGACCTGGCGAGGTGGGGCTTCTCCCAGTCCCCCTGCGCGACCGCGATCTACGACGCCGATCTGCGGCTGCGCAGGATCAACGCCAGGATGGAGGGCGTCATGGGCCTGTCCGAGGACGAGGTCCGCGGGCTGCTGGTGACCCAGATCGGGGGCAGGGAGGAGCACCTGGTGGTGGAGCGGGCGCTGCGCGGCGTGCTGCGCGGCGGTCGCCCGCGCGACCTGGACATCACCATGCGGACCGGCGGCGAGAGCCGCGTGCACGCCTGGCGGATGGCCATGGCGCCGCTGCGCGATCCGAACGGCCGGGTCCTCGGCGCGAGCCTGACCGCCCACGACACCACCGAGGAACAGGCCGCGAGGGAGCGGCTCGTCGTGGTGAACGAGGCCAGCGTCCGCATCGGCACCCAGCTCGACGTCACCAGGACGGCCGAGGAGCTCACCGAGGTGTGCGTCCCCCGGCTCGCCGACTTCATCACCGTCGACCTGCTCGACCCGCTGGACGGCCAGCACCCCGAGGCCCGCCACCTGACGCTCCTGCGCGCCGCGCACCGTTCGATCCACGACGGCTCGCCCGAGGCCGTGGTGCACCTCGGCGCCCTCGAGGTCTACCCCGAGCGCTCACCGCGGATCCGCGCGCTGAGCGAGGGGCGGACCATCCGCTGCGGCGACGAGGAGGAGGTGTACCGCTGCTGGAGCGGGGAGAGCGTGGCCAGGGCGGCGATCTTCCGCGAGAGCGGCGCGCACGCGACGTTGGCCGTGCCCCTGCGGGCGCGGGGCGAGGTCCTCGGCGTGGCGGTGCTGGTGCGGCACCGCCGCCCCGAGCCGTTCGCCGAGGACGACGTGCTGGTGGCCGAGGAGATCGCCGCGCGGGCCGCGGTCTGTATCGACAACGCCCGCCGCTACACCAGGGAGCACGAGGTCGCCCTCACGCTCCAACGCAGCCTGCTGCCCCGCGCGCTGCCGCGTTCCACCGCGGTGCTGACCGCGTCGCGCTACCAGCCCGCCATGCCGCACGCCGGTGTCGGGGGCGCCTGGTTCGACGTGATCCCGCTCTCGGGGGCGCGGGTCGCCCTGGTCGTCGGGGACGTGGTCGGCCACGGCGTCAGGGCGTCGGCCACCATGGGGCAGCTGCGCACCGCCGTGCGCACCCTGGCGGACCTCGACCTGCCGCCCGATGAGCTGCTCACCCACCTGGACGACCTGGTGGTGCGCCTGAGCCTGGACGCCGACGACACCGAGAAGGCCGACGAGGTCGGCGCCACCTGCCTCTACGCGGTCTACGACCCGATATCGCGCCGCTGCGCGCTCGCCAGGGCGGGCCACCCGCCGCCGGTGCTGAGGCTCCCCGACGGCACGGCCAAGGCGTTGGACATGCCGCTCGGACCTCCCCTGGGCCTCGGCGGCCTGCCCTACGAGCCCGTCGAACGCGAGCTGCCCGAGAACGCCCTGCTCGCCCTCGGCACCGACGGGCTCCTCGAGGGGAGGGGCCGGGACCTCGACACGGGGCTGCGCACGCTGTGCGACGTGCTCCGCCGCCCCGACGCCGAGCCGGGCCGGTCGTTGGACCTCCTGTGCGACACCGTGCTCGGCGCGCTGTTGCCCAAGGGGGAAGCGCGGGACGACGTCGCCCTGCTGTTCGCCAGGACCAGCGCGCTCGACCCGTCGAGGGTCGCCACCTGGGACGTCGACCCGGTCCCGCCCTCGGTGGCCGAGATGCGCAAGCGCGTCAACGAACGCCTCACCGCGTGGGGCTTCGACGAAGACACCGCGCTCACCTGCGAGTTGCTCAGCAGCGAGATGGTCACCAACGCGATACGGCACGCGGCGCCGCCGATCCAGCTGCGGCTGATCCTGGACAAGGCGCTCATCTGCGAGGTCTTCGACGCGAGCAGCACGGCCCCCCACCTGCGCCGCGCCCGTTCCCTCGACGAGACGGGCCGCGGCCTGATGCTGGTCGCCTCGCTGGCCCAGCGCTGGGGCAGCCGCTACACGAAGAGCGGCAAGACGATCTGGGTCGAACAGCCGCTCCCGAGCAGTTGAGACGGTACGCCTGCCGCGGGCTACCCGATGCCGCGGGCGACCCCGCGCTGCGCGCCTGCCACGGGCGCGCGCCCGTCCCGCGGCGGTCCGCGCGCTGCGCGGTGCGGTGCGCCTGCCGCGGGCGGCTCGGCGCCGCGGGAGATTGCGCCCTGAGTCCGTTGTGGGCCTCGGCGGTAGTGGGTGCGTGTCTGTTCCGGGGTGGTCAGCGCGCTGTGCGCCGCCCCGAACGCGCCGCGGAGGCCCCCGTGCCGGAGGCGGCTCCGCTCCGTGCTCGCCGCGGGCGACCCCGTGCCGGAGGCCACTGCGCCCCATCCCCGCCGCGGGCGACCCCGCGCCGGAGGCGGCCCCGCTCCCAGCCCGCCGCAGGCGAACGGGCACGGCAGGTGGCTCCGTTCCGAACCTGCCGCGGGCGGCCCCGCGCCGAGCCCGCCGCAGGCGACCTGCTGCGGGCGACCCCGCGCCGGAGGCGGCCCCGCGCCCAGCCCGCCGCAGGCGACCCGCCGCGGGCGGCCCCGGGCCGTGCGCTGCCGAGCCCGCCGCAGGCGAACTCGCTGCCGAGCCCGCCGCAGGCGACCCCGTATACTCGCCCGCGCGCTGCCGAGCGCGCCATCGCAAACCGGGGGGAACGCGTCCGTGCACCACCACAATGACCCGGCCTGGGGGCCGCTCCCCGTTCGATCCGCCGCGCTGCGCTGGCTGGTGCTCCTGCCCCTGACCCTGGCGTTCCTGCCGCTGTGGTGGGTCGTGTGGATCCTTCTCGCGCTCTGCTTTCACGGCGTCGCGGCGGTGGTCCAGCTGTTCGTCTACCTGGTGCCGCGCTCCGAGCGCGGCGCGGTGCGGGTGCTCGACGCCACGCTGGGCCGCGTGCCGTTCATCCCGCGCTGGTGCGTGACCCCGGTGTCGCTGGTGCGGGAGGGCGACACCGCGTACTACCGGGCGCGCGTCGAACGGCGCATAGGGAAGAAGACCCGGCTGCTCGCGAAATCCCCGTACCTCTACGCGGCCCACCGCGACCTCGACCTCGGCGTGCACTACTACCGGGGCGCGGGCGCGGGCCACGTCCTGCACGTCGCCTCGGAGCAGGGCTGGAACCTCCACCCCGAGCTGCGCACGCGCCCCCGCCACTGCGTCAGGCTGCGCCACAGCGGCCGGACGCCCTGAGACGCCGGGAACCGACCGGCCCCTGACGCCTCTGCCTCTTGCCCGGCGCCCGGCCGTGCCAGGGCCGCGCGGCTCGCCCGTAGGCTGGGGGCATGGCCGTTACCCGCGACGACGTGGCCCGGGCCGCCGGTGTGTCACCCGCGGTCGTCTCCTATGTGATCAACAACGGGCCGCGGCCCGTCTCCGCGGCGGCCAAGGAGCGGGTGCTCGCGGCGATCGCCGAGCTGGGGTACCAGCGCGACGCGATGGCGCGCTATCTGCGCACCCGGAAGACGCATTCACTCGGCCTTGTCGTGCCCGACCTCGGGCAGCCGTACTTCGGCGCGATCACGCAGCACCTCTCCGAGCAGTCGTTCGACTCGGGCCACCAGCTCCTGGTCGCCACCACGTCGTGGCGCCCCGAGCGGGAACGCGCCCAGCTCGCCAGCCTCGCCGAGCGCCGGGTCGATGGCGTGATCCTCATGAGCACCGACCCGTTGCAGGACTTCGCGCCGCTCCAGGCGCTCGGCATCCCGATCGTCGTCGTCGACCGGCCCGAGGTCGCCGTCGAGGGCGCCAGGGCGGCCACCGCGCACCTCATCGAGCACGGCCACGAACGCATCGGCCTGGTCGGCGCCGACGGGGAGCATGTCGCGGGGCGGCGTCAACGGGAGGGCTGGGCGGGCGCGTTGCGCGACCACGGGCTCGAGGCGCGGCCCGACGACGTGTTCTCCGCCGAGGCGACCAGGTCCGCCGGATACGCGGCGGCCATCGCGCTGCTCGACCGGGCCGACCGGCCGACGGCCCTGTTCGCCACGTCCGACGCGCAGGCGGTCGGCGTGATCCGCGCGGCGCGCGACCGAGGTGTCGCGATCCCCGAGGGCCTCGCGCTGGTCAGCGGCGAGGGAACGGACCTGACGGGCTTTGCCGTTCCGCGGCTGACCGCCGTTGAGCAGCCGGTCGCGGCCATTGCGCGGGAGGCGCTTTCGGCGGCGTTCGAGGCGGATCCCGGCACGGTGAGCCGTCTCGACCACCATGAGTTCGGCCTGGTGCGCCGCGAGTCCTGCGGCTGCCACGAGAGCATCCCCGCCGACCAATAGCCGACCATTCAAGCCCCACCTGCTCCGCCGACCTGTAGCCCGCCGCAGGCGAACCCGCCCCTTCGGGCCAAGGCCCCGGCACCCGTTCCGCCGACCTGTAGCTCGTCGTCGGAGCTGCCGCAGGCGAACGTGTACGTTTCGGGCCACTGCCCGGACCACCTTCTCCACGGACCTGTAGCCGGTCGTCCGGCCCGCCGCAGGCGAACGCGCCGCAGGCGAACCCCTTTTCGGGCCACTGCCCGGATCACCCGTTCCGCCGACCTGTAGCTCGTCGTCGGAGCTGCCGCAGGCGAACGTGTACGTTTCGGGCCACTGCCCGGACCACCTTCTCCACGGACCCGTAGCCGGTCGTCCGCCCCACCGCAGGCGAACGTCGTCCGAGCTGCCGCAGGCGAACGCGCCGCAGGCGAACCCGCCCCTTCGGCCCACGGTCCGGCACCTGTTCCGCAGACCTGTAGCTCGTCGTGGGGGCCCGCCGCAGGCGAACGCGCCGCAGGCGAACCCCCTTTCGGGCCCACGGTCCGGCACTTGCCCTGCGGACCTGTAGCCCGTCGTCATAGCCCGCCGCAGGCGAACCCCCCTTTCGGGCCCACGGCCCGGCACCTGTTCCACGGACCTGTAGCCCGTCGTCGGGGCCCGCCGCAGGCGAACCCCCTTGCGCTCTCGTTCTCTTCGTGTAGATTCCCGGTCTACACGAAGAGAATGGCTGGATCTGGGAGGCAACGATGCTCTCGTCGGCGCGCAACGGGCAGGTTCTCGTCATTGGTTCGGCCAATGAGGACCATGTCCTGACCGTGGACGCCCTTCCCGTCCCCGGTGCCACCGTCCTGGCCGGATCCAGCACGCTCACCGCCGGGGGCAAGGGGGCGAACCAGGCGGTCGCGGCCGCGCGCGGCGGCGCCGACACCGCGTTCGTCGCGGCGCTCGGCGCCGACGACCGCGGCGCCCGCCTGCGCGCCGCGCTCGAGGGCGCGGGCGTCGACACCCGCCTGGTCGGCCGCCGCCCCGGCGCCCCCACCGGGCTCGCCGTCGTCACCGTCGCGGCCTCGGGGGAGAACGCGATCGTCGTGGCCGCCGGTGCCAACGCCGAACTCGACGCCGACGCCGTCGAGGCGGCGCTGGCCGACGCGACGCCCGCGCACCTCGTCGTCGTCCAGTGCGAGATCCCCGTGCCCGCCGTGTGCCGGGCGCTCGAAGTGGCCGGTCGGCGGGGCGCGTTCGCGATCCTCAACCTCGCCCCCTTCGTCGCGCTCCCCGAACGCGCCCTGCGCGCCGTCGGCCTGCTGGTCGTCAACGAGTCGGAGGCCAGGGCGGCGCTCGGCGAGCGGCCTGGGGCGGCGGGGCGCGCCGTCGACGACCTGGCCCCCGCGCTCGCCGCCCGGTTCGGCTGCGCGGTCGTCGTCACGCTGGGCGCGCGCGGGGCGCGCTGCCGCACCCGCGAGGGGCGGGATGTGACGGTGCCCGCGCACCCGGTGCCCGACGCGGTGGACACCACGGGCGCGGGCGACGCGTTCGTCGGCTTCCTCGCCGCGGCGCTCGCCCGGGGGGCCGATCTCGCCGACGCCGCCCGCACGGCCTCGGTGGCCGCCGCGCTCTCGGTCCAACGGCCCGGCGCCCAGGCGTCGTTCCCCGCCCTCGCCGAGGTCGACGCCGTCCTCGCCACGAACCCCGCCCCCCACCGCTGACCCGACCCCCGACCCGACCCGACCCCCGACCCGACCCGACCCCCGACCCGATCCGCTGTCCCGATCCCGTTTCGCCCCGTCCCACTGCTCGACGAAGAGGAGGAGCACGATGCGAACCACTCACCGGCGGCGACTTTCGGCCACGCTCGCGTCGGCCACCGCCACGACCCTCGCGCTCGCCGGTTGCGGAAGCGCCGAACCCGTGGCCTCGACCGGCAGGGCCGATGGCTCGATCACCTACTCGTTCTGGGGCAATCCGGCCCGCGCCGAGAAGGTGGGCACGGTCATCGACCTGTTCGCGGCGGCCCACCCGGACGCGGACGTCTCGGTCGAGGTGGCCGAGTACCTGAACTACATCGAGCGCATGACCGTGCGGGCCGCGGGCGGCGGTCTTTCCTGCGCGATCGGCATGCAGAGCACGTTCTACACGCGCTACGCCGAACAGGACGTGCTGCGCCCGCTCGACGACCTGATCGAGAGCGGGGAGATCGACGTCTCGCAGATCCCCGACGAGGTGCTCGAGGCCGGGCGCGTCGACGGCACGCAGTACATGATCCCGACCGGCACGTTCGCCCGCCTGCTCGGCTACAACGTCGACCTCGTCGCGGAGAGCGGGGCGCCGCCGCCGACGGACGACATGACGTGGGACGCGTACGCGGACTGGCTGCGCGAGGTCCAGGCCGGGCTGCCCGAGGGGGTCCACGCCACGGAGATCGAGGCGCCCAACATGTTCTCGTTCACCTCGTGGGTGATCGGCCATGGCGAGGAGATGTTCGACGAGGGCGGCCTCGCGTTCGACCAGGAGCTGCTCGAGGAGTGGTTCCGGTTCTGGCTCGACCTGACGGACGAGGGTGTCACCGTCCCCGTGGACATGCTGGCCGAGCAGAACGCCGCGCTCGAGCTCACGCCGCTCGCGCAGGGGGCCGCGGCCGTGGGCACGCGCGACATCCCGCAGCTCCACATCACCGAGCAGGCCCTCGACGGGGCGGGCCGCGGCTCCGAGATCGCCGAGGTCTCCATACCGAGCCCCGACCCGGGGCGTTCGGCCAACGTGCTGGGCACCAACGGGATCTCGATCCCCACCGGGTGCGACCAGGTCGGCACGGCCGCGGCGTTCATCGACTTCTTCGTCAACGACACGGAGGCCGCGCTCGCCTTCCAGTCCGACAACGGCATCCTCACCAACACCCGCGCCCAGGAGGCCCTGGTCGATGACGCGGACACGCCCGATTCCGTCCGGCGCAACGTGACCACGCTGCGCGAGCTGACCGACTCGGGGGACCTGACGACCACGACCTACCCGTCGGGCCTGACGACGCTGACGACCGAGCTCTCCCGCCTCTACCAGGAGGCGGCGTTCGGGCAGACGAGCGTGGAGGACGCCGCCTCCGCCTTCTTCACCGCCGCCGAGCGGGCGCTGGACTGACGCCCGGCCGAGGAACGGAGTTCTCCCGATGACCATCACGATGGAACGCCCCCCTGGCCGGAGCGCGGCCCCGCCGCCGCCGGGGCGACGCCGCCCGCTCAGGAGCCGCCGCGACAACCTCGCGGGCTATCTCTTCCTCAGCCCCTGGCTGCTGGGCTTCTTCCTGATCATCGGCGGCCCGATGGTCGCCTCGCTCTACCTCTCGTTCACCGACTACTCCGTCCTCGGCACCCCCGAGTGGGCGGGGACGGACAACTACGAGCGGATGCTCACCGACGACCCGCGGTTCTGGGCGTCCCTCACGGTCACGCTCACCTACCTCCTCGCCTCGGTGCCGCTGGTCCAGGTGTTCGCGCTGTTCCTCGCGAGCCTCCTCAACCGCGGCATCGGCGGGCTGACCTTCTACCGCGCCGTGTTCTACGTGCCCTCGCTGATCGGCGGCAGCGTCGCGATCGCCATCCTGTGGCGCTTCCTGTTCGAGGGCGACGGACTGCTGAACAACGCGCTCGGCAGCGTCGGCGTCGACACCAGCCACTCGTGGATCGGCACGCCCGACACCGCGCTCGGCACGCTGGTCGTCCTCAACGTCTGGCAGTTCGGCGCGGCCATGATCATCTATCTGGCCGGGCTGCGGCAGATCCCCGCCGAGCTCTACGAGTCCGCGTCCGTGGACGGCGCGGGCAGGGCCCGCAGGTACTGGTCGATCACCCTGCCGCTGCTCAGCCCCGTGATCTTCTTCAACGTCCTGATGAACACCGTCGGCGCGTTCCAGGCGTTCAACACCGCCTACATCGTCAGCAACGGCACCGGCGGGCCCGCCGACTCCACCCTCTTCTACACCCTCTACCTGTATCAACGCGGCTTCGTCGACTTCGAGATGGGCTATGCCTCCGCACTCGGCTGGGCGCTGCTCGTGCTCGTCGCCGCTGCCGCGGCCGGCCTGTTCGCCCTGAGCCGCCGCGTCGTGTTCTACGGAGACGAACGATGACCACGCACACGTTCACCGCCAGGCGCGGGCGCAAGGCGGGACCACCCCGCGCCACCAACCCCCGACAGTTCCTGCGGCACCTCACGCTCATCGCGCTCGGCGTCGTCATGTTCTACCCGCTGGCCTGGATGCTCGGCGCCTCCCTGCGCGACGACGGCGCCATCGCCGACCCGGGCGTCTGGCCGGGCGACGGCTTCACCGTGGACGGCTACGTCGAGGGGTGGCGTGGCGTCTCCGGGGTGGCGTTCGGCCGCTTCATGCTGAACTCGTTCCTGGTCGCCGCCCTGTGCGTGGTGGCCAACCTGATCGCCTGCTCGCTCGCGGCGTACGCGTTCGCCCGCGTCGACTTCAGGCTGCGCAGGCTGTGGTTCGCCCTGATGATCGGCACGCTCATGCTGCCGCACCATGTGATCCTCATCCCGCAGTACATGATGTTCCGCGAGCTGGGCTGGATCGACACCTATCTGCCGTTCGTCGTCCCGAAGTTGCTGGCCACCGACGCGTTCTTCGTCTTCCTGCTGGTGCAGTTCTTCCGCGCGATCCCACGGGAGCTCGACGACGCCGCCCGCCTCGACGGGTGCGGCCACCTGGGCATCTTCTTCCGCGTCATCCTGCCGCTCGCCAAGCCCGCGCTGGCCACCACCGCCATCTTCACGTTCATCTACAGCTGGAACGACTTCTTCACGCCGCTCATCTACCTCACCGACCCCGACCTCTACACCGTCCCGCTGGCGCTGCGCTCGTTCATCGACACGACGTCGAGCTCGGCGTTCGGGGCGCTGTTCGCGATGTCGGTCGTCTCGCTCCTGCCGGTGCTCGGCGTCTTCATCGCCTTCCAGAGGCTGCTCGTCGAGGGCATCGCCACCACAGGACTACGCGGCTAGCCAACTCCAGGACTCAGGCCAGGATTTCAGGAGGCCCCATGCGCATCGCCATCTCCAACGACCACGCCGGATTCCCGCTCAAGCCGCTGATCGTGGACGCCGTCGCCCGCCTCGGGCACGACGTGATCGACGTCGGCACGGCCGACGCGACCGCCGTGGACTTCCCGCTCATGACGCGGCGGGTGACCGACCTGGTCACCTCGGGCCGCGCCGACCGCGGCGTCCTGGTCTGCGGCACGGGCGTCGGCGCCGCCATCGCGGCCAACAAGGTGCCGGGGATCCGCGCCGCGGTCATCCACGACACCCATGTCGCCCGCCAGGGCGTCGAGCACGACGACGTCAACGTCGCCTGCCTGGGCGCCTGGATCGTCGGGCCCCGCATCGCCGAGGACGCGGTCGCCGCCTACCTCGCCGCGCGCTTCAGCACCGACCCGGACTTCCGCCGAAGGGTCGAGCAGCTCGCCGACATGGAGCGGGCGGCCCGGGCGGGACGGGCGGGCCTGGGGGGAGGTGATGCGCCGGGCGGCACGCCCTGAACCGACTGTCGCGCCCCTCAGATCACCACCGGAAAAGCAGAGTTGAGAAAGGTTCCACACCATGGCGCTCTCCAGCGCGCGCAAGAAGGAAATCCTCGACACCGTCGCCAAGCTCAGGGTCACCGATGTCCGTGACGGCCTCGACTGGGTCGGCCGCCACAACATCGGCACGGTCTCGCCCGAGATCCGGCCGCTCTGGCGCACCAAGGCCGCGGGTTTCGCCGTCACCTGCCGCCATATCCCCACCCAGCGGACGGTCCCCACCATGACGCCGGGCGACTACACGAAGTGGGCCTACGAGTACTGGTACGGCGAGGTGTTCGCCAACGACCTCGCCGACCAGTTCTCCGACACGTCCTTCCTCGTCGTCGACACGTGCAACACGCCGACCCCCGCGGTGGGTTCCATGGACTCCATGATCTGGGCCGCCCTCGGCGCCCGCGGCGTGCTCACCAACGGCGGCACCCGCGACTCGGACGAGACGCTGGAGCAGAAGGCGATCCCGATCTGGTCCCGCTGGATCGTCCAGCCCATGTACCAGGGGCGGGTCGAGTGGGGCGGCCACAGCATGCCCGTCGAGGTCGGCGGCCAGCTCGTCAGGCCCGACGACCTCGTCGTGGCCGACGGCGACGGCGCCATCGTGGTGCCCGAGGAGCTCATCGACGACGTTCTGACCTACGCCATCCAGGAGTCCGAGAACGACAAGCGCGTCCGCGCGCTGCTCTTCGACCGCCTCGGCATCCCGCGCAACGCGAGCACCGAGTCCGTGTTCGAGGTCGAACCGCACCCGTACGCCCTCAGCGCGGAGGCCCTCGACAAGCGGCTGAAGCGGGCCTGACCCCCAAGGGGCGCCGAGCGCCGCACCACACCGCTCGGCGCCCCACCCGGCCCACATGGAGGGGAATGGGCGAGATTTGATTTTCGCGAGGAGAGTGTGCATTGTCCTCTTCGTAAATCTTCGTGTCGTGGACGGCCCGCATCAGGGCCAGGCGGTCACCCCCGCCGACAACAACGTTGAATACCGGCTTCCCCACCCGGCGAGGAGGGGGGTCCACTGCCGCTATCTGGTGCGGGAGCAGCCAGGATCGCCCGCTCCCGACGGGGAGCAGGAGGAGATCGCCCTGCACTACGCCGGGAACTTCCTGACCAGAGCCGAGGACGACCTCGTCCTCGGCTGAAGGCCGCCGACGCGCGCCGTGCGCGTCGCGGATCGCCCCGCGAGGGTCAACGTTCCGTGTGCGACGCGAGGTTGGCGAGGGACGAGGCGAGGCCCGCGGCGTGGTCGTCCGCCGAGATGCCGTCGGGCACGTCCTCGGCGACGATCTCGACCCGGGTCCCCGCCTCGACGGCGGTGACCTCCCAGGTCATGGTCATCGTGCCCGCGTAGGCGGGGTCGTCCGAGACGAAGTCCACCGCCTGCACGACGCGCGCCCCGGGGACGATGTCGACGAAGCGGGCCTCGACGACATCGGAGTCCGCCGTCGCCTTGCCGGGGGCGCCCGACGCGTCCGCGTAGGTGAGCACAAGACGGTACGAGCCGCCGGGGCGGGCGTCGAAGCGTTCGAACGCCCCGGTCATCCCCGCCGGGGGGAGCCAGGCCGCCAGCGCGTCGCGATCGACGAGCGCGGCGAAGACCCGATCGGTGGGTGCGGCGACCACCCGTGACGCCCTGTCCGTTCGTGGCATGCCCGGATCTTAGGCCCTGTCCTGGCGGTCTTCGAGGCGCGGCCCGCGTCGTCGGACGGGGCACATCATCGTAGGGGCGGTTCCGGTCGGGGGTCTGACCTGGCTTGGTGCGGGCCGCGCTCGCCCTGGCGTTCAGCGGGTTGAGAGTCGTCTGCCTTCGCCAACGCGTGGCGCGCCGGTGGTGCGTCTCCGCGAATCGTCCTGCCACCCGGGCCGCGCGGCTGCTCGGTCAGGTGGGCGGGGCGGTCGCGTTCGCTCTCGTCGGCGCGGGCCTCGTCGTGCGCGGCGTGCAGCGCGTCGGTGTCGAGTGTGCGGTCCTTCGTGCGGGCCACGGCGGCCAGGAGCCGCCCGACCGGGGCGGTGAGCCGGGCGCCGAGCGCGCTCACGTCCCGCGCCGTTCGGAACGCGGGGGCGCGGTGCTGTCGCGGACGACCAGCTCGGTCGCCAGCTCCACGCGCGTCTGGGCGAGCGGCTCGCCGTGGGCCAGCTCGACCACCATCGTCGCGGCCGTGGCGGCCATCGCGGCGAGGGGCTGGTGAACGGTGGTCAGCGGCGGAACGGTCCACCGGGCGGGGCGCAGGTCGTCGAAGCCGACGACGCTGAGGTCATCGGGGATGCGCAGCCCTGCCTCGGCCGCCGCCCGGTACACGCCGAGGGCCAACGCGTCGTTGCACGTGAACACGGCGGTCGGCGGCTCGGGCAGGCGCAGCAGGGCACGGGCGTGCGTGAGGCCCTCCTCGGCCCGGTAGTCGCCGACGCGGACGAGCGCGGGATCCACCGGAACGCC
This sequence comes from Streptomyces radicis, assembly GCF_003626575.1. Lineage (GTDB taxonomy): Bacteria > Actinomycetota > Actinomycetes > Streptomycetales > Streptomycetaceae > Streptomyces > Streptomyces radicis. Next base: position 130,528 of record NZ_RBDY01000004.1, on the reverse strand, counting down.
CGCGGTCTCCATGGCCGTTCGGAAGCCGTCCACCCTGGCCCTGCTGGCCAGGGCGTCCTCGGGTCCGGTGATGACGGCGATGCGCCGGTGCCCGAGCTCGATGAGGTGCCGGGTGGCGGAGAGCCCGCCGCTCCAGTTGCTCGCGCCGACCGAAGGAGAGGCGTGCGCGGGCTCGCCGTTGGGGTCGACGAGGACGAACGGGATGCCGCGGGCGCGCAGTTGACCGCTCTGCGTGTCGGTGAGGACCGAGTACACCTCGATGATGCCGGTGGGGCGGCGGTAGAGGACGTCCTCGACCCAGCCGAGCCCGGGCGTCTGGCGCCCTTGCAGCTCGGACAGCACGAGGGCGAGCCGGTGTTCGCGCGCGACCTGCTGGACGCCCTTGATGATCTCGATGTGGTAGGAGTCGCGGATCTGCCGGAAGACCAGCTCGAGCACGGCGGCGGGGCGGGCGGCCCGCTTCTGCCGCTGGTGCCCGTAGCGGCGGATGACGTCCTCGACGAGGGCGCGCGTGCGGGGCGCGACGTCCTCGCGCCCGTTGACCACCTTGGAGACCGTGGCGACCGAGACGCCCACGTGGGCGGCGATCTGCGCACTGGTCAACGGCCCGGTCGGCCCGCCCTGAGGCCCGGTCGGCGCGCCGTCGGTGGGGGAGGACCGGTCTGTCGGGGACACGCCCGAAAGCCTACCCCCGGGCCCCGCGCGCGAGCCCTGGCCAGGGAAGCGACGCCGGGTGGGCACCGGCGCGTTGGGCGTCCCACGCGCCGTCGGCGGCGCCGGGCCACACGGTGACCGGCTCCACTCCCGGAACCTCATACGCGCAGCGCCCACACCGTTCCGCCCTGGTCCAGGACGACCATCAGGTCGCCGCCCGTCGCGGGGTCGCTGACGTCCGTGCTGTCGAACTGGCCCGTCCACACCTCGCGGCCGTTCTCCGCGTCGAGGACCCGCACGGTGGTCCAGCGCCGGAACACCCGCTCGTCCGTGGTGCGGCGGAGCACGGCGAACGCGTCGGTGATCCGCACCGTCCCGCTGTCCCAGGCGTTGTCGCGCCAGCGCTCGGCGCCGTCGGCGGCGGCCAGGCACACCGTCGCGTCCCCGGTGGACAGCACGAACCCGCCGGGCGCGCTCGTCACCTGGCCGCCCTGGCCGCCTTGGTCGTAGGCGCCGTCATAGGTCCACCGCCGCTCGCCCGTGAGCCCGTCCACGGCGATCGGCCGCTCGCGGTCCCCCGCGGTCGGCGGCAGGAACACGGTGGTGTCCGACACCAGCGACGCGAGGGGTGGCGGGTTCCCGCCGACTTCGGGCTCGCCCTCCCTGAACGCGCTCCGCCACACCACCTCGCCCGTGCCCGCGTGGCGGAAGACGAGGTCGACGTCGTTCCCGCCCGACTCGTAGCACAGGATGCCCTCGCCGATCGCGTGCCCCGGGTCGCCCGTCGGGAACAGGTCGGGGCGTTCCCACACCTGCTCACCCGTTTCGCCGAACACCGCCCTGCCGCCCTCGAGCAGCACCAGGTCTCCGGCGGGCACGAACGTGTCGCCTTCGCCCGTCCACCGGATGTCGCCGGTGCGCGCGTCGGTCGCCGACACCAGCCGGTCCCGGGCCGAGAGCAGCAGGCCGCTCGGGCCGTGCAGGTCGAGGCCCGCGTCGAGGGGGACCGACGGCTGCCCCAGGAGCTCGCCGCTCGCCGCGTCGAAGCGGTGCAGCGTGAGTTGGGAGCCGTCGGCGCCCTGGGTCAGGGCGAGCAGGGTGCCGTCGACGACGAGGAAACGCGTGTCCCTCACCCAGAGCGCCTCGAGCGGGACCTCCCACAGGGGCTCGCCGTCGGCCAGGTCGAACGCGTGGAGCACGGCGTTGTCCCGGTAGTAGTCGCCGGAAGCCACGTAGCAGCGTCCCTCGGCCACGACGACGTCGGGAGCCGAGTTGTTCCGGACGTCGACATGGCTGAGGTCGCGGGACCAGGCGACGGGGTCCTTCGCGGGGTCGGCCGTCAGATACAGCGCCGCCGAGCCGCCCGCCACCGCGAGCGCGGCGAGGCCCGCGCCGCCGAGCAGCAGGTCGCGTCGCGTGGGGCGCGCTCGCGCGGGGGGCGGCGCGGGCGGCGCCGGGGCCGCTGGCGCCGCTGGCGCCGCTGGCGCCGTCCGGGTCGGCGGCTCGGCCGGGGCCGCGACGGTCGGGGTCCGACCCGGCGCCAGGGGCGCGGCGTCGGCGGGTCCTTCGAGGCGGCGCAGCTCATCGGCGAGCGCGGCGGCCGACGCGTGCCGCTCGCGCGCCTCCTTGGCGAGCAGCCGCAGGATCAGGCGGTCCCACGCCGCGGGGACGCCGGGCGCGACGCTGCTCGGCGCCGGGGGAGGGTCGTTGAGGTGCGCCGTGAGGTAGCCGACGGCGTCGGGGGCGGTGAACGGCATGCGCCCGGTGAGCATCTCGAACAGCACACAGCCGAGCGCGTACAGATCACTGCGCCGCTCCGGGCGCCCGCGCGCCTGCTCGGGCGCCATGTACGAGGCCGTGCCCACCATGAACCCCGTGTGGGTCAGCCGGTCGCCCGTGGCCGAGGGGTCGGCGGCGCGGGCGATGCCGAAGTCGAGCACCTTCAGGTGTCCCTGGGCCGTGACGAACAGGTTCGCGGGCTTGATGTCGCGGTGCAGGACGCCCGCGGCGTGCGCCTCGGCGAGCGCGTCGCAGACCTGCGCGCCCCACCGGGCGGCGTCCGCGCCGCCGACCGGGCCGCGGCGGAGCACGGCGTCGAGGCCCCGGCCCCGCAGCAGCTCCATGACGAGGAACGGCGTGGTGCCATCGGCGGTGACGGCCTCGCCGAGGTCGTGCACGGTCACGATGTTCGGGTGCTGGAGCGCGGCGGTGATCCGCGCCTCCCGCAGGAAGCGGGCGCGCGCCTCGTCGGCCCTGCTGCCGCCGCCCGCGAGCACCGAGATCACCTTGACCGCGACCGGCCGCCGCAGGCTCTCGTCGTGGGCCTCCCACACCTCCCCCATCCCGCCCTGCCCGAGCGGGCGCACCAGCCGGTAACGGTCGGCGAGTGTGTCGGCGCCTATCCGGTCTCCGTCGTCCACGGTCCCAAGTCCCCCGGCTCTGCCCGATGTTCGGTCGACGCCCGGTCGGCACCCGGTCGGCACTCGGTCGACGCCCGGTCGGCAGGGCGCATCGTAGCCCCGGCCGGGTCCGGTGTGCGCTCCCGCCAGGCGTGGCGCGGCGGCGGGGGAGATGCCCCGCTGGTAGAGAGAGCGGAACATGACGGACATACGCCGCACAGCGTTCTGAAAGGTGGCTCTCGTGGCCCAAGCGCCCATCGTCGTCGGGGTGGACGGATCGGATTGCAGCCAGCTGGCCGTCGACTGGGCCGTGGACGCGGCGGCGCGGCACGGCCGCGTGCTGCGGCTGGTGTATGCCACCCAGGCGGAACGCTACGAGCGCGGCGCCTCGCCGAGCGGCGAGGACCGCGGGGACGACGCCGAGACGGGCCGCGAGCTGCTCGTCGCGGCGCGCGAGCGGGCCGGTGTCCGTCGCCCCGGGGTGCCGATCTCCGCGGAGGTCCGCGACCTCACCCCGGTCAACGCGTTGGTGCGGGAGGGCCGCGAGGGCACGGTCCTGGTCGTGGGATCGCGTGGCCGCGGCCCTCTGACGACCATGTTCCTCGGCTCGGTCGGCCTCGGCGTCGCGGCCCGCGCCTCGTGCCCCGTGGTCGTGGTGCGCGGTGAACGCCCCGCGCTCGAGGGGCAGTTCGGGCGGGTGGTCGTGGGGGTCAGCGGCGCTCGAGGGGAGGGCGCGGCCATCGACTTCGCGTTCCGCGAGGCGGACGCGTGGAACGTCGAGCTGCGCGCCGTTCACGCGTGGCCCGGAGTGGCGACCGAGGACGCGGGACAGGCGGAGGAGGCCGAGGCGAGGGCGGTGCTCGCCCGGGCGGTGGCGGACGCGTCGGGGCGCCACCCCGAGGTGCGCACGGACCTGGAGACCGTCGCGGGGGCGCCGCGCTCGACGCTGCTGTGGAAGGCCGGTTCAGCGGACCTGCTGGTCGTCGGCGTGCGGGACCGCCACGGCGAGGACGGTCTGCGCCTCGGCCTCATCTCCCACGCGCTCGTCCACACCGCCCCCTGCCCCGTCGCGGTGGTCCCGCGGCGCTGACGGCGTGACGGCGCGGCCCTCGGTGCCGCGCCGTCGCGTGGCGGAGGGGCGGCCCGGGTGTTTCCCTGAGGTCGACGGGCGGTGCGCGGGACGGCAGGCGCCACGGGCGAGAGGCGGTGAGCGCGGTGGAGCATCCGATCGTGGTCGGAGTGGACGGCTCGGATCCGAGCCTCGACGCGGTCGACTGGGCCGTGGAGGCGGCGGCGCGCCACGGCCACGCGCTGCGCACGGTCCACGGGTCCATGTGGAACCGCTACGAGGCGGCCAACCCCTCGGTGTCCGTGGACCGGGTGGCGGGCGACGTCATGGGGCACGACATCGCCTCGGTGGCCGAGAGCCGCGCCAGGGCGCGCCGGGACGATGTCGCCCTCAGCTGCGAGGTGTTCGCGGACGACCCGGTCGACGTGCTGGTCAGGGAGAGCGAGGAGGCGTCGATGGTCGTGGTCGGCAACCGCGGCCGCGGCCCCGTCATGGGCGCCCTGCTCGGCTCGACGGGCCTCGGCGTCGCCGCGCGGGCCACCTGCCCCGTCGTCGTGGTCCGCGGCACGGCGGCCAACCGCGAGGGCCGCAACGGAACGGTGCTGCTCGCCCTCGACGGCACGGCGCAGGGGCTGCGGGCCGCCCAGTTCGCCTTCGACGACGCCAGGGCGCGCGGCAGCGACGTGGCGGCGGTGCACGTCAGGACGCCGGAGCGCGCCGCGCCCGACGGGGAGGAGCGCGACCTCCTCGACGAGGCGCTCGCGGGCGCGTCCGGCACGTCCGACGTTCCCGTGCGCCTCGACACGGTCGAGGACAGCCCACGCCACGCCCTGCTCTCCGCCGCCGAGGAGGCCGACCTCCTGGTCCTCGGCGCCCACCGGCGGCGGTCCGGGATCCCCGGACTCCAGCTCGGCCTGCTCAGCCACGCCCTCCTGAGCACATCCCCCTGCCCGGTCGCCGTCGTCCCCGAGGCGTGAGGGGGCTCCTGCGGAGGCGAGCCGCGATCGCGCCCGCCGTCGCCGTGCCGCCTGGTCGTCGGTCTGCTGGTCGCCGATCCCTTGGCCGGGTGGACGGCGGGGACGCGACGGGGCGCCCGCGCCCGGCGGCGCGACGAGCAGCACGGCGGCCGACGCCGCCTCGGCCTCCCGCACGCCGTCGCCTTCCGAACCACCCGCGCCTCCGCGTTCACGCCACCCGCGCCGTCCGCGCTCAGGCCGCGTGCCGTCCGCGGCCACGCCCCGCGCGCCGTTCGGCGCGCTCCGCCTCCGCCACATGGTCCTTGACCGCGAGGAAGCTGTCGGGGGACACGGAGATCGAGTCGATGCCCGACTCGACCAGGAAACGGGCGAAGTCCGGGTCGTCGCTCGGGCGCTGGCCGCACAGGCCCACCTTGCGCCGCCGCGCGTGGGCGACGTCGATGAGCGCCTCCACGCTCCGCGCGAGCGCCGGGTCGCGCTCGTCGAACAGCGGCGCGAGCCGCTCGGAGTCGCGGTCGACGCCCAGGGTGAGCTGCGTGAGGTCGTTGCTGCCGATGGAGAAGCCGTCGAACCGTTCGGCGAAACGATCGGCCGAGATGATGTTCGACGGGATCTCGGCCATCACATACGTCTCCAGGCCGTTCTCGCCCCGGCGCAGGCCGTGCTCCGCCATGGTCCGCAGGACCTCGTCCGCCTCCCCAGGGGTGCGGCAGAAGGGGATCATCACCACCACGTTGGCCAGCCCCATGTCCTCCCGCACCCGGCGCACCGCGCGGCACTCCAGGCCGAAGCCCTCCCGGTACCCCTCGCTGTGATACCGGGACGCGCCCCGCCAGCCCAGCATGGGGTTCTCCTCCGTGGGCTCGAACGCCGCGCCGCCCACGAGTCGCGCGTACTCGTTCGTCTTGAAGTCGCTCATGCGGACGATCACGGGGCGCGGCCACCACGCCGCCGCGATCCTGCCGATGCCATAGGCCAGCCGCTCCACGAAGAACGCCGCCTTGTCCCGGTAGCCGCGGGTGAGCTCCTCGATGCGGGCGCGCGCCGCGTCGTCGTCGAGGTCGTCGAAGTGGACCAGGGCCATGGGGTGGATCGTGATCAGGTTGTTGACGATGAACTCCATGCGGGCCAGGCCCACCCCGTCCGCGGGGAGCCGCCACCAGCGAAAGGCGGCCGAGGGGTTGGCGATGTTGAGCATCACCGAGGTCTCGGTCTCGGGAACGCGCGCGAGGTCGATCTCGCGTTCCTCGAAGTCCAGGGCGCCCGGATAGACCCGGCCCTCCTCGCCCTCCGCGCACGACACCGTCACCTCGCGGCCGTCCCCGAGCGCGCGGCGCGCCCCGGCCGCGCCGACCACGGCGGTGACGCCCAGCTCCCTGCTGACGATCGCCGCGTGCGACGTGCGCCCGCCGTGCTCGGTGACGATGGCCGCGGCCCGCTTCATGACGGGCTCCCAGTCCGGGTCCGTGGCGCGCGTCACCAGCACCGCCCCGTCCACGAACCGGCCGATCTCGCTCACATCGGCCAGCGCGCACACCGTTCCCGTGGCGATGGCGTCACCGACGGCCAGGCCGCGGGCCAGGGGCTCGGCGCGTTCGTTCAGCCGGTAGGAGCGCAACGTGCCCGTCGACCGCCTCGCCTGAACGGTCTCCGGGCGGGCCTGGACGACGAAGAGGTCGCCGCTGTGCCCGTCCTTGGCCCACTCCAGATCCATCGGGCAGCCGTAGTGCTCCTCCACCGCAACCGCCCACCGGGCCAGCTGAAGGATCTCCGCGTCGTCGAGGACCGCCGCCTCGCGCTCCGCCGCGCTGGTCTCCACCGTCCCGGTGGGCGAGGCGGCCGAGTCGCCGTAGACGACCTTGGTCAGCTTGCCGCCGATCTTCCGCGAGATGACGGGCGTGAGATCGCGCCGGTCGAGCAGCGGCTTGAACACCTGGTACTCGTCCGGGTCCACCACCCCGGCCACGACGGACTCGCCGAGCCCGGGCGCGGCGCTGATCAGAACGGTGCGCGGGAAGCCGCTGTCGGTGTCGAGCGTGAACATCACCCCCGCCCCCGCCAGGTCGGAGCGCACCATCTGCTGCACCCCGACGGACAGGCCGACGCGCAGGTGGTCGAACCCGTGGTGCTCCCGGTAGCTGATCGAGCGGTCGGTGAACAGGGAGGCGTACGAGCGCCTGCACGCGTCGATGAGCGCGTCCTCGCCCGTGATGTTGAGGAACGTCTCCTGCTGACCGGCGAAGCTGGCCTCCGGAAGGTCCTCGGCCGTCGCGCTGCTGCGGACGGCGACATCCGGGTCGGACCGGGACAGGCGCGCCGCGAGCTCCCGGTACGCCGCGCGGATCGAACGCTCGAGATCGTCGGGCACGCGCCCGCCGAGCACCATGCGCCGCACGTCCGCGCCGACGGTGGCGAGGTCTTCGCCGTGCCGCAGCGCGTCGATCCGCTCCGCGATCCGGCCGCGCAGGTCGTTCGCGTCGAGGTAGTCCCCGTAGGCCCGCGCGGTGACGGCGAAGCCCATGGGCACGCGCAGCCCACGCGACACCAGGTGCCTGAGCATCTCGCCCAGGGAGGCGTTCTTGCCGCCGACCAGCGCCACGTCGTCGGAGGACAGGGAGTCGAGCCACCGCACCCTCGGGTCGGCGGCGTCTCGGTCATCCGTCACGGTGCCTCCGAAACGCCCGGTGCCTTGCTTTATCCGTTTCACCCGGGTTTCCGCCGTTCCTTCCGCCGAAACATCGGCCGCCCTCGCCCCGCACGCGACGCGAGAAGGTCGGCCATCCCCGAAACCTACCGACGCGTCCGTGCGTCACTTAGGGCAGGAAAGCGAGCCCTTGCCACGGCTGTCACCGAGTGACATCCTCGCCTGGGCGCCGGCCGTTACCAAAGGGGTTGACCTGTCTCGATGGGCCACATAGACACGCAGCAGCCGGACGCCGCCGCCGCGCCAGCGCCACCCTCCGTGACCGCGCCCGTGACCGCGCCCGTGACGGGCGACGAGGGGAAGCCGTTCGGCTCCCGGGCGCCCAGGTTCGTGAAGAGCTCCCGCGCTCTGCACCTGGGCTGGCAGGTCGGCGTGTTCGTGGTCGGCCTCGTGGTCGTCGTGATCGGCGTGATCATGCTGCCGCTGCCCGGGCCCGGCTGGCTGGTGATCTTCGCGGGGATGGCCATCTGGGCGACCGAGTTCGTCTGGGCCCAGCTGGTGCTGCGGTGGACCAAACGAAAGGTCGCCCAGGCCGCGCAGCGCGCCCTCGACCCCGCGGTCCGCCGCCGCAACATCGCCCTGACCGTGGCGGGCGGCGTCATCTGCGCCGTGCTGCTCTCGGTGTACGTGTGGCAGTTCGGCCTCGCGATGCCCTGGGGCATCGAGGACTGAGCGCCTGGCCAGAGCCTCGGTGGCGCGGCGGTTCGCGTCGTGAGGTCGTCGTCCGTGACGGCGCGGAGCACGCGGCACGGCGCCCCGACCGCGACGGTCATCGGGGGGATGTCGCGGCTGACGACGCTCCCCGCGCCGATGACCGACCCGTATCCGATGCGGACGCCGGGCAGCACGACCGCGTTGCTGCCGATCCAGACCTTGTCCTCGATCACGATGGGCTCGGAGAAACGCGCGAAGTCCCCGCGCCGCGCGGGGTGCACCGGGTGCACCGGGTGCACCGGGTGCACCGGGTGCCCCGGGGGCGAGGTGTGGCGCCGTGCGATCGAGGTGGGCGGCTACGGGCTGGACGTCCTCCCGTTCGCCGTCGGCCGGTTGGTCGGGTTCGTGGTGGGTGGCGGTCGTCGCGGTCACCGGTCGGCCTGTGGGTGTCTGGGGCCGTTCGCCGAACGGGCGCGGCCGCGATCGTACTTGGCGGCCGTCTTCCCGGGGGTCGGTTGCGGTGGCGCGCACCCTTCGGGCCTGCCCTGGCCGCCGCTCTCGTCGTCATCCGCGCGCACGTTGAGCTCATGTGGCGGGCCGGTGCTTATCTGCCGCTTACAGGGGGGCGGGGTCTCTTCTGAAATGGCGCACACTTTGTTCAACACCATCCGTGCCCTGCTTCACAAGAGCATCCGGGGGGCATCGGCAACCCGCACCCACCACGAAAGCAGACACTCGGCGGACGGCGAACGGGAGGACGTCCCGCCCGTGGCCGCCGCCCCGCAAACGCCGACGTCGCACGCCGTGAGGCGCCGCGGGCGGTTGCCTTGCGCGTTCGTGGGGAACCCGGGGCGCCGAGGTATGCGTCTCCGGTGGCCGGTCGGGTCGCCGCGTTCCCTCGTGAGGAGAGGCCCATGGCACAGCAGGTTCGGGACATCATGACGGCCGACCCGGTGGTGGTGACGCCGCACGCGTCGGTGATCGACGTCGCGCAGCGGATGCGCACCGAGGACATCGGCTCCGTGCTCGTCGTCGAGGACGGCGCGCTGCGGGGCCTGGTCACCGACCGCGACCTGGTCGTGCGGATCCTCGCGGAGGGCGGTGCCGTCACCGACCGGCCGGTGAGCGAGGCGTGCAGCGAGGAACTGCTCACCGTCACGCCCGACGACGACGTGCGACAGGCGCTGTCGCTGGTGCGCGGGCGGGCCGTGCGGCGGCTCCCCGTCGTGGAGAACGAGCGCCCCGTCGGCATCATCTCCCTCGGCGACCTGGCCGTGGAGCGCGACCCCGGCTCGGCCCTGAGCGACATCAGCGCCGCCGCCCCCAACACGTAGGCAGCCCTACGCGTAGGCCCCTGCCGGGCGATCTGCCGCTGAGGGCCGCCCCTCCCGGGCCCCGGAACGTTCTGCCGGGCCCGCTCAGGCAGGCCTGATCTCCGCCGAGCCGCGCGGGATCAGGCGGCCCTCGGCCCCGGCCGCCGGGTCGGGCCGCGCCACCTCGGGCTCGGGCACGAGCCCGTGCTCCGCGAGCCCGGCGACGAACCCCTCGTACCGCTGCCGCATCGGCGCCGAGCGGAGGTCGCCGAGGTAGGCGATCCTGCGGTGGCCCGGCCGGGCCAGGTGGCGCACCGCATCGCGCATGCCACCGGCGTTGCCGCTCAGGACCGCGGGCACGTCGATACCGTCCGTGGGCAGGTCACGCTGGGAGAGCGCTTTCCGGGAAAGCTCCCGGAGAGCGCTTTCCGGAACCGACACACGGAGAGCGCTCTCCGGAATCGCGTACGGAGAGCGATTACCGGATTCGCGCCGGGAGAGCGGTTTCCGAATCAGTTCCGGAACAGTGAACGCTTCTTGACGCGCTCTCAATGCCGCGGCAACACTGCGCCCATGGGAGAGCGCTCTCCCACTCTCCTCAGACCCCCCACTGCGAGAGGGAGATCCGCATGCTTCGGAGATCAGCCTTGTTATCCGGATCGCTCATCACCACGGTCGTGGCGCTGGTGGCGGCCGGTGTCACCGCCATGGGCGCCGCCGCCTCGCCGCCCGGTGGCGAGGGCGCCGCGCCCGACCCGCACGCCGCGCACCGCGCCGCCATGGCGGCGCCGCCCCCGGGCGAGTGGATCCCGGTGGACGAGCCGGTCGAGGGCATCGAGCCGCAGGAGAACCCACCGTTCGCCGAACACCGGGAGTTCCAGGCGAACTGCCTGGTGAGCCACACCGCTCCCGACGACCCGATCGTCTACCCCGGCGCGCCCGGCGCCTCGCACGACCACACCTTCATGGGCAACACCACGACCGACGCGCACTCCGACGGCGACTCCCTCGCCGCCGGCGGCACCACGTGCAAGGTGCCGGGCGACCTGAGCGCGTACTGGATGCCGACCATGTTCGACGGCGACCAGGAGGTCCGCCCCATCGGCCACCAGGTCATCTACTACAAGTCCGGCATCAGGGACCAGACCACCGTGCGCCCCTTCCCGACGGGCCTGCGGTACGTGGTCGGGAGCCCGCTCCAGTCCGAGGCGGAGTTCCTCGACGCCACGGTCCAGGGCTGGGAGTGCGGCGACTCCTACGACAACGGCGACATCCCGGCCCACTGCGCCGAGGGCAGCCAGCTCAACATCCGTTTCCAGGCCCCGAGTTGCTGGGACGGCCGATACCTCGACTCACCGGACCACCAGGCGCACATGTCCTACCCGGTCGTGGAGAACGGGGCCGACGTCTGCCCCGGGAGCCACCCGGTGGCGGTGCCGATGGTCGAGTTCAAGATGGCCTTCCCCGTCGACGGCGACATGTCGGGGGTCCATCTGGCCAGTGGCGAGGGCTACTCGTTCCACTATGACTTCTTCAACGCCTGGGACGAGCCGACCCTCGCGGCCATGGTGGAGCACTGCATCAACGGCGGGCTCCAGTGCGACGCCCGAGGCTACGACCAGTTCCACCCGGGGGAGGGCGCCGCGCTGGACGAGGACTACGAACTCCCCTGACCGCCCCCGACCGTCCCCCTGCCACGGGCGTGCGCGGCAGGGGGACGCACTCAGGACGAGAGGATGGACCGGCGGTGGTGTCCTCACCGCCGCGTTCCGAAGGGGCGCTCGGCCCGCTGCGGGGCACGGAGCAGGGCGGGTTTGCCGCCTGAGATTGTCATGGACTTATCAAACGCTACGCGCGTAGGCTAACGTGACCCTACGCGTCATCTCGCTCACCCCTCAAGGGAGTTCGCCCGGAACGCCGCCCGTTTCCCCGGCCGGGGCGCCTGCGGCCGACCTCCCCGGAGGGACCATGCTGCCCGCCCCCCTCGGCGGCTCCGACCCGGGGGAGGGCGGGCGCTCAACGGGTGGCGCGCGTGGGGCGGCTTACGCGGGGTCGGGTGGTCTTCTGAAACGCGGCACGTTCTGTTCAACACAAAGTGTGCGCCGTTGTGAAAGAGCACCCGCCCCGGCATAAGCGGCGGATAAGCACCGGCGCGCTACGTAAGCTCAACGGGCGCGAGGAATGAAAACGCTTCGGGCGGCCAGGGCAGGCCCGAAGGGTGCGCGCCACCGCAACCGACCACCGGGAGAACGGCCGCCAACTACGGTCGCGGCTGCGCCCGTTCGGCGAACGGTCCCCGCCCAAGAACAAGCAGACCGGTGACCGGGACAACCGCCACCCACCACCCTCCCTCCCGTAGGTGCCTCTTACGTGCATTCGTACGAAACGGCGCACCCGGGATGCGGCGGGCCACGTAGGCCAGGCGTCGTAGCCGCCCACCCCGACCCGACCCCACTCCAGGCCGACAGCGCCGCCACCTCAAGGAATCAGAACCGTCTTACCGGCCAACCGCCCCGCAACAGCCGCATCGTGCACGACGGCGAGATCGGCCAAGGGCCGCCGCTCGGCCACGCCGATGCGCAGCTCGCCCGCGTCCACGAGCGCGACCAGCTCGGCGAGTTGAGCGGCATCGCCACGCACCATGACCTGCTCGACGCGCACCCCGCGCCCCGCGTTCTCGGGCCCCGGCGTCGTGGTGCTGACGAACGCCCCGCCCTCGGCGACGAGTTCGGCCAGCCGCGCGGTCTCCTCAGGGCTGTTGCGGACGAGGTGCAGCACCACGTCGAACCGTTGCCCGGCCACCGCCCGGGCGAGGGGCGTTGCGGTGTGGTCGACGATCCGGTCCGCGCCGTAGGAGCGGACGCGTTCGACGCTGCGCGCGCTGGCGGTCGCGGTCACGGACGCACCGGCGCGCCGCGCCAGTTGAACGGCGTACCCGCCGACCCCGCCGCCCGCGCCGTTGATCAGGACGCTCTGCCCCGCCTTCACCCCGGCGTACTCGAACAGCGCCTGCCACGCCGTCAGCCCCGCCAGGGGCAGCGCGGCGGCGTCGGCCAGCTCGACCGTGCGGGGCGCGGCGGCCAGCGCGTCGGCGGGCGCGGCGACATACTCGGCCGCCGCGCCCTGCGCCTCCGCCGGGAGGAACGCCACGACCGCGTCGCCCGCGCGCCAGCCGTGCACGCCGGTGCCCACCTCGGTGACGACCCCGGACAGGTCGCAGCCCGGGATGTGCGGGAACGTCACCGGCACCATGTCCCGCAGGATGCCCGCGCGGATGGCGACGTCGAGGAGGTTGAGCGACGTGCCGGACACCCGCACCACGACCTGCCCGTCGCCCGCCTCCGGCCGGTCCGCCTCCTCGTGGACCAGGACATCGCTGTCGCCATAGGCGTGGTAACGCACTGCCTTCATGCTCCCTGCCTTTCTCTCCCCGTCCTCACGCGCGTCGGCCGCGCCGCAGACGCTTCGAAGTCGAAGCATCTGCGGCCATCGTAAGGTGCTTCGAATTCGAAACGCAACCGGGCGAGGTCCCGCCAGATGCGGGTATTCTGGGAGCAATGACCGGCCCCCTCATCGACGTTGGCGCCCATGCGCCCGATCCCCAGCGGCTGGGGGCCTACTTCGCGCTGATGGAAGCCGTGAGCCTGCTCCAGCACCACATCGAGCAGCAGCTGCGCGCCGAAGGCGGCCTGAGCTCCGTGCAGTTCCAGGTGCTGACGCGCCTCGCCGCCGCCGAGGGGCGGCTGACCATGACCGCCCTGGCCGACGGCGTCGTCTACAGCCGCAGCGGCCTGACCTATCAGGCCGGGCTGCTCGAGAAGGCCGGGCTCATCACGCGCGGGCCGAGCCCCGACGACGAACGCGCCACCCTGGTGACGATCACCGAGAAGGGCGTCGCCCTGGTCAACGGCGTTCTGCCGGGGCACATCCAGGTCGTCCAACGGCTGCTGTTCGAGCCCCTGTCGGACGGCGACCTGCGGCGGCTCGGCGACGTCATGACCCGCGTCCGCGACCACATGCGCGCCCAGCCACCCCGCTCCGCCGCCCCGCGCAAGCGCCGCGCCGGGGGGTCCGGCTCGGCCTCCTGACGGGGCGCGGCGGCCTCGTGACGGCGCGCGGCCTCGTGACGGTGCGCGGCCTCCTGACGGTGCGCGGCCTCGTGACGCGCGCGGCCCGCGCCGCGTGGGGCGGCGCGGGCGGCGGTGTTCGGTGTGATGTGCCGTGCGACGTTACGTGGATGCTCCGTGTGATCGACGAGGCAACCTTTTCGCCGGGTGCGGCGGTCATAGGGGGTAGTGGTGCTGATGAGGACGGAGAGGACACGCCTCTGCGACGCGCACCGCTCGACCGAGGGGGAAGGGTGTCGTCCATGAAGCTCGATCCCGGCCTGCGCCTGGATGTTCCGGAGGGGTTCGACGATTCGGACGCCGAGACCCAGGTGCATCCGATGGCGAGGAAGCTGTTCCCGGCCGTGACCGCCGCCGACGCCTTCAGAAAGGCCCACGAGTGGATCGCGGCGCACGACGTGTTTCTTGTCGATGTGTCATGGGGTTTCGATCATGACGAGGACGAGCCCCACGTGTTGAGCATATATTTCACCTTCGAGCTGGACCCCGAGGAGGACTGACCCCCTCCCTCGGCCCATGGCCCCCGGGAGGGGGAGCCGTGGCGCGTCAGACGCCGACGCCGTAGTCCGCGGCGATCCCCGCGAGGCCCGAGGCATAGCCCTGCCCGACCGCGCGGAACTTCCACTCGGCGCCATGCCGGTACAGCTCGCCGAAGATCATGGCCGTCTCGGTCGAGGCGTCCTCGCTCAGGTCGTAGCGGGCGAGCTCGCGGCCGTCCGCCTGGTTGACGACCCGGATGAACGCGTTCTGCACCTGGCCGAAGCTCTGGCCCCGCGCGTTCGCGTCATGGATGGAGACGGGGAAGACGACGCCGGTGATCTCCGGCGGGACGGCGACCAGGTCGACCAGGATGCTCTCGTCGTCGCCCTCGCCCTCCCCGGTGAGGTTGTCGCCGGTGTGCTTCACCGAGCCGTCCGGGCTCGTCAGGTTGTTGTAGAACACGAAGTGCTGGTCCGAGGCCACCTTGCCGGTGCCGGTGAGCATCAACGCGCTGGCGTCCAGGTCGTAGTCCGCGCCGGTCGTCGTCCGCACATCCCAGCCAAGGCCGACGAGCACGGCGGTCAGGCCCGGCGCCTCCTTGCTCAACGAGACGTTGCCGCCCTTGGACAGCGAGACACCCATGTCGATCACTCCTGTCGTTCCATGTGTAGCGATAGGGGCTCCAAAATCTACAACACTGTAGAACTAAGCCCGGTGGGCCCTCCGGCCTTCCACCGCTCCGTACGATGGATGCGCTCCGCGGCGAAGGGAGAAGGTGTGACGGCTCACGGTGCGCCGGGTCCCCACGGGGAGTCGCCCCTGCTGAGGCGAGGACAGGGCGAGTTGGAGGCGCTGGTCCTGTCGGCGCTGCGCGCGGCGCCGGGGCCGGTGACGGCGGTGTGGTTGCAGGAGCGGCTCGGTGGCGACCTGGCCTACAGCACGGTGATGACGATCCTGTCGCGGCTGCTGGCCAAGCAGGCGGTGACCCGCGAGCGGGCCGGGCGCGCCTATCTGTGGCGACCGGCCGCGGAGGTGTCGCGGCTCGCGGCGCTGCGGATGCGCCGGGTGCTCGACGGGCAGCCGGACCGGGAGGCGGTGCTGGCCAGCTTCGTCGACACGCTCTCGCCCGATGACGAGCGCGTGCTGCGCCACCTGTTGGGCTCGGCGGATCCCGCGCCGGGGGAGTGAGGCGTTGGGCGTCTTCGTGTTCCTGCCGCTCGTGCTGCCGCTGACGGCGTGGCCGATCGCGCGGCTGGCCGAGCAGCACCTGCACCCGCGGACGGCGACCTGGCTGCTGACCTGCGTGGCCGTCGTCCTGGCGCTGTGCAGCACCCTGTGCCTGACGTTGCTCATGATCGTGGGCACGGCCCAGGTCCCCGGGAATCCACTGCCTGACGGCTGGTCGGACCCCGAGGTGCGGGAGGCGGTGCCGTTCGCCGGCGTCGTCGGAGGAGCGGCCATCCCGGCGCTCGTCGCCGTGGTCATCGCCTGCGGCCACGCGCTGTGGCGCCACCGCCGGGTCCGCCGCGACATGGAGTCGGCGCTCGCGGGGATGCCCGCGTCCCCGGTGGTCGTGCTGTCCGATCCCCGGCCCTACGCCTACGCGTTGCCGGGGCGGCGCGGGGCGGGACGCGGCCGGATCGTCGCCTCGACGGCGATGCTGGACTGCCTGACCGGGCCGGAGCGGCGGGTGCTGTTCGCCCACGAGCGGGCGCACCTGGCCGGGCGGCACCACCGTTATCTGCTGCTGGCGCGCCTGGCGGCGCGGGCCCAGCCGCTGTTGCGCCCGCTGCGGACGGCGGTGGCCCACTGCGCGGAGCGCTGGGCCGACGAGGACGCCGCCGACGTCGTGGGGGACCGGCGGCTGGTGGCGCGCGCGGTCGGCCGGGCCGCGCTGGTGTCCCTGGACGCGCCGTCCCCGCCGCTTCCCGCCCTCGCGGCGCCTGGGCCCGTGCCGCGGAGGGTCGCGGCCCTGCTCGACGAGGGGCCGCCCGCGCGTAGTTGGCCCCCGGCGCACATGCCGACCGCGTTGGCCGCGTGGGTGGCCGCCGGTGGCGCGGCCGTCTCGACCGTGTCGGCGCTCAACGCCGCGACCGCCCTCGTTCTGATCCTCAGGGCCGCGACACCCTCCTGAGGCGCGCCCCGCCCGCGCCCCAGGAGGGGATGTCTCAGAGGTCGAACTCGGTGGGCGGCAGGTCGAGGGCGAAGCACGCCTCGCGGACGACGGCCCTCTCCTGGTGGTCGAACGTACCGTCGGCGCCGCCGATGACGATGCCGATCTGGATCACCGCGCGGGCCTCCGCGGGCTTCTTCTTCGCCTTGGCGATGTCCTGCAACACGCTGACCTTGCCGAACTCGAAGTCGGCCGTCAGCTTGTCCAGGTAGGCGTCGAAGCGCCGCTGGAGGTCGTCGGCGGGGAAGTTCTGGAGGACCTCGTTGGTGGCGATCAGCTGGGCCACCCGGTGACGTTCGACGGGGTCGATGGACCCGTCGGCGGCGGCCACCAGCGCGCACATCGCCATGCTCGCGTCCCTGAAGGCGCCGCTCTTGAGGTCGTTCTTCTTGGCGTTCAGCTGGTCCTGCAACGACGACGCCGATTCCTTGATGCGATCCCACAAGGCCATGGCAGAGAGCTCCCGATCGATGGACAAGGCTACTTCTACAACAGTGTAGAACTCGGTGCTCCCCCGTCCCGCCCACAGACGGTGTGTCAGGGCGCGGGCGAGGGCGACCGCGACGATCCGCCGCGCGCCGTCGTCGACGCGTTGATCGCCGCCGAGGTCGGCCTCGGTACCGGCGCCAACCTGCGGCTGCACTTCAAGCGCGCCCTCGGGACGACGCCGACCGAGTACCGCCGCACGTTCGCCCGGGGTGGGTAGCGGGCCGCCTGGCGCGATCCTTGCGAATGTGGGCGCTTCCGCCGCTGTCACCGCCGGGCGCCGCGCGCGACCCTGGCGGCGAGAGGAAGGGACACCGCACATGACCCGCATCGCCATCAACGGATTCGGCCGCATCGGCCGCAACGTGCTCCGCGCGCTGCTCGAGCGCGAGAGCGCCCTCGAGGTCGTCGCCGTCAACGACCTCACCGAGCCCGCCGCCCTCGCGCGGCTGCTCGCCTACGACACCACCGCGGGGCGGCTCGGCCGCCCGGTGACCGTCGAAGGGGACGCCCTCGTCGTCGAGGGGCGCCGCATCGTCGTGCTCGCGGAGCGCGATCCCGCGCGGCTGCCGTGGGCCGAGCTCGGCGTCGACGTCGTGCTCGAGGCGACCGGCCGGTTCACGTCGGCCGACGCCGCCCGCGCGCACCTCGACGCGGGCGCGGCCAAGGTGCTCGTCAGCGCGCCGTCGGCGGGCGCCGACGTGACGCTCGCGTTCGGGGTGAACACCGACGCGTACGACCCGGCCGCGCACACGATCGTCTCCAACGCCTCGTGCACGACCAACGCGCTCGCGCCGCTCGCCTCGGTGCTCGACGAACTCGCGGGCATCGAGCACGGGTTCATGACGACCGTGCACGCCTACACGCAGGAGCAGAACCTCCAGGACGGCCCCCACCGCGACGCGCGCCGCGCCCGCGCGGCCGCCGTCAACATCGTTCCGACGACGACGGGCGCGGCCAAGGCGATCGGCCTCGTGCTGCCGGGCCTCGACGGCAAGCTGTCGGGCGACTCGATCCGCGTGCCCGTCCCGGTGGGCTCGATCGTCGAGCTCAACACGACCGTCGCCCGCGACGTGACGCGCGACGGCGTGCTGGCGGCGTACCGGGCCGCGGCCGAGGGGCCGCTCGCCGGGATCCTCGAGTACTCGGACGACCCGCTCGTCTCCTCCGACATCACGGGCAACCCCGCCTCCGCGATCTTCGACTCGGCCCTCACCCGCGTCGAGGGCCGTCATGTCAAGGTGGTCGCCTGGTACGACAACGAGTGGGGCTTCTCCCACCGCGTGGTCGACACCCTCGAACTCCTCGCCACCGGCTGAGGTTCCACGCCCCGAGCGCCCGCGTCCCCCGGAGGACGCGGGCGCTTCGCGTCGCGCTTCGCGTCGCGCGTTGCACGTTGCTGCCGGGGGGTTGCAGCCTCGTGCCAGCCCGGAGAGCCCCGCGGCGGGTCGCCCGCCGCCATCGTGGTGTGCACGGGACGGCAGGACCGTTCCGCATCCCACGCATCCCTGTCCCTGAGGAGGGCATCCGTGCGCATCCCCCAGCTGGACCCCGGCCCGCTCGACGAGCACGCCGAAGGCCGGGTCACCCGAGGCGCGTTGCCGGTCACGGCGACCCCGGTGATCGTCGGCGCCGCGGGCGCCATCGTCATCGCCTACGCCGCAGGCCGCATCGTCGGCGAGATCCGCCCCACCCAGTGACCCGGAAGGGAAGGCCCATGTCCGTCGCCCGACTCCCCGGGGACCTGGCCGCGTCGCCCGCGCTGCGGGAGGACGACGCCGGGCGCCCGCCCGTCGGCGCGGTGCCCGTGACGTCCGTCCTGACCAGCGGCCAGGCGTGCGTCACGGTCGCGATCGCCATCACGGTCGGCGACACGCGCCCCGTCCTGAGCTGATCCCGCTCGTGAGAAGAGAAGAGGAGACGTTCGTGACCGTCGCGCGACTGCCCGCGGACCTGGCCGCGTTGCCCCGGCTGCGGGAGGACGACGCGGGGCAGGCCCCGCCGACGCTGCTGCCCGTGACGTCCACCTCGTGCGCCGCCGCGTCCGCGGCCTTGGGCGCCGCCAGGGCGGTGGCCTGGGTGGCCGATGTCATCGGCCCGATCCGCCCGAGCGATTGAGCGACCCGGCTCACCCGGCACGAGCTCACCCGCAAGAGAACCCACCGGAACCCACCGGAACCCACCAGAGAACCCACCGGAAAACCATCAGGAGAAGGAGACCTCCATGTCCGCCATGCCCGTTTCGCAGCTGCCCGCCGACCTGGCCGCCATGTCCGAGCTGAAGGAGGGGGCCGCGGGCCGGGTCCCGGCCACCGCCCAGCCCGTCATGGCCACCCCGACGATCGCCCTCGCCTTCGCCGCGGGCGTCGGCATCGGCTTCGCGGCGTGCCAGGTCGTCGGCGACATCCGCCCGGTCGAGAACTGACCCGTCAAGGAAGAAGGAGCACCATGAACGATCAGAGCCGTCGCCTGTACGACTCGTCCGCCCTCGCCACCGTCGCCGTCGACGACCCGCGCGGCTGGATCTCCGCGCGGCAGAAGCCCGTTCTGTCCACCCCCGCGGTGGTGGCCGGGCTCGCGATCGGCTACGCGATGCTCAACGCCTTCGAGGCGGGCCGCAACGGCGGGCCCATCCGCCCCGCCCTCTGACGACCCCCCTCTGACGCCCCTCTCTGACGACCCCTCTCACGACCCCCGGGGTCCGGCCCGCGCCCGGCGCGGGCCGGGCCGGGCCCCGGCGGGCGCCGACCCGCCCACCGCGCAGACGAACCACCGAGCCCGGAGGCCGTTCGCCATGAAAAACCTTCCCCCGCAAGCCCGTTCGGCACTGTCCGCGCTGCTCGGACCCGTGCCGCTGACCCGTTCGCAGGCGCTCGGCGCCTCCGAGCGGCTGGCCGCCGCGACCACGCTCGTCGGCAGCCTCGAGTACCTCGCCAACCGCCGCCACACCGGCCCGCGCGGCCTCAACGACTGGGCCGTCGCGCGCGAGGCGTTCGCCGCGCGCGGCCGCCCGCTGCGCCGCGCGCTCGACACCGCCGCGCACCCGTGGTCCACGCGCGCGCTGCACGCCGCCCGCGTCGCCACCGCCGCCGGGCTCATGCTGCCGGGCGGCGGCCGGTGGCGCGGCGCCGCCGACCTCTTCCTCGGCGCGAGCAACTCCCTGCTCTACCCCACCCAGCGCTACGGCACCGACGGCTCCGACCAGGCGTCGGGCCTCGTCCAGGTCGCCACCGGGCTCGCCAGGCTCTCCGGCTCGCCCCAGGCACAGGACGCGCTGCTGTGGTACATCGCCCTCCAGTCCAACCTCTCCTACCTCGTCTCCGGCTGGGTCAAGCTGCTCGGCGCCGACTGGCGTGACGGCTCGGCGCTCGGCGGCGTGCTGCGCACCCGCACCTACGGCGAGCGCCACCTGTGGCGGCTCACTCAGCGATATCCGCGCGCCGCGCGGACGGTGGCGCACGGCGTGCTCGCGCTCGAGTGCCTGTTCCCCGTCCTCTACGCCAGGGGCGGGCGGCTGGCCAGGCCGGTGCTCGCGTCGGCCGCGTCGTTCCACGTCGCCAACGGCTTCGTGATGGGCCTCGGCCGGTTCGTCACGTCGTTCACCGCGATGCACCCGGCCGTCGCCTACACCAGCACGCCCCGCAGCCACCCCGCCGTCGCGGGCCGCGACGACCGGATGCTGCCGGTCGCCGGGCTGCTCGCCGCCGGGGGAACGGTGGCCGCGGGCGCGGTCGCCGCCGCGCGGCGGCTGCGCGTCACCGACGCGGGCCCGGGCACCGGGACCGTCACCACCCGGCACGGCAACGTCCTGCGCTTCCGCGGAACGCCGGGGGCGGGCGACGGCGACCCGGTGCTGGTCTTCGTGCACGGCCTCGCGGCCACGCCGATGCACTTCGGCTGGTACGCCCAGGCGTTCAGCGAGAGCGCGGGCGCGGGCGCGGGCGGGGGCGCGGGCGAGGGCGGCGGCGCCGGGTGGCTCACCTACCACAGGGCCGGGTACGGGCCGAGCCGCCGCGTCGCGCGCGGCGCCTACACGCTGCGCGAGTCGGTGGACGACCTGGTCGACCTGGTCGACGGCGCGCTCCCCGAAGGCCGCCCTGTCGTGCTGGTCGGCCACTCGCTCGGCGGCGAGATCGCCCGCAGGGCCGCCCACCGCCTCGGCGAACGGCTGCGCGGCGTGGTCTACCTGGACGCCTCGCACCCCGACGAGCTCAACCGCTCGAGCCAGCAGGGCAGCGGAGCCGCGTATGTCGGCGGCGCGCTGCGCACGTTCGGCGTCAGCCTGCGTGCCGGGATGGGCATCCTGCTGTCCCGCCCCTCCTGGGTCGACAACCTGCCCGCCGCCGTCCGCCGCCCCGCCATGGCCGCCTACGCGGACGCCCGCATGTGGCGCGCCGCGACGCGCGAATGGCGTTCCACCGAGATCGAGTTCCGCGCCCACGAGGGCCCGCTGCGCCCGCAGGACAGCAACGCCCTGGTCGTCTCCGCGCAGCACACCGTGGACCGCGACCCCGACCAGCTGCTGATGCACCAGGAGATCGCGGACGCCCACCGGCGCCCCGGGCGCGTGGTGCGCTCCGTGGTCGTCGAGGGCGCCGACCACGACGGGCTGCTCACCGAGCCCCGGCTGGCCGCCGAGGTCGTCGGCCACATCCGCGGCTTCCTCGCGGAGTCGAACGCCGTTGCCGCGCACGACGCTCCCGTGAACGCCGCCGCCCCGACCGCCGGGCCCCTGCCCTTCGCCATCGAAACGGAGTCCCGATGACCGGCCCGATGACCGGCCCGATGACCGCCGTCGACCCGCCGCGCGCCGCCCTGGCCGCGCTGGCCCGGCCGTTCAGGGGGCCGGGCGCCGCCCTCCGCGTCGCCGCGGGGCTCGCGCTGCTCGGCACGGTCTGCTCGCAGCACCCCAACCCCGCGTTCGGCCGGGTCATGCGCTGGGACGCCTTCTCCGCGCTCTTCCCCAACTGGCGCTTCTTCGCGCCCAATCCGGCGCAGCACGACTTCCAGTTCCACTACCGGACGCTGTCCCACGCGGGCGAGACCTCCGAGTGGTGCCCCGTCGAGGTCATCGCGGGGCGCATGCCGCACCAGATCGCGTGGTTCCCCGGGCGCCGCCCCGAGAAGGCCGTGTTCGACCTGGGCAGCGAGGTCATCCAGGCGCTCGACAAGGGCTTCTCGCACGCCGTGCACGTCCCCGCCTACCGCCTCCTGCGCGCCTACCTGGCCGACGAGGTCGAACGGTCGGGGCGCCGCGACGTCAAGGGATTCCAGTTCACGCTGGTCCGCACGGCGGGCTATGACGAGAGCGAGGAGCCCGAGGTCGTGTTCGTCTCCCCCTACACCCCCATGCCGCGAGAGGCGGGCCGGCCATGACCACTGCCCCCGACGTCACCGAAGCCCCCGAAGCCCCCGAAGCCCCCGAGACGGTCCAGGACAGCGGCTACGGGCGGGAGTTCGCCGACTTCTACGACCGCCTCTTCCCGCGCGACACCCAGGCGGACCTGGCCGTCCGCCGCCTCGCCGAGTGGCACCCCGGCGGCCGCGCCCTCGAGCTCGGCGTCGGAACGGGCCGCATCGCCGTCCCGCTGGCCGAGCGCACCGGCGACATCGTCGGCGTCGACTCGTCGCCCGAGATGCTCGACCGGCTGCGCGCCGCCATCGCGACGACGGCCGCGCCCGTCACGCCCATGCACGGCGACATCCGCGCGTGGGCCGACGGCGCGACCTACGGCCTCGTCTACTGCGTGTGCGCCACCCTGTCGATGCTGCTCGACCCGGCCGACCAGCGCGCCGCGATCGCCGTCGCCGCCCGCCAGCTGGCGCCGGGCGGCACCCTGGTCGTCGAGACGCACAACCCCGCGTTCGTCCACGGCCTGCACGAGGGCCGCGCCCGCGCCACCTGGTTCGCGCCCTACCCCGAGCCCGGCACGGGGCTCCAGACCTACTCGACGCTCCTGCCGGGCGGCGGCCTGTGGCACGCCTCCCACCTGTGGCACGAGGCCGGGACCGTCAGGGTCGGCAGCGAGCTGAGCCGCCTGACCACCCCGGGCGAGGTCGACGCGTACGCCGCCGCCGCGGGCCTCGTCCCGGTGTCCCGGCACGCCGACTGGGCGGGCACGGCGTTCGCCGACGACAGCCCGCTGTATGTCAGCCGGTACACCCGCCCCACCGAGGACGGCCCCCATGACCACCGCTGAACTGTCCACGGCCGAGCTGCCCGTCCCCGAACCGTCCACCCCCGAACCGTCCACCGTCGAACTCTCCCCGCCCGTCCCCGCGTTGACCCGCCCCGCGCGGGAGCGCGGCACCGTGCGCGGCGCCGCGCGCCGCCACCGCGGGCTGCTGTTCGGCGGCGTGGGTCTCGGCATCGCCGGGGTGGTGTCCGCGTTGGTGCAGCCCTTCGTGGTCTCCGACCTCATCGAGGCCGTGGGGCTCGGCGACCCGGTCGCGGGGTTCGTGGTGCTCCTGGCCGCGCTGTTCGTCGCCGACGCGGTGCTCTCCGCGGGCCAGGGCTATCTCATCGGCCGGGCGGGCGAGAACATCGTGCGCGACGCCCGCGTCCTGCTCTCGGGCCGCGTGCTCCGCGCCGACCTGGCCAGCCTGCACGCGCAGCGGCAGGGCGATGTGCAGACCCGCCTGGTCTCCGACACGTCGCTGGTGAAGATCGCGCTCACCCAGAGCCTGGCCCAGCTCGTCGTCAACGGCCTGACCGTGGTCGGCGGCGTCGTGCTGATGGCGTGGATCGATGTGTGGCTGCTGCTCGTCGCGGTCGGCTGCCTGGGCGCCGCGAGCCTCGGCTCGGTGTCGCTGGCCCGTGGCCTGCGCCGCCACGCGCTGGTCAACCGCGAGGACACCGGCGCGTTCGGCGCCGATCTGCAACGCGTCCTGTCCGCCCTCACCACCGTCAAGGCGGCGGGGGCCGAGGGGCGCGAACAGACCAGGCTCGCGCGGCTCGCGGACCGCGCCCGCGCCTCGGGCGTGCGCGTCAGCGCCCTGGACGCGATGCTCACCCCCGCGATGAACGTCGGCCTCCAGGTCTCCCTGGCCGCCGTGATGGGCGTCGGCATGGCCCGCGTCGCGACCGGCTCGCTGTCCGCCGCCGACTTCACCGCGTTCGTGATGTACCTCTTCTACCTGGTGTCGCCGCTCGTGCTGGTCTTCCTCTCCATCGGCGCCTACCAGCAGGGCAGGGCCGCGATCCAGCGCGTCGACGAGCTGGCCTCCCTGCCCCAGGAGGAGACGCCCGAGTCCCGACGCCCCGCGCTCGCCCCCGCGTCGGCGGGCGATGACGCGCCCGCCGTGGAGTTCCGCGGGGTGCGGTTCGGCTACGGGGGACGCGCCGTGCTCGACGGCGTCTCGTTCACCGTGCCCCGGCGCGGCCTGACCGCCCTCGTCGGCCCCTCGGGCGCCGGGAAGACCACGGCGTTCCAGCTGATCGAACGGTTCTACCGGCCCGAGGACGGCACGGTCCTGCTCGCCGGGCGCGACATCGCGGGCCTTCCGCTGGCCGAGGTCAGGGGCCGCGTCGGCTATGTGCAGCAGGACACCCCCGCGCTGCGCGGCACCCTGCGCGAGAACATCCGCTACGCCGCGCCCGACACGACCGAGGAGGAGCTGCGCGAGGCCATCGACCTCGCCGGGCTGACCGAGGTCATCGCCGAGCTG
Organism: Streptomyces radicis; assembly: GCF_003626575.1. Taxonomy (GTDB): domain Bacteria; phylum Actinomycetota; class Actinomycetes; order Streptomycetales; family Streptomycetaceae; genus Streptomyces; species Streptomyces radicis. The sequence continues at coordinate 105,824 of NZ_RBDY01000004.1, read as the reverse complement.
CCCGACGGGCTCGACACCCACCTCGGCGACCAGGGCGTGGGGCTCTCCGGCGGGCAGCGTCAACGGCTGTGCATCGCACGGGCGTTGCTCCAGAGGCCCGATGTCATCCTGCTCGACGAGGCCACGTCGCAGCTCGACTCCGACACCGAGACCGCGCTGCGCGCCAGCCTGCGCCGCATCGCGGGGCGCTGCGCCGTGGTCGCCATCGCCCACCGCATCTCCACCGTCGCCGACGCCGACCGGATCGTGGTGATGGAGGAAGGGCGGGTGCGCGCCACCGGGCGCCACGCCGACCTGATGGCGCGCGACGCGCTCTACCGGCGACTGGCGTCCGCCCAGCTCGACGGCGCGCGGGCGGCGGCCTGAGCCCGAAGGGAACGGCAGCATCCTGTGCCCGCGGTGCAGCCTGCTGCCACCGGCGAGCCTGGCCCGCCGCACCGGCCAGGGGGACGATCGAAGAGACCCGCAAACCCACCGCACACCACCCGAAGTCCCAGGCAGGAGCCCCGACATGAAGCGTTCCCCCCGCGCCGCCACCGCCCGCGTCGCCCGCCCGCTCGCCGCGCTCGCCCTGGCCGCGCTGGCCGTCACGGGCCCTGGCGCCCTCGCCGCGCACGCCGACGAGAGCGCCACCGACAACGCGAGCGAGCGCCTCGACCGGGACAGAGCCGACCGCGGCACCAACGGCGACAACGGCGACGGTGGCGACAACGGTGACGGTGACGGTGGCGGCGAGGGTGACGACGAGGACGGCCCCGACACCGACCCGAGCGCCAACGGCTGGCAGTGAAGGACGAGGAGGCACACCCCCGATGAGCACCGTGGACGCCGCCGTCGTCGGCAGTGGCCCCAACGGCCTGGCCGCCGCCGTCACCCTCGCCCGCGCGGGACTCCGGGTCGCCGTGCACGAGGCGGCCGACACCCTGGGCGGCGGCCTGCGCGGCGCCGCGCTGTTCGACCCGGACATCCACCACGACGTGTGCGCCGCGGTGCACCCCATGGCCGCGGCCTCCCGCTTCTTCCGCGCGTTCGACCTCGCCACCCGTGACGTCGAGCTGCTGCACGCCCCGATCGCCTACGCGCACCCGCTCGACGGCGGCCCAGCCGCCCTGGCCCATCGCGAACTGGACGCCACCGCAGCCGAGTTGGGCGCCGACGGCCAGCGCTGGCAGCGCCTCATGGCCCCCCTGGTCGCCCGCACCACCGAGGTGACCGACCTCCTGCTCTCGGGGATGCGCCGCCCCACCGGGCTGCGCGCCGCCCCGGCCCTGCTGCCCCGCGTCCTGCGCCACGGCACCCCGTGGGCCACCGGCGCGTTCCGCGGCGAACGGGCGCCCGCCCTGCTCGCGGGCGCCGCCGCGCACGCCGTCGGGCCCCTGCCCTCCCTGCCGGGCGCCGCCATCGGCCTGCTGATGGCCCACCTCGCGCACACCACGGGCTGGCCGCTGCCGCGCGGCGGCAGCCGCCGCGTCGCCGAGGCCATGGCCGACGACATCCGCGCCCACGGCGGCACCCTGCACACCGGGCACGCCATCACCGATCTGCGGGAACTCTCCGAAGCCCGCGCCGTGTTGCTCGATGTCTCGCCCACCGCCCTGCTGGCCATGGGCGGCGACGCGCTGCCGCGCCGCTACGCCCGCGCCCTGGCCCGCTACCGTTACGGCCCGGCCGCGGGCAAGGCCGACTTCCTCGTCTCCGAGCCCATCCCCTGGGCCGACCCCGCGGTCGGCCGCGCCGGAACGGTCCACCTCGGCGGCCCCGCCCCCGCCATCCACCGCCAGGAGACGGCCAACGCCCGCGGCCTGGCCACCGGGACGCCGTTCGTCCTGGTCGTCGACCCGGCCGTCACCGACCCGTCACGGGCGCGCCCCGGACGCCGCCCCGTCTGGGCCTACGCCCACCTCCCGCCCGGCGACGAACGCGACCCGCTGCCGCTCGTGCGCGCCGCGATCGAGCGGTACGCACCCGGCTTCACCGACACGATCCTCGCCCAACGCGGCGTCTCCGGCGCGGAGTTGGCCCGTTACAACGCCAACTACGTCGGCGGCGACATCGGCACGGGCGCGGTCACCCTGCGGCAGAGCGTTCTCCGGCCCGCCGCCCGCGTCGACCCGTACCGCACCCCGCTGCCCGGCGTCTACCTGTGCTCGGCCGCGACCCCGCCGGGCCCCGGCGTGCACGGCATGTGCGGCCTGCTCGCGGCCCGTTCGGCGCTGCGCCGCGAGTTCGGCCTGCCGCTGCCCGCGCTCGGGCCCGACCGGACGGCGGTGACCCCCTGATGGACGCCCACATCGTGCTGCGCGTCGTGGCCCCCGACGCCGACCACGGGGAGATCGCCGTCGTCAGGCTGCTGAGCCTGCTGCCGGGGCGCTGGCACTACCGCCACCACGCCGAGCCCGACCGGATCGGCCTGTCGATCGCCGCGCCGGGCGCGTCGCCCGACGAGATCAGGGCCGTGGTCGGCGCCGCGCTCGCCACCGCCCCCGCCCTGCGCCGCTGGCGCCTCGAACCCCCGCCCTGAACCCCGCCGTTCGTCGGGGGGCGGGGTTCACACCCAGCCGCGCTCGCGCGCCAGCAGCGCGGCCTGGGCGCGGTTCTCCGCGCCGAGCAGCTGGATGAGGTCCGCGATGTGCCGCCGGTAGGTGCGCAGCGAGACGCCCACCTGCCGGGCGCCCGTCTCGTCCTTGCTCACCGCGCACATGCGCGACAGGACGTCCCGCTGCGTCCCCGACAGCTCGGGCGTCTGCTCGGCCCCGGCGTCCACCAGCTCGGCGAAGTCCCGCGCCGCGTCCCACAGTCGCTCGAAGAGCGTCACGATGTTGCCCACGAGACCGCTCTCCCGCGCGCACAGCGCGCCCCGCGCGGTGTTCCCCGGATCGATCGGCACCAGCGCGGTGTGCCGGTCGTAGACGAGGATCAGCTCGGAGAACGCGTCGGCCACCTTGATCCGCGCGCCATGGGCGTTCAACTCCCGCAGATAGCTCAACGTCACCGGGTCGTCGAGCGTGGCACGGCGCACCAGGTTCCGGATCCGCACGCCCCGGCTCAGGCAGCGCAGGTCGAGCGCCCGCGCGTGCGCGATGTTCTCCTTCGACAGCGCGTCGTACGGCTCGGCCGCCAGCACCTCGTCGTGCGCGAAGAACGCCAGGTCGTCGATCCGGTTGCGCACCTGCCGCAGATCCTCGAGGCGTTCGATCCCGGGCGCGGGGCCCGCGGGGTCGGCGGCGGTCCTGTCCCGTTGCAGCGAAAGCACGATCGGCCGCGTCCTCGTCACCTGCCGCATCTGCCGATGCAGGTCCTCGAGGCGCTCCTCCGCCAGCCGCGGCACCGCCACATCGGGCTCGGCCGCCCAGGTGCTCGCCTCGTCCCCGTGCAGCAGCCGCAGCGACCGCAGCCGCCGCAGCGCCTCCGACACGGCCTCACGGTCCGAGCGCAGCAGCACATGGATGTCGGCGGGCGACGTCCTCGGGTTGCGCAGGAAGTGACGGTAGATGTCCTCCTCGGTACCGGACAGGCCGAGCACCGACATGGTGTGCGTGTCCACGGGTCCTCCCCGGTCTCCTGGCGTCAGGTCAGGCCGGAACCCTCCCAACGTACTGAGCGCGCGGGCCCGTCGGGTCTCACATCCGTCTCACATCGTGCGCGCGGTCGTCGGGGCGGGTCGTTAGGGTGGGCCCGCACCGCACCGCACCGCATCGCACCGCACCCTCCGTTCACCAGCCGTCCCGAGGGGGCAAGCAGCACATGGGGGAGACACCACCGCCGTCCTCGCCGTACCCGGCCACGCCCGAGGGCGTGCGCGCCGCGCTGGCCGCGCACCCCGTGGTCAACCTGACGGGCCCGCTCGGCTCTGGCAAGTCCTGGCTGGCCGGGCGGATCGGTGCCGCGACGGTCCTCGACCTCGCGCCGCCGGACCTCGCGCCTCTCGCGTCGCCGGACCTCGCGCCGTCGGGGGCGGGCGACGCGGTGCGGGCCGCGCTCGCCGACGACACCCGCGACCCGCTCGTGCTCGACGGCGTGGACGCGCCCGCCGCCGTGGCCGCCGTCGCCCCCGTGCGCACGGGGGCCAGGGTCCGCCGACCCGTCCTGCTCGTCAGCAGGCGCCCGTTGCTCAGACACCCGGAGTGGACCCTCTCCGCCATCCCCACCCTCACCGTGCGGCCCTGGCCCGACGGGCACATCGACGCCCTCGCCGCCGCCGCCCAGCTCACCGACCCCGGCGCGAGGCGGCTCGTCGTCCGCCTCGCCGCGGGCAACCCCCTGCTCGCCGCGGCCGCCTGCCGCGCCCTGCACGCCGGAGCCGCCCCCGACGCGCCGGGCGCCGTCGCCGACCGCATGGCGGGCGAGATCGTCGGGCGGCTCGCGCGCGAGCTCCCCGACCGGCGCCTGCGGCGCGACCTGCCCCTGCTCGCCACCGTGGGCGCGGGCGACGAGACGCTGCTGCGGGCCCGCGGCGAACGGTTCGACGCGCTCTCCGCCCTCAGCGTCGTCACCCGCACGCCGTTGGGCCTCGCCGTCACCGAGCCGTTCCGCCACATCGTCGAGCTCGCCCACCAGTGGCGCCGCCCCACCACCCACCGCGCCACCCGCACCCGCGCGTTCGGCTACCGCAAGAAGCTGATCTCCGCCACCACCGACGTCGCCCAGCGCGCCGCGCTCATGGAGGAGAGCCTCTTCCTGACCGGCGTCACCGGGCTGCGCGAGACCCTCTTCCCCGCGGCCCGCCCCTCGGCCACCGTCGACGCCGCATCGCCCGCCGACGCGGACGACATCGGCCGCATGATGCGCCGCTGGGCCCAGCACGGCGGCCTCGACCCGCGCCGCACCGACGCCCTCGCCGACCGCTGGGTGCGCGCGGACATCGGCGGCTTCCGCCTCGTGCGCGACACCAACGGCCAACTCGCCGGATTCGCCGGTCTCTTCGACGTCAACGCCCGCACCGTCACGGACATCGAGCCGCTGTTCCAGCAGCACGCGGACCGGCTGCTCGCGCCCTCGGCCGAGCCGGGAGGCCCCGGCGGCCTCTTCCTCGGCGTCGCGTTCTGCCCCGACGCCGCCCTGCACGCCAGGCTGCTGCGCTACATCCTGCGCCAGACCATGTCCCGGCCCACCCGCCTGCTGGTCTCCACCCCGACGCCGCAGTACCAGAGCCTCCTGGACGAGCTGCGGTTCGAGGACCACGGCGCCACCGTCGACGACGTCTACCGCTGCGGGCGGCGGCCCATGGTGTTCAGCCAGGACTTCCGCGGCGAGGCGCTGCCCGCGTGGCTCGAACGCCTCGGCTCGGCCGACGCCGCGGGCACCGGCGCCGAGAGCCGCACGATCGGCGCCGAAGTGGCCCACGCCCTCGCCCACCTGGGCGACCACCGCGAACTCGCCAAGAGCCCCCTGCTGTCCGCCCCCCGCACCCCGACCACGGCCGCCCTGAGCCGCTGGCTGCGCGACGCCGTCCAGGAGCTGTGCGACAGCGCCGACCCCGGCGAGGCCGAGGCGGGCTGGATCCTGCGCCGCTATCACCTCGGCCCGCCCCGCACCCACCAGCAGCTCGCCACCCAGCTCCACCTGAGCCGCGCCACCTACTTCCGCCGCCTCCAGCACGGCCTGAACGTCCTGGCGGCCCGGCTGTTCGCGGAGGGCGAGCGCTGAGCGCGTTGCCCTGCGGGCCCGCTACGCGGGCGTTGACGGGCGGCTACGGGCTGGACGTCCTCCCGTTCGCCGTCGGCCGGGGTGGCGCTTTCGTGGTGGGTGCGGGTCAGAGCTGGCACCTACGGGGGGAGGGGTGTCGGGTGTGCGGCCGTCTCGGTCACCGGGCTTTTTCGTTGTGGGCCGCGGCCGTTCGCCGAACGGGCGCGGCCGCGTCCCTTGTGGGCGGCCGTTTTGCCGGTGGTCGGTTGCGGTGGCGCGCACCCTTCGGGCCTGCCCTGGCCGCCGCTCTCGTCGTTCACCGCGCGCACGTTGAGCTCAGGTAGCGGGCCGGTCCGGGGCGGGGGTGCGCTTCGTTCAGCGGGCCCGCTGGGCTTTATGTCCCGCTTACGCGAGGACAGGGTCTCTTCTGAAACAGGGCACACATTGTGTTGAACAGAACGTGCCCCGTGTGAAAAGAGCACCCGCCCCGGCATAAGCCGCGGATAAGCACCGGCCCGCTACCTCAGCTCAACGGGCGCCAGGCTTGAAAACGCTTCGGGCGGCCAGGGCAGGCCCGAAGGGTGCGCGCTACCTTAAGCGACCACCGGGAAAACGGCCGTCAACTACCTTTCGCGGCTGCGCCCGTTCGGCGAACGGTCCCGGCCAGCAGCGAGAGCTACCGTTTACCGGGACGGCCGGTCACCCGGCGCCCCCCCTCCCGTAGGTGCCAGCTTTTACCCGCACCCACCACGAAAGACGAGGTCGGCAGGCGGCGAACGGGAGGACATCCAGCCCGTAGCCGCCCCACCCCGAAGCCACGCACCTCTAGAACCGCGCCCGCTCCCCGACCCGGGCCCGCGCCGTCGCCGCGTCGGGGGATGTGCGGGCGATGTCGGCCAGCTCGCGGCACTCGGCGAGGGTGTGTGCCGCGAGGGCGGCCCTGATGTCGGGGAGCGCGCCCGGGGCCGCGGACAGGCTCGTCACGCCGAGGCCGACCAGCACCAGGGCCAGGGCCGGATCGGCCGCCGCCTCGCCGCACACGCCGACCGGGCGGCCATGGCGGGCGCCCGCCGTCGCGGTCATGTGCACCAGGTCGAGGAGCGCGGGCTGCCAGGGGTCGAGCAGGTCGGCCAGGCTCGCCAGGGTGCGGTCGGCGGCGAACGCGTACTGCGAGAGGTCGTTGGTGCCGATGCTGAGGAAGTCGCACGCCCCGGCCAGCGCGTCGGCGCGCAGCGCGGCCGCGGGGACCTCGACCATGGCGCCCGCGGTGGACAGGCCGTGGGCGCGGACGCGTTCGGCGAACGCGGCGGCCTCGGCGGGCAGCGACACCATGGGCGCCATCACCCACACATCGGCCGCGCTGTCCCGCGCCGCCGCGGCGAGGGCGCGGAGCTGGTCGTCGAGGAGCCCGGGGTCGCGGGTCGCGGTGCGCAGGCCGCGGACGCCGAGCGCGGGATTCTGCTCGTCGGCCGCGGTGGCGAACGGCAGCGGCTTGTCCGCGCCCGCGTCCAGGGTCCGCACGACGGCGCGGCGCCCGGTGAAGGCGGCGAACACCCGGGCGTAGACGTCCGTCTGCTCGGCCACGGACGGCGCGTCCGCCCGGTCGAGGAACAGGAACTCCGTGCGGAACAGGCCCACGCCCTCGCTCTCGGCCGCCGCCGCGGCCTCCCACTCCTGCGGCGCGCCCAGGTTGACCAGCAGCTTGACGGCGTGCCCTTCCGCGGTGCGGCCAGGGCCCGTCAGCTCGGCGGCGCGGCGGCGGCGGCGTTCCCGCGCGGCCGCGGCGTCGACCGCGCCGGGCGCGGGGTCGGCCTCGACGGTGCCGGCGGCGGCGTCCACCAGGACCGTTCGCCCCTCGGCCAGCCCGTCGGCGCCCGCGCAGCCGACGACGGCGGGGACGCCGAGGCCGCGGGCCAGGATGGCGGTGTGGCTCGTGGGCCCGCCGCGCTCGGTGACCAGCGCGATGACCTGGGCGGGGTCGAGGAGCGCGGTGTCGGCGGGGGCCAGGTCGTCGGCGACCAGGACATGGGGGTGGCCGGGGTCGGGCAGCCCCGGCATGGGCAGCCCGAGCAGCGCGGCGACGGCGCGGTCGCGCAGGTCGTCGAGGTCGGCGACGCGTTCGGCGAACAGCCCGCCCGCCGCGTCGAGCGCCGCGCGGAACTCCCCGAACGCGCCCGTGAGCGCGCGCGGCCCGTCGGCCCCTTCGAGCGCGAGCGCCTCGGCGCGCTCGGCGAGCGCCGGGTCGGTGACCATGAGCGCCTGGGCGGACAGCACGTCGGCCGCGGGCCCCGTCGCGGCGGCGGCGCGCCGGTCGAGCGCGGCGGCTACCTCGGCGAGCGCCGTGCGGGCCGCCGCGGCCTCGGTCGACCTCTCGACCGGCGGAACGGTACGCGGCGGCGGCGGAACGGGCGGCCGCGCCATGCGCGCGACCGGCCCATGACCCGCGCCGCCGCCGATGCCGATGCCGCGCAGCACGGTGGGCACCGTCACTCACCCGCCTCGACGGCGTCGCCCGCGGGCCCTTCCAGGTCGTCGGCGACGAGCGCGGCCAGCTCGGCGAGCGCCGCTTCGGCTCCCTCGCCCTCGGCCGCGAGGACCACGGACTCGCCGTGGCCCGCGCCCAGGGCGAGCACCGAGAGGAGGCTGCGGGCGTCGACCGGGGCCTGCCCCCGGCGGGCGATGGTGACCGGGACTGGCTGCCGGGTGGCCGCCCTGACCAGCAGCGACGCGGGGCGCGCGTGCAGGCCGCCGCGCGAGCCTATGACGACGGTGCGCTCGGGCATGGGACTCAACTCCTGGGTGCGGGTGGGTGGTGGTCGGGGGCTCAGTGGGCCGGGGCCGCGGTGGCGGGGGCGTCGGCGGGGGCGCGTTCCTCCGGGGCCTGACGCGTGGCGCCCGGCGCGTCGGGAACGGCGCGGTGCGACTTGAGCAGGATGACCAGCGCCGTGCTGAGCACCGTGCCCGCCGCGATGGCCAGCAGGTAGAGGAACGGCGCGCCGATCAGCGGCACCACGAAGATCCCGCCGTGCGGGGCGCGCAGCGTCGCGTCGAAGCCCATCGACAGCGCGCCGGTCAGCGCGCCGCCCGCCATCGCGGACGGGATGACCCGCAGGGGGTCGGCCGCCGCGAACGGGATGGCGCCCTCGGTGATGAACGAGGCGCCAAGCACCCACGCGGCCTTGCCGTTCTCCCGCTCGGTCCGCGTGAACAGCCCGCCGCGCACCACCGTGGCCAGCGCCATGGCCAGCGGCGGCACCATGCCCGCGGCCATCACGGCGGCCATCACCTTGAGGTTGCCCTCCCCGGCCTCGGCGAGGCCGCCGACGGCGAAGGCGTAGGCCACTTTGTTGAGCGGGCCGCCCAGGTCGAAGCACATCATCGCGCCGAGCACGATGCCGAGCACGACCGCGTTGGACCCCGAGAGGCCGTCGAGCCAGTCGGTGAGCGCCCGTTGCAGCGCGGCAAGCGGCTCGCCGACCACGACGAACATCAGGAAGCCGACGGCGGCCGAGCCGATCAGCGGGATGACGAGCACGGGCATGATCCCGCGCAACGCGGCCGGGATCCTGGCCCGTTGGATGGCCATCACCACCGCGCCCGAGAGCAGGCCCGCGACAAGGCCGCCCAGGAAGCCCGCCTCGATCGTGACGGCGATCGCGCCGCCGACGAAGCCGGGCACGAGACCCGGGCGGTCGGCCATGCCGAACGCGATGTAGCCCGCGAGCACCGGCACGAGGAAGCCGAACGCGGCGCCGCCGATCTGGTTGAGCAGGGCCGCCCAGCTGTCGCCCTCGGTCCACACGAAGTGGTCGGCGACGGAGGGCGCGCCGGCGATCTCGTGGCCGCCGATCGCGAACGACAGGGCGATGAGCAGGCCGCCCGCCGCGACGAACGGGACCATGTAGCTGACGCCGCTCATCAGGTAGCGGCGCAGCCGGGTGCCGAAGCCCTCCCCGTGCGCCGCGCCGCCGCCCTCGTCGGGGTCGGTCCCGGTGGCTGCCCCGGTGGCGGAGGGGTTCGTCCCGCCGCGCTCGGCCAGGGCCCTGACCTCGGCGATCAGCTCGGCGGGCCGGTTGATGCCCGCCTTCACGCCGACGTCGACGGTGGGCTTGCCCGCGAACCGGGCGCGTTCGCGCACCTCGACGTCGTGGGCGAAGATCACGCCGTCGGCCGCGGCTATCAGGGCGGGGTCGAGGCGGTTGAACCCGGCCGAGCCCTGCGTCTCCACGACCACCTCGACCCCGGCGTCCCGGCCCGCCCGCTCCAGGGACTCGGCCGCGAGGTAGGTGTGCGCGATGCCGGTGGGGCACGAGGTGACGGCCACGACGCGGAACGGGGCGTCCGCGGAAGCCACTTCGGTCTCTGTCTCGGGCTCGGTCTCGGCGGGCGGCTCATCGCCGCGGATCAGCGCGGCGGCGGCCTCGGGGTCGCGTGCGGCGCGCAGGGCCTCGGTGAACGCGGGGTCCATCAGGCGGCGGGCCAGCGTCGACAGGATGCCCAGGTGGTCCTTGTCGCCGCCCGCGGGGGCCGCGATCAGGAAGATGAGGTCGGCCGGTCCGTCGGCCGCGCCGAAGTCGACGCCCTCGGCGCTGCGCCCGAACGCCAGCGTGGGCTCGGACACGTGCGCGCTGCGGCAGTGGGGGATGCCGATGCCGCCCTCGAGCCCCGTGGGCATCTGCGCCTCGCGATCCGCCACGTCCACGAGGAACGCGTCGAGGTCGCTCACCCGGCCCGCCGCGGCCATGCGTGCGGCGAGGGCGCGGACAGCGGCGTCCTTCGTACCGGCGGAGAGGGTCAGGTCGACCAGCTCCGCGGTGATCAGCTCGGTCATCACGCGGCTCCTTCGCTCGCGATCCGCCCGGCGGGCGGGGATATGGGCTTCACGGTTGACGTGGGGTTCACGGGGGACATGGGGGAGGGGAAACGGGGGGTCATGGCAGCCGTCCGGCGCGGGTGGCGCCCAGCGGGCGGTCGACGGGGACGTCGGCGGTGGTGACCACCGAGGCGGGGTCGAGGTCGGCGAGCCCCGGCATCGCGCTGCCGGGCAGGCCCACGGCCGCGGCGCCGTGCGCGAGCGCCGCGGCGAGCGCGGCGGGCCCGTGCCCACCTGCGGCCAGGAACCCCGCCAACGAGGCGTCCCCCGCCCCGACATCGCTGCGCACCGTGGCCACGGGCGCACTGCCCCAGTGCGCGCCGCCCTCGGACACCAGGAGCTGGCCGTCCGCGCCCAGGCTGGCCAGCACGGTCCCCGCGCCGCGGACCCGCAGCTCCTCCGCGGCCTTGACCGCGTCGCCGACCGTGGCCAGCGGGTGGCCGACCGCCTCGGCCAGCTCGTCGGCGTTGGGCTTGACCAGCTCGGGCCGCGCGGCGAGCGCCGCGGCCAGGGCCTCGCCCGAGGTGTCGAGCGCGACCCGGGTCCCGGCCCGGTGCGCGGCCTCGACGAGCTCGGCGTACCAGCCGGGGCCTGGGCCGCGCGGGAGGCTGCCGCAGCAGGCGACCCAGTCGGCGTCAGCGGCGCGCGCCCGCACGGCGTCGAGCAGGGCGGCGGCCTCGGCCGTGGACAGCTCGGGCCCCGGGGCGTTGACCTTGGTGAGGGTGCCGTCGGGCTCGACCAGGGTGACGTTGACCCGGGTGGAGCCGGTGAGCGGAACACCCGCCACCTCGATGCCCCGCTCGTCGAGCAGCCGGGCGAGCAGCGCGCCCTCCGCCCCGCCGAGCGGCACCACGGCGGCCGTGCGCCCGCCCGCGGCGGCGACGGCGCGCGAGACGTTGACGCCCTTGCCGCCGGGCTCGACCCGGTCGGTGTCGGCGCGGAGCAGGGCGCCGCGGCGCAGCTCGGGCACCTCGTAGGTGCGGTCGAGGCTGGGGTTGGGGGTGACGGTGAGGATCATGCGCGCACCACCTCGATGCCCTGCCGCTCGATCGCGGCGGCGTCCTCGGGGGACAGGCCCCTGTCGGTGATCAGCAGGTCGACATCGGACAGGTCGCCGAAGCGGGCGAAGTGCTGGCGGCCGTGCTTGGCGGAGTCGGCCAGCAGAACGGTGCGGCGCGCGGCCGACACCAGCGCGCGCTTGACCGCGGCCTCGGCCAGGTCGGGCGTGGTCAGGCCGCCGTCGAGGGAGAAGCCGTTGGTGGCGAGCAGCAGCAGGTCGACGTTCAGCTCGGCGTAGGCGCGCAGCGCCCAGGCGTCGACGGCGGCGCGGGTGCGGTGCCGCACGCGGCCGCCGACCAGGTGCAGGGCGATCCCCGGGTGGTCGGCGAGCCGGGCCGCTATGGGCAACGCGTGGGTGACAACGGTCAGTTCGCAGTCGACGGGCAGGGCGGCCGCCAGCCGCGCGGTGGTCGTCCCCGCGTCGACGATCACGCTGCCGGTGGCGGGCAGCTCGGAGAGCGCGGCCCGAACGATCCGGTCCTTCTCGTCGGCGGCGACGGCGTCCCGCTCGGTGAGGTCGGGCTCGAAGTCGAGGCGGCCCGCGGGGATGGCGCCGCCGTGCACGCGGCGGACGAGACCGGCCCGGTCGAGGACCTTCAGGTCCCGCCGCACGGTCTCGGCGGTCACCTGGAACGCCTCGGCCAACGACGGCACGTCGACGCGCCCGCCCTCGCGAGCCAGGCGCAGGATCTCCTGCTGGCGCTCTGCTGCGTACATGTGGTTTTACGCCCGTTTCACTGCCCGGATCTGTTGATGTGGCGCCAGGTTACGCCGGTATCGCCGGGAAGTAAACACAACTGGGCATGCGGCCGGACGCGAACGGGCCCATGGCCGGGGAGCGCTCTCCCGCTGGGGCCCTGCCAGCCCCGCCAGCCTCAAGGTCTCAACGGGCTCAGAGGTGGCTCAGGAGCTCGTCGAGGGCGCCGGGCGGCGGCTCGTGGTGGCCCGCCGTGCGGCGGGCGTGGGTCCAGGCGGTCAACGTGTCGGGGCGGATGTGGGACCACACCGGCAGGTGGGCCGCCCAGTCCAGGGCGGCGGCCGGGGTGTGACCGGCGTCGATGAGGCACAGCACCGCGTCGGCGACATCGCACCACGCGGGCCCGCGCGCGGCGTTCGACCAGTCGGGGAGCCAGGCCCGGCGGCCGTCGACCAGCAGCGCGCCAGGGGCGAGCGCGGTGTGCAGCAGCCACTCGCCCGCGAGCCAGCGGGCCCCGCCGGGCCCCGCGCCCAGGCGGTCGGCCAGGAGCGGCAGCGCGTCGGGCCCCGTCCGCAGGGACGCCTGGTCCAACAGGGCGGCCACCAGCGGGAGATCGGGCGAGCCGGGGGAGAGGTCGGCGGTGCGCCCAGGCGCGTGGTCGTGCGCCAGGACGTGCCAGCCGCCGACGGCCCAACGCCCCCGCATCCTGGGGGCGATGCCCGTGGTGCGGGCGGCGGCGTGGGCGCGCGCCTCGAACGCGGCGGCGCGTGCGCCGTCGTCGAGCGGCGCGCCCTCCACGCACACGGTCCCGGCCGGGGTCTCGAGCACCGCGGTCAGGGGCGAGGACCCGGCGGGCAAGGGCCTGGCGGCGGCGACGGGCCCGAGCACCGCCTCGACCTCACGCCGCACGGGACCCGGCAGCTCGTCCCACGTGACGCGCCGCGCGGCGACGGCGGTGCCGCGGCCGTTCACCGGGGATCACCGCCGTGCGCGGCTGGCTCGGGCTCGGGCTCGGGTTCGGGACAGGTGTGGATCTCGTCGGCCCAGTAGCGCGTCCTGCACCGATCGCAGTACCGCGGTCCCGCGACGGGCTTCTTGATGTGGTCCGGGGTGCCCGGGGGCCAGTTGATCGGCTCAGGCACCGCGTATCCCGTGTAAGTCCCGCAGTTCCATGCTGAATCCGTGTCTCGTCGGGCGGTCAGGCCGGCAGGTGGACAGTGATGACGCTCAGTCAACCGCCGAATACGGCCGGGCGACAGGTTGCGCGGGGTCCAACAACCGGCCATTCAGCGGCCATTGGGGCACGCGCACATCACGGGTTCCGCATACCGGGTCCGGGGTGGGCACATCACGTCTACCGTGGGAGAACGACCAATCGGGGGACAGAAGGATGACCAGCACCGGCGAGGGGAACACCGAGCTGCGGGTGGCGCGCATCGAGCGTGGCTGGTACTCGCAGGAAGCGGCGGCCGAAGGGGTCAGCAGGGCGGGACAAGTCGCTCTGCGTGACGATCACTTCACCGTTTCGCCGCGCACCTACCGACGTTGGGAGTCCACCCGGCCCGGCTGGCCACGCGGCGACTACGCCACCGCGCTGCGCGCCGCGTTCGGCCGTGCGCCCGAACACCTCGGGTTCACCCCGCCTCCCGGGCACCCCGCTCGACAGCAGCACATCCCGGAGCCTCCTGTGGATCGTCGCATGTTCCTGGCGACCGGATCGGCCGCCGCACTCTCCTCGCTCGCTCCCGACGACCTCACCCCCCGCCACCTCGACCCCGCGCTGGTCGACTACTTCTACCGGCAGCTCGACGGACACTACGCGGCCGACATGATGCTCGGCCCGCGCGAACTGATCCCCACGGTCACCGAGCAGTACCGGCTCATCAGCAGCCTCGCCCGGCGGGCGAACGGCGACACCCGCGACGGCCTTGTCCACGTCGGCGCCACCTATGCCGTGCTGGCCGGGTGGCTCCACCAGGACGCGGCCCTGTGGGCAGACGCCGCCTACTGGCACGGCATAGCCCAGACCGACGCCCTCATCTCGGGCGACCCCGACCTGATCGCCTACACCATCTCCAACATGGCCCACCTCCGCGCCGACCTGGGCGACGGCCGCGCCGTGGTGGCGTTGTGCGAACGCGCCCTGACCGACCAACGGCGGCTCTCCGACCGCATCAGGGCCAACCTCATGTATCAACAGGCCCACGGCGCCGCCCTGTTGGGCGACCGCCGCGCCGTCGACCGGCTGCTCGACCAGGCGTCGCGCGCGACCGAGCGCGTGGACCCGGCCATCCCCTGGGGCACCGCCGCCCGCCGCAACGCGCACTACACCGCCGTGCAACGGGCCACGTGCTACGGCCGCATGGGCCACCACCGCGAGGCGCTGGCGCTCTGGGACCACATCACCGCGACCATGCCCCCCACCGCGCGCCGCGACACGGGCGTCTACCTCGCGCGGCAGGCCAGTGCTCACGCGAGCACGGGCGAGCCCGAACGCGCCGTCGAGCTGGCCGCCGAGTCCGCGCGGATCGCGCACGACACCGCGTCCGGCCGCCACCGCGCCGAGCTCGACCGGCTGCGCGAGGCGATGGCCCCCTGGCGCGACGACAGGCTCGGCCACCAACTCGACGCCGCGCTGACCACGGCGGCCTGAGCGGCCGTGACGCCGGGCGCGGGCGCGCCGTTCACCCCGGTGCGCCCGCGCCCGGTCGGGCGCCGTCGGGGACGGCTACGGGCTGGACGTCCTCCCGTTCGCCGCCTGCCGAGTGCTGCTTTCGTTTTGGGTGCGGGTCACAGCTGGCACCTACGGGAGGGGGGCGTCGGGTGACCGGCCGTCCCGGTAAACGGTCGGTCTCGTCGTTGGCCGGGACCGTTCGCCAAACGGGCGCAGGCGGATACCGGTTTGAGGGTGGTCGATCTCTGCGTGGGTGGCTGGGGTAGCGCGCACCCTTCGGGCCTGCCCTGGCCGCCGCTCTCGTCGTTCACCGCGCGCACGTTGAGCTGAGGTAGCGGGCCGGTCCGGGGCGGGGACGCGCTTCGTTCAGCGGGCCCGCCGGGCTTTATGTCCCGCTTACGCGGGGTCGGGTGCTGTTCAACACAAAGTGTGCGCCGTTTCGAAAGGGCACCCGCCCCGGCATAAGCGGCGGATAAGCACCGGCGCGCTACGTAAGCTCAACGGGCGCGAGGAATGAAAACGCTTCGGGCGGCCAGGGCAGGCCCGAAGGGTGCGCGCCACCGCAACCGACCACCGGCCGGGCGGCCGCCAACTACGGTCGCGGCTGCGCCCGTTCGGCGAACGGTCGCAACCCGCCGACGTACAGACCGGTGACCGGGACGACCGCCACCCACCACCCTCCCTCCCGTAGGTGCCTCTTACGCGCATTCGTGCGAAACGGCGCACCCGGGATGCGGCGGGCCACGTAGGCCAGGCGTCGTAGCCGCCCCACCCACACACCCCACGGGCTCAGCGCAACGGCAGGAGGGACTCCGTGAATTCGCCCGTCGGGCGGTAGGCCACGCACATCACGTCCTGGTCGCCGAAGGCCCACGTGGCCGCCGTCGGCAGCACGGGGTAGAAGTCGAGGTCCCGCGCCGCCTCGCCCGGCCAGTACGTCGTGAAGCCGCGTTCGCACGTCTCCCAGGCGAACGCCGCGAGGCGGGCGCGGTCGAACGTGCCGTCCGGGGCGGTCACAAAGCCGTAGACCTGGTTGTCGGCGCCGTCCTCGCACGGCGTGTACAGCACCGTGACCTGGCCGAGCACGGCGGAGTGGGCCGGATCCGTGAAGCACTCCCCGGCCTCCAGGTCGAACACCCCGCCCATCTCCGCCGTGAGGAACGTGTCGTCCTTGTCCGTCGGCGCCCGCCCGGGCGCCGCGTCCGCCGCGGGGAGGACGAGCAACGCCAGCGCGGCGAAGGTCACCAGCCGCCTCGACGCCATCCGCATCCGCACCCGCACCCGCCTCCGTTCGCCCGTCGACCCTGTCGACCCCCTCGGTCCATGGCCGAAAAGCTATCGCCCGGCGACGTTGCCCCGACGAACAGTTGGCAAACGGTCAGCACCGGTCAGACGAACCCGCACTTGCCGGTCAGGGGCTCGCCACGCGGAACACACCTCATACGGAAGTGTTCACCGATCGGCCAACAAAGAACGGCAAACCGTTCCATCGGCCCTGGCTGAATCCAGTCGCCTCCGGCGCCGGTGCCCGAGGATGACCGTGCTTCAACGCCCGTGAGGGGTTCTAGTTCAAGTGAGCGCAATTTCCAGGGTCTGGGTCACCCGATCCACCCGTTCCAAGGTCGCCGTGCTCGGCACGGCGACGCTGGTGGCCAGCGGCCTGCTGGCCAGCCCCATCGCCTTCAGTGACTCGCCGACCGCACCGACCGAGTACCCGGCCGCGGACATCCACCGCCCGTCCCCGGTGCCCGACCGCATCATGCTGACCCCGACCACCGCGCCGGCGACCAGCCAGAACGTGACGTGGCGGGCGGACGCGCCCAACGGCTCCGCGCAGGCCCAGATCCTCGAGGCCCCGCGCGCCCTCGGCGACGTGCAGCCCGAGGAGGGCGCGGTCTCCACCGTCATGGCCGGGGCGACCACGCCGGTCAACACCGACCTCGGCTACGCCTCGACCTACCACACGGTCAGCTTCACGGACCTGGCGCCCGACACCCGTTACAGCTACCGGGTGGGCGACGGCGTCAACTGGAGCGAGTGGGTCGACTTCACCACCGCGGCCGAGGGCCCCGAGCCGTTCTCGTTCATCTACTACGGCGACGCGCAGAACTACATCGACTCCGCCGTCCCGCGCGTCTTCCGCCAGGCGTTCGCCGAACGCCCTGAGGCGCGGATGATCGTCAACGCCGGTGACCTTGTCAACTCGCCCAACTCCGAGGAGGAGTGGGGCCAGTGGCACCAGGCCGACGGCTTTGTCGACGCCCAGGTCAACAACTTCTCGGTGCCCGGCAACCACGAGTACAGCAGCGGTCGGCTGTCGCAGTTCTGGCGGCCGCAGTTCCCCTACCCGGACAACGGCCCCGGCAACGCGGAGACCCAGCAGACCGCGTACACCGTGGACTACCAGGGCGTCCGCTTCATCGGCCTGGACTCCAACCTCCAGAACAACGCGGAGGTGATGGCCGCCCAGACCGAGTGGCTCGAGGGCCTGCTGCGCGACAACCCCAACAAGTGGACCGTGGTCACCTTCCACCACCCCGTCTACTCCACGACCGGCACGCGCAACAACCCCAACGTCCGAGCCCAGTGGGGCCCGCTGTTCGAGGAGTACGGCGTCGACCTGGTGCTCCAGGGCCACGACCACTCCTACGGCCGCGGCAACCGCACCGACGCCCGCGAGTCCGTCACCGTGCACAACGGCGTCACCTACGCCGTCTCCGTGTCCGGCGGCAAGATGTACGACCTCAACGGCGGCGAGAACTGGACCGACAACGGCGCCGAGGTCCTCTCCAGCGGCCAGGACGCGCAGCTCTACCAGCTGATCGACGTCGACGAGGACACGATCCGCTACGAGGCGCGCTACGCCAACGGCGAGCACCATGACGGCTTCCTCATCCGCAAGAACGACGAGGGCGAGCGCACCGTCAACGAGATCCGCACGCCGGAGAACACCGTCGGCGAGCAGGTCACGGTCGATGACACGACCGTGCGGCGCGGCCAGACGCTCGAGGTGTCGGCGTTCGGCTACGACCCGGGCGAGCGCGTCACGGTCACCTACCGCCGCGAGGGCGACGAGGACGGCGGCTCGGTCGTCGGCGTGGTCAGGGCGGACGAGATCGGCCGTGTGACCCACGGCTTCCGCGTTCCCCCGTCGTCGCGCCCCGGCACGACGTACGAGGTCTACCTGACCAGCGAGAACCAGCGGATCACCAGCCCGTCGCTCACCATCGAGAGGTAGTCGGCACCGGGGTGCGGTGCCGCGTGGGCTTCCCCGCGCGGCACCGCCCCCGGTGGCACGACTCCGGGAGAACGCCACACCGTGACCATCCGTATCCGCGTGCGAGCCGTGCTCGCCGCCTGCGCCGCCGCCCTGTGCGCCGCCACCCTGTGGACCGCCGCGGGGCCCGCCCCCGCCGCGGCGGCGCACCCGTTCGGCCCCCCTTCCACCGCCACGATCAGCGCCGACGGCTCGCGCGCGACGATCACCTGGCGCGCCGCCGAGGACGACTGGGTGGCGCTCGGCCAGGCGGTCGGCGCGTTCGAGGACCCCGCGCTCGACACGGTCTCGACCTCGCTGACCGGCGAGCAGAAGCTGCAACGCTCGCCCGACCTGCGGGCGTACCTGCTCGACCGGATCTACATCACCCAGGACGGCGCCAGGTGCGCGGGCGAGGTGGCGTCCCTCGAAGGGCTTCTCGCCAACGGCGCGCGGCTGAGCTACGAGTGCCCCCGCGACGTCGACCAGGTGGATGTGACGGTCGGGGCGCTGGCCGATCTCAACGAGGCGTACCGCACCGTGCTCTCCGCCGAGTCGCCCGCGAACCCGAGGCGGACGATGCTCACCGCGACGGACACCACGCAGCGCCTCGACTTCTCCTGGTACGCCGGGATCCTCGGCAACACCGCGGCCCTCGGGGTCGCGGGCTTCGCCCTGGCCATCGTGGCGGGGGTCGTCGTCCTGCTGGCCGTCGGGCGCCGCCGCGCCGCGCGGGGGCGGGCGGCATGAACGAGGTCAACGGGCCCGACGCCGAGCTGGTCGCCCTCTTCGACGGCAGGGCCGCGTTCTGGCTCGCGGCGGCCGTGGCGCTCGGCGTCGGCGCCGCGCACGCGGTCGCCCCAGGCCATGGCAAGAGCATCACCGCGGCCTATCTGGTCGGCGTGCGGGGGCGTTACCGCGACGCCCTGCGGCTCGGCCTGATCGTCGCGACGATGCACACCGTGTCGGTGCTGCTGCTGGCCAGCGCGTGGGTGGGGGTGACGGGGGCCGGAGGCTTCGCCACCGAGATCGTCACCGCGTGGATGCAGGTCGCCGCGGGGCTCGTGGTCATCGCCGTCGGCGCCCACCTCGTCCACCGCCATGTGCGCGCCCGCGGCCACCGGCACAGCCACGCGCACGCCCATCACGGGCACGACCATGGGCACGGCCACAGTCATGGCCACGGCCACGGGCACAGCCATGACCTTCCCGAGAACCCCTGGTCGCGCCGCGGCCTCACCGCGCTCGCGGTCTCGGGGGGCCTGCTCCCCTCGCCTTCCGCGTTCCTGGTGCTGGTGAGCGGCATGCTGACGGGCCGTTCCCTGAACGCCGTGATCCTCGTCCTGATGTTCGGCCTCGGCATGGCCGTCACGCTGACCGGCGTCGGGGTGCTGACGGTGCGCGGCCGCGGCCTGCTCGCCGGTCGGGTGCGGAACGCGCGGCTCGCCGCGGCGGCCGCGGCCTGGACCCCGGCGGTCGCGGGCGCCGCGGTCGCGGTCGGCGGCTGCCTCTACCTCTTCGCCGCGGTCACCACCCTCACGGCGTGAAGGTGCTGGCCTCCCGCCACAGCGCGCGGGTCAGCTCGGCCGCGGATCCCGTGCGGGCGAGGCGGTGGCCCGTGCCCGCCCACAGGTGCATCCCCTCGGGGTCGCCGCGCCTGGCGGCGGCGGCCCGCAGGGGCGCGGTGAGGTGGTGCACCTCGGGGTAGGCGGCGGGCGCGTGGGCCTGGTGGCGGTCGATGAACGCGTTCCGCAGCCCGCGCGCCGGGCGCCCGGTGAACGCGCGGGTGACGGTGGTCGCGCCGAACTCCCGCAGCGCGCGGCGGTGCGCATCGGACGCGCCGGACTCGTCGGTGCGCAGATAGGCGGTGCCGAGCTGGACGGCGTCCGCGCCCGCCCGCAGCGCGGCGGCGATCCCCTCGCCGTCCGCGAGGCCGCCAGCGGCGATGAGCGGCAGCCCGGTCACCTCACGCACGGCGGCGATGAGCGGGAGCAGCGGCAGGGTGCCGGGCTCCTCGTCCGCCCGGTGGGTGGCGCGGTGGCCACCGGCCTCGGGCCCCTGCACGGTGAGCGCGTCGAGGCCGAGCGCGGCGGCGGCGCGCGCCTCTTCGGGTGTGGTGACGGTGCCGATCTGCACGCTGCCCGCGGCGCGCACGGCGTCGGCCTCCGCCCGGGTGGGCAGGCCGAACGTGTAGGAGACATACGGCACCGGATCGGCGATCAGCGTCACGAGCTTGGCCTCCCAGTCGTCGCGGTCCGGCTGGATCGCGGAGGGCAGCGTGACGTTCCACGCCTCGGCCTCGGGCAGCAGCCGCCTGCGGTAGGCGGCCACCGCGGCCAGGTCGGCGGGCGGCCCGGGGACGAAGATGTTGACGCCGAACGGGCGGTCCGTCAGCCGCCTGGTCCGCCCGATCTGCTCGACCATCGCGCCCGCCGTCCGGTACCCGGCGGCGAGGAACCCGAGCCCGCCCGCGCCGCTCACCGCCGCCACGAGCTCGGGAGTCGAGACGCCACCCGCCATCGGCGCGGCGACCAGGGGCACGGCGATCCTGAAGCTCATTCCCTCACCCTACGGCGGGGGCGTCACCGGCCGCCCCGTTGATCGCACGCGCGGGAGTCGTCGCCGTCGAGCAGCAGGACAAGGCCGCCATGGGCGGCGCGTTCACTCCCCGCCGAGCAGCGCCGTGACGCGCAGATCCCTGACCCGGGTGAGGTGCTCGGTGAGGCGGCTCCTGGCGAGATCCTGGTCGCGGGCCGCGACGGCCGCCACGATCCCCTCGTGCTCGGCCAGGGTGACGGCGGCCAGGTCGGAGCGGCGCTGCCGGTAGGGGCCGTGCACGGTCATCTGGGCGTCGAGCCGGTAGAGCGTCTCCGCGATGGTGCTGTTGTGCGCGGCCTGCCGCAGGGCGGCGTGGAAGTCGGTGTCGCAGCGCCACAGTTGGTCGCCGTCCGTGGTGTCGGCCGCCTCGGAGACGATCTGCCGCAGCCTGGCCAGGTCGAGCGGGGTGTGCCGGATGGCGGCCACCGCGGCGGCGTGGCTCTCCAGCACGATCCGCGCCTCGTAGACGTCGAGGACCTCCTCGGGCGTGCGCTCCCTGACGCGGTATCCGCGCGGCGCCCTGCGCAGCAGCCCGTCCTGCTCGAGGCGGGCGAGCGCGTCGCGCACGGGGGTGCGGGAGATGCCGTACGCGGCGCTGAGCGCGGTCTCCTGAAGGAGCGTCCCCGGAGGGTAACGACCCATCATCAGCTCGTGCCGCAGCCGGAAGTACTGCTCGGCCGAGGTGTCCCGCGCGCCGCTCCTCGGCCCCGGCGTCACCGGCGCCTCGCCCGCGTACGTGTCGGTCCGGGGGTCGCCGGCCACGGTCTCCGCCTCTCTGCCGCCCTGCCGCCGCGCGGCGTCGGACCGCGCTGCCGTCTGGACCCGTAGCGTACCCGCACCCACCCCCACAGCGAACACCGACCGTTGACAATGGATACGTTAGCGCTATAGCGTCCACGCACACCCTCTGGTGTATCCCGAATTCCGTTGATCTGCTGGGAGAACGACATGACCGGCCCGGTGCGCAGCCCGCGGTGTCGCCGCGTGCTGGCCAGGCGCCGGGTGGTGGACCACATGCGGATCCGCGGCGGGCTGTGTCCCGCCGGTCCCGCGTCCCCGCGTCGTTCCTGACCCCCGCGTCCCCTCCCCACCGCCGTCCCGTCCCGTTCCCCGGGACCAACGGCCCCGCGCGGTGAATCCCCGCGCCCCCGCCGCGCCCTCCCGAGGCCCCGGCGGAAACTCCCAACGCCCCGGCAGAAAAGGGTCGATGCACCATGACACCCCCCGTGCCCGCACCGTTCGCCCGCCGCTCCTTCCTCGCCGGTCTCGGCGCCATCGGCGCCGGTGCCCTGCTCGCCGCGTGCAGCGAGGGGACCTCGGGCTCATCCGACGCGGCCCCCGCCGCGCCCACCCCGCACCCGGGCCCGCCCACCACCGGCACCCCGGTGCGCGGCGGCACGCTGCGCGTCGGCGTCCTCAGCGGCGGCTCCGCCGAGGTGCTCGACCCGGCCAAGGCGTCCGCCTGGCCCGACTGGCCACGCATCCGCGCCCTGTACGACCCGCTGTTCCGTACCGTGCCGGGCGGCATCGAGCCCGCGCTCGCCGAGTCGGCCGAGGCCGAGGACACCGCCGCCTCCTGGGTGTTCAGGCTGCGCCGCGGCGTCGAGTGGCACGACGGCAGGCCGTTCACCGCGGACGACGTGCTGTACACCCTCGGGCTGTGGGCGGGCGAGGGCCACAACTACGGCCCGACCGCGCAGGCCGTGATCGACTTCGCCGGGGTGCGCAAGCTCGACAGCCACACCGTGCGCATCCCGCTGCTGCGGCCGATGGCCGAATTCCCGTCGCTCACAGCCAACTTCAACGCCCTCATCGTCCAGGACGGCGCGACCGACTTCGAACGGCCCGTGGGCACGGGGGCGTTCGCGTACGCGTCGTTCGAGCCGGGCCGTTCGAGCACCTTCACCGCGCACCGGGACCACTGGGGCGGCGAAGGGCGCCACGTCGACGAGCTGGTCTTCGACTCCTCCTTCACCGACGACGCGGCCCGCGCCAACGCCCTGCGCTCGGGCGCCCTCGACATCGTCAGCGACCTGTCCTACACCCAGGCCGCGATCCTCGCCGACGACGGCGACGTGGTGATCGGCAACAGCCCCGGCATGGCGTTCCAGGCGTTCGTGATGCAGGTCGACCAGCCGCCGTTCGACGACGTGCGCGTGCGCCAGGCGCTCAAGCTCCTGGTCGACCGGCCCGCGATGGTGAGCCAGACGCTCGCCGGATACGGCACGGTCGGCAACGACCTGGTCGGCAAGACCCTGCCCCACTACGCCGAGGACCTGACCCGCGAGCGGGACGTCGAGCGCGCCAGGAGCCTGCTGCGCGAGGCGGGCCACGAGGGGCTGCGGCTGACCCTGGCCACCAACACCGGGCGCGTCGGCTTCGTCGAGGCCGCCACCCTCTTCGCCCAGCAGGCCGCGGAGGGCGGCGTCGAGATCTCCGTCCGCAAGATCGACCCCGGCCAGTGGGACGCCCAGCGCGCGAACGAGCCGCTCAACATGGCCTCGTGGGCGGGCTCGGCCTCCCTCACCTACTTCTACGCCACCGCGCTCGGCGGCGACGCGCGCAACAGCGAGACCCACTGGCCCGCCGAGCGCGGCCGCGACCTGCTCGCCGACGCCATGGGCGAGCTCGACGAGGCCGCGGCTGAGGAGAAGTGGCGCGCGGTGCAGCGGCAGCAGTTCGACGAGGGCGGCTACATCGTCTTCGCCAACCGCAACTACGTCGACGGCTACGCCCCCGCCGTCCGCGGCGTGACCACCGACGCCTCGGGGTCGACCAACAACTACGACTACTCGCGGGCATGGCTGGCGAGTTGACCGGCGCGCCGCCCGCCGTCCACGTCACGGGCCTCACGGTCACCGACGCGGGCGGGCGGCCGCTGGTGCGCGACCTCCACCTCACCGTCCCCGCGGGCGGCGCCCTCGGCGTCGTCGGCGAGTCGGGCTCAGGCAAGACGACCACCGCGCTCGCGCTGCTCGGCCACCTCAACGCCGGAACGCGCCTGGCCGCGGGCCGCGTCACCGTCGCGGGGCGGCCCGTGCTCGACGCCGCGGCGGGCGCCGACCCGCGCCCGCTGCGGGGCCGCGTCATCTCCTATGTGCCGCAGAACCCGGGGCGTTCCCTCAACCCCTCGATGCGGGTGCGCGACCTGGCGCGCTCCCTGCTCGACCCGGCGGGCGACGGGCCCGCCACCGCCGATGAGCTGCTGGAGTCGGTGCGGCTGCCCGCCACCCGCGCGTTCCAGCGGCGCTATCCCCACCAGCTCTCCGGCGGCCAGCAGCAGCGGCTCGCGATCGGCATGGCCCTGGCCGCCCGCCCCGCCGTCGTGGTCCTGGACGAGCCCACCACCGGGCTCGACGTGATCACCGCGGCCGGGCTGCTCGCCCAGCTGCGGCGGCTGCGCGAGGAGCGCGGCACGACGCTCGTGCACATCGGCCACGACCTCGCCGTGGTGGCCCGACTCGTCGACGACGTCGCCGTGTTGAAGGAGGGAAGGCTCCTGGAGAGCGGGCCCGTGGCCGCCGTGCTCGGCGCCCCTGCCAGGCCCGCCACCCGCGCCCTCGTCGACGCGGTCCTCGACCCCGCGCGCCCCGCCGCGCCCCGCGCCAAGGCCGCCCCGGCCACGGCGCCACCGCTGCTCCAGGTCAACGGGCTGACCGCGCACCACCGTTCGGGCCGCCGCGAGCGCGTCGTCGCGGCCGAGGGGATCGACCTCACGCTCGCCGCGGGCGAATGCCTCGCCCTGGTCGGCGAGTCGGGCTCGGGCAAGACCACCGTGCTGCGCGCCCTCGCCGGGCTGCACCGGCCGACCGCGGGAGCCGTCACGCTCGAAGGCGTCCCGCTCGCCGCCGCGGCCCGCCACCGCGACCCCGCCCAACTCCGCGCGATCCAGCTGGTGTTCCAGAACCCCGCGCAGGCGCTCAACCCGTACCAGCGCGTCGGCGATGCCGTGGCCCGCCCGCTGCGCGGCCCCGCCGGGCTCCCGCCACGCGAACGCGCCCGCCGCGTCGCCGCGTTGCTCGACCAGGTGCACCTGGAGCCCGCCCTGGCCACCAGACTCCCCGGCGAGCTGTCCGGCGGGCAGCAGCAACGCGTCGCGCTGGCCCGCGCGTTGGCGGCCGGGCCCCGGGTCCTGCTGTGCGACGAGATCACCTCGGCCCTCGACGTCTCCGTGCAGGCCGCCGTTCTCGCCCTGCTCGACGAGCTGCGCGCCACCACCGGAGTGAGCCTGCTGTTCGTCACCCACGACCTCGGCGTCGTCGGCCGGATCGCCGACCGGGTCGCGGTGCTCGAACGCGGCCTGATCGTCGAGACCGGGCCCACCGCCGCCGTCCTCACCGCGCCACGCGACGACCACACCCGCCGCCTGCTCGCCGCCGCGCCAGGGCTCGGCGACGCGCTCGCCGAGGCCGCGGCCCGGGCCGAGGGGAGCCGCGCGTGACCGCCCGCCCTCAACTCCCGCCGCTCGCCCGCTTCCTGCTCGCCAGGCTCGCGGGAGGCGCGTTCACCCTGCTGCTGGCCGCCACCCTCGTCTTCCTGGCCACCAACGTCCTGCCCGGCGACATCGCCCACGCCGTCCTCGGCGCCAACGCCACGCCCGAGCTGGTCGCGAGCGTCCGCGCCGACCTCGGCCTCGACGAGCCGCCGCACCGCCGCTACCTCGACTTCATCGGCGGCCTCCTCACCGGCGACCTGGGCAACTCCTCCGCCGCCCTCGCCCAGGGCAACGTCCTCCCGGTCGCCGACGTCATCGGCACCCCGCTGCGCAACACCGCCGTGCTCGCGGCGATCACGTTCGCGCTGTTCGTGCCGCTGTGCCTGGTGCTCGCCGGGGTGGCCGCGTCGCGCGTCGGCGGCACGGTCGACCGGCTGCTCTCCGGCGGCACCATCGCGGCCGCCGCGTTCCCCGAATTCCTCGTCGCCACCGTGCTGATCAGCGTCTTCTTCGACGCGCTCGACTGGCTGCCGCCCCTGGCCGCCGTGCCGGAGGGGCGGACGCCGCTCGACGACCCGCTCGCCCTCGTCATGCCCGTCACCACCCTGCTCGTGCTGTGCGTGGCGACCGGCTTCCGGCTCGTGCGCGCCGCCGCCGTCGAGGTGCTCGCCGAGCCGTATGTCGACTGGGCCAGGCTCAACGGCGTCCCCGAGGCCACCGTGCTGCGCCGCTACGTCCTGCGCAACGCCCTGGCCCCCGCCGTGCAGGCGTTCGCCGAGGTCGCCCGCTACCTCTTCGGCGGCGTCATCGTGGTCGAGGCGGTCTTCGCGTTCCCCGGCATCGGCGGCCTGCTGGTCCGCGGCATCAGCGTCAACGACGTGCAGCAGACGTGTGTGATCGCGACCGTGCTCGCCGTCCTGTACTGGGCGATCAACACGCTCGCCGACCTCGCCGTCATCCGGCTCGTTCCCCGACTCAGGACGGAGGCGTCACGGTGAGAAGGACCACGCTGCGACGGATCGGGGTGCCGCGCTCCCTCACCCGCGGCTGGGGCCTCGCGGGCGCGCTCACCCTCGTGGCGCTGCTCGCCCTGGCCGTCGCGGGGCCGCTGCTCGCGCCCCACCCGCTCGACGAGCCCGTCGCCGACGTCGGCCAACTCCCGGGCCCCGGGCTGTGGTTGGGCGCCGACCAGCTGGGCCGCGACGTGTTCAGCCGGACGCTGCACGGCGGGTTGACCACGCTGGGCGTCAGCGTCGGCGGCACGCTCGCGCTCTATCTCGTCGGGGTGCCGCTCGGCGTCGTCGCCGGGTACCGGGGCGGCTGGGTCGACGCCGTGACGGTCCGCGCGGCGGACGTCCTGCTCGCGCTGCCGGGGCTGCTGCTCGCCCTGCTGCTCGTCGCGGGCCTCGGCGGCTCGGGCGGGGTCCTGCTGCTGTGCGTCGTGCTCACCCAACTCCCCGCGCTCACCCGGCTGGTGCGCACCGCGACCCTGGAGGCCGGGAGCCGCGCCTTCGTCGAGGCGGCCCGGGCCAGGGGGGAGTCCGCCGTGCGCGTCGTCGGGTTCGACGTCCTGCCCACCATCCGCCCGGTGATCCTGGCCGACGCGGGGCTGCGCCTGCGCTCCTCCGTCATCGTCGTCGCCGGGCTCAACTTCCTCGGCCTCGGGCTGCACCCCCCCACCGCCGACTGGGGCCTGATGATCTCCGAGAACCGCGACATCATCGGCCTCAACCCCTGGGCCGCCCTGGCCCCCGGCGCCCTGCTCGCCCTGTTCACCGTCGCCGCCAACGCGGTGGGCGACGAGTCGGCGGCCACCAGGACGGCCACCAGGACGGCGGCCAGGACCGCCGCCGGGACCGCCGCCGGGACCGACCCGACAGACGCCGCGCCGACAGACGCCGATCCGAGAGAGGCCCGCCCATGAGCGTTCGCCAGCTCCACCTCATGCTGCTGCTGCGGCCCGGCGGCTACCACCGCGCGGCCTGGCGCGCCCCCGACAGCCCCGTGGACCGGGCCACCACCCTCGCGCCCTACCTCCAGCTCGCGCGCGCGGCCGAGGACGCCCGTTTCGACGCGGTGTTCATGGCCGACGCCGTCTCCCTCTACGCCGACCCCTGGGACCACCTCGACCAGCCGCTCGAACCCCTCACGGTGCTCAGCGCGTTGGCCCCGCTCACCGAGGCCATCGGCCTGGTCGCGACCGTCTCCACCACCTACTACGAGCCCTACAACCTCGCCAGGCTGCTCGCCTCCCTCGACCACCTCAGCGGCGGGCGCGCCGGGTGGAACGTCGTCACCACCGCCGATCCGCGCTCGGCCGGGAACTTCGGCGCCGCGCCCCACCCCGACCACGCCGTGCGCTACCGCCGCGCCGCCGAGTTCGTCGCCGTGCTGCGCGCGCTGTGGGACAGCTGGGACGACGACGCCGCGGTCGTCGACCGCGCCGCGGGCGAGCTCACCCGCGCCTCCCGCATCCACCCCGCCGACCACCACGGCGCGTTCTTCGACGTGGCGGGCCCGCTCAATGTGCCGAGGCCCCCGCAGGGCCACCCCGTCCTGGCCCACGCGGGCCAGTCACGCGACGGCCTCGCGGTGGCGCCCGGCTACGCCGAGGTGCTGTTCGCCGTCCAGCACGACCTCGACACCGCGCGCGCCTTCCACGCCGACATCGGGCGCCGCGTCGCCGCCGCGGGCCGCGACCCGCGCGAACTCGCCGTGCTGCCAGGGCTGTTCGCCGTCGTCGGCGGCACCGAGCAGGAGGCCCGCCGCAAGGCCGCCGAGCTGCGCGAGCTCGACGGCGGCAGCGGCGCCCTGGCCGACGAGCTGTCCGCCCTGCTCGGCGTCGACCTGTCCGCGCGCGCCCCCGACGACCTCGTCCACGCCGACGAGATCGCGGCCCCCGAGACGCTCCTCGGCCCCCAGAGCTGGTACGGGCTGCTGCACCGCCGCCTGACCGAGCGCCCCACCACCGTGGCGCGGCTGCTCGACCACCACGCGCGCGTGGGCCGTTCAGGACATCTCCAACTGGTCGGCACCCCCGAGCAGATCGCCGACGAGATCGAGCGCTGGTTCACCGGTCGGGCCTGCGACGGCTTCGTCCTCCAGCCCACCACCGTCCCCGGGAGCGTCACCGACTTCACCACCGAGGTCGTGCCGCTGCTGCGCCGCCGCGGCCTGTTCAGGAACGACTACGACGGCACCACCCTGCGCGACCACCTCGGCCTGCCACGCCCGGCGGACCGTGCGGGGCGCGGAGCCGCCCGATGAACGCCCCGCCCCCGCCGAACGCCCCGCCCGCGCCGAACGCCCCGCACCCCGACGCCGACCTGCACGACCTCGCGCGCCGCCACGCCGCCGAGGCCGACAGGACCGCGCGGCTTCCCGAGCCCGTGCGCGCGGCCCTGCTGCGCTCCGATGTGATCTCGCTGCCCGTGCCCGCCGCCTACGGCGGCCCCGAGACCGACCCCGTCGCGTCGTTCGCCCGCGTCGCCGCGCTCGCCGCCGCCGACGCCTCCACCGCCTGGTACGCCGCGGTGTCCGCGTCCGCCGCGCTGACCGCGTGGAGCCTCCCGCCCGAGGCCGCGCACAAGATCTGGGGCCGCGGCCCCGTCCTGGTCGCGGGCACCCGGCGGGTCGGCGGCCTGGCCACGGCGGACGGCGCGGGCGGCGGCGTGATCCTGACCGAGGGCCGCTGGCAGTGGGGATCCGCCGCGCGCGACGCGGACTGGATCACCGTGGGCGCGCGCGACGACACCGGGCGCGAGCTGCTGCTGACCGTGGAGCGCGCGGCGTTCCACGTGAACGACGACTGGCAGGCGATCGGCCTGCGCGCCACCGCCTCGGGCACGTTCCGCCTCGCCGGGCCCGTCCGGGTGCCCGCCGCCCTGTGCCGCCCGCTCGACGACGCGGCCGCCCCCGCCCACAGGCCGGGCCCGCTCGGCCGCTTCGCCGCGCCCGCCTACACCTCGGGCCTCTTCTGCGCCGTCGCCCTGGGCAACGCCAGGGGCGCGGTCGAGGAGTTCGAGGAACGCGCCCGCACCACCCGCCGCCTGGCGACCGACGCCACGCTCGCCGCGACCGACCACGTCCGACGCGCCCACGCCCGCGCCCTGGTGGCGTGCGAGGCGGCCGAGGCGCTCGCGCTGCGCACCCTCGCCGACGCGTGGGACGACACCGTGCGCGGCCGCGCCCTCGCCCCCGTCGCCGCCGCCCGCACCCGCGCGGCGCTCGCCCACGCGACCGAGGTCGCCCGCGACACCGTCGACGCGTGCCTGCGCCTCGTCGGCTCGTCGGGCGTCAGGCTCGACAGCCCGTTGCAGCGCAGGCAGCGCGACGCGACCGTGCTGACCGCCCACCACTACCTGGGCGAGCGGCACATCGCGGACTACGGGCGGGCCCGCCTGCACCCGACCGAGGAGCCCGACGCGTGAGCGCCGACGAGAAGGCCATCTGGCACGCCATGCTCGACATCTACGCCGGAGCCCAGGACGGCGACACCGCCAGGATCGACCGCCACCTGCACGCCGACGCCACCCTGTGGGACACCGACGAGCCCGAACTGGCCGTCGGGCTCGAGGCGTTGGCCGCCATCAGGGCCCGCCGCCCGGCGACCGCGCCCGACCTGCTGCCCAGGCTGCGGGCCGAGGCGCCCCTGATCACCGTGTGGGGCGCCACCGCCCTGCTGCGCCACGTGCTCACCATCGAGCCCCCCGCCCCCGCCGCGGCGCGCACGGTGCGGAACACCAGCGTGTGGCGCCGCCACGGGGAGCGCTGGCTGCTGGTGCACAACCACGAGGACGTCATCGCCGACCCGTGACCCGCGCCGGGTGACGGCTCAGCGCGGGCCCGTGCTCGCGATGCCCTGGACGAACTGCCGCTGGCGGAGCGGGAAGATGGCGGCAGCGCGTGGCGGCCCGACACCGGGTCGCCCGACGCCTCGAGCAGCACGATCGCCTCGGCGACCAGCTGGATGGTGCCGCCGACGATCAACTGGTTGGCGGCCTTGACGAGTTGACCGGCACCGGCCGGGCCGACCCGGACCACGGTCGAGGCCATCGCCGCCAGGACCGGCAGCGCGCGGGCGAACGCTCGCCGAGGGCCGCGCGCCCGTCCCCGACGGCGCTCTCGAGGCGCGACGGCTGATCGGACGGGCCGCCCAGCAGCTCGACTTCCCCGCGCGGGTCGAGTCGGACATCATGTTCCACCCGGCGCTCGTGGCGGCGACGGGCAGCAGCCGCCTCGGCCCCATGCCCGAGCTCATCATGGGCGAGGTGCAGCTGACCATGGGCCAGGCCCGCGCCCACCGCGCGACGCACCCCGGCGACATCGAGCGCGAGCACGCCGCGATCCCGGCCGCGATCGACGCGGGCAACGCCAAGGGCGCCGAGAACGCCCTCCTCTTCCACCTCCACGCCGCCAGGGACCGGCTGATCGCCGACCTCGGCACCGAGTAGTCGGCACGGCGCCCCGCCCGAAGGGGTCAGGGGGTTTCCGGCGGCGTCGGCAGGGGCTGCTCGGTCCAGATGATCTTGCCGCCCTCGATGTAGCGCGTGCCCCAGCCACTCACGGCCTGGGCGACCAGGAACAGGCCGCGGCCACCCTCGTCGTTGGCCTTGGCACTGCGCAGGTGCGGCGCGGTGGTGCTGCCGTCCGCGACCTCGCACACCAGCGCGCGATTGCGCAGGAGCCGCACCCTGATGGGCCCCGAGGCATGGCGGATGGCGTTGCCGAGCAGCTCGCTGACGACCAGCTCGGTGGTGAACGCCGCCTCCTCGAGGCCCCATTCGGTCAGCCGACGCGTGACCGCGGTCCGCATGTCCGCGACCACGGCCGGATCCTTGGGCAGGTCCCAGCTGGCCACGTCGTCCTCGCTCAGCTCGTTCGCGCGCGCGACCAGCAGCGCCACGTCGTCCGTGGGCCGCTCGGGCAGCACCTGGTCCATCACGATCCGGCAGATCTCCTCAGGGGACGCCGACCCCGCCTGGTCCAGGGCGCGTTCGAGCCGTGCGAGCCCCACATCGGGGTCCTGCCCGCGCGCCGCGATCAACCCGTCGGTGTACAGGACGAGCCGGTCGCCGCGGCGCAGCGGGATGTCCACCGCCTCGAACGGGAACCCGCCGAGCCCCAGCGGAGGCCCCGCGGGCACCTCGATGAACTCCACCGCGCCACCCGCCCTGATCACCGCGGGCGCCAGATGCCCCGCCCTGGCCAGCGAGCACCGCGCGGAGACCGGGTCGTGGATCGCGTACAGGCACGTGGCCCCGGCGATCCCCCCGCCCTGCGCGCCCAGGTCGGACTCCTGGTCGAGGCGCCGGACCAGGTCGTCGAGGTTGGCGAGCAGCTGGTCGGGCGGCAGGTCGAGGGAGGAGAGATTGTGGACCGCGGTGCGCAGGCGGCCCATGGTCGCCGAGGCGTCGAGGCCGTGCCCCACCACGTCGCCCACCACCAGGGCGACCCGGGCGCTGGAGAGCGGGATGATGTCGAACCAGTCGCCCCCCGCCCCGCCCGCCCCCTCGGTCGCCGGCAGGTAGCGGTAGGCGGCCTCCACCGCGCTCTGCTCGGGCACCGCGCTGGGCAGCAGGCTGCGCTGAAGGGCCAGCGCGGTGGCGTGCTCGCGCGAGTAGCGGCGCCCGTTGTCGATCGAGGCGGCCGCGTGCACGGCAAGCTCCTGGGCGAGGGAGCGGTCCTCGGCGGCGAACGGCGGCGCGTTCGGCGCCCGCACGAGCGAGAGCTGCCCCAGCAGCACGCCACTCACCCGCAGCGGCACACACAGCGCGCGCCCCTCCGCGCCCTCCGTCGGCCCCGAGGCGAGGGCGCGCCTGGCCGCCTCGTCGGGCGGCGGCGGCAGCTCCACGTCCTGGCCCGCCGCGGTGCTCTGCGCCACCCGCTCCATGCGGTCGGGCGCGCGGGCGGGCTCCTCACCCGTCATGACGGACTCCTGGAGGTCGACCGCGACCGCGTCGGCGAGCCTGCCCACGGTGACCTCGACCAACTCCTGGGCCGTACGGCGCACATCCAGGCTGGTGCCCATCGCCGCGCTGGCGTCGTACAGCAGCCTGAGACGGTGCTGCGCCTCCTCCGCCACGCCCGCGAGCGCCCGCAGCTCCGTGGTGTCCCTGAGCGTCACCACCGTGCCGAGGCGCTTGCCATGGCCCCTCGTGGGGCGCTGGTTGACCGCGAGCGGTCGGCCACCCACCTCGATCACCTCGTCGGTCGCCTCGCGCCCCGACGCCAGCAGCGCGGTGATCTCGGCGCCGAGACCCAGATCGGTGACATGCCGCCCCTCGGCCCCCTCGGCCCCCTCGGCCAGGTCGAGCAGCCGCCGCGCCTCGTCGTTGGCCAGGATGAGAAAGCCGTCGTGGTCGGCCAGCAGGATGCCCTCCCTGACCGAGTGCAGCACCGCGT
The DNA here is from genome assembly GCF_003626575.1 of Streptomyces radicis. GTDB lineage: Bacteria > Actinomycetota > Actinomycetes > Streptomycetales > Streptomycetaceae > Streptomyces > Streptomyces radicis. Next base: position 73,203 of record NZ_RBDY01000004.1, on the reverse strand, counting down.
CGTGGTGCTCGTACAGCCGGGTGAGCTCCGCGGTGCCGAGCCCGTGCGTCTGCCGCCGCAGCCGCCGGCTCAACAGCGCCACGGCGCCCGATGCGATCAGCAGGCCGAGTGCCGTCACCCCGGCGATCAGGGGCAGCTCGCGGCTGACGTCGTGCTGCACGTTGGGCTGGGTCACGCCGACGCTGACGATGCCCACCACGGAGCCGCTGTCGTCCTTGACCGGCACGGCGGCGCGGATCGACGGCGCGCCGATCGACGAGCCGGGCACGCGGTCGGTGAACGCCCTGCCCTTCGTGGCCGGGGACAGCGACTGGTCCACGCGCTTGCCGATGAACTTCGGGTCAGGGTGCGAGAAGCGGACGCCCTCGGGATCGGTGACCACCACATAGTCCACATCGACCCGCCGCCGCACCCCCTCGGCCAGCGGCTGGAGCACCTCCGGCGGATCGGCGGACTCCAGGCCGCGCAGGACGTCGGGCGACTGCGCGAACGTCCCCGCCACGGCCTTGGCCCTGCCCCTGGCGTCCTCCTCGCTGTCGCGGCGCGAGTCCAGCACAAGCACCACCGCGGTCGCGCCCATGAGCAGCAACAACACCGTCAGCGCCACGGCGAGCGTCTGCCCGGCGACGCTGCGCGGGATCAACCTGCCGAGCCACGTAGGCGACGAGCCACGCCTGGGCACCTTGAACCAGGACGGGGCCCATTTCATGTGATCTGTATAACTTTGCCCCTCCGCCGCCGCAACCGAGCGGCGACCGAGCGGCCACGCCGCCGGGCGCCCGCCGGGCGGCGTTCAGCGGTGCCCGGCGGCGTTCAGCGCTTGATGCCCACGGCCGCCCACATCGCGACCTGGGCGTCGTACTCCTCCGAGCGCGGCCGGACACGCGCGGGGTCGGGCCGCCAGCGGTGCGGCACCTCGATCCCCGGCGGCACCAGATCGAGCCCGTCGAAGAACGCGGCCAGCTCCTCCCGCGAGCGGGCCTGCGCCCCGATCCCGCTGCCGCGGTAGATCTGCGCGACCCGCTCCATCACCGCGGGGTCGAAGTCCCCGGTGCCATGGGTCAGAACGAGCGCCGACCCAGGAGACAGCGCGTCGAGCAGCCGCCGCACCATCCCGTACGCGCCCTGCTCGTCCGGCACGAAGTGGAGCAGCGCGATCAGCGAAAGGGCGACCGGCTCGTCGAGGTCGAGCGTCTCCGCCGCCCCGGCCACGATCCGGTCGACGTCCGTCGTCACATCCGCCTGGAGATAGGCGGTCCGCCCCTCGGGCGCGCTGCGCATCAGCGCGTCGGCGTGCACCAGGACCAGCGGGTCCTTGTCGACATAGACGGTGCGGGCCGCGGGATCGACCTCCTGGGCGACCTGGTGGAGATTCGGCTCGGTCGGGATGCCGGTCCCTATGTCGAGGAACTGCCGTATCCCCCGCTCACACAGCAGCCGCACGGCCCGGTGCATGAACGCCCGGTTCACCTGCGCGGCCTGCTGCGCCCCGGGCCACACCGCGAGCACCTGCTCACCGGCGTCCCTGTCCACCTGGTAGTTGGTCTTCCCACCCAGATAGAAGTCGTACACGCGTGCGGGGTGGGCGGTGGTGAAGTGCGATTCGGGTAAGGCCATGGCTCCCCTCCACGGTGAAACGGGACGCCCATGCTAGAGGTGACCCCCACGGCCGCGACGGCCGGGTGGGTGAGGCGTTCGCCGTGCCGCGCCCGGGCGTTGGGGCCCTGACGCAGGGTGGGGATGTCCACGCGACCCGCCCACCCGGAGGAACGCCCATGGCCGCCGACCCGCTCGCCCACCTGCTCAGGCAGCTCAGCCCGGAGAACCGCTGCTGGCTCGAGGACCAGCCCGAGGACCGCAGGCGCGCCCTCGCCGAGGAGTGGCGAGGGCGCGAGGGGAAGGGCACGGCGCTGCTCGCCTCGACCGACCTCCTCCCCGACCTCGTCGACGAGGGCGCCGAGGCCAACGCCTTCATCGACGACGTGCGCGACGCCGACGGCTGGTGAACCCCCCCGGCACCCCGCCCGTTCAGCCGCCCGCGCCCGCTCAGCCGCCGGGCGGGGCCAGCCGCAGCACGCTCCCCTCGCCGTTCGCCGACACCAGCGGCGCCCCGTCGGCCGCGAGGGCCAGCCCCGCGAACGGCAGGGGCGGGGCGGGCACCCGGGGCCCGGCTCGGCGACCCGGTAGTGATCGGCCGCCAGCACCCGGCCACCGAGGTCGACGGTGACCCCGAAAGGCCCGCCGAACCCCCGCGGCACCACCACCCGCGTCCGCCCGTCCTCGCGCGTCTCCGCGATGCCACCACCGGCGTAACTGGACACGAACATCCGGTTCTCGGCGTCGAACGCGGCGTTGTCGAGCCCCACGATCCCCGTCGTCACCACCGAACGCCGCCCGGCGCCCGGATCGATCCGGGTGACCCGACCCGCCGGGCCACGCGACAGCACCAGCAGCACCCCGCCCCGGTCGAACCGCACCGCGACCGGCGCGTCCACCCCCTCCGCGACCAGGTTCGCCGCGGGGCTCGACGCCGTGGCGCGGCGCCTGCGCGACTGGCCCGCCGACCGCCCGCTCGGCGAGGGCGTCGAGTGGGGCGGGCCGACCGAGGCCGAACGGAACGCGGACACCTCGGCGCGGCAGCTGCTGCGGATGCTCGCCGACGAGCCCGGGCTGCGGGCCGTCTGGCTGCGCGTGCACCACGACGCCGAGCCGGTGCTCACCCGGATCATCGCCGAACGCACCGGCGCCGACCCGGACGACCCCCTGCCGCGGATCAAGGCCGTCATGCTCAACGGCGCCCTGCGCGTGGCAGCCGAGGAGTGGGCCGGGCTCTCCTCGGGCGAGAACGACCGGGCGCGCGCCGCCGCGCTGCGCGAAGCGGTCCTCAGGGCGACGGCGGACCTGGGCGTGTGACCGGCTCCGGGGCGACGCCTTCGAGGAGCGCGAGCAGCACGGCCGCCTCCGCGCGGAGCCGCGCGGCGCGGTCGGCGTGCCCCGTCAACCCGGCGGCGGCGTCGAGCCGTTCGGCCGCCTCGGCCCGCACGATGTCCGCCACGTCGCCCTCGCTCAGCTCGCGCCGCGCGGCCTCGGTGGCGCCCACCCCGACGGGCGCGTCCTCGATGGCCCCGCTCACCGGCCCTGCCCCGTCGAGCGGCACCGCTTCGGCGTTCTCCACCGCGGCGAGCGTGGCTCGGAGAGCGCTCACCGCCGCCTTGTCGCGGGCCCGCATGGCCTCAGGCAGGGCGGCTCGCATCCGTATGCGCAGGGACATGAGGGCGACCCTACGACCGGGTGCGCGGGACGGACAAGCGGGTGGGGGGCGGGGGGTGCGGAGAGCGCTCTCCGGGAGCGCTCTCCTGCGGTGGAGCGCTCTCCATCGACTGGGTGGTGGGTCGCGGATCTGGGGGAGAGCGCTCCACCGGCACGTTGATGGTTGCCGCTGGAGGGCGGAGAGCGCTCTCCCCGTCAGTTGGTTGCCCGGGGGTGGAGAGCGCTCTCCCTGCAGGTTGTTGCCCGGGATGGAGAGCGCTCTCCCCGCCAGCCTGATGGACCGGAGAGCGCTCTCCCGCCCCCCGGCGGGCATCAGCGCACCCCCGAGCCCGCACCCATCGGCTCAACCCCGCTGCGGCGCCGAAGTGGCCGCCGCGCCATCGGGCTTGCGGGGTCGGCCCCGCGGAGCGGTCAGTTCTTCCTGGCGTCCCACGGCTGGCCCGCCCAGCCGTCGAAGGCGCGCAGCAGGGCCACCAGGGCGGCCCCCAGGCGCCAGTCCGTCTCCGGCGCGTGCAGGATCAGCCGGTTGCCCCTTGACCTGAACTCCAGCCTGGCCCGCCCGCCCGCGCGCCAGATGATGCGCCGGGGTGCGCGCGCGACCTCAGGACCGCCGTTCTCGAGCATGCCGAGCAGGACGATCGGCACCTGCACCGGCCAGAACGGCCACCACACGCACCACCAGAAGATCCGCCCCTTGAAGCCCACCGCCTCGGGACCGCCGACCGGCGTCACCGTCCAGCGGGTGCGCAGGCCCCTGCCGCGCAGCGCCTTCTCGCGCTTGAACGTGCCGATCAACTCGCCCTGCGGGCCCAGCACCTGGAAGGTCGCGACGCCGCGCGCGGCCGAGGTGGTCACCAGGGTCGCCACCCGCTCCCCGCGGTGCTCGTCGGCCCACAGGACGAACGAACGGACCCCATCGCGGCGGGCGGCCAGGTACGCGGGTAGGCCGCCCTGCGGCAGCTCGCGCTCCGGGTAGGCGACCGTCCGGGCGGGACCCGATCCGTCGGAGAACTCCACCGAGATCCTGACCGGCCCGTCCGGATCCGGATGGCGGGGTTCCGGACGGGACCTCATGGTCAATTTGCTGCTCACCCGATGTGCTCCCCATGTGCCAGAGCCCCGTGACGGCTTCCCGGGCGACTCCCAGGCGGGATCCTACGCGCGGCACCGGGGGCACAACAGCCCCTACCGCCCCACCCCTTACGAGGGGGGAGCGCCCCACCCCGTACGAGGGAGCGCCCCTCGGGGGACCCGCGGCCCGGCGTCGCGGCCCCCCTTGGCGGAACGGCGCGGCCTCAGGCGGTCGCGGGCTCGTCGGGGGCCGGAGCCTGCGTGCCGTCGTCCGCCGCGGGGCGGTTGCGGGAGCGCAACTCCCGCCAGACGGCCAGCGCGAGCAGCACCACGGCCACCGCCGCGAGCCCCAGCGGGATGACTGTGCGGACCAGCCACAGCATGGTCGCCGCGGACTCCGCGTCGTCGGCCCGTTCGGCGATGCCGTCCTCGGTGCCCTCCACCGAGAGGGAGTTGACGGGGGCGAGCGTCACCGGGCCCTCGGGGCCCGCGGTCTGGGCGACGATGGTCTGCTCGAGCGTCCCGTTGAGCACCGTGCCCGTCTCGGAGTCCACCCAGGCCACGCGCTGCGTCGTGGCCGCGTACGTCAGCGGCACCGGGTCGGGCAACGCGCCCAACAGGGCCGGATCCGGCAGCTGTTCGGCGGGCAGGGTCTCGGCGAGGCTCGCCACGACATCCCTCGGCAACGCGTCGGGCAGGCCCTCGGCGATCGCCGGGTCGCCCAACTCGCCCGCGGCCTCGATCACATACACGTACGCGTCGCGGCCCTCGACGTCCTCGGTGCGGTCGTACACCGCGGGCACCTCGGTGGCGGTCGTCGGGTCCCAGAACGTGTAGTCCCGCTCCTCCGGGTCCAACGGCCAAGAAATGACGAGACCTTGGTGCTCCTCGGCCTCTGAGCCGTCGGGCGCGGGCGCGTTCACCAGGTCGACGCGGTCGACCGACCAGCGGTGGCTCGTGGCGGACAGCTCGGCCCCGTCGGGCCCGGTGACGACGACGTCGTCGCTGACGACCGCCGTGCCGCCGTCCGTCTCCACGACCTGGACACGTCGGTCCAGGCTGATCGGTATGTCGGCGAGGAAGGCGTTGGCCAGGTCGCCCGACTCGATGGCGGCGGCGTTCAGCAGCGAGGCCGTGCCGGTGTACGCGAAGGTGTTGTCCGTGTCGGACGGGACCTGGTGCACCTCCGGATAGACGACCAGCCGCGTCACGGCTGAGGCGGCCACCAGCACGACGGCCGTTCCGGACAGGATCCAGGTGCTTCTTCGCATGGGGTCTCCCGACTGTGTGCGCACGGCGCTGTGCGATGGATGCGCCAACCTATGGTCGGCGGCGGGGCCCGTCAACAAGGCGAGGTGGAACGCGCGTTCGGGGGCGGGCGTTCAGTGGGCGGCGGCCGGTCCCGGGCTCAGGCGGATGAGGGCCGTGCCGTCCTCGACGGCCAGCACCTCGAACGTGAGTCGGCGGTCGCCGATCCCGTCGCCCGCCGGGATCTCATAGGTGACCACGTCGATCTCGCGGTGCTCGACGAGGGTCACCGTGTCCCCCGAAGTGTCGGTGATCCGGAAGGTGTTGGGCGTGATGTGCGGGTCGACGGGGATGTCCGTGGGGCCCGTGACGGCGACTTCGCACGCGCCGTCGTAACACGCGCCGATGTCCGAGCCGTCGGCCGCGTCCGAGGGCAGCGGCGGGACATCGCAGCCCGCTCCCGCGACCGCGACCGCGGCGGCTCCCGCGAGCGCAACGGCAGTGATCCGGTGGCTGGTTGGTGGCGTCACACGACCGTTGTAACGCTCCGCCGAGGGAGGGGTCCCGGGCGTCGGCCGTTACCGTGACCGGATGCGCGGAACGCGGACGGGCACGGCGGGGACGGGCACAGCGGGCACGGGCACGGGGGGGACGGGCACGGGGGGGACGGGCACGGGGGCGGCGGGGCTGAGGCGGCGGGCGCGGGAGGCCGGGTTCGGGGCCGTGCGCGCGGTGTACCGGGAACGGCGCGACGGCGGGGCGTTCTTCGTCTGGCTGCTCGTGGGCCTGGTCGTCGCCCTCCCCGCCGGGCTGGCGGCGTGGAGTGGGTGGCTCGGCCTCGTGCTGTCGGTCGCGGTGCTCCTGCCGCCCGGCCTGTGGGTCCTCCTCGGGCCCGTCCCAGGGCCTTCGGGGCGGCGCTGGTACGCGGTGTGCGAGGGCGGGGTCGTCGTCCGCTCCCGAGGTCAGGGGTATGTGGCGCTGTCCTGGGAGGAGTTGAGGGAGGGCGGGGGGACGCGCGAGGTGTTCCCCGAGGCCGGGGCCCGAGCATTGGAGAGCGCTCTCCGCCGGGGTCGCCCTGTTCGTTTCGCGCTGCTCAGGCAGGCGGCCGTGGTCGCCGCGGTCGGCGCGTGGCTCGCGGCGGTCGTGGCCGTCGTGGTGGCCCCCTGGGGCGCCGATCTCCTGCGCGGCGAGCAGCCGCCGTCGGCGTTGCGCGACCTGGCGCCGGTCTGCGCGGACGACGGGCGGCACGGCGCGGCCGCGCCCTATGAGCCGCAAGGCCCGCACCCCGTCGCCCTGTTCGGGGACGGGGGTCTGGCCCGGCTGGCGACGGCCGGACCCGACCTCCCGGCGCCCGCCCCCGAGGACGTCCAGGTGGTGGCGTGCGTGCGCGCGTCCGAGCGCGGCTCGCCCGAGCCGGTGAGCGTCTGCCCCTATGTGGGCGGGCACTCGGTGAGCTACTTCCCCGCCACCCACCGCGTCGAGGTCGTCGAGGCCCGCACGGGGCGTTCGTTGGGCTCGTTCACGCTCCGGGCCGTGGACGCGCCCACCTGCTCGACCAGCGAGGTCTTCGCCGAGGACGCCCCCCACCGGGAGCGTGACCTGACCCCCTCGGACGAGCAGTTCGAGGCGGCGCTGGCCGAGTACGTCACAGGATCGGCCGACTGACCGACGCCACACGCCCCTCGGCCGCGGCTCACGCGCCCCCGCCCAGGGCTCGCGCCCCCCGCCCAGGGGGCGCGTTCAGTCCGACGGGCGGACGCGGGCCAGCAGGAGCGCGATGTCGTCCTCCGTCAGCCGGTCGCCCACCATCGTGTCGATCACGCCATCGCACAGCTCGTCCAACGGCTGCCCGGTCCGGTCGAGCGCCCCGCGCAGGCGGTCGAGCCCCGTGTCGATGTCGATGTCCCTGGTCTCGACCAGCCCGTCGGTGTACAGCGCGAGCACCGCGCCCTCGTCCAGGACGACCTCGAGCGACTCGAAGTCGAACGCGCCCATCCCCACCCCGATCGGCGTCCCCGCGGGCAGGTCCAGAAGCGTGACCCCGCCGTCGGGGGCCAGCAGCGCGGGTGGCGGGTGGCCGGCGCGCGCCATCGTGCAGCGCCGCGTCGCCGGGTCGTAGACGGCGAACACGCACGTGGCGTTGAGCGGCTGCGGGTGCCCCGAGCCCGAGTCCCCCTCGACGAGCCGCAGCGCGAGCGCGTCCAGGCGGCCGAGCAGCTTGCCAGGCGGCAGCCCGACATAGGCCAACGTGCGGATGGCGGTGCGGAGTTGGCCCATCGTCGCGGCGGCGTTCAGGCCGTGGCCCACGACGTCGCCGACGACCAGGGCGATCCGGTCGTCGTCCAGGCCGAACACGTCGAACCAGTCCCCGCCCACCCCGTCGCGCAGGTGCGCGGGCAGGTAGCGGGTCGCCACCTCGATGGCCGGGGCGCCCCCCAGGTCGTGCGGCAGCAGGTTGCGCTGGAGCGCGAGCGCGGTGGCGTGTTCGCGCGTGTACTGGCGCGCGTTGTCCAGGCCGAGCGCGGCCCGCAGGACCAGCTCCTCGGCGAGCACCAGGTCGTCCTTGTCGAACGGGCGGGGGTTCTCCGTCCGCACGAACACCGCGATCCCCAGCGTCTCGCCCCTGGCCACGAGCGGCGTGATCATCAGCGAGTGCATCCCCGTCTCGCGCGCGACGCGCGCCCGCCGCGGGTCGGCGTCCCACCAGGTGCCGGGCACGACGTCGATCCGCGGCTCGAAGTGCGACCTCCCCAGGGACAGGACCTCGGTGAACGGGGACGCCGACGGCACGTACACCGCCTCGCCCCTGGCCCACAGGGACTCCGGGATCCCCTCGTGGATCGAGGCGGCGCCCGCGCGGCGGAACGCGGGCACGCTCACCTCGGTGGCGTCCAGGCGCCCCAACGGCTCGTCGCGCACCGGCACCGCCTCGGCGAGGTCCACCGCGACATAGTCGGCGATGACCGGGACGGACAGCTCCGCCAACTCCTGCGCCGTTCGCATGACGTCCAGGCTGCTGCCGATGCGCGTGCTCGCCTCGCCGAGCAGCCGGATCCGTTCGCGGGCCCAGCTGCGGCTGACGTCGACCGCCACCGTGCACACGGCCATCGGGCGGCCGTCCTCGGCCTCGAGGCGGAAGAACGAGACCGACAACGTCCGGCTGCGCCTCCCGTCCGCCGAGCGCCACGGGTACTCGTGGTCGATCACGGGCGCGCCGTGGTCGAGCACCCGCCGCATCGTCGTCACAAGGCCCGGGGAGTCGAAGCCCTCCGGCATCTCCGTCACCGGGCGCCCCACCTGGTCCCGCAGGCTGCGTTCGGTCGCCCGCGCCGCCGCGTCGTTCATCCAGAGCAGGCGCAGCTCCGTGTCCCACACGCCGACGGCCATGGGGGAGCGGTGCAGCAGCACCGTCAACGCCTCGTCCGCCACCCCTTCGCCGCCGTGCGCCGGGATCAGGGCGCCCGCGGAGAACAGCCACCTGGCCTCCCCACCCTCGGCCGACAGGGGCGACACGCGCACCCGCAGCGGCACCGCGTGGCCCTCCCGATGCCGCACCTCGGCGAACCCCGTCCAGCCCGCGCGGGCGCGCAGGACGCGGGCGAGGTCGCCACCCAGGTCGCCCCCGGGGTCGGCCAGCAGGAGCGTGGCGACGGAACGGCCCATCACGTCGGCGGCCCGGTGCCCGAGCAGGCGTTCGGCGCCCGGCGACCAGGCGGTGACGACGCCGTCCGCGTCCGTCACCGCGACCGCGGGCGCCGCCGCGTCGGCCGCCTCGCGATCCGGTGGGTCAGGTGCAGCCATCGGTGGGCCAGGTCCCCTCACGCTCGACCGTCGTGTGTCCCCGCGTGCCCTCATTGTGGCTCCGGGTTCCTGGGGCGGCGACCGGAAGGGCGGGTGCCGCAGGCCGCGCGTTTGGTTCGTACCATTGCTACTTAATCGGTTTAGTGCTTCCATGCCGACGACAGCCTCAACCCCCACTCCCCACACGGAGGTTGGTATGCGAGCACGTTCTCCGGCGCTCCTCTGCGCCGCGCTTCTCCTGGCCCTCACGGGCGGTCCCGCGGTGGCCGACGCCGACGAGCCGCCGCCCTCGCCCCCGGCCGCGTCGGCGGCCCCGCCGAGCGATGTCCTGGGATTCCTGCGGGACATCTCGGGGCAGCGGACGGTCACGGGGCAGCACAACAAGGAGCCCAACTCCTGGCCCTCCCAGTACACCGCCCAGGTGCACGCCATCACCGGCGTCTATCCGGGCCTGTGGGGCGGCGACTTCCTCTTCAGGGCGGACGACGTGGCCCACCGCCAGACCATGATCGACCAGGCGAAGACCGAGTGGGCCAACGGCTCGTTGGTCTCGCTCACCTGGCACGTCTGCCCGCCCACGCGCGGCTCGTCGTGCGACTGGGATTCCGGCACCGGGATCATGGACGACCTGTCCGACGCCCAGTGGGACGAGCTCGTCACCGAGGGAACGCCGCTGAACCAGGCGTGGAAATCCCGCCTCGACGAGGCCGTTCCCCATCTCCAGCAGTTGGAGGACGCGGGCGTCCCGGTGCTGTGGCGGCCCCTCCACGAGATGAACGACCCCTGGGCATGGTGGGGCGGCCGCCGTGGCGCCGACGGCAGCAGCAGGCTCTACCGGATCACCCACGACTACCTCGAGAACACCAAGGGGCTGAGCAATCTCCTCTGGGTCTGGAACGTGAAGGACCTGGACGCCCAGGGAATCCCGGACTTCTATCCCGGCGACTCCTATGTCGACGTGGTCTCCATCGACATGTGGAACCAGGACTTCCCTTCGGGCGCCTATTACGACGTCCTCAGGTCGCTCGCGGGCGACAAGCCGATGGCCCTGGCGGAGGTGGGCCGGATCCCGTCCCCCGCCCAGCTGGCGTCCCAGCCCGAGTGGACCTATTTCATGGGCTGGTCGGAACAGCTCACCGATCCCGCCTACAACTCGCCCGACGCGATCAGGAACACGTACGGCGACGGCCGCAGCCTCAACCAGGGCGAGTTGGGCTGAACGCGCTCGTCGGCGTCCTCGTCGGGCGGGGCCCCGGCACCCGGCAGCGGGTGCCGGGGCTCACCGGCCGCGGGGCTGGCTGAAACGGAGCATGTTGCCCGAGGGATCACGGAACGCGCAGTCGCGCACGCCGTACGGCTGGTCGATCGGCTCCTGGAGCACCTCGCCCCCGGCGGCGCGGATGCGCTCGAACGTGGCGTCGCAGTCGTCGGTGCTGAAGATGACGCCGCGCAGCAGGCCCTTGGCCAGCAGCTCAGCCATGGCCTCCCGGTCCGCGGCGGGGGCGTTCGGGTCGGCGAGGGGCGGTTCGAGAACGATGTCCACATCGGGCTGCGACGGCGAGCCTACGGTCACCCAACGCATCCCCTCGAACCCGACGTCGTTGCGCACCTCCAGGCCTAGTACGTCGCGGTAGAAGGCGAGCGCCTTGTCGTGGTCGTCGACGGCGATGAAGCACTGTGAGAGGTTGATGGTCATGGCTCGCACGCTACGGGTGGGGGGCGAGCTTCGCTTCTTCATTCGTGATCGGTGCCCCGCGGGCGGCGGGTGACCGCGGCGGATATCGCTGTGCGGGTGGCCGACTTCTGCGCGGTCGGCCGGGGTGGCGCGCCGGTTCCTCATCCACCGTTCACAGGGCGTCGGGGTCTCTTCCGAAACGGCGCACACGTTGTGTTGAACAGAACGTGCCCCGTGGGAAAAGAGCACCCGCCCCGCACCCACCTTGAAAGCAGACACTCGGCGGACGGCGGGCGGGAGGACGTCCGGCCCGTAGCCGCCCCGCCGACGCCGCCCGCGGGGCACCGCTACGGCGCACACCCCCGCAACACGAACGCGACCGTGTCCCGCATCCCCTGCTCGACGCTGTCCGCGGGAAGCGTCCCGCTGGCCGCGAGGACGGCGAATCCGTGCAGGGTGGCCATGACCGGCAGGCCGATCTCCTCAAGCGGGCCCTCGCGCACCGCGCCCTGGCGCTGGCCCTCCCGGATCAGCGCGGCGGCCAGCGACCCGACCCGTTGCCCGGCATCGATCAACTCCTCCGAGGCGGCGGGGTCATGCTTGACCGAGTACATGAGGTCGAGCAGGGCGGCGTTGGCGACGGCGAAGTCCAGGTAGGCGCGCGTGACCGCGAGCACCCGTTCGGCGAACGCGTCGCCCGCCGCGTCGTGCGCCTCGATCAACCCGGTCGCCAGGCGGCCGAAGCCCTCGAGCGCCAACGCGTCGAGCAGCGCCTGCTTGCTCCTGAAGTGGCGGCTGGGCGCGGCCGGGCTGACCCCGATCTCCCGGGCCAGCTCCCGCAGCGACAGCGCGCCCGGCCCCTTCTCACCCAGCGTGCGCTCGGCGCGCGTCAGCAGCGCGGCGCGGAGGTCCCCGTGGTGGTAAGGGCGCGTCCTCATGGCCACCACCCTATCCCTGTGTGAGCGGCGCCTACATTGTTGGCGTTGACTACATAGTTATCGATGCATACATTGGGGTGCATGCCGAAGAATGAGAAGACCCCCCGCTGGAACGCCGGGGACATCCCCGACCTGACCGGCCGCACCGCCGTCGTCACCGGCGCCAACAGCGGCCTGGGCATCGCCACCGTCGAGGCGTTGGCGCGCGCCGGTGCCCGCGTCGTTCTCGCCGTCCGCGACATGGCGCGGGGCGAGGCCGCCGCCGCGAAGGTCGCCGGGGCGCGCGGCGCGTTGGAGGTGCGACGGCTGGACCTGGCCGACCTCGACTCGGTCAGGGCGTTCGCCGCCGACTGGCGCGGCGACCTGGACCTGTTGATCAACAACGCGGGTGTCATGAACATCTCGGAGGGCGCCACCAAGGACGGCTTCGAGACGCAGTTCGGCACCAACCACCTCGGCCACTTCGCGCTGACCAACCTGCTGCTGCCGCACCTCACCGACCGCGTGGTGACCGTGTCGTCGGGGGCGCATCGGGTCGGGCGTCCGCGCATCCACTTCGAGAACCTGAACCTGAGCGGCGAGTACTCCCCGACCCGCGCCTACGCCCAGTCGAAGCTGGCCAACCTCCTGTTCACCCTCGAGCTCCAGCGCCGCCTCACCGCCGCGGGCTCGCCCGTCCGCGCGCTGGCCGCACACCCGGGCTGGGCGGCCACCGGCCTCCAGGGGCACGACGCCAGCGTGCTGCGCCGCGCGTTCCTGCGGGTCGGAAACCGCGTTCTCGCCCAGGACGGCCCGGCGGGCGCGCTGCCCACGCTGTATGCCGCGGTGCGGGACCTGCCGGGCGCGTCCTACGTCGGTCCCGACGGCCTCGGCGAGATGCGCGGCGGCCCGGCGCTGGTCGGCCGCTCCGCGGCGGCGAGTGATCCGGAGAGCGCTCTCCGGCTGTGGGTCGTCTCCGAGGAGCTGACCGGCGTCACCTTCCCCGAACAGCTCTCCGCTCCCACCCCCGCCTGAGCCCGCGCGGCCCGGCGTGGGCCACGTTCATCGGCGGGGGAGTGCGGTGGAGCCTGGTGGAGCCCGGTGGAGTCCGGTGGAGCGCTCTCCCAGGGGAATCCCCCGCGCCGCGCGATGAGTTCCCGCGGCGCGGGCCCTCGTGGTCCACTGCCCTCATGAGTCTGTCGGTGGACGTCTTCGTCGTGGAGGCGGGCGGCGCGATCCGGGTGCTCGACGTTCCGGCCGGGTGCTCCGACCTGGCGGGGTTCGAGCGCTGGCGCACGACCGTGTGGGGCTCGGACGCGGTCCGCTCGCTCGGCGCGCGGTTCCTCCCGGTCCTGGCCGAAGCCGACCTGCGGTCGAGCCCGATCAGTTGACGTGCTCCTGGGCGAATGCGCCCTGCTCACCGACCATCTGGACCACATCGCCGCCGCCACCGACCCGGCCCGGACGGTCGAGGAGCACCGCCACCAGATCGCGGCCCGCCTCGCCGCCATCGAGGACGCGGCCAGGCGCGCCCAGGCGATCGGTGGCGGCGTCCTCATCTGGTGAGCCGGGCGCCGCCGTCGGCCCCTGAGGTCGGCGGTGGTCGAGGCGCGCCCGGCACGGCCACCGCCCGTTCCCCGGATCCTGCCCGGTCCCCGGCCACCGCCCGGTCCCCTGCCCCCGGTCAACGGTGTGACGGCGGTCAACGGTGTGAGGGCGACGGCCGGAAGTGAACGTTTCCGCAAGTGAGCGCTCTCCGCATCGTCGTTGACGTCCCCGCGGGCAGGTTCCCGTACCCCGTGCCGATGATCCCCGGCGCGGCGGTCAGGTGCCGCGAGGCGCATACATGATCAGCGCCATCCCGGCCAGGCAGACCGCCGCGCCGACGAGGTCGAAGCGGTCGGGCCGGTAGCCGTCGGCGATCACGCCCCAGGCGATCGACCCGGCCACGAAGATCCCGCCGTAGGCGGCGAGGATGCGGCCGAAGTTGTCGTCCGTCTGGAAGGTGGCCACCACCCCGTAGAGCCCGAGCGCGATGACGCCCGCGCCGATCCAGACCCAGCCGCGGTGCTCGCGGATGCCCTGCCACACCAGCCAGGCACCCCCGATCTCGAACAGCGCGGCGACGGCGAACAGGGCGATGGAACGGGCGACCAGCACGGGAGATGGGGTCCTTCCAGGAGGGGGTGGGAAACGAGGGGAACGCTGGGCGTCAGGCGGCTTCGGCGAACAGCTCGGCCAGCAGCCCCGCGCCCTCGGCCGGGGCGCGCACCTCCAGGTGGAGGTCGGGGCCTTCGAGGTGGAGGCGGAAGTCGAGGAACGCGCAGCAGTGCTGTTCGGCCGCGGCGAGCTCGGCCACCGCGGCGGCGCGCGCGGACGGCAGCGTCAGCCGCAGCCCTTCGGGGATCTCGCGGCGGCGGGCGCCGTTCAGGATCCGGTGCCATGCGGTGACGCGTTCGACGGCCTCCTCGGCGCTCAACGAGCAGGCCACCGGCGCCGAACGCCACCGCTCCGCCTCAACGGGCCCCGGCCGTGGGGCGGTTGACCCCGCGGAGGACGGGGCGGCGGCGAGGAAGCCGCAGCGTGGGTCGCAACGGCCGGTGCGGTCCGGCAGCGCGTCCAGGTGCGCGAGCGCGGCGCGCAGGGTGGTGGTGAACGCCGCCAGTTCCGCCGCCCGTTCGTCCGCCGCCGTCAGGCGCGCGGCGATCCTCGGCCGGAGGTCGGCCTTCACCTCCCGGCAGGCACCCGACTCCCAGACCGCGAGCAGCTCGGCGATCTCGTCGAGCGCGAGCCCCAGGTGCTTGGCCGCGCCGATGAACGTCAGCCGTTCCACCGCGTCTTCGCCATAGCGGCGGTAGCCGGACGCGGTCCTGTCGGCGGGCAGCAGCCCGGCCGTCTCGTAGAACCGCAGCGTGGTCGCCGGAACGCCGGTGCGTTCGGTTAGCTGGGAGATCCGCATCGCGCTCATGCCGACGACCGTAAACCTTCGACATGGCTCGAAGGTCAAGTCGCCGAGGCTGGGAAACCTGACGCAAGAGCCTTGGAGAGCGCTCTCCGCGCTCTTACGCGAGCTGCTATAAAGGCCGGATGAGCGACCGGCCGTCTCCCAGACCTTCCCCCACGCTCGAGGACGTGGCACGAGCAGCGGGTGTTTCCCGGGCCACCGTCTCCCGGGTGATCAACCAGATCCGCAACGTCGATCCGTTGATACAGGCGGTGGTGCGCCAGGCCATCGAGGAGACCGGGTATGTGCCCAACCGCGCCGCCCGTTCGCTGGTCACCAGGCGCGCGGGCGCCGTCGCGCTCGTCGTCTCGGGCGCGGGCGAGGACGGCGACAGTGACGAGCAGTTGCTCACCGACCCGTTCTTCGGCCGCGTCGCCACCGGCGTCGTCAACTTCCTGCGCCCGCTGGGCATCCACCCCGTGGTGATGCTCGCCGACTCGACCGACTCACGCGACCAGGTCGTGGCCGACCTGCGGCGGGGAACGGCCGACGGGGCGCTGCTGGTGTCCACGCACTCGGCCGACACGCTGCCGTTGGACCTGCTGGAAGCCCAGCTGCCCACCGTCGTGTTCGCCCGGCCACCCGGGCCCCAGCGGGTGAGTTTCGTCGACCTGGCCCACTACGACGGGGGGCGGATCGCCGCCGAGCACCTGGTGAGCATCGGCCGTCGGTTCCTGACCGCCATCTCGGGGCCGTTCGACGTGATGGCGAGCCAGGAGCGGCTCGCGGGGTTCCGCGAGGCCGCGGCACGCCACGGGCAGCCGTATGTGCCGGTGCATGTGGGGCGCTTCACGCAGGAGAGCGGCGAATGGGGCATGAAGGCGCTGCTGGCCGAGAACCCGAAGCTCGACGCGGTGTTCGCCGCCAATGACCTGATGGGGCAGGGCGCCGTCCATGTCCTGCGCGAGCACGGCAAGCGGGTGCCGGAGGACGTGGCGGTCGTGGGGTTCGACGACAGCAGCGCGGCGACGGCGAGTCGACCGGCGTTGACCACGGTCCGCCAGCCGGTCGAGGACATGGCCGCCGAGATGGCCCGCCTCCTGCTCGACCACCTCGAACGCCCGGAAGCCGGGCCCTCCTCCGTCATCTTCGAGCCGACCCTGGTGCGCAGGCAGTCGGCCTGATCCCCGCCGACTCGTCTACTTGCTTGTCCACTTGGTTGTCCACCTGCTTCCCACCTGTTCCCCGACGCCCGGCCGACCGCCGGGCGTCGGGAAACGGACCGGAACCGTGTCACGGGCGTTGACACCCGCCGCACCGGGCGCGACTCTCCTCGGAGAGCGCTCTCCCAGCACCTCTCCAACTCCCCGCGCGGCGCGCCGTTCCCGCACCGGCGTGGCGTGGCCGCCACCCCCATGCGAAGGAGAAGTCGTGTTCAGCCTCAGTCGCACCATGGCGGGCCGGGTCCGTTCCCTGACCCTCGGCGCCGCGGTGTTCACCCTGCTGGCCAGCACCCTCATGCTGGCCCACCCCACGGCGGCCGCCGCCCCTCGGCAACCGCTCTCCCAAGGCGGCGTGGTCGAGGTCACCGGCGGCCAGGGAGACTGGCAGTTGACGGTGGACGGCGAGCCGTACACCGTCGAGGGCCTGACCTGGGGCCCGCCGGTCGCGCAGGCCGCCCAGTACATGCCGGACGTGGCCTCCCTCGGCGTCAACACCGTCCGCACATGGGGCACCGACGCCACCACCGCGCCGCTGCTCGACGCGGCGGCGGCCAACGGCGTCCGCGTCATCGCGGGCTTCTGGCTCCAGCCCGGCGGCGGCCCGGGCAGCGGCGGCTGCGTGGACTATGTCAACGACCACGACTACAAGGGCGAGCAGTTGGCCGCGATGAACCAGTGGGTCACCGCCTACCGGGACCACCCCGGCGTGCTCATGTGGAACGTCGGCAACGAGTCCCTGCTCGGCCTCCAGAACTGCTACTCGGGCACGGCGCTCGAGGAACAGCGGGACGCCTACGCCCAGTTCGTCAACCAGGCCGCCGAGGAGATCCACGCCGTCGACCCCGACCACCCCGTCACCTCCACCGACGCCTGGACCGGGGCGTGGCCCTACTACCAGGAGCACGCGCCCGCCCTCGACCTGCTCGCCGTCAACTCCTACGGCGACGTGTGCAACATCCAGGAGACCTGGACCCAGGGCGGCTACGACCGGCCCTACATCCTCACCGAGGGCGGCCCGGCCGGTGAGTGGGAGGTCGCCGACGACGTCAACGGCGTGCCCGACGAGCCGACCGACATCGAGAAGCGGGACGGCTACCGGCAGGCGTGGGAGTGCCTGATGGGCCACGAGGGCGTGGCGCTGGGCGGCACGCTGTTCCACTACGGCCTCGAGGAGGACTTCGGCGGGGTGTGGTTCAACCTGCTCCCCGGCGGCGAGCGGCGCCTGGCCTACTACGAGGTGGCCGAGCTGTTCGGCGGCGCGGCGCCCGGCAACTCCCCGCCCGAGATACGGGACTTGACGGTCGGCGGGGACCGGACGGCCGTGCCCGCGGGACAGCCGTTCACCCTGGGCGTCACCGTCACGGACCCCGACGGTGACGCCCTCACCTACGAGGCGATGCTGAGCGGCAAGTACGTCGACGGGAACGGGGCGTTGGTGCCCGCGCAGGCCACCAGGACCGGGGAAGCAACGCTCGAGGTGACCGCGCCGAGCCGACCCGGCACATGGAAGGTCTACCTGTTCGCGAGGGACGGCCAGGGCAACGTCGGCATCGAGACCACCTCGATCCGGGTCGTGCCGCCGACGGTCCCCGGCACGGACATCGCCGAGGGCAAACCCACCACCGCCTCGTCGTACCAGGCACAGGGCGACGGCGCGCCGTTCCTCCCCTCGTACGCCACCGACGCCAGCATGGAGACCCGCTGGGCCAGCGACTGGAGCGATCCGCAGTGGATCCAGGTCGACCTGGGCGAGGTGACGGACGTCGACCATGTGCAGCTGGTGTGGGAGAGCGCTCACGCGCGCTCGTACCAGGTGCAGATCTCGGACAACGGCACCGACTGGCGCACCCTCCACGAGGTGACCGAGGGCCAGGGCGGCGCCGAGACGTTCGCGGTCTCGGGGTCGGGCCGCCACGTGCGCGTGCTGGGCACGGCGCGCGGCACCGGATGGGGCTACTCCCTCTACGAGTTCGGCGTCTACCGCTCCTGAAAGGGGGCGGTGGAGAGCGCTCTCCCGGCTCTCGGCCCCCACCGGAAATCGCTCTCCCGGTCGGAGAGCGCTCCCCAACGCCATATGGGGGAGAGCGCTCTCCCCGGCCGATCGAGGAGAGCGCTCTCCCCCACCCACCCCCATCCCCCGCCCGGCCGGGCGGGGGACAGGGGCCTTCGGTCAGCTCACGTTGAGGTTGGAGCTGCCGCTGCTCTGGTAGCCCTCGGTCGCGAGGATCATGTAGTAGCTGAAGTTGCCCAGGCCCATCCCGGCGCGGGACCACGCGTCGAAGTGCGTGCCGGTGTTGATGGTCCCGCCCGTCTTCTTCGACTGCCGGACGCTCCAGAACTGGGGGAACGTCCTGGTGCCCTCGACGGACGGGGCGTTGTAACGCATCGTGCGGTAGATGTCGAACGTGCCGCCGTCCGCGTTGACCGTGCCACGGTGCTCGCCCGTGGGCCGGTAGGTGCCCCAGTTGTCGACGATGTAGTACTCGACGAGGGGGTTGGACGTCCAGCCGTAGAGGCACAGGTAGCCGTTGCCGGACGGGCTGAAGCTGCCCGAGTAGTTGACGTTGCGGCGGCTGCCGTTGCTCCAGCCCTTGCCGCAGACGAAGTTCCCGGTGTTGCGCCACGACGTGCCGTAGTTGCCACCGGAGCCCAGGGTCATGGAGACGGTTCCCTGGGCGTCGGTCCAGAACGAGTAGTAGTACCCGTTGTGGACGCCGGTCTGGTTCTGGGTGATGGTCTCCTGGGCACGGGCGATGCCGGGGACCACGAGCGCGGAGGCGCCGAGCGCCAAGGCGCCGGCACCGCCGACGAAGCCCCTTCGACTGAGCGAACGGGCGGGGGCGTTGTCCATCTCCATGCTTCCTCCTCATGGCGGCTGGCGGAGGCCAGGCAGCGCGATATGGCCCCGGAGGGGCCTGTCGGTGGGGGGTGGCGCTCAACCGCGCGTCGGCGTCGTCCAACGCCGCGGCGGTGTGCCGGTCGTCGTGCGCGGTCGACGCCGGAGAGCCGGGTCACAAGGGGCGGCCCGGACCGACAGTGGTGCGGGTCTGTCGATGGCAGCAGTGTTGGACCGGCCCCGTGACTTGTCAACAGTTCCCGCAAGTATTCCGGAAGCATCCTCCTGGCCTGAGGTCTCCCCGAAAGACATGATGACTGGTCAACGCCGTGCATCCCGCGTTGAATCGGCGAACGGTCGATGGGTTATCGGCTCAACGGGCGTGATCACGGCCGCAGTTGCCGAAAATTATCGGAAGTCTTCCGGAGTGTATGGGGCGTGCCGAGGTGGCCCCGAGGGGGAGTTGGGGGGCGCGCGCCGGTCAGTGTTCGTCGCAGGTCTCGCGCCCGTCGGGCCCGACGGTGACCAGCTCCACCAGGAGAACTCCCGAGCCACCGAGCCGCCCGAGGTCCACCTCCGCGACGGCCGCGGGGCCCGCGTGGATCCCGCCCACGAACCACCGTTCACCGGCGCGCCGGGCCAGCGCCGCGTCCCGCGTGAACGCGGTGGCCTCGCCGGTGACGACGGCGCCCGCCGATTCGGGCAGCTCGTAGCGGAAGGCGACCCCGTCGCGGGCGACGCGGACGACGAGGTCGAGGCGCACCGCGCCCTCGCCCGGAAGGCGAACACGGCCTCGTTCATGGGGCCTTGGACGTGCCGCCGCTTGCCCGTGGTCGTCGTATACGCCTCGGTGACACCCCGGTCGGCACGGCCGAGGAACGTCAGGCCCCGTTCCGCGCTGATGTTTCGCTACGTGGTGTGTCGGCACGTGATGTCCGGATGAGTGGATTCCCGTCCTGGCGGCCTGTCGAGGACCGTTGCCGGACATCGGCGCCGGACGCGCGAAGTCCCCGCCCGGTGGCTCCGGGCGGGGACCGTGGGTGTGCGTCGGCGTTCAGCGTTCCAACGTTCAGCGCTCAGTGCTCAGCGTTCAACGCGCGGCCGACACACGAGAGTTCGGCGGACGCGCCTGGTCAGGGCAGCGTCACCCCGGAGACGGCGGCCGCCTCCGTGACCCGCTGGTAGAACGTCGTGCCGCCGGAGGAGCAGTTGCCGCTGCCGCCGGAGGTCAGGCCGTAGCCCACGCTGCCGTACCAGAGCGGGCCGCCGCTGTCGCCGGGCTCGGCGCAGACGTTGGTCATGATCATGTCGTAGACCACGTCACCGCCGCCGTAGTCGACGGTGTAGCCGAGGCCGGTGACGCTGCCGCACCACACGCCGGTGGTGCTGCCGCTGCGGCAGACCGCCTGGCCGACCGCGGGGTCGGCGAACGCGGTGATGGTGCCGCCGCCGAGCACCGTGCTCGGCACGGACGCCGGCTGCGGGTCGTACTGCACGAGCCCGAAGTCGTCACCGGGGAAGTACGAGCTGACGGTGTAGCCGATCTGGCTCACCCCGTCGCTCCACAGCGGGTAGGGCGGGGTCGGGCCGTAGGGGTCCTCGGTGCAGTGGCCCGCGGTCAGGAAGTAGAACGTGCTGCCGGAGCGGACGTTGAAGCCGAGCGAGCAACGCCACCCGAGGTCCGCGTAGATGGCGTCACCGCCCTGGAGGTACTGCTCGAACGTACCGGGGGTGCGTTCGATGTCGAGCGCGCCGGAGAGCGCTCCCGCGCTCTCCTCGATCGCCGCGATCTCCGCCTTGCCGACGGTCTCGTCGACCAGGACGTGGACGGATCCTGTGGCCTCGTCGACGGCCCAGGCGGTGCCACCCACGTCGGCCGCGTCGACGGCCTCGGCGGCGGTGGTGAGTTGGGCCGCGCTGAACGGCTCCGCCGAGTCGGCCCGGGCGGCCCCGGGCACGGCGAGGGCGGTCAGGGCGATCAGGCCCGAGGCGACGGCGAGGGCCCTGAGGCCACGGGCCGTCCGGCCACGGGAGATGGTGCGCATCGGTCTCACTGTGCTTCCTCCCAAGGGATTCATGGATCCGGTGGATGAGCTGGCCGTGAGGTGCGGGAGATGTGACGTGCACGCGCGTAGACGGCATGACCACGACAAGTGCTGCACGAAATCCTCCCACCGTGACGCGCATTGACAAGGAGGGCATTCGGCCATGCGGGCCGTGACGCGGCGGCCCCCGTGGGGCGGCCGACCAGTGGCGCGGCGTGGCTCCGGCGGGCCTCGTGGGCTCAACGGGCCGCCGCGCCCGGCGGCCGAAGCGCCGAAACGGCATGTCACGGCCGGATGAACGCCGATGAACGGCCGCCGGGCCCCGTTCCTCGCCCCGCATGGCCTGAACGCCGCGCCCGCGCCCGCCGTTCAGCGGTCGGCGTGACCCAGGCTCCTGCCGGGCGCCACCATGTCGCGGACGAGCCGCTTGACCGCCGTCGGCTCGGGAAAGCCCTGGTCCTCGCGGTCCCAGACCACCTCGTCGTCCACGCTCACCCGGAACACCCCACCGGTTCCCGGCACCAGCGCGACCTCGCCCACCTCGGCCTCGAACGTCCCGAGCAACTCCTGCGCCAGCCACGCCGCCCGCGGCAGCCACCGGCACCGGGTGCAGTACTCGATCCGCACCACGGGGCCGCCCCCGCCACCGGATGAACCCGCCATCGTCCGCCACCTTTCGCGAGGGAGTGCTCCCACGCCCGAAGCGTCTCACCCGCCACGGGGCGCGCGGCGTACCACCCGTTCCGGCCCGGGTCTCGACCGCGCCGTCGCACGGACGACACCGCACGGACGACACCGCACGGACGACACCGCGCGGACGACACCGCATGGCCGCCGTCGTACGGACGCGGAAAACCGTTGGAGCCCTCCCTTCGCGTTCCCGTAGAGTGCCCGCGGCCCATCGCCGTGAGGACAGAGGACAGACCCGCGTGACCCCGCCCGCTCTTCAGATCTGACACGTTCCGCTCACCTGTGGCCGACGCTCTCGTCGGCGCCGCCGGGCTGCCCTTGCGCGCCCGGTCGTACAGCGTTTGAGGTCGCGCGCAATCGGCCTCGTGTCAGGTCTTGAGAGATCATGTCTTCACAACCTCATATCGTGCTGCCCTGGGTCGTCCGCCGGACCAGGCTGCCTCTGCTGTCGTTGCGGTGCGTGGACTGCCGGTCGGAGTCGGCCACCACGGGCAAGGGCAGGTTCCGCGTCAACGCCAACGGCAAGCTCCTTGACGTGTGGCTGCTGGTCCGCTGCGTGTCCTGCGATCGCACGAGCAAGCTCACCGTGCACGAGCGCGCGCCGGTCAGGTCCTTCGACCCGGCCGAGCTCCACGGCTATCACGTCAACGATCCGGAGCTGGTGGCGTCCAGGCTGCTGGACCCGTTGCTCGCCCGGCGCGGCCGCTTCACCCTGGACTGGACGGGGGCCTGGCGGCTGGACACCCCGGCGGTGTGGCTCGACGGGCCATGGCCGGTCCGGGTGGAGGTCGCGTTCGACGATCCGGTACCGGTGCGCCCCGAACGGCTCATCGCGCACGGGCTCGGCCTCAGCAGGAACGAAGCGCTGCGCCGGATCAAGTGCGGCATTCCGCTGCGCCGCCCGACGAGCACCGGATTCACCTTCACCGTGCTCGGGGGCGACTGACGGATGTGGCCGCGGCGGGTCACCCGGCCCGCCGCGGTGAGGTCCGCGGCACGACAAGACCGCCGACTCCTCGGGAGCGGCGGTCTCAGACCCGCCCAATCCTCCGGGCAGGGGTGTACCCGGCTCTGGTGCACCATGCGGACCAGAGGAGGCGGAGTCGCGCCGGGCCTTGGCGGACATGGCGATGGCCACCGAGCAGGCCGAGACGGTTTCTCTTCGCGACCGGACGAAATGGAAGGCGGGCCGCTCCCTCTCGCCCCTGACCTCCCGAGCGGAGATCGCGGACGAGCGCGGGACGCAGACGTTCGGCTGAGCCTTCCGATGTTCCGGCCGGTTCGCGGCGCGCCGGTGACGATCGACGCGGCCGAGGGCCGCTGCGCGGGCGGCCTGCTCCCGTGGGAGCAGGGCCGGACTCCCTTGGGCGGATGTGGCGTTGCCGGTGGCGTTGGTTGACTGGCCAGCCGCGGGACGGGCGCGCGGCGGGCGCGTTCGGGGCCGCGGGAGGGAAGGTGACGCGGTGTTCATGGCGATGAGGTGGCTCCTGGTGGGCGCGTCGGTCCTGCTGGCGGCGGCGCCCACCGCACCGGCGCGGGGGGCCGAAGGCGCGCGGGTCGTCGAGGAACGGGAGACCGGCGAGCGGATCACCGATCTGACGATCTCCTCACCGGCGTCGGGCGGCGAGGGCCGGGTCCGGCTGCTCACCCCCGACGGGTGGGACGAGCGGGGCGCGGACGACGCATGGCCCGTGCTGTATCTGCTGCCGGGCGGCGACGGCGACCATCTGACCTGGACCGTCGACTTCGGGATCCAGGACCTGCCCGAGCTGCGCGACACCCTGGTGGTCATGCCGGACATGCCGTTGTTCGGCTTCTTCACCGACTGGTGGAACGGCGGCGCGGGCGGCCCGCCCGCCGTCGCCACGTATCACCTGGCCGAGGTCATGCCGCTGCTCGAACGCGACTACGGCGCCGGGGAGCGGCGGGTCGCGGCCGGGCTCTCGCAGGGCGGCTTCGGCGCGGTGTCGTACGCGGCGCGGAACCCCGGGATGTTCCGCGCGGTGGCCAGCTACAGCGGCTTCGTCCACCCGCTGCGGCACCCGCACGCCGTGGCGGCGGCGATGCGCTACCTGGGCCTCGACCCGCTGGCGCTGTGGGGCGACCCGGTGGAGCAGCGGCGCGTGTGGGCGGCCCACGACCCGTACCACCTCGCCCACCGGCTGCGGGGCGTTCCCGTCTACCTGGCGTCCGGCGACGGCAGGCTCGGCGCCCTCGACCCGCCTGGCACGCCGCCGGACGAGGAGGTCCCGGGGCTCGAGGACCCGGAGAACCCGTTCCCCGACGACGTCCTGTCGCCCACGGAGACGCTCATGGGCGAGGAGTCCCGCCTGCTGGCCGAGCGGCTGCGCGCCGTGGGCGCGGACGTGACGACCCACTTCTACGCGGGCACGCACGCCCCGGCGTACTGGGAGGCGGAGTTGCGCCGGTCGCTGCCGATGCTCCTGGAAGCGCTGCACGGCGAAACGTGGTTCGTACCATCGGCGCCGATGGCGTAGGGTGGGAACCACGACGCGGGGTGGAGCAGCTCGGTAGCTCGCTGGGCTCATAACCCAGAGGTCGCAGGTTCAAATCCTGTCCCCGCTACTGCCCGACGGCGCCCCGGCACCCCAAGTGCCGGGGCGCCGCGTCGCGTTCACGCCCTTCGCACGGACGGCACATCCGCCGCCCGCGGAGCACGGCGAGGCTCTGTACCGTGACCGGCGGCGGAACGGAGGAGCCCACCATGAACGACACGCTCGTGACCAGGCTGTGGCGCGCGGCGCCCATGTCGCTGCGCGGGCGGCTCGTCCTCGGCGTCACCGTGCTGGCCACCGCGGCGGTGCTGGCCTCCCAGCTCATCGGGTACGCGGTCCTGCGCTCCTGGCTGCTCGATCGGACCGACCGGCAGCTGACCGGGTTCGTGCCGCCCTCTCCCGCCTTCCTCGACGCGCGCGACGGCGCGCTGCCCGTTTCCGACGAGGGGCTGCCGAACGCACTGCCCTCCGACTTCCAGGTTCACTTCTACGACGCGTCGGGCCGCCTGCTGCCCCGGGCCCTGGCCGCCGACGACCGGCCGGGGCCCCGGCTGCCTGACTCGGCGGACGACCTGGGGCTGCGGGAGGGGCACCCGGAGACCGTGGCCGCGGTCGGCGGCGACACCGACTGGCGGGTCCTGCTGGACTCGGGACCCGACGGCCTGCGGGCCGTCGTGGCGCTGCCGCTCGACACCGTCGAGGACGCGACCTCCGCGTTCCTGTGGCTGGGCGCGGCGCTGCTCGTCGCCACCGTCGCGGCCCTGCTCGCGCTCGGCCGCTGGGTGGTGCGCCTGGGGCTGCTGCCGTTGACGCGGACCGAACGCGTCGCCGCGCGGATCGCCGCGGGGAACCTCGACCTGCGGCTGCCCGACACCGACCCGCGCACCGAGGTCGGGCGCCTCGGCCACGTCCTCGACTCCATGCTCGACCGCCTGCGCACCGCCCTGGCGGAGCGCGAGGCGTCCGAGGAACGACTGCGCCGGTTCGTCGCCGACGCCGGGCACGAGCTGCGCACGCCCCTCACCACGATCCAGGGCTACGCCGAGCTCGCGCGGCGCGGGGACCGGCGGTCGCCCGACGAGATCGCCGAGGCCGACCGGCTCATCCTCCAGAACGCCCAACGCATGAGCCTGCTCGTCGACGACCTCCACCTGCTCGCCCGGCTCGACAGGGAGCCCTCCTACCGGAAGGCCCCCGTGGACCTGCTGTCGCTGGCGGCCGACGCGGTGAGCGCCGCCGCCGTGGACGGCTCGTCCCACCCGGTGGACCTCGGCCCCCTGCGCGACCGCGCCGACGCGGACGATCTCGAGCTCGTCGGGACCCTGGGCGACCCGCACCGGCTGCGGCAGGTCCTCGAGAACCTGTTGTCCAACGCGCGCACGCACACCCCCGACGGCACCCCGGTCCATGTGCGGGTGGGCACCGCCACGGTCGGCCCCGCCACGGGAGGGACCGAACGCCCCGGGCGCGTCAGCTCGTCGCCGCCCCTCGAGGCCGGGACCCCCGTCGGCGTCGTCGAGGTGGCCGACGAGGGCCCCGGGATCCCGGCCCGGCACGCCGAGCACGTCTTCGAGCGCTTCTACCGCGTCGACCCGTCCCGTTCCCGCGCCCACGGCGGAAGCGGCCTCGGACTGGCCATCGCCGCCGCCATCGCCGAGGGACACGGCGGCCGCCTCGAGCTCGACACCGCGCCGCGCGCGGGCAGTACGTTCCGGCTGGTCGTGCCGCTGCGCCCGTGCGACGACGACCCCGTCGGCTGAGCACGCCCCGGGCTCACGCCTGCCCCGCGCCCGCGTCCCCGCGTGGCAGGCGCAGGCAGTACCCGACCCCGCGAACGGTGTGGATCAACGGCGGGGGACGCGCGTCCACCTTCTTGCGCAGATACTTGATGAACGTGTCCACGATCCGGGTGTCACCCGCGAAGTCGTAACGCCACACCTCCTGAAGGATCTCGGCCTTGCCGAGCACCCGGCAGGGGCGGGACAGCAGGCAGACGAGCAGGCGCAGCTCGGTGGGCGACAGCCGCAGCGGCCGCCCGGCGCGGCTCACGTCGTGGGCCAGCAGGTCCACCTCGAGATCGGCGAAGCGCAGCACGCCCTCATCCGCCGCGCCCTCCCTGGCGGCGACGCCCGCCCTCCTGAGGATCGCGCGGACGCGCAGCAGCACTTCCTCGACGTGGAACGGCTTGGGAACGTAGTCGTCGCCGCCCGAGCTCAGCCCCGTGATGCGATCGGCGAGGTCCCCGAGGGCCGTCAGGAAGAGGACGGGGGTGTAGACGCCCGCCGCACGCATCCGGCGGGTCACGTCGAACCCCGAGATGTCGGGCAGCATCACGTCGAGGACCACCAGGTCGGGCCCAGGGCCGCCGACCTCGGCGAGCGCCTCGCCGCCCGTGCGGGCGCCACTGACCGCGTACCCGGCCGCGCGCAGGGCGGTGACCAGCAGGGAGTGGATGTCGGGGTCGTCCTCGACGACGAGGATGTGCGGGGGAGCGGGCGGGAGCGGTGGGTCAGCCATGGCGCCGAGATGTCCGTTCTGCTGTGGGGGCGAGGGGGAAGGGGTGTCTCAGCCGGTCACCACCTCGTCGTTCGCCAGGGCCTCGGCCCGCTCGGTGAGGGTGGCGCGCAGCTCCTCGGCCGCCGCGTCGATGGCCGCCGCGTCGACGTCCGAGGCGTCGACGCTCGCCCGCGTGACCTGCTCGGTGATCTCCGCCAGGGCGTCGATGGCCTGGCCCGAGCCGTAGAACCGCTCGTACAGCTCCGCGTAGGCGGCGTGGTAGTCGTCGGTGAAGGAATCCTCCGCCAGGAACCGCTCCTTGAGGACATGCCCCATCACGCGGCCCTCCTCGAGCCCATCGGGCGGCCCGCTCCCGAGGAAGCCCTCGGGCATCTCTTCGGGGAAGCCCTCGGGCATGTCCCCCGGCGGCTCGCCCCCGGGCATCGCCCCCTCGGGCATCCCTCCCTCGGGCAGCGCACCCTCGGGTATCTCGTCGCCGGGCCGCCCGCCCCCGCCGCCGCCCCCGCCGCCCGGGACACCCAGGTCACCCGGGTCACCCATGCCGACCTCGTCGTCGGGGCCGGTGTCGGCCGCGCCCGAGAAGGCGAGGTTGTAGTCCCAGCCCAGCACGCTGAACTTCCGCGTGTCCAGGTCGTACCAG
Organism: Streptomyces radicis; assembly: GCF_003626575.1. Lineage (GTDB taxonomy): Bacteria > Actinomycetota > Actinomycetes > Streptomycetales > Streptomycetaceae > Streptomyces > Streptomyces radicis. The sequence continues at coordinate 45,810 of NZ_RBDY01000004.1, read as the reverse complement.
AGCAGATAGTTCTTTCCCGGGCCCGCCATGTCGTCGAAGTTGAGCAGGAGGTTCTGCGTGGCCACATAGGCCGCCAGCGACGCGATGTCGACATGGTCGCCGAGCTCGGCGGCGAACTCCTCGTCGCTGGCCTCGTCGACCCACCTGATGAGGCGGATCAACGGGCCGAGGTCCTGGCTGCCCTCCTTGTTCAGCTGCTCGAAGGAGTCCTCGTAGTCGGTGGGGTCGTCCCCGACATACGCGAAGCTCCCCTCGGCCCGCGCCCGGTACAGCACGCCGTTGCCGCCGAGGGTCGTGGTGGCGTAGTCGGTGCTGGGGTTCTCCACCATCAACCGGGTCACCGTGGGCCGGTCGTTGACCGTCACGGAGGCGAAGCCGTACGGCTCGGCCGCCTGGCCGCTGCTCTCGGTCAGGGCCAACGACAGCGCCTCGTTGAGCGGAACCTCCTCGTCGCTCCCCGGACGCAGGGCGATCTCCCGATGCCCCTGGTAGGTGCGGCCCTCGACATACTCGTCGATCTTGATCAGCCACGGCAGCTCCTCCGGCCTGTCCTCCGACAGGCCGTAGGCCGTCATCCCGCCGCCACCCTCCGGCCGTTCCCCCTCCTGGCCACCGGGTCCCACGCCGGAGCCGGTGGAACGGAGGCTCATCAACGTGGAGTTGCCCTTCAGACGGATGCCGACGTCCTCCACGACCGTTCCGTCGATGACGAGATCGGCCCTGATGTAGTCCTTGGTGCCCTCGTCGCGGAACTCCGCCATCATCCGATCGAAGTCGTCCTGGGTGTAGTCGAGCTCGACCGAGTGCGTCACGGAGGCGTCGTACAGGTCCACCGTCCCCTGGATCTCCTGGGTGATCGGGTCCGTCTCGGCCTGCGACGCGCTGGTGACGAACGGGGCGACGCGGGCGTCGCCGAACACCACGACCAGGACCGTCAGACCCACGGCGAACGCCGCGGCGGGCCTCCAGTGCTGGCGCAGCCGCACCGGCACGCGGTCCCGCAGACGGTGCCACGGGCGGCGCCCGCGCCGCGCCCCTGGCGCCGAGGGCGCGCGCATCACAGGTCGGTCTGGTCGTAGCCGGTCAGCACGGTCACCCGCTGCCCGAACGTGCGTTCCTGGAGGGCCGCGACCAACTCCCCCGGCTCGGCGCCCTTCTTCAGCCGCACCGTGTAGAAGACCTCCGTCAGCGCCCCGCCGCGGATGCTCTCGGTGCTGACCAGCTCGAACTCCGTGGTGTAGCGGATCAGCACGTCGCGGATGGCCGGGGTGTGGTCCTCGCCCGTGGGCACCTGCACCTTGACGACCTGGCGCTGCACATCGAGGTGGAACCAGTTGAACCGATGCATCACCACGACGATCAGGCAGATGGCGAGGGCGGCCACGGCCGCGAGCGTGTAGAACCTGGCACCGCAGGCCATCCCTATGCCCATGGTCAGGAAGACGAACCCGACGTCCCGCGTCTCCTTGATCGCGTTCCGGAAGCGGATCACCGACAACGCGCCCACCAGGGAGAACGCCCGGGCGAGGTTGGAGCCCACGACCAGCATGATCAACGCGATGACCATGCCGATGATGACCAGCGTCTGCACATAGGACTGGCTGTAGGAGATGTTGCGGTGCGTGCCGCGGTACACGTACCCGATCACCGTGCTCAGGACGAAGGACAGCCCCATCGCCAGGACGATGTCCATGATGCTGAAGGTCCCGCTGAGTTCCTGGATGTCGAAGTTCACCGGGCTCGCGCCTCCGTGTGGGCCCCGCCGGACGGGGACGGGTGGGTGGGGGTCTGGGTCTGGGTGGGAATCCGGGTGGGGGAGGGCCCTTCCTCACCCGAGACATGGAAGACCGACCGCGGGGCGCGGCCGAAGGTCTCGATGCTCTGGACGTACTTCGAGACGCGGACGAGGGCGAGGTTGCGCCGGGCCGCCAGATCGGTGATCCAGTACGGCGTGCGCTCGTTGACCTTGACCTCCATCACCGCCAGGTGCGGCGGGATGATGAACCTGTTCTCCGCGCCCCCGGTCCCGAAGTGGAAGTCGCGGTCCCGGCCGCGGACCCTGCGGTCCAACGTGACCCGCAGGCCGGTGTCCTGGTCGCGGCCGATCAGCGCCTCGCGCTGGTAGCCGGTGATCGCGGTGGGCCGGAGGTTCAGCCGGACGATCAGGTCCAGGACCTCGTGGACGAACGCCCGCTCCTCGGGGGCGTGCTCGATCAGCTCCCGGTCGTCGCACAGCCGCAGCGCCGTGCGATAGGGCAGCGCGATGCGCCGCTTCTGGGTGACCCTGTTGACCCGCTGCTTCACCTCGACGCAGACCACCGAGTCGTCGGTCACCGCGGCCAGGTCCCCGTAGTGGCGGATGCGCAGCTTGCGGCGGAACTTCAGCCCTTCGATCTTCTCCCAGTAGAACCGCAGCCGAGGCGTGTCGTAGTACAGGCTCCACACCCCGTAGCCGCCGGGCGGGCTGTTGAGGTCCCGGTCCATCCGCCCGGCCAGCTCGTCGCGGATCCCGGCCGCCTCCCGCGCGGGTACCAAATACTTCAACTCGTACCGGTTGAAGGCGTGCAGGCGACTCGCCACCCGCAGGGGCGCCTCCCGCTGCTCCGCCCGTTCGCCATGCCTCCCGGTGGGTCGCCGCCGCACCACTCGGGCACCTCCTGTCTCTCTCGGTCCCATGTCGTTGACTGCGGCAACGAAAGCAACCGTGCATGAGAGGGGCATGAGAAAAGAGGGAGAACTCCCGGAGAATCACCGGAGAACGCCCGGAGAACGCCGGGAGGCGGCCGTCAGCTGAGGAAGTCGAGCAGGGCGGCGGTGAGTTCGGCCGGGGCGTCCTCCTGCACCAGATGGCCCGCGCCGGCGATCAGGCGCAGCCGCGCGCCCGGGATGCGGGCGGCGAGGTCATGGCCCCTGGCCACCGGGATCCAGGTGTCGTCCTCGCCCCAGCACACGAGCACGGGGAGGTCGATCGCGCCGTACCGCTCCTGCACCTCGTCGGTGAAACGCCGGTCGGCCTGCGCGATCTGGCGGTAGAACGCCGCCTGCCCCGGCTCGCCCAGCCAGGGCGCCACCAGCCGTTCGAGCGTGGCGGGGTGCAGCCCAGGGCCGCTCGCGGACGCGATGTACTCCCGCACCAGGGCGCCGTGCAGGGCGGGCGGCAGCTGCTCGAACACCGGGGCGTGCGCGCCGACGAGCCGGAAGAACGGCGAGCCCCACGGCGCGAGCGCCACCGGGTCGACCAGCGCGAGCCGCCGGTAGCGCGCGCCGTGCAGCAGATGGGCGCGCAGGGCGACGGCGCCGCCGAAGTCATGGGCGACGACAAGGGGTTCGGGCAGGCCCCAGTGGTCGAGGAGCGCGCGGAAGGCGCGGCCCTGCGCGGCGAGCGAGACATCCTGCCCGTCGCGCATCTCCGAGGCCCCGTAGCCCGGCATGTCCCAGACGAACACCTGGAAGCGCCGGGCCAGCGCCCGGGCGATCGCGCGCCACACGTACGACGAGAACGGCGTCCCGTGCAGGAGCGCCACCGGGGGTGCCGCGGGATCGCCGAGCCGGTTCCACCGCACCGCCCCGGTCGGCCCGTCGAACGTCTCGCCGAGCCGCCACTCGTCCATCGCCGCCCGCCCTCCGTCGTCGCGTGGTGCCGAGGATGCCGAAGGTGCCGACCCTACCGGCCGCCCGTGTCCCCCGGGTGGGAGCGGGCGATCAGGTCCGTCATCGCCCGCTGGAAGGCGAGGCGCCGCCGCTCGCTCCAGCCCTCCGTCAGCCGGTCGAAGACCTCCTCCTGCCAGTGGTGCGCCTGCTCCAACAGGACGTGCCCCGACGCGGTGAGCGCCGCCTCGCGCCGGCGGGCGTCCGTCTCCGATGCCCGCATCGACAGATATCCGGCCTCCGTGGCGCCCTTGACGAGCCGCGACGCGCCGCTCTGGTCGATCCCGATCTCGTGCGCGATCGCGTTGACCGTGGCCGCGACGCCGCGTCGGGTCAGGGAGTGGACCGCCTCGGTGACGAGCACGAGACGACCCCGCTCGCCGCCCTGGGCGTCGCCGCCCGGAGACCTGCGCGCCCAGTGCCGGACGAACGCGAACAGCACCTGTCCCGGCCCGGCCTCGCTCATTCGGTGGCCGCCATCTCTCGGCAGATGTGCGCCAGATCGAGCGCCGACGCCAGATCGGGCAGCCGGAGCGCGGCCGTCACCTGGCCATCGACCACCCGGAAGACCGTCGCCACCCGGGTCGGGACCTCGCTCCCCGGCCATGAGGCGTCCTCCTCCACCACCATGAGGCGCCCGCTGATCGGGTGCCACGAGCGGGGAACCAGCGTGATCCCCGAACGCCCCACCCACTCCGCGAACTGCCCCGGCGTGATCGGGCCCGCGCCCCTCGGTCCGTGGCCAGGGCGATGGCCGTGGCGTTCGACGTCCCCGCGTGGGGCTGCTGCCGTGTCGTGGCTCGAGCCTGTCAACGCGGCGTTGGGAAGGGGTCACACGGCCCGAGCGAGGCGCTGGGCGACCTCGTGCCGCCGGGTGTCGTGGCGCAGCTCGGCCCAGCTGGCGGCGGAGCGGTGCCCGGCCCAGTGCGGGTGGTAGGCGATGCGGCAGGACAGGTGCAGCAGGCGGCGGCGCAGCACCGTGTACTCCTCGGGTCGGCAGGTGACCAACCGCTGGTAGGTGTGGTTCCAGGCGTGCTGATCGCGGACCAGGTCGTCGGGGAAGCCGGAGTTCACCATGCCCATATTCAATCACTTGTTCGAATCTGGGGGGCGTCGCCACGCCAGGCTCGGCCCACCTTTTGTGTCACAGGCCTTTTGTGTGACAGGGCCAGGCCGCCCCGGCGGTCCGTGCGGCGTCCGCCCAACTCCCCTTCCCCCCAAGGCGGTCGCCCCGGCCCCTTCGCGGAATCTCCTCACCAACCGTCGGGTCCCGGGCCCTGGGGCTCCGCCGGATTCCGGTCTAAGGTCTTTGTCGACATCCCGAGGAGGCGTTCGTGATACGACGCGGGCTACCACGCGAGCACAGCACCCACCGGCGCGCCGGGACGGCGGCGGCCGCCGGGCTCGTCCTCGCGGTCTGCGCGACCCTGCTGGCCTCGGGCGAGCCCAGCTCGGCCCAGCAGCCTTCGGTGGCCCCCGAGGCGCTGCGCGTCGAGGTCGTCAGGACGCTGCCGCACGATGTGAACGCCTTCACCCAGGGGCTCGAGATCGCCGACGGCGTGCTCTACGAGGGCACGGGGCGCGTGGGGCAGTCGTTCGTCTCGGCGACCGACCTGGCCACGGGCGACGAGCTGGCCAGGGTCGACCTCCCCTCGCCCCTCTTCGGCGAGGGCATCACCGTCACCGACACCTCGCTCTGGCAGCTGACATGGCGGAACGGCATCGCGTTCGAGCGCGACCCCGCGACGCTGGAGGAGCTGCGCACCGTCTCCTACGAGGGCGAGGGCTGGGGACTGTGCCATCAGCCGGAGCACGGGCGCCTGGTGATGAGCGACGGCTCGGGCGAGCTGACGTTCCGCGACCCGGAGACGTTCGAGGAGACAGGCCGCGTCGAGGTGCTCTCCGACGGGCGGCCCACGTCCGACCTCAACGAGTTGGAGTGCGTCGGCGACACCGTCTACGCCAACGTCTGGCAGACGGACACCATCCTGCGCATCGACCCCGCGAGCGGCGAGGTCACCGGGGAGATCGACGCCTCTGGGCTGCTGAGCGAGGACGAGGAGTGGGCGGCCGACGTCCTCAACGGCATCGCCAAGACGCCGGAGGGCGACACGTTCCTCATCACGGGCAAGCTGTGGCCCCACCTGTTCGAGGTCCGCTTCGTCCCCGCGTGAGAACGCCGCCGCCCGTCACCCGACCCGGCGGTGGCGGCCCGCGAGTGCCCCCGCCACGAGCTGGGGGAGCATCAGCGCGGCCATCACCGCGAGCACCGCGCGCCAGCCGCCGGTGTGCTCGTGGAGCGTGCCGACCAGGATCGGCCCTGGGACGGCCATCAGATAGCCGACGCTCTGCGCGAAGCCCGAGAGGCGCGTCACCGTCGCGCCGTCCCTGCCGCGCAGCGCGATCATCGTGAGCGCGAGCGGGAACGAGCAGTTGGCGACGCCGAGCAGTACCGCCCACAGCCAGGGCGCGGCGGCCGGGTCGGCCCACAGGCCCGCGTATCCGGCGAGGCCGAACAGCCCGACGGCGACGGCGATGCCGCTCTGGTGCGCGAGGCGCCCCGCCACCGCGCCGAGCGCGAACGACAGCGGCACCCCGAGCACCGACGTCACCGCGAACAGCAGGCCCGCGGCCTCGGCGGAGAGCCCCGCGTCGCGGTAGATCTGCGGCAGCCAGCCGATGATGACGTACGCGGCCGTGGCCTGGAGGCCGAAGTACCCGGCCAACGCCCACGCGGTGCGGTCGCGCGTCAGGCGCGGCCCCGGCGCGCGAACGGCCCGCGCGCCCCCGGCCGCGCCCCCGCGTGAACGCCGCTGCCGCGCCAGCGCCACCCACGGCGGAACGGCCACCGCGGCCAGCGCCGCCCACAGGCCGAGCCCCACCCGCCAGTCGTCGCCGAACGCCCCCGCCAGCGGAACGGTGGCCGCCGCGGCCGACGACGCGCCCACGTTGAGGGCCGTCGAGTACAGCCCGGTCATCGCGCCCACCCGGTCGGGGAACCGCTGCTTGACCACCACGGGCAGCAGGACGTTCGCCACCGCGATGCCCGCGAGCGCGAGTCCCGTCAGCGCGACGAACGCCGCCGTCCCCCCGGCGAGGGGCCGCAGCGCCAGGCCCGTCGCGAGCGCCGCGAGCCCGGCTGCCACGACGGCCTCGGCCCCGTGCCGCCCGGCCAGCCGCGGCGCGGCGAAGCCGACCGCCGCGAAGCACAGCGCGGGCAGCGACGCCAGCAGCCCGGCCAGCGTGGCGCTCATCCCCAGCGCGGCGCGGGCCTCCTCGAGCAGCGGCCCGAGGCTGGTGACCGCGGGGCGGAGGTTGAGCGCGGCCAGGATGAGCGCGGCGATCGCGAGATGGGGTATCCAGCGCCCTGTCGCCGCGGATCGGACCGCGGATCGCTCGTTCGGCATCCCCTCATCGTAAAGTCATGGGATGAGTCTACGTCCCATCAATCGGCCCTCGGGGCTGTTCGACGAGGTCATCGCGCAGCTGCGGCAGCAGATCACGTCGGGCGCCTGGCCCGTGGGGTCGCGCATCCCCACGGAGCCCGAGCTGGTGCGGGAGCTCGGCGTGGCCCGCAACACGATCAGGGAGGCCCTGCGCGCCCTCGCCCACAACGGGCTGCTCGACATCCGCCATGGCTCCGGCACCTATGTCGTGGCGACGAGCGAGCTCGCGGGCGTGATGCGCCGCCGCTTCGCCGCCGCCGACCAGCGCGCTGTGCGCCAGGTGCGGCGCGCGTTGGAGGAGTCGGCCGCGGGTCTTGCCGCCCGGCACCGCACGGACGAGGACCTGCGCAGGCTGGACGCGCTGCTCGAACGGCGCGAACGGGCCTGGGAGTCGGGCGACCGCGACGCGTTCGTCCACGCGGACGCCGCGTTCCACCTCGCCGTGGTCGCCGCGTCCCACAACGAGGTGCTGCTCGAGCTGTACGCCGATCTCGGGCATGTGATCGCCGACTCGCTCACCGAGCACTTCGGGCCCGCGCTGCGCCCTGAGGACCACATGGACCACGCCCGCCTGCTCGACGCCATCCGCGCGGGCGCGGAGACGACGGCCGCGGCCGAGGCGGCCTCCCACACGGCCGGTTGCCGCGCCGTTCCGACGCACGGCGGCGGCGCCGGGCTCACGGCAGGCGAGGGGGGAGCGGGAACGTGATGCCCGTCAGGCGCTCCGACAGGGCCCACAGGCGGGCGCCCCCGAGCGGGTCGGTGTCGGCCGTGGGCGGGCGCTTCGCCACGGGGAGGCCCGTGCCGCCGCGGGCCGGGCCGTAGTACCGGCCGCCGACCGCCTCGGGATCGGTCGCCGCGCGCACCGCCGCCCAGGCCCCGCGGTGCTTGCCCTGCGCCACGGGCGCCAGCAGCCGGGCCCCCGCGCGGGCGGCGGGCGAGGGCTCGTTCACCCCGGCGCGGAAGGGGCTCGCGGCGTCAAGGCCGAGCCCCGGGTGCGCGACGACGGCGTGGACATCGGCCCCCGCCGCGCGCAGGCGGCGGTCCAGCTCGAAGCCGAAGGACTGCGCGGCGTGCTTGGACCGCGCGTAGGCGCGCTTGCCGCGGTAGGAGCGCTCGCTCATGAGGTCCTCGACGTCGCCGGGGCCGAACCCCGTCCGCCGCGTGATCACGCTGCCCACGGGCACGACCCTGCTGCCCGGCGTCGCCGCGAGTGCGGGCCAGGCCAGCGCGGTGAGCGCGAAGTGGCCCAGGTGATTGGTGCCGACGGCCAGCTCGAAGCCCTGCCGGGTCGTGCGCCTGACCCTGCCGGGGTGGACGACGGCCGCGTTGTGGACGAGACCGTCGAGGCGGTCGAGGCGTGTGAGCGCCGTCGCGGCCGACGCGACCGACTCCAGGTCGGCGAGGTCGAGCGGCACCGTGACGACGTCGGCGCCCGGCGCCCGCTCGCGCAGCGACGCGGCGGCGGCGTCCGCGCGCCCCGGGTCCCTGGCGAGGAGGACCACCCTGGCGCCCGCCCCGGCGAGGTGCTCACAGACGAAGTAGCCGATCCCGGCGTTCCCGCCGGTCACGGCGAACGCGCGCCCCGTCAGATCGGGCACGTCCCGCGGCGTCCAGGGCGCGGGCTTCTCCGCTCGGGTCACGGGAGCGACCCTAGGTCCTGTCCTGGCGGCGGGCTCAGATGCGGGTCCACACGCTGCCCGCCGGGTCGCCCTTGTGGGTCGTCCAGGACAGCGTGAACCCCGACCCCGACCACGGTCCGATGCCCGCGGAGCGGGTCAGGGCCGTCAGGGTGTCGCGGCGCTCGGGCGGCTGCCGCGTGAGCGCGCTCACCAGGCCGAGGGCCGGGCTGTCGACGTCCGTGGCCAGCAGCTCGATCCACGACGTCCCGCCCTGCGGATGGGCGACCCGCCACTCGCCGAACCACTCGCGCACCGCGAGCCTCCGCAACGCGCCCCAGCCGCCGCGCGGCGCACCGGTCGGCCGGGCCGCGAACGCGCCGTTGAGCCTCAGCTCCCACACCACCGTGGGGCTGGTGCCGTCGTGGAAGTCCTCCCGCCACCGCCCGGCGAAGCGCGCGTCGATCCCCGACTGGCCGTGGAAGTGCACGCTGCCCACGTGCTGCGCCTGGACGACGTTCTCCGCACGCCCGGAGAAGTGGTTGCCGAACCCACCCCCTGGCCCCCTGCCGAACTCCCCGCGCTCACCCATGAGTCGAGTCTACGGAGCCGCCGTCCACCGGGGTCGGGGTCAACGTGTGAAGCTCCGGATCCGATGAGCTGCCCGAGGAACGGCTCGTGGACGGCGAGGAGATGCCCCACGACTCGCCCCGCACGCCGCGGGGCTGCCGGATACCCACTTATATGTGGGTACTTGGCAGCGGGCGGCCGCCGGGCGACGCTGGTGGTGGGCGGTCGAAGGGGCCGCCCGACGCACGGGACGCGGAGGTGGCCGTGGATCAGGGGGTGGCCGGGCCGACCGGGGTGAGCCGCTCCAGGCGGCGGTGGCCCCAGTCGGAGAGGGGAGCCAGCGCCTCGGCGAGGTCGCGGCCGAACGGAGTCAGCGAGTACTCCGTCTTCAGGGGCAGCCCCTCGTGCACCTCCCGGTGCACGAGGCCGTCCGCCTCCATCTCCCTGAGCGCCTGAGTCAGGACCTTCTCGCTGAGGCCAGGCAGCCGTCGGCGGATCTCGCCGGGGCGCCGCGGGCCCGACTCGAGCAGCCACAGCAGAACCGTCTTCCACTTGCCGTCGATCACGGCGATCGCGGCGGTCACTCCACAGACATTCGTGTCCTGGGCACGACTGCGCGTCATCTCTGCCCCTTTTGTTCGTTTATGTCGCTCACCTATGGGAGTTGCTCCATGTCCACACCCTCCGAACAGTCTGCCGTGACCCCGACCGTGACCGTGATCGGTCTGGGGCCGATGGGTCGGTCGCTCGCCGGGGCGTTCCTCGACGCCGGTGTGCGGACCACGGTCTGGAACCGCACGCCGGGCAAGGACGGTGACCTGGTCGAACGGGGCGCGATCGCCGCGGCCTCGCCCGAGAAGGCCGTGGCGGCGAGCCCGCTGACCGTGGTCTGCCTGGTCAACTACGACGCGTCCGACGCCGTCCTGCGCCGCGACGCCGTCGCCGCGGCGCTCAAGGGCCGGACGGTCGTCAACCTGACCGCCGACACCCCCGAACGCGCCCGGGACACCGCCGAGTGGGCCTCGGGCCACGGCGTCCGCTACCTGGACGGCGCGATCATGACGCCCACCACCACGATCGGCACGCCCGAAGCGGTGTTCATCCACAGCGGGCCCGAGGCGCTGTACCGGGAACACCGGGCGGCCCTCGACGTCCTCGGCGGCACCCACACCTTCCTCGGCGAGGAGATCGGCCGGGCGGCGGCGTACGACGTCGTGCTGCTCGACATCTTCTGGACGTCGATGGCGGGGTACGCGCACGCCCTGGCGGTGGCGCGGGCCGAGGGGATCACCGCCCGCGAACTGGCGCCGTTCGCCCGGGGGATCGGGTCGATCCTTCCCGCGATCATCGAGCAGACCGCGGAGGAGGTGGACACCGGGGCGTTCACCGAGCAGGGCAACCCGATCACGTCGGCGGTGTCGTCGATGACCCATGTCGTCCACACGTCCGAGGCCCATGGCATCGACGCGGGCGTGATGCGCGCGGCCGAGGGCATGGCCCGCCGCGCCATCGGCCTGGGCCACGGCGCGGACGGCTTCATGCGCGTCGCCGAGACCCTGGGCCGCACCGCCTGAACGCCGCCCCGGCCCCCGGACGCCCAGGGGGCGCCCGGGGGAGGGGCACTACACCTGGCCGCTGATGTCCACCCGGACCGATAGCAGGTCCGTGCCGAACACCTTGACCGCCGCGCTGTTCCCGCGGGGGAGCTTCTTCAGGCGGGCGCGGGCGTCGTCCTCGGGGAGCGGGGTCGCCACGCCCTCGTACCAGCGGCCGCCCACGCGGACCCGGACCCGGGGGTTCGCGCGGATGTTCCTGATGTACTGCGACTTCTCGCCGTGCTCGGACACGAACCAGAACTCCCCGTCCGCAAGCCGCCCGCCGACCGGCGTCCGCCGGGGCCGGCCCGAGGTGCGGCCGATCGTCTCCAGCAGCGTCTGGGACTTCACCCGCCGCCCCATGGGGTTGAGGATCCGTCGCTGGAAGGCCGTGACGGCCCGGTGCTTGAAACCGCTGCTGCGCGCCATTCCCGCACCCTAGAACACCGGGCCCGCCCGCGCGTCGGCTCAGCCCAACGGAGCCCGCCCGCTGGCGGATGGCGCCCCGGGGCGTCACCGTCGGGAGGAACCGCGACGCCGGGATGTCGCGACGTCGGCCGGAAGGAGGTGCGCTCGGGTGCCCGAGGGAATCGCCTATGCGAGGATCCACCCCGCCATCGGCGTCGCCCGCGTGGGCAACAGCACGCGCCCCGACGGCTGGTACCTCGGGCCCGAGACGCCCGACCCGCCGCCGCTGCCGCCCGGCACGGTCAAGGACCCGGACGGGGCGATCAGGCGCCAGGGGGCCCGCTTCCGCCTCTACGCCCATGACGCCCAGGACCGCGTCATCGGCGAGCTGATCCCCGGCGAGGAGGGGGTGAGCGTCGAGTGGGGCGTGCACGTCGCCAACGCCAAGGCGGCCTGGTACGCGTTCAACCTCGCCCTCGACCTCGACGAGGCCGCCTCCCTCAGCTCCCCGCGCCGCAACGCCGGGATCACCGACCGCGCCTCGCTCGTCATCGACCCAGGACCCAAGAAGATGAACGCCGCCCCCGGGCAGCGCGTGGCCCTGACCGGCGGCTCCTTCCGGGGCACGGCCGTGCCGCTGGGCGAGATGCTCACCGACGAGCGGGGGCGCCTGATCGTGCTGGGCGGGCGGGGGCGGGCCCGCTCTCCCGGGAACGCGCCGCTCACGTCGTTCGCCAACAACGACGGCTGGTGCGACGACACCTCCGACGGCCCCGTGACCGCGCGGGTCACCGTCGCCGGGGTGGCCGTGCGCGTCGAGCCCGCCTGGCTGATCGTCGCCCCGCCCACCTACGCGCCGGACGTCAAGACCGTGCGCACCCTCTACGACCTGCTGTACGACCTCTATGTGCGGGAAGGCTGGCTCACGGCGCCCACCACGCCGTCGTTCGACGGGGATATCCTGCCGATCCTGCGCCGCTTCCGCGAACTCCAGTGGGTCAACAACGGCTTCGCCGCGCGCTTCGGGCACAGCGGCCCCGACGACTTCCTCGCGCCCGGCAGGCTGCGGCGGCTCGCCAGCCCGGGCCCGAGCCACCAGGAGCTGCGGCGCCAGGTGTTCACCGCGCTGCGCGACTACGACCGCGACGGTCTCTCGCCCCTGCCCTGGCCCTGGATCTACGGCGACGCGATGGCCAGCAGGCCCAGGTCCCCGTGCCAGCACCTGGCGCTCTCGGCCACGCAGAAGGAGCTGCTCCTCGCCTGGGCCGAGGGGAGGTTCGACGCCAGGCCCTGGCCTGGCTTCCCCGACGACGTCGACGACGCGCCCCTGGCCGAGCGCCCCGGGCTGCTCGACCGGGCCGCCCTCGACTTCTGCCTCGCCGACGCGTTCCACCCGGGGTGCGAGGTCACCTGGCCGCTGCGCCATCTGTCGCTGTACGGCGCGCCGTTCCGTGTGCGGGGCGGCGGGCCGCCGGTGACGCAGGACCTCGGGGCCGCGCTGACCCGGCAGAAGGCGCTTGCGGCGGACGGGCCCCTGCACGGGCAGCGGCCCGGCGGCCTGACCCGCTGGATGGCCGTGCCCTGGCAGACCGACACGGCGAGCTGTCGCTCCGGCTACGAGTCCGCGCTCGGCCTCGGGCCGCGCTACGACCCGCACCTTCCGACGTTCTGGCCGGCGCGCGTGCCCAACCATGTGCTCGCCGAGGCCGACTTCGCCATCGTCAACGCCCCCACCGCGCCGGGCGTCGACGAGGCGGAGCGGGAGGCGGCGTTCGCCCGGCGGGCGTCCTGGCTGCGCGGCCTGAGCGGCGACCCGGCGCAGCAGCGCGCGCAGGCCGTGCGGGACTGGCACCGCTTCGGGGTCGTGGAGACCCGGGAGTACACGGTGGGCGACGGGGCCTTCCCCGAGCGCCTCGGGGTGGAGTCGGAGCCGGGCTTCCCCCTGGAAGGCGTCTCCCCGACCAGGAACCTGGTGAACGTCCATGTCGAGGAGGCCACCGCCAGGAGCGGCGAGCGCAGCCGCGAGGTGGCGCGGGATGTCGCGGAGGCGACCGGCCTGGCCGAGGAGGACATCGTGGTCGGCTACGTCGACAAGCTCGATCCGTTCGGCGAGGACCGCGTGGGCGGCCCCGAGCCGGACGGCGGGGGAGAGCGGTGAGGTGGCGCGGCCGTGTACGACGTCGTGGTGGCGGGCGGCGGGCCCGCGGGCTCGGCCGCCGCGCTGACCCTGGCCCGCGCGGGCCGCTCGGTGCTGCTCGCCGACGCGGGCGCGGGGCCGCCCCAGGTCGGCGAGGCGCTGCCCGCCGCGGCCAGGCCCCTGCTGCGCGACCTGGCCGTGGCCGACGCCGTGCCGGGGCCAGGGCATCTGCCGCGGCTCACCATGCTCTCGGCCTGGGGCTCCCCGGCCGTCGCCGCGACCGAGAGCGTCGCCGATCCGCACGGGCCCGGCTGGCACCTGGACCGCGGGCTGTTCGACGGAAGGCTCAGGGACGCGGCGCGCGCGGCGGGCGTCCGGGTCGAGGCGCGCGCCATCGTGCGCGCCCCCGTCCGGCGGGCTGACGGCACCTGGGCGCTGGCCCTGCGCACCCCCGAGGGGCGCCAACTCCTGTGCTGCCGCTGGCTCGTGGACGCCACGGGCCGCCGGGCCGCGATCGCCGTGGCGTGCGGCGCGACGCGCACGATCGAGGACCGCCTGATCGCGCTGCACCGCACCGAGCGCCCTGGAACCGAGCGCCCCGAGGCCCATCACCCCGAGACCGAGCGCCCCGAGACCGAGCGCCCGGAAGGCGCGTCGGGCCCCGCCCTGGTCGCCTCGGCCCCCGACGGCTGGTGGTACACCGCGCCGCTGCCCTCGGGCCTGGTGCTGGTGGCGCGCTTCACCGACGCGGACCTGCCTCCGGCGCGCGCCCACGCGGGCTTCCGCCGCGCCGCCGCGCACACCTCCCGGCTCGAACCCGTCACCGGCGACGGCTGGATCGCCGCGGGCGACGCCGCCGCGACGTTCGACCCGCTGTCCTCGCAGGGCATCCTCACCGCCCTCGCCACCGGGATGGCCGCGGGCCGCGCGTTGGACGCCCACCTCGCCGGCGACCGCGCCGCCCTGCGCCGCTACGCCGCCCGGATCGCCGCCATCACGGCGGCCCACCGCCGCAACCGCCTCGACCACTACGCCCTCGAACGCCGCTGGCCCGCCGCGCTCTTCTGGCGCCGCCGCCACATCGCCACACCCCCGGCGAACCCTGAGCCTCATGACACCCACCCCGCTCACTTCGATCACTCACGGTGAAAAGACCAGCATCCTCAGTGTCGGCCATCGGGGTGACCGGACGGTATCCCTCGAAAGAGTGAACCAACATCGCACATCGATCCGCTCAGGCCAGTGCCTCGGCCAGGAACGACCGGAGCGAGGCCGTCGCCCGGCGCGCGGACACCTCGTGGTACGCGACCCCGCCCTCGGGGTCGTTCGCCGTGGGCGCGGTGAAGGCGTGCAGCGTGTGGCCATGGGCGTGGATCTGCCAGTCCAGGCCGCGCTCGGTCAACTCCCGCCCCAGCGCGGTCACATCGGCGGGCGGCGCGAACGGGTCGTCCCAGCCGTGCAGCACGAGCACCCGGGGCCCCGCGGGCCCGGGCCGCCGCTCCGGCATGTCCCCCGGCGGGGTGAGCACGCCGTGGAAGGCGGCGACCGCCCGCAGCTCCGCCCCGGCCCGCGCCAGGTCGAGCACGCACAGCCCGCCGAAGCAGAACCCCACGGCCGCCACCCTGCCCCGGTCGACGCCGGGCAGCCCGGGCCCCGCCGTGGCCATTGCCACGACGTCGATGAGCCGTTGCCGCAGCGCGACCCGGTCCGCCATGAACGCGGCCATCCGCTCCCCGCGGCGTTCGGGCCCGGCCTCCGTCGCCTCCGTGCCGAACAGGTCGACGGCGAACGCCGGATACCCCCACCCGGCCAGCGTCTCGGCGAACGCGACCTGGGCGTCCCCGCGCCCCTCGAGACCGGGGAAGACCAGCACCAGCGGGCGCTCCCCCGGAGCCCCCGCGCCCCCCGGAGCCCCCGTGCGCCCCGCGTCCGCGACGAGCACCCCCTCGCACGCGTCGCCGCCCAGCTCGTACGCGATCCGTCGGGTGGACATGGTCGGCATCACGGCCCCTTCCGATGGCTGACGTCCCGGCGTCCCGGCTCCGGAGGCCCCGACGCTACAAGCCGAGCCCCGCCCCCGCGGCGCGGCTCGGCCGAGGCAGGCCCCGCGCCCACCCCCTCGGGGCGCGGGGCCTGGCCGCCGGGCGCCCGCCGTGCGGGCGCCCGGTCAGGACTCCCAGGGCCATGGAGCGTTCCGGCCGCGGTCAAGGAGGTCCACCATCGTGAACAGCTTGTCGCCGAACCCCGCGATCTCGTACCGGCCCGGGCGGCCGGTGTTGATCGAACTCGGCGCGTATCCGGCGGTGTTGACGCCGAACATCGGCACCGACGCCGGGATCGCCTCGGACACCGCGATGCTGTCCGCGCCCCGCCCCCCGTAGGTGGTGGGGTGCCGGAACGCCTGCATGTCCGAGATGATCACCACCCGGTCATGCCCGCGGAACGACGAGCGCAGCGCCGCGACCGTCTCCGTGCCGTGGCCGACCTCGCCGATCCGGTCGCAGAACGCCTCCGCCTCCCGCAGCACGCTGCCGCCCCGCGCCGTCCTGTGGATGAAGGTGCCATCCGCGTAGCCCACCAGGTCCACCGTGCAGCCGCGGGCCACCAGCGCCGCCGCGAACAGCGCCCCGACGTCCACATGCCGGATCCGGCTCCTGGCCGACACCGGGCTCCGCATCGACGCGGAGGTGTCCACCAGGACCAGCGTGCGGCCCCTCAACGCGGGGATGTTCGCCGTGGACGCGGCAAGCGCCCGCTCCAGCGCGTGCCCCCACCGCAGCGAAGGCGCCGCCCGGTACGCCGACAGGAACCGGTAGGGGAACTGCCGCGAACGCCGCACCTCCGCCGGGTCGGCCAGCCGCGCGCACACCGCGTCGGCCACCTCGTCGGGGACGCCCGCCTCGTCGAAGTTCCGAAGGTTCCGCGTCAGCGCCATCAGGCCCATGTGCGGGATGATCGCGGACCACGCGTCCGCGTCCATCGCGCCCAGGCCCGCGAGCGCCTCCCACGTCATCCCCGCCGCGCCGAGCCGCGCCGGGTCGGCGAGGAACCACGCGCGCCGTTCGTCCCGCGGCAGCGCCGCCGCCGCGCGGTGCGCGGAGACCACGGGAAGCCGGTCGGTCACCCGGACCGTCGCCCGCTTCCGGCGCCGGTCCGCGAGGTGGTCGAAGAGGTCGGCCTGCCACGGCCCCGCCGGGGTCGGCTTCGCCAGCGCCACGACGTCCGCCATGCGCCACGCCTGCCCGACGCCGTCGTACTTGAGCGCCGCCCGCTCGCCGTAGAGCCGCGTCACGGCGTCGGCGACCCCGCGCTGCACGCCGCCCGGCAGCGTGACCCGGCCGGTCCGCCGCTTCCAGTACGCGATGAACTCGGCCGGCTCATCCGCACGCACGAGCGCCCCCGCGACCATCTCGCGCACGGACACGGTCGCGGGCCTCTCGGTGCCCGCCCGCCGCGCGAGCGCGGACTCGGCCGCCATGACGAGCGCCGCCGACCGCATGTTCATCTCGCCCCGCAGATAGGGAACGAAACGCGCCACCCAGTCAGGGTCCTCACGCGTCGCCTCGCGCACCAGCTTCTGGAAACGCCGGTCGCGGCCCTCGGCGGCCTCGTAAAAGGTGTCCTCGCCGACCATGTTGACCGCGGCGAAGAGAAACAGGTCGCTCTTGGCGTCCCTGCTGAACGCCGCCCCGCCCTCGAATGTCGTGGCCGACCCGGTGGTGGTCACCGGAGAAGTCGGCGCACCGGCCCGCTTCCTCGTGAACTTGCCCATGAATTCCCCCTGGAGAAAAGCGATGGGGCGAGGGCCGATTCCCCAAGGGAGGGACGCGAGTACCCGGCGCACGAAGAACACAGTGCTCTACCGTTTGAGCTACGCCGGCCAGAAAGAGCCGGCGGCGGGACTTGAACCCACAACCACTCGATCCGCAGTCGAAGTAACTCCGTGCTGCGCTTCGCGTCCCACCCCTGCGGAATAGGCCTACCCCATCGCTCGCGAGTGCCATGCGCCCGGGGGTGAATTTCCTTGGAAGTGAAGAAGTAACCCCCGGACTTCGCTTCGCGACGCACTCAGCATAGGCACTCGACCGCCGCCCCCGCACGGCCATTTATGCCGTGCGGGGGCCGGGGCGCCGGGAACGGGCACCGCCGTCTCAGGGCAGGATCGGCGTCCAGCGACAGCGGGCGGTGCTCCCGCATGAACTGCCGCTGCGCCTCGTCCCACTCCCTGCCGTCGCCGACCAGCTCGGCCACGAACACCTCGACGCCCCCGGTGTGTGTGGGCCCGGCGATCACCGAGTTGACGGTGACGCCGCTGCCCGCCCCGGCCTCCCCGAGCCCGCGGGCGACGGCGTACCCGATGCCCTGGGCCGATCCGCAGACCACGGCCGTTCGTCCACTCGGTTCGATGCGCACCCGGGGAACCCTGGGTCGCCGCCGCTCAACGGACCCCCGCCGCCCCGCCCTCCTCGCCCGGGGAGGGCGGCAGGCGCAGCACGAGGGCGCGCAGCTCGGGCGGGGCGAGGTGCAGCTGCCGCACGACGGAAGCCCGCGCCGCCATGGCGGCGACGAGCAGCTGCCGGTCGCGGACATCGGCCCGTTCGTCGCCGACGTCCGCGTCCAGGATCTCGGCGAGCGTGTCGAGGGCGGGCACGAGGGAGACCTCGATCTCGTCCGGCAGGGCGTCCATGTAGACGGTGTCGTCGGTGAGGACGAGATCCACCACGTCCCGGGCGGCCTTCCGGTAGGACTCCAGGTCCCCCGCCAACCGCAGCTCCTCCGCGCGCTCCCGCTCGCGGACCGCAAGGGGGAAGAGATCTTCGATTCTCATGGTGGGCTCCTGGGGCGTGGTCGAACGGTCAAACGGTGCGCTGGTAGGTGACGCCGAGGTGGTCGAGCAGGGGCATGCACGCGTCGGGGCACGGTGTCGCGGGTGTTCCGTGGGCGTTGCCCTGGGACGCGCTTCCTCTGACCCGCACCGTCTCCATGCTCGCCACCTGGTCACCGGTCGGGAAGGCCGCGGGGCCCTCGGCCGCCTCCGCCCTGGCCATGGCGTTGATCTCGGCGCAGTTCTTCTGGGTGTGGCCGGTGGCCTGCATCGCCTGCTCCAGCCTCCCTCCCGGTGGCACGGCGACATGCTCCCCGTTGGCGCCGTGGTACCGCCTGCCGGACGGGCTCACATACTCCGAGGCGAAGTGCGGACCACGCTTGTTCGCGGTCGGACGCAGACTATCCGCGTACGCGGTGAGCGTGCAGCTGGTGAGCCCGAGCGGGTCGGCCCAGTTCGAGGGGTTGTGCACATAGGCGCGGGCGTTCCCCGCGGGCGCGAGGCCGAGGGGGTCCGCGGAGACGAAGGACGCGGACGCCGGGTCGTAGTGGCGGTAGACGCTGTAGTGCCAGCCGGTCTCGGCGTCCGCGTACTGCCCCGAGAAGCGCAGCGGCGTGTCGACCGGGTCGGTGCCCGCGCCCGTTCCGGCGCCTTCGATCGGCACGCCCCACACCGTCGCGGAGCGCCGCCACACGACGTGGCCGTCGTCGTCGAGCAGCTCGGTCGGCGAGGCGACGAGATCGGTGACGATGCTGTGGAAGCGCCGGTCGAACTCCCGCTGGTCCGCGCCCGGCACGGCCTCGATCTGCGCGACCGGGTGCTGTCCGCTGTACTCCCACGTGGTGTGCGTCGTCCCGTCGCTCTCCTCGACGAGGGTGGTCCCCGACCAGGCGAAGGTGACGCGCTCGGCGACCGATCCGTCATCGGCGAGGCGCTCCTTGGCCGTTCGGCGTCCCAGCGCGTCGTAGCCGTAGCGCCACCGGGTCCCGTCGGGGGTGGTGACCTCGGTCAGCCGGTCCTCGGCGTCCCAGCCGTAGTGCCAGGTCTCGGGTTTGCGGGAAAGCCGCTTCCTGGACCGGACGGTGACGCGGCCCGCGGCGTCATAGGTGTAGCGGAACGCCCCCGCGCGGGTCACGCGCATGCCCGCGAACGCGCGCTCCCCCGTGGCGTCCTCGGAGAGCCCGTCGGCGGAGCCCCCGTCCCAGCGGGCCAGGGACTGGTTCCCGGCACGGTCGTAGGCGTAGGACTCGGCGCCGCCCGGCCCGTCGACGCCCGTGATCCGGCCGATCGCGTCCAGGGTGAACCGGGTGGGGCCCATGTCGCCGTGCTCGACGGCGGTGAGGTAGTTGTCGGCGCGGTAGGCCAGGGACCTGCGCAGGGTCTCGGCGCCGTCGCGGCTGACGGTCTGCTCGGTCAGCCGACCCGAACGGTCCCAGGTCTGCGCCATGGTCAGCGCCGTCGTTCGCAGGGTGCGGGTGGTCTCCCTGCCGTAGGCGTCGAAGGCGAAGTCGAGGTCGCGGCCCGCCGTGGTGAGGGTGCCTCGGCGGCCCGCCTCGTCGAACGTCCAGCGCGAGGTGACACCGGACGGGGTCATCCGGCCGGTGACGCGGCCGAGTTGGTCGAACGTGTGCGACACGGCGCGCCCGTCGGCGGACTCGACGGTCACCCGCCCGAGGGCGTCCCGTTCGAGGGCCAGCTCGTGGTCCGTGCCGGTGGCCCCGATCAGTCGGCCCTGGCGGTCATAGCGGTACCGGACGCGCTCGCCGTCGGCGGCCTTCTCCAGGATCTCGCCGAGCGGGCCGCGTTCCCAGGTGAGGGTCTGGCCCACCGCGTTCGTCCTGCCGATGACCTCGCCCGCCGCGTTGTAGGCGTAGGACACCCGGCGGCCGTCGAAGTCCTCCTCGGCCACCAGGCGCCCCGCGGCGTCGTAGGTGTACTCCCAGGTGAGGCCCAGCGGATTGACGACCCGGGTGATGCGCAGCTCGGTGTCGCGGATGATCTCGTAGCGGCCGCCGTCCGGGGTCTCCTGGATCCTGGGCACGTCGAAAGGCCCCGGCACATAGCGGCTGGTGGCGGAGCTCGCGTCGGTGTGGCGCAGGAGGTTGCCCTCGCCGTCCCACTCCCATGTCTCCTCGCCGCCCGCGACGTTCACATGCCGTGCGGGCCTGCCCTCGACCGTCCACTCCGTGCGGGCGACGGCACCGCTCGGGTCCACGGTCTCGACGACCCGGCCGAACGCGTCGCGCCTGTAGCGGGTGACGGCCCCCGCGTCGTCGGTGACGCCGAGCACCAGCCCGGCGCCGTCGCGTTCGAGGCGCACCTCACCGCGGAGCGGCTCGGTGACGCTGGCGAGAGCCCCGTGGGCGTCATAGGTGTAACGGGTCGTGGCGCCCGCCGGATCCGTGACCGACAGGGTGTTCCCCGCCTGGTCGTAGGCCCGGACCCAGGTGCCCCCGTCGGCCTCCACCATGTGGGTGGGCAGGCCGAGCTCGTTGTAGCGCACGTGGATGGCCTCGCCGTCCGGGCGGACGAGCGCGCTGAGATGGCCGTCGTCCCCGTATGTGTAACGGGTCGTGCGGCCCAGGGGGTCGGCGACGGCCAGGACGCGGTCGTAGCGGTCGTGGCCGCGGGTGGTGGTGTGGCCCAGGGGATCCGTCCGGGCGATGAGCTGGTAGCTGTCGTTGAACCGGAAGACGGTGTCATGGCCGAGGGAGTCGGTGGCGACCGTGCGGTGGTGCTCGTCGTCGTAGGCGTAGCGGTACTCGAGGAAACGGCCGGTGCCGGTGGTGTGGACGCAACGGCCCCGCTCGTCGTAGTCGTAGGTGTACCAGTGGCCGTTGCGGTCCTCCCAGCGGGTGATCCTGGCGTGGTCGTCGTAGGTGAACGTCAGGGGTAGTCCTGAGGAGTTGTGGATCTCGCTCAGCAGGCCGTCGTGGTAGCCGTAGCGGCGCAGAACGGGCCGGTCGGGGTCGTTGAGCAGGCGCAGCTCGGTGACGCGGCCGTCGATGTGGGTGACGCCGATGTGGTAGCCGCCGTCGTGGACGACGTCGGTCGGGGTGCCGGAGGCGTCGTACCGGAAGCGGATGCGATTGCCGTTGCGGTCGGTGATCGCGGTCAGGGGCAGCTCGGCGCCGGGGCGCCCGGGGACGGGGGCGAAGTGGAGGGTCCGGCCGGTCTCCCGCTGATGGATGGTCAGGGGACTGCCGGGCCGCCCGTCCCAGGTCAGCCCCCACCGCGGGCCCTCCACGGGCAGCACCGGCGCCTCGGGCATCGGGAGCGGGTAGACCAGGGTCATCCCGTCGGCGGTGTGGAAACGGACACCGTACTCGTCGAGCTCCAGCCGTTGGTCGAGGGTGGAGGCCCAGGAGCGGCCGAAGCAACGTCCGTGGCGGTGGCTGGAGATGTGGTGGCGTTCGATGATCAGTGGGAGGACGCCGGGGAGTTGGACGTCGGTGGCCGACATCAGCAGCTCGCCGGTGGCCATGTCGACGGGGTCGCCGCATGCGTTGCGGCCGTTCATGGGGACGGCGTCGCCGCGGGTGCGGCGGCCCAGGCCCAGGGCGCCCTGCCGGATGCCGCGCAGTCCGGTGCGGGCCAGGCCCCTGACCCCGGCCGCCAGGGCGCCCAGCGTGGTGAGGCCTTTCATGCCGGGGATGCAGTCGAGTGCGGCCATGGCGACGTCGAAGAGTGATGCCTCGCCTCGGGCGTATTTGATCAGTGTGTCGGCCAGGACGATCAGCGCGGCGGCGAGGACGACCCAGGCCAGGGGGCCTCCGATGATCATGACGACGACGCCGAGGACGGCGACGACGAGCTTGGCGATGTCGACGATGGTGTCCCAGTTGTCGACGACCCAGTCGATGGCGTCCTCCCACCATGACCGGTTCTGGATGCCCGCGTCGGAGGCCGCCTCGATGTCGCGGGCGCAGATCCGGGCGGCCTCCTCGCGCATCTCCTTGGCCTGCTGGGCCAGTTCACGCGCCGCCGACAGATCCGCCTGCGCCGCGTCCACCCGCCCCTGCGCGGCCGATGCCGCCGCCTCGGCCGCGTCATGATCCCGCATCGCCGAGCGGATCTCCGACTCCGACGGCGGCTCGGGGTCCTCGCCCTCCTCCTGGAGGCGTTCGGCCTCCTCACCCGCCCGCCCCACCCAGTCCTCCGCGCCGCCCAACTCCGTCTGCGCCGCCCGCAGATCCGCCTGCGCCGCGATCGCCCGGTCCAACGCGCGATCCGCCTGCGCCTGCGCGCGTTGCAACTCCGGCCAGTACCGCGCGAGGGCGTCGGCGGCCATGTCGTAGGACGTCTGGAGCTTGCTCAGGTTCTCGGGAACGCCGTCGAACTCCCCGCGGAACGCGTCCGCCGAAAGACCCGACCAGTCCTGCACCGCGCGGTCGGACGCCATCCCCCGGATCTGCGCCAACGCCTCACCCACGTCGTCCGCGAACTCCTGCAAGTCCTCGGAGAGCGTCCGAACCTCCTCCGGATCCCCCGGAGTCGGATCCGAGTCCATGTCCACCGGCGACCAGTCAGAAGCACGAGCCATGACGTGCACACCCCCCCTGGAACGGACGGTTCGTCACCCATGACCACGACGGTGAAGGGGGAAATGGTTCCGAAGGGGTCATGTTCGCGCCAGGGGGGCGGACGTTTCGCGTGACGGGGAGTCGTCGTGGGTAAGCGGAGCGTATGCGTATCGCAGTGCTGGACGTGGGGGCCAACGCCGCGTGCCTCGTGGTGGCGGAGGTCGACGGGCGGGTGCCCGTGGTGGTCGGGACCGTCAAGTATCCGCTGCGGCTCGGGGAGTTGGCCGGGCCCGACGGGTGGCTCGGGGAGGCGGCCGTCGAGCGGGTGGTGGGGGCCGTCGGGGCGGGCCTGGGGGAGGCGGCGCGCCGGGGGGCGGGGGAGCCGTTCGCGTTCGCCACCGCGATCGTGCGGGACGCGCCCAACGCGGGGCGCGTGCTCGACGAGGTCCACCGGCGCACGGGGGTGTCGTTGCACACCCTGCCCGGGGAGGTCGAGGGCGCGTTGACGTTTCTCGCGGTGCGGCGCTGGATGGGCGCGGGCTCGACGGGTGGGCGCCGGGCGGGTGGCCGCGGCGGGCCGCTGCTGTCGTTGGACATCGGCGGCGGCACGTTCGAGGTGGCGCTGGGGCGGGGCGAGGCGCCGGATCTCGTGGTGTCGCTGCCGCTCGGCGCGCGCCCGTTGACGCGGCGGTGGCTGGCCGACGGGGATCCGCCGTCGGTCGGCGCGGTACGGGAGCTGCGGCGCCATGTGGCGGACGCGCTGCGGGTGTTGGGTGGGCGGGTCCGGGCGGAGGCGCCGTTGCGCGCGGTCGGCACGTCGCGGACGTTCCACCAGCTGGCGCGGCTGTGCGGGGGGCGTCAGCTGGCGCTGGCCGACCTGCGCTCCGCGACCCGCCGCCTGGCGGCGCTGTCCTCGGCCGAACGCGCCGCGCTGCCCGGCATCTCGGCGGCGCGCGCCCGGCAGTCGCTCGCCGGGGCGATCGTCGCCGAGTCGGCGATGCGCGCCATGGGCCTGGCCGCGGTGACCCTGTGCCCATGGGCGATCCGCGAGGGCATCCTGCTGCGGCACATCGAGGACGGCGCCACCTGGTGGCGGCACCCCTGGCCCCTCCATCCCGACGGCGCGGGATCAGCGGGGCGGCAGCGGCCGTGACCCAGCTCGGCCACGGGGACGCCGATCCACGGCCGGGCGGCCCGCCGCTGAACACGGCCGCCGCTCCCGCCGTTCACCGCGGGCCCACGGTCACCGCGCGGGCTCGGCGAGCGACAGGCCGCAGTCAGGCTCGCCGTCCAGCCCGTCGTCCCACCCGTCGTCCGCCCCACCGTCCGACCCGCCGCTCAGCTCGGCGACCGAGGCCGCCAGCCGCTCGCGCGCGGAGTCGTACTGCGACGGGTCCTCGTGGCCCCGGTACACCGTCTCGATGACCATGATGAGGAAGAGATACATCGTGTACAGGCGGCGCCGCGTCAGCTCGGCCTCGGTGAACGACGGCTCCCTGCCGTAGCCGCGCAGGAAGCTCAGCGTGCCGTCGGACAGCTCGGGCTCGGTGACGGGGAGGAACCTGGCCTCGAACAACGGGTCGCCGTACAGCGCCCGTTCGTGGTCGATGATGCTCACGAGCGCGCCGTCGCGCACCATGACGTTGAAGTCCCACAGGTCCCACTCGATGAACACCGGCTCGGTCACCTCGTCCAGGCTGTCCCCGTGCCGGGCCACGATGCGGCGGATCGCGTCGTAGTCCTGGCCGAGGTCGACGCCGCGCCGCTCGCCGTCGCGCAGGACGTTCTCCAGGAGGCCGGTGAAGACCTCGCGCCAGCTCGTGCCGCTCGGCGGCCCGCCGAGCAGCGGCCCGAAACGGTCGCCGGTGATGCCGTTGAGCGCGCGGTTGGCGGCGCCGAGCGCCTCCTCGCACGCGAGGTGACGCTCGGGCGGCAGGTCGTCCTTGACGACGCCGAGGTTGTCGGCGTCCACGTACTCCATGAAGAAGTAGTCCGCGTCGCACAGCTCGTGGGTGTCGTCGTGGAAGAGGACGGCGGGCACCGGCACGTCGGTGCGCTCGCGGATCAGGGCCAGCGCGGCGAGCTCGGTGCGCATCGCGTTCCGCTCGTAGGTCATCACCTCGACCCCGGCGGGCGGCGCTATCTTCAACGCCACCGACGCGCCGTCGCGCAGCCGCACGCGGTAGGCCACGTTGAACCAGCCGTGGCCCATCTCCTCCGCCCAGCCCTCGCCCTCGGGCACGCGGTCATCGCCGAACGCGCGCGCCACCATGGCGCGCAGCACGTCGGGCGACTGGCGGTTCTTGGTGATGCTCTCGGTGACGGGTTCCATGGGCGTGCCCCTTCGGCCTCGCGTTGCGCCTGCCGTCGAACACCGTAGACCGGCGCGCCGTCGCGGCGGCCACCCCCGGGCCCGCGCTCAGGGCCCGGCGGTGGCCCGTCCCGTCGCGCGGCCGTCCTTGACGTAACAGGCGAGCCGCCCGTCCCGCACGTCGCACACCGCCGTGTCACCGGGGTTGACCGTGCCGTCGAGCAGCATGTCCGACAGGCGGTTGTCCAGCTCCGACTGGATCGTGCGGCGCAGCGGCCCGGCCCCGAAACCCGGACGGTGGCCCCGGTCGGCCAGCCACTCCTTGGCCGTCTCGGTCACCTCCAGGTCCACCTGCTGCGCGTGCAGCCTGCGGCGGCTGCGCTCGAGCGGCAGGTCGACGATGCGGATGAGGTCGTCACGCCCGAGGCCGTGGAACACCACCGTCTCGTCGACCCTGTCGAGGAACTCGGGCCCGAGGTGGCGGCGCAGCTCGCCCATCAGGTCGTCCCTGATCGCGTCCACCGCGCCCCGGTGCTCCAGGACGCGATCCGACGCGACGGTGCTCGTCATGATCACGACGGTGTTCCTGAAGTCGACCACCCGCCCCTGCGCGTCGGTCAGGCGCCCGCGGTCGAGGACCTGGAGCAGCAGGCCGAGGACGTCGGGGTGGGCCTTCTCCACCTCGTCGCACAGCAGCACCCCGTACGGCGTGCGGCGCACCGCCTCCGTGAGTCGGCCCGCCTCCCCGTCGCCGGTGCGGCCGACGCGGTCGGTGCGGCCGCCGGGGCCGGGCGGGGAGCCGACAGCGCCGGGTGGGGAGCCGACGAGCCGCGCGACGGCGTGCCTCTCCCGGTACTCGCCCATGTCGAGGCGCACCAGCCGGTCATCCTCGCCGAACAGCAGCTCCGCGAGCGCCTTGGCCAGCTCCGTCTTGCCCACCCCGGCCGGGCCGAGGAAGAGGAAGCTGCCCGTCGGCCGGTCGGGGTCGCCCATCCCCGCCCGCCCGCGCCGCACCGCCCGGGCGACCGCGGTGACCGCCTCCTCTTGCCCGATCACCCGCCGGTGCAGGGCCTCTTCGAGCCGCATCAGCCGCTCGCGTTCCGTCTGGGTGAGCCGGGCGACGGGGATGCCGGTGCGCGAGGACAGCACCGACGCGATGTCGTCCTCGGTGACGAGCGGCACCTGGGCGGGCTCCTCGCCCAGATCGGCGAGCCGCTCCTCGGTCTCCCTGATCCGCTGCTTGAACTCCGCCGCGCGCTCGAAGTCCTCGTTGCCGACGGCCGCGTCCTTCTCCCTGGTCAGCCGGGTGAGGCGGTCCTGGAGGTCGGTCGCCTCCCGGCTGCCGCCGCCGTCGCGCAGCGCGACCCTGGCGGCGGTCTGGTCGATCAGGTCGAGCGCCTTGTCGGGCAGGAAGCGGTCGCGGACGTAGCGGTCGGAGAGCGTCGCCGCCGCGTCGACGGCCTCGTCCGTGATCCGCACCTGGTGGTGCGCCTCGTAGCAGTCGCGCAGCCCCCGCAGGATCTCCACCGTCTCCTCCACGGTGGGCTCGGGCACCATCACCGGCTGGAAACGCCGTTCGAGCGCCGCGTCCCGCTCGATGGTCCCGCGGTACGCGTCGACCGTCGTCGCGCCGACGAGGCCGAGGTCGCCGCGGGCGAGGGCGGGCTTGACGATGCTCCCGACGGCGTTCCACGCGTCGTTCCCCCGGCCGTTCCCCGCGCCCACGACCGTGTGCACGTCGTCGACGAACAGGACGACGCCCTTCTCCGCCGCCGTGACCTCCTCGATCACCTTTGTGAGCCGCTCCTCGACATCGCCCCGGTGGCGCGAGCCCGCGACCAGGGCCGCCATGTCGAGCGTGACCACCCGCCGGTTCGCGAGCGCCTTCGGCACGTCGCCCGCGACGATCCGCTGCGCCAGGCCCTCGACGATCGCCGTCTTCCCGACGCCGGGGTCGCCGATGAGCACGGGGTTGTTCCGCGCGCGGCGCGAGAGGATCTCCACGGTCTGCTCGATCTCCTCCGCGCGCCCCACCACCGGGTCGAGGCGCCCCCCGCGGGCCTCGTCGGTGAGGTCGCGGCCGTACGCGTCCAGCGTGGGCGTCGCACGCTCGCCGCCCGCCGGAGTCCACCGGCCCCCCGCGCTCTCCCGCAGCGCGCCGGGCGCCGCGCTCTCCGAACGCAGCGTCGCCCCCGCCGACGAACGCGGCTCCTCGAGCAGCGCCGCCAGGATGTGCTCGGGGCCGATGTACGACGCGCCCCCGGCCTGCGAACGGGCGTGCGCCGCCAGCAGGACCCGCTTGGCCGCCGGGGTGAGCGCGCGGTCCCCCGACCGGGTCCCGGTCGGCAGCCCGCCCGCCAGGTCATCGGCCAGCCGGTCCGGATCGGCCCCGGCCCGCGCCAGGACCCGACGGGCGGGCCCGACCCGCGTCGCGGCCCACAGCAGGTGCACGGTGTCCAGGTCGGAGCCGTCCTCGCCCGCCCTGCGCCCCGCGGCCTCGAGCAGCTCGTGCGAGGAGTCGCTGAGCAGCCGCCCGATGGGCACCCGCTGCACCGCGGGAGGTGAGGCCGCGGGGCTCATGCCGAAGAAGCGGTCGAAGAAGTCGGCGAAGGGATCTCCCGAGCCGAAGGCGGAGGTTGTCACCGTGATCACCCGTTCCCGCGACGCGGCGCGCGGCGCGCGGCCGCGATCGTCCGCACAGAGCCGATTGCCGTATGCGGCCAGTCTTGGCCGCGCCCCGGCTTCGTGCGACCGGAGCACGGCCCACCGGGTCACCCGTCCCTGGCACCCGTCCCGGTCACACGTCGCGGCGCCGCACCACGGCCGGGGCGAGCGCGACCGCGGCCACCGGCCACGCCGGGTGGACCAGCCACGCCTCGGTGATCGACACCGGGCACGTCCCCGTGGGGTGGTCGCGTGCGGGGTTCAGGATCAGCGCCTCCCACGCGCTCACCGGCATGGCGTCGCCGATCTCCGCGACCCACCGGTACGTCTCCCCGCGGAACAGCGAGCGCAGCAGCACAAGCACCCCGACCGCGGCGACCACGCTGCCCGGCCAGCCCCGGCGCCGCGGCCCGCGCCGCGCGGCGACGTCACCGAGCGGGAGCGCGAGGTGCTGACCCTGGTCGGCCGGGGCCTGTCCAACGGCGAGGGGCGCTCAGGCGGCCTGCTCGCGCTTGCGCTTCCGGTAGGTGCGAACCTTGGCGATGCTTCCG
This sequence comes from Streptomyces radicis, assembly GCF_003626575.1. Lineage (GTDB taxonomy): Bacteria > Actinomycetota > Actinomycetes > Streptomycetales > Streptomycetaceae > Streptomyces > Streptomyces radicis. The sequence continues at coordinate 17,513 of NZ_RBDY01000004.1, read as the reverse complement.
CAGGCGCGACCCTCGGGGCGTTCCGCGTACATGCCGCACCAGGTGCGGCTCCGGTTGCGGCTGTGGTCGTAGAAGACATGGCGGCAGTCGGGGCACGCCTTGAGCCTCGGCCAGCGGCCGTACGCCATGGCGTCGACCACCAACGCCAGCAGGTCGCCGACCGCGCCGGGGTGCTGGGGTCTGTGCCGCACGGGCGGGTCGTCGCCGAGCGCCGCGACGACCGGGTGGCGGGCCAGCCACCCCCGCAGCCCGTCGGGCGCGTGCTCGCCCAGCGCGTCCCTCAGGTCGGCGCGCAGCCGCAGCAGCTCCTCCCACTCGCCCGCGCCGACCGGCGCCACATCCGGCAGCGCGGCGCGCCAGGACGCCTCCGCGCCTGCCAGCCCGGGCAGCAGATCCTCGGGGGTCCGCGTGTCGTTCGGCAGGCGCCAGGTGTTGAGAAACGTCCTGACCTGCTCCAACGCTCCCGGCGCGACACTGACCGCACTCACGCCGCCCACTCTAGGCGTTGACGGTCCCTCATGTCATGCTTACCTTCTAATCCTATGACCGGTAACGGATATGGCGCGTTGCTGCGCCGCCCCGGCCTGCGGCCCTGGCTCGCCCTGTTCCTGTGCCAGCGCTTCCCCGTGGCCATGGCACCGCTCGGGCTCGTCTATCTGGGGCGGGGCGCGGAGGGCTCGCTGGCGAACGGGGCGGTGCTTGTCGGCACGCACGCGCTGGCCGAGGCGCTGACGGCCGCGCCGCTGGGGCGGAGGTTCGACCGGCGGCCGGTGCGGCGGGAGTTCGCCCTGGTGCTGGGCGCGGAGGCCGTGCTGTTCGGTCTCGCGGTGGCGCTGGCGGGGCGGGTGCCGCTCGTGGTGCTGGCGGCGCTCGCCGCCTCGGCGGGGGCGGTCGCGGCGGGCGCGATCGGCGGGCTGCGCACGATGGTGCTGCGGCTGGCGCCGGGTGAGGCCAGGGCGGCGCTCGGGCTCGAGTCGGCCGCGGGCACCTCGGCGTGGATGGTGGCCCCCGTCCTGGTCGCGGGGCTCGGCGGCTGGCTCGGGCCGCTGGCGCCCACGGCGGTCATGGCGGGGTTCGCCGCGCTGGGCGCCGTGCTGGCCTTCGCGCAGCGGGAGGTGCGGCCGGTCGGCGTTCAACGGGTGGTGTCGGGACGGGAGATGGCCCGCGACCTGGCGCCGCTGTTTCCCGCGTGCGCGCAGACGGCCGCGTCGAACCTCGCGGTCGGCGGGCTGACCGTCTCGCTGTTCGGGCTCCTTCCGTTGCTGGGCGTCTCGGGCGACGCGTCGGGGGTGTGGCTGACCGTGATGGCGGGGGCGGGCATCGCGGCCGGGCTGGGCTATGGGGCCCGCGCGTGGCCGGGGCGGGCGGCCGTCCAATCCGCAGTGCTGCTGGGCGCGTTGGGCCTGTGTGTCGCGGGGACCGGGCTGGCCACCCATCAGGCGATGGCGCTTGTCCTGGTGGGGGGCGCGGGGGCGTTGCAGGCGCCGTTCGGGGCGGCCAGGGCGCTGGCGGTGCAGGGGTCCCTGCCCGAACACACCTGGAGCGTGGCGTTCTCCCTTCTCTATGTCGGCGCGGGTGTCGGGTATGGGATCGCCGGTCTGCTGGCCGCGCCGCTGATCGAGCGGTCGGGCCCGCGTGCGGCGATCGTCGTGTGCGCGGCGCTCGCCCTGGTGGTGACCGGGGTATCGGCCGCGGTGGAGCTACGCCGCCGCCCCGCGGTCACCCCCCGTCCGGTGTCTCCGGCTCTCGCGGGTCCTCGGTGGCGCCGCCGCGTGACCGGCACCGGATCGCGGCCCGGGCCGGGGCCCGACTGATCCGCTCGCGGCGCCGCTCGGGAACGACCTGGGCGTTCGGCGTCAACGTCCCATGACGGCAGGATGGGTGGGGCGGTCCAGGTGAGGAGTGTGCTGTGCGGGCTGTGGTGTTCGAGGAGTTCGGTGGGGAGCTTGCGGTGCGGGAGGTGCCCGGATCCGGTGGCGCCGCCCGGTGGGGTGGCGGTGCGGGTGGAGGCGACGCGGCTGTGTCGGAGCGATTGGCATGGGTGGATGGGGCGCCTGGCGCCTTGGAGGTGGCCCGTCGGCTCGGCGCCGAGGTCTGCGTGGGCGGCGCCGAGGCCGACGGGTCGTCGGGTGGTGTGGTGCGGGAGGTGACGGGCGGTGGGACGCATCTGTCGCTTGACGCCTTTGGCTCGGAGGCGGCCTGTGCGGCGTCCCTTGAGGGCTTGCGTCCGCGGGGCAGGCATGTGCAGGTGGGCCTGCTGCCGAGCGGTGCCTGGGTGCCGATGGACCGCGTGGTCGCGCTGGACCCGAAATCCTGGGCAGCCATGGCATGGCTGCTCACTCCTACGAGGAGATGATGCGCGAGGTGGCCTCCGGGCCGGAGGGGAGGGCGGCTATGCCCCGGTCGAGCCGCGCGTCGTCCAGCAGCGCGGCGAGGGTGGTGGGGACGGATCCGGTGTCCCGGCGCGTGGCGGCCGGGTCATCGCCGGTGCCGTGGGCGAGCGCCAAGCCCTCGGCGGGCGCGGTGGGTCGGGGATGGAGGGACATCGGGGTCACGGCGCCTTTCTCGTCAGCTTGTGTGCGGGTGTCGGGGTGGTCGGCCGCCCTCGGCGGGGAGGGGCACGGTCCCCGCGCGTGGGCGGCCGGTGGGGTCGGATCAGGGAGTCAGCGGCCGATCGCCCTGCGGGCGCGCTGGCCGATGGGGATCTTGCATGGCTTCGACCGCTCGGTGACGGGGATCCGCACGGTCAGGACCCCCGCGTCGTAGTCGGCGGTGATGCGGTCGGTGTCGAGGGAGTCGGCGAGCAGGAAGCGCCGGGAGAAGACGCCGAGGGGCCGCTCGGAGATCTCCATCCGCACGTCATCGGAGGCCGTGGGGCGGCGCTCGGCCCTGACGGTCAGGACGTTCTGCTCGACGTCGATGTCGATCGCGTCGGGCGAGACGCCCGGCAGGTCGAGGGCGAGGACGTGGTCCTCGCCCTCGCGATACGCGTCCGCCGGCATGCTCGACGGCCGGGACCATGTGCCCGTCCCGGCGAACACCTGCTGTGTCAGCCGGTCGAACTCACGGAAGGGGTCGGTGTGCATCAACACGGAGAACACCTCCAGTCGGTCACTGTCTGCCAGTGCGCTTGAACCTGACTCCGTTGTATCATGTCATCCATCCGATGACAAATCCCGATGTCATTGATAGGGTGACATCGGTGTCCGCGCCGCAGGAAAGGAAGCTCTCGTGACCGAATCCGGCCAGCCGCCCCCGCCGGACGGGCGGGGCGGCTCACCCACGTCGTTCCTCGCCGCGTTCGCGGCCCTCGGCGCCATCGACGAGGCGCTCAGCACCGCCGATCTGACCCCGGAGTCCGCCGCCGACGAAGGGGCGAGCGCCGAGCAGGTGTTGGGCGCGCTGCTCCTGCTGCGGCAGGTGCGTGACCGGCTCGCCGGGTGGGAGTCGGGGTTGATCGAGACGGCGCGCGACGCGGGCGCGAGCTGGGCCGATCTCGCGCGCCCCCTGGGGGTGGCCAGCCGCCAGGCCGCCGAGCGGCGCTATCTGCGCGTCCGCCCCGGGCCGCCGGGCTCGACCGGCGAGGAGCGGGTGCGCGCCACGCGCGACCGCCGCGCGGGGGATCGCACGGTCACCGCGTGGGCGCGCAGCCACGCTGCCGATCTGCGGCAGTTGGCGGGGCAGATCTCGGCGGTGCCCGAGCTGTCGGCCGACGCCCGCGCGTCCCTGTCCGCCGCGCTCGCCGCCGACGACGCGTCGGGCCTCATCGGGCCCCTGTCGGCGGCGCGACCTGATGTGGCGGGGGCGCATCCCGATCTGGCCGATCGTGTCGACGCGCTCACGCGGCATGCGGATCAGTTGAGGGAGGTGGGGAAGGTGGGTTAGCGCGGGCGGCCGTGGGGCACGGCTCGGCGCCCACGGGAGGGGCGCCTGGTGCGCGGCCGTCCCGGCCGCCGCCACCCCCTAGGGTCGTCGCATGGCGAGATACTTCGATGTGCACCCGGAGAACCCCCAGCGTCGGCTGGTCGACCAGGTGGTGGGGATCGTTCGCGACGGGGGGCTCATCGTCTATCCGACGGACTCCTGCTTCGCGCTCGGCTGCCGCCCGGGCGACAGCGCCGGGGTCGACCGGATCCGGGCGATCCGGCGGCTCGACGACCGGCACCATTTCACCCTGGTCTGCCGGGACTTCGCGCAGCTCGGGCAGTTCGTGCGGATGGACAACACCGTGTTCAGGGCCGTCAGGGCCGCGACGCCCGGGAGTTACACGTTCATCCTGCCCGCGACCAAGGAGGCGCCGCGCAGGCTGCTGCATCCCAAGCGCAAGACCATCGGGGTGCGCATCCCCGATCACCCGGTCGTCCAGGCGCTGCTGGCCGAGCTGGACGAGCCGTTGCTGTCCAGCACGTTGCTGCTGCCCGACCAGGAGGAGCCGCTGACCCAGGGGTGGGAGATCAAGGAGCGGCTCGACCACGTGGTGGACGCGGTCGTGGACTCCGGCGACTGCGGGACCGTGCCCACCACGGTGGTCGACTTCTCCGAGGGCGAGGCCGAGATCGTCCGCCATGGCGCGGGCGACCCCGCGCGGTTCGAGTAGGAGCCGTCTACCAGGGGCCCTGTTCGGGGCGGGCCTCGTCCGGGGTGTCGGGCCACGGGGGCAGGGTGGCGGCGATGACGCGCAGCCCGTCCGTTCCCGCGCGGAACTGGAACGTCGTGCCCAGCGGGATCGTCAGGCACACGCCTGGCGTGAGGGCGGTGGTCTCCTCACGCCCGTCCTGGCGGCGCCAGATGTGGCCATGACCGGCGATCACGTACCAGATCTCCTCGACCGTGGCGTGCGAGACGGCCTGGGTCACCTGGTGCGGGGCGAGTTCGAAGTGGGCGAAGCTGGCGCCGGGCAGCGTGCACAGCGGCCGGACCGCCGCCCCGTCGGGGGCGGTGACGTGCGGCGCCTCGTCGAGCCGCACGGTGGCGAAGGGGGTGGGGGAGCTCATGGCCACACGCTACGGGGCCTCGCGAGGGCGCCGGGCGTGGGGTCGCCCGCGCGTTCCCTGCCCCTGCGGCGGGTAGGGAGAACCCATGGCCAGGGCGAGCGGGCGGAAGAGGACTCCGGCGGCCCGGCGGGAGCAGCGGCGGCGGGCCAGGGAGCGCCAGCAGCGCAGGGACGCACAGGCGTTCAGGGACCGGCTGTTGGGCGGCGGCGCCGCGCCGGGCGCGGGCACCCGTCGGGAGTCCGACGCCGTCGGCGCGGGCGGCGACGACCCGCGCCCCCCGCGCCCCCCGCGCACCGGACGCGCCCCTCGCCCCCGCGACGGCGCCTCGCGGGCGCGCCGCCCGCCGTGCACGCCCTACACCTTCGGCGCCTGCTACTGCGGGAAGTGTTACGGCTGAGGGCCACCACCGAGGCTGGAGACCGCATGACCTTCGCCACCGTCGGCCCCGTCCGCTTCGAGCACCGCGACGACCCCCTGGGCCTGGGAACCCCCGCGCCCCGCCTGTCCTGGACGACCGCGACCGACGACCCCGACTGGCGCCAGACGGCCTACGAGCTGCGGCTCGACGGGGTGCCCGGAACGTTCACCCGCCGCGTGGAGTCCCCCGAACAGGTGCTCGTCGACTGGCCGTTCGCGCCGCTGGCCTCCAGGGAGCGCGCCACCGTGCGGGTCAGGGCGGCGAGCGGCGCGCGCTGGACCGACTGGGGCGAGCCGGTCACCGCCGAGGCCGGGCTGCTGGTGCCGGAGGACTGGATGGCCAGGTTCGTGAGCCCCGCGACCATCGGCCGCGTCGGCGACCCCGCGCCCCTCCTGCGCGGAACGGCCACCGTGCGCCCCGGCATCGCCTCCGCGCGCCTCTACCTCACCGCCCATGGCGTTCACACGACGACGCTCAACGGCACGCGCGTCGGCGACGAGGTCCTGGAGCCCGGCTGGACCAGCTACGCCCACCGCCTGCGCTATCGGGCCCATGACGTGACCGCCCTGCTGACCGAGGGTGAGAACGTCCTGGAGGCGTTGCTCGGCAACGGCTGGTACCGCGGCCGCCTCGGCTGGGCGGGCGCGGGCGCCCTCTACGGGCAACGGCTGGCGTTGCTCGCCCAGTTGGAGGTGGTGTACGAGAGCGGCCTGGTCGAGACGTTCGGCACCGACGGCTCGTGGTCGGCGCGCCCGAGCGGCGTGCTCGCCGACGACCTCTACGACGGGCAGCGCACCGATCTGCGCGCCATGCCCGAGGGCCCGACCGACGCGGTCGACGTGCTCGACGCTGACCTCGGGCGGCTGGTCGCGCCCGAGGGCCCGCCGGTGCGGGTGACGGACGTGCTGCCCGCGGCGCGCACCTGGACCTCGCCTTCGGGCCGGACGCTGGTGGACTTCGGCCAGAACGTCGTCGGCCGGGTCAGGCTCACCACCAGGGGCACGCGCGAGGGCGGCGAGGTCACGCTGCGGCACGCCGAGGTCCTGGCGGACGGCGAGCTGGGCACGCGCCCGCTGCGCGGCGCCAAGGCCACGGACACGTTCGTCGTGCCCGCGGCGGACGACCTGGTGCTCGAGCCCGAGCTGACGTTCCACGGCTTCCGCTACGCGGAGGTGAACGGGCTCGACGCGTTCGACTCCTTCGAGGCCGAGGCCGTCGTGGTGGGCACCGATCTGCGCCGCACCGGCTGGTTCACGTGCTCGGACCCCGATGTCGAGCGGCTGCACGAGAACGTCGTGTGGGGCATGCGCGGGAACTTCCTCGATGTGCCCACCGACTGTCCCCAGCGCGACGAACGGCTCGGCTGGACCGGCGACATCCAGGTCTTCGCGCCCACCGCGAGCTTCCTGTTCGACACGGCGGGCTTTCTGTCGACCTGGCTCGCCGACCTGGCGGCCGATCAGCTCCCGGACGGCTCGGTCCCGTTCGTGATACCCGACGTGCTGCGCGGCGAAGGGCCGACCGCGGCGGCCTGGGGTGACGCCGCCGCCTTCGTGCCCTGGACGCTCCACCAGCGGTACGGCGACACGGGGATCCTGCGGCGGTCGTTCGCGTCGATGCGCGCGTGGGTGGACAAGGTGGCGTCGCTGACGGTGGACGGGGTGCGGGCCGGGGGCTTCCAGTTCGGCGACTGGCTCGACCCGGCCGCGCCGCCCGACGACCCCTTCGCGGCGCGCGCGGACAGCGACGTCATCGCCACCGCGCACCTGGCGCGCTCCGCCGAGATCACCGCGCGCGCGGCCCGCCTCATCGGGGCCGAGGGGGAGCGCTACGCGACGCTCGCCGCCGCGACGCGGGAGGCGTTCGCCCGGCACTATGTCACCGGCGCGGGGCGCGTCCTCTCCGACGCGCCCACCGTGTACGCGCTCGCGATCGAGTGGGCGCTGCTGCCCACGCCCGGGCAACGTGAGGCCGCGGGGCGGCGGTTGGCGGACCTGGTGCGCGCGGGGGGCTTCCACATCGCGACCGGCTTCGTCGGCACGCCGCTGATCACCGACGCGCTCACCTCGACGGGCCACGCGGACCTGGCGTTCCGCCTCCTCATGGAACGCGGCTGCCCCTCCTGGCTCTACCCGGTCACCATGGGCGCCACGACGGTGTGGGAGCGCTGGGACTCGATGCTCCCCGACGGCAGCGTCAACCCCGGGCAGATGACATCGTTCAACCACTACGCCCTCGGCGCGGTCGCCGACTGGCTGCACCGCGCCCTCGCGGGCCTGGCCCCCGCCGCGCCCGGCTACCGCGAGATCATGGTCAGGCCGTATCCGTACCGCGCGTTCACCCATGCCTCGGCGCGCCATCTCACGCCCTACGGCGAGGCGAGCGCGGGCTGGCGCAGGGCGGCCGGGCGGCTCACGGTCGAGGCGGTGATCCCGGTGGGCACCCGCGCGACGGTGTGCCTGCCGGGCGGGGAGACGCGGGAGGTCGGCCATGGCCGCCACTCCTGGACCGTGCCCGAACCGCCGCCGGTGGAGCGGAGGATCGGGACGGTCCGCGACCTGATCGACGACCCAGGGCTGTGGGACGCGGCCGTCGCGCTGCTGGTCGAGCACGGCCTGGCGCGCGACGCGGACGACGCCGCGCTCCGCGCCGCCCCGTACCTCGACGCCCCCGCGGCGGACCTCACCCGCCACCTGTCCCGCCACACCCCGACACCGGCGGCGGAGGTGACGGAGGTGACGGAGGCGGCGACCGGGGCGCTGGCGGCGCTGCTCGGCACGCCCTGAACGGGGGTCAGGAGACGGCGGATACGCGGGGGGCCGTCACTCGTGGTCTCCCGTGGTCTCCCGTGGCCTCGGCGTGGTCGGCGCGGGCCCTGGCCCAGTCCGCCCACTCCGCCAGGGAGTCGAAGATCCTGACGCCCGCCTCGAGCGTGGTGCGCATCGCCTCCACCGGGGGGCCGCTGCCGAACGCGCCCGCGTCCTTGGCGTCCGCGTAGCGCCGGTACATGTCGCGCATCGCGCGGTAGCGGTCCGCCTCCGCGGTCAGGTGGCCCAACAGCTCCTCGGGCGCGAGCCGCCACGCGAACAGCGAGCGCGGCAGCGGCTCGAACCGCAGCGTGTGGTCGGGCTCGGTGAGCAGCCACGTGTGCAGCTCGCGCGACCCGGCCTCGGTGAGCCGGTAGGTCTTGCGCGCCCGCGGGCCCTCGCTCTCGATCTCGATCAGGCCTTCGGCGGCGACCGCGTGTTCGCCGGGGTGCGGAGCCCCGCGGACGCGGCGCTCTTCGCGGGCGTCGCGGGCGTCACGCCGCTCACGGTCGACGTCACCGACCCGGACTCGGTCGCGTCCGCGGCCGGGGCGGTGGGGGCCGCGGTGGACGGCGGTGGCCTCGACGCGTTGGTCAACAACGCCGGGCTCATCGTCGAGGGCCCGCTCGAGTCGTTCAGCGTCGCGCTGCGCGTCGAGCTCGCGCCCTGGCGGATCCCCGTCGTGGTGGTCGAGCCGACGGGCACGAGGACGCCGGTGCTCAGCAAGGCCGCGGAGGCGAGCGCCAAGGCGAGGGCGGTGGCGGATCCGGCGCTTGTCGCCCTGTACGAGCGGCAGTTGGCCGCGGCCGCGGAGGCGAGCGCCCGCATGTCGCTCGCGGACCCCGACGACATCGCGAAGGTCCTGGTCAAGGCCGTGCACGCGAGGCGGCCCAAGGCGCTGTGGACCGCGGGCCGTGGCGCGGGCCTGCTGCCGACGATCGGCCGCCTGCCCACGGGCCTGTCCGACCGCGTGGTGGCGCGGGCCCTCGGCGTCGCGAAGATCGAGGCCGGGGCGTGACGGCGGGGCCGGGGCGCCGGGGAGATCGGCGCCCCGGCCCCGGGGGTGGCCCTGCGGGGGCGGTTCGGTGGGGGCGGCTCAGCGCACGGGCGCGCCGGGCCCGAGGGGGATGCCGATGGCCCACCAGGCCAGGAACAGCAGCGTCCACGCCACCGTCATCGCGACGGCGAGCGGCAGCGTGTAGGAGACGAGCGTGCCGATGCCCGCGTTCTTCCGGTAACGCTGGAGGAAGCCGAGCGCCATCACGAAGTACGGGCTCATCGGCGTGATCGCGGTCGAGCCCGAGTCGGCGATGCGGAAGAGCGCCTGCGTCGTCTCCGCCGGGACGTCGACCAGCATGAGCATCGGCACCAGCACGGGCGCGGCCAGCGCCCACATCGCCGAGCCGCTCGTCACCATCACGTTGACCAGCGTCAGCAGCACCAGCACCATCAGGAAGATCACCACGATGGGCAGCCCGCTGTGCTCCAGCGCCTCGGCGGCGCGCACGGCCAGCACGTCGCCCAGCCGCGTCCAGTCGAAGTACGCCAGGAACTGGGCGATCGCGAAGAACAGCACCAGCACGGGTGCCATCTGCCTGATGCCCTCGGCCATCAGCCTCGGCACGTCACCGGCCCGCCTGATCGTGCCCGTGCCGACGCCGTGGACGATGCCGACCAGGCCGAAGAGGAACGCCACCACCGCGGCGATCCCGTCCAGCAGCGGCGACTCCACGATGCTGCCGCCCTCGCCGCGCAGCGGGGAGCCGTGCGGCGCCATCACGGCGACCAGCGCGGCGAGCGCCACCACGAGCGCGGCGGTCGCCCGGCGCAGCGCGGCCCGCTCCCGGTCGCTCAGCCGCAGCGCGCCCAGGTCATCGAGCTCCGCGTCGGGGTCGGCGTCCAGGTCGGGCCGCCTGCTCAGCACGAGCTTGGTGACCAGCGTGATCACGGCGGCCAGCAGGACGGAGGAGGCGATGTTGAAGAACCAGTTGCTCAGCGGCGACACATACGCGTCCTCGCCGCCGACGATCTTCGCCGCGGCGGTGGTGATGCCCGCGAAGATCGCGTCGTTGGGCGTGGGCACCGGGCTGGCGTCGTAGCCCGAGGCGATCGACGTGTACGCGACGACGACGCCGAGGATCGGGGAGCGCCCCACCGCGCGGAACGCGAGACCGCCCAGCGGGACCAGGATGATGTACGCGGCGGCGGAGGCCACATGGGCCACCGTCCCGGCGAACGCGACGGCGAAGACCACCCAGGACGCGGGCACCCTGGAGACGCCGACGCGCATCACCGCGGCGAGGAAGCCGCTGCGTTCGGCGACGGCCACGCCCATGATCACCACGACGATCGTGGCCATCGGCGGGAAGGTGGCGAAGTTCTCGATCATCGTCGAGACGGCCATGGCGAGGCCTTCGCCACTCAGCAGGCTCCGCGCGACGACCGTCTCGCCGTCGCTCGGGGAGACGACGGAGACATGCGCGGCGGCCAGGATCGCGCTGATCGCGGCGAGGATTCCTGACAGGATCCAGAACAGCCAGAACGGGTGCGGCAGCGCGTTGCCCGCCCGTTCGATCACCGCCATCGCGCGGACGATCCAGGGGAGTCGGGCCGTGGTGTCCTCGCGGGGGAGCGTGGGTGAGGTCATGTCGGCCCCCCTCAACGCGCCGACGCGGTGGCCGACGCGCTGGCCGCGGCGGGGAGGCGGTGGCCGCGCACGAACCGCCACAGCTCCTCGTGCGCCTCGATGGTCTGCGTGGTGACGCCGCCGCCGCTGTAGGAGTCGGCGCCCGGCCACGTGTGCCCGCCGTCGGCGACGGCGACGTGCTCGACCCGCGCGCCGCGCTCGCACCCGACCCAGCGCGAGACCGCGATGTCGGGCTTGACGGCGCGGGTGAACGGGTCCGCCGCGCAGCCGTTGCGCCCGGCCCACGCGGCCACCCAACCGGATATCGCGGGCAGACCGCGGTCGGCGTCGCCGCCGTAGGGGATGGTGACGTCGCCGGTGCCGTGGAACGCGATCACCGGGACGGGCCGCGAGGGCGCGCAGCCCTCGCCCGTGCCCGGGTAGTACGCCCCGGCGACCGGGGCGATCGCCGCGACGCGGTCGGCCATGCGGCACGCGAGCAACGCCGCGAACCCCGCGCCGTTGGACTTGCCGGTCGCGTACACCCGCCGCTCGTCCACGCACAGCGCGGCGGTCAGCGCGTCGAGCAGGTCGGCGGTGAACGCGACGTCGTCCACGCCGGGCGCGGCGTAGGGCGCGCCCTGCCACGCCTGCCGGTCGCCGTCGCCCGTGCCGACGACGCCCTCGGGGTAGACCACGACGGCGGGCAGCGTGGACAGCTTCGAGAACTCCTCGGTGCCCGCGCCCGTGTTGCCCCTGCCGTGGAAGGCGAGCACGACGGGCCAGCCGCGGCGGGACGCGTAGTCCTCGGGGAGGTGGAGGCGGTAGCCGCGCGCGAGGCCGCCGCTCGCGAGGGTGTGGTCGGCGCTCGTGCCGGGCTCCTGGGGAGCGGGGAGGCGGCAACCGCGGCCTGTGGCTTCGGCGTTGGTGGCGTTCGTCCCGGCCGTCGCGGGTGGGGCGGCTGTGGCGGTCGTGGCGGCCGTCGCGGGTGGGGCGAGCGGGCCGCCGAGCAGGGTCAGGCCCGTCAGGGCGGTCGCGGCGCTCGCCAGGAGGCGGGGTCGGGTGCGCTTCGTGGCACGTTTCATGGCAGGTTCCTTTCGCCGGACGTCGATGTCCGGCGTCCGAGCGGGAGCGGTGCTTCTCGGGGGGCTCCGAGGTCCCTCGAGGTCTTCGGGGACCAAGGGGACTTCGGGGCCTCGGGCCGTGGGGACGGTGCGGCGGCGTCAGGCGGCCAGCCACGCGTCGACGAACGCGACGAGGCGGGACACGATCGCGTCCACGACCGCCGCTCCGTCGTCGGGGGTGACGCGCGTCGGGTCGCCGAGGACGCCGTTGGGGGTGAGGCGTTCGTAGGGCAGGGCCAGGGCGGGGTGTCCGCCGCGGGTCAGCCTGGCGAGCGGGGTGAGCTGGTGGAACGCGGTCGACCCGGCGGTGAGCCGGTCGGCGCGGACCAGGTGGGGGGCCAGATGGAGGAGCTGCGCGGTCTCGGCCTCGCCGCTGTGGCCGTGCACCTCGCTGACGCCGAGACCGGCGACCACGTCACCGGCGAGCGCGGTCAACGGCGTCCAGGCGAACTCCAGTTCGGGGAGAGAGCCGAGCAACTCCTGGGCGACGGTGCCGAGCGTGGCGTTGTTCCCCGCGTGCCCGGTGACCACGAGCAGCTTGCGCCAGCCGTGGCGGTGCAGGTCGGCGGCGTACTCGGCGACCAACGCGGCCAGCGTGGCCGGGCGGATGCTCACCGTCCCGGCGAACGCGCGGTGGTGCGGGGAGACCCCGACCGGCAGCGAGGGGCCGATCACCGCGCGCCCCGCCAGCCCCGCGGCCACCAGGTCGCAGACGCGCTCGGCCCTGATCAGGTCGGTGGCGAGCGGCAGCCCGGGGCCGTGCTGCTCGAACGCGCCCGCCGGGATCAGCACGACCGGGCTCGCGGTGACGGCCTCGGCGGCCTCGGCCGTGGTCATGTCGCCGAGGTGGTGAGGGCGGGGGGCGCTCATCGGGGCATTCCTCGCGGGTCGGGGTCCGCGGGGTCCGCGGGGTCCCGGGGGTTCCGGGGGTCTTCGGGGAAGTCGGCGGCGGCCACCGCGTCCCTGATGGCGATGAGGTGCTCGCGCGTGAGGCGTTCGGCCTCGTCCGCGTCGCCGTCGCGCACGGCGGTGAAGATCGCCACATGCTCGGCGTGGTCGCGGACGCGGTCGTTGTACCGGTGCCTGATCTCGGTCTGCTCGGGCGCCCTGACCGCGAGCAGCGCCTCGACGGCCTCGCGCAGCAGGGCGTTGCCGCTCGCGGCGGCGAGCGTGACGTGGAAGTGCAGGGCGACGCGGAGGGAGTCGCCCGGCGGGTGGAGGGCGTTGTCCGTGGCCGCCGCCAACCGCTCGACGGCGACCGGCTCGCGCGCCCTGGCCGCCGCGGCGGCTATCGCGGGCTCGAGCACGAGGCGCGCCTCGACCAGTTCGAGGACCGAGGCCCGGCTGCGGCCGCGCAGATGAGGATTGGCCAACAGGCGGCGGTCGATCCCGGGCCCCACATAGGTCCCCGAGCCGTGCCTGAACTCCACGACCCCCATCGCCTCGAGGCGCCGCAACGCCTCGCGCACCGTCGGCGTGGTGACCTCGAAGCGGCGCGCCAGGTCCCGCGAGGAGGCCAACGCGTCGCCTGGGCCGAGCCGTTCGGTGCGGATGATCGCGACGATGCTGTCCGCGAGCCGCTCGGACAGCGACACCTCGTTGTGACTCATATAGTGAATAGATCACTTGATCTCCTCGGGTGTCAATGCCCGTGCGGAGATCGGGTGCTTCGTGTTCCCGGCGCTCCTCTCGCTCCGGGCGCGCCGGGCGCTCCTACTCCAGGCGCCAGAGGGCGATCTCGCGGTCCTGGAACGTCGTGGTGGCCAGGGTGCGCCCGTCGGGGCTCAGGGCGAAGCGGGCGAACGTCCCGCCCGTGTCCACCCGCCCCACCCGCGCGTGCGTCTCGGCGCTCCAGGTGTGCAGCCCCGCGTAGTCGGCGGTCAGGATGCCGCTGCCGTCGGTGCTCCAGGCGAGGCCGGTCGCGCTGCCCCGGTGCTCGGGCAGCCGAGGCCCCGTCTCCTCGCCGGTGGCCGGGTCGTAGAAGCGGACCTCGGAGCCCGCGGCGAGCGCGAGCGTCGCCCCGTCGGGGCTCAACGCCAGGATCTCGGGCGTGCCGCCGAAGTCGGCGGGCGGATGGGCGAGTTCGGCGCCGCTCGCCACGTCCCACAGCCGCAGCCCGTCGAATCCGGAACGGTCGACGCGGGCGAGCGTCGCCCCGTCGGGGCTGAACGCCAGCCGGTAGGCGCCGTCCACGGCCAAGGGCTCGCCGCGGGCGCGGCGGGTACCCGTGTCGTAGAGGCGGATCTCGTCGTCCAGGAAGCCCGAGGCGGCGAACGAGCGGCCGTCGGGGGAGAAGGCGATGGTCTCGAAGACGGCCAGCGAGGACAGCAGCGGGTCGGCCGCCTCGCTCCGCGCCGCCACGTCCCACAGGCGCAGCACGCCGTCGAACGTCTCGACGGAGGCGAGGCGGGTGCCGTCGGGGTTGAAGCGCAGCGCGGAGATCTCGTCGCGGTGCGCGGTGAGGGTGCCGAGGGGCGTGAGCCGGGGGCGCTCGGGGAGCGGGACGGGCGGGGGCGGGCGCAACGGCTCGGGAGTGGGCGGTGCGTCGGGGGCGTGCGCGCCGGTGCCGCCGTCGTTCGGGGCGCCGCCGTTGCCGTTGGGGCCGTTGCCGTTCGCGTCGGTGCCGTTGTCGCCGCCGAGGAGCGCGAGGGCGGTGGGCACGGCGACGGCGGTCACGGCGAGGGCGGCGCCCGCGCCGATCAGGAGGCGGCGCCGGGAGGGCGGCGGTTCGTTCAACTGCTGGCGCAAACGGTCTCGTTCGGCCACCAGATCGCTGTGCTCCTGTCGGAGCGCATTATCGTCCGGTCGGCTCTGCTCCATGTCCGGGTCCACCGTCGGTTCGCTCCTCCTCGGGCTGCTGGCCCTGCTGGCCCTACTCGCCTTACTCGCCCTGCTCGATGCGCCAGAGCCGTACGGTCTCGTCCTCGTGGGTCGCCAGCGTTAGCCCGTCGGCGGAGAGAGCGGACGCGTTGAAGTAGTGCTCGACCGCGATCGGTCGGGAGCGTTCCTGGTGCGTTTCCGTATCCCAGAAGCGCAATCCGCGATCACCGCGGGTGCCCAACGTGACCAGGCCCGTTCCGTCCCCGCTGTACGCCATCGCGCGCACGCCCCCGCTGTGCGCGATCAGCGGCTCGCCGCGCTGCCTGCCGTTCGTCGTGTCCCAGAAGCGCACGACACCGTCCCCCACGAACGCGCTCACCGCGAGCGCGGCCCCGTCAGGGCTGAACGCCAGCTCGCCGACGCCGCCCTGATGCCCCGTGAGCCGCTCGCCCACCGGCGTGCGCGCCGCCACGTCCCACACCCGCACGACGCCGTCGCCTTCGAACGAGCCGCCCACCGCGAGCGCCGCCCCGTCGGGGCTGAACGCCAGCCGCTCAACGCCGCCCCCGTGGCCGGTCAGCGGGGGCCCGAGCGGAGCGCGCGACGCGACGTCGTACAGGCGCACCTCGGCGATGTCCTGGCCATGGGTGACCGCGGGGCCACCGGCCGCGAGCACGGTGCCGTCCGGGCTGAACGCCACGGCCTCGAACGCGTCGACCGCGTGCTCCCGTCGGGTCAGCGGCTCGCCCACCGCCTCGAGGGAAGGGACGCGCCACAGCTCCGCGCGGTCCCCGCCGCCGGTGGCGAGCGCGGTGCCGTCGCCGTTGAACGCCACGGTGAGGAACGCCACATGGGCCGAGGTCAGCGGCTCGCCGAGCGGCTGTCGCGTCGCGACGTCCCACAGCCGCAGCCGCCCGGTGTCCGCCTCGCTGACGGCCAGCGTGCGGGCGGCGGGGCTGAACCACAGCCCGGCGAGCCGGTTGCCATGGCCGGGGAGCGGGCCGAGGGCGCGGAGCGTGGGGCGCTCGGGGAACCCGCGCGGGGGCGGCGGCGTTTCGGGGCGCGCGCCCGGGGCGTCGCGTGACGGCGCGCCGGGGTCGGCGGGCCCGCCGGGGTCGGCGGAGCCGTCCGAGTCGCCGAGGGCGAGCAGCGCGGTGGCCGTGCCGCCCGCGACGACCGCGGCGGCGAGCAGGCGCCGGCGTGCGAGCGGGCGCGGCGGTGTGAGTGAGCGCTGTGGTGCGCGCGGGCGCCCTGGTGCGCGTGGGGCGCGTCGGCGCTCGGCCGCGCGCTCCCTGAGCCCGGCCACCTCGTCCCTGAGCCCGTCGACCTCCCCGCGCAGCCGCCGCCGTTCCTCGTCGTCCCCCATGCCCCGCCACCCTCCACCGGCCGCTCGCCCTGCACCTGTGCGCGACCCTAGTTTCGGCGCCGGGGACCCCTCCCGGGGCGAACGGCTCCTGGCGGCGCGGGGGAGCGGGCGCGGAGGGTGTGCCGCTTTCCCGGGGGTAAGTGGCCACTTTGAAGTGGGTACTTGTCACGCTGAGTGATCGGGGTGAGGCTGGAGTGCGTGGGACGGCGAGGGGTCGTCCCGGCCTTCAGGAGTGGGGAGTTCGGTCATGAGAGGCGATGCGGGTGCGAGGAGCTCGTCGGCGGCGGGGGTGTCCGCGCCGGTGGCGGTGATCGGGCTCGGGGCGATGGGGCGGGCGCTGGCCGCGGCCTTTCTCGCCGCGGGGCGGCCGGTCACCGTGTGGAATCGGACGGCGGCCAGGGCCGACGAGCTGGTGGAGCGGGGCGCGGTCCGCGCGGCCTCGCCCGCCGAGGCGCTGGCCGCCGCTCCGCTGGTGGTGGTCTGCCTGCTCGACCACGCCACGATGCGGGAGGTCCTGGCACCGGCGGCCGCCGGGCTGCGCGGCCGCACCCTGGTCAATCTCACCAACGGCTCCCCGGCGGGCGCCGCCGAGATGGCCGCCTGGGTGGGCGGCCACGGCGGTGAGTATCTGGACGGCGGGATCATGGCCGTTCCGACCACGGTGGCGACTCCCGGGGCGTTCGTGCTCTACAGCGGGGAGCGGCGGATCTTCGACGCGCACCGCGAGGCGCTGGCCGAGTTGGGCGACGCCCGGCACCTGGGCGAGGACATCGGGCTGGCCGCGCTCCACGACCTGGCGCTCCTCGGCGCGATGAATCTGATGTTCGACGGCTTCCACCACGCGGTCGCCCTGGCCACCTCGCGGAAGGAGGGGAGCGCGGTGGGCGTGACCGAGCTGCTGGTGCCCTGGCTGACGAGCATGCTCGGCCTGCTGCCCGCCTTCGCCGCCGAGGTCGACGCCGAGTTGGCGACGGGGGAGGAGCCCCGGCTCATACAAGGGCTCGACGTCCAGTTCGCCGCCCTGGCGAACATCATGGCCGCCTCCCGCGAGGCCGGTGTCAGCACCGCGCCGCTCGAGCCGGGCCTGACCGCGCTGCGGGCGCTGCGCGCCGAGGGCCGGGACACGTGGAGCGCCCCGGCCTCGGTGCGCCTGCTGAGGGAGGCGCCACCCGACCGGAGTCGACCGACGCTCCGGACGCCCTCGGCGCGGGAGGTGACCGTGGACCCGCGGTGAGCTTGTTCTTTTTCTTCTGGCCTCGAACGGTGTCCCGAACGTGGTCACTCACCTGGGCATTCGCCTGACATGAGGGCGGCCTTCGTCTGATCCTGTGCTCCGTCACGAGGAGAACCAGTCGAAG
>NZ_RBDY01000003.1 GCF_003626575.1 Streptomyces radicis | reverse complement strand
GGCCTTCGACTGGTTCTCCTCGTGACGGAGCACAGGATCAGACGAAGGCCGCCCTCATGTCAGGCGAATGCCCAGGTGAGTGACCACGTTCGGGACACCGTTCGAGGCCAGAAGAAAAAGAACAAGCTCAGGGCGACGGTCACCGTGACCCGAGCACCGTGAGGGCGGCGGAGGGGGACGGGCTAGGGTCCTGACTCGTGGCGGAGTTCGACTTTCTCGACGCGACGCGCGATTCCTATGACGCGCTGGCCGAGCCGTACGCCGAGGCGTTCGGCGGCCTCGACCTGGACAACAGGCCGCTCGACCGGGCGCTGTACGGGGTGTTCGCCGAGCTGGTGACCGAGGCCGGGGGCGGCCGGGTCGCCGATGTGGGGTGCGGGCCCGGGTGGTTGACGGACGCGCTGGTGGGGATGGGGCTCGACGCGTTCGGCGTCGACCTGTCGCCCGGGATGGTCGCCCTGGCCCGCCGCACCTACCCGGCGCTGCGGTTCGAGGTGGGCTCGATGCTGTCCCTCGACCTCGAGGACGGCGCGCTCGGCGGGGTGCTTGCCGCGTACTCGATCATCCATGTGCCGTGGGAGCTGCGGCCCGCGCTGTTCGCCGAGTTCCACCGGGTGCTCGCGCCCGGCGGCCACCTGATGCTGGTCTTCCAGGTCGGCGACGAACACTCCGAGCGCACCGAGGCGTTCGGGCAGGCGGTGCGCCTCCACTGGTACCGGCAGCGGCCCGAGGAGCTGGGGGAGCTGCTGACCGCGGCGGGGTTCGACGTGCTGACCACGGCGGTGCGTCGGGCGCGGGAGGGCGAGAAGGCGCCGCAGGGCTATGTCATCGGGCGCCGGAACAGCCCCGTCCAGAGGAACGACTCCCCGAAGTAGGCCGAGTTCGCGGGCTGCTGGCGCATGCGGCGCGGCGCGGCTCGACCTCGGTGAGCGGGGCGAAGATCCGGCGCAGCGACTCGGGGGTGTGGGCGAGGCCGCCGTGCAGGCGCGCGTCGGGGGCGCGCCCCGCGGGGGGCCGTGCGGGGGACGTTCCGCCGGGCGCCGGGCGCGGTTTTCCGAGGAGTTCCCGGCGAGGGCTCTCAGCCGTCCCGGTCGGGCGCCGTCAGGCTCCACAGCGCCGCGACCTGGGGGCGGCGCAGGTCCGCCCGCCGGACGCACAGGCCCACCGTGAGCGGCGCGGGCGCCACCCCGGACGGGACGACGGCCAGCCGGTCGCGCACCGCGCTGGTGTCGAGGACCAGGCGCGGCACGATGCCGGTGCCGCACCCCAGGGCGACCAGGGTGAGCAGTGCCTCGTGCCCCTCGGGCTCGGCCGCGAGGGCGGGGGAGCGGCCCGTGCGGCGCAGCCAGCGATCGGCCGCCTCCCTGACCAGCCCCCGGTGCGGCAGCACGAACGGGCCGCCGAGCCCGTCGTCCGCGCGGTCGCGCGCGGTCACGAAGACCAGCGGGGTGGTGGCCACCGTCCTGCTGACCAACGGCTCGGGCAGGCGCGGCGGCAGGCCCGCGACGGCCGCGTCCACCTCGCCCTCGTCGAGCCGCGCGAGCGCCGCCGCCGCGTCCCCCGTCCTGAGGTCCAGCCGCACCCCGGGGTGCGCCGCCAGGAACGGCGCGAGCAGCCCCGGCAGCAGCGCCTGGCACGCGGTCACCGTCGCGAACACCCGGAGCGAGCCGGTCAGCTCGCCCTGGAGCGGCCCGGCCGCGCGGTAGGCGTCCCAGAGCTCGAGCGCGCGCACCGCGTACTCCCTGAAGCGGTGCCCCTCCACGGTCAGCGCCACCCCGCGCGGCCCCCGGTCGAACAGTCGGCGCCCCACGCGCGCCTCGAGGCGTTGCACGGTCCTGGTGAGGGTGGCCGGGCTGACATGGCAGTCGGCGCTGGTGCGCCCGAAGTTGAGCGTGCGCGCCAGGTGGAGGAACGTCCTCAGGTCCCTGTGGTCGTCGAGCACCCGCCTCCACCTCGCCCTTTCAGGGAACGCAACGCCCCGCTGCGTTGGTTGCGCTTGCCGCAATCGCATCGCGGAGCCTACAACCGCCCCATGGCAGAGACCCACACCCCCCGGACCCACACCACCCACTCCTTCACCTCGGCGGTCTTCCCGCTCGAGACCATGGAGGTTCCCGGCGGCACCGAGACGATCCTGCGCGGCGGGCGGCATCTGTTCCCGCTGCTGCCGCGCGCCCTCGAAGGGGTGCGGCGCGTCGCCGTGCTCGGCTGGGGCCCCCAGGGCCGCGCCCAGGCCCGCAACCTGCGCGACTCCCTCACGGGCACCGGCATCGAGGTGGTCGTGGGCCTGCGCCCCGGCTCTGCCTCGGCCGCCGACGCCCGCGCCCATGGCTTCACCGAGGAGAACGGCACCCTGGGCGACTGGCTCGCCGTGGCCGCGACGGCCGACCTGGTGCTGGCGCTCATCGCGGACGCCGCGCTCGCCACCCACCACCGCGCGCTCTTCGCCGCTCTCCGCCCCGGCGCCACCCTCGGCCTCTCGCACGGCTTCCTGCTCGGCCATCTCACCGCCACCGGCGGCGACTTCCCGCCGGGCCACCCCGTGGTCGCGGTGTGCCCCAAGGGGATGGGCGACTCGGTGCGCCGCCTCTACGAGCAGGGCGCGCACATCAACGGCGCGGGGATCAACGCCAGCTTCGCCGTCCACGCCGACCCGGACGGCCGCGCCACCGACCGCTCGCTCGCGTGGTCGGTCGCGCTCGGCTCCCCCTGCACGTTCCGCACCACGCTGGAGAACGAGTACCGCTCGGACACCGTCGGCGAGCGCGGCATCCTGCTCGGCGCGGTCCATGGCCTGGTGGAGGCCCTGTACCGTCACTTCCTGCTCGGCGGCGACGATCCGGTGACCGCCTATGAACGCTCCTGCGCCAATGTGACCGGGCCGATCGCCCGCACGATCTCGCGCGACGGGCTGCGCGCCGTGCGGGACGGGCTGGGACCGGCGGGGCGCGAGGCGTTCGACCGGGCCTACCGCGCCGCCCACGGGCCCGCGCGCGACCTGATCGCCGAGATCTACGACGAGGTCGCCGACGGCAACGAGCTGCGCGGGGTGGTGCTGGCCGAACGCCGCCTGGCCGAACGCCCGTTGCCGCCGATCGGCGGCTCCCCCATGTGGGCGGTGGGCGACCGGGCGCGCGCCGGGCGCGGCGCGGGCGAGCCACCCGTCGACCCGCTGACGGCCGGGGTGTTCGTGGCGACGATGACGGCGCAGGTCGACGAGTTCGCCGAACGCGGCCACCCCTGGTCGGAGATCGTCAACGAGTCCGTCATCGAGGCCGTCGACTCCCTGCTCCCCTCCATGCACGCCCGCGATGTCGCGTACATGGTGGACAACTGCTCCCGCACCGCCCGCCTGGGCGCCCGGCGTTGGGGGCCGCGCTTCCAGGCGGCGTGCGAGCAGCTCGTCCTCCCGGCGTTGGGCCGCGGGGACGCGCCGGGCCCCGACGACCCGGCGGCCGCGTTCGCGCGCCACCCGGTGCACGAGGCGCTGGCCGCCGCGGCCCGGCTGCGCCCCTCGGTGGACATCGCGGTGAGCTGACCCGGGCGGCGCGCGGTCACGGGGCGTGGGCGGCGTGGTCCGCCAGGACCTCCTCGATCACCCGGCGGTGGTGGGCGGCCCCCACGGGGTCGGTGTCGAGCGCGCCCTCCAGGGAGATCGCCGCCTTCCACAGCGCCCAGCCGCGGGCGCGCGCCCAGGTGCCCTCGTCCTGCCCGACGCCTTCGGCGAACGCCTCGCGGGCGGCGCCCGTGAACAGCGTCCAGGCGATCACCAGGTCGCACGCCGGATCGCCCACGCCCGAGGTGCCGAAGTCGATGACGGCCGCCAACTCGCCGTCCCTGACCAGCAGGTTGTTCGCGGCGATGTCGCCGTGGAACCACACGGGGGCGCCCCGCCAGGTCGCGTCGAGCGCGTCCCGCCAGACGGCGGCGGCGCGTTCGGCGTCGATCCCGGCGTCGATCCCGGCGTCGCTCAGGCCCGCCAGCGCGGCCAGGGCGCGACGGGTCTCGCCGTCGTAGTGCGCGGGCGGCGCGCCCCGGTGGAAGCTGTGCGCCCCGGCGACCGGGCCGCCGGTGGCATCGACGCGCCACAGGGCCCGCAGGAACGCCGCGAGGTCGCGCGCGAACCGGCGCATGTCGGCGACGCGTTCGGCGGTGGTGACCTCGCCTTCGAGCCAGCCGCGCACCGACCAGGCGAACGGGTAGCCCTCGCCCGGCGCGCCCCGCGCCACGATCGGCGGCACCGGCAGGGGCAGGTGCGGCGCGAGCGCGGGCAGCCAGCGGTGCTCCTTGGCGATCGCGGGCGCGTAGCCCTCGGCCGTGGGCAGGCGGACGGTCAGCTCGGTGCCCAGGCGATAGGTCCTGTTGTCCCAGCCGTCCACCTCGACGGGCGTCACCGGCAGGTCGCGCCAGCGCGGGAACTGCGCGGCGATCAGCCGCCCGACCAGCGCCGCGTCGATGCCCGCGCGGCCGTCGCGGGGAGGGTCGTCGACCATGCCGGGAGCATCGCGCGGGCCAGGGGCGCGCGCAACGCGTTTTCCCGCGCCCTCACCAACGGCCGCTCCCCATCCACGCGTTCACCATCCGCCCGTTCACCATCCGCGCGAGCCCGCCGCCGAGAGCGGCTGGGCGTCCTGGCCCGTGAGGATCGCCTGGTGCGCGTCGCGCAGCGGGCGGCACGGCTCGACGCCGAGCTCCCTGCTGATGCGCCGCCGCGCCGTCCGGTACACCGCGAGCGCCTCGGCCTGCCGCTCGGAGCGGTGCAGGGCCAGCATCAGCTGGAGGTAGAACTTCTCGCGCAGCGGGTGCTCGGCGGTCAGCGTGTGCAGCGGGGCCACCATCTCGCGGTGCTGCCCGAGCCGCAGATGTGCCTCGACGTTGAGCTCGAGGCACTCCAGGTGCATCTCCTCGAGCCACTTCACATACGCCGTGAGGATCGGCCCCTCGCTCACGCCCTCGAACGCGGGCCCCCGCCACAGCGCCAGGGCCTCCTTGACGCGGCCGAGCGCCGTCGCCGCGTCGCCGAGCGACATGGCGTGCCGCCCGGCGTTGACCAGCCGCTCGAAGTCCTGGACGTCGTACTCGTCCTGGCCCAGGTGGAAGGAGTACCCCAGGGGCTCGGTGCGGATGGGGCCCCGCTCGCGCGCGTCGTGGTGCAGGACCTTCCGCAGCTGCGAGACATAGACGTGCAGGGACGCCCTCGCGCGGCGCGGCGCGTCACCTCCCCAGATCTCGCCGATGAGCTGCGGCATCGACGTGACCCGGCCCGACCTGGCGAGAAACGCCGCCAGCAGCACCCTTCTCTTGTGCGCGTTGACGCCCATCGGTCCCTCGGGGCCGATGATGCGGACGGCACCCAGAGTTTCGTAACGCATGAGGTTCCCCCTGGATCGGTCGGGCACGTCGGGCGGTCGGGAAGGAAAAAAGAATTCCCCGCTTCCATGTCCGGTCGTCATTCTGCGCACCGCGCGGCCTGCGGCTCAAGCGGCGCATAAGCGTTCTGGGGTGCGGCTGGGGGAAACCCCTGGCCCCCCGAATCGGGCGGAAGGCCGGGGAATTGCCGGGGCGAAGCCCCGGGCCCTGGGCCCCCGGGGGCCGGGGTCTGGCCAGGGGACGGCACCGGCCCTGGGTCCCCGGGGGCCCCACAGAATCGATGGGCGGAAGCGAGATCCCGAAGGAGTGGATGCGAGTGAGCAGCCAGGTGGCGCCCGAAGAGGTTATCCACGAGGTCAGGCAGTTCGTCCGCGCGGAACTCATCGGAAGACAAACGGATCTTGACACCTCGAGGGAAATTCCTTTTCCGATCCATGAGAAGTTCCGGGGAATCGGCCTCGCCAACTGGTGGCTGCCCGAGGACCTGGGCGGCCGGGGTCTCGGCCTCGAACAGGGCGTGGACATCGTCTCCGAGCTCGCCTACGGCGACGCGGGCGTGGCGTTCACCGCGTTCATCTCCGTCCTCGGGACGACCATGGTCTCCCTCTACGGCGGCGAGGACACCCGGCGCGCCTTCCTCGCGCCGCTCGCCGGGCGCGGCGGCTTCTGCGCCACCCTCGGCAGCGAGCAGGCGGCGGGCAGCGAGCTGGCCAGGATCACCACGACGGCCACCCTGGACGGCGACGAACTCGTGGTCAGCGGCGAGAAGTTCTTCTCCACCAACGCCGACTTCGCCGACTTCCTCGTCGTCATCGCCCGCAGGGGCGAGGACCACGCGGAGCATGTGGCGGTGATCCTGCCGCGCGACACCCCCGGCATCCGCATGCGGCGCAGATGGAGCATGATCGGGCTCCGTTCATCGGGCACGTACCAGGTGTCGCTCGACAACTGCCGCGTCCCCGCGGCCAACGCCCTCGAAGGCTCCGGGCTGCGGCTGCTCGAGATCGGCCTCAACGCCAGCCGCGTCCTCATCGCCGCCACCGGGGTCGGCGTCGCCCGCTGCGTCCGCGACCTGTGCATGGAGTACGGCAGGCGCAAGTCGCTCGGCGGCGGGAAGCTGGCCGCCAACCAGGTCTTCGGCGCCAAGCTCGCCGACATGGAGATGCGGATCTCCGCGATGCGCGACGTCTGCCGCACCGCCGCCCGCGAGTTCGACGCCGTGATGGCGGGGCCCGACCCGGCGGGCGCGTTCCTCGGGCATGGCACGCTGAAGTCCGCGATCACCGCCAAGATGTTCTGCGGCCAGGCGGGTTGGGCCATCGCGGCGGCGGGCTCCGAGATGTTCGGCGGCCTCGGCTACACCGACGAGCTGATGATCGGCAAGCTGCTGCGCGACATGCGCCATGTCTCGATCATCGAGGGCGGCGACGACGTCCTGCGCGACCTGATGTACCGGCGGTATGTCGTCCCGGTCGCCAAGCGCATCTGAACGCGCCCCACTCCGAACGCGCCCCCCCGGGGATGTCTGGGGTGTGGCCAGAGGCCGACCCGAGCCGACCCCGGGGGGCACCGGCCCACAATCACACCGTCACCACGCGGCCACATCGCCGCGCGCATGGCAAAAGCACAGGTCACACGGTCCGCGGGAGCTGAGCGTATGTCGGTTGAGAAGTCGGACGAAGAGCGCCCCTGCGCCCCCGTCGCGGTGGTCGGCGCCTCCTGCCGTCTGCCCGGGGCGGCCGGTCTCGAACAGTTCTGGCGGCTGCTCACCCAGGGCGTCGACGCCGTCGGCGACATCCCCGAGGCCCGCAGGGGCGCGCTCGGGCTCGACGCCTCCGCGACGCTCCAGGCCGGCTGGCTCGAGCGGGTCGACGCGTTCGACCCGGAGTTCTTCGGCATCGCCCCCAGGGAAGCCGCCGCGATGGACCCGCAGCAGCGGCTGCTCCTGGAGCTGGCCTGGGAGGCGCTGGAGAACGCCGCCATCGTGCCCGCCGCGCTGCGCGAGACCAGGACCGCCGTGTTCGCCTCGGCCATCTGGGACGACTACGCCGAGCTGACCACCCGGATCGGCGGCGAGGCGCTGACGCCCCACGCGTTCACCGGCACGCGCCGCGCCATGCTCGCCAACCGCCTCTCCTATGTCCTCGGCCTGACGGGCCCGAGCCTCACCGTGGACAGCGGCCAGTCCTCCTCGCTGGTCGCCGTCCACCTCGCGTGCGAGGCCCTGCGCCGCGGCGAGGCCACCGCCGCGCTCGTCGGCGGCGTCAACCTCATCACCGGGCCCGGGTCCCCCGCGACCTCGGCCAGCATGGGCGCGCTCTCGCCCACCGGGCGCTGCCGCGCGTTCGACGCCGACGCCGACGGCTATGTGCGCGGCGAGGGCGGCGCCGTGCTGGTGCTCAAGCCGCTCGCCGTCGCGCTCGCCGCGGGCGACCGCGTGCTCGGCGTCATCCGCGGCAGCGCCGTCAACAACGACGGCGGCGGCGAAACGCTCTCCACGCCCCGCCGCGCCGCCCAGGAGGAGGTGCTGCGCCTGGCCCACGCGCGGGGCGGCACCGAGCCCGCCGACGTCCAGTACGTCGAGCTGCACGGCACCGGCACCCCCGTGGGCGACCCCGTGGAGGCCGCCGCCCTCGGCGCGGTCGTCGGCGCGTCCAGGCCCTCGGGGGACCCGGTGCGCGTGGGCTCGCTCAAGTCCAACGTCGGCCACCTCGAGGGCGCGGCGGGCATCGCCGGGCTGCTCAAGGTCGTGCTCGGCATCCGCAACGGCGAGCTGCCCGCGAGCCTCCACCACTCCGCGCCGAGCCCGCGCATCCCGCTCGACGCCCTCAACCTGCGCGTGCAGACCGACCGCGGCGCCTGGCCCGCGCCGCCCGGGCGACGCCTGGCGGGCGTCTCGTCGTTCGGGCTCGGCGGCACCAACTGCCATGTGGTGGTGGAGGGTCCCGCCGCCTATCTGCCCGCCGAGCCGCGCCCCGCGGCGGCGGAGGAGGCCACGGGCGGGGCGGCCGTGGTGCCCTGGGCCCTCTCGGGGGCCACCCCCGAGGCGCTGCGGGCCCAGGCCGCGCGGCTGCGCGACGCCCTGCTCGACCGGCCTGGCACCCCGCCCTCGCACATCGGGCACTCCCTGGCGACCACCCGAACCGCCCTGCGCCACCGGGCCGTTCTCCTCGGCTCGGGCACCGACCGGCTGCTGGCCGCGGCCCAGGCCCTCGCCGAGGGCGAGCCGTCCGCCGACGTCGTGCGCGGAACGGCCCCCGCGTGGGCGCCCTCGTCGCCGGGGCCCGTGCTGGTGTTCCCGGGGCAGGGCTCGCAGTGGGTGGGGATGGGGCGTGAACTGGCGGCGGAGTTCCCGGTGTTCGCGGATTCCCTCGGGGAGTGTGGGGAGGCGTTGGCGCCCTGGGTGGAGTGGGATCTGCACGAGGCGTTGGGGTCTGCGGAGTCGCTCGAGCGGGTGGATGTGGTGCAGCCCGTGCTGTGGGCGGTGATGGTGTCGCTTGCGCGGCTGTGGGAGTCGTTCGGGGTGCGGCCCTCGGCCGTGGTGGGCCACTCCCAGGGGGAGATCGCCGCGGCCGTGGTCGCGGGTGTGCTGTCGGTCGGTGAGGGCGCCCGTGTCGCCGCGGTGCGATCCCGGGTGATCGCCGAGGAGTTGGCGGGCCGGGGTGGGATGGTGTCGGTCGGGCTGCCGGTGGGCGAGGTCGAGGAGTGGCTCGAACGCCTGGGCGGCGGCCTCGAGGTGGCCGCGGTGAACGGGCCTGGCTCAACGGTTGTCTCGGGCGGTGACGAGGGCCTGGCCGCGCTGATGGGCGCCCTGGCGGCCGAGGGCGTGCGGGTCCGCCGCGTTCCCGTGGACTACGCGTCGCACCACTCCGTCGTCGCGTCCGTGGGCGACCGGCTGCTCGGCGAGCTGGGCTCCGTGGCGGCCGGGGTGTCCCGGGTGCCGTTCTACTCGACGGTGACCGGTGGCGTGGTCGAGGGGCCCGAGCTGGACGCCGGGTACTGGTTCGAGAATCTGCGGCGGACCGTCGAATTCGCCGGTGTGACCCGGCTGTTGATCGAGGAGGGGCACCCCCTCTTCATCGAGGCCAGCGCCCATCCCGTCCTGTGCGCCAGCATCACCGAGACGGCCGAGGCCCTGGGCGCCGACGCCGCCGCGGTCGGCTCGCTGCGCCGCGACGACGGCGGCCGCGAGCGCTTCCTCGCGGGCGCCGCGGGCGCGTGGGCCCATGGCGCGGGCGTCGACTGGTCGTCGGCCTTCGCCGGGTCGGGCGCCCGCGTCGTCGACCTGCCCACCTATGCCTTCCAGCGCGAGAGCCACTGGCTGACCGGCACCCCCGGCGGCGCCGCGACCGGCACGGGGACCAGCGCCGCCCCGGCCGGTGGAACGCCACGGGCCACCGCCGCGCCCCGGCCGCCCCTGCCCTTCGCGCCCGGCGTGCCCGACGGTCTCGCGGTGGAGTTGAGCGGCCGTGGCCCCGAGCAGCAGCACCGCCACCTGCTCGGCCTGGTCCGCCGCCACGCCGCCGCCGTGCTCGGCTACCGCGACGCGGCGCGCGTCGGGGAGTCCGCCACGTTCAAGGAGGCCGGGCTCGACTCCCACATGTCGCTCGAGCTGCGCAACAGCGTCGGCGCCGCCACCGGGCTCCGCCTGCCATCGGACGTGCTGTTCTCCCACCCCACCCCTGACGCCCTGGCCGGGCACCTGCGGCGGCGCCTGACCGATGGCGCCGGAGCCGCGGCCCCGGCGGCGCCCGCCGCCCCGGGGAACGCCGCCGCCGAGGACACGGCGGACCCCGGGGCGGCGGCCGACGACGGCGACGCCATCGCCATCGTCGGCATGGCCTGCCGCTACCCCGGCGGCGTCCACTCGCCCGACGACCTGTGGCGTCTGGTCGCCGAAGGCACCGACGCCATCGGCGGGTTCCCCACCGACCGCGGCTGGGACCTGGACGCGCTCTACGACCCCGACCCGACCCGCCCCGGCACGAGTTATGTGCGCGAGGGCGGATTCCTCGACGGCGCCGCCGAGTTCGACGCCGCGTTCTTCGGGATCTCCCCGCGTGAGGCCCTCACCATGGACCCGCAGCAGCGGCTCCTTCTGGAGACCTCGTGGGAGGCCGTCGAACGGGCCGGGATCGTCCCCGCGTCGCTGCGCGGCACGCCGACGGGCGTGTTCGTCGGCGCGATGGCGCAGGAGTACGGCTCCCGGCTCGACCAGGCGCCCGAGGGCTTCGAGGGCCAGATCCTCACGGGCAACGCCAACAGCGTGCTGTCGGGGCGCGTCGCCTACACCCTGGGCCTCGAAGGCCCCGCCGTCACGGTCGACACCGCGTGCTCCTCCTCCCTGGTGTCGCTGCACCTGGCCGCCCGGGCGCTGCGCCACGGCGACTGCTCCCTCGCCCTCGCGGGCGGCGTCGCGGTCATGTCGAGCCCTGGCATGTTCCTCGAGTTCAGCACCCAGCGCGGCCTGGCGGGCGACGGGCGGTGCAAGGCGTTCGCCGCGTCGGCCGACGGCACGGGGTGGGCCGAGGGCGTCGGCATGCTCGTGCTGACGCGGCTCTCCGAGGCCCGCCGCGCCGGGCACCCCGTGCTCGGGGTGCTGCGCGGCTCCGCGATCAACCAGGACGGCGCGAGCAACGGCCTCACCGCGCCCAACGGCCTCTCCCAGCAGCGCGTCATCCGCGCCGCGCTGGCCGACGCGGGCCTCGCCGCCGCCGACGTGGACGCGGTCGAGGCGCACGGCACGGGGACGACCCTGGGCGACCCGATCGAGGCGCACGCCCTGCTCGCCACCTACGGCCAGGACCGGGAGGCCGAACGGCCGCTGTGGCTCGGCTCGTTGAAGTCCAACATCGGCCATGCCCAGGCCGCGGCCGGCGTGGGCGGGGTCATCAAGATGGTCATGGCCATGCGCCATGGCACGCTCCCGGGATCCCTGCACATCGACCGGCCATCGCCGCATGTGGACTGGTCGGCGGGCGCCGTCGCGCTGCTGGCCGAGGCGCGGGAGTGGCCGGAGACCGGGCGGGCGCGCAGGGCGGGCGTGTCGTCGTTCGGCATCAGCGGCACCAACGCGCACATCATCGTCGAGGCCGCCCCGGCCACCGCCCCCACGGACGCGCCCGCGCCCGCGGCCGACCCCGGGGTGACCGTCTGGCCCGTGTCCGCGCGGACCCCCGAGGCGCTGGCCCACCAGGCCGCGCGGCTGCGGGACTTCGTTCGGGAGCGCCCAGGGGCGGGGGTCGCCGACATCGGCTGGTCCCTCGCCACGACGCGCGCGCCGATGGAGCACCGGGCCGTGCTCGTGGGCCGGGAGCGCGCCGGGCTGCTCGAAGGGCTCACCCAGCTCGCCGAGGGCGGTGAACCCCCTTCCACCGTCCTCGGCGTCCGACCCGTCTCGCCCACCGGGCCCGTGTTCGTCTTCCCGGGGCAGGGCTCGCAGTGGGTGGGGATGGGGCGTGAACTGGCGGCGGAGTTCCCGGTGTTCGCGGATTCCCTCGGGGAGTGTGGGGAGGCGTTGGCGCCCTGGGTGGAGTGGGATCTGCATGAGGCGTTGGGGTCTGCGGAGTCGCTCGGGCGGGTGGATGTGGTGCAGCCCGTGCTGTGGGCGGTGATGGTGTCGCTTGCGCGGCTGTGGGAGTCGTTCGGGGTGCGGCCTTCGGCCGTGGTGGGCCACTCCCAGGGGGAGATCGCCGCCGCGGTGGTGGCGGGCGTGCTCTCCGTGGCCGACGGGGCCAGGGTGGCCGCGGTGCGATCCCGGGTGATCGCCGAGGAGTTGGCGGGCCGGGGTGGGATGGTGTCGGTCGGGCTGCCGGTGGGCGAGGTCGAGGAGTGGCTCGAACGCGTCGGCGGCGATCTCGAGGTGGCCGCGGTGAACGGGCCCGGCTCAACGGTTGTCTCGGGCGGCGACGAGGGCCTGGCCGCGCTGATGGGCGCCCTGGAGGCCGACGGGGTGCGGGTGCGGCGCATCCCCGTGGACTACGCGTCGCACCACTCCGTCGTCGCGTCGGTGGGCGAACGCCTGCTGCACGAGCTCGGCGCGGTCGTCGCGGGCCCTTCCCTGGTGCCGTTCCACTCCACCGTGACCGGTGGCGTGGTCGAGGGGCCCGAGCTGGACGCCGGGTACTGGTTCGAGAATCTGCGGCGGACCGTCGAATTCGCCGGTGTGACCCGGCTGTTGATCGAGGAGGGCCACTCCCTCTTCGTCGAGGCCAGCGCCCACCCCGTGCTCGCCATGGCCATCCAGGAGAACGCCGACGCCGACATCGCCGCGGTCGGCTCGCTGCGGCGCGACGACGGCGGCCGGGAGCGCTTCCTCACCTCCGTCGCCGAGGCCCATGTGCACGGCGCCGACGTCACGTGGTCGGCCGCGTTCGCCGGGTCGGGCGCGCGCACGGTCGAGCTGCCCACCTACGCGTTCCAGCACCGGCGTTACTGGATGGACACCCCCGCGAGGAGCGGCGTCGAACGCGTCCACCCGCTGGCCGAGACCGCCGTGCCGCTCGCGGGCGCCGATGGCGCGCTACTGACCGCGACGCTCTCGCCGCGCGACACCCCGTGGCTCGCCGACCACGCCGTCTCGGGAAGCGTCCTGCTGCCGGGCACCGCGTTCGTCGAGCTGGCCCTGCGCGCCGGGGAGGAGGCGGGCTGCGACCGGCTGGAGGAGATGACGCTCCAGGCGCCCCTCGCGCTCCCCGAACGCGGCCGCGTCCACCTCCAGATCGCCGTGGGCGGCCCCTGTGACGCCGACGGCCCCGCCGCGGGGCGCCCTTTCACCGTCCACTCCCGCCCCGCCGACGCCGAGGGCGAGCCCTGGACCACGCACGCCACCGGCCTCCTCACCCAGGGTCTCGGCGCCGAGACCATGGACGACGACGGCGCGAGCGGCGACCTCACCGCCTGGCCTCCGCCGGGCGCCGAGCCCGTCGCGCTCGACAAGCTCTACCCGCAACTCGCCGCGCTCGGCTACGAGTACGGGCCCGTCTTCCGCGGCCTGCGGGCGGCGTGGCGGCGCGGCGACGAGGTGTTCGCCGAGGTGGCCCTGCCCGCCGAGCAGCATGCCGAGGCCGCCGGGTACGGGCTGCACCCGGCGCTGCTCGACGCGTGCCTGCACGGCGCCCTGCTCGACCGCGCGGGCGAGGACGCGGCCGGGCTCGCGCTGCCCTTCGCCTGGTCGGGGGTCGAGATCCACGCCGCGGGCGCCGCCGCGGCGCGCGTCCGGCTCACCCCGGACGGCGATGACTCGGTGCGGGTCCTGGTGGCCGATGTGGCGGGCCGCCCGCTGGCCGCCGTCGAGGCGCTCGCGCTGCGCGAGGTGCCGCGCGGGGCGGCGGCCGCGGCGCCCGTCACCGACGGGCTCCACCGCGTCGAGTGGGTCGCGTCTCCCGTCCACGGGCGCCCCGACTCCCAGGAGAGCGCGGCGCGTTGGTGCGTCCTGGGCCGCGACATGCCCTCGCTCGACGCCCTGCCGACCCCGGTGCCCGGCGTGGTCGTGGCGCCCTTCGACGAAGGCCCCGACGTCCAGGCGTCGGTGACCGGCGCGCTGGCGCTGGCCCAGGAGTGGCTGGCCGGGCCGCGGCTCGGCGCCGCGCGGCTGGCGTTCGCCCTGGTGGGTGACGGGCCCGCGCAGGCCGCCGTCGCGGGGCTGGTGCGCAGCGCCCAGACGGAGAACCCGGGCCGTTTCGCGCTGGTCCACCTCGTGGGCGGCGCCGACGACGCGGCCTTCGGAGCGGCCGCCGCCGCGGTGGCGGCCCGCCCCGACGAGCCCGAACTGCGCGTGCGCGCCGGGGAGATCGCCGTGCCCCGGCTGGCCAGGGCCGTCCGCAGGGTGCTGCCGCCGCCGCCGGCGGGGCACTGGCGGGTCGATGTCACCGCCGTGGGCACGCTCGACAACCTGGCCGCGGTGCCCTCGCCCGCCGCGGGCGACGAGCTGGCCCCAGGACGGGTCCGCGTCGCCGTGGGCGCGGCCGGGCTCAACTTCCGCGACGTGGTGATCGGGCTCGGCATGTTCCCCGGCGAGGCCGAGATGGGCGTCGAGGGCGCGGGCACCGTCGTCGAGGTGGGCCCCGGGGTGACCCGGTTCGCCGTCGGGGACCGGGTGATGGGGATGATCCCTGGCGCCATGGGCCCGATGGCCGTGGCCGACGCCAGGACGCTGGTGCCGCTGCCCGATGGCTGGACGTTCGAGCGCGGCGCCGCCGTCCCCGTGATCTTCCTGACCGCCTGGATGGGCCTGGTCGAGCTCGGCGGCCTCGGCCGCGGCGACCGGATCCTTGTCCACGCCGCCACCGGCGGCCTCGGCCTGGCCGCCCTCCAGATCGCCCGGCACGTCGGCGCCGAGGTCTATGCCACCGCGAGCCCGGCCAAGCAGCATGTGCTGCGCGGCCTCGGCCTCGACGACGACCACATCGCCTCCACCCGCGACGTGCGCTTCCGCGACGCCTTCCTGGCCGCGACCGGCGGCGAGGGCATGGACGTGGTGATGAACGCCCTCAGCGGCGAGTTCACCGACGCCTCCCTCGCGCTCCTGCCGCGCGGCGGGCGGTTCGTGGAGATGGGCAAGACCGATGTGCGCGACGCCGAGGCCGTCGCCCGCGAACACCCCGGCGTCCGCTACCGGTTCTTCGACCTGATGACGGAGGACGCCGGGCGCGTGGGCCTGGTGCTGCCACGGCTCATGGAGCTGTTCGCCGAAGGCGCCCTGACCCCGCCACCGCTGCGCGGCTGGCCGCTGGCGCAGGCGCCCGACGCGTTCGACACGATGCGCCGCGCCGAGCACATCGGCAAGATCGTGCTCACCGCGCCCCGGCCGCTCGACCCGTCCCGCACCGTCCTGCTCACCGGCGGCACCGGAACGCTGGGCGCGCTGGTGGCCCGCCACCTGGTCACCCGGCACGGGGTGC
This sequence comes from Streptomyces radicis, assembly GCF_003626575.1. Lineage (GTDB taxonomy): Bacteria > Actinomycetota > Actinomycetes > Streptomycetales > Streptomycetaceae > Streptomyces > Streptomyces radicis. Next base: position 469,688 of record NZ_RBDY01000003.1, on the reverse strand, counting down.
GCCACCTGCTGCTGACGAGCAGGCGCGGGGACGCGGCGGACGGCGCGGGCGCCCTCGTCGACGAACTCACCGGTCTCGGCGCCGAGGTGGCCGTCGCCGCGTGCGACGCGAGCGACCGCGACGCGCTGGCCGCGCTGCTCGACGGCATCCCGCGCGAGCGGCCCCTCGGCGCGGTGTTCCACCTCGCGGGGCTGCTCGACGACGCGGTGCTCGACGACCTGACGCCCGCGCGGGTCGAGCGGGTGCTGCGGGCCAAGACCCGCTCGGCGCAGCTGCTCGACGAGCTGACCGAGGGCGCCGACCTGGACGCGTTCGTGCTGTTCTCCTCGGTCGCCGGGGTGCTCGGCACCGCGGGCCAGGCCAACTACGCCGCGGCCAACGCCGCGCTCGACGCCCTCGCCCGCCGCCGCGCGGAGCGCGGCCTGCCCGCGGTCTCGCTGGCCTGGGGCCTGTGGCGGGAGGCGAGCGGCATGACAGGGCACCTGGACGAGCAGGACATCGGCCGCCTGGCCCGCACCGGCGTCGCCCCGCTGGAGACGGACGAGGGCCTCGCGCTGCTCGACGCGGCGCTCACGGGGGGCGATCCCTCGCTCGTCGCGGCCCGCCTCGACCCCGAGGGGCTGCGCGAGCAGGCCGCGGCCGGGGTCCTGCCCGCGGTGCTCAACGGGCTCAACGGGCTCGGCGGCGCCGCGCCCAGGCGCAGGGCCGCCGCCGCGGCCGAGTCGCCCGCGTCCCGGGACGGCTCGCTCACGGGCAGGCTGGCCGACGCCACGCCCGACGAGCGGCGGCGCGCGCTGCTCGACCTGGTGCGCTCCCACGCGGCGACCGTGCTGCGGCACGGCACGGCCGCCGACGTCAACCCCGAACGGTCCTTCCGCGAGGTCGGCTTCGACTCGCTCACCGCCGTCGAGCTGCGCAACCGGATCAACGCCGCGACCGGTCTTCGCCTGCCCAGCACGGTGATCTTCAGGCACCCCACGCCCGCGCTGCTCGCGGAGCGCCTGCACGGCGAGCTGTTCCCGCCGGACGGCGCGCCGTCGGCGGGCGAAGCGGCGGCCGTGCTCGGCGAGTTGGACCGGCTGCGGGCCGCGGTGTCCGCGCTGGGCGCCGACCAGGACGCGCGGCTCGCGGTCGCGGCCCGGCTGCGGACGCTGCTCGGCGAGGTCGAGGGGACCGCGCCGGGCGGCGCGGGGGCGCCAGGGGTCGGTGACGAGCTGGGGTCGGCGAGCGACGACGAGATGTTCGCGCTCATCGACATGGAGCTGGGCATCGAGTGATCCCGGCGCCCTGACATCGGGGCCCCCGGGTCAGTCCGCGCGGTCGTGCCCGTGCGGGCGGCTGAGGGGCCGCCACCACGCCCGGTCCCCGAGCAGGCTCATCAGCGCGGGGACCAGCACCATGCGGATGAGCGTCGCGTCGATGACGACGGCGGTCGCCAGGCCGATCCCGGCCATCTTGACCAGGGTGTCGGGCAGCGTGGAGAAGCTGAAGAAGACGACCGCCATGATGATCGCCGCGCAGGTGATGACCCGCGCGGTCGAGCCGATTCCCGAGACCACCGCGCGGTGCGCGTCCTCGCCGTGGTCGTAGGACTCGCGGATGGCCGAGAGCAGGAACACCTCGTAGTCCATCGAGAGCCCGAACAGCACCGCGAACAGCAGCATCGGCACCGCCGAGACGATCGGCACGCTCTTGTCGAGGCCCAGCAGCTCGATGCCCCAGCCCCACTGGAAGACGGCCGTGACCACGCCGAACGACACCCCGATGGACAGCAGCGTCATCAGCGCGGCCTTGAGCGCGATCAACGGCGCCCTGAACATGGCGAACAGCAGCAGCATGCCCGCGCCGACCACCGCGAGGACCACCCAGGGCAGCCGCTCCCCGATGACCTCGGCGAGGTCGATGACCACCGCGGTCGGGCCGCCCACCAGCACCTCGCCGCCCGAGGCCGCGAGCGTCGCGGGCCCGGTGTCGTCGCGGATGCGGTGGACCAGCTCGGTCACGGCCTCGTCCTGCGGCGCGCTGTGCGGCACCGCGGTCACGATGGCCACCTCGCCGTCCTCGCTGGGCCGCGGCTCGTCGACCAGTCGCACCTCGGGGTCGGTCTCGAGGGCCGCGGCGAAGTCCCGTAGCCCGGCCTCGTCGGCGCCCCTGACGGTCATGATCAGCGGCGCGTTCCAGCCCGCGCCCCAGTGCTCGGTGACGATGTCGTAGGCGCGGCGCTGCGTCAGCTCGCCGGGCTGGCTGCCGTCGTCGGGCGTGCCGAGCCGCAACGACAGCAGCGGCAGCGTCATCAGCAGGAGCAGGGCCGTCGAGCCGATGACATACAGGACGCGGTGGCGCTGGACGTGCCGCCCCCAGCGGAACGTCCATGCGCTCTCGTCGACTCCCCTGGCGCGCCGTGGCGTCGACCGGCGGCGTGCGGCGCCGCGCCGGGTCAGCGCGGGCAGCGGCAGCGCGTCGACGCGGTGCCCGAGGAGGCCGAGCAGCGCGGGGAGCGCGGTGACCGTGGCGACGACGGTCAGCGCGACGGTGATGGCGGCGGCCGTGCCGAGCGCGCCGACGAAGGGGATGCCCGCGAGGTGGAGGCCGAGGATCGCGAGGACCACCGTGCCGCCCGCGTACACCGCGGCGTGGCCCGCGACGGCGGTGGCGTGCCCGGCCGCGGTGACGGGGTCGCCGCCCTCGGCCAGGTCGGTCCTGAACCGGGTCAGGACGAACAGCGCGTAGTCGATGCCCGCGCCGAGGCCCAGCATCATCGCGATGACGGGCGCGGCGGCGGGCATGTCGAGCACCGTGCCGGCGAGCAGCACCAGGGCCATGCCCACCGCGATGCCGAGCCCGGCCACGAGCAGCGGAAGGCCCGCGGCGACGACCGAGCCGAACGCGACGACCAGCACGATCGCGGCCACGGCGAGCCCGATGTACTCGGCGGTGCTCGAAGGGGTGCCGGTGGCCAGGTCCACGACCATGCCGCGGAACTCGACGTCCACGCCCGCTGCGACGGCGGGAGCGGCGGCGTCCTCGAGGCGTTCGTAGTGCTCGTTGCCCAACGCGTCGAGTCCCAGGGCGTAGTTGACGCCCGCCATGCCCGCGTGTCCATCGGGGCTGGGAACGGGCTCGTCCACGCCCGCCACGTCCGGCTGCCCGGCGATCTCGGCCAGCATCGCGTCGATGGCGTCCCGCGCCTGGCCCGAGCCGCCGCCGCTGTCGCCGAGGCGCCAGACCACCTGGGCGCTCGCGGCGCCGAATTCCGGAATGTGCTCACGGGCCACATCGGTCGCGTCCTGTGACTCGGCCCCTGGCGATCTGAGGTCGTTGACAAAAGTGGTGCCCGCCGACTGGCCGAGCGCGAGAAGTGCCACCGCCGCGATCAGCCAGCAGCCGAGAGTGTGCCAGGGGCGCCGGGCGGACAGTCGACCGAGATTGTCCAGGAACCGTTCCATGTCCCGATGGAATCGCAGCCTCCGAAGCGCTCGCAATGGCGTCCGCGATGTCCGTGAAAGGGGGCGTACGCGTGCGATGTCCGGCGTGGCCGAACGCCGCGGCGCCCGCCCCTCGCCGGCGCCTGGCCTGGGTCCTTCCGGCGCCCGCCCGGGGTGGTTCGCGCCTCCACAAGGGGCCCCTGCGCAGGGAGTTCGCCCCCCGAGGGGGCGGAGTCTGGGGTACCGGCTGGGGGTGAGCCCCGAGGTGCCGCCCCCCGCACCGGCGCAGAATCGGCCCCAGACCACGCAGGATCCAGGGGAACACACACAGGGGGCGTTCCAGGGTGCCCGCCGGGAAATCGACCCGCCCCGGGGGCGCCGCTATGCCGAGCCGTGCGAAAGGTGTGTCCTTTCGCGCGCGATGAGACCTTCGGCTCTTTGCACATGGCCCATGGATACCGCTCTGCCGCCCTTAACGCCGCGTCCGGGAGTGCTTTTCGATGTCCGCCAACGAAGAAAAACTCCGCGATTATCTCAAGCTGGTGACGGCCGATCTCCGCCAGGTCCGCCAGCGCCTGGCGGACACCGAGGCCAGGAACCACGAGCCGGTGGCCGTCGTCTCCATGGCCTGTCGCCTCCCCGGCGGCGTGACCTCGCCCGATGACCTCTGGCGGCTGGTCGCCGAGGGGGCCGAGGGCGTCTCCCCGCTGCCGGAGGACCGTGGCTGGGACGTGGCGGGGCTCTACGACCCCGACCCGCTGTCCACCGGCAAGAGCTATGTGCGGGCGGGCGGCTTCCTCGCGGACGCGGCGTCGTTCGACGCGGAGTTCTTCGGGATCTCGCCGCGCGAGGCCCTGGCGATGGACCCGCAGCAGCGGCTGCTCCTCGAGACCTCGTGGGAGGCGCTCGAACGCGCGGGCACGCTGCCCGCCGCCCTGCGCGGCGCGGACGTCGGCGTGTTCTTCGGGGGCGTGCCGCAGGAGTACGCGCCCCCGTTCGGCGACCCCGCGCCCAGCGGCGTCGAGGGCCACCTGGCCGTCGGCAACACCACGAGCGTGATGTCGGGGCGCGTCGCCTACACCCTGGGCCTGCGCGGCCCCGCCGTCACGGTGGACACCGCGTGCTCCTCGTCCCTGGTGGCGCTGCACCTGGCCGTGCAGGCGCTGCGGCTCGGCGAGTGCTCGACGGCGCTCGCGGGCGGCGTCACCGTGATGTCCGCGCCCAACTGGATCGTGGGCCTCAGCCGCCAGCAGGCCCTCGCGGGCGACGGCCGCTGCAAGGCGTTCTCCGAGGACGCCGACGGGTTCGGCCCGGCGGAGGGCGTGGGCGTCCTGCTGCTCGAACGCCTCTCCGACGCACAGCGCCTCGGCCACCGCGTCCTCGCGGTGATCCGGGGCTCCGCGGTGAACCAGGACGGCGCCAGCAACGGCCTGACCGCGCCCAACGACGAGGCACAGGAGCAGGTCATCCGCGCCGCGCTGGCCAACGCCAGGCTGGCCGCCGCCGAGGTGGACGCGGTCGAGGCGCACGGCACGGGCACCAAGCTCGGCGACCCCATCGAGGCACACGCCCTGATGGCCACCTACGGCCAGGGCAGGGACGCCGAACGGCCGCTGTGGCTCGGCTCGTTGAAGTCCAACATCGGCCATGCCCAGGCCGCCGCCGGGGTGGCGGGGGTCATCAAGATGGTGATGGCGCTGCGCAACGGCGTGCTGCCGAGGACCCTGCACGCCGAACGCCGTTCGTCCCACGTGGACTGGGAGGCGGGCGCGGTCGAGCTGCTGACGGAGGCGCGCGCCTGGCCCGCGGGCGAGCGGCCGCGCAGGGCGGGCGTGTCGTCGTTCGGGATCAGCGGCACCAACTGCCATCTGATCCTGGAGGAGGCCCCCGCGCCCGAGGCGGCTGACGCGCCCCCCGCCGCCGAGGCCGCGACGGGGGCGCCCGTGCCGTGGGTGCTCTCGGCGCGGGGCGACGAGGCGCTGCGCGCGCAGGCGAAGCGGCTGCGCGCGTTCGCCGAGGGGCCTGGGCAGGCCGCCACCGGCGCGGACATCGGCCTGTCCCTGGCCACCACCCGCACGGCGTTCGAGCACCGCGCGGTCGTCGTGGGCGAGGGGCGCCCCGAGCTGCTCGCCGGGGTCGAGGCGCTGGCGGCCGGGAGCGCCGCGCCTGGGGTGGTCATGGGCGAGGTGCGCGCCGACGCCGGTCGGGTGGGCCTGGTCTTCGCGGGCCAGGGCTCCCAGCGGATCGGCATGGGCCGTCAACTGCACGCCGCGCACCCGGCGTTCGCCGCCGCGTGGGACGAGGTGTGCGCCGTGCTCGACCCCCTGCTGCCGGGGCCGCTCGGCGCCGTCGTGTTCGAGGGCGACCAGGAGACCCTGAACCGCACGGAGTGGGCGCAGCCCGCGCTGTTCGCCTTCGAGGTGGCCCTCTTCCGGCTCGTCGAGTCCTGGGGCGTGCGGCCCGATGTCGTGCTCGGGCACTCGGTCGGCGAGATCGCCGCGGCCCATGTCACCGGGATCCTGTCGCTGCCCGACGCGTGCGCCCTGGTCGCGGCGCGCGGTCGGCTGATGGACCAATTGCCGCCGGGCGGCGCCATGGTGGCCATCGGCGCCCCCGAGGCCGATGTGCTGGCCGAGCTCGCGGGCCACGAGGGCGTCGCGGGCGTCGCGGCGGTCAACGGCCCCTCGTCCGTGGTCGTCTCGGGCCCGGAGGACGTGGTGACGGCGGTGGCCGATGTGCTGGCCGCCCGCGGCGCGCGGACCAAGCGGCTGCGGGTGAGCCACGCGTTCCACTCGCCGCTGATGGACCCGATGCTCGCGGAGTTCCGCGCGGTGGCCGAGGGCATCTCCTACGGGCGGCCCGCCACCGGCGTGATCTCCACGCTCACCGGGCGCCGCGCCGACGAGGGCGACTGGACGACGGCCGCCTACTGGGTGCGGCATGTGCGCGAGAGCGTCAGGTTCGCCGACGCCGTGCGCGAGGCCGGGGACCTGGGCGTGCGCCACCTGCTGGAGATCGGCCCCGACGGCGCGCTCACCGGCATGGCGGCCGAGACCCTGGGCGACGAGGTCGCCGCGGTCGCCATGGCGCGCCGCGACAGGCCCGAACCCGCCACCGCCGTCGAGGCGTTGGCCCGTCTCTGGGTCACGGGCGCCCCCGTCGACTGGGCCGCGCTGCTGCCTGGCGGGCGCCGGGTCGACCTGCCGACCTACGCCTTCACGGCCGAGCGCTACTGGCTGCGGCGGCAGCGCGGCGGCGCGGGGGCCGCGGCCGAGCTCGGCCTGCGCTCCCCGGGCCACCCGCTGCTCGGCGCCGCCGTGACGCTCGCGGACGGCGGGCGCCTGGTGCTCACCGGGCGGCTCTCGATGGCCGCGCTGCCCTGGCTCGGCGACCACAGGATCGGCGAGCACGCCCTGGTGCCGGGCGCTGCGCTGCTCGACATGGCGGTGCGCGCGGGCGACGAGGCCGGGTGCCCCGCGGTGGAGGAGCTGACCCTCCAGAGCCCCCTGGTGCTGCCCGAACGCGGCGCCGTGCGCGTGCAGGTGACCGTGGACGAGGCGGACGACGCGGGGCGCCGCCCGTTCGCCCTGCACGCGCGGCCCGACGAAGGCGACGACGGGGACGCCGAAGGCGACGACGGCGCGCCCTGGACCCGCCACGCCTCCGGCGTCCTCGCCCCCCGGGGCCAGGGCGCCGCGGGCCCCGACGCCACCCTGACCGCCTGGCCGCCGCAGGGCGCCGAGCCGATCGACCTCACCGGCGCCTATGAGCGGCTGGCCGCCGAAGGCCTGTGCTACGGCCCGCTGTTCCAGGGGATGCGCGCGGTGTGGCGGCGCGGCGACGAGGTGTTCGCCGAGGTGGCGCTGCCCGAGGGCGGCGACCCGGCGGGCTTCGGCCTCCACCCGGCGCTGCTCGACGCCGCGCTCCACCCCGTCGCCCTCGCGGGCCTGGTGGCCACGGACGGGCGCCCGGTGCTGCCGTTCTCCTTCGAGGGCGCCGAGCTGTTCGCCTCGGGCGCCGCCGCGGCCCGCGTGCGCCTGGCCCCGGCGGGGAGCGGCACGGTCGCCGTCACCCTCGCCGACGCCGAGGGGCGCCCGCTCGCCGCCATCGCCTCGCTCACCCTGCGGCAGCCCGCCGACGAGGCGCCGGGGGCGGCGGGGCCCGCCGCGCGGTCGCTCTACCGCGTCGACTGGGTGCCCGCCCCCGCCGACCCCGGGGCCATCACCCCGCTCGCCGCCGAACTCCCGCCGGGACCCGGCGCGTTGACCGCCCTCGCGGAGCGCGACCCGGTCCCTGGGCTGGTTGTCGCGCGTGTGCGCCGCGACGCGTCGCCGCGCGAGGCGGTCGGCGAAACGCTGGCCCTGCTGCGGGAGTTCCTCGGTGACGAGCGCCTCGCCGACGCGCGGCTCGCGCTCGTCACCCACCGTGGAACGCTGTCCCACGCCGCCGTCACCGGACTGGTCCGCTCCGCGCGCGCCGAGAACCCCGGGCGCCTCGCGCTCGTGGCCGCCGAGGGCGATCCCTCGCCCGACGCCGTGGCCGCCGCCGTCGCCTCGGGCGAGGACGAGGCGCGGCTCACCGGCGAGGGCGCCGAGCCGCTCGCCCCCCGCCTGGTCCGCGCCGCGCGCGGCGACCGCCTCGTCCCGCCCCCCGGCACCTGGCGCCTGGACGCCGGGGGCGGCGGCACCCTGGAGAATCTGCGCCTGGTCGGCTGCCCCGAGGCCGACGCGCCCCTTGAGCCCGGCCAGGTGCGGATCGATGTCCGCGCCGCAGGCCTCAACTTCCGCGACGTGCTGATCGCCCTCGGCATGTACTCGGGCGAGGCCGCCCCCTGGCTGGGCGACGAGGTCGCGGGCACCGTCCTGGAGACGGGCCCGGGGGTGGCGCGACTCGCCCCTGGCGACGCCGTGATGGGCATGGTGCCGCGCGGCTTCGCCACCCGCACCGTCGCCGACGCCCGCCTGCTGACCCGGCTCCCCGACGGCTGGTCGCCCGAGGAGGGCGCGGGCGTCTCGGTGGTCTTCCTCACCGCGTGGCTCGGCCTGCGAGAGCTGGCCGGGCTCCGCGCGGGCCGACGCGTCCTGATCCACGCGGGCGCGGGTGGCGTCGGCATGGCCGCCATCCAGGTGGCCCGCCACCTGGGCGCCGAGGTGTTCGCCACGGCGAGCGAGGGCAAGTGGGGCACCCTGCGCGAACTCGGCCTTGACGACGACCACATCGCCTCGTCCCGCACGCTGGACTTCCGCGAGGCGTTCCTGGCCGCCACCGGGGGCGAGGGCGTGGACGTCGTACTCAACGCCCTCTCCGGGGAGTTCATCGACGCCTCCCTCGAACTCCTCCCGCGCGGCGGCCACTTCCTTGAGATGGGCAAGGCCGACATCCGCGACCCCGAGACCGTCGCCGCGGCGTTCCCCGGCGTCTCCTACCAGGCGTTCGACCTCCTGGAGGCCGGGCCCGACCGCATCGCGGACCTGATCGCGGCGGTCAGGGAGCTGTTCGTCGCGGGCGCGCTGTCCCCGCTGCCCGTCCACGCGTTCGACATGCGGTCCGCGCCCGAGGCGTTCCGCTTCGTCAGCCAGGCCAAGCACATCGGCAAGGTCGTCCTCACCCACCCCCGCCGGTGGGACCCGCGCGGCACCGTCCTTCTCACGGGCGGCACCGGCACGTTGGGGCGGCTGGTCGCCGAGCACCTGGTGACCGCGCACGGCGTGCGGCACCTGCTGGTCACCAGCCGCCGCGGCCCCGCCGCCGATGGCGCCGCCGCGTGGGCCGCGGCCCTCTCGGAGCGCGGCGCCACGGTCGACCTGGTGGCCTGCGACGTCACCGACCGCGCCGCGCTCGCCAAGGCGCTCGCCGCCGTCCCCGCCGAACGCCCCCTGCGCGCCGTGGTCCACATGGCGGGCGTGGTCGACGACGCGGTGGTCGGCGCGCTCACCGACGCCCAGGTGGAACGCGTCCTCGCCCCCAAGGTGGACGCCGCCGTCGCGCTCGACGAGCTGACCGCGGACGCCGACCTGGACGCCTTCGTGCTGTTCTCGTCGGCCGCCGGTGTCCTCGGCACCGCGGGGCAGGCCAACTACGCGGCGGCCAACGCGTTCCTCGACGCCCTCGCCGAGCGCCGCCATGCGCGGGGCCTGCCCGCCGTGTCGCTGGCCTGGGGCCTGTGGGCGGAGGCCAGCGGCATGACCGCGGACCTGGGCGATGGCGACCTGGCCCGCATGGAGCGCACCGGCATCCGCGGGCTCGGCTCGGCCGAGGGGCTCGCGCTGTTCGACGCCGCGCTCGACCTGGGCGAGCCCGCCGTCGCGCCCATCCGCCTCGACCTGGCCGCGCTCAGGGCGCGCGCCGCGGCCGAGGGCGGCGTGCCGCCGCTGCTGCGCGCGCTGGTGCGCGCCCCGGCGCGCCGCGCCGCCGGGGGAGCGCGCGGCGGGGGCGCGCCGGGCGCGGACGAGCTGAGGCGGCGCCTGGCCGCCGCCGACCCCGAGGAGCGGCTGCGGACGCTGCTCGACCTGGTCAGGGAGCACGCCGCGGTGGTCCTCGGCCATGGCAGGGTCCGCGACATCGGGCCCGAACGGTCCTTCCGCGACGCCGGGTTCGACTCGCTCACCGCCGTCGAGCTGCGCAACCGCCTGGGCGCCGACACCGGCGTGCGGCTGCCCGCCGCCGCGGTCTTCGACCACCCCACGCCCACCGCGCTCGCCGAGCACCTGCTGGGCCACCTCGCCCCGGAAGAGGGCGGCGACGTCGTCCGGATGCTGACCGAACTCGACCGCCTGGCAACGGCGTTGGGCGCCCTCACCGTCGAGGGCGACCTGGGCGGCGAGATCGCGCTGCGCCTGCGCGCCATGGCGTCGGACTGGGACGGCAGGACCAGGTCCGAGGAGGAGGCCGCGCCCGGCGACTCCCTGGACGCGGCCACGGACGACGAACTGTTCGACCTGCTCGACGACCAACTGAAGAAGCCTGACGCGGCTCGGAATAGGTGACGCACCGATGAGTAACGAAGCCAAGCTCCGCGATTACCTGAAGCGGGCCACGACCGATCTGCGCCAGGCCAACGAGCGGCTGTCCGAGCTCGAGGCCAGGACCCACGAGCCCATCGCCATCGTGGGGATGGCCTGCCGCTACCCGGGCGACGTGCGCTCGCCCGAGGACCTGTGGCTTCTGGTCGCCGAGGGCGGCGACGCGGTCACCGGGCTTCCCGAGAACCGGGGTTGGGACCTCGAAGCGCTCTACGACCCCGACCCGACCCGCCCCGGCACGAGTTATGTGCGCGAGGGCGGGTTCCTGCACGACGCCGACGCGTTCGACGCGGAGTTCTTCGGGATCTCGCCGCGCGAGGCCCTGGCGATGGACCCGCAGCAGCGGCTCCTTCTGGAGACCTCGTGGGAGGTGCTCGAACGCGCCGGGATCCCCGCGCACTCCCTCGCGGGCAGCGACACGGGCGTGTTCGTCGGCGCCGCCGCCTCCGGATACGGCGTCGCGGGGCGGCCGATCGAGGCCGTCGAGGGCTATGCGATGACCGGCAAGGCCACCAGCGTCATCTCGGGCCGCGTCGCCTACACCCTGGGCCTCGAAGGCCCCGCGGTGACCGTGGACACGGCGTGCTCGTCGTCGCTCGTGGCGCTGCACCTGGCCGTGCGGGCGCTGCGCAACGGCGAGTGCGCGCTGGCCCTCGCGGGCGGCGTCACCGTGCTGCCGACGCCCGAGAGTTTCATCGAGTTCAGCCGCCAGCGCGGGCTCGCCGCCGACGGCCGCTGCAAGGCGTTCGCCGCCTCGGCCGACGGCACGGGCTGGGCCGAGGGCGCGGGCGTGCTGCTGGTGGAGCGGCTGTCCGACGCCGAACGCCTCGGGCACCCGGTGCTCGCGGTGATCAGGGGTTCGGCGATCAACCAGGACGGGGCGTCCAACGGGCTGACCGCGCCCAGCGGCCCCTCCCAGCGGCGCGTCATCCGCCAGGCCCTCTCCGACGCGGGCCTGGCCTCCAACCAGGTCGACGTGGTGGAGGCGCACGGCACGGGCACGTCGCTCGGCGACCCCATCGAGGCGGAGGCCCTGCTCGCCACCTATGGGCAGGGCCGCGCGCCCGAACGGCCGCTGTGGCTGGGCTCGTTCAAGTCCAACATCGGCCATGCCCAGTGGGCGGCGGGCGTCGGCGGCGTCATCAAGATGGTGATGGCGTTGCGGCACGGGGTGCTGCCGGGGACGCTGCATGTGGACGAGCCGTCGCCGCATGTGGACTGGTCGGCTGGGGCCGTCGAGCTGTTGACGGAGGCGCGGGAGTGGCCGGAGACGGGGCGTCCGCGCCGGGCGGGTGTGTCGTCGTTCGGGATCAGCGGCACCAACGCGCATCTGATCCTGGAGGAGGCGCCCGAGCCCGAGGCCGCTTCCTCCCCGGGGGCGGGCGTCGTCGGTGGCGTGGTGCCGTGGGTGGTCTCGGCGCGTGGCGAGGCGGCGCTGGCCGAACAGGTGGCGCGGCTCGGGGAGTTGGGCTCCTCGCCCGTCGAGGTGGGCTGGTCCCTGCTGTCCTCGCGCTCGGTTCTCGAGGACCGGGCGGTGGTGCTGGACGGCTCGCCCGAGCCGGTCACCGGGCGGGTGCTGGACGGCGCGGGGCGCGCGGTGTTCGTGTTCCCGGGGCAGGGGGCGCAGTGGTCGGGGATGGCCCTCGAACTGGCCGATGCCTTCCCGGTGTTCCGTGCGGCGTTGGAGGAGTGCGCGGCGGCGCTGGCCGAGTTCGTGGAGTGGGATTTCTGGGCCGAGCTCGACGGTGATCTCGCGCGGGTGGATGTGGTGCAGCCGCTGTCCTGGGCGGTGATGGTGTCGTTGGCGCGGCTGTGGGAGTGGCTGGGGGTCAGGCCATCGGCCGTCGTGGGGCATTCACAGGGCGAGGTGGCGGCCGCCGTGGTGGCGGGCGCGTTGTCGCTCGACGACGGTGCGCGGGTGGTGGCGTTGCGCAGCGCGTTGATCGGTGAACGCCTGGCGGGGCGTGGCGGGATGGTGTCGGTCGCGGTGGGTGCGGGGGAGGCCGAGGAGAGCCTGAGTCCGTTCGGGGGTCTTTCGGTCGCTGCGGTCAACGGGCCCTCGTCCACGGTGGTGGCGGGTGATCCGGCCGCGCTGGAGGCGTGGATGGGCGCGTGTGAGGAGCGTGGTTGGCGGGTGCGGCGGATCGCGGTGGACTACGCGTCGCACACGGCTCATGTGGACGATATCGCCGAGGAGTTGACCGGGATCCTGGCCGCCGTGGCCCCGGTGGCGTCGAGGGTGCCGTTCTACTCGACGGTGGACGCGGCGCCGATCGACACCACGGCGCTGGACGCGGCGTACTGGACGCGGAATCTGCGCAGCACGGTGCGTTTTGAGGAGACCGTCGAGGCGTTGATCGACGATGGCTTCTGCTCCTTTGTCGAGTCAAGTGCCCACGCGGTGCTGGCCGTGGGGCTGACCGAGACCATCGACGCGGTCGGGGCCGAGGCCGTCGTGGTGGGCTCGCTGCGGCGCAACGAGGGCGGGGCGGCGCGCTTTCTCACCTCCGCGGCCGAGGCGTTTGTCCATGGCGTGCCCGTGGACTGGGCCCGCCTCTTCCCGGAGAACGTTGCCCAAGTGGAGCTGCCCACCTATCCGTTCCAGCGCCGCCGCTACTGGCTCGCGCCGGACAGCGGCGCGGGGGATGTGTCGGCGGCGGGGCTTGTGGCGGCCGAACATCCGTTGCTGGGCGCGGCGGTGGCGATGGCGTCGGCGGACGAGGTGCTGTTCACGGGCAGGCTGTCGCTGCGCACCCACCCATGGCTGGCCGACCACCGCGTCGGTGACACCGTGCTGCTGCCCGGAACGGCCTTTGTGGAGCTGGCCGTTCGCGCCGGGGACGAGGTCGGCTGCGGGCGGGTCGAGGAGATCACCCTTCAGACCCCGCTCATCCTCCCCGCCCAGGGCAGCGCCCTGCTCCAGATGTCCGTGGGCGCCGCGGACGACGAGGGCCGCCGCGCCGTCACCGTGCACTCCCGCCCCGGCGACGCCACGGGCGACGAGCCCTGGCTCCCGCACGCCACCGGCGTGCTGGCCCCCGACGAGCCCGACGCCGAGCCGTTCGACGCCACCGCCTGGCCGCCCCAGGGCGCCGAGGCCATGGACCTCGACGGGCTCTACGACGGGCTGCTCGACCAGGGCTACGGCTATGGCCCGGTCTTCCGCGGGCTGCGCGCCGCGTGGCGCTCGGGGGACACGGTGTTCGCCGAGGTCGCCCTGCCCGAGGGGACCGACGCGGGCGGCTTCGCCCTGCACCCCGCGCTGCTCGACGCCGCCCTGCACGGCTGGCTCGCCGCCGGACGGGCCGAACGGGCCGAAGGGACCGCCGCGTCGGCCACCCGGCTGCCGTTCGCATGGGGCGGGGTCTCCCTCCACGCCATCGGCGCCGCCGCCCTCAGGGTGCGGCTTTCCCCGCTGGGCGATGACGAGATCGCCGTCGAGGCGGCCGATGCCTCGGGCGCGCCCGTCGCCTCCGTGCGCTCCCTGACGATGCGCGCGATCGCGGCCGAGAGCCTGCGCCCCTCCGCCGCGGGCGCCGACGCCCTCTTCGCGCTCGACTGGGTCCCCGTCGCCACCGAGGCCGCGCCCGACACCGCCGCATGGGCCGTCATCGGCGACGCCGAAGGGCTGCTCGACGGCGTCGCGGGCGGCGAGCGCTTCGCCGATGTCGCCGCGCTGCGCGGGGAGTTGGACGGGGGCGCGGCGGCTCCCGACGTCGCCGTGCACGTCCTGGCCGCCGACGAGGGGGACGACATGGTGGGCGCCGTCCACCGCGGCGTCGCCCACGCGCTGGCCGAGGTGCGCGCGTGGCTGGCCGACGAACGGCTCGCCGACGCCCGCCTGGTGGTCGTGGCCCGGGGCGCGGGCAGCGGGGCGAGCCTGACGGCCGCCGCCGCCTGGGGCCTGCTGCGCTCCGCGCAGAGCGAGCAGCCCGACCGCCTCGTCCTGGTCGACCTCGACCCGGCCGACGAAGGCGAGGCCGACGGCGCCGCGCTCGCCGCGCTGCCCGCCGCCGCGGCGCTCGGACTCGCCGGGCACGAGCCCCAACTGCGGCTCTCCGGCGGCCGCGTGCTGGCCCCGCGCCTCGCGCGCCCCGGCGTGAGCGGCGCCCTGGTGCCGCCCGTGGGCGCGCCCTGGTGCCTGGACACGGTGCGCGCGGGAACGTTCGAGAACCTGGCGCTGCTGCCCCGCCCCGAGGCCGCCGCGCCCCTGGACGAGGGGCAGGTCAGGGTCGCCGTGCGGGCCGCGGGGCTCAACTTCCGCGATGTCCTCATCGGGCTCGGCATGGCCCCTGGACAGACCGGCATGGGCGGCGAGATCGCGGGCGTGGTCGCCGAAGTCGGCCCCGGCGTCGGCCGGTTCGCGCCCGGCGACCCGGTGCTCGGCGTGGTCGACGCGGGGTTCGGCCTCGGCCCGCTCGCGATCACCGACGAGCGGCGGCTCGCGCGCCTGCCCGACGGCTGGTCGTTCGCGTCGGGCGCCGCGACGCCGTCCGCGTTCCTCACCGCCTTCTTCGGCCTGGTCGAGCTGGGCGGGCTGCGCGCGGGCGAGCGCGTCCTCGTGCACGCCGCCGCGGGCGGCGTCGGCATGGCGGCCGTGCGGCTCGCCAGGCAGCTGGGCGCCGAGGTGTTCGGCACGGCGAGCGAGGGCAAGTGGGACGCCCTGCGCGAACTCGGCCTCGACGACGACCACATCGCGTCCTCGCGCACGCTGGACTTCGAGGAGAAGTTCCGGCGCGTCACGGGCGGCGCCGGGATGGATGTCGTCCTCGACTCCCTCGCCGGGGAGTTCGTCGACGCGTCGCTGCGGCTCCTGCCGCGCGGCGGGCGCTTCCTCGAGATGGGCAAGACCGACATCCGCGACGCGGAACGGGTCGCCCATGACCACCCGGGCGTCGCCTACCAGGCGTATGACCTCAAGTCGGCGGGCCCCGAACGCGTCGAGCGCATGCTCGCCGTCGTCATGGGCCTCTTCCACGAGGGCGTCATCGAGCCGCTGCCCACCACCGAGTGGGACGTGCGGCGCGCGCCCGAGGCGTTCCGCTTCATGAGCCAGGCCAGGCACACCGGCAAGATCGTGCTGCGCATGCCGCCCACCCTCGACCCCGATGGCACCGTGCTCCTCACCGGCGGCACCGGAACGCTCGGCGCCCATGTGGCGCGGCACCTGGTCACCCGGCACGGGGTGCGGCACCTGCTGCTGGCCAGCAGGCGGGGGCCCGCCGCGCCGGGGGCCGCCGCCCTCATCGACGAGCTCACCGAGCTCGGCGCCAGGGTGGCCGTCGCCGCGTGCGACACCGGGGACCGCGAGGCCGTCGCCACGCTGCTCGGCGGCATCGACGAGGCCCACCCGCTGACCGCCGTCGTCCACGCCGCCGGGCTCCTCGACGACGCGGTCATCGGCACCATGACCGACGAGCAGCTGTCCCGCGTGCTGCGCTCCAAGGTCGACGCCGCGTGGCACCTCCACGAGCTGACGCGCGGCCACGACCTCGCCGCGTTCGTCCTGTTCTCCTCCGCCGCGGGCGTCATCGGCGGCCCGGGCCAGGGCAACTACGCGGCGGCCAACGCGTTCCTCGACGCGCTCGCCGCCCGCCGCCGCGCCGAAGGCCTGCCCGCGCAGTCCCTCGCGTGGGGCCTGTGGGCCGAGGGCAGCGGCATGACCGGGCACCTCGACGAGGCCGACCTGGCGCGCATGGCGCGCGGCGGCGTCCTGCCCGTCGCGTCCGAGCAGGGGCTCGCCCTGTTCGACGCGGCCACCGCGCTCGACGAGCCCGTCGTCCTCCCCGTCCGCCTCGACCTGGCCGCCCTGCGGGCGCTCGCCGCCCAGGGCGGCCCGCCCCCCGTCTTCCGCGGCCTGGTGCGCGGCGCGCCCGGCGCCCGCCGCTCCGCCGCCACCGGCACGGGCGCGGGCGAGTCGTCGCTCGTGCGGCGCCTGCTCGGGCTGCCCGAGGCCGACCGCGAACGCGCCCTGGTCGACCTCGTCCGCACCCACGCGTCCGCCGTGCTCGGCCATGGCGCGGGCGAGGCCGTCGACGTCAACCGGGGCTTCAAGGACCTCGGCTTCGACTCCCTCACCGCCGTCGAGCTGCGCAACCGCCTCCACGCCGCCACCGGGCTGCGGCTGCGCGCCACCCTCGTCTTCGACCACCCCACGCCCGCCGCCCTCGCCCGCCATCTGCGGGACGAACTCCTGGGCGCCGAGGGCCCCGAGGGCGCGGAGAACGCCGAGGACACGCAGGGCACCCCGGCCGCGGGCGGCGACGAGCCGATCGCCATCGTGGCGATGGCCTGCCGCCTCCCCGGCGATGTGCGCACGCCCGAGGACCTGTGGCGCCTCGTCGCCGAGGGCGGCGACGCCATCACCGGGCTGCCCGCCAATCGGGGCTGGGACCTCGAAGCCCTCTACGACCCCGACCCGACCCGCCCCGGCACCAGCTATGTCACCGAGGGCGGATTCGTCCACGACGCCGACGCGTTCGACGCCGAGTTCTTCGGGATCTCGCCGCGCGAGGCCCTGGCGATGGACCCGCAGCAGCGGCTGCTCCTCGAGACCTCGTGGGAGCTGTTCGAGCGCGCGGGCATTGCCACCGAGGCGCTGCGCGGCAGCCGCACCGGCGTGTTCGCGGGCCTCATCGCCCAGGGCTACGCCCCGCCCGCCCACCTCATCCCCGAGGAGCTTGAGGGCTATCTCGGCACGGGCAACACCACCAGCGTCGGCTCGGGCCGCGTCGCCTACACCTTCGGCCTCGAAGGCCCCGCGGTGACCGTGGACACGGCGTGCTCGTCGTCGCTCGTGGCGCTGCACCTGGCCGTGCGGGCGCTGCGCAACGGCGAGTGCGCGATGGCCGTCGCGGGCGGCGCCACCGTGGTCGCCGAGCCCAGCTGGCTCATCGACTTCAGCCGCCAGCGCGGGCTCGCCGTCGACGGCCGCTCCAAGGCGTTCGCCGCGTCGGCCGACGGGCTCGGGCCCGCCGAGGGCGTGGGCCTGGTGCTGGTGGAGCGGCTGTCCGACGCCGAACGCCTCGGGCACCCGGTGCTGGCGGTGATCCGTGGCTCGGCGATCAACCAGGACGGGGCGTCCAACGGGCTCACCGCGCCCAGCGGCCCCTCCCAGGAGCGCGTCATCCGCCAGGCCCTCGCCGACGCGCGCCTCCGCGTCGACGACGTGGACGCGGTCGAGGCGCATGGCACGGGCACCGCGCTCGGCGACCCCATCGAGGCCCAGGCGCTCCAGGCCGTCTACGGCACGGACCGCGACGCCGAACGGCCGTTGTGGCTGGGGTCGTTGAAGTCCAACATCGGCCACACCCAGGCCGCCGCGGGCATCGCCGGGGTGCTCAAGATGGTGATGGCGCTGCGGCACGGGGTGCTGCCGAGGACGCTGCATGTGGATGAGCCGTCGCCGCACGTCGACTGGTCGGCGGGGGCGGTCGAGCTGCTGACCGAGGCGCGGGAGTGGCCGGAGACGGGGCGTCCGCGCCGGGCGGGTGTGTCGTCGTTCGGGATCAGCGGCACCAACGCGCATCTGATCCTGGAGCAGGCGCCCGAGCCGGAGCCCGTTGCCGTCGGGGAGACCGAGGTCATCGGCGGGGTCGTGCCGTGGGTGGTCTCGGCGCGTGGCGAGGCGGCGCTGGCCGAACAGGTGGCGCGGCTTGGGGAGTTGGGCTCCTCGTCCGTCGAGGTCGGCTGGTCCCTGCTGTCGGGTCGCTCGCTGCTCGACGATCGGGCCGTGGTGCTCGACGGATCCGGCGAGCCGATCATCGGCCGCGCGGGCGCCGAGACCGGCGCGGTGTTCGTCTTCCCCGGGCAGGGGGCGCAGTGGTCGGGGATGGCCCTTGAACTGGCTGATGCCTTCCCGGTGTTCCGTGCGGCGTTGGAGGAGTGCGCGGCGGCGCTGGCCGAGTTCGTGGAGTGGGACTTCTGGGCCGAGCTCAACGGCGACCTCGCGCGGGTGGATGTCGTGCAGCCGCTGTCGTGGGCCGTGATGGTGTCGCTGGCGCGGCTGTGGGAGTGGCTGGGCGTCAGGCCCTCTGCCGTCGTGGGGCATTCACAGGGTGAGGTGGCGGCCGCCGTGGTGGCGGGCGGGCTGTCCCTCGACGACGGTGCGCGGGTGGTGGCGTTGCGCAGCGCGTTGATCGGTCAACGCCTGGCCGGGCGTGGCGGGATGGTGTCGGTCGCGGTGGGCGCGGGGGAGGCCGAGGAGAGCCTGAGTCCGTTCGGGGGTCTTTCGGTCGCGGCGGTCAACGGGCCCTCGTCCACCGTGGTGGCGGGGGATCCTGAGGCGCTGGACGCGTGGATGGGCGCGTGTGAGGAGCGTGGTTGGCGGGTGCGGCGGATCGCGGTGGACTACGCGTCGCACACGGCTCATGTGGACGATATCGCCGAGGAGTTGACGGAGAGGCTGGCCGCCGTGGCCCCGGTGGCGTCGCGGGTGCCGTTCTATTCGACGGTGGACGCGGCGCCGATCGACACCACGGCGCTGGACGCGGCGTACTGGACGCGGAATCTGCGGAGCACGGTCCGTTTTGAGGAGACCGTCGAGGCGCTGCTCCGGGACGGCCATGGCTGCTTCGTGGAGTCGAGCGCCCATCCCGTGCTGGCCGTGGGGCTGACCGAGACGGTCGACGCGGCCGCGGCCGAGGCCGTCGTGGTGGGTTCGCTGCGGCGGAACGAGGGCGGGGCGGCGCGTTTCCTCACCTCCGCGGCCGAGGCGTTTGTCCGTGGCGTGCCCGTGGACTGGGCCCGGCTCTTCCCCGAGAACGTCGGCCGGGTCGAGCTGCCCACCTATCCGTTCCAGCGCCGCCGCTACTGGCTCGAAGTGGCCGCCGACGCGGACCGCGACGAGCTGCCGGGCGACGAGGTCGAGCGGCGCTTCTGGGACGCCGTCGAGCGCGAGGACCTGCAATCCCTCGCCACCACCCTGGAGTTCGACGACGACCGGCTGCGCGATGTGCTGCCCGCCCTGTCGTCATGGCGCCGCCGCAGGCGCGAGCGTTCCACGCTGGACTCCTGGCGCTACCGCGTCACCTGGCGCCCCCGGGTCGGCGGCGCCCCCGCCGCCCTCACCGGGACCTGGCTCCTGATCGCCCCCGCCGCACCGGCCGCCGCCCCCTGGGCCGAGGCCGTCGAACGCGCCCTGCTCGCCGCGGGCTGCCGCGTGCTCGCGCGCCCCGTCGACACCGGCGGCGCCGACCGCGCGTCGTTCACCGCGCTGGTCGACGAGGCCACCGTCGAGGCGGGCGCCCCGCTCGCCGGGGTGCTGTCCCTCCTCGCCCTCGACGACGACCCGGTGACCGGTCACCCGGCCGTCACCCGCGGCCACGCCGCGTCCCTCGCCCTGATCCAGGCCCTCATCGACACGCCGGACACCGGGCCCCTGTGGTGCGCCACCCGGCGCGCCGTCTCCACCGGGGAGCGCGAGCCCGCGCTCAGCGCCGACCAGGCCACGCTGTGGGGCCTCGGCCGCGTCGTCGCCCTCGAACAGCCGGGCCTGTGGGGCGGGTTGGTCGACCTCCCCGAAGAGCCCGACGAGCGGGCCCTCGCCCGGCTCGCCGGAGTCGTCGCGGGCGCCGACGGCGAGGACCAGGTGGCCCTCCGCGCCTCCGGCGCGCTGGTCCGCCGCATCGTGCGCGCCCCGCTCGGCGACGCCAGGCCCGTGCGCTCCTGGACGCCCGACGGCACCACCCTGATCACCGGGGGCACCGGCGGGCTCGGCGCCCAGGTCGCCCGCTGGGCGGCCCGCAACGGCGCCGAGCACCTGCTGCTGCTCAGCCGCCGCGGCCCCGAGGCCCCTGGCGCGGCCGAACTCGCCGATGAGCTGCGGGAGTCGGGCGCCGAGGTCACCCTGGTGCCCTGCGACGTCGCCGACCGCGACGCCCTGGCCGCCGTCATCGCCGACATCCCCGCCGACCGCCCGCTGCGCACCGTCGTCCACACCGCCGCCACCCTCGACGACGGCATCGTGGACTCCCTGACCGTCGAACGCCTCGACCGGGTGCTGCGGGTCAAGGCCCAGGGCGCCGTCCATCTCCATGAGCTGACACGGGAGTCGGAGCTTTCGGCGTTCGTGCTGTTCTCGTCGTTCTCCGCCGTCTTCGGCGTCCCGGGGCTCGGCAACTACGCCCCCGGCAACGCGTTCCTCGAGGCGCTCGCCGAACAGCGCCGCGCCGAAGGGCTGCCCGCCACCGCCGTCTCCTGGGGCATCTGGGCCGGTGCGGGCATGGCCGAGGGCAGCGTCGGCGAACGCGCCAGGCGCCATGGCGTCCACCCCATGGACCCCGAGACCGCCACCGTCGCGCTCGGCCAGGCCCTCGACCACGACGACACGACCATCGGCCTCATGGAGGTCGGCTGGGAGCGGTTCTCCGTCATCTTCACCTCCGAGCGGCCCAGTCGCCTCATGGACGAGGTGCCCGAGGCGCGCCGCGCGCTCGCCGCGGCCGAGGCCGCCCCCGAGGCGGGCGCGGGCGAGGACGCCACGGGCCTCGCCGCCCGGCTGCGCGACCTGTCCGACGCCGAACGGGAGCGGCGGCTCACCGAGTTGGTGGCCAGCAACGCCGCCGGGGTGCTCGGCCTGGCCGCCGCCCCCGACCCCACCAGGCCGTTCAGGGCGATCGGGTTCGACTCGCTCACCGCCGTCGAGCTGCGGAACCGGCTCAACTCCCTCACCGGGCTCCGCCTTCCCGCCACCCTCGTCTTCGACCACCCCACGCCCGCCACCCTGGCCCGCCACCTGCGGGACGAGCTCCTGGGCGCGGCCGAGGCGGACGACACCCCCGCGCGCCCCGTGCCGGGCGCGGCCGACGACGACCCCGTGGTCATCGTCGGCATGGCCTGCCGCTACCCGGGCGGGGTGCGCTCGCCCGAGGACCTGTGGCGGCTCGCCGACGAGGGCGGCGACGTCATCTCGCCACTGCCGACGAACCGCGGCTGGCGCGTGTCCGACCTCTACGACCCCGACCCCGACGCGGCGGGCAGGACCTATGTCGAGAAGGGCGGATTCCTGCACGACGCCGACGAGTTCGACCCGGCGTTCTTCGGGATCTCGCCGCGCGAGGCCCTGGCGATGGACCCGCAGCAGCGGCTCCTCCTGGAGACCTCGTGGGAGGCCATCGAGCGCGCGGGCATCGACCCGGCGTCCCTGAAGGGCACGCCGGTCGGCGTCTTCACCGGGATGACCCACCACGACTACGGCCACGGCGCCTCCCACGACGCCCACGGCATCGAGGGCTACCAGGCCACCGGCACCATCGCCGCGGTCGCCTCGGGCCGCATCGCCTACACCCTGGGCCTCGAAGGCCCCGCCGTCACCATCGACACGGCCTGCTCGTCCTCGCTCGTGGCGCTGCACCTGGCCGCGCAGGCGCTGCGCAACGGCGAGTGCTCCCTGGCGCTCGCGGGCGGCGTCACCGTGATGCCGTCGCCGTCGGCGCTCGTCGTGTTCAGCCGCCAGCGCGCCCTGGCGCGCGACGGCCGCTGCAAGGCGTTCGCCGCGTCCGCCGACGGCTTCGCGGTCGGCGAGGGCGCGGGCATGCTGCTGGTCGAGCGGCTGTCCGACGCCCGCCGCCTCGGGCACCGGGTCCTGGCCGTCGTCAAGGGCTCGGCCGTCAACCAGGACGGCGCGTCCAACGGCCTCACCGCCCCCAATGGCCCCTCCCAACAGCGCGTCATCGGGCGGGCGTTGGCCAACGCGGGGGTCACGCCGCACGACATCGACGCCGTCGAGGCGCACGGCACGGGCACCGCGCTCGGCGACCCCATCGAGGCCCAGGCCCTTCTCGCCACCTACGGCAGGAACAGGGACGTCGAACGGCCCCTGTGGCTCGGCTCGATCAAGTCCAACATCGGCCACACCCAGGCCGCCGCGGGCGCCGCGGGCCTCATCAAGATGGTCATGGCCATGCGCCACGGCGTGCTGCCCAGGACCCTGCACGTGGACGAGCCGTCCCCGCACGTCGACTGGTCGTCGGGCGGCGTCGAGCTGCTGACCGAGCCCCGCGCGTGGCCCGAGACGGGAAGGGCCCGCAGGGCGGCCGTCTCGGCGTTCGGCATCAGCGGCACCAACGCCCATGTGATCCTCGAACAACCGGAGCCCGCCCAGGAGTTGGCGGAGGCGTCGGCCGGGGCGCCGGGCGGGATCACCGGTGGCGTCGTGCCCTGGGTGGTCTCGGGCCACGGCGGCGACGCGCTCCGCGACCAGGCCGCGCGCCTGCGGGCCGCGCTCGACGCCGCCCCCCACCCGGACAACGACGCCGACCCGCTCGCCGTCGGCGCGTCCCTGCTGTCGGCGCGTTCCCTGCTCGGGCACCGCGCCGTGGTCCTCGGGACCGGCCGCGCCTCGCTGCTCGACGGCCTCGACACCGTCGCCTCCGGCGCCTCGGCCCCCGCCGTCGTCGTGGGCCAGGTCGCCGAGACCGCGTCCCGCACGGCGTTCGTCTTTCCTGGCCAGGGCGCGCAGTGGGCCGGGATGGCCCTCGAACTGGCCGACGCCTTCCCGGCGTTCCGCGCCGCGATGGACGCGTGCGCCGAGGCGCTGCGGCCCTTTGTCGCATGGGACCTGTGGGAGGAGCTGGCCACCCCGACGGAGCGGCTCGACGTGATCCAGCCGCTCTGCTGGGCCGTGATGGTCTCCCTCGCCCGGCTGTGGGAGTGGCTCGGCGTCGCGCCCGACGCCGTCGTGGGCCACTCCCAGGGCGAGATCGCCGCCGCCGTGATCGCGGGCGGCCTCTCCCTCGACGACGGCGCGCTCGTCGTCGCGCGGCGCAGCGCGCTGCTGGCGCGGCGGCTCGCCGGGCGCGGCGGCATGGCGTCCGCCGCGGTCCCCGCCGACCAGGTCGCCGCGAGCCTGGCCGCCTGGGAGGGCCGCCTGTCCGTCGCGGTGATCAACGGCCCGGCCGCCACGGTCGTCTCGGGCGACCCCGACGCGCTCGAGGCGTGGATGGCCGCGGCCGATGAGCGCGGCTGGCGCGTGCGCCGCGTCGCGGTGGACTGCGCCAGCCACTCCGCGCAGGTCGACGACATCGCCGACGAACTCGCCGAGATCCTGGCCCCGGTGGCGCCCCGCTCCTCGCGCGTCCCGTTCTACTCGACCGTGGACGCCGCCCCGATGGACACCGCGGGCCTCGACGCCGCCTACTGGGTGCGGAACATGCGCGAGACCGTGCGCTTCCGCGACACCGTGGACGTGCTCATCGCCGAGGGCCACGGCCGGTTCATCGAGGCCAGCGCCCACCCCGTGCTGTCCCCCGGGCTCGCCGAGACCGTGGAGGCCGCGGGCGGCGAGGCCGTCGTGGTGGGCTCGCTGCGGCGCGACGAGGGCGGCGCCCCGCGCTTCCTCACGTCCGTGGCCGAGGCGTTCGTGGGCGGCGTCCCGGTGGACTGGGCGCGGCTCTTCCCCGAGCGGACCCCGCGCGTCGACCTGCCCACGTCCGCGTTCCAGCGGCAGCGCTACTGGCTGGAGGCCGCCGAGGGCGCCCCGTCCGGCGCGGACGGCGCCTCCGACGTGGACGCCCGCTTCTGGGCCGCCGTCGAGGAGGAGAACGCCGAAGTCCTCGCCGAGGCACTGGAGTTCGACGGCGAGGGGCTGAGCGCCGTGCTGCCCGCGCTGTCCTCGTGGCGGCGCCGCCAGCGCGAGCGGGCCTCGCTCGACGCCTGGGCCTACCGCACCGCGTGGCACCCCGTCGCCGGGACCGCCCCCGCCCTCGACGGCGTGTGGCTCCTCGCCGTCCCCGCGCGGCGCGCCGACCACCCCTGGGCCGAGGGCGCCGAGCGCGCCCTGCGCGACCACGGCGCCGACGTCGTCCGGCTGGCCGTCGACCCGGCCGCCGACCGCGCCACGCTCGCGACGCTCCTCGGCGGCACGCTGACCGACACCCCCCTGGTCAGCGGCGTGCTCTCGCTGCTCGCCCTCGACGACGCCCCGGTCCCCGCCGCCCCGGCCCAGTCGGCGGGGACGCTGGGCAACCTGGCGCTCCTCCAGGCCATGGGCGACATCGCCCTGCTCGCCCCGCTGTGGTGCGCCACGAGCGGCGCCGTCGCCACGGGCCCTGGGGACCGCCTCGACTCCCCGGCGCAGGCGATGACCTGGGGCCTCGGCCGCGCCGCGGCCTCCGAGCACCCCCGCCGCTGGGGCGGCCTCGTCGACCTGCCCGCGAGCCCCGACGAGCCGGGCGCCGCGCCCGGGCTCGCCGCCGCGCTCACCGGGGCGGGACCCGCGGGCGAGGAGGACCAGGTGGCGGTGCGCCCGGGCGCCGGGCTCCTCGCCGCCCGCCTCGAACGCGCCACCCGCCCCGGCGGCCCGCTGCCCGCCGAGTGGCGGCCGTCCCGCGGCACGGTCCTGATCACCGGCGGAACGGGCGCGCTCGGCGGCCACATCGCCCACTGGCTGGCCCGCGCGGGCGCCGAGCACCTGCTGCTGGTCGGGCGCCGGGGCCCCGAGGCGCCAGGCGCGGCCGAACTGGCCGCCGAGCTCGAGGCGTTGGGCACCCGCGTCACCGTCGCCCGGTGCGATGTCGCGGACCGTGCCGCGCTGGCCGAGCTGCTCGACGCGATCCCCGCCGAGCTGCCGCTGACCGCCGTCTTCCACACCGCGGCCGTGCTCGACGACACCTTGCTCGACGCGCTCACGCCCGAGAGCATGAACACGGTCGCCGCCGCCAAGGCCCTGGCCGCGCACCACCTCCACGAGCTGACCGCCGGGGCCGAGCTGACGGCGTTCGTGCTGTTCTCGTCGTTCGCCGGGACCGTCCCCAACGTCGGCCAGGGCAACTACGCCGCGGCCAACGCCTATCTGGACGCCCTCGCCCTGCACAGGCGCGCGGCCGGGCTCCCCGCCCTGTCCGTTCCGTGGGGCCACTGGGGCGGCGCCGGTGCCGTCGCGGGCGAGGTCGGCGAACGGCTCAGCTCCGACGGCGTCCCGCCCATGGAGCCCGCCCTCGCCGTCGCGGGCCTGGCCCGCGCGCTCGCCGACGGCGAACGGCTGCTCGCCATCGTCGACATCGACTGGTCGCGCGTCGCCCCGCTGTCCGTGGGCGCCCGCCCGCACCCGTTGATCACCGGCGTGCCCGAGGCACTCCAGGCCCTCGACGCGGCCCGCGCCCGCGAGGCCGACGACGCGCGCGCGGGCACCGACCTGGCCAAGCGCCTCGCCGACCTGAGCGACGCCGAACGCGACCGCGAGCTGATCGCGCTGGTGCGCTCGCTGGCCGCCACCTCACTCGGCCACGCCGACGTGGACGCGGTGCCGGGCGGAAGGTCGTTCAAGGACCTCGGCTTCGACTCGATCGCGGCCGTCGACCTGCGCAACCGCCTGGGCGCCGTCACCGGGACACGGCTGTCCGCCTCCGTGGTGTTCGACCACCCCAACGCCACGGCCCTCGCCCGCCACCTCAAGACCCAGCTCGTGGGCGAGGACGAGGCGCCCGCGCTCCCCGCGCTCGGCGAGCTCGAACGCCTCGAAGCGGCCCTCGCCGGGATCTCCCCGCACGAGACGGAGACGCGCCGCAGGATCGGCGCCAGGCTCCAGGTGCTCATGACGAAGTGGCACGACGCGGAGCGGACCGCCCCCGCGCGGGCGGCCTCGGGCGACGAGCTCGACACCGCGTCCGACGACGAGCTGTTCGACCTGCTCGACGACGAGCTCGAAGCGCCGTGACCCCCGCGCCCCCGAAGACCACCGCGCCGCCCGCGCCCGCGCCGACCCAGCCACTCCGTCACCCATAGGTGGGCCAGATGAACAACGAAGTCAAGCTCCGGGACTATCTGAAGCGCGCGACCGCCGACCTCCGCAAGGCCCGCGCGCGCGTGCGCGAGCTGGAGGAGAACGAGCCGATCGCCATCGTCGGCATGGCCTGCCGCCACCCCGGCGGGGTCACCTCGCCCGACGGCCTGTGGCGGCTGCTCGCCGAGGGCGGCGACGCCATCACCGAGCTGCCCCTTGACCGCGGCTGGGACGTCGGCACCGAGGGCCACCGGGGCGGCTTCGTCGACGACGTCATGGACTTCGACGCCGAGCTGTTCGGCATCTCGCCGCGCGAGGCCCTGGCGATGGACCCGCAGCAGCGTCAACTCCTGGAAACCGCGTGGGAGGCGTTCGAGCGCGCGGGCATCGACGCCACCACCCTGCACGGCAGCCGCACCGGCGTCTTCATGGGCGCCGCCAACCTCGGCTACCTCGCCGGGCCCCGCGACTTCCCCGCCGACGTCGAGGGCTATGTGGCCACCGGCAGCGCGGTCAGCGTCGCCTCGGGCCGCCTGTCCTACACGTTCGGCCTCGAAGGGCCCGCGCTCACCGTCGACACCGCCTGCTCGTCGTCGCTGGTGGCGCTGCACCTGGCCGTGCGGGCGCTGCGCGGCGGCGAGTGCCCGCTCGCGCTGGTCGGCGGCGTGTCCGTGCTGCCCGACACGCGCCTCTTCGACGAGTTCGGCAAGCAGGGCGCGCTGTCCCCCGACGGCCGCTCCCGGGCGTTCGGCGCGGGCGCGGGCGGCACGGGCTGGGCCGAGGGCGTCGGCATGCTGCTGGTGGAGCGGCTGTCCGACGCCCGGCGCAACGGCCGCCGCGTCCTCGCCGTCGTCCGCGGCTCCGCCGTCAACCAGGACGGCGCGTCCAACGGCCTCACCGCCCCCCGCGGCCCGGCCCAACGCGCCGTGATCACCCAGGCGTTGGAGAACGCCCGCGTCTCCGCCGACCAGGTCGACGCCGTCGAGGCGCACGGCACGGGCACGTCGCTCGGCGACCCCATCGAGGCCAACGCCCTGATGGACACCTACGGCAGGGAGCGCCCCGAAGGCCGCCCGCTGTGGCTCGGCGCCGTCAAGTCGAACGTCGGGCACAGCCTCGCCGCCGCCGGCATCACCGGCGTCATCAAGATGGTTCTCGCGCTGGGGAACGAGACGCTGCCGAGGACCCTCCACGTGGACGAGCCGTCCCCCGAGATCGACTGGTCGTCCGGCACGGTCGCGCTGCTCGGCGAGCCCGTGCCCTGGCCGGTGGGCGAACGCGTCCGCCGCGCGGGCGTCTCGGCCTTCGGGATCAGCGGCACCAACGCCCATGTGATCCTGGAGGAGGCCCCGCTCGGGCCGCCCGCGGAGCCCGCCGAGTCCGCCGACGAGGAGACGGACGACGGCGCCACCGCCGAGGCCGCGCCCGCCGAGGCGCCGTCGCTGCCGCTCGTTCCGCTGCTGGTCTCCGGGCGCGGCGAGCCCGCGCTGCGCGCCCAGGCCGCCAGGCTGCGGGAGTTCCTTCAGAGCGAGGAGAGCCAGGAGGGCCGGGGGGCGCCCGCCCTCGCCGATGTCGCGCACGCCGCCGCGACGGGCCGCGCCGCCCTCGACCGGCGCGGCGTCGTCCTCGCCGCCGACCACGAGAGCGCCGTGGCGGGGCTGCGCGCCATCGAGGAGGGCGCCCAGGCCGCGGGCGTCGTCTCGGGGGCGGTCCACGCCAAGGGCCCCGAGGACCTGCTCGCGGTCCTGTTCACCGGGCAGGGCGCCCAGCGGCTCGGCATGGGCCGCGAACTCTCCGCCGCCTTCCCGGTGTTCGCCCGCGCCCTCGACGAGGTGTGCGCGCATCTTGACCCCCTGCTCGAACGGCCGCTGCGCGACGTCATGTTCGCCGACGACGACCCCGAAGGCACCCTCGACCGCACCGCCTGGACCCAGACCGCGCTGTTCGCCTTCGAGGTGGCCCTCTACCGCCTCGTCGAGTCCTGGGGCCTGCGCCCCGACCACGTCGCCGGGCACTCGGTCGGCGAGGTCGTCGCGGCCCATGTGGCGGGCGTGCTCCCCCTCCCCGACGCCTGCCGCCTGATCGCCGCACGGGGCCGCCTCATGCAGGCGCTCCCCGCGCGCGGCGCCATGGTCGCCGTCCAGGCGGGCGCGGAGGCCGTCGCCGCGACCCTCGCCGACCACGGCGGCGCGATCTCGATCGCCGCCGTCAACGGCCCCTCGTCCACCGTCGTCTCGGGCGACGAGGACGCGGTCCTCGCGCTCGCCGACGAGTGGACGCGGCGCGGCCACAAGACGCGGCGGCTGCGCGTCAGCCACGCCTTCCACTCGCCCCACATGGACGCCATGCTCGACGACTTCGCCGCCGAGCTGGCCGGGCTCACCTTCTCCGCGCCCACCATCCCCGTCGTCTCCAACGTCACGGGCGAGGTCGCCACCGCGGCGCAGCTCACCTCGCCCGCCTACTGGGTGCGGCACGTCCGCGAGGCGGTGCGCTTCGCCGACGGCGTGGAGTGGCTGGCCGCCGCGGGCGTGCGGACATTCCTCGAGCTCGGCCCCGCCGGGGTGCTCACCGCGATGGCCCGCGACTGCCTCGGGCCCGACTTCCAGGGCGCCGTCATCCCCTCGGCCCGCAAGGGCCGCCCCGAGGACGAGACGCTGCTCGAAGCGCTCGCCGCCGCGCACGTGAACGGCGTGGCCGTCGACTGGCGCGGCGTCTTCGGCGCCCCTCCCGCCCACCGCGTCGAGCTGCCCACCTACGCCTTCCAGCACCGGCGTTACTGGCTCCAGGCCCCACCCGTCCGCGGCGCGTCGGGCGAAGCGCCCGGCGAGGCCGAGCGCAGGTTCTGGGCCGCCGTCGAGCAGGAGAACGCCGAAGTCCTGGCCGAGGCACTGGAGTTGGACGGCGAGGGGCTACGCGCCGTGCTGCCCGCGCTGTCGTCGTGGCGCCGCCGCTCCCGCGAGCAGGCACTCCTCGACTCCTGGTACTACCGCGTCGCCTGGCGGCCCGTCACCGTCCCCAGGCGGCCCCGACTCACCGGCACCTGGCTGGCGTTCCTGCCCGCCGACGCCGAAGGGCACCCGCTCGTCGCGGCGTTGGAGGAACGCGGCGCGCGCGTCCTGCCGCTGGTGGTCGACCCGGCGGCCGAGGGCCGCGAGGAGCTGGCGAGGACGCTCATCCCCGCGCTCGTCGACGCGGGTGACGACCTCGCGGGCGCCGTCTCCCTGCTCGGCCTCGGCGCGGAACCCGAGGGCCGGAGCCTCGCCGCGTCGCTCGCGCGCCCCACCGTGGACGCCATGACCCTGGTCCAGGCCCTCGCCGACATCGGCGCCGCCGCGCCGCTGTGGTGGCTCACCAGGGGCGCGGTGTCCACGGGGGCCCCCGACGACCCCGCCGTGGACGCCGCACGCGCCCAGCTGTGGGGCCTCGGACCCGTCGTGCGCGCCGAGTACCCGGCGCTGTGGGGCGGCCTGCTCGACCTTCCCGAGACCCTGGACGAGCGCGCCGCCGAACGGTGCGTTGCCGCGCTCGCGGCGGCCGAGGGCGAGGACCAGCTCGCGGTGCGCTCCTCCGGCGTCCTGGCGCGCCGCCTGCGCCGCGCCCCGCTGGGCGAGCGCGCGGCCGAGCGCGCGTGGACCCCCCGCGGCACGGTCCTGATCACCGGGGGAACGGGCGCGCTCGGCGGCCATGTGGCGCGCCGCCTCGCCCGCGAGGGCGCCGAGCACCTGCTGCTGGTCAGCCGCCGCGGCCCGCAGGCCCCGGGCGCGGCCGATCTTGCCGCCGAGCTCGAGGCGTTGGGCGCCAGGGTGACCGTCGCCTCGTGCGACATCGGCGACCGCGACGACGTGGCGCGGCTGCTGGCGTCGCTGCCGGACGACCGCCCGCTGACCGCCGTCCTGCACACCGCCGCCGTCCTCGACGACGGCGTCATCGACGCGCTGACCCCCGAGCGCGTCGAGGCCAGCCTGCGCGTCAAGGCGCTCGGCGCCGTGCACCTGGACGAGCTGACCCGCGACCTCGACCTGTCGGCGTTCGTCCTGTTCTCCTCCGTGGCCGCCACCTTCGGCGGCCCTGGCCTCGGCAACTACACCCCGGGCAACGCGTTCCTCGACGCGCTCGCCGCCCGCCGCCGCGCCGCGGGGCTGCCCGCCACCTCCATCGCCTGGGGCACCTGGGGCGGCGGCGGCATGGCCGACGAGGCGATCGCGGGCCGCGCCGCCAACCTCGGCATGACCACCATGGACCCCGACACCGCGTCGGCCGCGCTGCGCCAGGCGGTCGAGCACGACGAGACGTTCCTGGTGGTGAGCCCGGTCCTGTGGGACCGCGTGGCCTCCGCGATCGCCGCGGGCGGCCCGGGCGCGCTGCTCGCCGAGATCCCCGAGGTCGCCGCCGCGCTCGCCGCGGGCGCCGAGGATCCTGGCGGCCCCACGGGGGAGGCGGCGACGGGCCTGCGCGCCCGCCTGGCCGCCACCCCGCCCGACGAGCGCGCCGACCTCCTGCTGCGGCAGACCATGGAACAGGCCGCGCTGGTCCTCGGCCATCGCGACCCGGCCGCGCTCTCCCCGCGGAACGCGTTCGGCGACCTGGGCTTCGACTCCCTGACCGCCGTCGAGCTGCGCAACCGGCTCAACGCCCTCACCGGGCTCAGCCTTTCGCCCACCCTCGTCTTCGACTACCCCACCCCCACCCACCTGGTCGCCCACCTTCTCGACCAACTCACCGAGAGCACCGCCGCGTCGGCGACCCCCGCGACCCCCGCCCTCGTCCCCGTCCGCGACGACGAGCCGATCGCCATCGTCGGCATGGCCTGCCGCTTCCCCGGCGGCGTCGCCTCGCCCGACGACCTGTGGCGTCTTGTCGCCGAGGGCCGCGACGCCATGACCGGCTTCCCGACCGACCGCGGCTGGGACGTCGACTCCCTCTACCACCCCGACCCCGAGCACATCGGCACCAGCTACACGCGATACGGCGGATTCGTCGAGGGCGTGGGCGAGTTCGACGCCGAGTTCTTCGGGATCTCGCCGCGCGAGGCCCTGGCGATGGACCCGCAGCAGCGGCTCCTCCTCGAGACCTCGTGGGAGGCCATCGAGCGCGCGGGCATCGCCCCGTCCTCGCTCAAGGGCAGCGACACGGGCGTGTTCGTCGGCGTCGCCTCGTGCGGCTACGCCGCGGGCGGCGGGCGGCTCGCCGACGAGCTCGAGGGCTACGCCGTCACGGGCGTCGCCACCAGCGTCGCCTCGGGCCGCGTCGCCTACACCTTCGGCTTCGAGGGCCCCGCGGTGACCGTGGAGACGGCCTGCTCCTCCTCGCTCGTGGCGCTGCACCAGGCCGTGGGCGCGCTGCGGCGCGGCGAGTGCTCCCTCGCCGTCACCGGCGGCGTCAACGTGATGGCCACCCCGGCCGGGTTCATCGAGTTCAGCCGCCAGCGCGGGCTCGCCGCCGACGGCCGCTGCAAGGCGTACGCGGCGGGCGCGGACGGCACGGGCTGGTCCGAGGGCGCGGGCGTGCTGCTCGTGGAGCGGCTGTCCGACGCCGAACGCCTCGGGCACCCGGTGCTGGCGGTGATCCGTGGCTCGGCGATCAACCAGGACGGGGCGTCCAACGGGCTCACCGCCCCCAATGGCCCCTCCCAACAGCGCGTCATCGCCCAGGCGTTGGCCAGCGCCGGGCTCACCCCCCACGACGTGGACGCCGTCGAAGGCCATGGCACGGGCACGTCCCTCGGCGACCCCATCGAGGCCCAGGCCCTCCTGGCCACCTATGGCCAGGGCCGCGCGCCCGAACGCCCCCTGTGGCTGGGGTCCGTCAAGTCCAACATCGGGCACAGCACCATCGCGGCCGGGGCTGCGGGCGTCATCAAGATGGTGATGGCGTTGCGGCACGGGGTGCTGCCGAGGACGCTGCATGTGGATGAGCCGTCGCCGCATGTGGACTGGTCGGCTGGGGCGGTCGAGCTGTTGACGGAGGCGCGGGAGTGGCCGGACGCGGGGCGTCCGCGCCGGGCGGGTGTGTCGTCGTTCGGCATGAGCGGCACCAACGCGCATCTGATCCTGGAGCAGGCGCCCGAGCCTGAGGCCGTTGCCGTCGGGGAGGCCGAGGTCATCGGCGGGGTCGTGCCGTGGGTGGTCTCGGCGCGTGGTGAGGCGGCGCTGGCCGAACAGGTGGCGCGGCTCGGGGAGTTGGGCTCCTCGCCCGTCGAGGTGGGCTGGTCCCTGCTGTCGGGTCGCTCGCTGCTCGACGACCGGGCCGTGGTGCTCGAAGGGTCAGGCGAGCCGATCATCGGCCGCGCGCTGGACAGCGCCCGACGGCCCGTCTTCGTGTTCCCGGGGCAGGGGGCGCAGTGGTCGGGGATGGCCCTTGAACTGGCCGATGTCTTCCCGGTGTTCCGTGCGGCGTTGGAGGAGTGCGCGACGGCGCTGGCCGAGTTCGTGGACTGGGACTTCTGGGCCGAGCTCAACGGCGACCTGGCGCGCGTCGACATCGTGCAGCCGCTGTCCTGGGCCGTGATGGTGTCGCTCGCCCGGCTGTGGGAGTGGCTGGGGGTCAGGCCCTCGGCCGTCGTGGGGCATTCACAGGGCGAGGTGGCGGCCGCCGTGGTGGCGGGCGCGTTGTCGCTCGACGATGGTGCGCGGGTGGTGGCGTTGCGCAGCGCGCTCATCGCTCAACGCCTCGCCGGGCGTGGCGGGATGGTGTCCGTCGCGGTGGACGCCGAGGCGGCGGCCGAGAGCGCCGCCCCCTGGGCCGAACGCCTCTCGGTCGCGGCGGTCAACGGTCCCTCGTCCACCGTGGTGGCGGGTGATCCTGAGGCGCTGGAGGCGTGGATGGGCGCGTGTGAGGAGCGTGGCTGGCGGGTGCGGCGGATCGCGGTGGACTACGCGTCGCACACGGCTCATGTGGACGATATCGCCGAGGAGTTGACGGAGAGGCTGGCCGCCGTGGCCCCGGTGGCGTCGAGGGTGCCGTTCTACTCGACGGTGGACGCGGCGCCGATCGACACCACGGCGCTGGACGCGGCGTACTGGACGCGGAATCTGCGCAGCACGGTCCGCTTCCAGGAGACCGTCGAGGCGCTGCT
Organism: Streptomyces radicis; assembly: GCF_003626575.1. Lineage (GTDB taxonomy): Bacteria > Actinomycetota > Actinomycetes > Streptomycetales > Streptomycetaceae > Streptomyces > Streptomyces radicis. The sequence goes on along the minus strand of NZ_RBDY01000003.1, from coordinate 436,442 downwards.
CCGGGACGGCCATGGCTGCTTCGTGGAGTCGAGCGCCCACGCGGTGCTGGCCGTTGGACTCACTGAGACCGTCGACGCGGTCGGGGCCGAGGCCGTTGTGGTGGGTTCGCTGCGGCGGAACGAGGGCGGGGCGGCGCGTTTTCTCACCTCGGCGGCCGAGGCGTTTGTCCATGGCGTGCCCGTGGACTGGGCGCGGCTCTTCCCTGAGGGCGTTGCCCGGGTGGAGCTGCCGACCTATCCGTTCCAGCGTCGCCGCTACTGGCTCTCGCCGGACAGCGGCGCGGGGGATGTGTCGGCGGCGGGTTTGGTGGCGGCCGAACATCCGTTGCTGGGAGCGGCGGTGGCGATGGCGTCGGCGGACGAGGTGCTGTTCACGGGCAGGCTGTCGCTGCGCACCCACCCATGGCTGGCCGACCACCGGGTCGGCGATGTGGTGCTGCTGCCCGGAACGGCCTTTGTGGAGCTGGCCGTTCGGGCGGGGGACGAGGTCGGCTGCGGGCGGGTCGAGGAGATCACCCTTCAGACCCCGCTCATCCTCCCCGCCCAGGGCGCCGCGCGCATCCAGGTCGTGGTCGAGGACCTCGACGGCTCGGGGCGCCGGGACTTCGCCGTGCACAGCCAGGTCGAGACCGACGCCACGGGCACCTCGGGCGCGGGCGAGTGGGTGTGCCACGCCATCGGCGTCCTCGCCCCCGTGGGCGCGACGGCCGATGACGCGGGCCTCGCCTCGTGGCCGCCGCGCGGCGCCGAGGCGATCGACGTGGGCGACATCTACGCCAGGTTCGACGAGGGCCAGCTTCGCTACGGCCCCGTCTTCCGCGGCCTGCGCGCCGCCTGGCGCACCGAGGACGCGGTGTTCGCCGAGGTCGCCCTCCCCGAGGGGACCGACGTGGGCGGCTTCGCGCTGCACCCCGCCCTCCTCGACGCGGCGCTGCACCCCAGCGCGCTCGTCGGCCTGTCCGCCGACGAGGGAAGGCCCCAACTCCCGTTCTCCTTCCGAGGCCTTGAGGTGCTGGCCACGGGCGCCACCACCCTGCGGGTGCGCATGACCCGCGCCGGGGACGACGCCATCTCCCTCACCGCCGCCGACGGAACGGGCCGCACCGTCGCCGTCGTCGACTCCCTCGCCGTGCGCCCGGTCGCCACCGAGAGCCTGCGCGAGACCCCCGCGGGCTCCGACGCGCTGTTCCGCGTCACCTGGGTGCCCCTCGCCCCTGGCGCCGCGGGGCCCGTCGCCGTCCTCGACGGCGCCGACGACCTCGCCGCCCTCGCCGAACGCGGCGTGCCCGAGCTGGTCGTCCATCCCGTCCCCGTGGGCCCCGACATCGCGGGGACCGTCAAGGACACGCTCGACCTGCTGCGCGCCTGGCTCGGCGACGACCGCTGCGCGGACGCCACGCTCGCCCTCGCCGTCCGTCGGGACCCGCTCCCACACGCGGCGGTCACCGGGCTTGTGCGCTCCGCCCAGAGCGAGAACCCCGGGCGTTTCGTCCTCGTGCACACGGGCCCCGAGCTTCCCTCGCCCGAGGAGATCGCCGCGGCCTTCGCCACCGGCGAGCCCGAACTTCGGCTCGCGGACGGCGGGTTGTCCGCCCCCAGGCTCGCCCGCGCCGCGTCGCCCGACGCGCTGCGGCCCCCGGCCGAGCCCGACTGGCGGCTCGCCGTGGGCGGCTCGACCGGCACGCTCGACGACCTCGCGCTGCTCCCGCGCCCCGAAGCGGACCGGCCCCTGGGCCCGCACGACGTCCGCGTCGCCGTGCGCGCCGCCGCGCTCAACTTCCGCGACGTGCTCATCGCCCTCGGCATGCTGCCCGACCGCGCCGCGCTCGTGCCGGGCGGCGAGGGCGCGGGCGTCATCACGGAGGTCGGCGCCCAGGTCACCGGACTCGCCCCAGGCGACCGGGTGTTCGGCCTGATGAAGGAGTGCATGGGCCCCACCGTGGTCACCGACCACCGGCTGGTGACCCCGCTGCTGCCCGGCTGGTCGTTCGAGGAGTCCGCCGCGCTCGGCGCCGTCTACCTCACCGCCTGGATGGGCCTGAGGGAATTGGGCAGGGTCGGCCCTGGCGACACCGTTCTCGTCCACGCGGGCGCGGGTGGCGTCGGCATGGCCGCCATCCAGCTGGCCCGCCACCTGGGCGCCGAGGTGTTCGCCACGGCGAGCGAGGGCAAGTGGGGCACCCTGCGCGAACTCGGCCTTGACGACGACCACATCGCGTCCTCGCGCACGCTCGACTTCCGCGACGCGTTCCTGGCCGCCACCGGGGGCCGGGGCGTCGACGTCGTGCTCAACTCCCTCTCAGGGGAGTTCATCGACGCCTCCCTCGCGCTCATGCCCAGGGGCGGGCGCTTCCTCGAGATGGGCAAGACCGATGTGCGCGACGCCGCCGACGTCGCCGCCGCGCACCCCGGCGTCGCCTACCGGCTGTTCGACCTCAACGACGCGAGCCACGAGCAGATCCAGGAGTGGCTCGCCGCACTCGTCGGCCTGTTCGGCGAAGGGGCGCTGAAGCGGCTCCCCGTCACCTGCTGGGACATCAGGCGCGCGCGTGAGGCGTTCCGCTTCATGAGCCAGGCCAAACACGTCGGCAAGGTCGTGCTGCGCGTCCCGCGCGGCTGGGACACCGGCGGCACGGTGCTCATCACCGGCGGCACGGGAACGCTCGGCTCGCTGGTCGCCACCCACCTGGCGGAACGCCACGGCGTGCGCCATCTGCTGCTGGCCAGCAGGCGCGGGCCCGCCGCCCAGGGCGTTCCCGAACTGGTCGAGAAGCTCAGGGAGTTGGGCGCGGAGCCCGAGGTGGTCGCGTGCGACGCGTCCGACCGGGACGCGCTGGCCGCGCTGCTGGCCGCGATCCCCGGGGAACGGCCGCTCACCGGCGTCGTGCACACCGCGGGCATCCTGGACGACGCCCTGATCGGCTCCCTCACCGGCGAGCAGGTCGACCGCGTCATCGCGGCCAAGGTCGACGCGGCGCTGCACCTGGACGAGCTGACCGCGGGCGCCGACCTGTCCGCGTTCGTGCTGTTCTCGTCGCTCGCGGGCGTCATGGGCGGCCCGGGGCAGGCCAACTACGCGGCCGCCAACACCGTGCTCGACGCCCTGGCCGAGCGCAGGGCCGCGCGCGGGCTGCCCGCCGTCTCCCTGGCCTGGGGCCTGTGGGAGGAGGCCAGCGGCATGACGGGCGACCTCGACCAGGGGCAGTGGGAGCGCATGGCCCGCACCGGCGTGCGGCTCCTGGGGTCCGACGAGGGCCTGGCCCTGCTCGACGAGACCCTGGCGGCCGTCCCCGAGCCCCTGGTCGCCCCCGCGCCCCTCGACCTGCGCGCCGTCCAGCGCCAGGCGGCATCGGGCGACGTCCCGCACAAGCTGCGCGGCCTGGTCCGCGCCCCCGCGCGCCGCAAGGCCGGGGCCGCCGTGGGCGCGTCGGCCGCCGACGGGCTGCGGGAGCGCCTGGCCGGGCTCACCGGGCGCGACAGGGAGCGGGCCATGGTCGACCTGGTCCGCGAGCACGCCGCCGCCGTGCTCGGCCACGCGGGACCCGAACAGGTCGGCCCCGACCGGCCGTTCCGCGAGGTCGGCTTCGACTCCCTGACCGGCGTCGAGCTGCGGAACCGGCTCAACGCGGCCACCGGGGTGCGGCTGCCCGCCACCGCCGTGTTCGACTACCCGACCCCGGCCGACCTGGCGGCGTTCCTCCTTCCCGAGGTCCTCCCCGATGTCGGGTCCGACGGCGCCGTCGGCGGGCCCGTTTCCGACCCGTTCGAGGAGGAGTTCCGCCGCGTCCTGGCGGAAATCCCGCTCGCGAGGTTCAAGGAGGCGGGGGTGCTGGGTATCCTCCAACGCCTCACCGGCGTGGGCGACGACCCCGGGGACCCGGGGGAGAGCGAGGACGAGCCCGCGTCCCTCGCCGAGATGGACGTCGCCGACCTCGTCAGCATGGCCCTGCGCAAGCCCAACTGACGCCGCTGACCAGGCGTTGCACGGCGCGCGCCACGCGTGCGCCACGGGGCGCGGACCGCAGCGGTCCGCGCCCCGCCCCGTCACCACCCCGGCCCGTCATGTCCACGCAACACACACCGGGCTGGGGTCTGGCCGGGGGGCGACTCCGGGGCGGCCGGGGCCCGCCGCCGACCAGAATCGGGCGGGTGAGCCAGTGAAACGGAGCCCGCCGCGTGGTGGCGGCTCCTCCAGGGCCCGCGGACCCGGGAGCCCCCACGGCCAGACCCCGCGCTCATCCGACCACCCAACTCCAGTCAGTCGAGCCCGACGGCGCCGGCTCACGGCCGAGCGGTCCACCCCCAGGACGGGTCAGGCGCCCGCGGTGAGGCACTGACGTGAGCGGAGATCACAGCATGAGTACGTCCTACACGGAAGTCATCGAGGCACTGCGGGCGTCGCTCCAGGAGAACGAGCAGCTGCGCAGGCAGAACGAAGAGCTGGTCGCGATGGCGCGGGAACCCATCGCCGTGGTCTCCATGAGCTGCCGCTACCCCGGGGGCATCGACTCGCCCGAGGCGCTGTGGCGCTTCATCGCCGACGAGGGCGACGCCGTCGCGGGCTTCCCCGAGAACCGCGGCTGGGACCTGGGCACCGACTACACGCGGGAGGCCGCGTTCCTCGCCGACGCCGACCAGTTCGACGCCGGGTTCTTCGCCATCTCGCCCCGCGAGGCGCTCGCCATGGACCCCCAGCAGCGGCTGCTGCTCGAGGTCGCCTGGGAGACCGTGGAACGGGCCCGCATCGTCCCCTCCGCGCTCAAGAACGGGCTCACCGGCGTCTACATGGGCTCCACCGCCCCCATGTACGGGCACGACCGCAGCGGGGACGCGGAGGGCCAGGACGGCCATCTCCTCACCGGCAGCTCGGCGTTCGCCATCGCGGGCCGCGTCTCCTACACGTTCGGCCTCCAGGGCCCCTCCGTCACCATCGACACCGCGTGCTCCTCCTCGCTCGTCGCCATCCACCAGGCCGTGCAGGCCCTGCGCGCCGGGGAGTGCACGCTGGCGCTCGCGGGCGGCACGGCGATCGTGGCGACCCCGGAGATGTTCCTCGGCTTCGAGGCGCACGACGTGCTGTCGTTCAGCGGCCGCTGCCGCGCGTTCGCCGCCGCCGCCGACGGCATCGCGTTCTCCGAGGGCGTCGGCGTCCTCCTGCTCGAACGCCTCTCCGACGCCCGGCGCAACGGCCACCCGGTGCTCGCCGTCATCCGCGGCACATCCGTCAACCAGGACGGCGCGAGCAACGGCATGACCGCCCCCAACGGGCCCGCCCAGGCCAAGGTGATCCAACAGGCCCTGGCGAACGCCCGGTTGACCGCCGAGCAGGTCGACGCCGTCGAGGCGCACGGCACCGGCACCACCCTGGGCGACCCCATCGAGGCCCACGCCCTGATGGCCACCTACGGCAGGCGCCCCGACGACGGGCCGCCGCTGTGGCTCGGCTCGGTGAAGTCCAACCTCGGCCACTCCATGGCCGCCGCGGGCGTCGCGGGCGTCATCAAGATGGTCATGGCCATGCGCCACGGCGTGCTGCCCAAGACCCTGCACGTCGACGAGCCGTCCCCGCACATCGACTGGTCGGCGGGCCATGTCGACCTGCTCACCGAGGCCAGGCCCTGGCCCGAGCTCGGCCGACCGCGGCGGTCGGCCGTCTCGTCGTTCGGCATCAGCGGCACCAACGCCCATCTGATCCTGGAGGAGCCCCCGACCCCCGCGTCGGCCGCCGCGGGCGAGCGCGCGCCCGACGACCACGCCGCGGGCCCCCTGCCGTTCGTGCTCGCCGCCCGCACCCCCGCCGCGCTGCGCGACCAGGCCGCGCGGCTGCTCGCCCATGTCGAGGAGCGGCCCGAACTGCCGCTCGCCGACGTGGCCCTGTCCCTCGCCACCACCAGGACGGCGTTCACCGAGCAGCGGGCCGCCGTGGTCGCCGAGGGGCGCGACGCGCTGCTCGCCGGGCTGCGGTCGCTCGCCGACGGCGCGGCGCCGCCCGAGGGCGCCGCCGTCGCCACGGGCGCGGTCACCGCCGAGGGCAAGACGGTCTTCGTCTTCCCAGGGCAGGGCGCGCAGTGGGCCGGGATGGCCGTGCGGCTCCTGACGTCGTCGCCCGCGTTCGCCGACCGCTTCGCCGAGGCCGCGGCCGCCGTCGAGGCGCACACCGACTGGTCCGTCGAAGAGGTGCTGCGCGGCGCCGAGGGGGCGCCCGACCTCCAGCGCGTCGACGTCGTGCAGCCCACGCTGTTCGTCGTCATGGTCGCCCTCGCCGAGCTGTGGCGCGTCCAAGGGGTCGTGCCCGACGCGGTCGTGGGCCACTCGCAGGGCGAGATCGCCGCCGCCGTGGTCGCGGGCGCCCTCACCCTCGCCGACGGGGCCAGGATCGTCGCGCTGCGCAGCCAGGTCATCCGCGACCGGCTCGCGGGCCAGGGCGGCATGGCCTCCCTGGCGCAGAGCCGCGATGAGACCCTCGCCCGCATCGAGCCCTGGGCCGACCGCCTCGCCGTCGCCGCCGCCAACGGGGGCAACTCCACCGTCGTCGCGGGCGACCCCGCCGCCCTCGACGCCCTGACGGCCGCGTGCGAGGCCGACGGCGTGCGCATCCGCCGCATCCCCGTGGACTACGCCTCGCACTCCCCGCAGGTCGACTCCATCCGCGACGAACTCCTCGGCCTCCTGGCCGACATCGCCCCGACGGCCTCCGCCATCCCGTTCCACTCCACCGTGGACACCGCGGACACCGCGGACGGCGCGGAGGGCGGCCCGATCGACACCACGGGCCTCGACGCGGCCTACTGGACGCGCAACCTGCGGGAGACCGTCGAGTTCGAGGGCGCCGTGCGGGGCCTGCGCGCCGCGGGTCACACCCTGTTCGTCGAGATCAGCCCGCACCCCGTCCTCACCATGGCCGTCGAGGAGACCACCGACACGGCCGTCGCCACCGTCGGCACCCTGCGCCGCGACCAGGGCGGTGCCGACCGCTTCCTCACGTCGCTCGCCGAGGCGTGGACGCGCGGCGCGCCCGTGGACTGGATCGGCGTGCTCGACGCCGCGGGCGCCGAAGCGCGCCCCGCCGACCTGCCCACCTACGCGTTCCAACGCCGCGGCTACTGGCTCAAGCCCGCCGCCCCCGCCGCCGAGGCCCGGCGCGCCGAGGCGGGCGACGCGACGGACGCGGCGTTCTGGGAGGCGGTCGAGAACGGCGACCTCGGCGCGTTCACCGAGGGCCCCGCCCTCGACGACAGCCGCCCGCTGCGCGACCTGCTGCCCGCGCTCGCCGCGTGGCGGCGCGCGAGCCGCGACCGCGCCGCCCTCGACTCCTGGCGCCACACCGTCGCCTGGAAGCCGCTGGCCACCGCGGCGCCCGCCAGGCCCACCGGGTCATGGCTCGTCGTCGTCCCCACCGGGGGCGACGCCGAGGCGATCGCCGCCGTCACCGGCGCCCTGCGCGGCGACGGCACCGACACCGTGGTCCTCGACCTCGACCCCACGGCCGTCGAACGCGCCACGCTGGCCGCCACGTTGGCCGACCTCGCGGGCTCGGCGACCGACTTCGCCGGCGTCGTCTCCCTGCTCGCCCTGGGCGGCGACGGCGCGCTCGCCGCCACCATGACGCTCACCCAGGCGCTCTCCGACGCGGGCCTGACCGCGCGCCTGTGGTGCGTCACCCGGGGCGCCGTCGCCGTGGGCGCCGCCGACCCGCCCGCCGACCCGGAAGGCGCCGAGCTGTGGGGCCTCGGCCGGGTCGCCGCGCTCGAGTACCCGTTCCTGTGGGGCGGCCTGGTCGACCTGCCCGCCACCCCCGACGAGCGGAGCCCCGCCCGCCTGGCCACCGTGCTGGCCGGGATCGGCGACGAGGACCAGGTCGCCGTGCGCGCCTCGGGCGCCTACGGGCGGCGGCTCGTCCCCGCGCCGCTCGCCGACCGCGCCCCCACCCACGACTGGCGGCCCTCGGGAACCGTGCTGATCACCGGCGGCACCGGCAGGCTCGGCGCGGGCCTGGCCCGCTGGGCCGCCGCGCAGGGCGCCGAGCACGTCCTGCTCACCGGGCGGCGCGGCGCCGAGGCCCCCGGCGCGGCCGAACTGGCCGCCGAGATCGAGGAGTCGGGCACCCGGGTGACCGTCGCCGCGTGCGACGTCGCGGACCGCGAGCAGCTGGCCGCGCTCCTCGCGGGCGTGCCGGACGACGCCCCGCTGACCGCCGTCATCCACGCCGCGGGCTCCACCGAGGGCCTGGTGTTCGACGCCATGACCCCCGATGACCTGGAGCGCATCCGCGCCGCCAAGGTGTACGGCGCCCAGCACCTCGACGCGCTGCTCGCCGACCGCGACCTGGCCGCGTTCGTGCTGTTCTCGTCGCACACCGGCGTGCTCGGCGGCGGCCACCAGGGCGCCTACTCGGCCGCCAACGCCCGCCTCGCCGCGCTCGCCGAGCGCCGCCGCGCCCGCGGCCTGCGCGCGACATGCGTCGCGTGGGGCGTGTGGGGCGGCGAAGGCATCGCCTATGACGAGGCGTTCACCGCGCACATGCGCCGCCGCGGCGTGCTCGAGATGGACCCGCGCGTCGCCAACGAGGCGATGGCGCAGGCCGTGCGGCACGACGAGACGTCCGTCGCCGTGACGCGGGTCGACTGGCCGCTGTTCGCCGCCAGCTTCACCGCCGAACGCCCCAGCCCGCTGCTGTCCGACCTGCCCGCGATCCGGCGCGCGGAGGCCGAGGCCGCCGAAAGGCCCGCGCCCGAGCCCGAGTCGGGCGAGGCGCCGTCCGCGCTGGTCTCCCGCCTGACGGGCGCGTCGCCCGCGGGTCAGGAGTCGATCCTGATCGACCTGGTCGCCGCCGAGGCCGCCGCCGTCCTCGGGCACACCTCGCCCGAGGAGATCGGCCCCCACCGGCTGTTCCGCGACCTCGGGTTCGACTCGCTCACCATCACCGACCTGCGCCGCAGGCTCGCCGAGGCCACCGGGCTCGCGCTCCCCGCCTCGCTCGTCTTCGACCACCCCAACCCCGCGTCGCTCGCCGCCTTCCTGCGCGGCGAGCTCCTCGGCGGGCCGCACGGCGCCGACGCCGCCTCGCCCGCCGCGGAACGCGCGCCCGCCGCCGTCACGCCCGAGGACGACCCCGTGGTGATCGTCGGCATGAGCTGCCGCCTCGCCGGGGGCGTGGAGAGCCCCGAGCAGTTCTGGGACGCGCTCGTCGAGGGCCGCGACCTGGTGGGCCCCCCGCCCGCCGACCGCGGCTGGGACAACCTGCCGGACGACGAGGACGACCTCCCGATGGGCAACGCGGTCCGCCGCATCCACGAGGCCGGACTCATCGGCGGCATCACGGAGTTCGACCCCGCGTTCTTCGGCATCAGCCCGGACGAGGCCGTCGTGATGGACCCCCAGCAGCGCATCCTGCTCGAGGTCGCGTGGGAGGCGTTCGAACGGGCGGGCATCGACCCGCGCGCCCTCGCCGACGAGGAGGTCGGCGTCTACACCGGCATCGGCTACCAGGGCTTCGTCCCCTCCAGGGTCCCCGAGGCCAGCGAGCCCTACCTGGGCGCCAGCGGGGCCCCCGCGTTCGCCTCGGGGCGCCTCGCCTACGCGCTCGACCTCAACGGGCCCACCGTCACGATCGACACCGGCTGTTCGTCGTCCGCCGTCTCGCTGCACCTGGCCACCCAGGCCGTGCTGCGCGGCGAGTGCTCGGTGGCGCTCGCGGGCGGCATCGCGGTGCTCGCCCAGCCGTTCGCGTGGCACCAGCTCACCGGCGGCTCGGCCGCCGACGGCCGCTGCAAGCCGTACGACGACAACGCCGACGGGCCTGGCTGGGGCGAGGGCGCCAGCATGGTCGCCGTCGAACGCCTCTCCCGCGCCCGCCGCCTCGGCCACCCGGTGCTCGCCGTCATCCGCGGCTCGGCCATCAACCACAAGGGCACGAGCAACGGCCTCACCGCGCCCAACGCCAAGTCGCAACAGCAGCTCATCCAGCGGGTGCTGGCCGAGGCGGGCCTGACCGGCGACCAGATCCACGCCGTCGAGGGCCATGGCACCGGCACCCAGCTCGGCGACGCCGTCGAGGTCGAGGCGCTCCAGGCCACCTACGGCAGGGGCCGCCCCGCCGACGGGCCGCTGCGCCTGAGCACCGCCAAGTCCCACATCGGCCACCCGCAGAACGCGTCGGGCGTCGTGGGCGTCATCAAGACCATCCTGTCGATGCGGCACGGGCTGCTGCCCGCCATGCTGCACACCTCGACGCCCGTCTCCCAGGTCGACTGGTCGCAAGGCACCGTGCGGCTCGTCACCGAGCACGAGCCCTGGGAGCGGGGCGCCGCGCCGCGCAGGGCGGGCGTCTCGTCGTTCGGCGCGAGCGGCACTCAGGTGCACCTCATCCTGGAGGAGCCCCCGGGCGAACCGCCCTTCGGCGCCGGGCCTTCGGGCGAGCCCGTGGCCGCCGCGCACGCGGGCGACACCCTGCCCTTCCCGCTCTCCGCCCGCTCCGCGGCGGGGCTGCGCGCCCAGGCGGGGCGGCTGCGCGAGCACCTGGCCGCGCACCCCGAGCTCGCCCAGGCCGACATCGCCCACTCCCTGGCCACGGGGCGCGCCACGTTCGAGCACCGCGCGCTGATCACCGCCGCCGACCGCGCCGAACTCCTCGACGCGCTCGCCGTGTTGGAGGGGGAGTGGGAACGGGACGAGCCCGCCGCCCACGTCCTCACCTGCCCCGAGCCCTCCACCGGCAGGGTCCGCACGGCGCTGCTCTTCACCGGCGCCCCCGGCGGCTCGACCGACGCGCTGTACAAGGCGTTCCCGCCGTTCGCCGAGGCGTGGGACACCGTCCGCGCGCACCTCGACGTGCGGCTGCCCGCCCCGACGCCGCAGGCCGACGCGTTCGCGCGCGAGGTGGCGCTGACGCGGCTCTACGAGAGCTGGGGCGCCGAGGCCGAGGAGTACCTGTTCCACGGCGCGGGGGCGCTGGCCGCCGCGCACGCCGCGGGCCGCCTGTCCCTCGAGGACGCCGCGGCGCTGCTGGCCGCCGCGCACGCCGGGCCGGACGGTGCCGAGCCCGAGCTGCGCGCCGCGCTCGCCCGGGTGACCTTCACCGGCGGCAGGCCGCTGCGGGAGGCGGGCACCGGCGAGGCGGTCGGCGCGGAGCGGCTGACCGACCCCGCGCACTGGCTGGCCCGCCCCGAGGCGCCCACGAGCCAGGCCCCCGGCACGATCACGCTGACCGCCACCACGGTGGCCGCGGCGCTCGCCGCGCTGGCCGCGCCGTATGTGCGCGGCGCGTCCGCCGACTGGGGCGCCGTCCTGGCCGGGACGGGCGCCAGGCGCGTGGACCTGCCGACCTACGCGTTCCAGCGTGGGCGCTACTGGCTGGGCGAGATCACGCCCCCGTACGACGGGCGTGACTACCTGCACCTGGCCGCGTTCCCTTCCGAAGTCACCAGGAGGAAGTTGATGCTCGACGAGCAGAAGCGCAAGGACATCGTGCTGCACTACTTCGAGACGCTCAACGCGGGGAAGCTCGACGACATCGTGGCGCTCTTCTCGGACGACGCCGTCGTGCAGGACCCCGTCGGGCACGACCCGCACAGCGGGCCCGCCGCGGTGCGCAAGTACTACGAGAACGTCCTCGCCCACGACCTCACCGTCCACGAGGTCGGCGACCCGTCCGCGGCGATGGACGGCAAACAGATCGCGATCCCCGCGGCCGCCACGTCGCTCAACCCCCTCGAGCCGCGCAGCGGCGCCCGCGTGGAGGTGCGGGCCCTCGACGTCTTCTCGGTCAACGCCGAGGGGCTCATCGAAAGCCTCCAGGTCTTCTGGGGGTTGAGCGACATGCGCCCCGTGAAGGACTGACGTCCGGCGTCAGGCGCCGCGCGGCCCGTGGTCCGCGTCGCCACCGGCTGTGCCCGTGGCCGCCGTTCGCACGGGCACAGCCTTCCGTTTGCGGAATCTGCCAGCATCCAACCAACGGATCTTTTAACCTTGGGCAAGGTGACGGGGAGCGGAGTGTGGCATGCAGATGTCAAGCAGCCTGATGACCGAGCGCGACCACGAACTGAATGCCATTGACGGAGCGGTGAAGGCGTGCCGGGACGGAGAAGGTCAGCTCCTCGTCATAGAGGGCGCCCCAGGACTCGGGAAATCCTCGCTCCTCGCGACCCTGCTTGACCGCGCGACGGAGAACGAGTTCTTCGTCCTCCACGCCCAGAGCAACGAATACGAGAGCGGATTCCCGTACGGCGCCGTCCATCAACTCTTCGACAACTGGCTGAACTCCGCGACGCCCGAAGTGCGCCGCCGCGTGCTGCGCGGCCCCGCGGCGTTCGCCGCCCCGTTGTTCGACTTCGGCGGAAACGGATCGTCCGCTTCCGAGGACCAGCGCCATCACAGCCTTCTCTACGGCCTGTACTGGATGTGCGTCCACATCGCCGAGTACCGCCCCGTGGCGCTCCTGCTCGACGACAGCGGGTGGATCGACACCCCGTCGCTGCGCTTCCTCCACTACCTCGCGGCCCGGCTCGCCGACCGGCGCATCCTGCTCGCGATGACCACCGACCCGGCCGAGAGCGGCCACCAGGCCGAGATCACCCGGGCCATCGTCTCCCGCCCCTCCGCCCAGCTCCTGCGGCTCGACCCGCTGAGCGAGGAGGGCGTGTGGGAGCACGTGACCCGCGCGCTCGGCGAGGAGCGCGGCGGCACGCTCGCCACCGCGTGCCACCGGGCCACCGGCGGGATCCCGTTCTTCCTCAACGAGCTGCTCGGCGAGCTCGCCCAGGTCGGGCACAAGGAGGACATCGCCCCCGCGCGGGTCTTCGACCTGGCCCCCTCCAAGGTCGTGCACCACGTGCTGCGCAGGCTCGCGCCCCTGCCGCCGTCGGCCGTGCGGCTCATCGAGGCGATGGCCGTGCTCGGCACCGAGGCCGACCTGATGTACGCCATCGACGTGTCGGGGCTCGACCAGCCCACGGCCGCCGAGGCGTTGGGCGTGCTGGCGGACATCGGCCTGCTCCACCCGCAGACCCCGCCGCGTTTCATCCACCCCATCGTCCGCACCGCCGTCTACCGGAACCTTGCGGTCAGCGTCCGCCGCGCCGCCCACGCCAGGGCCGCCGAGGTGCTGGTCGCGGCGGCCGCCCCGGCCCAGGAGATCGCCGACCACCTGGTGCGCGCCCCCACCGCGGGGAGCGAGGAGGCCGTCGCCGTGCTGCGCGAGGCGGCGGCCAAGTCGGCCGCCGACGGCGACGACGCCGCGGCCGTGGCCTATCTGAGCCGCGCGCTCCAGGAGCCGCCGGGGCACGAGGAGTTGCGGCAGCTGCTCATCGACCTGGGCAGGGCCGAGCTGCGCGTCCACAGGTCCGAGGCCCAGGAGCACCTCTCCCGGGCCTTACGCCTGAGCACCGACCCCGACGAACGGGCGCGCATCGGCCTCGACCTGTTCATGGCCCTGGTCCTCGAGTGCCGCCACGAGCGGGCGACCGCCCTGCTCGAGGAGCTGCGCGAGGAGAGCGGCCCCACGGGCGAGGGGGAGTGCACGATGCTCGACATCGCCCTGCTCAGCACCGCCCACCGCGCCGCCGAGCTGAGACCGGCCGCCTCCCGGCGGCTGCGGCGTCTCGAGGCCGGTCTCGCGGCCAACCCCGGGCTGCGGCCCATGCTCACCGCCGAGCGGGCCGTCGAGGCGCTGCGGCGCGGGGAGCCCGCCGCCGTGGTCGTCGCCCTGGCCGAGGACGTCGTCAGGACCATCCCGGGGGACGGGATCGCCCTTCCCGAGCACGACCTGGGCGCCCACTCGTGGTGCCTGACCGCCCTCGCCCTCGCCTACTGCGACCGGCTCGCCGACGCCGAGCGCCTGCTCACGCTCATCGTCGAGGCGGCCCAGCAGCGCGGCATGGCGCTGGCCATCGACGCCGCCTACTCGCTGCGGGCCTGGGTCCGTTGCCGGCGCGGGCGGCTCGACGAGGCGCGGAACGACGCGCAGAAGGTCCTCGACAGGACCAGACGGGTGGCCGGCTCGGCCATCGCGTACGCCGTGGCGGCCATGACCGAAGTCCTCACCGCCCGCCACGAGTTCGCCGCCGCCGAGGCCGTGCTCCAGCGCTACGACCGGGGCGCGCTGCTGCGTTGGCCCATCCTGCACACCTCGATCATGTTCGCCAGGGGGCGGCTGCGCATCGCCTCGGGGCAGCTGGACGCGGGCATCGAGGAGATCCTCAGCGCGTGCCGGGTGATGGAGGAGTGGCACCTGGACAACCCCACCCTGCTGCCCGCGGCCGAGGCGGCGATCGCCAAGGTCCGCGCGGGCCGGGCGGAGGAGGCGGCGTTCGAGAGCGAGCAATGGGTGCCGACGGCGCGGGCGTTCGGGGCGCCCCGCGTCGTGGCCGCCGTGCTGCGCGCCTCGGCCGCCGCCGCGCCCGAGGGCGAGGGCATCGACCGGCTCGAGGAGGCGGTCGACATCCTGGCGCGCAGCGACGCGCGCCTCGAACACGCCGTCGCGCTCATCGAGCTCGGCACCGCGCTGCGCCGCCAGGGCCTGCTGACCCAGGCCAGGCAGCGGCTGACCACCGGGATGAAGGCGGCGCAGGGGTGCGGCGCCTGGGGCCCGATGAAGGTGGCCAAGGCGGAGCTCTCGGCCATGGGGGTCCGCGTCCGCGTCACCGACGCCACAGGGGCGTGCAGTCTGACGGACCAGGAGCGGAGGGTGGCCGTGCTCGCATCGGAGGGGAAACGAAACCGTGATATAGCCCACACGCTCTTTGTCACGATCAAGACCGTGGAATGGCACTTGAACAGAGTCTACCGAAAGCTGGGCATAAGCTCGCGGGAGGAGTTGGCGAAAGTGCTCGCCAAAGAGTCGGCCGAGTCGGGGTGATCGGAATCGCCGAGGCGATTGCCTCCACGTGAACTGGCCAAGACGTTTCTGTGACGCTCCTCGGCCCGGTGGGCCGTCCGCCACGGCATATTGCCGGGGCCCACCCGCCGAAGTGAGTCGCACGTTCCTGAAATAGGCGGGTTGGGCTAGTCTTGACCGCGTCTTGAACATCACCGCTTGGGTGTGACCTGCCCAATGCGGCGCGCGGACCGGCAATCCCGGATCGCGTTATCCGCTGCTGTGAAGTCCCTTGTCCGGCCATCTGTGACCGGGCCTGACGAGGGTTCAAAAGTGCGTGATTGTCCGGAAATGGGGGACTTTTTTTGATGTACGCCTATGCGACGCCGAGGCCGCATTCCACGGCCCCGGCCGATTTCCGCCCCACGGTGGAGCGTCGCACCCAGCTGTCCTATCTCCGCGCGATGGTGCGGGCCTGCCGGAACGGAAGCGGCGGCCTCGTCCTGGTGGAAGGGACATTCGGCACGGGAAAGACCTCACTCCTCAAGGCCGTTCGCGAGCAGGCCGTCTCGGAAGGCTTCACGACGCTCCAGGCATGTGGTGACCAGCTGGAGTCGACGTTCCGTCACGGAGTGGTGCGTCAGCTCTTCGAGCAGTGGCTCGCCCGCGTCGGCACCGACCGGCGCGACGCCGCGCTCTCGGGCCCCGCCGCCTCCGCCGCCCCGCTCTTCGGCTACGGCGACGAGGGACCCGCCCACGAGACGGAGGCCGCCCAGGAGGAGGCGATCGTCGACGGCCTCTGTCACCTGCTCGTCAACGTCTCCGAGGGCAAGCCCCTGCTCGTCCTGCTCGACGACCTCCAGTGGGTCGACGCCCCGTCGCTGCGCTTCCTCGAGAGCCTGCGCGGCAGGCTCGGCCCCTACCGCATCCTCGTGTGCGCCGCGGCGGTCCCCTCCCACCGCGGCGGGGAGAGCGGCGTCGCCCGCGCCCTCCTCGACCCGCACGCCCCGAACAGAGTGCACATCGGCGCCCTCAGCAGGGACGGCGTCCGCGAGTACGTGTCCGCCGCGCTCAGCGTTCCGCTCAACGCCGAGTCGGTCCTGGCCTGTTACGAGGCCACCGCCGGGAATCCGTTCTTCCTCAACGAGCTGGTCGACGAGCTGAGGGCGCGGCCCGGGGCCGACGGCGTCGACCGGCCCGACCTCATCGCCCGCATCGGGCCCCGGACGATATCCCGCGTCGTCCAGGGCTGGATCGAGCACATATCCGGGCCAGGCGCGCGCGGCGCCCTCGCGCTCGCCCGCACCCTGGCCGTCTTCGGCTCGTCGGGGGACCTTCCCCAGCTCGCCGAGACCGCGGAGCTCACCCTCGCCGAGGCCACCGAGGCCGCCGAAGCCCTCGTCGACGCGGGCCTCGTGGAGCCCGACGCCCCGCTGCGGTACATCGCGCCCATCGTCCGCAACGCCGTCTACGAGCACCTGCCCCAGACCTTCCGCTACCGCGCCCACTACTCCGCCGCCCAGACGCTCATCGCGGGCGGCGCCCCGGCCGAGCAGGTCGCGGACCACCTGCTGCACACGCCCCCGTCCAAGGACAGCCGGGTGGGCGAGACCCTCATCGCCGCGGGTCGACGCTCCCTGCTGAACGGCGACTTCCCGCTCGCCGCCACCCTCTACCGCCGCGCCCTGCTCGAAACGGTGTCCGATGACGCGCGTTGCTCCCTGCTCGCCGGGCTCGGCGAGGCCGAGCTGCGGACCGGCGACCCCCGGGCCACCCAGCACCTGAGAGACGCCCTCGACCTGGCCGACGACCCGGCCGAGCGGGCCTCCATCGCCCTCAACCTCAGCGGCGCGCTCACCGCCCACGCGCGCTACGAGGAGGCGATGGGCGTGCTCAACGCCGCGCACCGCGAGGTCGGCGAGCGCCCCGGCTCGCTCGTGCCCCGCCTGCGCTCCGAGATGACGAAGCTGTCGCAGATCCTGCCGCCCGCGCAGGAGGCGTTCACCCGGCTCGAGGGCCAGGGGCCCGCCTCCAGGAGCGGCGAGCGCGCCCGACGGGCGCTCGCCGCGCTCATCACCGGCGCGACGGCCGCCCACGTCCTGCGGCTGTGCGACGAGGCGCTGCTCGCCGGAGTCTCGGTCACCGACGAGCACGACGGCGGCGAGGCGGCCTGGTGCGTCGCGATGTGCCTGCTGTGCTGCGGCCGGATCACCGAGGCGGGCAGCATCCTGGACAACGCCATCCACGAGGCGGAGGTGCTGCGTTCGAGCCAGGCGTCCGACGACCTCAGGGCGCTGCGCGCCTATGTCAACCTCAACCGGGGCATGCTCTCCGAGGCCGACACCGACGCCACCGCGACCCTGGAGCGGACGACGGGCGACCTCGGGCGCCTCTCGGTGGGGCGGCCCTTCGCCATCCTCGCCCTGATCGACCTGCTGGTCCTGCGCAACCAGGTGGACACGGCCGCGGAGGCGTACCAACGGCACGCCGCCTCGCTCGACATGCCGCGCCGGACGCTGTTCCTGCCGCTCATGGTGGCCCGTGGCCGCCTCTTCGTCGCGCAGGGGGACACCGAGGCGGGCGTGGCCGACTTCCTGCGCACGCGCGAGCTGCTCGACGAGTGGGGCGCGCGCTGCTGCGCGCTCAATCCCGCGCCGCGCGCCGTGCACGGCCTGGCCGACCTCGGCCGGTTCGACGAGGCGCGGTCCATGGGCGCCGCGCACCTGGCCACGGCGCGGGCGTTCGGCGCCGACCACATCACGGGGGTGGCGCTCGGCGCCTACGCGCGTACGCTCCCCGCGGCCCAGGCGATCGAGGCGCTCGAGGAGGCCGTGTCGATGCTCGCCGCGGCGGGCACGCCGGGCCTCGAGGCCAACGAGCTGGTGCGGCTCGGCACCAGGCTGCGGGACGCGGGCTACGCCACCCAGGCGCGGCGGCGGTTCCGCGCGGCCGACGAGATCGCCGACGGGATCGGCGCGTTGGCGACCAGCAGGGAGGCGCGCAGGAAGCTCGCGAGCCTGGGCGTGCGCGTCCGGGAGACCCCGCGCGCCGGTATGCCCGGGCTCACGCCGCGCGAGATGCGCGTCTCGGTGCTCGCGGCGGACGGCAAGCGGAACAGAGAGATCGCCAACATCCTGTTCGTCACGGTGAAGACGGTGGAGTGGCACCTCAGCCAGGTCTACCGGAAGCTCGGCATCGCCTCCCGCGACCAGCTGCCCGAGGCGCTCGCGCGCTGCTGACCCCGGATCCCCCTCCGACCCCCACCGCCCCGCGGCGGCGCCTCGTTCGACGGGCGCCGCCGCGGTCGCGTTGTGCCACGCCCCGCGCCCCTGGCGTGCCCCCCCACGGGGAACCGCGCGGCCCGGACGTGGGGTTCCGGGCCGCGCGGGGGTGGGGAGGGCGTCGTGGGTCAGCAGTAGAGGTTGCCGCCG
Organism: Streptomyces radicis; assembly: GCF_003626575.1. Lineage (GTDB taxonomy): Bacteria > Actinomycetota > Actinomycetes > Streptomycetales > Streptomycetaceae > Streptomyces > Streptomyces radicis. The sequence continues at coordinate 418,199 of NZ_RBDY01000003.1, read as the reverse complement.
GGGGCGACGCCCAGGATGCCGGTGAACTGCTGGTAGCGGCTCACCCTGCTCTGCACGGTGCCGGGGTTGCGCCCGTCGCACTCGAGCGAGCCGTTGATGGCGCGGATCGTGTGGCCGAAGCCCGCCTGGTTCACCATCGCGTTGTGCGGCGTCATGGTGCCGGGCCCGCTCTGGGTGTTCCAGTACCACAGCCCCGTGGACCAGGCCACGGCCGACTCGCGCTCCACGCGCCAGGGGTTGTTCAGCAGGTCCATGCCCAGCGCGTCACCCGCGGCCTTGTAGTTGAAGTTCCAGCTGAGCTGGATCGGGCCACGCCCGTAGTACGCCGCCTGACCGGCCGGGCAGCCGTAGGGCTGGCCCCAGTCGCAGTAGTTCGGGTAGTTGGCCTGGTTCTGCTCGACGATGTGGACCAGGCCGCCGGTCTCGTGGTGGACGTTGGCGAGGAACGCCGCCGCCTCCTGCCTGCGCACGGTCTCGCTGCCGGTGTTGGCGAAGCCGGGGTAGGAGTTGAGCGCCTGGACGAGGCCGCTGTAGGTGTAGAAGGGGTTCCTGTTCGGGAACATCTGGTTGAACTGGGCCTCGCTCACCACGAACGCCGCGGGGTTCGGGTTGCCGCCCCCGCCGGGCGCCGACCACTTCTGGTTCGACGCGCCGGTGCAGGTCCACAGCTGGAGCCGCGTCCCGTTGGCCGTGCTGCGGTCGCGCACGTCGAGGCACTTGTCGGCCTGCGGGTTCACGATGTCGTCGGCACCGGTGACCACCCACCGCTGGTTCGGGCTGCCGGTGCAGTCCCACAGCTGGATGGGCGTGCCGTCGGTGCGCCCTCCGCTGGTGACGTCGAGGCACTTGCCCAGCGCGCGGATGGTGCCGTCGCCGCCGACGTTCCAGTGCTGGGCGCCGGTGCCGTTGCAGTCGTAGAGCTGCACGGGCGTGCCGTTGGCGTTGTTCGCCGCCGCCACGTCGACGCACTTGCCGCCGAGGCCGCGGATCGGGCCCTCGGCGGCGTGCGCGGGCGGTGCGACGAACAGGGTGGCGAAGATCGCCGCGAGCGCGACGATGACCGCCGAACGTCCGAGCGGAAGACGTTTCAGGAAGCTGATGGACATGGTGAGTTGTCCCCTTCGCATCAAAGGGCGCCTGTGAGGTGAGGAACGGTGATCAGCGCGCGCCGAGCGTTGCCTCGTTCAGAAGAGCGTTCATAACAGCGTTCATGACAATCCGCTCGGCGGAGGAGCATGCGGGGCCGTGGGGGAGCAGGGGGTGGCGCGAACCGGTCCAAGGTCTAGACCATGTCCGCGTCATGTCTAGACCATGGCAGCCGCCGGTGACGCCGTCAATACAGGAGCCGTTCCGGTACCGCGATTTTGTAGCGTGGGCGCGGTCGCGGCTGCGGCCTCGGCCGTGGCCGATGAACGAGAGATGGGGTGATCGCCCATGGCGGTCGAGATCGTGGACGTCCCCGAGGCGCGGCGCTTCGAGGCGCGGCTCACCGGCCAGGACGGCCGGGGCGAAGGGGAGGGGGCGAAGGTCGCGGGCTTCGCGGAGTATCTGCGCACCCCGGAGTTGATCGTCTTCCTCCACACCGAGGTGGATCCGGCCCACGAGGGCCAGGGCATCGGCTCGACGCTCGCGCGCGTGTCGCTCGACGCCGCGCGCGAGGCGGGGCTGCGGGTGCTGGCCACCTGCCCGTTCTACGCGGGCTGGATCGGGCACCACCCCGAGTACGCCGACCTCCTCTACCAGAGCAGGAGCAGGGTGGCGGACTGACACGTGGGTCGCCCGGGGCGCGCGTTGGGCCGTTGCGCGCTCCCCGGGCGGGCGGCTGGCGAGCCTTGTTGCGCGGCGGCGGGGTGCCTGCGACTCTTTCGCGTCGTCGCACGCGCCCACAGGCAGGAGGCCGGAACATGACCGCCGTGCACCACAGGACGGACATGGTGAACGGGCAGCGGATCTTCTACCGGGAGGCCGGGCCTTCCGGGGCTCCCGTGATCCTGCTGCTCCATGGATTCCCCACCAGCTCGCACATGTTCCGGCATCTCATCCCGGAACTCGCCGACCGCTACCGCGTCATCGCCTCCGACCACCTCGGCTTCGGATATTCCGGCATGCCCACGGTCGATGAGTTCGACTACGGATTCGAGGCGCTGACCGACCTCACCGAGGGCCTGCTCGACCGCCTCGGCGTGGAGCGTTTCTCCCTGTATGTCCAGGACTACGGCGCCCCCATCGGCTGGCGCCTGGCCCTCAGGGCGCCCGAGCGCGTCACGGCGATCGTCTCCCAGAACGGCAACGCCTACGAGGAGGGATTCGTCCAGGAGTTCTGGGCCGGCCTCAATTCCTATGCCGCGGACCCCTCCCCGGCGAACGAGACGGCCGCGCGCCAGGCGTTCACCGAGGACGAGATCCGCTGGCAGTACCTCAACGGCGTCGACGACCCGAGCCTGGTGAGCCCCGACACCTGGAAGCACGATCTCGGCCTGCTCGCCAGGCCGGGCAACGACCTCGTCCAGCTCGCGCTCTTCCGCGACTACGCGACGAACATCGCCCTCTATCCGCGGGTCCAGGAGTACTTCCGCACCAGCCGCGTCCCGCTGCTCGCGGTGTGGGGCGCCCACGACGGGATCTTCGGACCCGAAGGGGCCAGGGCGTTCCGGCGCGACCTGCCCGACGCCGAGGTGCACCTCCTGCCGACCGGGCACTTCGCGCTGGAGAGCCACCTCGACGCCGTCGCGGGCTACATGCGCGGCTTCCTCGGCCGCGTCCTCGACCAGCCGGTCCTCAGCGCCGCGTGAGGGACGGGGCCCTGGCGGCGCGGCCCGGTCAGGACGGCCACCAGGGGCTCCGTTCCCGCAGTGCCGCCTGGGCCCGCGAGACCAGCCCGGGGTAGGACTTGCCCGGGTACCAGGGCGCGGTCTCGATGTCGGCGAAGCCCGGCAGCCCGGCCAGCGTCGCCGCGAGCCGCTCGCGGGCCCCCGGGTCGGGCAACGCGCCGCGCATCGCCCGCACGTTCTCCTCCAGGTGCTCGGGGCGCGAGGTCGCGGGCAGCGCGCAGGTGACCGCCGGGTGCGCGACGACCCACTTCAGGAACAGCTCGGCCCAGCTGTCGATCCCCAGCTCAAGGGCCTCGTCGGGCAGCGGCCTGTCGCCGACCACCGCGTGCAGACGCCCCTTCTCCAGCGGCATGTTGACCATCACGGCCGTGCCGTGGTCGGCCGCGGCGGGCAGCACCCTCCGCTCGGCGTCGCGCGTGCGGATCGAGTACCGGACCTGGAGGGAGTCGAGGGCGCCGCGCTCGACCCAGTCGGCGAGCAGGTCGAAGTAGGCGGTGTCGTGGTGGGTCACCCCGAGGTGGCGGATGCGGCCCTCCTTCCGCCAGGCGTGCAGCAGCGGCAGGACGACGTCGACGTTGACCAGGTTGTGGCACGTCACGACGGACAGCGGGCGGTCGCGGGAGAGCCGCTCCATCGAGCGCTCCAGTGAGCGCAGCGCGTGGCTGTCGTCCCACAGGTACTCGCCCGTGGACCAGATCTTGTTGGTGAGGAAGACGTCATCGGCGGCCCCGGCGATGGCCCAGCCGGTGTTCGCCTCGGCGGCGCCGTAGAGCGGCGAGGTGTCGATCACCGCGCCCCCGGCCCGCAGGAAGCGCCGCACGATGTCGCGGAGGTGGCCGCGGGGGGCGCCGGGCAGGGTGTCGAAGGTCATGAACGTGCCGAGCCCGATCACCGGGATCCGCTCCCCGCTGGCCGGGAACCGCCTGGTGATCAACGCGCCCGCGCCGCGGCCCCCCGCCCCCGACGCGGCGGCCGAGCCGGTCGCGCCGAGGGCCAGGGCCCCGGCTCCGGCGGCCGCGGCGAGGCCACCCGCCGCGAGCAGGTGGCGGCGCGAGGCGCCCGACGTTCCGTCACCGTCCGTCTCAGACATGTTTTTTCGCTCTCTTCTCCGGCGAATGCTCTGCGAGCAAGGGCGTTGAGAGCGTTTCCCGGTCACTTCCGAAACGAACAGTCCCTTTATGTCACCCGACATACCCTCAGGGCATGGCCGTCGATCTGAGACTGATGCGGTACGTGATCGCGATCGCGGACACCGGGAGCTTCCAGGCCGCCGCCGCGCGGCTGCACATGAGCCAGCCCCCGCTCAGCCGCCAGATCGGCGCGCTCGAGCGGGAGTTGGGGCTCGCCCTCTTCCTGCGCAGGCCCACGCGGCTCACCGCGGCGGGCGAGGTCTTCGTGGCCGAGGCGCGCGACGTGCTGCACCACGCCGAGCGCGCCGTGGCCCGCACCCGGCAGGCCGCCCGCGCGGCGGGCGGCGCGGTCCGCGTCGCCTACGGCCCGAGCGTCGCCCACGCCGAGCTGCCGCAGCTGATAGCCGCCCTGGCCCGGCGCCACCCGGCGATCCGCGTGGCCACCAGGGAGACCTGGGACGCCGAGCTGCCCGCCGCCCTGGCCGACGGCGCGTTCGACCTGGCCATCGGCCGGTATCCGCCCGTGCCCGACGGCTGGGTCGCCGAGGTGCTGCGGGAGGAGGAGTGCGTCGTCGTGGTGCGTGCCGGGCACCGGCTGGCCGCGCGCCCCGCCGTGGCGCTGTCCGAGCTGCGCGGCGAGACGTTCCGCTTCCTGGCCAGGGAGCTCGCGCCCGGCTATGTGGACGCGGTGCTCGGCGCCCTGCGCGCGACGGGCGAGACGTTCCCCGTCTGGGAGAATCCCGTGCCCGGGCTGCGCCACCACCGGGAGATCCTACGCGGCGGCTTCATGCTGCTGCCCCGCTCCGTCGCCGAGCACCTGCTGCCCACCGCCGCCCACCTGCCGGTCAGCGACCCGTTGCCCCGCGTCCCGCTCGCCCTCGTCCGCCCGCGCGGCAGCGCCCCGCCCGCGGTCGCCGCGCTGGTCCGCACCGCCAGGGAGCTGGCGGCCAGGGAGGGCTGGCTCGCCCCCGCCGCCGCGCCCGCCCCCACCGCCGGGTGACCCGTTCGCTCGCCAGGGCCGCGCCGGGCCCCGTGCGCTACCCTGTCGGCATGCGTGCCGTACGCCTTCTGCTTACGCAGCCGCGCTGACGAACGTCAGGACGACGTCAGCGTGGCTACCCCTCCTTGTGCGAGGGGTTTTTTCATGGCGTGGCGGATGACGACCGATGGAGCTTCGAAGACGATGAGCGAGACACACAGGTACGACGCCGCCCTGGCAGCGGACATCGAGGCGCGCTGGCAGGACTACTGGGAGCGGCACGGCACGTACGAGACGCCCAACCCCACCGGGGACCTGGCGGACGACAGCGGGCGGGCGGCCAGGCCCAAGAAGTTCATCATGGACATGTTCCCCTACCCCTCGGGGGCGGGGCTGCACGTGGGCCACCCGCTCGGCTACATCGCCACCGACGTCTACGCCCGCTTCCAGCGCATGAGCGGGCACAACGTCCTGCACACCCTGGGCTTCGACGCGTTCGGCCTGCCCGCCGAGCAGTACGCCGTGCAGACCGGCACCCACCCCCGCGTCTCCACCGAGGCGAACATCAGGACCTACCGCACCCAGCTGCGGCGCCTGGGCCTGGGATACGACACGCGGCGCTCGTTCGCCACCATCGACCCCGACTACTACCGCTGGACGCAGTGGATCTTCCTGCGCGTCTTCAACGCGTGGTACGACGAGGAGGCGGGCCTGGCCCGGCCGATCGACGAGCTGGTCGAGCTGTTCGCGTCGGGCGAGCGGCCCACCCCCGACGGGCGCGCGTGGGCCGAGCTGTCGCCCGCCGAGCGCGCCGACGTGCTGAGCGCCCACCGCCTGGCGTACGCCGCCGACGCCCCGGTCAACTGGTGCCCGGGCCTCGGCACCGTCCTGGCGAACGAGGAGGTGACCGCGGAAGGCCGCTCCGAGCGCGGGAACTTTCCGGTGTTCAAGGCCCGCCTGCGCCAGTGGAACATGCGGATCACCGCCTACGCCGACCGCCTGATCGACGACCTGGACACCGTCGACTGGCCCGAGGCCATCAAGATCCAGCAGCGGAACTGGATCGGTCGCTCCCATGGTGCCAGGGTCGACTTCCCCGTCGCCGACGACGCCTCGGTGACCGTCTTCACCACGAGGCAGGACACGCTGTTCGGCGCCACCTATCTGGTGCTGGCGCCCGAGCACCCGCTGGTCGAGGAGGTCGTCCCCGCCGCCTGGCCCGAGGGCACGCCGGGGGAGTGGACCGGCGGGCACGCCACGCCCGCCGAGGCGGTCGCGGCCTACCGCAAGCAGGCCGCCGCCAAGTCGGACGTCGAGCGCCAGGCCGAGGCCAAGGAGAAGACCGGCGTCTTCACCGGCGTCCACGCGACCAACCCCGTCAACGGCGAGCGGATCCCCGTCTTCATCGCCGACTACGTCCTGCTCGGGTACGGCACCGGCGCGATCATGGCCGTCCCCGCGCACGACAGCCGCGACTTCGCGTTCGCCCGCGCCTTCGGGCTGCCCATGCGCTGCGTGGTCGAGCCCACCGACGGGCGCGGCACCGACCCGGCCACCTGGGACGGGTCGTTCACCTCGGGTGAAGCACACCTGATCAACTCCTCGGCCCCCGGCGTCTCGTTGGACGGGCTCGGCGTGGCCGAGGCCAAGGAGCGGATCAACGCCTGGCTGGGCGAGCGCGGCGCGGGCGAGGGCACGGTCACCTACCGGCTGCGGGACTGGCTGTTCAGCCGCCAGCGGTACTGGGGCGAGCCGTTCCCCATCGTCTACGACGAGGACGGCGTGGCGCACGCGCTGCCCGACACGATGCTGCCGCTCGAGCTGCCCGAGGTCGACGACTACTCCCCGCGGACGTTCGACCCCGAGGACGCGGACACCCAGCCCGAGACACCCCTGTCGCGCAACCACGACTGGGTCCATGTCGAGCTCGACCTGGGCGACGGGCCGCGGAAGTACCGCCGCGAGACCAACACCATGCCCAACTGGGCGGGTTCGTGCTGGTACCAGCTGCGCTACCTGGACCCGTTCAACGACCGCGCGCTGGTCGACCCCGAGATCGAGCGGTACTGGATGGGCCCCCGCGAGGGCATGAGCACCGGCGGCGTCGACCTGTACGTCGGCGGCGCCGAGCACGCCGTGCTGCACCTGCTGTACGCCCGCTTCTGGCAGAAGGTGCTGTTCGACCTGGGGCATGTCTCCTCGGCCGAGCCGTACCACAAGCTGTTCAACCAGGGCATGATCCAGGCGTATGTCTACCGCGACAGCCGCGGCTTCCCCGTGCCCGCCGCCGAGGTCGAGGAGGTCGGCGACGGCTGGGTCCACCGGGGCGAGCCGGTGCGGCGCGAGCTGGGCAAGATCGGCAAGTCGTTGAAGAATGTCGTCTCACCCGACGAGGTGTTCGCCTCCTACGGCGCGGACACCCTGCGGCTCTACGAGATGGCGATGGGCCCGCTTGACGTCTCGAGGCCGTGGGAGACCCGCGCGGTCGTCGGCCAGTTCCGGCTGCTGCAACGGCTGTGGCGCAACGTCCTGGACGAGACGACCGGCGAGGTCTCGGTCGTCGACGACGCCCCTGACGACGCGACGCTGCGCGCGATGCACAAGGCGATCCACGGCGTGGCCCAAGACCTGGAACAGCTGCGGTTCAACACGGCGATCGCCAAGATCACCGAGCTGAACAACCACGTCACCAAGATCGACCGGGTGCCCAGGGCGGCCGCTGAGACGCTGGTGCGGCTGATCGCCCCGCTGGCGCCGCACATCGCCGAGGAGCTGTGGAGCAGGCTGGGCCACGAGGGGAGCGTGGTGCACACCTCCTTCCCCGTCGCCGACCCGGCGTATGTCACGGACGAGACGGTGACCTGTGTGGTGCAGGTCAAGGGCAAGGTCAGGGCCCGTCTCGACGTGGCACCCGACATCTCCGACACGGAGTTGGAGGAGCTGGCGCTTGCCGCCCCCGGGGTCGTCGAGGCGCTGGGCGGTGCCGCGATCAGGAAGGTGATCGTGCGGGCGCCGAAGCTGGTGAACGTCGTTCCTGGCTGACATCCGGGCCCGACTCGGGCCCGGATGGCTCTACTCTGGAGATTTATGGAGATAGCTATCGCGCTCGCCGTGCTGTCCCTGCTGTTCTTCACGGTGTTCGTGCTCGCGGTCGCCCGCGGCGTGCGCGCCACCCGGCGCGGGATCGACCGCGCCAAGCGGGAGGTGCGCCGCGCGGTGACCGACGCGAGTCTCACCGCGCGCTCGGCCCAGCCGGGCCTGATCGGCGATGTGGCGCGCACGCGCAGGGAGTTGCGCGCCAGCCTCGACAGCACGCGCGGCACGCTCGCGTCGGGCGCCGAACGTGACCCCGCGCTCGGCGAGGCGCTCGCCCTCCTCGACCAGCTGGCGGGCCACGCCGATCGCCTCGACGGCGAGCTCGCGTCGCTGATGACCGGCGAGCCCGACCGGGCCAGGATCGCGGGTCGGCTGCCCGACCTGCGGGTGCGCGCCGACCGGATCAAGGCGTCGGCGGACTCGCTGCGCATGGCGGCCCAGGATCGCGCCCGGCACGACAACGTCGAAGGGCTCGACGCGCTCCAGGACCAGATCGCCATCGAGGCCAAGGCCCTGCGGCACTGGTCGCCGTCCGAGCCGCCGCCCCGCGGGGGCCACTCCCTGCCTCCTCGGGAGCGGCCGAGGAAGGCCGTGGAGGACGCGGACTGATCGGTGCGGGGCTCAAGTAGTCTCCGTCCCATGCCCCGGTCCCGCTCCGTCGCCATCGTCACCGACTCCACGGCCTATCTGCCGGGGGAGGCGGTTGAACGGCATCGGATCATCGTCGTTCCGCTGACGGTGGTGCTCGGCGGGACGGCGTTCGAGGACGGCACGGACGAGGCGGCGCGGGAGTTGACGACCGCGCTCCAGCAGCGGCGGCCCGTGACGACGTCACGCCCTGGGCCCGCGACGTTCGCGGCGGCCTACCTGGCGGCGGCCGAGGCGGGCGCCGACGGCATCGTGTCGCTCCACCTGTCGTCCGAGATCTCGGGAACGTACGACGCGGCCGTCGTGGCGGCGCGCGAGGCGCCCGTGCCCGTGCGCGTGGTGGACAGCGCGATGATCGCGATGGCGCTCGGCTTCAGCGTGGTGGCCGCCGCCGAGGCGGTCGCGGCGGGCGGCACCCCCGATGACGCGGTGGCCGCTGCGGTGAAACGGGCCGGGTCAACGCGCGCGTATTTCTATGTCGACACCCTGGAACACCTGCGGCGCGGCGGCCGGATCGGCCCCGCCCAGGCGCTGCTCGGCTCGGCGCTCGCCGTCAAGCCGCTGCTCGAGCTGCGCGAGGGGCGGATCGAGCCGCTGGAGCGGGTGCGCACCGCGTCGCGGGCGATCGCCCGCCTCGAGGCGCTCGCGGTGGAGCACGCGGGCGCTGGCCCCGTCGATGTGGCGGTGCACCATCTGGCCTCGGAGGAACGCGCCACACAGCTCGGGGAGCGGCTGCGGGGGCGCCTGCCCGGGCTGGTGAACCTGCATGTGAGCGAGGTGGGCGCGGTGATCGGCGCGCACACGGGGCCAGGGCTGCTCGGCGCGGTGGTGGCGCCGCGCTGAGGAGGGCGGGCGGCGTGGGGGTCGCTCGTGTGGGGGACGGGGTTTTCCACAGGGCGGTGGTTGTCCACAGATCTCGGCGGGGGCCGTTCGGGGGGTGTTCGTGCGCCTACCTTCGGGGTCATGGAGATCATCCGAGGACGTGAGCGTGGGATCGGTGCCGGGCCGGGGCGTGGACCGGCGGGGCGGAGGGACGGCGGCCCAGGGCGGCATCGCGCGGCGGGGCGGCGGCCGGTGCGCGAGGCCGTGGCGCGGGGGCGGGCCGCCGCGCTGTTCACCGGCGAACGGTCGGGTGCGCAAGGGGAGTTGACGGTCGTGGCGGGGACGAGGGCGCGTCCCATGACCCCGCCGCCCGAGGCGCCGCCTCCCGTGCCGCCGACCGAGTCACCACCCGAGACGGCGGCCGAGGCTGCGGCCGCTGAGGAGGCGCCGCGGCTCCCGTGGTGGGCGCGGGCACGGCTCGCGGTGGGCGAGCGCTGCGGGATCGAGCCCAGGGCGCTGGTGGCCCTCGCGGTGGTGCTGGTCGTGGCGTTGGGCTTCGCCGCGCACCACGTCTGGACCGGGCGGCCCCGCGCGGCGGCCGTCGCCGAGCGCGTCCCGGCAGCCGAGTCGGACCGGTCGACCGAGGAGGGCGGCCCTTCGGCGGCGCCCGAGGACGCGGAAGACTCGGCCGGTTCGGCTGGCTCGGGGGGCGAGGTGGTGATCGACGTGGCGGGCGATGTCGTCGAGCCCGGGCTGTACACGCTGCCCGCCGGGTCGCGCGTGGCCGACGCCATCGAGGCGGCGGGCGGCAGCGAGCCGGGCGCCCCGACCGAGGGACTGAACCGTGCCAGGCCCCTGGTGGACGGCGAGCAGATCGTGGTCGGCGGGGAGCCGACGGCGCCCGGTGCCGCGGCGGGCCCGCCGGGGGCCGAGGGCGGCCCGATCAGCCTGAACTCCGCGACGGCCGAGCAGTTCGAGACCCTTCCCGGCATCGGGCCCGTGCTGGCCGGGCGCATTGTCACCCACCGGGAGACGCACGGCCCGTTCACCGCCGTCGAAGAGTTGGGCGACGTCACCGGCATCGGCGAGCGGCGGCTGGCGGATCTGAGGGACCGTGTCACCCTCTGAGCCGCCGGGCGGCGGCTCACGCCATCCCGTCCACGTCGCCTCAGGGCACCGGCTCGGCGATCCGGCGCCCCGCCAGGACGGGCCGGTCGACCTGCGGCTGCTTGCCCCGGCGGGGGCCGCATGGGCGGCGGCGGCCCTGGCCCTCGGCGCGCCCCCGAGGGTCGCCGCGCTCGGCTCCTTCGGCTGCTGCGCCGCGGCGGGCGCGCTGCTCTGCGGGGCGGCCCTGCCCGCCGCCCGGCGCGGCGCCGGGCCGCTGCTCGTGGCCGTGGCGCTCGCGCTGCTGTCCGCGGCCGCCGGCTCGGCGGTGGCGGGGCTGCATCGGGCCGCGGTCTCCGCGGGGCCGCTCGACGAGCTGGCGGGGCGGCGGGTCACCGTCGAGGTGACGCTGACCGGCGATCCCCGGCAGGCGCGGGAGCGGCCGGGCGCCCCCGCGGGCGCGCCCAGGCCGGTGCTCGTGGCGGCCGAGGCGACCCGCGTCCTGACCCCGGGCGGCGGCGCGCGGCGGGTGGAGTCGCCGGTCCTGCTGGTCACCCGGACCGAAAGGACCGACGAGTGGCTGCGGTTGCTGCCCTCGACCCGGCTGAGGGTGGCGGCCCGCGCCGAGCGGCCGATGCCGGGGCGGGCATGGGAGCTGACGGCGGTGCTCGTCGTCCCTGACGCCGGGTCGCCGGAGGTGACGGGCGGGCCGGGGGCGCACCAGCGGTTCGCGGGGCGGCTGAGGGCCGGGCTGCGGGAGGCCGCCGATGGCGTGCCGGGCGACGCGGGCGCGCTGCTCCCCGCGCTGGTCATCGGCGACGACTCGGGCATCACCCCCGATCTCGACGCGGCCGTCGAGGCCACCGGGCTCACCCATCTCGTGGTGGTCAGCGGGAGCCAGGTGGCCATCGTGCTGGCGCTGTTGATCGGCAGCCCTGGCACCGCGGCGCGCGCCGAGCGCGGCGGGCTGGCCGCGCGCCTCGGCATACCGCTGCGCGTCACCGCCGTGGTCGGCGGTGGGCTGCTGCTCGCCTTCGTGCTGGTGTGCCGCCCCGAGCCCAGCGTGCTGCGCGCGGCGGTGTGCGGCGGGATCGCGCTGCTGGCCCTGGCCACCGGGCGGCGCCGCGCGCTGCTGTCGACGCTGGCCGGGGCGGTGCTGCTGCTGATCCTGTTCGACCCGGGGCTGGCCCGCTCGTTCGGCTTCCTGCTCTCGGTGCTCGCCACCGGCGCGCTACTGACCGTGGCGCCGCGGTGGAGCGAGGCGCTGCGGGCGCGCGGGATGCCGGGCCGGGTGAGCGAGGCGCTGGCCGCCGCGGCCGCGGCGCACATGGTGTGCGCGCCGGTGATCACGGTGTTCGCCGAGGGCACCAGCCTGGTGGCCATCCCGTGCAACCTCCTGGCGGCTCCGGCCGTCGCGCCCGCCGTGGTGCTGGGATGGCTCGCCCTGGCGACCGCCCCGGTGGCGATGCCGGTGGCGGAGGCGTTCGCCTGGTGCGCGGGGTGGCCCGCCCGGTGGATCGCGGCCGTGGCCAGGACCGGCGCCGGGCTGCCGGGCGCCGAGCTCGCCTGGCCCGGCGGCTGGTCGGGCGCGGCGCTGCTGGCCGGGGTGACCCCGGGGGTGCTCGTGCTCGCGCGGCGCGTGCCCCGCCGCCCCTGGCTCGCCGCGGTCTGCGCGCTGCTCGTGCTGCTCGCGCTGCTGCGCCCGCCCCCGTTGACCCGGCTGCTGACGGGCTGGCCACCGCCGGGGTGGCGGCTGGTGGCGTGCGAGGTCGGGCAGGGCGACGCCCTGGTGCTGGCGGCGGGAGGGGGCTCGGCCCTGGTGGTGGACGCGGGGCCCGAGCCCGCGGCCGTGGACCGGTGCCTGCGGGAGCTTGGCGTGCGCCATGTGCCGCTCGTGGTGCTGAGCCACTTCCACGCCGACCATGTCGGCGGTCTCGCCGGGGTGTTGAGGGGCCGCACGGTGGGGGCCGTCCAGACCTCCCCGGTGCGCGATCCCCCGGAGGGCGCGGCGCTGGTCGACCGGGTGGCGCGGGAGGCGGGGGTCCCGGTGGTGCCTGCGGCGCCGGGCGAGCGGGGCCGGGTCGGGGAGGCGCTGAGCTGGCGGGTGCTGTGGCCGCCCGCCGACGCGGCGAGCGCGGGCCTCGGGGCCAACGACGGGAGCGTCACCCTGCTGGTGCGCGCCGGGCCGCTGACCGTGCTGCTGCCAGGGGACCTCGAGCCGGCCGCCCAGGAGCGGCTGCTGGCGGAGAGCCAGGACCTCGGCGAGGTGGACGTGGTGAAGGTCGCCCACCATGGCTCGGCCGGTCAGCACCCGCCGCTCATCGAGCGGCTCAGCCCCGAGCTGGCGCTGATCTCCTGCGGCCCGGAGAACCGCTACGGCCACCCGGCGCCCCGCACGGTCGCCGCCCTGGAGTCGGCAGGGGCGACGGTGCTGCGGACCGACACCCAGGGGGCCCTTGCCGTGACCGCTGAGCGGGACGGGCCGCGCGGGATCTTCCGGGGGGTGAGGAGCATGGACCGCTGACCGCTGACCGCTCCCGGCGCGGGCGCGGGGTCAGGGCGCCGTGTCGCCGCCGAGCAGGGCCACGGCCATCCGCTGGACGGAGCGGGTGAACCTGCGGGGGTCGTCGGGGGGCGTCAGCTCCCTGACCAGGTCGCCGTCGAACGCCGCGAGCACGGCGTGCGCCAGGAAGTCGGCCTCGGTGGCGGGGTGGTGGGCGGCGAAGAGGCCGCTGAGGTGGCGGTGCCAGAACAGATAGCTGGGGTCGCGGTACTTGTCGGCCGCGCAGGCCTGCTCATGGGCGGCGAGCAGGATCGCGTTGCCCTCGGCGACGGCGCCGAGGCCGTCCAGGAAGGCGAGCAGCCGCTCCCGCACCGGCGCGCCAGGACCCAGCGGGGGAGGACCCTCCGTCACCGCCAGGCGCAGCGAGGCGGAGCGCTCCTCGAGCAGCGCCTGGAGCAGCCCGGCCCTGCTGCCGAACCGACGGAAGACCGTGCCCTTGCCCACCCCGGCCAGGGCGGCCACCCGGTCGAGGGAGACCGGCGCGCCCCCGCCCTCCGCGAGGAGCCGCTCGGTCGCGCGCAGGACCGCCTCGCGGTTGCGGAGGGCGTCGGCCCGCTCGGTGCGCTCGGTCCGCGATGTGGTCATGCGGGGCGGCCTCCCTGCATCCGGACTGCTGGTCCGAACAGGGTAGCGCCGCCCCGGAGCGTGGCGCGCGTGGCGTTCGGCTCGTCAAGGGGAGCCGCGAGGGCAGCCGTCAGAGGTAGCCGAAGAGCCCGAGCCAGCGGCGCTGGTCGGTCGCCGCGTGGTCCAGGAGGACCCGGGGGTCGATCCGCACGACGCCGCCGCTGGCGAGGGTCGGAAGCGTCTGGCCGAGGACCTCGGGCGGGGTGAGGTCGTCCCGGGCCGGGAACTCTCCGATCTGGCGGAAGACGTCGCCGCCGCGCCTGGACAGGTTCCAGTCGACGAACAGCTCGGCGGCGGCCTCATGGCGCGCCGACGACGTCTTGCCGACGAAGTAGTCGTAGGCCGCCATGCCCTCGTCGGGGATCACGAAGTTCACCGGCGCGTTCTTGCTCGCGGCGATGTTGACGCTGCTGACGACGCCGGTCGCGACGGCGACCTCGCCCCTGGCCAGGGACTCGAGGGCGGCGGACGATGAGTCGAAGATGCGCGGCTCCTGGTCGGCGAGGGCGGGCAGGAAGTCCTCGCCGAGGGTCTCCTCCTGGAAGCGGTTGAGGGTGAGGGAGCTGCCGCCCGCGCCGATCTGGGTGATGCCGAGCTCGCCCCGCCACTCGGCCTCCGTCAGGTCCCACCAGGACGTCGGGGCGTCCTCCTCGTCGACCAGCACGGTGTTGTAGGCGAAGGTGTACAGGGGGTTGAACACGCGGTAGAACTCGCCGCCGTGGTAGCGGACGGTGTCGTCCAGCTGGTCGTAGTCGGGGACCTCGTGGGCCTCGAAGACCCCGGCGTCCCGCATGCGGGACGCGATGTCGTAGTCGGAGGTGCGCACCACGTCGGCGCCGAGCCGTCCCGCGCCCTGCTCGCTGAGGACGCGTTCGGCGAGCCGGTTGGGCACCAGGCGGACCAGCTCCACGTCGATGCCGGTGTCGTGCTCGAACGCCTTGATGACCTCCTTCTCCGAGTTCTCGACGTAGCCGCTGTACAGCGACAGCGAGCCCTCATCGGTGGCGGCGGCGAACAGCTCGGCGTCGGCGATGCGCTCGCCGTCCACCACGAGCCCGTCGCTCGTGTCGACGCTCGCCTGTTCCGCGTCCACCACATCGACCGAGGGCGGGGGCGCGCAGGCCGCGGCGAGCCCGAGGGCCGCGGCGGCGAGCGCCGCCGCCGTCACCCGTCCCCTTCTCGTCCGTCCCGCCTCTCCCGTCCGTGTCACGCGCGTCATCGTGATCCCTCCACGGTCTTGGCCCCCAGGGACTTGGCGAGGAGCGCGATCACGAGGATCACGCCGCAGTAGAGGAGGCTCACGCAGGCGGCGCCCTGCATCGCGCCGTTGTCGTAGTTGTCGAAGATGAGGATGGAGAGCAGCCGGGTGTCGGAGGTGAACAGGAAGAGCGCGGCGGACAGTTCCCGCATGCAGAGCATCAGGAGCAGCAGGAGGGTGGAGACCATGCCGACGCGCATCAGCGGCAGCGTCACATAGGACACGGCCTTGGCGCGGGGCGAGCCGAGGAGCACCGCGCTGTCCTCCAGGTCCCGGTCCACCTGGAGGATGGAGGCCGAGACGCCGCGGTACCCCTGTGGGAGGAAGACCGCGAGGAACGCGACGACCAGCACCGCCATCGTTCCGTAGACGGGGATGGGGGCCACGAGCCAGGTCCACAGCAGGCCGAGGCCGAGCACGATGGCGGGGACGGCGAGCGGCGACATCGCGACGAACTCCAGCACCCGGCGGCCCGGCGCGTTGGTGCGGTACACGGTGTAGCTGATGGCGAAGCTGATCGCCGTGCCGATGAGGCCGGCGAGGACGGCGGTCAGGACGCTGTTGCGGGCGGCCTGGAGCAAGTCCTCCGAGGTCAGCATCTCGCCGAGGCTGTAGAACGAGAGGGCGTCCGCGTCGGTGAGCTGCCCCAGGCTGGCGATGTAGGGGGAGTTCTGGAGGGCCGCGATCAGCAGGGCGGTCACGGGAAGCACCACCGCGAGGGCGAAGTAGACCATGGCGGCGGCGAACGCGGGCCAGCGCCAGCGCCCGAGCGGGATCAGCTTCGCCTTGACGCCCTTGCCGGTGACGGTGGTGAACTTGCGTCGCAGCACGGCCCGTTGCTGGATGGCGGTGACGACGAGGAGGACGGCGGTCAGCACGACGGCGACGGCGGCCGCCTCGTTGCCGCGGGAGGGCGAGGCGTTCATCAGGCGGTAGATGAAGCTGGGCAGGGTGTCCACCTGACCCGGGTTGCCGATGACCTGGGCGACCGGGAAGTTCTCCATGGTGAGGGCGAAGATCAGGATGCCCGAGCCCAGGATCGCGGGCATGGCCAGCGGGAAGGTGATCCGGCGCAGCGTGTGGCGGCGGGTGCCGCCGTGGACGAACGCCGCCTCCTCCAGGTCGGGGTTCATCAGCGACAGGGCGCTGTGCACGAGGAGGAAGGCGTAGGGGGCGTAGTAGAGGGCCAGGATCATGATCAGCCCGGGCCGCGAGTAGATGTCGAGGGTCATGTCGAGCCCGACGCCGTGCAGGAGCAGGTTGAGGAAGCCGGTGGCCGGGGAGCCGAGCAGCGACCAGGCCAGGGCGCCGACCAGCGACGGCAGGAACAGCGGGGCGATGCCGGTGAAGTAGAGGAGCCGTCTGGCGGGGGCGTCGGTCCGCGCCGCGAGGAACGCGAGGCCGCAGCCGATGGCGAGGGCGACGAGCGAGGCGGCGCCCGCGATGAACACCGAGTTCCCGAGGGCCCCCATGGCCTGGGAGGTGGAGAGGACCTCGAAGTTCTCCAGCGACAGGGCGTCCAGGCCGATCGACCCGGGGCGTGGGACCTCGGTGCTGAACGCGGCCAGCAGGATGAACAGCATCGGCACGATGACCAGCGTGGCGAGGCCGAGCAGCAGGACGCCGGTGGGCAGGGCGCGGCGCAGCCTGGCGATCGCGGCGGTCATGCGGGCACCTCCGCGGGCAGCACCTGGACGGCGGTGGGCTCGGCGGTGGCCCACACGGGGGTGCCGACGGGCAGCAGCGCGCTGCCGTGCCGCGGGACGAGGGCGTCGAGCTCGGGGCCGCCCTTGAGGCCGACGCGGTAGCGGACGTAGGAGCCCTGGAAGCTGACGACCTCGACCTTGCCGAGCCAGTTGTTGCCGCCCTCGGGCAGGGGCTCGGTCAGCAGGCGGATGTCCTCGGGGCGGATGCAGACGCGGGGCGTCGCCGGGTCGGCCGGGTCGGCGGCGCCGGATCCCTCGGCGGCCCCTTCGGGTCCCGTGGGCAGCGATCGGCTCAGGACCTCCACGTCATGGCCGGTGAGCCCGAGCACGGAGAGGTTCTCGCGGGAGGCGACCCGGGTGCAGGGGAAGATGTTGGAGACGCCGAGGAAGTCGGCGATGGACGCGGAGAACGGGGCGTCGTAGATCTTCTCCGGGCGGTCGATCTGCACGATCCTGCCGTTCTGCATCAACGCGATCCGGTCGGCGAGCGCGAGGGCCTCGGACTGGTCGTGGGTGACATAGACACAGGTCAGGCTCAGCCGCTGCTGGATCTCGCGCAGCTCGACGCGGAGCCGGTCGCGGAGCCTGGCGTCCAGGTTGGACAGGGGCTCGTCGAGCAGCAGCACGCTGGGCCGCATGACCAGGCTGCGCGCCAGCGCGACGCGCTGCATCTGGCCGCCGGAGAGCAGGCTGGCGCCGCGGTCGGCGAACTCGGTGAGGCCGACCAGGTCGAGGACGTCCCTCACGCGCTCGCGGATCTCGGCCTTGGGCAGCTTCTGCTGGCGCAGGGAGAAGGCCACGTTGTGGAAGATGGTGCGGTGCGGCCAGACGGCGTACGACTGGAAGACCATGCCGACGTTGCGCTTGTTCGGCGGGACGTCGACGCGCCTCTCGCTGTCGAAGACAACGGTGTCGCCGATCGTTATGCGCCCGCTCAGGGGCGTTTCGAGCCCGGCGACGCAGCGCATGGTCGAGGTCTTTCCGCACCCGGACTTCCCGAGCAGGACGAGCGACTCGCCGTCCGCGATGTCGACGCTGAGGTCCTTGATGGCGACCGCGTCGCCGTAGGCGAGCGTGATGTTTTCCAGTTGGACTTTCATGACAGCTCCTTTGCTGCCGGAAGGCGTGTGCGCCTCACACGCTTTCCCGGAGGAGGGCGGGGACCAGTAGTTCGGCAGTCGCCAGGCGCCGGGCGGCTCGGTGGAGCGTCACCGTGTCGATCGCGCCGGCGTGGTCGGTGGTGACTTCGGCCTCGACGATCCCCGCTGGGGTCCCCAGCCGGATCGTGGACGCCAGAGGCCGGTTTTCGGCCAACTTGGCCGGAAGAGTACCCGGCGTCATGGCGGCGGCGGCGACCGCGACCGCCGAGGTCAGGCCGATGACCGGGTGGGGGGCGTGCATCGACACCATGCGAACGGCCAGGTCGTAGGCGTCCGCGCGGACGGGGACGCCGAGCGAGGTGACGTAGTCGCCCGCCGGGGCGACGACGCCGACCTTGGGCACCGCGAAGGTGACCGGGTCGTCGGGGCCGACCAGGCCCATCCGCAGGGCGGCGGCCCGGCGCAGCAGGGCGAGCCTCGGCACCAGGGCGGCGAACTCCTCGACCGTCTCGAGACCGCTCGCCCCCACGGACGCGGCCTCGGCGAGCGCCGCGGGGGCGCCCGCGTCCACCAGGGTCGCGAGGGCGCCGTCCACGCGCTCGACGCTGTCGCCGGTCGGCAGCAGCGCGCCCGTGCTCGCCCCACCGGGGCTGGCGAACCCGAGGCCGACGGGCACGCCCTCGGCCGATGACCCCGGCACGGTCGCGCTCCCCAGCTCGGGCACCGTGCCGCCGGGTGTGGGCACGGTGGCGGAGAGCCTGACGCCGGTGTTCCGGTTGCGCAGCCGGACGGTGCTGACCGGGTCCCCCGGGGTGGCGAGGCCCGTCTGGAGGGCGTAGAGGCCGACCGCCGTGGCGCAGTTGCCGCAGTTGCTCCCCCACTCCACCCCGAACGTGCCGATGCCGACCTGGGCGAACAGGTAGTCCACGTCGGTGCCCGGCTCCCGCGATGGACCGACGATCACGGCCTTGGACGTGGTGGATGTGGCGCCGCCGACCCCGTCGATCTGGCGCGGATCGGCCGCGCCGAACGCGGAGGCGAGGACTTCGTCGAGGCGGTCGTCGGCCATGGACAGGTCGTCCGCGTCGAACACCCAGCACTTGCTGGTACCGCCACGCATCAGCGTCGCTGGCAATCGCACCACCTGGAAACCTCCCGCTGCCTGGGGTGAGCGACACGAGCATGCGCGCCGCGGGCGTTCAGTACAATCACGGAAATGTGGGGTGCCCTTTAGCAACGCTTAACTCTCAGGGGAGGAACGGCTCATGCAGATCGATGTCAGGCGCATGCTGCTGCTGGCCGAGGTCGCGGGGCACGGCTCGCTCACGGCCGCCGCGCAGGCCCTCGCGTTCACGCCCTCCGCGGTGTCGCAGCAAATCGCGAAGCTGGAGTCGGAGGTCGGTCAGCCGCTGCTGGAACGGCATGCGAGGGGCGTGCAGTTGACCCAGGCGGGAGAGGCCCTGGTGCGGCATGCGCGGCACATCGGGCGCCAGCTGGGCGCGGCCGGGGCCGAGCTGGAGGAGATCGCCGGGCTTCGCTCGGGCGAACTTCGCATCGGGTCCTTCCCCACGGCCGGCTCGTCGTTGCTGCCGCTGGTCGTCCACCGCTTCGGACAGGCGCACCCGGGCATCAGGCTCGCGGTCCGCAGCGCGATGCTCGACGGGCTGATCGCCATGCTGGAGAGCCGGGAGGTGCAGCTGGCCCTGCTGTGGGACTACGACTGGCGGCGCGTGGACCACCCGGCGCTCACGCTGACGCACCTGCTGGACGACCCGACCGCGCTGATCGTCTCGGAGGAGCACCCGCTGGCCGACCGGGCGTCGGTGGACATCGCCGAGCTGGCGGGCGAGAGCTGGATCACGCGCGCGGACGCCCACCCCGTCGCCGACGTCCTCGCCCGCTCGTGCCACGCGGCGGGATTCCGCCCGGCCATCGCGTTCCACGCCCATGACTACCAGGAGGCCCAGGCCATGGTCTCCATCGGCCTCGGGATCGCGCTGGCGCCGCGGCTCGCGCTGACGAACCTGCGCTCCGGCATCAGGGTCATCGCGCTCAAGCCCGAGGCGCCGACGCGGCGCATCCTGCTGGCCCGGCTCACGGAACGGCGCCCCACGCCGGCGGAGTTGGCGGCCGACGGCCTGTTCAGGGCGGCGTCGGCCCAGCTGGCGGGCCGGGCCCCTGGCTGAGGGGCCGTCCGGGGCGGGAGGCCCTCACTGGCATGCGGACCGTTGGTCCGGATAGGGTGACGGCCACCGGTCAAGCGGACCGGTGGTCCGTTTGTCCCGTCCTCGATGGGCGAGGAATGAGCGAAAGGGGAGACGCGATGGACATGCGCGCGCTGGTGGTGGACCCGGAGGCGCCCGGCGCCCTCCGCCTGGGGCGGGCCCCCGAGCCGGGTCCAGGCCCCGGCCAACTCCTCCTGGACGTCCGGCACTTCTCGCTGAACCGGGGCGAGGTGGAGTTCGCGGGGCTGCGCCCGCCAGGGACCGTGCACGGATACGACGCGGCCGGGGTCGTGGCGCGCGCGGCGGCGGACGGGAGCGGCCCGGCGGTGGGCGCCAGGGTGGTGGCGTTCGGCGCCGGGGCGTGGGCCGAGCGCATGGCCGTGGACACCGGCGCGGTGGCCGAGGTCCCGGACGGCGTGGGGCTGGCCGAGGCCGCCGCGCTGCCCATGGCGGGCGTCACCGCGCTGCGGACCCTGCGCGCCCGTTCCGTCCTGGGCCGCCGGGTGCTGATCACCGGCGCGGCCGGGGGAGTGGGCCGCTACGCCGTGCAGCTGGCGGCGCTCGGCGGCGCCCATGTCACGGCCTCCGTGGGGTCGGCCGCGCGCGCCGCCGGGCTGCGCGAGCTGGGCGCGGACGCGGTGGTCGTCGGCCTCGACGGGGTGGACCGGCCGGTGGATCTCGTGCTCGACACGGTGGGCGGCCCTCAACTGGTCGCCGCCTGGGCACTGTTGGCGCCGGGCGGTGCGGTGCGGCACATCGGCTACGCGTCGATGGAGCCCGCGGTCTTCCCGCCGGGCGCGCTGTTCTCGCTGGGCGCCGCCAAGACCCTCGGCAGCTTCGGCGACATGCGCGAGCCGGGCCCCGATCTCGCGGCGCTGCTCGGCTTCGTCGCGGACGGTCGCCTCTCGCCGGAGATCGACCGGCGCGCTCCCTGGGAGCGGTTCGCCGAGACGGCCCGCGACCTGGTCGAGCGGAAGGTCGCCGGGAAGGCGGTCCTCGACGTGGTGCCCGAGGCCGGGGCCTGACGGGGGCGAGGCGATCGGAAGAGGCGATCGGGGAGCTTCTCAAGGAAGCTTGCTAAAGATTCCTTTCTAAAGCTACCTTTACATCATGGACGACGCCACGCCACCCTCCCCACCGCCCGAGCCCTCGCGGCCCTCGTGGCCCTCGCGGGTCCACCTGTCCGATGTGCAGGCGCTGCGGGCCTACGCCCACCCCACCCGGATGCGGCTGGTCGGCCTGCTCCGCCTGCGCGGCCCCCTGACGGCCACCCAGGCCGCCGACCTCGTGGGCCAGTCGGTCGCCAGCTGCTCCTACCACCTGCGGATGCTCGCCAAGTACGGGCTGGTCGAGGAGGCCGAGGGCGGGACAGGACGGGAGAAGCCCTGGCGCGCCACGGCCCGTTACACCTCGTGGCCCGACCACTCGGACGACCCGGCCGTGGGCGAGGCGACGGCGGCGCTGAGCACGGCCGTGGCGGAGTACTGGTTCGAGCGGATCACCCACGCGATCGAGACCCGGCACGCGCTGTCGCGGGAGTGGCAGGAGGCCGAGGAGTTCGGCGACTCCGTCATCCATCTCACCCCGGCCGAGCTGACCGAGCTGCGCGACCGGTTCAGGGAGCTGGTCGAGGAGTACGCCCCGCGCGCGGAGGACCCCCGACTGCGGCCCGAGGGCGCCGAGTTGGTGCAGGTCCTCAGGATCGCCTACAAGTACCGCGACGAGCCGCCTGGCGCCCCGGGATGAGCCGCGTCGCCGCGCGCGTTCCCGCGCTGCTGGCCGAGCGCGGCTTCCGGCGTTACTGGACGGGCCAGTCCATCTCCCTGGTCGGCGACCAGATATCGCTGATCGCGATCCCGCTCGCGGCCGTTCTCGTCCTCGACGCCGACGCCGCCCAGATGGGCCTGCTCAAGACCCTGGAGCTGCTGCCCGCCCTGCTGCTCTCGCTCCCCGCCGGGGCCTGGGCCGACCGGCGGTCGAGGCGGCGCCACGTCATGATCGCCACCGACATCGGCCGCGCCCTGCTGATCGCCTCGATCCCCGCCGCCCACCTGCTCGGCCTGCTGACGCTCGCCCAGCTCTACTGCGTGGCGTTCGCGATCGGCGTGCTGACGGTGCTGTTCGACGTGTGCAACGCGACGCTGTTCGTGTCGCTCGTCCCCACCGGGCAGTTCGTGCAGGGGCAGTCGCTGCTCAACGGCAGCCGCGCCATGTCGTTCGTCGGCGGCCCCAGCGCCGGAGGCATCCTCGTCCAGGTGCTCACCGCGCCGCTCGCCCTGGTGGCCACCGGCCTGACCTATCTGCTCTCGGCGGGCTTCCTCGCCCGCGTCTCCCCGGTCGAGCCCTCCGCCGCCACGCCCGCCGAGGGGTACTTCACCGAGGGCCTGCGCTGGGTGGTGCGCAACCCGTACATGCGGGCGATGTTCGCGGCGTCGGGGACGGTGCAGTTCTTCAACTTCATCTTTCACACCCTCTTCATCCTCTACGCCACCGAGGAGTTGGGCCTGGCCCCCGGCCTGCTGGGGCTCGCCCTCGGCGTCGGCGCCCTGGGCGGCCTGATCGGCGCCGCGCTCACGGGCCGCGTGGTCCGCCGGATCGGGATCGGCAGAACGGTGGTGGTCGGCCTCGTGGCGTTCACCGTGCCGCTCCTGCTGATCCCGCTGGCCGCCGGGCCGACATGGCTGGTCGTCGGGTTGCTGTGTCTGGCGGAGTTCGTCTCCTGCGTCGGCGTCATGCTCGTCGACATCGCGGGCGGCTCGATCCAGGCCGCCCTCATCCCGTCCGCCATGCGCGCCAGGGTCACCGGCGCCTACCGCATGCTCAACCACGGCTTCCGCCCCCTCGGCGCCCTCGCCGGGGGCGCGCTCGGCAGCTCCCTCGGCCTGCACGCCGGGCTGTGGATCGGCACCGCGGGCGCCGTGCTCAGCGTCCTGTGGCTGCTCCCCTCCCCGATCCCACGCCTGCGCGACCTCCCCACCCCCGAACCGACCCCGGAACCCGAACCCGACGACGTCATCAGGGCGGCCTGAGACCCTGCCCGGCCCCGGGCAGGGGATGGTCGACCGCCTCGCCGCCGTGCGCCGTCACATGGTGCGGGGACCCGCCCGCCGCGGCGTGACGGTGTGCCGCGGAGGGGAGGTGCGGACCGACGCGAGGCGCTTCGGGTCGTTCGGCCCGCCGGATCGAGAGCACCCTCGCCAAGGCCCCGGGCGCGCCTCCCGCCCGGTCGGAGCCCCGGTCGACCCGCCCGGTCAGGGCCCCTCTTCGCGCTCGAGCGCCCCGTCGTACGCCTCAGGCGCCCTGGACCAGCCAGACGCCGTTCGCCATCAATTGCCGCCCTGGCAGCTCGTTCACCTCGCGCCAGGCCCGGATGGCCCGAGGGTGGAAGCGGAGGAACACCCAGCCGGGGCGCCCCCTGGTGTCCCAGGCGAGCTTGGCGACGAACGCCTCGCCCTCCGCCTCGCCCAGCGCGCCGTCGGCGACGACCTCGACGCGCGCGTCGATGAGCACCACGTCGCGGGTGTGCCCGAGCGAGACCACGGCACGGCCCGAGGCCGCGGCGTTGACCGCCGTCGGATTGGCGGCCCGCGTCGTCATCACCAGCGCCCCGCCGTGCCACACGAACGACAGCGGCACGAGGCACGGCTCACCCGCCGCGTCCGCCGTGGCGACCCACGCGTCCTCGTCCCCGGCCAGCCGCTCCAGCACATCCCGCTTGCGCCGCGCCGCGTCACGCGCGGGCGGCAACTCCCTCGCCATGACCCGCCACGCTACCCGTCCGGTCGGAGCCCCGGTCGACCCGCCCGGTCAGGGCCCCGCTTCGCGCTCGAGCCACCCGTCGTACGCCTCGGCGAGCGCCGCCAGGGACTCGGGGCGCCAGGCCGCCTCGTCCGTTCCGCCCTCGGGGGCGTCGAGCACCACGAGCCACTGCGCGTCCTCCGCGTCGTCCTCGCCCGCGAGGGCCTCCCGCACCGGGCGCGGCTCCTCGGGCAGCCCGAGCCGCTCGGCCAGCTCGGCCGCCACCTCATCGGCCGCGTCGCGGTCGGGCAGCACCAGAACGTGTCGCTCAGGGGTCACCCGGCCATTCTGCCGATCCGCCGACTGTCACAGGCACGTGGGATGCTGGCCGCATGGCTGCCAGAACGACCGGTCAGGGCGACCCGCTCGCCCCCGTGACCCTCGCCGTGGGCCAGGAGGAGCTGCTGCTCGACCGGGCCGTCGCCGAGGTGGTCGCGGCGGCGCGCGCCGCCGACCCCGACACCGACGTGCGCGACGTGGGCCCGGGCGAGCTCCAGCCGGGCACGCTCGCGGAGTTGACCAGCCCGTCCCTCTTCGCCGAGCGCAAGGTCATCGTCGTCCGCGCCGCCCAGGACCTCGGCGCGGACACGATCAAGGACGTCAAGGCGTATGTGGCCGCGCCCGCCGACGAGATCAGCCTGGTCCTCGTGCACGCGGGCGGGGCGCGGGGCAAGGGGCTGCTGGACGCCGCCCGCAAGGCCGGGGCCCGCGAGGTCGCCTGCCCGAAGATGACCAAGCCCGCCGACCGGCTGGCGTTCGTGCGCGCGGAGTTCAGGGTCGTCGGGCGCAGCGCCACGCCCGCCGCCTGCCAGGCCCTCGTCGACGCCATCGGCAGCGACCTGCGCGAGCTGGCCTCGGCCTGCTCCCAGCTGGCGGCGGACGAGCCGGGCACGATCGACGAGGCCGTCGTCGCGCGGTATTACACCGGCAGGGCCGAGGCGTCCAGCTTCACCGTCGCCGACCGCGCGGTGGAGGGCCGCACCGCCGACGCCCTGGAGGCGCTGCGCTGGGCGCTGGCCACGGGCGTCGCGCCCGTGCTGATCACCAGCGCCCTCGCCCAAGGGGTGCGCGCCATCGGCAAGCTGGCCTCGGCCCCCGGCGGGATGCGCCCCGCCGACCTGGCGCGCGAGCTCGGCATGCCGCCGTGGAAGGTCGACCGCGTCAGGCAGCAGATGCGCGGCTGGTCGGCGAACGGCGTGGCCACCGCCCTGACCGCCGTCGCCGACGCGGACGCCGCCGTCAAGGGCGGGGGCGACGACCCCGGGTACGCGTTGGAGCGCGCGGTGGTGACCATCGCGGCCTCGGCGCGCTCCCGTTGAGGCCCGCGCCCCGGCCCGCCCTCCGCCTCGGCCCCGCCCCGGCTCAGACCGAGTCCCCCGGGGTGTCCCCCTCGCCCACCGGCTCCTGGAGCGCCGCCAGCGTCTCCTCCGTCGCGGCGACGAGCATGTCCCGCACGCGGTCGGGCTCGGTCAGGTGGTCGCTGCCAGGCTCCGTGAGGAACGCGTTCCACGTCAGCCCGTACTCGAACCACCCGTCCCGCACCATCAGGCTCACCCACGAAAGGTCGCCCGTGGACGAGTCGTCGCCGTAGACGATGAACGCCTCGTCGCCCAGGTCGTCGAGGGGCTCGGCGCGGTACTCGTAGAACCCCTCGAACTCGTTGTACTGGTCGTACGACTCGGCCGCCGCCGCGAACTCCCCCTCGGGATCGGTGGCCTTGTGCCAGGTGATCTCGTACCTCATGTACGCCGTCTCGTAGCCGCTCGGGTCCGCGCCCCGCGGCTCGAGGGAGAACTCGCAGCTGCTCAGGTCGAGAGCGTCGCTCCGCGCCGACTGCGGACGCGGCTCGCTCTCGGCGTACGGCCGGTAGTCGTCCTCGAACGCGGTCATGTCGCCCGTCTCGCACATGTCCCGCGCGAACCGGTACCCGGCCAGGTCGGCGTCCCCCTCGCCCGAGCCGAGGCCCCCGGTCGCCACCACGACCCCGCCCCACGCGGCCGACGCGAGCAGCGCGCCCGCGAAGCCCGCGACCCAGACCGCCGAACGGCCCCTGCCACCCGAGGGCGGACCCGGCGGCACCATCGGCCCGAACCCGCCGGGCCCCTGCGGATAGCCGTAGGACGCGGGCGGCGCGCCGTACGGCTGCGGCTGCTGATAAGGGTTCGAGCCCCCCGGCATCGACATACAGCGAACCTACCCGCTCAACTGCCGTCCCTCCCTCGCGTTTTCCCCCGGAACGCACCGGGCACGCGCCAGGCGCGCGCACGCGACACAGGCCCCCGGCCACCCACGAGGGGCGGCCGGGGGCCTGGGAAACGTTCACGAGGACACCGCACCCGCGTGGCGAACGGTGATCGGTGCGGTGCCGCGACCGGCAGGGGCGGAGAGAGGGGCCGCCGAGCCGTACCGGCGCGCGGGCGTCAGCCCTGGAGCGCGTTGACCTGCTGGGCGAGCGCCGACTTCTTGTTGGCGGCGTTGTTCTTGTGCAGAACGCCCTTGCTCACGGCCTTGTCGAGCTTGCGGGACGCCTCGCGCCGCGCCGCCTCGGCCTTCTCGACGTCGCCGGTGGCCGCGGCCTCGCGGGCCCGGCGCACCGCCGTCTTGACCTCGGACTTGATCGCCTGGTTCCGCAGGCGGGCCTTCTCGTTCGTCTTGATGCGCTTGATCTGGGACTTGATGTTCGCCACGAAGTGAGCCTTCTCGGTGGAGATGGGGAGAAAAAGAGTGTGCCCTCATCGGACACAGTGGGCCAGCGTACCAGCGGCCGCCCCCGCGCTCCCAATCCGGGGCGACCCCCGTCCGCATGGGACGATGGACAGCGACCACACGACCCACAGCCATGACCCGACAGGATCCCGCGTGCCCGCGATCTCCTCGAACGCGCCGGAGCCGAGCCGTACCGACCCGGCTCTCATCCGCAACTTCTGCATCATCGCGCACATCGACCACGGCAAGTCGACCCTTGCCGACCGGATGCTCCAGCTCACCGGCGTCGTCGAACAGCGCCAGATGCGTGCCCAGTATCTCGACCGGATGGACATCGAGCGCGAGCGGGGCATCACGATCAAGTCCCAGGCGGTCAGGATGCCCTGGGCCGCGGGGGACACCGCCCATGTGCTGAACATGATCGACACCCCGGGGCACGTCGACTTCACCTACGAGGTCTCCCGCTCCCTCGCCGCGTGCGAGGGCTGCGTCCTGCTGGTGGACGCCGCCCAGGGCATCGAGGCCCAGACCCTCGCCAACCTCTACCTGGCGATGGAGAACGACCTCACGATCATCCCCGTGCTCAACAAGATCGACCTGCCCGCGGCCCAGCCCGACAAGTTCGCGGCCGAGCTCGCGCACCTCATCGGCTGCGACCCCGGCGACGTGCTGCGCGTCTCCGCCAAGACGGGCGAGGGCGTCGAGGCGCTGCTCGACGAGGTCGTCCGCCAGGTCCCCGCCCCGGTCGGCGTCGCCGATGCCCCGGCCCGCGCGATGATCTTCGACTCGGTCTACGACGCCTACCGCGGCGTGGTCACCTATGTGAAGGTCGTCGACGGCCGCCTCGGCCACCGCGACCGCATCGCGATGATGTCCACGGGCGCCACCCACGAGCTGCTCGAGATCGGCGTCAACTCCCCCGAGATGACGCCCGCCGACGGCCTCTCCGTGGGCGAGGTCGGCTATCTGATCACCGGCGTGAAGGACGTCCGCCAGTCCAAGGTCGGCGACACCGTCACCTTCCAGCGCGGCGGCGCCACCGAGGCGCTCGGCGGCTACAAGGACCCCAAGCCGATGGTGTTCTCGGGGATCTATCCCATCGACGGCTCCGACTACCCCGCGCTGCGCGACGCCCTGGAGAAGCTCCAGCTCAACGACGCGGCGCTGGTGTACGAGCCGGAGACCTCCGCCGCCCTCGGCTTCGGCTTCCGCGTGGGCTTCCTCGGCCTGCTGCACCTCGAGGTCATCAGGGAGCGCCTCGAGCGGGAGTTCGGCCTCGACCTGATCGCCACCGCGCCCAACGTCGTCTACGGCGTGACCATGGAGGACGGCGTCGAGCACACGGTCACCAACCCCAGCGAGTTCCCCGTGGGCAAGGTGGCGGACGTGCGCGAGCCGGTCGTGCGCGCGACGTTGATCGCCCCGAGCGAGTACATCGGCGCGATCATGGAGCTGTGCCAGACCAGGCGCGGCGTCATGAAGGGCATGGACTACCTCTCCGAGGAGCGCGTCGAGCTGCGTTACACCCTGCCGCTCGCCGAGATCGTCTTCGACTTCTTCGACGCCCTGAAGTCCAAGACCCGCGGCTACGCCTCCCTCGACTACGAGCCCACGGGCGAGCAGGCCGCGGCCCTGGTCAAGGTCGACATCCTGCTGCACGGCGACAAGGTGGACGCGTTCTCCGCGATCGTGCACAAGGACAAGGCGTACGCGTACGGCGTCAAGATGGCCGCGAAGCTGCGCGAGCTCATCCCGCGGCAGCAGTTCGAGGTGCCGATCCAGGCCGCCATCGGCTCCCGGGTGATCGCCAGGGAGACCGTGCGCGCCATCCGCAAGGACGTGCTCTCCAAGTGTTACGGCGGCGACATCTCGCGGAAGCGGAAGCTGCTGGAGAAGCAGAAGGAGGGGAAGAAGCGCATGAAGATGGTCGGCCGCGTCGAGGTGCCTCAGGAGGCGTTCATCGCCGCGCTCTCCTCCGACTCGGACGGCGGCGAGGCGAAGAGCAGGAAATGACGGGCGGGAAGCCTCTTACGCGCCGGGGCCCGGGCGCTTAGTCTGATCGCCACCCATGGGTTACCCGGCAGTTACGTCCGTGCAGTGCGGCACCCGGAGGAAGTCGTGACCGAGACACAGTCGTCCACCACCTCGATCAGCGACCGCCCGCCCTCCGTGGCGCATCTGCTCCTGGAGCGCGTGGCGGAGACCCCCGACCTCGAGGCGTTCCGCTACCCGGTCGCCACGGAAGGGGGCCCCGACGCGTGGCACAGCTACACGTGGGCGCAGGCGGCGCAACGCGTGTACGCCATCGCCGCCGGGCTGATGGACCTCGGCATCCGCCCCGAGGAGCGCGTCGCCATAGCGTCGACGACGCGCGTCGACTGGATCCTGACCGACCTCGGCATCATGTGCGCGGGCGCCGCGACCACCACGGTCTACCCCCAGACCAACGCCGAGGAGACCGTCTTCATCCTGGCCGACTCCGGCAGCCGCGTGCTGATAGCCGAGGACGCCACGCAGCTCGCCAAGGTCCGCGAGGCGCGCGGCAACCTCCCGGGTCTTGACCATGTCGTGGTGATCGACCCGTCCGGGGTCGAGCCCGCGGCGGACGACCCCGAGGGGTGGGTGCTCTCGCTGGCCGAGCTGGCCGAGCGGGGCGCCGCGTACCTGGAGGCCAAGCCCGACTGCGTCACCGACACGACAGCCGCGCTGCGCGGCGACCAGCTGGCGACGTTGATCTACACGTCGGGCACCACGGGCCGCCCCAAGGGCGTGCGGCTGAGCCAGGACACATGGTCCTACATGGCCCTGGCCATCGAGGCGGTCAACGTCGTGCACGAGGACGACATCCAGTACCTGTGGCTGCCGCTCGCGCACGTCTTCGGCAAGGTGCTGCTCGCCGGGCACATCAAGGTCGGCCATGTGATGGCGGTGGACGGCCGGGTCGACAAGATCATCGAGAACCTTCCCGTGGTCAAGCCCACCTACATGTGCGGGGTGCCGCGCATCTTCGAACGCGTCTACAACGGCGTCGCGGCCAAGGCCAGGGCGGGCGGGGCGGCGAGGCTCAGAATATTCAACTGGTCCGCCGACATCGCCCGCGCCCACGCCCGCGCCTCCCAGGAGAGCTTCCGCCGCACCGGCAAGGCGTCCGTGCCCGCCGGGCTCGCGGCGAAGCACGCGGTCGCCGACCGGCTGGTCTACAAGAAGCTGCGGGCGGCGTTCGGCGGGAACATGCGGGCGTGCGTCTCCGGCTCCGCCGCGCTCACCCCGGACATCGGCTTCTTCTTCGCGGGCGCGGGGATACCGATCCTGGAGGGCTACGGGCTGACCGAGTCGGCCGCGGCCAGCTTCATCAACCCCAGCAGCGCGCTGCGCACCGGGACGGTCGGCAAGGCGTTCCCCGGCAACGAGGTGCGGATAGCCGAGGACGGCGAGATCCTGCTGCGCGGGCCCGGCATCATGCAGGGCTACCACGGGCTGCCCGAGCAGACGGAGAAGGTGCTCGAGCCGGACGGCTGGTTCCACACGGGGGACATCGGGGAGCTGTCCGACGACGGGTATCTGCGGATCACCGACCGCAAGAAGGACCTCTTCAAGACGTCGGGCGGGAAGTACGTCGCGCCCACGGAGATCGAGGGCCGCTTCAAGGTGGTGTGTCCCTACGCCTCGACGATGGTGGTGATCGGCGCGGGCCGCAAGTACTGCGCGGCGCTGATCGCGCTCGACGAGGCGGCGATCCTGGGGTGGGCCAAGGAGGAGGGTCTGACCGGGAGTTACGCGGAGATCGTGGCCCATGAGCGGACGCGGCGGCTGATCGACGGCTATGTCGACACGCTCAACGCGGGGTTGCAGCGGTGGCAGACGATCAAGAAGTTCGAGCTGCTGCCGAGGGAGCTCGACGTCGAACACGGCGACCTGACGCCGAGCCTGAAGCTGAAGCGGCCCGTGGTGGAGCGGGAGTTCGAGCCCCTGATCGAGCGGATGTTCGTGGAACAGTAGCCCTTGCCGGGCCTTACCCGCGCGCCCACCCACCGCGTCGCACGATCCCACGTCCGCGTCGGCGCGTGCCGGGCTCCGCCCGGGGCCTGTCGCGCGGTGGCGGTGGTGCCGATGCGCGTGCTGTTCCGGGCTCCGCCCGGACCGTTGGTGCCGCGCGGCGGTGGGTCAACGCCGTTGGTGCCGGTGCGCTCCGGGCTTTGCCCGGGCCTTGCCGTGCGGCGGTTGGGTCAACGTCGCTGACCCCGGTACGTGCCGGGCTTTGCCCGGGGCCTCGTGCGGGGTGGCAACGGCGCTGGCACCCGTTCACCTGGGCTCAGCCCGGCCCGTGGCGGTCGGTCGATGGCGCTGATGCCGATGCGTAGCGGGCTTGCGGCCGGGGGGCCGCGCAACGGTGCTGGCGCCGTACCCGCATGCGGCGCGCGGGTACCTCCCCGGAGGGGACTAGTCCACCAGCTCGCGGACCAGCGCGTCCGCCAGGAGGCGGCCTCGCCGAGTCAGCCGCGCGTGGGTCGCGGTCAGGCGGAGCAGCCCTTCGCGTTCCGCCCGCTCGGCCGCCGCGAGCCCCGAGGGGCGGAGCAGTGACAGCGGGCATCCCTCGGAGAGGCGGAGCTCGAGGAGGATCCGCTCCACCCTGCGGTCCTCGGGCGTGAGGACCTCACGGCCCGCGCCGGGGGAGCGGCCCGCCGCGAGCGCCGCCGCGTAGGCGCCGGGGTGCTTGGCATTCCACCAGCGGGTGCCGCCCACGTGGCTGTGCGCGCCGGGGCCCGCGCCCCACCAGTCGGCGCCCGTCCAGTACAGCTCGTTGTGGTGGCAGCGGGCGGCGGGGGACGTCGCCCAGTTGGAGACCTCGTACCACGCGAAGCCCGCCGCCGACAGTCGCTCGTCCGCGATCAGGTAACGGTCCGCGTGCTCGTCCTCGTCCGTCATCGGGACCTCGCCCCGCCGCACCCGGGCGGCCAGCCGCGTCCCCTCCTCGACGATCAGCGAGTACGCCGAGACATGGTCGGGTCCGGCGCCGATCGCCGCGTCGAGCGAGGCGCGCCAGTCGTCGTCGGTCTCGCCCGGCGTTCCGTAGATCAGGTCGAGGTTCACATGGTCGAACCCGGCGGCGCGCGCCTCCGCCACGCACGCCTCAGGGCGCCCCGGCGTGTGGGTGCGTTCCAGCAGCGCGAGCACATGGGGGCGCGCGCTCTGCATGCCGAACGAGATCCGGTTGAAGCCCGCCGCGCGCAGCGCCGCGAGGGACGCGGGGTCGACGGAGTCGGGGTTCGCCTCCGTGGTCACCTCGGCCCCTGGCGCGAGACCGAACTCGCTCCGCACCGCGTCGAGCATCCGCGCCAGCGCCTCGGGCGGCAGCAGCGTGGGCGTTCCGCCGCCGACGAACACCGTGCTCGCCCGGCGCGGGTCGTCGCCGAGCACCTTGCGCGCCAGCCGGATCTCGAGCTCGAGCGTCTCGGCGTACCGCTCGCGGGAGGCCAGGACGCCGCCCGAGCCGCGCAGCTCGCTCGCCGTGTAGGTGTTGAAGTCGCAGTACCCGCAGCGGGACGCGCAGTACGGCACATGCAGGTAGAACGCGAGCGGCCGGTCGGCGGCGCCCGACAGGGCCGACGCGGGGAGCGCGCCGTCGTCGGGGACGGGCTCGCCTTCGGGGAGGGCGGAGGGCATGGCCCCCATTGTCCGCCACCCGCCCGCGACCGCCGGGCTCAGGCGGAGGTGCCGACCGTCACATGGTCGATGAGGTGCTCGACGGGGCCGAGCAGCCCCGGGTCGAGGTCGCGGTAGTCGCGCACCCGCGCCAGGATCCGCTGCCAGGCCGCGCCCGTGGGCCCAGGCCAGCCGAGCGCCCGGCACACGCCCGTCTTCCAGTCCTGGCCGCGCGGCACGTCGGGCCACGCGTCGATCCCGACCGCCGACGGCTTGACCGCCGCCCAGATGTCGATGAACGGGTGGCCCACGACCAGCACATGCGGGTCGTCGATCGCCGCGGCGATCCGGGACTCCTTCGATCCCGGCACCAGGTGGTCCACCAGCACCCCCAGCCTGGCGTCGGCCGAGGGCCCGAACTCCGCGACGACGGCCGGGAGATCGTCGATGCCCTCCAGGTACTCCACGACCACGCCGTCCACGCGCAGGTCGTCGCCCCACACCTTCTCGACCAGCTCGGCGTCGTGGCGCCCCTCCACATAGATGCGCCCGGCGCGCGCCACCCGCGCGCGGGCGCCCGGCACGGCGATCGACCCGGAGGCCGTTCTCGCGGGGCGCCCCCGCCCGGCGTGCGGCGTCGCCCGGGGGCGGACCAGCGTGACGGGCCTGCCCTCGAGCAGGAAGCCGCGCGGCTCGAGCGGGAAGACACGATGGGCGCCGAAACGGTCCTCCAGTGTCACGGTCGCCTTGTCGCACGCGATCACCGCGCCGCAGAACCCGGTGGTGACCTCCTCGACCACGAGGTCGGGCTCGGCCGGTACCTCGGGGGCGGGCGCCGATCGCTTCCAGGGCGGCGTGAGGTCGGGGCCGCCGAGCCCCGGTCCGTACTGTCTGCTGCGCATGGGTCCATCAGATCACGGGCGCGGGGCGCCGATCCCGAAGCGCTGGGCCAGCGCGGCCCGTTGGGCGTGGACGAACGCGGCGTCCACCACCGCGCCATGGCCCGGCACATACCGCGCGGCGGGGCCGCCGATGGCCAGCAGCCGGTCGAGGGCGGCGGGCCAGCGTTCCGGCGAGGCGTCATCGCCCGCCTGGGGCTCGCCCGACTCCTCGACGAGGTCGCCGCAGAACACCACGGGGGGCGTTCCCGGCACCAGCACCGCCAGGTCGCCGGGGGAGTGCGCGGCGCCGAGGGATGCCAGCACCACGCTCCGCGCGCCGCCGAGCGACACCGTCAGCCCCCGGCGTACCTCGCGCCACCGCGCGGGAACGGCGCGCGCGTCCGCCTCCGCCGCCGCCAGGTCCGCCCCGTGGCGCGCCGCGTCGGCGGCCAGCGCCGCGCGCGCCCCCCGCGCCAGCGACGCGGCGAGTCCGGCCGCCGCGTACCGTTCGGCCCGAGGGAACGCGCCCGCGCCGAGCGCGTGGTCGAAGTGCGCGTGCGTGAGGACCAGGCGCGTCACCGGCGCCCCGAGCCTCCTCCGCAGCCCGTCGGCCAGCGCCGCGGCGGCCGAACGCGACGGGCCCGCGTCCACGAGCAGCACCCCGTCGTCGCCCACGACCGCCCCGACCGTCTCGTCCCACCCGGGCAGCCGACGGCGCAGCACCCCAGGGGCCGGCTCGTCCCAGCCCGTCGGGTCCCCCATGTCCCTTGCGTCCCGCGTGTCCATGCCACGACCGTAACGTGCCCCCCAGTTCTTCCCGATCTCTCCCGGCTGCTCGTTCCCTGGCCGTGCTACCCGGCCGTACACTGGGACAGGGCTTGGCACTCAGCCCAGCGGAGTGCCAGGACGGCAGCCAGCAGGTGACCGCCGGACGGGAGGTGTGCGCGACATGCTCAGTGAACGCAGGCTCGAGGTGTTGCGCGCCATCGTCCAGGACTACGTCGGCACGGAGGAGCCGGTCGGCTCCAAGGCGTTGACCGAGCGGCACAACCTCCAGGTGTCCCCCGCGACCGTGCGCAACGACATGGCCGCGCTCGAGGAGGAGGGGTACATCGCCCAGCCCCACACGAGCGCGGGGCGCGTGCCCACGGACAAGGGCTATCGGCTGTTCGTCGACAAGCTCGCCGACGTCAAGCCCCTGTCGACGCCCGAGCGTCGCGCCATCCAGAGCTTCCTGGAGAGCGCCGTCGACCTGGACGACGTGGTGGGCCGCACGGTCCGCCTCCTCGCCCAGCTCACCCGGCAGGTCGCCGTCGTGCAGTACCCCTCGCTGAGCCGTTCCACGGTGCGCCATGTGGAGCTGCTCGCCCTGGCCCCTGCCCGCCTCATGCTGGTGCTGATCACGGACACGGGCCGCGTCGAGCAGCGCGTGGTGGACTGCCCCGCACCGTTCGGCGAGACGTCGCTGGCCGATCTCCGCGCCCGGCTGAACAGCCGGATCGTCGGGGAGCGCTTCACCGACGTGCCGCCGCTCGTGGCGGACCTGCCCGACTCGTTCGACGCCGAGGACCGGGGGACGGTCTCGACGGTGCTGTCCTCCTTGCTGGAGACTCTGGTGGAGGAGACGGAGGAGCGGCTCATGATCGGCGGCACCGCCAATCTGACCCGCTTCGCGACCGACTTCCCCCTCACCATCCGTCCGGTGCTCGAGGCGCTCGAGGAGCAGGTCGTGCTCCTGAAGCTCCTGGGGGAGGCCAAGGACTCGGGGGTGACCGTGCGCATCGGCCACGAGAACGCCCATGAGGGGCTCACGTCCACCTCGGTCGTCTCGGTCGGTTACGGTTCAGGGGACGAGGCGGTCGCTAAGCTCGGCGTGGTCGGACCGACCCGCATGGACTACCCCGGAACGATGGGAGCGGTGCGCGCAGTGGCACGGTACGTCGGACAGATCCTCGCGGAGAACTAAGTGGCGGCGGACTACTACGCGGTCCTGGGCGTGCAGCGCGATGCCTCGCAGGACGAGATCAAGAAGGCCTTTCGCAGGCTCGCGCGGGAGCTCCACCCGGACGTGAATCCGGACCCGAAGACGCAGGAGCGGTTCAAGGAGATCAACACCGCGTACGAGGTGCTCTCCGACCCGCAGAAGAAGCAGATGTACGACCTGGGCGGCGACCCGATGGGCGGCGCCTCGGCGGGCGCGGGCTTCGGCGCGGGCGGTTTCCCCGGGAACTTCTCGGACATCATGGACGCCTTCTTCGGCACCGCGTCGCAGCGCGGCCCGAAGTCGCGCACGCGGCGCGGCCAGGACGCCATGATCCGCCTGGAGATCGACCTGAACGAGGCGGCGTTCGGCACCACCAAGGAGATCCAGGTCGACACGGCCACCGTCTGCACGACGTGCAACGGCGAGGGCGCCGCTCCCGGCACCTCCGCGCAGACGTGCGACATGTGCCGGGGGCGCGGCGAGGTCTCGCAGGTCACGCGCTCGTTCCTCGGCCAGGTCATGACGTCGCGGCCGTGCCCGCAGTGCCAGGGCTTCGGCACCGTGGTGCCGACCCCGTGCCCCGAGTGCGCGGGCGACGGCCGGGTCCGCACGCGCCGCACGCTGACGGTGAAGATCCCCGCGGGCGTGGACAACGGCACGCGGATCCAGCTCGCGGGCGAGGGCGAGGTCGGCCCAGGCGGCGGCCCCGCGGGCGACCTGTACGTCGAGATCCGCGAGAAGCCGCACCCCGTCTTCCAGCGGCGCGGCGACGACCTGCACTGCACGGTCACGATCCCGATGACGGCCGCCGCGCTCGGCACCAAGGTGCCGCTCGAGACGCTCGACGGCATGGAAGAGGTCGACATCAGGCCCGGCACGCAGTCGGGTCAGTCGATACCGCTGCACGGCCGCGGCGTCTCCCACCTGCGGAGCAACGGCCGGGGTGACCTCGTCGTCCATGTCGAGGTGCAGACCCCGGGCAAGCTCGACCCCGAGCAGGAGGAGCTGCTGCGCCGGCTGGCGAAGCTGAGGGGCGAGGAGCGTCCGCTCGGGCAGTTCCAGCCGGGGCAGCAGGGGCTGTTCTCCCGGCTGAAGGACGCCTTCAACGGACGCTAGGCGGCGGCCACATGACCACCGCTCCCGTCTTTGTGCACGACTCGCTGACGGCGGTCGGGCGCGGCGCCGCGCTGCTGCTCGAAGGGCCCGAGGGACGCCACGCGGTCTCCGTGCGGCGCCTGAGGGTCGGCGAGGCCGTGGTCCTCACGGACGGCGAGGGCACGGGGGCCTCGGGCACGGTCGCGGCCGTCGAGGGCAAGGACCGGCTGACCGTCGAGGTCGGCGAGGTCTGGCACGAGCCGCCGCCGCGGCCGTCGATCACGGTCGTCCAGGCACTGCCCAAGGGGGACCGCGGCGAGCTGGCCGTGGAGACCATGACCGAGACCGGCGTGGACGCGATCACCCCCTGGTCGGCGGCCCGTTGCGTCACCCAGTGGCGGGGCGAGCGCGGCGCCAGGTCCCTCGCCAAGTGGCGCGCGACGGCGCGCGAGGCGGGCAAGCAGGCGCGCAGGACGCGTTTCCCCCGGGTGTCGGCGGCCAGGACCACGCGTGAGGTCGCCGAGTGGCTGGCGAAGGAGGCGGCGTTCGCTGCGGTCCTGCACGAGGGCGCCGAGGCGCCGCTGGCCACCGCTCCGCTGCCGGACGCCGGGGAGCTGGTGCTGATCGTGGGCCCCGAGGGCGGCGTGACCCCCGACGAGCTGGCGGCGTTCACCGCGGCGGGCGCCACGCCCTACCGGCTCGGTCCCACCGTGCTGCGCACCTCGACCGCGGGAACCGCCGCGGCGGCGCTGCTCATGGGCCGCACGGGCCGCTGGGCCTGAACGCGCCCCGCGCACGCCGGTGACGCCCGTCACGCGCCGGGGCGCTCCTCCCACTCCCCGCGCCGCGCGCGGCGCGGGTCAGGCAGCGGCGGGGGCAGGCGCGCGCCGGTCTCGGAGCGGCGCAGCCTGCGGCGGGCCCAGGCGAGCGGGCCCTGGGGGACGCGGGAGTGCGGGGTGTTCAGCTCGGTGCGCAGAAAGCGCTCCGCCGCCTCGGCGGCCTGGCCGCCCGCCGCGATGTCCTGGCCCGCGACCAGCAGCTGGGCCGTGGCGCGCACCCGGGGGGCGAGCGGCAGGGTGCGCTCCCACCGCAGCAGCTCCCTGGCGAGCGCGCAGTGCTCGTCGGTGATCTCGCCCGTGCCGACCAGCGCCCCGGCGAGCCGTGGATGGAGCCGCGCCTCGGCCAGCAGCCCAGGGGGGCACGAGCGGATCAGCTCGAGCGCGCCCGCGACATCGGGGGCGTCCCGGCCCCACACCAGCTCGTAGAGCAGCGCGAGGGACGCGGCGTCCCCTGGCCCGCCCGTGGGCAGCCGCCCGGCCAGCATCCGGAACAGACCGACGCCGCGCAGCTCGTGGGGCCGTCCGCGCAGCCGCTCGGCGGCGAGCCTCAGCCGCTCGTCGGCAGGGCGCAGCCATGAGCGCACCACCTGCTCCACCCAGGGGTCGGGCTCCGGCGGGCTGCCCTCGCCGCCGAGCCCGTCGTGCACCCGGTACCGGGTGCCGAGCAGCGCCGGGTCGGCGCGGTCGAACGGGCTGTCGGGGCCGATCCCCACGATCTGCTGGGGCGCGTCGTGGGGCCGAGGGGCGCGCGTGGTGAACGTCAGCGCTCCGGCGTTCGCGGGCTCGCCCGAGCGGTGCAGAAAGCGGCAGGCCAGCGCGATCCACAGCGCCACCGTCTCCTGCTCCTCCTCCGCGACGACGAGCGGCCGCCCGTCGAACGCGACGAACAGCCGCCGCACATCGGACAGGAACGGCACCACCCGGTCGGCCCGCTCCCCGGCGAACCGCGCCAGCCGCTCGTCGTCCGCCCACCCCGGCGGCCGCCACAGGTCGACGGGGTGCGGAACGGGCGCCCCCGCCGCGCCGTCCGGCACGAACAGCACCTCGGCGGTGCCGCCGCCCTCGGGCACATGGCACAGCACCGCGCCCCCGCCGTCAGGCAGCCTGGCGTGGCCGAGCGAGCCGCGCCCCGGGGCAGGGGCCGCCGCCGCGACCAGGCGCGCCAGCCGCTCGGGCGGCTCGAACACCACGCCATCGAACGTCGCGCCATCGAACGCCGCGCCCTCGCCCGGCACGTCCACCGCCGTGGCCACCGCCCGCCCGGTGTCCGGGTCGTCGGCCAGCGAGAAACGGAGCCGGACGGCGTTACGAGGCCCGCTCATCGGGGTGGCCGCGCGGCTCGAGGAGCGCGACCACCCGGCCGCCCCACAGCACCCCGATGGTCACGATCGGCATCACCACGGCATCCGTGGACATCACAGGCTCCTCTCCCCAGCCGGACCGGAGCAGGAACGACGAGTCGTATCCGCCGTCATTCTCCTCGAACTCGGCGGTCCCTGGTCGTGCGGTCATGGTGTCCGTGCCCGCCGTCGGAGGCTACCAGCCGGTTCTGACAGTGCCCCGGCGAGCCGAAGGAGCGCGTACCCGCATCCCCGCGTTCCTGACACCCGGGTCAGCCGATAGCATCCGGGGGCGTACTCGTTGGACGACGCCCGCGAGGAGGGCCCCAAGGCGATGGCGGGAGAACCCCAGGCCGACTGCCTGTTCTGCAAGATCGTGGCCGGCGAGGTCCCGGCGACGGTGGTCCACGAGACGGACACGGTGGTCGCCTTCCAGGACATCAACCCCCAGGCACCCTGCCATGTCCTGGTGATCCCCAAGGCGCACTACAGGGACGCCGTGACCCTCGCCACCGAGGCGCCCGCGCTGGCCGCCGACGTGCTGCGCGAGGCGGGCGCGGTGGCCGCGGGGGGGAAGGTGGACGAGACCGGGTACCGCGTCGTGTTCAACACCGGCGTGGGGGCGGGGCAGACGGTCTTCCACGCGCACGCCCATGTGCTGGGCGGGCGCGGCCTCGCATGGCCGCCAGGCTAGCCGGAGCCACCGGTGCCCGCGCGTGAGCTCGTGGTGCTCGGCACCGCGAGCCAGGTGCCGACCCGGCTGCGCAACCACAACGGCTATGTCCTGCGCTGGGACTCCGACGCGATCCTGTTCGACCCCGGCGAGGGGACGCAGCGGCAGCTGCTGCACGCCGGGGTCACCGCGCACCAGCTGACC
This sequence comes from Streptomyces radicis, assembly GCF_003626575.1. GTDB lineage: Bacteria > Actinomycetota > Actinomycetes > Streptomycetales > Streptomycetaceae > Streptomyces > Streptomyces radicis. Next base: position 378,950 of record NZ_RBDY01000003.1, on the reverse strand, counting down.
CGGATCTGCGTCACCCACTTCCACGGCGACCACTCACTCGGGCTCGCCGGGGTGCTCCAGCGCATCAGCCTCGACCGCGTGCCGCACCCCGTGCCCGTGCACTACCCGGCCACCGGGCAGGCGTACTTCGACCGGCTGCGGCACGCCACCGCGTACCACGAGACGGCGCGGATCGAGCCGAGCCCCGTGGCGGGCGAGGGGGGCGCGTTGGCGCGGACGGAGGGCTACACGCTCCACGCGCGCGCCCTGTCGCACCCCGTCGACTCCTTCGGGTACCGGCTGGCCGAGCACGCGGGCCGCACGATGCTCCCCGAGCGCCTCGCGGCGCGCGGCATCGGCGGCCCCGACGTCGGGCGGCTGCTGCGGGAGGGCTCGCTGCGCGGCGTGGCCCTCGACGAGGTCAGCGTCGAACGCCGGGGCCAGCGCTTCGCGTTCATCATGGACACGCGGCTGTGCGACGGGGTCCACGAGCTGGCCGACGGATGCGACCTGCTGGTCATCGAGTCCACCTTCCTGGACCGCGACGCGCGCCTCGCCGAGGAGTACGGCCATCTCACCGCCGCGCAGGCCGCGCGCGTCGCCGCGGGGGCCGGGGTGCGGCACCTGGTGCTGACGCACTTCTCGCAGCGGTACCAGGACCCCGCGGCGTTCGAGGACGAGGCGCGCGCCGCCGGCTTCACCGGCGCCCTCACGGTGGCCGATGACCTGGAACGCGTCCCCGTCCCACCCCGCGCCTGAGGCGGACCCGCCAGGAGGCCCCCGCTCAGAGCGGCGGGAACGCCACCGCCGCGAGGATCCTGGAGGCCGTGTCCGCCGAGCCCACCAGGGGGTGCAGCGCCAGGGCGCGCAGGGCCGCGGGGCGCGAGCGCCTCACCGCCGCCTCGATCGTGGCGCGTTCGGCCGCCTTCACCTGGAGCATCAGGCCCAGCTCCGCCATGCCGGGGGACAGGCACGGCACCGGGTGGGCGCCGTTGGCGTCGACCTCGCACACCGTCTCGACGATCGCGTCATGGGGCAGGGCGGGACAGGCGTCGCCGTTGCGGACGTTGAGGATCAGCCGCGTGCGGCGGTCCTCGGCGATGGCGTGCATCAGGGCCAGCGCGACGCGTTCGTAGCCGCCGCCCTCCAGGTCCCACGGGTCGCGGTCCCCGCCGCCGTAGGTCTCCTCGCGCTCCCGCCGCGCGCGCTCCCACAGCGCGCCCGCGCTCCCGGGGTCGCGGGCCGCGGCGGCGAAGAACGTGCCCTGCCGACGGTCGAGGAACTCCCCGCGCGTCTCGTCCGCCTCCCGCGCGGCCCTGAGCGTCTCGGGCGCGCGGTAGTAGTACTGGAGGTACTCGTTGGGCAGCGCGCCGAGCGCCCTGAGCAGCTCGCCGCCGAAGAGGCGCCCCTCGTCGAACGACGCGAGCGCCGCGTCGTCGGCGAGCAGCCCGGGCAGCAGGTCACGGCCCCGGTGGGTCAACGAGCGCAGCCAGCCCAGGTGGTTGAGGCCCAGATAGCCGTACCGCACGTCCTCGGGGTCCACGCCCGCCGCCCGCGCCGCGCGCCGCACCAGGCCCACGGGGGAGTCGCAGATGCCGATGACCCGGTGGCCCAGCTCGGCGGCCATCGCCTCGGTCACCAGACCCGCGGGGTTGGTGAAGTTGATCAGCCACGCGTCGGGGGCGAGCGCCCGCACGCGGGCCGCGATCCGCAGCGCCACCGGCACCGTGCGCAGCCCGTAGAGCACGCCGCCCGCGCCCACCGTCTCCTGCCCGAGCACGCCCTCGGCGAGCGGCACCCGCTCGTCGCGCACCCGGCCCGCCGTGCCGCCCACCCGGATCGCGCTGAACACGAAGTCCGCGCCGCGCACCGCCTCGTCGAGCGACGGCGCGATCCGCACCGCGGGCGCGTCGCGGCGCCCTGCCGCCATCCCCGCGAGCACGTCCCCGATCACCCGCACCCTGGCCCCGTCCGGGTCGAACAGCGTGACCTCGCTCCCAGGCGTTGTCAGTAGCGCCCGGTATACCAGGGGGACACGGAACCCGCCGCCGCCGATGATCGTGAGCCTCATGAGGCGGAACGTACCGTAGGAAGGGACCGCCGCCATGACCGGGAGCACCTCGTGACCACGGAGAACGTCGACCCACTCGCCGGGGTGCGCGCGCCCGGGGATCCCCCGTGCGACGTGTATCTGACCGGCACGGTCTTCCTCGACATCATCTTCACGGGGCTCGACTCCGCGCCCGTGCGCGGCACCGAGTCATGGGCGCGCGGGATGGGGTCGAGCCCGGGCGGCGTCGCCAACATGGCCACCGCCCTCGCCAGGCTCGGCCTGCGCACCAGCCTCGCGGCGGCGTTCGGCGACGACCACTACGGCGAGTACTGCTGGGAGACGCTCGAGCGCGGCGAGGGCATCGACCTGTCCCGCTCCCGCACGGTCCCCGGCTGGCACTCGCCGGTCACCGTCTCCCTGGCCTACGACGGGGAGCGGACCATGATCTCGCACGGCCACGAGGCGCCCGTCTCGGCGGCGAGCCCCGAGCCGCCGCGCGCCCGCTCGTGCGTCGCCTCGCTCAGCCCTGGCCAGCCCCAGGAGTGGATCGGCGCCGCGGCCCGCGCGGGCAGCCTCGTCCTCGCGGACACCGGCTGGGACGACACGGGGCGCTGGGACCTGGCGGCGCTGCCCGACCTGGAGCACTGCGCGGCGTTCCTGCCCAACGCCACGGAGGCCATGCGCTACACCCGCGCCGACTCCCCGCGCGCGGCGGCCCACGCGCTCACCCGCACGGTGCCGCTCGCGGTGGTGACCATGGGCGCGGACGGCGCGTACGCCGTGGACGGCGGCACGGGGGAGACGGCCGAGGTGCCCGCGATCGTGGTGGAGGCGCTCGACACCACGGGCGCGGGCGACGTCTTCGTCGCGGGCTTCCTGACCGGGACGCTCGCGGGCTGGCCGCTGGCCGACCGGCTGGCGCTCGCGGGGCTCACGGCGGCGCTCTCGGTCCAGGAGTTCGGCGGCTCCCTTTCCGCGCCCGGCTGGGGCGAGATCGCGGCGTGGTGGCAGCGGGTGCGGCAGCTCACCCCGGAGAGCGGGCCGCTCGGGCAGGCCCTGGAGCGGTACGCGTTCCTGCGCGACGTGCTGCCCGAGGACCCCAGGCCGTGGCCGCGCCGCAGGGCGGTGCCGACCCTCGGCTTCCGCACCCCCACCTGACGATGCCAGGCCAAGGCCAGGGCTCGCCGCTCGTCCTGCTGATGGTGCTGACCTTCGCCGCTGGCATGGTCGACGCGGTCAGCTTCCTGTCACTCGGCGGCGTCTTCGCCGGGAACATGACGGGGAATCTGATCATCCTCGGCGCCGCCGTGCCCGGCACCGGGAGCCTGCCGGTGCTCGGGCCCGCCGTGGTGCTGGCCGCATTCGCGGCGGGCGCGGCGCTCGGCGGGCTCGCGCTGCGGTCGGCGCCGCCGAAGGTCTGGGCGGGCCGCCACACCGCGCTGCTCTGCGCCGTGGTGGCGCTGGTGGCGGGGTCGGCGCCCGCGCTCTTCGCCGTCGACCACCCGGACGAGGCGGGGGCGTTGCTCGTCTCGGGCGCGTTGGCGCTCGCCCTGGGCGGGCAGGCGGCGACCGCGCGCCACCTCGCCGTCCGCGACGTGCCCACGGTCGTGGTCACCTCCACGTTCACCGGGCTGATGGCCGACGGGCCCGGTCAGCCGTGGGTCAGGCGGGCGGTCGTGCTGGCGACGATGGGGGCGGGCGCGGCGGCCGGGGCGGGCCTGATCAGGCTCGGCGCGGCCTGGGCGCTGCTGGCCGCGGCGGCGATCGCGCTGGCCGTCGCGGTGGTCGGCCAGGGCGCCGCGCGCGGCCGCTCCGACACCGCTCGGCACGTTGTCAAGAGCACGACGAACAGGGTCGATCGCGCTGGGTAATTTCCTGTGGCTCTGTCGGATCCGCGGCGTACCCTGGGATCCACGGATACCCCAGCGCAGAGAGGGATGAGCAGGTCCGCAGTGGGCCGCCCATGACACAGACACCCACACACCAGCCAGCGGCCCGCGCCGAGGCGACCGCCCGGTTCACCGTGCCGGCCAAGCACCCCATGGTCACGGTGCTGGGCTCCGGGGACTCCCTGCTGCGCGTCATCGAGCGGGCCTTCCCCGGCACCGACATCCATGTCCGGGGGAACGAGATCAGCGCCACCGGCGAGGAGGACGATGTCCGCCTGGTCCAGCGCCTGTTCGACGAGATGATGCTGGTCCTGCGGACCGGGCAGCCGCTGAGCGAGGACGCCGTGGAGCGGTCGATCGGCATGCTGCGCGGCGAGGAGGGCTCGGGCGCGAGCCCCGCCCAGGTCCTGACGCAGAACATCCTGTCGAACCGAGGGAAGACCATCCGCCCCAAGACGCTCAACCAGAAGCGTTACGTGGACGCGATCGACACCCACACGATCGTCTTCGGCATCGGCCCCGCAGGCACCGGCAAGACCTATCTGGCGATGGCCAAGGCCGTGCAGGCGCTCCAGTCGAAGCAGGTCAACCGGATCATCCTCACCCGGCCCGCCGTCGAGGCGGGGGAGCGGCTCGGCTTCCTGCCGGGGACGCTCTACGAGAAGATCGACCCGTATCTGCGCCCCCTCTACGACGCGCTGCACGACATGCTCGACCCCGACTCGATCCCGCGGCTGCTCAGCGCGGGCACGATCGAGGTCGCGCCGCTCGCGTACATGCGCGGCCGGACGCTGAACGACGCGTTCATCATCCTGGACGAGGCCCAGAACACGAACCCCGAGCAGATGAAGATGTTCCTCACCCGCCTGGGGTTCGAGTCCAAGATCGTGATCACGGGCGACGTGACCCAGGTCGACCTCCCCGGCAGCACCAAGAGCGGCCTGCGCCAGGTCCAGGAGATCCTCGACGGCGTCGATGACGTGCACTTCTCGCGCCTCACCAGCCAGGACGTGGTCCGCCACAAGCTGGTCGGCCGCATCGTGGACGCCTACGACCGCTTCGACGTGCGGACCAGCGAACGCACCGGTGACCGCGGCGGCGATCGGAACGGGAAGTAGCCTCTCCTCATCATGGCGATCGAGGTCAACAACGAATCCGGCCTGGAGATCGACGAACGGGCCATCCTCGACATCGCGCGCTACGCCCTGACCCGGATGCGGATCCATCCGCTCTCCGAGCTTTCGGTGATCGCGGTGGACGAGGCGGCGATGGAGCAGCTCCACCTCCAGTGGATGGAGCTGCCCGGACCCACCGATGTGATGTCGTTCCCGATGGACGAGCTGCGGCCGCCCTCGCGGGACGACGAGGAGCCGGTCCAGGGCCTGCTCGGGGATGTCGTGCTCTGCCCCGAGGTGGCCCGCCGGCAGGGGGAGGCGGCCCCCACGGGCCACTCCATGGACACCGAGCTCCAGCTGCTCACCGTGCACGGGGTGCTGCACCTGCTCGGGTACGACCACGAGGAGACGGCCGAGAAGGCAGAGATGTTCGGGCTCCAGAAGGCCATCGTGGACGGCTGGCGCGCCGAGCGCGGCCTGCCGGGTCCGTCCCCCGCCCCCACCACCACATGACCGCCACCCTGCTCGTCTCCGTCATCGGGCTGCTGATCGTGGCCTGGCTCTCCTCGTGCGCGGAGGCGGCGCTCGCGGTGATCACGGGGTTCCGCGCGGAGGAGGCGCAGCGCAACGGGCGGCGCGGCGCGGAGCGGCTCGCGCTCGTGGCCGCCGACCCGGCCCGCTACCTGAACCTCGCGCTCCTGCTGCGCGTCGCCGGGGAGATGGCGGCGGCGGTGCTCGTGGCGTACGCGTTGCTCCAGGAGTTCGACGAGGTGTGGCAGGCGCTGGCCGCGGCGTTCGGCGTGATGCTGCTGCTGTCGTTCGTCGCCGTCGGCGTCTCGCCGCGCACGATCGGCCGCCAGCACCCGCTCAACACGGTCACGGCGGCGTCCTACGTCCTGATCCCGCTGGCGCGCGTGCTCGGCCCGCTGATCCAGGCGTTGATCATCCTGGGCAACGCCCTGACGCCGGGCAAGGGGTTCCGCAGGGGCCCCTTCGCGTCCGAGGCGGAGCTGCGGGCCATGGTGGACCTCGCGGAGCGCGAGTCGCTGATCGAGGACGAGGAACGCCGCATGGTGCACTCCGTCTTCGAGCTCGGCGACACCCTGGTGCGCGAGGTGATGGTGCCGCGCACCGACCTGGTCTCGCTCGACCGCCACAAGACGCTGCGGCAGGGCCTCTCGCTCGCGCTGCGCTCCGGCTTCTCGCGGATCCCGGTGACGGGGGAGAGCGACGACGACATCGTCGGCATCGTCTACCTCAAGGACCTGGCGCGGAAGGTGCACATCAGCCGCGAGGCCGAGTCCGAGCTGGTCGAGACGGTGATGCGGCCCGCGGCGTTCGTGCCCGACACGAAGAACGCGGGGGATCTGCTGCGCGAGATGCAGCGCAGCCGGACGCATGTCGCGGTCGTCATCGACGAGTACGGCGGCACGGCGGGCCTGGTGACGATCGAGGACATCCTGGAGGAGATCGTCGGCGAGATCACCGACGAGTACGACGTGGAGCTGCCGCCCGTGGAGTCGGTCGGCGACGGCGCCTACCGCGTGACGTCGCGTCTCGACCTGGGGCAGCTCGGGCAGTTGTACGGGCTGCGCCTCGAGGACGAGGACGTGGAAACGGTGGGCGGCCTGCTGGCCAAGGCGCTGGGGCGGGTGCCGATCGCCGGGGCGGTGGCCGAGGTGGACGTCTCGGCCGAGCAGGGCGGAACGGGCCTGTCCGCGCTGCGCCTGACGGCGGAGTCGCCCGCGGGGCGGCGCAACAGGATTGACCGGGTGCTTGTCGAGCCGGTGCGGCTCGAGTGAGGGCGCCTCCGGCGGGGTGCGACGCGCCGCCTCCGGCGGCGAGGGCCGCTGCGCGGCGGGCGGTCCGGCGGGCCACCGGTGTGGGGTGGTGGCCGCTGTGCGGCACGTTCGCCGCTGAGCGGCGGGGTGCCGGTGGTCGGTGGTGGAGTCGCGCCCTGGCGGGCGCACCTCGGTCTGAGCGGTGGGGCCTCGGTGCCTCGCCGTCTCCGGTGGGTGCCCGGCGATGGGCCGGTGTGGGCTGACCGGTGTGCGGTGGCGCAGGGTCCGCCGCGCGGCGACTCGGCTGCCGCCTGGCAGTGGTGGTCCGTTCGCATGGCTGCGGCGGGGTGGGACGCGCCGCCTCCGGCGGCCAGGGCCGCCGCGCGGCGGGGTCTCTGCCGCTTCGTCGCGTGCCGCGGCTGACGGCCCTCGTACGGCGTTCGGCCGCCGCCTCCGGGGCACCGGCCCGCCCCGGCGGGAGGCCCGACAACGGCGGCCCGGCTCCATGGCCGACGTCACCGTTCCGCCGCCGGAGGCACCCGCTGCCCGCAGGGTGTTTCTCACTCGAATGGGGCTCACGTGGTGGCCGTACGGGCGTTCGGCTGGCGCCATGGGAGGCATGGACACGCACCTTCGGACAGCCGTGGTCGCGGGGATCGCCATGCTGAGCCTGGCGTTGGCGCCCGGGCGGCCCCTCGCCTCCGACGCGCTCAGTGAGCAGCAGCTCCGCGAGGCCCTGCTCGACGCCGTCGACTTTCCCGCCGGGTGGGCCAGTGACAGCGAGCGGTCCGCCGCCAGGCGCGGGTTCGGCGTGCCGGACCCGAGTGAGTCCCGCTGCCGTGAGTTGTTCGACACCGACGCCAAGACCGCCGCGCGGGCCGGGTTCGCGCGGACGCGCAGCGGGCCGTTCGTCACCACCGTCGCCGCGGCGCACCGTGACACCGATCGGGCGCGGCGGTCGTTGGACGCGCTGCGCGACGCCGTGGACGGCGCGTGCCGGACGTTCCACGCCACCGAGGGCGGCGGGGAGCGCGTGGCCTATGACGCCGAGCGCCTGGACGCCGCGTCCGTCGGCGAGTTGGGCGAGGAGGCGCTGGCCGTCAGGTTCCAGCGGCGGGTCGAGGGGGAGTCGGCCACGGCGCCGGTCGTCGCCGACGTCGTGATCGCCCGTGTCGGCGCGCACACCGTGCGGGTCGCCCAGGCGGGCCGCGACGACTCGGGCTCGGGCGACATCGTGGCGTTCGCCGAGCGCGCCGTGGAGAAGCTCGAGGAGGTCGCCGCGGGCCGCACGGCCGTGCCCCGCCCCGATCAGCCCGGCACCACGGACCTGTGAGGCGCTGTCCCGGCAGGGCCTAAGCTCGGAGCCATGACTGAGGCCGTTGACCCGACCGGGCCCCTCGATCCCGAGGACAAGAAGATCATCACCCTGGCCCGAGGCGCGCGGGCCCGCAACGGCGTCGCCGAGGGGGCCGCGGTGCGGGACACCACGGGGCGGACCTATGCGGCGACCACGGTGGCGCTCGACTCGTTGCGGCTGAGCGCCCTGCGCCTCGCCGTCGCGATGGCGGTCGCCGGCGGCGCCGAAGGTCTCGAGGCCGCCGCCGTCGTCACCGAGGCGGGCACGCTGCCCGACGACGACCTGGCGGCGGTGCTCGACCTGGGCGGGGCGGGCGTTCCCGTGCTGCTGGCTGGCCCCGACGGCGTCCTCCGTGCGACGATCGCGGCCTCATGAGCATCCCCGCCTCCTCCTCCGCCCCCGCCGGGCACCGCTCCGGCTTCGCGTGCTTCGTCGGTCGCCCCAACGCGGGCAAGTCCACGCTGACCAACGCCCTGGTCGGCACCAAGGTCGCGATCACCTCCAACCGCCCGCAGACCACGCGGCACACCGTGCGCGGCATCGTGCACCGCCCCGAAGCGCAGCTCGTGCTCGTGGACACCCCGGGGCTGCACAAGCCCCGCACGCTGCTGGGCCAGCGGCTCAACGACGTGGTGCGCGCGACGTGGGCCGAGGTCGACGCGATCGGCTTCTGCCTCCCGGCGAACGAGAAGGTCGGCCCGGGCGACCGCTTCATCGCGGGCGAGCTCGCGCAGATCCGCCGCACCCCCAAGGTCGCGGTGGTCACCAAGACCGACCTGGCCGAACGGGACGCGCTCGCCGAGCAGTTGATCGCCGTGGACCGCCTCGGCAAGGAGGCGGGGTTCGAGTGGGCCGAGATCGTGCCCGTCTCGGCCGTCTCGGGCGCCCAGGTCGAGCTGCTCGCGGACCTGCTGGTGCCGCTGCTGCCCGAGGGGCCGCCGCTCTACCCCGAGGGCGACCTCACGGACGAGCCCGAGCAGGTCATGGTGGCCGAGCTGATCAGGGAGGCCGCGCTCGAAGGGGTGCGGGACGAGCTGCCGCACTCGATCGCCGTCGTGGTCGAGGAGATGCTGCCGCGCGAGGACCGCCCGGCCGACCGTCCGCTGCTCGACATCCACGCGAACCTCTTCATCGAACGCCCCAGCCAGAAGGGCATCGTCATCGGGCCCAAGGGCGCGCGCCTGAAGCACGTCGGCAGCACCGCGCGCCGCCAGATCGAGGCCCTGCTCGGCACCCCGGTCTTCCTCGACCTGCATGTGAAGGTCGCCAAGGACTGGCAGCGCGACCCCAAGCAGCTGCGGCGCCTGGGCTTCTGAACGCGCCAAGGGCGAGCGGCGGGGCGCGTCGGGGCCATTACGCCGAGAGCGCCGTCGCCAGCAGCCGTTCGGTGTCCGACGGGGACAGGCGCAGCGCCTCGCCGACCGCCGTCAGCATGGTGCGTTCCGTGGCGTGGTAGGGGCCGTCGGCCAGGGCGATGCGCGCGCCGTGCAGCAGCAGCGCCTCGCGGCCCGGCGAGGCCAGGTGCGGGGTCAGCTCCGAGAGCGTCGCCCTGACCTCGCGGTCGAGCAGCGGGAGGCTCTCCGCGCCGAGCGCGGCCTGGAGCGTCAGCAGGCGCTCCTCGGTGCACTCGGGGAAGCCCGCCGCGCGGATCGACTCCACGGCCGCCCGCCGCGCGGCCGTCCCCGCCGTCCCCCTCGTGCTCATGCCGCCGCCCGCCGCGAGCAGTGCCAGAGCTATCGTGTGGACGCCGTCGCGCAGCAGCGCGGAGAGCCGGGTCGTGGTGGGCCGGTCCAGGGCGGTGAGCGGGAAGCGGCCGCGGCACGAGACGCACTCGACGACGGGCTCGGCCGTGCCGCGCGGCAGCACCGGCACGCCGAGGACGGTCAGCCTGCGCCGCCCTGCGAGCCGCCGGTAGCAGCGGTCGCCGCCGCAGGCGGCGCAGAAGAAATCACCGTCGTCCACCACGCGCCAGGCCGTGCGGACGCCCGCCAATCGGGGATGCACCACGCCGTACCTCCGTAACCCGCCGGCCACTCTGCCGTGGGCGTGATGTTAGCCACAGGCGGGCGTCCGCGTCAGTAGTGCGTCGGCACCAAGCGCGCCCGGCGCCGGGACAGCGCCTAGCGCGACGCCCTGTTGACCGCGGAGACCACGGCCTTGAGCGAGGCGCGCACGATGTTCGCGTCGATGCCGACGCCCCACAGCACCCGGTCCCCGATGGCGCACTCGATGTACGCGGCGGCCTGCGACCCCGCGCCCTCGCTCATCGTGTGCTCGACGTAGTCGAGCAGCCGGATCTCGTCCCCGACGACCCCCGCGGTGGCCAGCGCGTCGAAGAACGCCGCGAGCGGCCCGTTCCCCGTGCCGGTCAGCGTGGTCTCGGCGCCGTCGACCACGACCGCCACCGTGAGCGCGTCCTGACCCTCGCTCGTCGTCGAGGCCTGCGCCTCGCGCAGCGCCACCCGGCCCCAGCCCGAGCCGGGCGCCGGAAGGTACTCGTCGGTGAAGATGTCCCACATGAGCGCCGGGGTGACCTCGCCGCCCTCGGCGTCCGTCTTCTCCTGGATGATCCGCGAGAACTCCACCTGCATGCGGCGCGGCAGGTCCAGCTTGTGGTCGTTCTTGAGGACATAGGCGACGCCGCCCTTGCCCGACTGGGAGTTGACCCGGATCACGGCCTCGTAGGAACGGCCCACGTCCTTGGGGTCGATCGGCAGATACGGCACGTCCCACACGTCGCCCGGCTCCTCGGCCATCGCCTCGAAGCCCTTCTTGATCGCGTCCTGGTGCGAGCCCGAGAAGGCGGTGTAGACGAGGTCGCCCACGTAAGGGTGGCGCGGGTGGACCTCCATCTGGTTGCAGTACTCCCACGTGCGGCGGATCTCGTCGATCTCGGAGAAGTCGATCTGCGGGTCCACGCCCTGCGAGAAGAGGTTCATGCCCAGGGTCACCAGGTCGACGTTCCCGGTGCGCTCGCCCTGCCCGAACAGGCAGCCCTCGATCCGGTCGGCGCCCGCCATCAGCGCGAGCTCGGCGGCGGCGACGGCGGTGCCGCGGTCGTTGTGCGGGTGGACGGACAGGCACACGTGCTCGCGGCGCGACAGGTGGCGGCCCATCCACTCGAAGCGGTCGGCGTGCGTGGAGGGCGTGGAGCGTTCGACCGTGGCGGGCAGGTTGAGGATGATCTCGCGGCCCTCGTCCGGCTGCCACACGTCCATGACGCCCTCGCAGACCTCGAGGGCGAAGTCCAGCTCGGTGTCGGTGAAGATCTCGGGGCTGTACTGGTACCCGAGGACCGTCCGGTCGTCCAGCAGCTTCTCGGCGTACTTCATCACCAGCCGGGTGCCGTCCACCGCGATCCGCTTGACGTCGTCGCGGGTCCCGCGGAAGACGACGCGGCGGAACGTGGGGGCGGTGGCGTTGTACAGGTGGACGGTGGCGTGGTGGGCGCCCGCGAGCGACTCGACGGTGCGCTCGATCAGCTCCTCGCGCGCCTGCGTCAGCACCGAGATGGTGACGTCGTCGGGGATGGCGCCCTCCTCGATGATGGAGCGCACGAAGTCGAAGTCGGTCTGTCCCGAGGACGGGAAGCCGACCTCGATCTCCTTGTAGCCCATGCGCACCAGCAGGTCGAACATCGCGCGCTTGCGGGCCGGGGACATCGGGTCGATCAGGGCTTGGTTGCCGTCGCGCAGGTCCGTGGAGAGCCAGCGGGGGGCGGCGGTGACGCGCTTGCTCGGCCAGGTGCGGTCGGGCAGGTCGACGGCCTCGAACGGGCGGTACTTGTGGATCGGCATCCCGGAGGGCCGCTGGCGTACGGAGGCGGCGGTCAACGGGGTCGGCTTGCTCATGAGGGGCGAATCTCCCGGGCGGACGGACGTGGGGGCCGACGGCAGCGCCGCACTCCGCGGGGAGGGGGTCGGCCTGACTACAGACCCTCGCCGCGGCGGCTAAGGAGAAGGATCCCGAAACGCATCGCCTGACCAGGGTAATCCCCCGGGCGCCATGCGCCTCGGCCGTATCAGCATCCGAGACGGGAGGGCACCCCCGGCGGCGGCTCGGGGAACGCGTAGGCCGTGACGCTCCCCCTCCCCTCGCGCTTCTCCTCCCCCTCCTTCTCCGGCGGCGTCCTGCGGACCGCCAGGATCGCCGTGTCGTCGGCCAGGCGCCGCCTGGTGTGGTCGAGCACCGCCCGGCTGACCCGGTCCACCACGGTGTCGGGCGCGGTGTCGTCGTCTTCCTCGAGCCGGTCGGTCAGCGGCAGGAAAGCGCCCGACCGGTCGCGCGCCTCCGTCACCCCGTCCGAGAACAGCAGCAGCGTCTCCCCCCGCCCGAACGGCACCCGCCGCGTCGGCGGCCACCCCGCCCACCTCCGCCCCTCCACCCTGGCCACCAGGTCGACCATGCCGAGCGGCGCCCCCTCGCCCTCGGGCAGCGGCCGCACCCGCTCCGTGCCGCCGAGGGCGAGCGGCCCCGGGTGCCCGAAGTTGACCAGCTCGATCCAGCCGGTGTCCGCGGGCGGGAACGACACCAGCACCGCCGTCGTGAAGCGCGCGTCGGGCTGGCCGAGCGCGGCGATGTAGTAGTTGTGCCGCCGCATCCTGGTCTCGAGGCGCCACGCCACCGACGCCAGGTCCCGCTCGTAGTACGCGGCCTCCCTGAACGCGCTCAGCAGCGCCGCCGCCGCGTCCACCGCGGACGTCCCCTTGCCCTGTACGTCGCCGAGCAGCACGCGCGTGCCGTGCGGCGACGGCTGGATGTCGAAGAAGTCGCCGCCCACCCGGGCCGCGCTGTCCGCCGCCAGGTACACGCTGGCCGACTCGAGGCCCCCCGCCCCCCGCGGGATCGGGCGCAGCACCGCGAGCCGGGTCGCGTCGGCGGCGTTCTCCACGCGCACCAGCAGATCGCGGGCGCGGCGGCGCAGCCACGCGGCGAGCACGGCGAGCAACCCGCCCGCCACCACGAGCCAGAAGTCGACCGCGCCGCGGTGGTAGCGGTACTCGTGGGCCTGGTCGAGGATCGCGAAGAGGGCGGCGGCGCCCGCCGCGAACAGGGCCGTGGCCACCACCCCGCACAGCGCCGCCGCGATACCCGGCACCAGCACGATCCAGGTGACGATCCTGAGATCGCCCGAGGTCTGCGTGTCCACGGCCGCGATGGTGACGAGCAGCCCGGTCGGCAGCAGCAGGGCCAGGTTCAGGCGGCCGACCCGCAGCCCGGGCTCGCCCGACATGACCCAGCGGCGCCACCGTCTGCGACTTGGCGTCACCGAGGGGTCCACCCCTCCACCTTCCTGGAGCCGCCCCCGCCGCGCCCGGCGGGGGTCGGCCGAACGGGGCATGGGCCAGAATGGCCGCATGACCCTGTTCCGCGACGACGGCATCGTGCTGCGCACCCAGAAGCTCGGGGAGGCGGACCGGATCATCACGCTGCTGACCAGGGCCCATGGGCGGGTGCGGGCGGTGGCGCGCGGGGTGCGGCGCACGAAGTCGCGGTTCGGCGCGCGCCTCGAGCCGTTCTCGCACGTGGACGTGCAGTTCTTCGCGCGGGGCAGCGGGCTCGTCGGGCGCGGGCTGCCGCTGTGCACGCAGACCGAGACGATCGCGCCGTACGGGCGGCACATCGTCGACGACTACGCGCGGTACACCGCGGGCACCGCGATGCTGGAGACCGCGGAGCGCTTCACCGACCACGAGGGCGAGCCGAACGTCCAGCAGTACCTCCTGCTCGTGGGCGGGCTGCGGACGCTGGCCGCCGGGGCGCACGCGCCGGGGCTCGTGCTCGACGCGTTCCTGCTGCGTTCGCTCGCGGTCGGCGGGTACGCGCCGACCTTCGTCGACTGCGCGAAGTGCGGGCTCCCTGGGCCGAACCGCTTCTTCTCGGTGGCCGCGGGGGGTTCGGTGTGCGGCGACTGCCGCGTTCCCGGCAGCGTGGTGCCCTCGCCCGGGGCGCTGCGGCTGCTCGGCGCGCTGCTCGCGGGCGACTGGGCGACGGCCGACGGGGCCGAGGCCCGGCATGTGCGCGAGGGCAGCGGGCTCGTCTCGGCGTATCTGCACTGGCATCTCGAACGGGGGCTGCGGTCCCTGCGGTTCGTCGAGAAGGGCTGAGAGGGATACCCTCGGCGGCAGGACAGCACCTACTCCTGGAGTTCGCCATGGCCCGCCGTGGAATCCTCGCGTCCCGGCCGCGTCGCGAGTACCGCGCCCCCGACCCGCACCCCTCGGGCGCGCGACCGCCCAAGCTCCCCGGCGAGTTGATCCCCCGCCATGTCGCGATCGTGATGGACGGGAACGGCCGTTGGGCCAAGCAGCGAGGGCTCCCTCGCACCGAGGGGCACAAGGTCGGCGAGGGCGTCGTCCTCGAAGTGGTCAAGGGCTGCATCGAGATGGGCGTGCGGAACCTCTCGCTCTACGCCTTCTCCACGGAGAACTGGAAGCGTTCGCCCGACGAGGTCCGCTTCCTCATGGGCTTCAACCGCGACGTGATCGACCGGCGCACCGACGAGTTGGACGCCATGGGCGTGCGGGTGCGCTGGGCCGGGCGCGAGCCGCGCCTGTGGAAGTCGGTGATCCGCAAGCTCCAGGTGGCCGAGGAGCGCACGCGGGACAACGACGTGATGACGCTCTACATGTGCCTCAACTACGGGGGCCGCGCGGAGATCGCGGACGCGGCCGCGCGCCTGGCGGAGGACGTGCGGGCCGGGCGGATATCGCCGGACAAGGTCGACGAGCGGACGTTCGCGCGGTATCTGTACCACGCCGACATGCCGGACGTGGACCTCTTCCTGCGCCCGTCGGGCGAGCAGCGCACGTCCAACTACCTGATCTGGCAGAGCGCTTACGCCGAGATGGTCTACCAGGACGTGCTGTGGCCCGACTTCGACCGGCGCAACCTGTGGGACGCCTGCGTCGAGTACGCCTCCCGCGACCGCCGCTTCGGCGGCGCCCTCCCCAACGAGATCGCGGGCGCCCTCCCCGACGAAGTCCCGGACGACGGGCGTTAGCCTTCCTCGGCCCTGTGGGCGCAGTCGCCGCACGTGCCGAAGATCTCCACGGTGTGGTCCACGTCCACGAACCCGTGCTCGGCGGCGATCGCGTCCGCCCACTTCTCGACCGCGGGCCCCGCGACCTCCACCGCCTTGCCGCACGAGCGGCACACCAGGTGGTGGTGGTGCTCCTCGGTGCTGCACCGGCGGTAGACGGCCTCGCCGTCGTTGGTGCGCAGGACGTCCACCTCGCCCGCGTCGGCGAGCGACTGGAGGGTGCGGTAGACGGTGGTGAGCCCGACCGAGTCGCCGCGGTGCTTGAGCATGTCGTGCAGCTCCTGCGCGCTGCGGAACTCGTCCACCTCGGCCAGCGCGGCCGCGACCGCCGCGCGCTGGCGCGTCGACCGGCCGCGTACCGACGGTTCTGCCGTCCCCACGGAGAGCCTCCCGAGCGTCGTTCGTTCCTGCCTCGTCTGCTCGGCCAGGGTAGCCCCTTTCGGCATCGGTTTCGGGCGCCCGTCAGGGGCGGGCCGTGAGCGCGGGGTCAGGGTCGCTCCCGGCGTCGGGGGGCGAGCCGGGGGGCGAGCCGGGGGGCGTGCCCGGGGTGGCGGCCCGCGCGCGCCGGGTCCGCAGCCTGGCCAGCGGCACGGCGAGCAGGGCCGCGAGGACGAAGACGCCGATCGCCAGGAGCACGATGGTGGCCCCGGGCGGCACGTCCTGGTAGTACGACGTGGCGGTGCCGGAGACGGAGACCAGCACGCCGATCGTCAGGGCCGCGGCCAGCGTCGTCGCGAAGCCGCGGGTGACCTGCTGGGCGGCCACCACGGGGATCACCATCAGGGCGCTGACCAGCAGCAGGCCGACCACGCGCATCGCGACGGTGACGGTGGCGGCCGCGGTGACGGCCAGCAGGAGGTTGAGCGCCCGCACCGGCAGGCCCGTCACCCGGGCGAACTCCTCGTCCTGGCACACCGCGAACAGCTGCCTGCGCAGCCCAAGCGCCACCAGCACCACGAACGCCGAGAGCAGCGTGATCGCCGTGATGTCGTCGGGCGAGACGGTGGTCACCGAGCCCCACAGATAGCTGGTGAGGTTGGCCGTCGAGCCGCCGGGCGCCAGGTTGATGATCATGACGCCGCCCGCCATGCCGCCGTAGAACAGCATGGCCAGCGCGATGTCGCCGCGCGCACGCCCCGAGGCGCGCAACAGCTCCATCCCCACCGCGCCGAGCGCCGAGACGGCGACGGCCGTCCAGACGGGGCTGCTCTCGAACAGGAAGCCGAGGGCCACGCCCGTCAACGCGACATGCCCGATGCCGTCGCCCATGAGCGCCTGCCGCCGCTGCACGAGGTAGATGCCGACGGCCGGGGCGGCCACGCCGATCAACAGGGCGGCCAGCAGGGCCCGTTGCATGAAGGGGTAGTCGAGCAGCTCGAACATCACAGGATCCCCGTCCTGAGCGGCGACTCGGCCGACGGCTCCGCGGCGTCGGCCGGATGGCATGAGGGGCTCTCGGGGAGCCCCGCCGGGTGCTCGACGGTGCGCTCCACCCGGCCGTGGGCCAGCACGACGGCCCGGTCGATCAACGGCTGGAGCGGGCCCGTCTCGTGCAGCACGAGCAGCACCGCGACCCCGTCGGCGACCAGCGTCCGCAGCGTCCCCGCGAGCACGCGCTGGCTGGCCAGGTCGACGCCCGCGAGCGGCTCGTCCATGATCAACACCTCGGGCTCGGCCGTCAGCGCGCGGGCGATCAGCACGCGCTGGTGCTGGCCGCCCGAGAGCGCGTCCACCGCGTCGTTCGCCCGGTCGGCCAGGCCCACCAGGTCGAGGGCCAGGTCCACGGCGGCCCGGTCGGCGCGGCGCAGCGGGCGCAGGCCGCGGCGGGCCAGGCGCCCGGCCGCGACGACCTCGCGCACGGTGGCGGGCACGCCGCTCGCGGCGGTCGAGCGCTGCGGCACATAGCCGACCCTGGCCCAGTCGCGGAACCGCCGGACCGGGGTGCCGAACAGCGTCAACGTCCCCGCGCTGACCGGCACCTGCCCCACGGCGGCGCGCACGGCGGTGGACTTGCCCGAGCCGTTGGCGCCGAGCAGCGCGACCACCTCGCCCGGGTGCACGGCCAGGTCGACGCCGTGCAGGACGCGCTGCCCGCCGAGCTCGGCGGAGACCCCGGTCAGGGATATCACGGGCTCCATGGGGACCTCTTCCGTTTCGTCGTGCCTCGTGCCTCGTGCCTCGTGCCGCTGTCGCGGGTGCCGCGGGTGCCGCCGTGTGCGCCGCCGGGGGTCAGGCGGCGCCGAGCGCCAGGCGGAGGGCCTCCAGGTTGGCGCGCATGACGGCGAGATAGTCAGCGCCGGGGGAGTCCTCGGTGATTCCCTCGAGCGGGTCGAGGACGGCCGTGTCGATCCCGAGGTCGCCCGCCAGGGTCCTGGCCGTCTCATCGCTGACCAGGGTCTCGAAGAACACGGTGGTCACGCCGTCCGCCTCGGCGATCTCCTGGAGCTCCCGCATCCTGGCCGCGCTGGGCTCGGACTCGGGGTCGAGACCGGCGATGGACTCCTGGTGGAGGCCGTAGCGCTCGGCGAGGTAGCCGAACGCCGCGTGCGCGGTGATGAACGTGTCCGTCTCGGCCGTGGCGAGCCCCTCGCTGAACTCCTGGTCAAGCGCGGTCAGCTCGTCGGTGAGCTCGGCCGTGGCGCGCTCGTAGTCGGCGGCGTTGTCCGGGTCGGCGTCGGCGAGCGCGGCGCCCACGCCCTCGGCGATCTCGCCGTACTTCAGCGGGTCGAGCCACACGTGCGGGTCGAGGCCGCCCTCGTGCTCGTGGTCGTGCTCCTCCTCGGCGCCCTCGTCCTCGGCGTGGCCCTCGTCCTCGGCGCCCTCCTCCTCGTGGAGGGTGGTGAACGACGTGGCCTCGGCGACGTGCTCCGCGCCCGACTGCTCGATCGCGTCGTCCACGGCGGGCTGGAGCCCGGCCAGGTAGACGACGAGGCCGGCCTCGTGGAGTGAGGCGGTCTGCCGGGGGGTGATCTCCAGGTCGTGCGGCTCGGCGCCCGGCTCGGTGAGGGTCTCGACGGAGACGTGGTCGCCGCCGATGCGCTCGACCAGGAACTCCATCGGGTAGAACGACGCCACCACGCTCAACCGGCCGTCCCCGCCCCGTCCTTCGTCTCCCCCGCCCCCGCCGTCGTCCGAGCCGCAGGCCGAGAGGGCCAGCAGGCCGAGTGCCGTGGCACCGGCGGCCAGGGCGGGGGTGCGTATCCGGGAGCGCGAGCGGCGTCTGGCTGTCATGACAGCCATTTTCACTACAAATGGAAATGATTGTCAAATGGGTCAACGTCGGCCTGACGACAGGCCCGGTGGGAGGGGGGTGCCGTGGCCTGTCCCGATTCCCGTTACCGATTTGCTGCGGCCCCCTTGTACGCCGGTAACCTGAGGCAATTCCATGTCGTCCTTCGTCCTGAAGAGAGCACCGTGGCCGCCGACAAGATCGACACCATCGTCAGCCTCAGCAAGCGCCGTGGCTTCGTCTACCCCAGCAGCGAGATCTACGGCGGGCAGCGTGCCGCCTGGGACTACGGACCGCTGGGTGTGGAGCTGAAGGAGAACATCAAGCGCCAGTGGTGGCGCGCCATGGTCACCTCGCGCGACGACGTCGTCGGGATCGACTCGTCGGTCATCCTGGCCACGGAGGTGTGGCAGGCGTCGGGGCACGTCGCCACCTTCACCGACCCGCTGACCGAGTGCACCTCCTGCCACAAGCGCTTCCGCGCGGACCACCTGGAGGAGGCGTACGAGGCGAAGCACGGCCACGCGCCCACCGGCGGCCTCGCCGACCTCAACTGCCCCAACTGCGGGAACAAAGGCACCTTCACCGAGCCCAAGCAGTTCTCCGGGCTGCTCTCCACCCACCTCGGCCCGACGCAGGACTCGGGCTCGGTGGCCTATCTGCGGCCCGAGACCGCGCAGGGCATCTTCACCAACTTCGCCGCCGTGCAGCAGACGTCGCGCCGCAAGCCGCCGTTCGGCATCGCGCAGATGGGCAAGTCCTTCAGGAACGAGATCACCCCCGGCAACTTCATCTTCCGCACCCGTGAGTTCGAGCAGATGGAGATGGAGTTCTTCGTCAAGCCCGGCGAGGACGAGCACTGGCACGGGTACTGGATGGAGCAGCGCTGGAGCTGGTACCGCGACCTCGGCCTCTCCGAGGCGAACATGCGGTGGTACGAGCACCCCAAGGAGAAGCTGTCCCACTACTCCAAGCGCACCGCCGACATCGAGTACCGCTTCAACTTCCAGGGCTCGGAGTTCGGTGAGCTCGAGGGCGTCGCCAACCGCACCGACTACGACCTCAACGCCCACTCCAAGGCGTCGGGCCAGGACCTGAGCTACTTCGACCAGGAGGCCGGCGAGCGCTGGACCCCCTATGTCATCGAGCCGGCCGCGGGCGTGGGCCGCACGATGCTGGCGTTCCTCCTCGACGGGTACCGCGAGGACGAGGCGCCCAACGCCAAGGGCAAGATGGAGAAGCGCGCCGTGCTCGGCCTCGACCCGCGCCTGGCCCCGGTGAAGGTGGGCGTGCTGCCGCTCTCCCGGAATCCCCAGCTCTCCCCGAAGGCCCGCGACCTGGCCACCGCGCTGCGCCGGAGCTGGAACATCGAGTTCGACGACGCGGGCGCCATCGGCCGCCGCTACCGCCGCCAGGACGAGATCGGCACGCCGTTCTGTGTGACGGTCGACTTCGACACCCTGGACGACAACGCCGTGACCGTGCGCGAGCGTGACTCGATGAAGCAGGAGCGGGTCTCGCTCGACCAGATCGAGTCCTACCTGGGCGCCCGCCTCGTGGGCTGCTGACCCCCGCCCCTCCCGACCGGCGCCGGTCCGCCCCACCCGGGACGCGACCGGCGTCGCTCAAGAGGTCAGGCCGCGCAGGATCAGGTCGCGGACCGCCGCGAAGTCCGCGTCCACCGAGGGGTGGGACCACTGCGGGGCGTACGAGGGGTCGTGGAAGCGGGCCGTGGCCTGGAAGACCGCGCGGGCCGCGGTGTCGGGTCCCGAGGTCAGGCCGGTGAACGTGCCCTGCGCGCGGCCGTCCTCGATGATCCGGGCCAGCTGTCCCTCCAGGTCGGTGACATGTTGGTCCACCGCCTCGCTGTGCTCGCCGACGAGCGAGGTGTAGGTCGCGAACAGCTCGGGGTCGTCGCCCGCCTTGTGGCGCTTCGCCGTGAACAGGCCCGTCAGCCAGTCCACCAGCCGCTCCTCGGCCGGGCCTTGGCGCGCGACCACGGACTCCAGCTGCTCGGTGGTGCGGTCGAGCCAGCGCTTGGTGACGGCCTCGCGCAGCGCGGCCTTCGTCCTGAAGTGGCGGTAGACCGTGCCATGGCTGACGCCCAGGGCCCGTGCCACGTCCACCACGGTGGCCTTCGCCGGGCCGTAGCGCCGCAGCACCTCCTCCGTGGTCCGTAGGATCTGCTCGGGCGTCAGCGCCTCGGCCATGCCGTCCCTACTTCACTTCTCGCTGTCCAGGTGCCGCATCTGGGCCGCCGGATACCGCTCGCCCGCTATGGAGCCGGGCGGGAGGGCCTTGCCTATGGCGGCCAGCTCGTCGGTGTCGAGACTAACGCCCGGCGCGGCGAGCGATTCCGCCAGCCGCTGCCTGGTCCTGGCGCCCACGAGTGGAACGATGTCCTCGCCCTGGGCGAGCACCCACGCGATGGCCAGCTGCGCGACCGTCACGCCCTTGTCGTCGGCCATCTCCCGCAGGGTCTCGACCAGGCTGAGGTTGTGCTGGAGGTTCTCGGGGGAGAAGCGCGGGGACATGCCGCGGAAGTCGGTCGGCGACAGCCGCCGGTCGGGCGTCCAGTGCCCGCTGATCAGGCCGCGGGAGAGCACGCCATAGGCGGTGACGCCGATGCCCAACTCCCGCAGGGTGGGCAGGATCTCCCGCTCGATGTCACGCGAGACCAGTGAGTACTCGATCTGGAGGTCCGCTATCGGCGCGGTGGCCGCGGCCCGCCTGATCGTGTCGGCCCCCACCTCCGAGAGTCCTATGTGGCGCACATGCCCGCTCTCGACCAGCTCGGCGATCGCGCCGACCGTCTCCTCGATCGGCACGTCCGGGTCCGCCCGCGCGATGCGGTAGATGTCGATGTGGTCGGTGCCCAGCCGTTGCAGGGAGTACGCCGCGAAGCTCTTCACGGCGGCCGGACGGCCGTCATAGCCGACGAAGGCGCCCTCCGGCGTCCGCAGCGCGCCGAACTTCACGCTGACCAGGGCCCGCTCCCGCACCCCCGTCGGCGCCCTGCGCAGCGCCTCGCCGATCAACAGCTCGTTGTGCCCCATGCCGTAGAAGTCGCCGGTGTCCAGCAGCGTGACGCCCGCGTCGAGCGCGGCGTGGATCGTCGCGAGGGACTCGGCGCGGTCGGCCTCGCCGTAGAGCGCGGACATGCCCATGCAGCCGAGGCCGAGCGCCGAGACCGAGGGACCCGTGGCCCCGAGTCGGCGCGTGGGCGTCGCGGATGTCGCGGATGCCGAGGAAGTGGCCAGTGGGGAAGCCGGGGAAGCCGGGGAAGCCGGGGAAGAAGTGGCCGTCGAGGAAGCCGTCTCTGAATGCGTCATGCCCCCAGAGTGACCCATCAACTGACAGATGTCAATATCTGTCAGTCATGATTCTGTCCGCCCTCGCGCGGTCCCCCGCCCCGCCGGGGGACAATGGCCCCATGACGACTCCGCTCACCTATGGCCCGCACACCGTGGACCCGCCCGTGGTGCTGGCCCCGATGGCGGGCATCACCAACGCGCCGTTCCGGACCCTGTGCCGCGAGTTCGCGGCCGGGCGCGGGCTGTTCGTCAGCGAGATGATCACCAGCAGGGCCCTGGTCGAGCGGAACGACAAGACGATGCGGCTCATCCACTTCGACGCCGCCGAGAAGCCGCGCTCCCTCCAGCTCTACGGCGTGGACCCGGCCACGGTCGGGCGCGCGGTGCGGATGATCGCCGACGAGGACCTGGCCGACCACATCGACCTGAACTTCGGCTGTCCCGTCCCCAAGGTGACCAGGCGCGGCGGTGGTTCGGCGCTCCCGTACAAGCGCCCGCTGCTGCGCGCGATCCTGCGCGAGGCGGTCGCGGGGGCGGGCGGCCTGCCGGTCACGGTGAAGATGCGCAAGGGCATCGACGACGACCACCTCACCCATCTCGACGCGGGCCGCATCGCCGCGGACGAGGGCGTCACCGCGATCGCCCTGCACGGCCGCACCGCGGCGCAGCACTACGGCGGCCTGGCCGACTGGTCCGCGATCGCCCGGCTCAAGGAGGCCGTGCCAGGGATCCCCGTGCTGGGCAACGGCGACATCTGGTCCGCCGACGACGCGGTGCGGATGATGCGCGAGACCGGCTGCGACGGCGTCGTCGTGGGCCGCGGCTGCCTTGGCCGCCCCTGGCTCTTCGCCGACCTGGTGGCCGCGTTCGACGGGCGGGGGCCCGAGGGCTACACGCGCCCCTCGCTGCGCGAGGTCGCCGACGTGATGCTGCGGCACGCCAGGCTGTTGGGGGAGTGGCTCGAGGACGAGGCGCGCGGGGTGATCGACTTCCGCAAGCACGTCGCCTGGTACACCAAGGGGTTCTCCGTGGGCTCCGACCTGCGGGGCCGCCTGGCCGTGGTCGCCTCGCTCGCCGAGCTCGAGGACCTGCTCGGCACCCTTGACCTCTCCCAGGAGTGGCCCGCGGCGGCCGACGGGCCCCGTGGCCGCACCTCCGGCCGGAACAGAGTGGCGCTCCCCGACGGCTGGTTGGCGGACCCGTACGACGCGGCCGCGTGGGTGACCGCCGAAGCGGAGTCCGCGACCTCGGGAGGATGACGGCCTCGGCGCGCCGACCGCGTCGCACGCCCCGCACCGCACCGCACCGCCACGCCCCGCGCCCCGGACCGCACCGCCCCCCGCCCCGCACCGCCCGCCCCTCCCGGAAGGGGCGGGCGGTCCGGGTCAGCGCGCCGCCGCCGCGACGGTCGAGACCGCCGTGCGCAGGGCGAGCGGCGAGGCCGCCGCCCACGCCTGCGGCGAGCACGCGTGGGGATAGGGCACGGGGTCGGGGTGCTCGGCGCGGGCGTAGCCCGCGATCACCTCGGGCATTCGGTAGGCGTGCCGCTCGGCCATCGCGAGGAGGCCGCGCGCGAGCGTCGCCGCCTCCTCGTGCAGGCCGTACCGTGCGAGGCCGAGCGCCGCGATCGCGCTGTCGTGCGGCCACACGCTGCCCCGGTGGTACGACAGCGGGTGGTACGCCTCCTGACCCGCCGCCAGCGTGCGCACGCCCCAGCCGGTGAAGAACGCGGGCGACAGCAGGCGCCGCCCCACGGACCTGCCGCGCTCCTCGTCGAGGATGCCCGTCCACAGCAGGTGGCCCGCGTCCGAGCCGAGCGCGTCGACGCGTTCGCCCTCGCCGTCCAGGGCCAGCGCGGGGAAGTCCTGCTCGGCCAGCCAGAAGTCGGCGAGGAAGCGCGCCCTGAGCGCGTCGGCCGCCGCGTCGAGGCGGTCCGCGTACCTGGGGTCGTCCCAGGTCGAACGCGCCACGCGGGCCGTGCGGCGCAGCGCGTCGTACGCGTAACCCTGCGCCGAGGCCGCCGTGATGACGCCCTTGGCCGGGGTGCCGTCGGCGCGGCAGATCGCGCCGGGGGAGTCCTTCCAGCTCTGGTTCGCCAGGCCGCCCTCGTCGGCGCGGTACAGCAGGTAGCCGTGCTCGGCCAGGCCGCCCGAGTGGAACATCCAGTCCACCGCCGCCCGGGCGTTCCGCTCGAGGCGGTGGGCCAGCTTGTCGTCGCCCGTGGCCTCCGCGTGCGCGCCGAGCAGCACGAGGAAGAGCGGGGTGCTGTCCACCGAGCCGTAGTAACGCCCGTACGGCACCTGCCCGAAGTGGGCGAGCTCGCCGTGGCGCAGCTCGTGCACGATCTTGCCCGGCTGCGCGAGCCGGTCGGCGTCCTCGCCCGTGGCCTGCGCCGCGGCCAGCGCGAGCAGCGTCGCCGCCGCCGTCGCGGGGCGCGCGGAGAGCGCGAACAGCGAGGCGATCGCGGCATGGCGGCCGAGCAGCGTGAGGAACCACGGCACCCCCGCCGCCGGAACGCGCACCGGCTCGCCCTCGGGTCCCACCGCCGTCATGCGCAGCGCGGTCAGGTCGGCGAGGCCCTGCGCGCACGCGCGGGCGAGCTCGGGCCAGCCCTCGGGGACGTCCACCTCATCGGGCGCCGGGTCGTCGGGGAAGACCGCCGCCGACTCGGGGGCGCCGTACGGGTGCGCCACGACGCGCAGCGTCAGCTCGGCCGAGCCGTGCGGCGGCAGCTCGACGCGCCAGCACAGCCGCCGCGCGCCGCTGCCGGTCTCCTCGACCGCGTCGGGCGCGGGCTCGGCCGTCACGGCCGTGCGCGAGTGCCACTCACGGCGCCGGTAGCCGAACTCGACCCCGTCGGGGAGTAACGACCTGGTGCGCACCGCGTGGGGCTTCTCGTACCAGCGATGATCGGAACGCAGCTCGAACTGATCGGCGAAGTCCGCGTCGACGGTCAGGGCGAGCAGCGTGTCGCAGGGCGCGCCTCGGTTGCTGCTGAGCCGGATGCGCTCCACCAGGCCGCCGTCGCTCACGCGCTGCTCGCGGAAGACGGTCAGCGCGGGCGCCTCGGCGCGGCTGCCCGGCGGGGTGAGGACGCTGGTCGCGCTCGCGCCCGTGGACTCGGCGGGCATCAGGACGGTCGGCGTCGAGCCGTCCACGGTGAGCTGCCAGCGGCTGAGGTGCCGGGCGTCGCGCGCGAAGAGGCCGTGCGGGTGCGCGCCGCGCTCCCCGGTGATGTCCCCCGAAGGACCGACCGCGAGAAAGGTGCCGTCGTTGACGAGCAGGCAGTGGCCGGTCGTGATCAACGGACTACCTCCGCGAGCAGGTCGATGGTGAGGGCCGCGGTCCAGCTGAAGTCGCGGCTGCCCCTGGCCTGGCCGGTGAACGGGTCCACATACTCGGCGAACCCCGACTCCGCGGCCGCCCCCAGCAGGGTGGCGCGCAGCGCGTCGGCCCGGTCGGCCGCGCCGTGCAGGCGCAGGCCGCGCTCGAGCAGCCAGTTGACGTTGAACCACGCGGGTCCGCGCCAGTACCGGCACGGGTCGAACGCGTGGCCCTTGAGGTCGTAGCTCGGCACGAGCCGGACCGACCCGTCGAGGCCGAAGTGCTCGCCCGCCGCCGTGGCCAGCAGCGCGGTGGCGATCTCGTCGGGAAGGCCGGGAAGGATCAGCGGCAGCAGCCCGGCGGCGCTGCGCTCGCGCACCGTGCGCCCGGCGAGCACGTCGTGGCACAGGAAGAGGCCGTCGTCCTGGCTCCACAGCCGCTTGAGCAGCGCCGTCGTCAACTGCTCGGCGCGCACCTGGTGGTCGTACGGGTCGGCGCCGATCGCGGCCGCGATGTCGGCGAGCGCGTGCTCGGAGGCGGCCAGCAGGGCGTTGAACCCGGGATCTTCCACGGCGAAGCGGTGGCGGCCCGCGTCGTCGGCGTACCCGTCGTCGCGGTACCGCTCGGCGAGGCGGACATAACGCCCGTAGTCCAGGTCGGTGGGCCGGTCGGTCGCGCAGCCGTGGTCGAGGTCGGCGCGCTGGAACGTCGCGGTTGCGGCGGGCTCGATGCGGGAGAGCGGCGGGTCCCAGCACGGGCTGTTGTCCATGCCGGACTCCCACGGGTGGACGATGGACGCGAGCCCTCGCCCGCCGAGGTCGCGGCGCTCGGTGAGGTAGCGCTGCCAGGCGACGAGGCGGGGGTAGACGCGGGGGAGGAAGCCGCGGCTCTCGGACGCGGCGGGGTCGGCCTGGTGCACGAGCCAGGCGGCCACCGCGTGGATGGGGGGCTGCACGATGCCGGAGGTCTCCACGGCGGTCGGCGCCCCCGCGCGGTCCCCGGCGAGCGAGGAGCGCCAGAAGTCGGGGCTCGGGAAGTACGCGGTGAGCGGGACCGCGGGGTTGAAGACGATGTGCGGGACCCGGCCGTCGGCCCACTGGGCGGCGAGCAGCGACTCCAGCTCGCTCTGGGCGCGGACGGGGGAGAGATGGCGCAGGCCGATGGCGACGAAGCCCGAGTCCCAGCTCCACTGGTGTGGGTACAGGGTGCGCGAGGGGACCGTGGAGCATCCGGTCCAGTTGCCCGAGAGGACGCGGCGGGCGTCGTTGTATGCGATCGATGAGGGTCTCGGAAGCTGAAGTTGATCAGCGGTGTCCACGTGGGCTCCGGAGGAGGGCGGCGCGTTCGCTGCCTGGCGGACGCACCTGTCGTTTTGTCGAAGGTACCGCAGAGTTACGTCTACTTAACACGCAAAAGTACCGCTGTAATATCTCCTTCACAAGCTGAAGGGGGCGGGAATCCGAGATCCGGTGGGCCGGGAAGGCAGTCCATGAACCAGGCGAGCGCGGGACACCTGCTGCGTCTGATCCGCGGGGGTCAGGCGCGCACCAGGGGAGAGCTGCAACGGGTCACGGGGCTCTCCCGCTCGACCGTCTCCCAGCGCCTGGACCAGCTGTTCCGCGCGGGCTGGATCCGTGAGGCGGCCGGGGATCCGGTGGACGCGCCGACCGGGGGCCGCCCCTCGTTGCGCCTGACGTTCGACACGGGCCACGCCGTGGTCCTGTGCGCCGACCTCGAGACGCGCCACGCCCGCGCGGCCGTGCTCGACCTGGGCGGCACGGTGCTGGCCGAGCACTCGGGCGCGCTGATGATCAATCAGGGCCCCGACGAGGTGCTCGGGCGGCTGGCCCACTGGTTCGCGCTGCTGCTCGACAAGGCCGACGTGCGGGTGGACGCGGTGTGCGGGATCGGCCTCTCGGTGCCGGGGCCCGTGCACCCGGTCTCGGGCGAGGTCGTGCAGCCGCCGATGATGCCGGGCTGGGACCGTTACCCCGTGGCGCGGCGGCTGCGGGCGGCGCTTGCCGCCGAGCTGCGCTTCGACGGCGCCTCGCGCATACCCGTACTGCTCGAGAACGACGCGAACTTGATGGCCCTCGCCGAACAGCGGCGGAATTTCGCCGATTGTTCGGCGTTTCTGCTGATCAAGGTGTCCACCGGCATAGGGGCCGGGGTCGTGGTCGGCGGCGAGATCTATCAGGGCATCGACGGCGCCGCGGGTGATATCGGTCACATCAGGCTGAGCGAGTACGGGTACGCCCTGTGCCGCTGCGGCTTCTACGGCTGCCTGGCCGCGGTGGCCAGCGGGCGGGCGCTCGCCGAGCAGCTGACCGCGTCGGGCACGCCGACCGCGTCGGGCTCGGGGGTGCGCGACCAACTGGCCGTCGGCCACCCGGACGCGGTGCGGCTCGCGCGCGAGGCCGGGCGCCTGGTGGGCGGGGTGCTGGCCACCGTGGTCACGCTGATCAACCCCGGGGTGCTGATGATCGCGGGCGACCTGGCGGGGCCGCCGTTCCTCACCGGGGTGCGGGAGACGCTCTACCAGCGGGCGATGCCGAGGACCACGGCGTATCTCCAGGTGGTCACGTCGCGCCTGGGCGACAGGGCGGGCCTGGTCGGGGCGGCGGCGATGGTGGTGGAGTCGCTCTACGCCCCCGACAGCGCGGACCGCCGCCTGGCCGCCCTCGCGGCGACGACCCCGGCCAGGGCGTGAGCGGTCGGCGGCCCGACCCGCCGTGTTTCCACGGGGTTTCGGGGATGTTCGAGGCGCGTTCGCGATCCGCCGCCCTCGGTGGCGCGCGGCGGGGACACGGCCACCCGGTCAGGGCTAATCGAACTGCCACTCGCTCTGGGCGTATTCGATCACCGCCGGGTCCATCAGCGTGCTCGGTCTGACGTCCCGCTCGCGGCGGTCCAGCGGGAAGACCGTGGCGGCGCGCAGCACGGCGTCGTCGAGGAAACGCAGCTCCGGCGCGTCGGGGGCCAGCGCGAGCGGCGGCCCCGAGGTCGTGGCCCCCGAGCTGAACCCCGCGCCCCGCCCGTGGGGCGCCTCGTCGGTGGCGAGCACGAAGCCCCAGTTGCCGAAGCTCGGCACGTCGACCTGGTACGGCGTCGTGGACAGGCCCGCCTCGCGCAGCGTCGCGTCGATCGACCAGTAGGTGCGCGGCGCGAAGAACGGCGAGCCCGCCTGCACCACCACGCGCCCCTCGGGCGCCAGCACCCCGGAGAGCATCGCGTAGAACTCCACCGAGTACAGCTTCGCCGTCGCCGTGTCCTCCGGGTCGGGGAAGTCGACCAGCGCCGCGTCGAAGCCGCCGGGCGCCTCGCGCAGCCAGGTGAACGCGTCCTCGTTGACCACCGTGACCCTCGGGTCGGCCAGCGCGTCGCCGTTGAGCTCGCGCAGCGGGCCGTACTCCTCGGCCAGCCCGGTCATCGCGCCGTCCAGCTCGACGAGCGTGACGCGTTCCACGTCGTCGTAGCGCAGCACCTCCCGCAGCGCCAGGCCGTCGCCGCCGCCCAGGATCAGCACGTCGGAGCGGTCGCCCGCGAGCGCGGGGTGCGTCAGCGCCTCGTGGTAGCGGTACTCGTCGAGCGACGAGAACTGGAGGTCGCCGTTGAGGAAGAGCCGCAGGTCCTCGGCCTCGGTGAAGCCGAGCGAGCGCGTGATCACGATCTCCTGGTACGGCGTGCGCTCGGCGTGCACGATCGGGTCGCGGTACAGCCGCTGCCGCGCGGTGACCTCGATGTCCTCCGCGTACGCGTACACCACGCCGAGGACCGTGAGCACGGTCGCCATCCCGGCGAGCAGCCCGCCGCGCACCACCGCGCGCAGCTGGCGCCTGAAGATCCACACGACGGCCGCCATGCCCACGACCGCGTTGACCGCGCCGACCACCAGCGCGCCCTTGAGCTGCCCGAACGTCGGCAGCAGCAGGAGCGGGAAGGAAAGGCCGCCGACCAGCGCGCCCAGGTAGTCGACCGCGAACATGTCCGCGACCGCGCCGCCCGGCTCCTGCCGCCTGATGCGCTGGAGCATCGTCATCAGCAGCGGGATCTCCGCGCCGATCAGCAGCCCCACGACGGACGCGACGACGATCATCGCCGGGGTGTAGATGTTCAGCCACGCGAACATCACGTAGAGCAGCAGCACGGAAAGGCCGCCGACCAGCGCGAGGATCCCCTCGACCACGGCGAACGCGCCGACCGCGCGCCGTTGCAGGGGCTTGGCCGCGAGCGAGCCGAAGCCCATGGCGAAGACCATCACGGACAGCACGAGCGAGGTCTGGAAGACCGTGTTCCCGATGAGGTAGCCGCCCAGCGCGACCAGCGCGAGCTCGTACGCCAACCCGCAGGCGGCGCACAGGAAGACGGTCAGCAGCAGAAGGAACCGCGCCAGCCTGGGGCGCGGACTCACGACAGCGCCGCGCCGACCATGAGCGCCGTGCCGAGGTACACCGCGCCCTGCACCCACGCGGCCGGGTGCGGGCGGCCGTCCTGGTCCTCGAGCACGCGCGCGCCCATCGGGCCGGGCGTGATCGCGCCGACCACGAGGAAGACCAGGGTCATCACGACGACGCCCGCGAGGCCGTAGAGGCCGGTGGAGAGCAGGCCGTAGTCGAGGCCCGCCTCGGACTCGCTCGCCCTGATCGCCTCGGCGACGATCCAGCCAACGCCCGCCATCTCCGAGCCCAGCACGACGGCCGCGCCCTTGTTGCGCTCGGACCAGACCACCTTGAACAGGTGCCCCGGCGTCACCAGGTCGAGCGCGACGAACGCCACCGCCATGACGGCGAAGCCGACCAGACCGTAGAGCACGGCCTGCCCGGCGGACTCGACTATCTCTTCCACCATGTTGTTCCCACTCCGTACTCTCTCGTCGCTTCCTCGTCCGGTCCCTTACGTTTCCGCCACGTGCCCCAGCCGCCGTCACTTGCCCGAGCCGGGGCCGCCGCCCCTGAAGTCGCCGCCGCTGCTGCTCTGCGAGACGGGCCACCGGCCGAGGTGGGCGCTGTAGCGCGAGCGCATGCGGTCGTAGTCGCCGACCTCGATCTCGCTGCCGCCCACGGTGCTCGGGGCCACCGCCACGATGTCGTCGTCGTACCAGAGGAAGACCATGTCCTCGCTCGTGACGCGGTCCTCGGGGCCCCGCTCGTCCTCGATCTCCCCGGCGACGCGCGTCGGGAGATCGGCCGGGTCCGCGTAGACATCGGTCCGCACCCGGTCGTACGTGCTGGCTATCCAGGCGCGCGGCGCGTCGTCGTCGTCGCCACCGCCGCAGCCGCTCAGCAGCAGCGCGCCCGCGACGGCCGCCGCCGCGACGATCCTGGTGCGCTTCACGGGAGTTCGCTTCACGGGCCCTCCAGCCGAGTCCGGGTTTCCACGATCTGGCCCGTCTGCGGGTACGCGTGCCAGGTCTGCCAGATGATGACGTCCGCCTCCCGCCGCGCGGTCAGGGCGGTGATGGCGTGGGGGGAGCCGGGAAAGACGCCGCACAGCGCCCCTGGGCGGTCGGCCGTCGCGCGGCGCAGCCGTGCGGCCTCGGCCGCGAACGCCTCGGGCGCGTGGCGGTGGACCCGCGAGCCGAACCGGTAACGCCACCCCTCGACGTCCCGCTCCACCGAGGGAGGCGGTCCCCCGCCCGGCTCCCCCGGCAGACAGGCCAACGTCTCGGCGACGGGCCCGGCGAACACCTGGTGCGACGCGCCGAGCAGCCGCAACTCCAGGGAAACGCCGCCGAGTTCGATCCGGCTGACGGCCAGAGCCGGGCGCGCGGGCAGTCCTATGGCGAACGACAACTGCTCGGCGCTGGTGTCCAGATAGGGCGTCGCCAGGCGTATTCCGCCCACGCCGACGCCCCCGCGCTCGGCGGCCAACTCGACTCCCCCGCCACTCGTTCCCCGGTGATTTCGGCGCTGAGTATGGCACGGGAGCATGCCAACTCCGGGGCGCGGTTACACCATTGGGACATGGTGGGGCCACCGTGGCGTCCGGCACACGCCCGGAGGACGCGCCGTGGCGGAAGAAAGGTCCCCTCAGCTGCCCTCGGCGTGTCTGGTAAACAGCGGTGGCGAAGCGGAGCCGACGCTGTTCCCCCCGTACCGGGCGGTGCCGGACGGCCCCACCTTCGCGGACAACCGGGCCATCGGGCGAATCATTTCGGCGTAGGCTGAAACTCCGTGGTCAATGGGGTGGGGTGATGCAAGCGTTGTTGCACAAGGAGGGCGCTCGGTGCTGCGGATCCATCTCACCGGCGAGGACCTGGCCCGCATCCGCGTCGCGGACCGTCCCGATCCGCTGTGGGAGACGGTGCTCAGCACGCACCGCTTCCGCGACCGGCGCGGGGCGCACGTCTACGGCGGCTGGCGCGAGGGCGCGCGGCGGCGGCTCGGCGCGCTGCCCGGCACGTTACGCGCCCTGATACCGCCGACGGGTTACTTCCCGGACTTCCTCAACCCCCCGCAGGCGGCCGACAGTTGGGACAGCGGCCTGGACGCGCTGCGCGCCACGCCACGGCGCCGCCTGGCCGCCGAGATAGCCCGCCTCGACCCGGCGACGCCGTTCCACGGCTGGCTGCGCACCCTCGCGGGCGGCGACCGTGAGGCCGTCGAGCAGCTGGCCACCGACCTGGCGCGCTACCACCGCACCGCGCTCCAGGCCGACGCGTCGGTGTGGGCCCGGGTGCACGCCGACGTGGCGGCGGATCGCGCGGTCCGCGCCCGCGACCTGATGTCGGGCGGCGCGCAGGGCCTGCTCGAGGGCATGCGCCCGGTCCTGCGCTGGAACGCCCCCGTCCTGGAGGCGCCCTACCCCGTGGCGCGCGACCTCCACCCGGGCGGCCGGGGCCTGTTGCTCGTCCCGTCCTTCTTCTGCTCCCGCCGCCCGGTCACCTACGCGGACGACGGCCAGACCCCGGTGCTGGTCTATCCGATCGAGCACGCGCCTCCGACGTCCGGCAGCCCGATGGCACTTCCGCGCCTCCTCGGCACGACGCGCGCCCGCGTCCTGCGCTGCATCGGCAGCGGCACGACCACGGGCGAGCTGGCCCGCAGCGCCAACGTGTCCCCGGCGTCGGCCAGTCAGCACGCCCGCGTCCTCCGCGACGCGGGCCTGATCCACTCGACGCGCAGGGGCAGCGAGGTGCTGCACACCCTGACGCCGCTCGGCCTGGAGCTGCTGACCTAGGGCCTGTCTGACAATCCCCGGCGGGCTCGCGACGACTGGCATCCCGCCTGGCTGCGTTGCCGAATCGCGCGAGTACGGCCAAGTACGAGCTGCGATCCGGCGCCTTGCCAGGCGGGCGCCATCCGCCGCTCGCTGATCCACCGGGAATTGTCAGACAGGCCCTAGCGCGGCACTGGGCGGTGGGAGTGGGAACGCCGTGGACGAGGAGAACGGAACGCCTCACCCGGCGCCGTGCCCCTGGCACGGCGTCATCTCGAGAGCGCCCGCGAGGAACGGTTGGATGAGGCGGGAGAGCGCCTCCACGGACTCGGCGTCGTCGCCCGGGTGTTCGGCCTCGACGATGACGCGCGGCTCCCTGATGGAGGGCTCCCCGCTCGGGCCTTGCACGGTGCAGGGTGCGATGGCCTTGGCCACGCCGGGCCAGACCAGCGCTTCGTGGTCTCCCGGCACGTTCTCGGCGTCGTCCAGGCTGAGATCACCCAGCTCCCACCGGTCGAACGAGCCGGTACCGGCCGCGTCCGCCTCGACGAAGGCCTCGCCGTCCACGGACAGTTCGCAGCCCCGAAGGGGCCCGTGGGCGTAGTCGTCGAAGGACCGATCGACGTCCAACTCGGAGCCGTTGGGGAACAGCGGCGCGTAGAGATCCTCGTCCATGTCGACACCGCAGAAATCACCCATCATCCCCCGACGGAACGACCCACGGAACGACCCCGCGGAACGACCCGCGTACAGGGCGACGCTACGCCGTCGGGCGCGGCTCACCCCTCCCACCGCACCCCCGTGAGCTCCTCGGACGCCCGCCACAGGTGGGCCGCCGTCCTGGCGTTGCGGGTCCAGGGGGCGCGCCAGGGGCCGCCGGGGCCGCCCCTGGGGGTGCGCGCGCCCAGCACGCTCGGGCCCGTGAACGAGTCGGGGGCGATCGCCGGTGCCGTCGCCGCGTACAGCGACGGCGTCGCGCCCACCTCGGGGGGCGCGGCCACCAGGCGGTGGGCGAGCCGCGTGGGCCGCCCGCGCCGACCCCGCGCGGGCGGCCCCGGGTCGGCCCAGCCGGGGTGGACGGCCACGGCCACCACGTCGCGGCCTCGCAGGCGGCGGGCCAGCTCGTGGGTGAAGAGGAGGTTGGCCGTCCTCGATCGGCCGTATGCCACCCAACGCCGGTAGCGCCGCTGGGAGTTGAGGTCGCGCAGATCGACGTCGGCGATGAGGTGGAGCAGGCTCGACACGGTGACCACGCGGGATCCGGGCGAGGCGACCAGGCGGTCGAGGAGCAGTCCGGTCAGGGCGAAGTGCCCCAAGTGGTTGACGCCGAAATGCATTTCGAAGCCGTCGGCCGTCTCGGCATAGGGAACGGCCATCAGCCCGGCGTTGTTGATGAGCAGGTCGAGCCGCCGGTCGCCCCACTCGAGCGCGAACGCCCGTACGGAGGCCAGGTCGGCGAGGTCGAGGAGCTGCATCTCCGCCCGGGCCTCGGGGACTTCGCCGAAGAGGCGTTCGAGCGCGTCCTGGCCGCTCCGCTGGCTGCGGCAGGCCAGGACGGTACGGGCGCCGCGCCGGGCGAGCTCGCGGGCGGTGACATAGCCGAGTCCGCTGCCCGCGCCCGTCACCACCGCGGTGCGGCCCTTGAGGTCGGGGATGTCGCGTACGGTCCAGCCCATGGCCCCAGGGTAGGCCGCGACCGCGGTGGGTGGCGAGCCGCTTACCCTCCGTTCATGCGCACGGTCGCCGGGCAGCGCAGGCGGCGTTCGTGGCCCACATGGCGCTCGGGCCCCGTCAGGGTGAGCGGGACGGAGTGCCGCGGGTCGCGGCTCGACGCGGCGAACCGCAGTTCGAGGGCGCCGGGTTCGACCAGGTGGCGGCCGTTCCCGAGGCTGTAGCCCGCGAGTTCGGCGTGGAACGCGAAGCCGACATCGGCGGAGGCACCGGGCGCCAGGTCGACGCGGGCGTAGCCGACGAGCCGGTCGACCGGGCGCGCGGTCCTGGCCACCGGGTCGTGCAGATACAGCTGGACGACCTCGGTCCCGGCCCGCTCGCCGGTGTTGGTGACGGTGACGGTGACGGTCGTCTCGCCGTCCGTGTCCACCGCGTCGGCGTCGGCCCGGGCGTCGCTCCAGGTGAACTCCGTGTAGGACAGGCCGTGTCCGAACGGGTAGAGCGCGCCGGGGTCGATGTTGCTGGCGTCGCCGAGCTGTCCGAGCGGCGGCGCGAGATACGTCCACGGCTGCGCGCCGGTGTGCCGTGGCACCCCGACCGGCAGCCGCCCCGACGGGTTGATCCGTCCGGAGAGGACCCCCGCGACCGCGCCGCCGCCCTCCTCGCCGGGGAAGAACGCCTGCACGCAGGCGGCGAGGCGATCGGCCCACCGGCCCAGCGCATACGGCCGACCGGTGAGCAGCACCAGGACCACGGGAACGCCGGTGGCCAGCAGCTCGTCGAGCAACGCCCCCTGCTCGTCGGGGAGTTCCAGGTCGGTGGCATCACATCCCTCGCCCGATGTGCCGCGCCCGAAGAGCCCTGAGCGGTCGGCGGCGACCATGACGCACACGTCCGCGTCCGCCGCGTCGGCTGGCCGCGTCACGAGGTCGATGTCCGCGTCGGGCAGCTCGTCGCGCAGCGCGTCGAGCGGGGTCCTGATGGCGACGCCCACGGGCAGCTCGGGGTGGCGGACGCCGACGTGCCGGGGGAAGGTGTAGCAGCCGAGCAGCGGCGCGACGTCGTCCGCCAGCGGCCCGGCCACCGCGATGCGCCCGCGCGGCGCGAGCGGCAGCGCGCCCCCTTCGTTGGCGAGCAGCACCACCGACTCCTCGGCGATGCGCCGCGCCACCTCGCGCATCGCGGGCGGGTCGAGGTCGACGGTGCCGCCGTCCACGAGCGCGGGCGGCTCGGGCGACCAGTCCGGGTCGAGCAGGCCGAGCTCGGCCTTCTGGCGCAGCACGCGCAGCACCGCGCGATCCACCAACTCCTCGGCGACCTCGCCCGATTGGACCGCCTTGAACAGCGGGGTGCCGTAGCAGCGCTGCGCGGGCAGCTCGACGTCGACGCCCGCGGCGAGCGCGAGCGCCGCGGCCTCGGCGGGGGAGCCCGCGACGCGGTGGGTCAGCTCGAGGAAGGAGACGGAGAAGTAGTCGGAGACGACCGTTCCGGTGAACCCCCAGTCCTCCCGCAGGAGTTGGGTGAGGAGCACGGGGTCGCCGCTGGTCGGCACGCCGTCGATGTCGTGGTAGGCGGACATGACGGAACGCGCCCCGCCCTCGCGCAGCGCCATCTCGAACGGCGGCAGCACGACGTCGGCCAGCTCGCGCGGGCCCATCGAGACCGGCGCGTGGTTGCGGGCGCCGCGCGAGCTGGCGTGTCCGGCGAAGTGCTTGAGGGTGGAGACGATCCCGGCGGACTCCAGGCCCTTCACATAGGCGGTGCCGACGGTGGCCACCAGGTAGGGGTCCTCGCCGATGGTCTCCTCGGTGCGGCCCCAGCGCGGGTCGCGCGTGACGTCGAGGACGGGGGAGAGGCCCTGGTGGACGCCGACGGCGCGCATCGAGTCGCCGATCAGCCGGGCGGCCTCCTCGATCAGCTCGGGGTGGAAGGAGGCGCCCCAGGCCAGCGGGGTGGGGAAGATCGCGGCCCGCCACGCGGCGAACCCGGTCAGGCACTCCTCGTGGACCAGCGCGGGGAGGGCGAAGCGGTTGGCGGCGACGATCTTCCGCTGGTCCTCGGCGAGTGCCCGCGCCTTCTCGGCCGGGTCCACGGGGGCCGTGCCGAACGGGCGGGTCAGCTGGCCGAGGCCGTGGGGCAGCAGGGCCGACAGGTCGGGGGACCCGGAGTTGACCTGGCTCTGCATGGGCGCCACGTCGGCGTCGTCGTCCTGCCCGGCGTCCGAGCCCGGCCAGAGGCCGACGAGCTGGGCGAGCTTCTCCTCGAGGGTCATGACGGACAGCAGCTCCGCGGCGCGGGTGTCGGCCGGGAGCGAGGTGTCCTGCCAGGGGCGGTGGTGCATAGGGCTCCTTGTCGGATGCGGACGGCGCTGGTCAGCGACCGCCGACGCCCATCAGGCCGTTGATCAGCTGCCTGCGGGCGAAGAGATAGGCGGTGAAGATCGGCACGATCGACAGGACCACGGCCGCGAGCAGCGACGGGATGTCGGTGCGGAACTCGCCGACGAAGTCGTACAGGCCGAGGGTGAGTACCCGGGTCTCCGGTGACTGGGTGAGGATCAGGGGGAAGAGGAAGCCGTTCCACGCGTTGAGGGCGGAGAAGACCGCGACGGTGGAGATGCCCGCCCTGGAGACGGGCACCACGAGCTGGAGAAGCATGCGGACCTGGCTCGCGCCGTCGAGAGCCATGGACTCGTAGAGCTCCTCGTCGATGTCGCGCATGGTGCCGACCAGGATGAGCACGCCCACCGGCAGGGAGAACGCCGCGGTGGGCAGGATGATCGCCAACAGCGTGTCGTACAGCTGGAGTTCGGTGATGATCAGATAGACGGGGATGATCACGGCCTGGGAGGGGATCGCCAGGCCGAGCAGGAAGAGCTGGAACACCCGCCGCGAGAGCCGCGATCGGGTGCGCACGACGCTGTAGGCGACGGTCACGGCGAGCGTCACCGCGATGGCGGCGCACGCGACGGTGACGACCAGGGTGTTGAGGAGGTAGCGAGGGAAGTCGCCCTCGAGCACGGTCCGGTAGGCGTCGAACGTGATCTCGTCGGGGATCGAGAGCGGGCCGTTCTCCAGGTACGACTGCCGCGTCTGGATCGTGGAGACGATCAGCACATACAGCGGCACCACCACGATGCCCAGCCAGATCAACGCCGCGAGGCCGCCCGGGTAGTTGGCGCGCGGCAGGCGGAACGGCCGCCGGGCGCGGGGGCGTTCGGCCCGCGGCCCGTCGTCCGCCAGGCGCGGGGGCCGTTTGTCGATGGTGCTGGTCACATCCCCTCCCGGGTGCTGCGCATCCTGGTGAACCCGGTCAGCCGCACCAGCAGCAGGGACGCCGTGGTGGCCACGACGACCAGGGCGCAGGCGATCGCGCTCGCGTAGCCGAGGTCGAACGCCGCGAAGCCGGTGTCGTACATCAGGTACGGCACGATCTCGGTGGCGTCCCCCGGGCCGCCGCGGGTGAGGATCAGGACGGTGTCGAAGTAGGTCAGCGCGCCGACGACCATCAACACCGTTGATGTGACGATGGTGTTGCGCAGTTGGGGCAGCGTGATGTGGAAGAACTGCCGTACGGTGCCCGCTCCGTCGATCGACGCGGCGTCGTAGAACGAGCGCGGGATCTGCCGGGCGCCGCCTTGGTAGATGAGCATGTGGAACGGGATGAACTGCCAGCCCGTGACGAAGAGGATCGCCGCGAAGGCGCCCCGCGAGCTGCCGAGCAGGTCGGCGCTCTCCAGGTCGAACCAGTCGGCGATGTCGGCGGCGAGGCCGAAGTTGGGGTCGAAGATGGTGCGCCACAGCAGGGCGAGCGCGACGGACGAGGCGAGCAGCGGCAGGAAGAAGACGGCCGAGAGCACGGCCCTGTTGCGCTGGCGCCCCGCCGCCCACACGCCCAGCAGCAGCGTGATGGGGGTCTGGGTGAGCCAGGTCAGCGCCGTCAGTAGCAGGCTCAGCCAGACGGCGTTGCGCATGCCGTCGTCCTCCCAGAGCCTGGTCCAGTTGTCCAGGCCCGTCCAGGAGGGGTCGCTCAGGCCGTCCCAGTCCGTGAAGGACAGATAGGCGACGATGCCCATCGGCGCGGCGGCGAAGAACGCGAAGAAGAGCACGCCCGGGATCGCCCAGGCGATGCCTGGGCGACCGGCGCGCGGAGCTTTGGACGTCTGCGGCTTCACGGGGCGCCCTACAACTCCTGCATGGAATCGACGAATTCCTGTGCGCTCAGCTGTCCGCTGAACAGCTGGTCGATGGCGTCG
Source organism: Streptomyces radicis (assembly GCF_003626575.1). Classification (GTDB taxonomy): domain Bacteria; phylum Actinomycetota; class Actinomycetes; order Streptomycetales; family Streptomycetaceae; genus Streptomyces; species Streptomyces radicis. The sequence goes on along the minus strand of NZ_RBDY01000003.1, from coordinate 340,783 downwards.
ATCATCGGGGCCGACTGGGAGGCGGGCAGCGCCTGGTCCCAGGAGAGGGTGAAGCTGGCGGCGTTCTCCACCATGTCGTACTGGAACTGGGCGAATTCGGGGTTCGGGCTGCTGCCGATCAGGTCCACGGCGTTGGAGGTGGTGGGGATGTCGCCGTTGTCGATGAGCGCCTGGGCGTAGTCCTCGTCGCCGTGCAGCTTGAGGAACTCGACGGCGGCGTCGAGGCGTTCGCCCTCCACCTGGGAGTTGACCGACCAGTAGTTGGTCGGGTTGCCGACCACCGAGGAGGGGTCGCCCACGCCGTCGGGCAGCGTCGGGAAGGTGGTCCAGGCGAGGTCGTTCTCGGCGAACTCCGGCTGGTTGGTGAGCTGGTTGGAGTACTCCCAGCTGCCCATCAGGTGCATCGCGGCCTCGCCGGAGGCGAAGAACGTCGGGGCGCCGTCGTTGGTGGTGGCCACGGAACGGAAGTCGTTGCCGAACGCGCCCGAGTCGACCAGCTCGACGACGGTCTCGGCGGCGTAGAGCATCGCCGGGTCGCCCCACGCGCTCGCGTCGCCGTTGCGGATGCGGTCGAAGACCTCGGAGCCGCCCTGGCGGTCGAGCAGGTACTCCAGCCACATCATGTTGGGCCAGATGTCCGCGCCGCCGAGCACGACCGGGGTGATGTCGTCCCGCTGGAACGTGTCCACCGCGGTGAGGAAGTCGTCCCACGTCGCGGGGGCTTCCAGGCCCGCCTCGCCGAAGAGGGTCCGGTTGTAGAAGAGGATGACGGGCTGCACGCCGCGCATCGGGACGCCGTAGTAACGCCCTTCCACCGCACCGGCGTCGAGGATCGTCGGGATGAACGCGTCCTGGAACTCCGGGTCGTCGTCGAAGTAGGGCGTGAGGTCCACCAGCATGTCCTCGGCCACGAAGTCGCTGATGGAGCCGCCGCCCCAGTTGAAGAAGACGTCCGGCGCGTTCGGCGTGCCCATCGCCGTGCGCATGCGGTCCTGGTAGCTCTCGCCGGGTATCTGGGTGAGCTCGATGTCGATGTCGGACGTCTCGTTGAACCGGTCCACGAACTCCTGCTGGATCGTGGACGAGCCGTCCTGGTAGACCCACACCTCCAGCGTGTCACCGCCGCCGCCGGGTCCGTCGCTGCCGCACGCAGCGAGGGTGGGGGCCGCCAGCGCGAGAACGGCCGCAGCCGCCAGGGTTCTGGGCCGCCGGGGTCGCCACGGATCAGAGCTTCGCATCGCACACCTTCCGGAAACTCGCCGAAAATTATCGGGCAGGTGCCGGGGAAGTTACGGGGGCGGTGCCCTTCGCGTCAACGGTGCGTACGACAACAAGTCGATTAAGCCGCGTGCGGAGTTGGGTGGGGAGTCGGGTGGGGAATCGAGTGGGGAGTCGGGCAAGGCCCCTCGTCCGGGGGCCCCGCGGCCCCTCAGCGGCGCTCGGGCGGCGGGGCGCTCGACGCCCTCACCACCAGCTCCGTCGCCAACTCCAGCCTGGGCGAGTCCAGTTCCTCGCCGCGCGCCTGACGGAGCACCGTGCGGGCCGCCACCTTGCCCATCTCGGCCAGCGGCTGACGCACGGTCGTCAGCGGCGGAGCCGACCACTGCATTTCCGGAAGGTCGTCGAAGCCGACGATCGAGACATCCTGCGGAACGCGGAGACCGCGCTGCCGCAGCGCCTCGATCGCGCCCATCGCCATCTGGTCGCTCGACGCGAAGACGGCCGTGGGCGGGTCGTCGAGCTCCATCAGCCGCCGGCACCCGGTGAACCCGGTCTCGTGGTAGAAGTCGCCAGGCACCATGAGCGACTCGTCGATGGCCACCCCGGCCGACTCCAGCGCCGCCCGGTAGCCGTCGAGCCGCGCCCTGCTGCACAGCAGCCGCGGCGGCCCCGCGATGAACCCGATCCTGCGGTGGCCGAGTTGGAGCAGGTGCTCGGTGGCCGCCAGGCCGCCCGCCCAGTTGGTCGCCCCCACGGTCGGCGCGTCGAGCGCGAGCGTGCCCGCCGGGTCCACCACGACGATCGGCACGCCGAGCCGGTGCAGCTCCTTGTGGAGCACCGGCTCGAGCGCGGAGGTCACCAGGATCACGCCGTCGGAGGCGCGCGCCCGCAGGTTGGTCATCCACTGCCGCGCCGCCCCCGCCCTGTCGTGGATGGCCGAGACGACCGTGCCGACCCCCGAGGCGTGGGCGACCTCCTCGACGCCGCGGATGATCTCCACGGCCCACGGGCTGTCCAGGTCGTTGAAGACGAGGTCGAGCAGCGCCGCCCGGTCGCCAGGCGCGTGCGTGCGCCGCCGGTAGCCGTACTGCCGCAGCAGCTCCTCGACCTTCGCCCTGGTCTCGGGTGCCACGTCCGAGCGCCCGTTGACCACCCGGGACACGGTGGGCACGGAGACCCCCGCCTCCCTGGCGATGGCGGTGATCGTCACCTTGCGTTCCCCTGTCATGGGCACCTCTTCCGATGGGCTTCCGCTGTCCGGAAGTTTTTCAACATTATTCCGGAAGGGTTGACGCGTCCACGAGCGGCCCATACAACGGTGCTCGTCAGCCTGCGGGGGCATGACAGTGAAAGGGGTACTTCATGCTATCCCTGGTACGCAGAGCCGCAGTCGTCTTCGCTGCCGGGGCCTTGCTCTCCGGCGCGACGCACGCCGGTGCACAGGCCCAGGATCCGTCCACCACCCAGGCCGCCACGCTGCGTGAGGCGGCCGAGGGACAGGGGGTGTTCGTCGGGACCGCCGTCAACGACGGCCGCCTCAACGACTCCCGTTACAGCGGCATCGCGAGTGACGAGTTCAACAGCGTCACCGCGGAGAACGTCATGAAGTGGGAGACGCTCCAGCCGTCCCGCGGCCAGTTCAACTACGCGGGCGGCGACCGGCTGGTCGACTTCGCCCAGCAGAACGACCAGCAGGTCTGGGGCCACACCCTCGTCTGGCACAGCCAGCTGCCCAGCTGGGTGTCCAACGGGGGCTTCAACGCCACCCAGTTGAACCAGATCATGGTCGACCACATCACCGATGTCGCGGGCCGCTGGGCGGGCGACATCGCCTACTGGGACGTGGTGAACGAGGCGTTCAACGAGGACGGGACGTTCCGCCAGTCGGTCTTCCAGACGACGATCGGGCAGCAGTACATCGCCAACGCCTTCCGGGCCGCGGACGCCGCCGACCCGAACGCCAAGCTCTGCATCAACGACTACAACATCGAGGGCGACAACGCCAAGAGCGACGGCATGTACGCCCTGGTGCAGAGCCTGCTGAGCCAGGGCGTGCCGATCGACTGCGTCGGCATCCAGTCCCATCTCATCCTGGACCAGATCCCCGGCACGATGCAGCAGAACATGCAGCGCTTCGCCGACCTGGGCCTCGAGGTCGTGATCACCGAGCTCGACATCCGCATGAACACGCCGTCCGACGCGACGCGACTGGCCCGCCAGGCAACGCAGTTCGGGCAGGTCGTCGGCTACTGCCTGGCCGTCGACGGCTGTTCGGGCGTCACCGTGTGGGGCATCAGCGACGCCGACTCGTGGATCCCCGACGTGTTCCCGGGCCAGGGCGCGGCGTGCCTGTGGGACGACAACCTCAATCCCAAGCCCGCCTACGACGGCGTCCTCACCGCCCTCGGCGGCACACCGGGCGGCGGCGACCCCGACCCCGACCCCGACCCCGACCCTGAGCCCGGCGACTGCCGCGCCACCTACCAGGTGACAAGCCGCTGGAACAACGGCTCCGTGGTCAACGTCAGCGTCACCGTCGGCGCCGCGGTGAACGGCTGGACGGTCGGCTTCGGCCTGCCAGCGGGCTCGGTCACCAGCTCGTGGAACGCCGATGTCACCCAGAGCGGCACCAACGTCACGGCACGGAACCTGTCGTACAACGCGAACGTCGGCGCCGGACAGTCGCTGAGCTTCGGCTTCCAGACCAACAGCGGCACGCAGTACGCCACTCCGCAGGTCTCCCTCAACGGAACGGCCTGCACCGCCGCCTGACCGCACCGACCCCGTTGCCCGGGGCGGCCACCGCCGCGGAGCGGTGGCCGCCCCGGGCCAAGGCCTGTCCGGCGGATCATGCCGATCGACGGCCTCGGCGACTCCGGTGCGGTCGGTGGAGGCGATGGTCTCAGCTCCCGGAGCCGACGATGGCGGTGACGCGGATCTCCACGCGCATGGCGGCGAGGCCGAGGACCGTGACGCCGGTCTCGGTCCAGATCGGCGCGCGGCCGTCGAGGCGACGGCGGAACTGCTCGGCCATGACCGCGTTGTGGTCGTCGCCGATGACGTCTTCTCCCGGTGCGACCTTGTGGTAGGAGTTGACGTGGATGACGTCCTTCCATGTCGCGCCGACCGTGGCGAGCGTGCGCTCCACGTTGTCGAAGGCCTGGATGATCTCGTCCTCCAGCGAGTCGGGGATGACCAGGTCGTCATCCACCCCGGCCTGACCCGAGATCTCGACCCGGTCGCCGACGCGGACGGCCGCGCTGTAGCCGAGGGCCGCGTGCAGCTTCTCGCCGTAGCCCGGAGTGATGCCGAAGGTGACGGTGCTCATGATGCTCCCACTTCCTGTCCACAGGGGTGCGTTTCCTCCTGATGAGTTCACGCGTAAAGTGAGACTAGCATGCGATGGCTTCAAGCGTAAAGTCATTGCGGATGTCGTCGGAGAGGCGGGAGAGCCATGAACAGCACGGGAGGGCCCATGAGCGGCGCGGGCGAGCACGAGGACGACGAGGAGCTGCGATGGCTCGACGAGCAGGAGAAGGCGGCGTGGACGGGGATGATCTCCCTTGTCCTGCTGCTGCCAGGCAAGCTGGAGTCGCCGCTGCGCCAGGAACACGGCCTCACCCTGTTCGAGTACCTCGTGCTCAGCCACCTCTCCGAGGCCCCGCGGCGCACGCTGCGGATGGGAGAGCTCGCCTTCCTCGCCAGCGGGTCGCTCTCCCGCCTGTCCAACGTCGTCAAACGCTGTGAACAGCGCGGCTGGGTCGTACGGACACCCGACCCGGCCGACGGCCGTTACACCCTCGCCGAACTCACCGACGCCGGCTTCGACATCGTGCGTCTGGCGGCGCCCACCCACCTGCGCGCCGTGCGCCGCGTCGTCCTCGACTCGCTCAACAGCGCCGATCAGAAGGCCCTCGTCCGCATCGCGCGGAAACTCCGCATCGTCCCCGACGACTTCGGCTGACAGCCGTCCCACGCGACGCCCCGGGGCGAGCGGGCGCCGAGCCGGGCGGCGCCTAGTGCGGGGGGACCTGGCGCGGGGGGAGGCCCGCCCCCTCGGCGAGCCGCCGCGCCTGGTGCGTGAACAGCTCGGCGCGGGAACGTTCGATCACCCCCGTGAACTGGCCGAACACCTCGAAGCCCACCAGCCCGACCAGCTGCGCCCAACTCGCCACCACCGCCGCCATCGCGGGCGCGGGCACCCCGGGCGCGTGCTCCGCGACCAGCGCCGCCGCCTCCCGGGCCAGCGGCTCGGGCAGCGGCCCCCCTGGCACAGGCCCGAGCAGCCCGTCCTCCACCGCCTCCCGCGCGACCCGGGCCAGCGCGAACGGGACGCGCCCGCCGGGCGCGTTGGTGTCGGGGGGCGCCGCGTACCCGGGCACGGGCGTCCCATGGATCAGCGCGAACTCGTGCGGATGCGCCAGCGCCCAGGCGCGCACGCCCGCGCACACCGCCACCCAGCGCTCGGCGGGCGCCGAGCGCGGCGCCGCCTCGAGCGCCCCCTCCGCCGCCTCGCCCAGCGCGTCGTACGCCTCCACGATCAGCGCGGTCAACAGGTCGTCGCGGCTGGGGAAGTAGCGGTAGAGCGCCGATGAGACCATGCCGAGCTCGCGCGCGACGGCGCGCAGCGACAGCTTGGCCGCGCCGTCCACGGCGAGTCTGCGCCGCGCCTCGTCCATGATCGCCGTGGTCACCTCGCGCCTGGCCCGTTCCCTGGCCCCCTGGATCGCCGTCATGGGGCGCAGTCTAGCCAGCGAGGGGAGCGGCGTTCAAAAAGGAGAGCAGTGCTCTTGCTTTTGGTCGCCGCTTCCGGCAGGCTTCCCGGTAGAAGAGAGAGCACCGCTCTCGCAAACAGCGCGACCGAGGAGCCATGCCATGAGCGAGCGCCCGTACACCAAGAAGCCCGGCCGCCTCACCGTCCATGTCCTCAACCGCACCGTGGCCTTTCTCACCCGGCGCGGGATCAGCGTATGGGGCTCGCGCGTCCTGGCCGTGCGCGGGCGCACGTCGGGGGCCTGGCGCACCACCCCGGTCAACCTGCTGACCGTCGGCGACGCCCAGTACCTCGTCGCCCCGCGCGGCCATGTGCAGTGGACGCACAACATGCGGGCCGCGGGCGGCGGTCGGCTGATCCTGGGCAGAAGGGCGGACGCGTTCACCGCGGACGAGGTCGCCGACGCCGACAAGCCCGAGCTGCTGCGCGCCTACCTCAGGCGGTGGAAGTGGGAGGTCGGCGCGTTCTTCCGGGGCGTCGGGCCCGACTCGACGGACGAGGAGCTGCGCCGCGTCGCCCCGGACCACCCGATCTTCCGCGTCACACCGACGGGACCTGCCGACGTCCCCGGGGCGTGACCGCGGCACGGCGGCGGCTCGGCCCGTCCACCGCGTTACTCCCCGGCCCCGCCCTGCGGCAGCTCCGTTTCGGCGCTCAGCGCCGCCGAGGGCGCGCGACCCGCCGCCGAGCGCCGCCAGGCCGCCGCGATCTCCGGCGGGTAACGCCGCCCGCTGCGCGTCACGGTCACCCCGGGCGTCAGCTCGGCGACATCGCCCAGGTTGAAGTGCGTCGGCTCCTCGACGTTCAACGGCCGCCACTCCGCCGTCCCATGCCGCAGCAGCCGCGTGCCGCCCCGCCCCAGGTCCCGCAGCAGGAGCCCGTTCTCCTCGACCGTGACCTCCAGGTGGCCGCGGCTGATCCGCCGCAGCAGCGGCACCGGCACCAGGCCGTGCAGCGCGATCCCCTCGGGCTCTGGCGCGCGCCCCAGCGTCACCCGCGTCCCGACGTCGAGCGTGAAACGGCGCACGCACTCGCCCCGCACATGCAGCTTGAGCTGCGCGATCCCCGTGCGCGGCCCGTCGTCCACGAGCGGCACGCGGTGCAGCTCGCACAGCGGCGTCCCGCCCCGCAGCAGCGGCAGCCGCACCGCGCCGCCCCGCGCGCGGTCGTACAGCTGGCAGCCGCGGTGCGGACAGGACCAGTACCGCTTGACGACCGCGGTGATCGGCTTGCGCGCGCGCCCCTGGAGCAGGCCGTGCGCCTTGAGGTCGGACTCCTCGAGCTTCCGCGAGATCTGCGCCGGGGTGCGCACGCCCATGGCGCGGGGCCGCAGCGCGACCGCGGTGCCGCCGAGGATGGGCACGACGCCGAGGAACTGCGTCGTGTTCCCCTGGATCCACGGGTGGGCGGTGCGGAAGTCGTCGAAGTCGTCGTTGGAGATGACGGGCAGGCCCGTGACATCGGCCAGTTCGAGCAGGGGGTCGTCCGCGTCCGGTGCCTCCTCCACCAGGCCCCGCTCGATCCAGCGCCGCAGCAGGCGCGGCTCGGCCGGGTCGGCGTACTCGTGCGGGGCGCGCGGCAGGCTGCGGTCGGCGATCGCGTACACCGTCACGGCGCTGTCGCTGGTGTGCCGGGCCAGGGCCTCGACCACGAGGCGCAGCCGGTGGAGCGAGCGGGGTGGGCGCGCCGCGCCCCGCTCGCCGATCCGGGTGTCGCGCACCACGTTGGAGAGGTCGACGAGCGCGTCGGCCTCCTGGCGCCCCGCGGCCAGGTGCGGCTCGAGTGCCTCCAACGCCTGGCCGCTCATGGCTGGTTGACCGCCCACACGGTCAGCACGGTGGAGGCGTCGTAGAGGTTGTCGTAGTCACCCGAGACGGTCAGCCCCGTGATCTCCAGCTGGGCCAGGTTGCCCGCGGTGGTGATGAAGCACAGCCGGGTGCCGACCGGCAGGGTGTCCTCGAAGTCGTCGAAGTTGATCTCGGGGCTCATGACGTTGAACTGCGTCGCGTCCTGGCACTCCTCGGGGGAGGTGCCCGCCGAGATCCCGGCCGTGGTCTCCAGGTACCAGGCGTCGGAGAAGCCCGAGATGGACAGCTCGGCGTCGTCGCCGTCGTTCGAGTCGGAGCTCACCCGCGCCTCGTCGAGGTCGACGTAGATGAGGTCGTAGTGCACCGCCCTGATCTCGAACGGCTGGCCCTCCATGAGGGGTTCGAAGCGCGGCTCGGGCTCGGGCTCCGATGTCGAGGGCTCGGGCTCGGGCTCGGGCTCGGGCTCGGGTTCGGGGGCGTCGGAGGGCTCCCCGTCCCCGTCGTCCGGCGGGGGATCCGCCGGCGACTCGCCCGCCTCGTTCCCCTCCGTGCCCGACCCCGAGTCGTCGGACCACAGGTCGGCCACCACGGGCGCGAGCAGCACCAGGCCGACGGCCGCCGCCGCGGCCACCACGCCCCCCCCACACCCAACGCGCCCGCCCCGGCGGCTCCTTCGGCTCCGGCGGCTCCGGTGGAGCGGGCCGTGTCGACCGGCCCGTCGCCGCAAGCGCCGACACCGGCGGGGGAGGCAACGGGGGCAGCGGCGCGGGCGAAGAGGGCCGCGGCGCCCGCACCAACCGGTCGACCTCGACGGCCCGTTGGGCGAGGGAACGGGCCAACTCCCCCGGCAGCCACCCGCCGAAGTCGTCGAGCGGCCGGGCGGCGGCCCCCGCGCACAGCGCCTCCACCTCGCTCGGCGTGATCCGCTCCTCGGGCGAGGCGGTCAGGCACCGCTCCAACAGCGGCCGCAGCGCGTCCGGGTAGCCCGACAGATCGGGCGGGCGCACGGCCGTGTTGGCGATCTGGGTGGCCACGGTGATCGCCCCGCCGTCCCCGTAGGGGTGGCGGCCCGTCGCCGCGACCGCCGCGACGAGCCCCAGCGCGAACATGTCGCCCGCCGCCCCCACCGGATCGCCGAGCGCCTGCTCGGGCGACATGTAGTGCGGGGTGCCGATCAGCCCGCCCGTGGTGGTGAGTTGGGTGGCGTCGGCCGCGCGGGCGATGCCGAAGTCGATGACGAAGGGGCCCGAGGCGGCGAGCATGATGTTGCTCGGCTTGAGGTCGCGGTGGACGATGCCCGCCGCGTGGATCGTCGCCAACGCCCGTGCCACGCACGCCGTCACCTTCAGCACGGCGTCGGGCGGCAGCGGGCCGTGCTCATCGAGGGCCTGGTCGAGGCCGACGCCCGCCACATACTCCGAGGCCAGCCACGGCGCCGCCGCCTCGCTGTCGTGGTCGACGACCGCCACCAGGTGGTATCCCCGCACCCGGCTCGCCGCCCGCACCTCCTGCGCGAAACGCCGCCGGAACGACGCGTCCCGCGCGTACTCCCGCCGCACGACCTTGATGGCCACGGGCCGACCGCCCCGCGTCCTGGAGAGGTAGACGGCGCCCATGCCGCCCTCGCCAAGACGGGCGAGCAGCGGGTGGCCCGCCACCTCCCGAGGATCCTCGGGCGACAACGGCTCGAACACCGGACCCCGTTGGGCACCCACCGCAGCAACCTCCCCCAAGTCGACGCGGGAACAGGGTACTTGCACCTTCCGCTGCACGCGAGGCGGTCAGTGCAACAGAATGTGCGGAACGGCCGGGGGCGCCACGCCGTAAGGGGAGGGCCCCGGCTCGCGCGCGGGGGAGAGGAAGCGCCCGCCCACCGGGTCATAGGGCCGGGTCGCCGGTCCCCGAGCCGGGACCTGGGCCGGGACCTGGGCCGTGTCCTGGGCCGTGTCCTGGCCGGTGTCCTGGCCCGGATCCTCGGCCGGACGATGGTGGAACGACAGGCCCGTCTCCGCGTCGAACAGCGCGTGCGGCCCGTCCAGCGCGCACGACGGACCTGGGCGCCCGCCCGCCGCCTCCCCGCCCGCCGCCTTGCCGTCCGCCGTCCGCCGCGCGCCGAGCGCCGACGCCCTGCGCTGCCAGGCAACGCCCCCGTGCCCGTTGACCAGTTCGAGCGGCGTGCCGGTGGGGTCGGTCACGATCGCGTGGCAGCGCGGGACCGCGCCGGGGGCGGCCGTCGACTGGGCCACCGGGCGGCTGCCGTCGGGCGTCCAGTGCCACGTGGTGGCCGTGCCGTCGGGCGCGATCTCCTCGACGGGCCGCGCGCCCGCCCACACGAGCGCGGTCTCCTCGACCACCGACCCGTACTCGTCGAGGAGTTGGCGCGCGATGCGGCGGCCGAGCGCGTCGTACACCAGGTGCACATGCCGCCCGTCGCGGCTGACCACGTCGGTCAGCCTGTCATGGGCGTCCCAGCTCAAGCTCAGCTCCCCGCCGCCGAGTTGGACGACACGGCCCTGTGTGTCGTAGCGGTACCCGGACGCCGCGCCCGTCGGGCCGCCGTCGGCGTCGTAGCCGAACTCCTCGTCGCCGCCCGGCCCGTTGACCTTCAGCGGCCGCCCCAGGGGGTCGGGCGTCAGCTCGGTGATCCCCGCCCCCGAGTCCACCACGCGGGTGAGGAAGCCGTCCTCGCGGTAGCGGAACGTCCTGCGCCGCGCGCCGCCGGGGAGCACCTGCTCGACCAGCCGCCCCGCCGCGTCCCAGCGCTGCCGCAGCGTGACCCCGGGGCGGCCCAGGTGCCGGGACGTCTCCCGCCCGTGCGCGTCGTGGTCGAAGCCGAACTCCCGGTCCCCGGCCCGCAGTCCGGTCATGAACGAGCCCGCGTCATAGGTCCACGACGTCACCGCGCCCGACGGCGTGCGCCGCTCGACGGGCCGCCCGAGCGCGTCGTACGCGAACCGCACGGTGCGCTCCCCGCACGACTCGCTCACCACCGCGCCCGTGGCGTCGAGGGCGCGCGTCACCGACGCCTCGCCGCCCACCGCCCCCACCAGGCGCCCGACCGGGTCGTAGCGGTAGCGCGCGATGTCGGTGTCCGAGCGCTGCTCGACCAGCCGCCCGCGCCCGTCGTGCGTCTGGGACACCCGCTGCCCCGCGCCGTTCGTCCGGCGCGCCAACTGCCCGGCCGCGTCGAAGCGGTACCGCACCGAGGCGCCGCCGGGGCCCGTCTCCTCGCTCAGCCGCCCGGCCGCGTCGTACCGGTACGTCCACACCGTGCCCCTGCCGTCCCTGACCTCGGTCACCCGCAGCGCGGCGTCGAAGGACCGGGTGAGGCTCGATCCGTCGGGGCGGCCGACCCGGGTGACCACGCCGAACGGGCCGATCGCCCGGCGCGTCACGTGCCCCGCCGCGTCCACGTGCTCGACCAGGTGCCCCGCCGCGTCGTGGTGGAACCGCTCGCCCGTCCCGTCCGCCCACGTCACCTCGCTCGGCGCGCCGCTGTCGTGCCACCCCACCGCCACGCTCGTGCCACCAGGGCCCGTCACGCGGACGACCCGGCCGCGCGCGTCGCGTTCATACCGCGTCGTGCGGCCCGTCGGGTCGGTGACCTCGACCGGGAGGCCTGCGGCGTCGCCCGTCACCCGCCACAGACCGCCGAGCGCGTCGGTCACGGAGGCCAACGCGCCCCGCCCGTCGTGCGTGCGCACGGTCACCGCGCCCCCGGGGCCCGTCTCGCGCAGGGGGTTGCCCCGGTCGTCGCGGGCGATCTCGCACACGGCCCCGTCCTCGGCCGTGAACGACGTGATGAACCCGTGCTCGTCATGAACGGCCGCCACCCGGGTGCCGTCGGCGTAGGTCACGGACACCACCGCGCCGCGCTCGTCGTACCCGTACCGCGTCACACGGCCCAACGGGTCGGTCACGGCGGCCAGTCGGCCCTCGGCGGTCCACTCCTTGCGCGTCACGGCGCCGAGCGGGTCCGTCTCGGAGATGAGCAGGCCTCGTTCATCGAAGGCCAGCACGGTCGTGGCGCCGAGCCCGTCCGTGACCGCCGTCGTGCGGGCCGCCTCGGCGTCGTAGGCGATCGTCGCCGAGAGCAGCCCGTCGGTGCCCTCGGTGGTGACCACGCGGTCGCCCTCCCACCCATAGCGGTAGCGGGTCGTCCCCGTGGGGTCCTCCCACCCGGTGAGCCGGTGCTCGCCGTCGTGCTCCAGGCGCCCGCCGGGGGCGCGGACGAGGTCACCCGCCTCGTCGTAGGTGTAACGGGCCAGCACCACGTCGTCGTCGCCGCGCAGCCGAAGCTCGGTGACGCGCCCCGCCTCGGAGACCACCCCGACCCGCTGCCCACCGCTGTGCGACAACTCCATGACCGTGCCCTTGTCATGCGCGAGCGCCACACCGTTGCCGTGCCGGTCGGTCACCTCGACGAGCGGCAGCTCGGACCCTGCCACCCCGGGCACGGGCCGGTAGTGCCACGTCATCCCGCTCCCCGGCCTGGTGACCTTCATGGGCCCGCCCGCCGTGCCGTCCCAACGCAGCGGCCAGTGCGGCCCGTTGACCGGAAGCACGGCGACGCCCCCGGTGGGCACCGGGTAGTCCACCACCGTGCCGTCCTCGCTGATCAGCCGCACGCCGTCCGCGCGAAGCTCGAGGCGCTGGTCGAGCGTGGAGGTCCAGGCGGTCCCGAAGTGCCTGCCCCTCGGCCCGCCGGTCCTGTGGCGGCGGCCGATCACCAGCGGCAGCACGCCGGGCAGCCGCACGTCCTCGGCGGACAGGTCGACCCCGCCGGTGGCCGGGTCGAACCCCGGCAGCGGCTCGGGAGCGGCACTCGCCCGCGCCCACGCGCGCGACACGGCGTGCCAGGGCGCCCGTTCGCCGCCCACCTCGTCACCGGCGACCCGGGGGGTGACCAGCGCGATCACCGCGTCGCGCACGTCGGTCATGAATCTCCCGGTCGTCGCTCGTTCCTGTGCCCACCGACCGTAGTTGTGTGACGGGTGTGGTTCAACTGGCGCCCCACGCACGGGATACGGATCCGCGACCGAGCTGTTACGGAGCGCGTACGCGCGGTCCCTACGATACGCGGTGGGGTAGGTGGACACGAAGGGCGACCACGCGGGGGAAGGGGGCTGCGGCCGTGGACGGCACAGGCGCAGGGAAGCAGGCGGAGAACGGGCGGCGGGGGGAGCGGCGGGACACGTCGGGCTGGGGGACGCCACCGTCCGCCGCGCCGCTCCAGGCGTGGGACCCACGGGAGATCTCGGGCTACCAGCTCATGGGGCGTCTTGGCGCGGGCGGCATGGGCACGGTGTATCTGTCGACGACGCGGGGCGGCAGGCCCGTCGCGTTGAAGGTGGTCCACCCCGACCTGGCGGGGGAGCCGCGCTTCCGCAGGCGCTTCCAGCAGGAGGTGAACGCCGCGCGGCAGGTGCGGGGCCGCTATGTCGCGGCCGTGGTGGACAGCAACACCGAGGGCCCGATGCCGTGGTTGGCCACCGAGTATGTCCAAGGCCCCTCGCTCTCCTGGGTGTTGAACGCGGACGGCGGCCCTCTCGACCCGCCGACGGTGCTGCGCCTGGTCGCCGGGATCGCCTCGGCGCTCGGCGACATCCACGCGGCGCGGGTGGTCCACCGCGATCTCAAGCCGGGCAACGTCATGCTGGCCGCCGAGGGGCCCGTGGTCATCGACTTCGGCATCGCGCAGGCCGCCGACGCCACGTCGTTGACGGGCACCGGGATCCGGGTGGGCACGCCCGGGTTCATGGCCCCCGAGCAGGCGACGGGCGGCGGGATCACGGCCGCCACCGACCTGTTCACGCTGGGCCTCACGGCCCATGTGGCCGCCACCGCGACGCACCCCTTCGGCGAAGGGCCCGCGGATGTCCTCCTCTACCGCATCGCGCACGCCGAGCCCGATCTCTCCATGTGCCCGCCGGAGTTGCGCCCGCTCATCGAGCCCTGTCTGCGCCGGGAGCCGGACGAACGCCCCACGGCCGCCGAAGTCCTGGCGCTCTGCGACGAGTTGGCGGGCGGGCTCGGCCTGGACGACGCGTTGCCCAGCACCGGGTGGCTGCCGTTCGAGGTCCCCAGGCCCACCCCGCCCTCGGGCCCGGACGCCTCCCCGACGGCGACCGCCACCACGCCGCTGCCCCCATCGGCGCCGTCGATGCCCGTGTCGGGGCACCCGCGTTACCTGTCCGCGCCGGTCCCCGCCCCGCTCACATCCGCCCCTGCCTGGAGCGTCCCAGGGCCTTCGACCGGCGAACACCGCGACCGCAGGCCGTGGTTGCTCGTCGGCCTGGCCGGGCTGCTGGTCGCCGCGCTCGGCGGCGGGTTCGTCTACGCCAGCACCACGGGGGACGACGGCGGGAACGACGGCGCACAGGAGTCGCTCGCCGACGACAAGGGGTCGAGCCAGGAGGGCGCCTCCGGCGATGGCGCCTCGGGCGAGCCGGAGCAGAGTCCGGCCGGGGACGCCGAGCCGGACGGGTCGGGGCCCGACGGCGGCGACCCGGACGAGCCCGAGTGGGACGACCCGGAGTGGGACGACACCTTGGACGACGGCGGTGACGACGCCGTGGACGGCGGGCCGATCCCGGACTTCTTCCTGGGCGACTGGACGGCCACCGCCGACTGGTTCGGCTACGCGCACACCCGCACCCTCGAGGTGCGGCAGGCGTCGCCCGGCGAGACCGCGATCTGGCTCACCGCCGTGGGCACCAGCGAGGACGGGCGCCCTTACCACTGCGAGTTCGAGGCCGAGTTGATCGGCGTGGTGAACGGCGAGGTCCAACTCGAGGCCACACGGCTGACGATGCGGGACGGGGCGTGCGCCCCCGGCGACCCGACGTTCCTGGTCCGCGACGGGGATAGGCTCGTCCGCGAGAACACCACGGACGAGGGGCCCCTCACCTATACGCGGGCGTTCTAGGGACGTTGGGGTACGGGGCGGGCGACGGGCGGAGCGACGGGCGGAGCGACGGTGGGCAGATGGGGTGCGGGGAACTTCGACGAGGACACGGCGGCCGACCATCTGTCGCTGATCACCGGTAAGTTGGTCGACGAGACGGCCGAGGCGATGGCCGGTGACCCGGTCGAGCTCGAACCCGACGAGTACTGGGGCGTGGCCGTCCCGTGCAACCTGGAGCTGCTCCACCTGATCGGCACGCGCGGCTACGTCGGTGTCACCCTGCCGTCGGGTGACACGGTCAGGGAGTGGAAGAAGACGTATCTGGCCGTCTGGGACGAGGCGATCGACGGCCTCGCCCCCACGGCCGAGTTCCGCGCCCGCCGCCGCGAGAGCCTTGTCCGCACGTTCGACCAGCTCGCCGCGCTGGCCGACAGCGGTGGCTAGGGGAGCGGCGAGCGGCTGGCGAGGGTCCGGTGGTTCTCGGCGGCCGTCGTGCCGGTGGTCGGCTGAGGTGGCGCGCGCCCTTCGGGCCTGCCCTGGCCGCCGCTGTCGTCGTCATCAGCGCACGTTGAGCTCAGGTAGCGGGCCGGTGGGGCTTACGCGCGCCTGATCCACTGATGCGGGACGGATGGAGCGAATGAAGAGAACGCGCACGATCCGCCGCACGAGCGTCACGCTGCCCTCGCTGGACGAGCCCCGCCTGTAGCTGTCCCACATGACCTCGCTGGAAGGCCGTCGCGGCCGGGTCGCGGAATTCCACTACGGCGACATGGACGGGCGCATCACCGGGCTCAAGACACAGCAGGTCCAACTGGCCACGTTCCGCGTCGACTCCGTGGAGTTCACCGGCTGCGAGCTGTCCGCCCTGCGCTGGTCCGACAGCAAGGTCACCGGCGCCGTCTTCCGCGACTGCAAGCTGATGGGCGCCACGATCGAGGACGTCACCCTCGACAACGTCGTGTTCGAGAGCTGCAAGCTCGACTACAGCACCCTCACCCGCGTCCGCGCCGCCGGGCCCATGAGTTCGACGGCGGCACGTACCGCGGCTTGGACCTGCGTGGCAACGACTTCTCCCAGCTCCGCGGCCTCGCCTCGCTCAAGCAGGTGACCATCGATCGGGCACAAACGTTGCAGATGGCGCAAGCGCTCGCCGCGGAGCTCGACGTCACCTACGGCGTAGCCCCGCACCCGCACAGGGAGGCATGGACGTCGGTCCACAGCTCGTATGCGCCAGATTCGACGACATACGCGAACGGTGCGACACAGCATCGGCCCGGCTGACCCGCGGCGAGCCCAGCCATGACGACCGCGCCGTCGTGCCCGGCGGCGGCTGGGCACCTCTCACCGCCGCAGCCGCCGAGTCCTACCGGCCCGAGCATCGACGCCGGACAGTGTCCGGATCGAGCTGGTACGCCGATCGCTTCCGGAGCTTGACCCCGACGACGTGGCAGGCCGCTCCGCCTCGAGCCAGGAGAGGGATACATCGCTCCGACGGAGTTCCTGCCCCACGACGGCTCCACCGCAGGCGTCGACCAGCCCTCCGTCGCCGCCTTCCGGCTCGGACGGCCGCGCCGAACTCGCGAGAACCGTCGGGCCCCGCCGTGCGTCCTTGGGTGCTGAGTAAAGAAGTCACCAAGTGGCCGACCACGGGGGACGAGTGAGCAGCGATCTGTACATAGACGGCGAGATGCTCGCCGAGGTGCGCGGGAACCTCACGCGCATCACCGACATCCTGAACGATCCCGCCGAGGCGATCCGCGACGTCGGCACCGGGGAGGCGGGCGTCGCGGCGCTCTCCGACCGGCTGGGGGAGTTCGGCGACGAGTGGAGCTACGGCATCGGCCAGATCGGGGAGTTCGCGCGGAGCGCCGCGGAGATCCTCACCCAGGTGGAGCGGCAGTTCGACGAGCTCGACCTGAGTCTCGCCGAGGAGCTCCAGGCCGCCAACGAGGGCTCCTGAGGGGGGACCGATGTCTTTTCCACGCAAGCCGCACATCAACGACTTCCCCGCGCTCGGCTTCGTCCCGTGCCCGGGCGACCAGGAGTCGATCGACACGGTCGGCACGGCGTTCGGCACCACCGCCGAGGTGCTCGAGGAGGTCAACTCCGTGCTCAGCGGCGCCGACGCGGGCGAGTGGCGCGGGCGCACGGCACGGGAGTTCCGCAGGATGCTGCGCGACGACTTCCAGCCGAAGGTCCAGGACGCGCTCCAGTCGTTCGGCGAGGCCCACCGGGCCATCGGCGACTGGCTGGTGACGATGGGCGACTTCCAGCGGCGGGCCGATCTGCTCGAGGTGGACGCCGCCGCGGCCATGGCCGACCTGGACGCCGCCAGCGCGAACATCGACGGACTCCCCGCCGAGCCCGGCCCGTTCGAGCCCGAGCCGGAGACCGAGGAGGAGCGCAACGAGCAGGAACAGAACGCCGAGGAGCGCGAGCGGCAGGAGACCGCCTACCGCGTCGCCGAGGCCGCGCTCTCCGAATTCAGGGACCGCGCCCAGCGCTTGCAGCAGGACTACGACGCCGAGGGCCGCACCATCGCGGGCCGCCTCCAGAACGCCATCGACATCGCGCCCAACGAGCCCGGCCTGTGGGACCGCATCGGCGACGCGTTCGGCGACCTCGTCGAGGGACTGACCGATCTGCTCGACGAGTTGGGCGCCGCGTTCATCGACCTGATGGCCGAGTGGGCCCCGATCCTGTCGAAGATCGGCGCCATCGCGGGCCTGCTCAGCTCGATCACCGGGCTGCTGGCGTTCGTGCCGTTCCTCCAGTTCCTCGGCCCGGTCTCGCTGGTCCTCGCCGGGCTCTCCATGGGCGCCAACTACCTTGCCGCCGTGGGCGAGACGGGCAGCTTCACCGCCGCGCTCGCCGACCCGGCCTTCCTGTTGTCCGCCGCCAGCTTCGCGTTCGGGGCCGGGTCGTTCATCGGCATGTCCGTGCTCCACGGCATGCGGGCGACCCAGACGCTCGGGGGCGTGCCGGGGGTGTTCGGGTGGGCCATGCGCAACGGCACGAGCGCCAGCGCGCTGCCCGGCGTCATGGGCATCACCTGGCTCACCAACGCCAATACCGCGGGCCTGCGTTTCATGGACGGCTTCGGCAACACCGGCACGGTGGTGGACATGATCAGCGGCCCGTTCTGGACATCGGGCTGGCGGACGAACCCGTCGCCGGTCGCCAGGGACTGAACGCGGAGGAGAGGAGCACACCATGGAGCCCACCGAGGCAGCGCCGGACAAGGGGCCCGACAAGGGACCGGGGGAGGAGCCGGGGGAGCGGCCGGGGGAGGCGTCGGAGGAGGCGTTGTTCGGCGGGGGACCGCCCGCGCAGCTCTACCTGCCGCAGGACTGGTTCGACATCCTGGCGGACGGCCCCGACGCCGAGGCGGCGAAGGCCCGTTACGGGGACGTCGTGGCGCGCGCCTTCCCCGACATGCCCGCCGAGGGACACGCCGAGATCACCGCGGGCCTGCTGCGGTGGCGCGGGCACCTGTGGAACAACGGCTTCCTCACGCACGGCGTCATCGCCGTCCCCGAGGCCGACGACCGCAAGGCCGCGCTCTGGCAGATCCTCGTGACCACCCTGCGCATGCCCGCGATGAACCCCGACATCGACCCCACCGCCCTGCTGCGGCGGATGATCCCGCAGTCGGAGCTGGGGTTCGTCTCCCATGTGGAGCAGTACGAGACCGACATGGGCCTCGGGATCGGCGTCATGGGCCGCATACCGCTGCTCCCGCCGGGGAGCCTGCCCGAGGGGGTCACCGAGGCGCCGCAGGGCGGCATGGCCGCCGCGATCTCGTGCGCGCCAGGGGCCGAGTACGGCCTGCTCGTCCTGGGCACGTGCCTCGACCCCGAGCAGGATGTGATGCTGGCCATGCTGATCGCGCTGATAGCCGGGAAGTCACGGCTCGCCGGGACGGAAGGGAAAGCGGCGGACGAGAAGGCCGCGGTACCGGCACCCTAGGGAGCGGCATCCTGGGAGCGGCCCCCTGGGGAGCGGCACCCCGGGGAGCGACG
This sequence comes from Streptomyces radicis, assembly GCF_003626575.1. Taxonomy (GTDB): domain Bacteria; phylum Actinomycetota; class Actinomycetes; order Streptomycetales; family Streptomycetaceae; genus Streptomyces; species Streptomyces radicis. The sequence continues at coordinate 322,051 of NZ_RBDY01000003.1, read as the reverse complement.
ACGACAGGGCTCGGCAACGGAAGGGCGAACGGAAACACACATGGCGCGCACGTGGTTGATCTCCCCCTACACCCCCCGGCACGAGTTCCCGCCCGCGCTGCGGCGGCGGCACACGCTCGAGCACGTCGCCGAGGTCGGCTTCGCCGACCTCGCACGCCACCCCCTGCCGCACACCAGGGGGAACCCCAAGCTCCCCTTCATCGTGCCCGCCGCCGTCTTCATCGGGCTCGGCCTGATCGGCGGGATCGCCATGGCGGCGAACGGCCAGCCGTTCTGGATCCTGCCGCTGTGCGGCCTCGGCGCCTGGCTTGCCATCATCGCGCTGCCCTTCCTCCTGCCCCAGTACCTCCTGCGCGAGCGGCGGCGGGCCAGGGTGGAGCGGGCGGCGGAGGCGCTGCCCACCCACCGGGGCGCCCCTGGCACCGTGCCGGGGCAGCTCGGCAAGGAGCCCGGCGTGGTGGCGTTCGCCGACGGGTGGATCCGGGTGATCGCGCCGCACGGGCAGCTCGCCGCGCTGCCGTTCGGCGAGATCCAGGTCGCCGAGGAGCTGCTCGGCAAGGGCCTGTGGGGATTCCCCGGCGTCGACATCATGAACAGGGCCGGGGAATGGACCGAGATCCGGACCATGGACAACCGGGAGCTGCTCGACGCGCTGGAGCGCTCCGGCGTTCCCGTGCTGCGCACCGCCAAGGGGATCAGGTAGGCGAGCTGGGCCGGTTGTGTGGCGACTGTGGAGCGGCCCGGGGAACGGCAGGTCAGGGAAGTACGCTGACCGCATGACCGACGCGGTGACCACCGGCACGGCCATCACCACGGCACTCGCCCTCACCGTGGCCGGAGTGCTCCTCCTGGCCCTGGGACTCCTGCCGCAGCGTGGCAAGTTGAGCAGGAACGCGTTCCTCGGCATACGGACCGTGCGCGCCCTGGAGAGCGACGAGACATGGCGCACCATGCACCGCGTCGCGGGCCCCTGGGTCACGGCGGGCGGCGTGCTGCTGCTGCTCGTGGCGTTCTCCGGCTTCTACCTGGACAGCGAACCGGCCTTCACCGTCACGGTGTTGACGGCGACGGGCGCCTGCGTGGCGCTGCTGTTCACCGGGGCCTGGCGCGGCAGCCGCGCCCTGCGGCCCCGGCCCGTCGAGGCCGCCACCGGGGGCGGCCGAGGACCGGGTGCGGGCGTGGGTCCTCGGCCGGGTGGCGGGGTCAGCGGCGCCGGAAGAGGTTGAGGCGCTGCTGCCACGTGGGGCCCATGCCCGGCTGCTTGGGCCGCGTGTGCGTGAACCGCTCGAAGCGGGCGATGTCGCTCGGCTCCGCGAAGGAGTCGAAGATCGTGCGCGCCTCCACGCTGACCGGCGCGTCCTCGGCCATGAGCGTGAACAGCAGGTCCCCACCGCGCAGTACGGCAAGCGAACGGTGCCTGATCTCGTAGTCGGGGCGCGCCGCGAGACCGTGCAACGCCCGCAGCAGCCGTATCGGGTGCTCCGGCGTCAGGTCCACGTTGAGCGGCGACAGGATCTCGAGAACGATGTGCACCTCGGCCGTCGGCAGCTCGGGCGCGCCCTCCAGCGCCGCCAGCACCGCCGGGATGCCCGCCGGGTGGTTGCGGACGAAGTGCCGGGTCCTGCTGATCAGTTGGAGGTCACGCGCGGGCCGCTCCGCCCGCGCGGCCAGGCCGATCGCCGAGAGCACGAGATCCTGCGGCGGCGGGTCCCCGAGCGCCTGCACCGCCCGCAGGCTCACCGGTGGCGCCTTGTCAAGGGCCAGCAGCGTCAACGCCTCCCGCGTCTCGCCCTCCCCCTCGCCCTTGCCCGAACCCGCCAGCTCCTCCACGGACTTCAGCCGCACATCCGTGTGCGGCGACAGCGCGGCGTGCAGCCCTTCGGCCACCGCGCCGTCGCCCTCGTGGGACAACACGGCCAGCAGCCCGTTCAAATTCTGCTGCCCCTGCTGCGACTTCTCCGCCTGGAGCCGCCGCTCGATCACCGCCCTCGGCACCGGGTAGCTGCGCAGCGTGTCCGCGATGTCCCAGATCAGCGAGCCGTTGGGCTGCGCCCTGGCGAGGGCGTCGAGCAGCGGACCCACCGCGTCGTCGTCCCGCACGTCCTTCAACGCCCGCGCCGCCGCCCACCGGCACGCCGGGTCGACCAGCGACGCCGTGAGCACCGGGCCCGCCTGCTGGTCGCCGATCCGGTGCAGCGCCTCGATGATCCCCTGCTTCAGGCCCGCCCCGTCGTCCGCCGCATCGTCCGCCGCCGCCGGGACCCTGCTGACCTGGTCGCGATGCTGGGCTGAGGCGGTGACCAGCGTCCTGAGCCGCTTGATCAACACCGGGACCACATGCGGCCCCTGCGTGCTGAGCTCGGCGAGGACTCTCTCGCGCGGGCTCTGGTCGACGACGTCACCCGTCCGCCAGGAGCCCAGCTGCTCGATCAGGTCTTCCACGCGCTCGGTCATCCGGTCCAAGACTCCTCTACTGCTCACGCGTCAAGCGCCTTACGGCGCCCGTCGGTTGACAACCGTAGTCATTCGGGCGACCGGCTCCGACCGGGATCACCACCGTCCCCCGGTCCCCGCCACGGCTGTGAACGGATCTCTACGTATCGTTAACTGTCCCCACTCAGGCGGGCGTCGGTCCGGCGGGCCTGAGACGGTCGGGGAAGCGTAGGGGATAACCCAGCCGCGCGCACCGCGCCTCGAAGCCCGGCGGCAGCCACGCACAGGACAGCAGCCGCGGATGCGCGGGGAACGCGTGCAACGCGGTCAGCACAAAGATCAACGACGCCCAGGGCGTGTGCAGTTGGGCGGCGACATGGCCGCCGTTCCCGCCGACGAAGCCGCACTGGAGCCGCTCGGGGCCCACCATCTCCATCGACGTCGGCGTGCCCCAGTCCCATGTGTAGGCCGCCGCGACGGGGTTGAGGAAGTGGAACCCCAGATCGCTGACCACCACCTCGCCCGACGCCTCGGGCACCCAGCGGGGCCGCACGGCCGCCTGCGCGGCCCGGCGCCGCGCGGCGTTCCCCATGGCCGAGCCGATCAACGTGCCCGCCACCAGCGCCGGATGGCCGAACGCCACGACGCCGCTGTGCGTCCAGCTCCCGTCGCCCACCGCGCGCCATGTGAGATAGAACGCCGGACCCACCGCCAACGGCCGCTCACCCGGCCTGAGTCGGGCCGTGGTCGCGACCATCGGCCGCGCGTCGAGCGTGCCCGCGAGATGGTCGCTGAGGATGTCGCACGTGTACCAGAGGTACTGGTCGAGATACCCCCAGGGCGGCTCGGGGCCCGCGCCCGCGTCGACCGCGGTGGGCCGGTCGCCCGGCGCGCCCGCCTCGGTCGCCGCGCCCGCCTCGGTCGGCTCGTCCCGGTCGTCGGGGCCCCAGGGCCCCCACGGCACCAACTCCTGTCCCACCGGATCCCACCCCCGCGCCATCCTCGCCGCGCCGACAGGCCGTGACGACGCGCACCCCCAGGGTACGCGGCCGAGGTGGCCCCGAGGTGGCCTTCTGTGCGGAACGATCCGTTTACACAACGGTAGAACTCGGACACTACGGTTGCGGACATGATCGATACGCACGTGTCGCGCCGTTCCGTGCTGGGCGGGCTCCTGGGCGGAACCGCCGGGGCCGGGCTCACCGGATCGGCCGCCTGGGCGCGCCGCCCCCGGCCGCTCCGTGTACTGATCGCCACCAACGAGCCCTGGGGCACCTACCACGTCGCCCCGATCCTCGACGAGGCCGCCCGCCGCCGCTGGGACCTCACCCAACTCGTCCCCGACTACGCGGGCATCGCGCCGGGCGACCCCGTCCAGGTCGCCACCCCCGCCGACGCGCCCGAGGCCGACGTGCTCGTGGTCACCGGCGCGGGCGACTGGCCCGCGGACTGCGCCGCCCGGTTCCGCCGCCTGCCGCTCAACGCCTCGGCGCTGGCGTACCAGCAGCCGGTCGAGGCCCCACGCGCCCGCGAACTACGGCGCCGCGTCCGCCTGTTCACCGCCTCATCGGCGGCGGAGGGGCGCGCGTTCGCCGCCTGCTTCGGCACCAGGCGCCCCGTGCGCACGGTGGGCTCGCCGCAGACCGACGACCTCCCCGTCCGCCGCCCCGAGCGCGACCTGGTGCTCGTGCTGACCAGCGTCACCCACCCCGACGAGACCGGGGACGCCGCCCCCGGCACCGAGCTGCTGCTCCGCTCGACCGAGCAACTCGCCGCGGCGGGCAAACGGATCCTGGTCGGCCTGCACCCGCGCGAGGACCGTTCGCTGTGGGAGCGCTGGGAGATCAGCGCCGTCCCCTCCGTCACCGCGTCGGCGCGCGCCGAGGCCGCGATCGGCATCCCCGGCACGGTCTTCCCCCTGGTCGCCGCCGTCGGCACCCCGCTCGTCGGCTGCGTCGACCCCGAACTGTCCGTCCCCGACTACCTGTTGTCCGTGTGCTCCGACACGGTCGACGACCCGGCCGAGGCGCTGGCCGCGGTGGACTCCGCCGAACTCCCCGACCCCGCCACGCTGTCGGACGCGGTCGGCCCCATCGGCGGCTCGGCCGACCGCCTGCTCGACGCCTGGCACGAACGCACCGCCGCGGCCCGACCGGTCGCCGTCGCGGCGTAGTCGACGCCGATCGCCGCAACGGCCGGAGAGGGCGCGCTGTGGGCCGTCACCCATGAGGCGTGGCGGAGTTGGGCGCCGCCGACGCCGGGAGGGCGGACACGCGCACGCCGTGTCCGCCCTCCCGTCGCTCACCCTCCCGTCAGAGATCCATGATCTGTATGTCGCGGAACCACACGTTCGAGCCGGTGTGGTGGTTCTGCAACCCGATGCGGCCCGAGCTCAAGTCGCGGTCGGGGCTGGCGTTCTCGGTGTCGTAGTCGTTGATCAGCACACCGTTGAGATACACCTGGACACGCAGGTCCTGGACCACGATCTCGTAGGTGTTCCACTGGCCCGGCGGGTTGAGGGCCTGGTCGCGGGCCTCGATGTCGGCGCCCTGGAAGTTGTAGATCGCGCCCGTGGTGCGCTCGGGCACGTCCGTGGCGTCGATCTGCACCTCGAACGCCTGGTTGCGCGCCGCGGGATCACCCTGGGGATCGGGAAGTCCGATGTGGACCCCAGAGTTGTCGTCCCCCGCCATCTTCCAGTCCAGCTTCAGGCGGTAGTCGGTGAACTCCTCGGGGTGCGACAGGAGTCCGAGCCCGCCGACGGAGCGCATGGTGCAGTCGGCCTGGGAGATGAAGCCCCCGGGAGTGGCCATCTCCCAGGTGGCCAGGCTCTGTTCGGTGCCGTCGAACAGCATGCGGTAGCCGTCGTCGGGCTGGGCCGGGACACAGGCCTCCTGCTGGATGCGCAGATGGTCCCAGTTCACATGCCGGTCGTCGTCCTCTCCCGCGGAGACCGTGATGGTGTTGGCCCCCGCCTGGAGATCGAGCTGCTCGACGTGGTCGGCCCACGTCTGCCACGTCCCGGTCGTCTCGACCGCGATCTGGCCTTGATCCTCGCCGTTGACGTCGAGCGAGATCGTCTTGGTGCCGACGAAGGGGTTGGGGCCGTTGGAGTAGCGGAAGGTCACCGGATAGGTCCCGGCCTCCGCCACGTTCACGTTCCAGGTCAGCTCGGCGCCGATGTTGTCGAAGCCGTCGACGAAGCCTCCCCCGGTGAAGTTGCCGTGCTCGTCGTCGATGTCAGCCCCACCGCGCAGCACCCCGTCCTCGGCCTCGTACTGGCCGACCTCGTTGGGCGGCTCGACATAGTCAGGGATGTTGTGGACGGTGTACCACGCCTCGGTGCTCCACAGCGCGGTCCCGTCGGCGGCCTCGAACGGCCGCGGCGAGCGGACGTGCACGACCCGGTCCTCACGCAGCCCGGGAATGTCCAGGCTCACCGTGCGCCCGTTCCCCGACACCGAGGCACCGGCGACGGACAGGATCTCCTCGTTCCGCTTCTCCCCGCCGTACTGCGACGTCGGGGTGTAGGACCACTGCTCGACCTCGTACCGCTCGGCGGCGTTCTCCACCACATCGTCCGACACCGGCTTGGTGTAAGTGAGGTCGAACCCGGTCTCGGTCACCTCCATCGACACGATGTCCATCGCGTCCCTGGATGTGGGCGTCAACTTCTGGAGGCCATATGTGAACTTGCCCGGCTGCTGCCAGTTGCCACCGCCGCCGATGCCGCCCACGTAGAACGACCCGTCGGGGCCGAGCGCCAGCCGCGAGACACCGGACTCGAGACCCTGCGTCATCCGGAAGACCGCGCCCTGCTTCTGGCCGTCGACCTCCTCGAGGAACGCCCGCTGGATGCCGCCATAGGTGACGTCGCCGAACAGCAACTGGTCCTTGAACAAACCCTTTTCAACCGTCACGGGGTTCGTCGGCGAGTTCGAGATCTCGCCGTGCGGCAGCCACAGCACCGGCTCGGTCACCGGCTGGTCGTCGAACGGCCCCTGCGGCGTCGTGTAGTGGTTGTAGAACGCCCCCTCCTGGATCTCGACCAGCTTCGACGACGGCAGCCAGTCACCCTGGTTGTCCGTCACGAAGACCTCGTCGTCGGGGCCCCAGCCGATGCCGTTCGGGGTGCGCAGGCCCCCGGCGACATACTCGAGCTCGCCGGTCTCCTTGTCGATCCGCACCGAGGTGCCCCGGTTCTCGACATGCTGCGGCACCGTGGTCCTGCCGCCCGGGGTGATGGCGACCGACAGGTTCAGGTAGTAGTGGTCGTCGTCCGCCAGGAGACCGAACCCGAACTCGTGGTACGTGCCGCCGCTCGGCCAGGTCGCGATGGCCTCCGAGCCCTCGTAGAAGCCGTCGCCGTCGGCGTCGACCAGTCGGCTGAGCTGGTGCTTCTCCGCGACGATGACCTCACCGTCCTCCACCAGCACGCCCTGCGGCTCGTTCATGTCGGTCGCGATGACCTCGGTGGTGATCTCGGAGGGGTCGGCGTCCTCCCCGAGCGTGCCGTTCACGACCTCAACGGCGCCGTCGAAGCTCTCCCGGCCCGCCCAGGTGGTGATGACCATGCGGCCGTCGTCGAACCAGTCCATGCCCGTGACCATCGGCTCATAGCCCTCGGGCCGCAGGTCGGTCAGCGTGTAGTTCGGGTGCACCTCGGCCAGCGGCGCCCCGTCACCCGGGCTGGCGTCGGCGTCGACGCACGACTTGACCCCGGGCGAGGTGACACGGGTGACACCGGCGTCGGTGGTCAGCACCGACTCGGGAACGAGCGTGAACTCGCTCTGCCCCGGCGGCCTCCACTCCAGGCGCAGCGCCTTGCCGTGCGCGCCCTGGAAGTAGTCGATCCGCAGGGCGTGGACGCCCGCGGTCAGGTCGGCCAGCCCGTCGACCGCCGTCGGGGGCTGCCGCTGGTCGTTCTCGATGATCTGCTGCCCGTCGAGATACAGCCGGGAGCCGTCGTCGCTGATGAGCCGGAAGTCGTAGGCGCCGTCCTCGGGAACGTGGATGTTCCCGATCACATGCGCCATGAAGTTGTTGGCGATCCCGCCGAACTCCTCGGTGGTCTCCCAGTCCACGGTGGGCCGCAGGACGTCGACGTTCGGGGTCTGGCCCTCGGTCAGGGTGCAGATCTCCTCGGGCTCGAACCCGACGTCGAAGGTGCGCAGGGTGACGCCTGGCTCCTGGGGTGGCAGTTCTTGGGTGGGAGCGGCGGCCTGGGCCGCGCCTATCGGCACCAGCACGGCGGCGGCCAGGGCGATGCCCAGGGACACCGTCCGACGGCGACGTTGTCTCAGTTGCATGGAACGAACTCCTTCACACGGCTCGGGAGATACGGTTCGTCGACTTCACGGCTGTCGTCCTGGGACGCCGTGAAGCGTGGGTGGGGTGGGGGTGGGTGGGGTGAAGTGGGTGGGCCGGGAAAGCGCTATCCCGGGGGATGGGAGAGCGGTATCCCGGAGCTGGGAGAGCGCTTCCCGAAGGTGGGAGAGCGCTTCCCGAGGGTGGGAGAGCGCTTCCCGAGGGTGGGAAAGTGCGGGAAAGCGCTATCCGAGGTGGCCTGGAAGGGCCACAGGACCGGGCCCACCTCGTCGCGTCGTGTCGCCGCCCGGTCCTGTGGCGGCTCTCAGTCGGTGTAGACCTCGGCGCGGTCCACACTCACGAACGCGGCCCCCGAGTCGGGATTGCGCTCTCCCGTGACCCGGATCCGCAGCGTGTGCTCGCCGTGCGGCAGGCGTGGGCTGAGGTACTGGAGCGTCTCGCCCGTCCTGATGGGCCCGTGGAAGTCGACGCGTTGCTCGGGGCCGCCGTCGACGCTGATCGCGGCGATGCCGTTGCCGGTGTCCTCCACGGAGAGCAGCGCGATCCTGGTGCCCGTGAAGGTGAACGTCGCGGCGTTCCCCGCCTGTTCGCTCCAGTGGTCGTCGCCCCAGAAGCACTGGGTCGCGCAGCCCGATCCCGAGTTCCAGGTGCCCTCGTACGTGACCGTGCCGTCGCCGCTCGACCGGCCGTCGTCGTTGATCCAGTAGGTGCCGGAGCCGGGGTCGCCCGACGGCAGGTCCTGGGTCGCGCCCAACGCGAGCGGCGTGCCGAGATCCGGGCTGCCGTCCGCGTTCCAGCCGATCTTCTGGGCGCGCGTCGTGCGGTTGGTGTAGGTGAAGTCCGTGGTGGTCTTGGCGTGGTAGATGATCCAGTCCTCCGTCCCGTCGGGGGACTGGAAGAACGCGTGGTGTCCTGGGCCGTAGACGCCCACCGCGTCGTTGCGCGCGAACACCGGCCCGTCGTGCTGGATCCAGTTGCCCGGCACCAGCGGGTCGGCGCCTTCGGGCAGGGACATCAGCCACACCTGGTAGTCGGGCTTGCCGGTGTCGCAGGTCGAATACGTCATCCACGTACGGCCGTTGCGGTACAGGAACTCCGGGCCCTCGCGCACCTCGGGGCAGCCGCCGTCCCCGTCGATCGCGACGGCGTTGCCCGAGACGGTCCAAGGGTTGGACATCGGCGCGATGTTGAGGCCGTTGTGGTGGTACTCGTTGATGCCGCTGTACGCCAAGTAGAGCCGCCCGCCGTGCTGGAGGATCCCGGGGTCGATGGCGAAGTCGTCCAGGTGGTTGGGCGGGGCGAGCTTGGCCTTGAAGTGGTAGGGCCCGGTGGGGTCGTCGCCCTCCGACTCCAGGACGTAGAGCCGGTGGTGCTCGTCCACGCCGTCGTCGGCCGTGTAGTACATGTACCAGCGGCCGTCGAAGCGGTAGAACTCGGCGGCCCAGATGTGCTGGTTCCGCGAGGGGTCGGAGTCGGTCCACACAGTGACGGGATCGGCGGCCAGCAGGGTGCTCAGCGAGGGCGAGCTCCACATCTTGATGCTGTCACCCTGGGTGGTGGTGAGGTGGTACTCGCCGTTCGCATAGGTCGCGAACGGGTCGGGCCCTGGGTTGAGCGGATTGCGGAACGTTCCGGCGGCGGTGGGGGACATCGTGTCACCCGCGGTGGCCTGCGGTGCCAGGAGCAGGCCGATGAGCAGCGCGAACAGCGCCGTGAACAGGGGGAATCGGGATCGGACGCGCATCAGCGGCTCCCTCGGTCATGACGACGTCGGTTGTCGTGCCCATGGCACCACGTCACTTACAACGATGTAAATACACGCGACACAACTCGCTTCCGGGGCATGGCCCATGGGGCACACGCCGTGCCGCGCGTCGCGGAGGGCGCGGGCTCGCGGTGGGGTCTTGTGGTGCGGCTTTGGGCGCGGCGGTTGGTGGGGCTGGCGGCGCGGCGGTTCGTGGCGAGACGAAGTGCGGTGGCTCGTAAGGCGGTTCGTGGTGGGGTGGCGCGCGGTGCGGCCCGGTGCGGCGGCTGGCAGAGCTCAACGTGCACGCCCGAAGGGCCGCCAACCACCCTCGCCGCAGCGCCCGTTCGGCGAACGGAAGCGCGTCCACCCCCGGCCCCACTCGGTCAACGCCGCCCCGAGCCCCGCCGCGAGAGCCCGACGCATCGCCATGTTGTCGCGGGTCGTCCCGGCGCCCGACGCCGCGTCGCCGTCCTCGCGGGCCGGGGCGGCCAACGCCCGCACCACCGCGTCGCCGACCCCCGCGCCCCGTCGCGCGCGGGCACGCGGGCACATCCCGAACCCGGCCTCCGGCGTGCCGGGTTGGCCCGCCACCGGCTCGAGCCGCGCCGCGCCCACCACCTCGCCGTCGCCGACGATGACCGCGAAGGTGGACTCCACCGGCTCGGCGGCCAGCCCTATCGACCGGCGGAACTCCACGAACCTGGCCCGCCGTTGACGGGTCCAGCCCGGCGCGCCCACCACCGGCGACATCGCCTCGAGCGGATCCGCGCCCTCGACCGCCGCGTCGAGCGGCCGCCCGAGCGACGCCTCGCTCAGCGGCATCAGCCGCACCCCCGGTGGAACATGATCAACAGATCCTCCCCCACATCCCGCGACGTGACCATGAACCCCTCCGACTCATAGAGGCGGCGCGCCCGCGCGTTCCCCGACCGCACATCGAGCCAGACCCGGTCGGCGCGATGGTCGAGATACGCGCGGTCGCGCACGGCGCGCAGCAGCGCGCGCCCCACGCCCGCGCCCCGGCGCTCGGGCGCCACCACGAGACGGCGTATCTCCAGAACCCGATCCACCCGATCCATCGGATCGCCCCGACCCGCCCGATCCACCGGATCGACCCGACCCGCCCGGTCCGCAGGATCGCCCCGATCGACCTGATCCGCCTGATCCGGCGCGCGCCCCAGCCCGGCGAGGACCGCGAACGCGAAGGGCTCGCCGTCCCGTTCGGCCACAAGGTGCCCCTGACGCGGGTCGGCCAGGGCCCGTTCGTGCCACGCGGCACCGATCTCGCCGAGGAACACGGCGGTGTGGAGAGCGCTCTCCCACTCGGTGAGCCGGGGAAGGTCGGCGGCCGTGGTGGGGCGGAGGTGCAACGACATGCGGGGGAGCGTAACGCCCAGACTCGACCGGGGCGCTCGGTAACAGAGTGGTCGCGGAGTGGAGCAGCGCGGTGGCGGAAACCGGTCGGTGGGTAGACCTACGTTGTGCTGGACATGACCGCTTTTGTGAGGGGATCGTTTCGAAGATCGTTACGGGGCGGGCCATGCTGACCGGGGAGTGGCCCCCCTCGTTGGAGCGGCTCGGGCCCTATCAGTTGATGGGCTTCAGCTGCGCCCTGTGCGGCGACTACCTGGGGGCGCGCGCACGGGAGTTGGGGACGCTGCGACATCCGCGTTTCGGGTATCCGTTCCGGCTGTGGGCCTGCGTGCCCAGCTGTCTGGCGAGCGGACCCCCGGCGCTGCCGCCATCCTTGGGAGGGGTGATCCCTCGGAGGTGACGCGGTGGCGGAACGGGCGCGCGGGCGCGGCAGCGACGTCGGGCGGCGCATCGCGCTGCGGCGCGAGCAGCTGGGGCTCAGCCGCGAGGACGTCGCAGGGCGCGCCGGGATGGCGCCGCAGTACCTCCGGTATCTGGAGGAACGGCTCTCCTCACCCGGCGGGAACGCGCTCTCCCGGCTCGCCCGCGCGCTCGACACCACGGTCGCCGAGCTGAGGGGCGGGGAGGCACACCACGCGCCGGGCGCGAAGCCCGCGCGCCCGCGCGTGACCGAGCTCGGCCCCGCCGAGTGCCACCGGCTCGTCGCCGCCCACCACATCGGCCGGGTCGCGGCCGCCACGCCCCAGGGGCCCGCGATCGTCCCCGTGGTCTACGCCGTGGTGGGCGGGGCGATCGTCTTCAGGGCCACGCCGGGCACGGGCGCCTCCGCCGCGGGCGACGCCGACGAGACCGCGTTCGAGGTCGACCACCTGGACGAGGACGCCACCGCGGGCTGGAGCGTGCTGCTGGTCGGCCGGGCCCGCAGGATCACCGACCCGGGGGAGGGCGAGCGGCTGGCGGAGCGGGTGGCCGAGCGGCTGAGGGAGCGCGGCGCGGCGGGCGGCCCCTGGGCGCCGGAGCGCGACGCCGTATGGGTACGCCTGCGCCCGGCGCGCGTCACCGGCTGGCGCGCCCGGCTCGGGTAGCGGAGCGCGCGCCCCCGGGTTCCCATGGAGAGATGGTGACTGTGCCGGAGCCCGAGCTGTGGAACTGCCGCGCCGTCGTGTTCGACACCGACGGCGTGATCACCGACTCGGCGGGCGTGCACGCGGCCGCGTGGAAGGAGGCGTTCGACACCGTTCCCGGCGTGGACCCGCCGTTCGACGCGGGCGAGGACTACCGGCGCCATGTGGACGGCAAGTCGCGCCTCGACGGCGCCGCCGCCTTCCTCGCCGCGCGCGGCATCGACCTGCCCGTGGGCAACCCCGAGGACCTGCCCGGCACCGACAGCGTGTGCGCCGTCGCCGCCCGCAAGGAGGACTTCTTCGTCCGGAGGCTGGGCGAGGGCGGCGTTGACGTCTGGCCCGGCACCGTCCGCCTGCTGCTCGCGCTGCACGACGTGGGCGTGCGGTGCGCGGCCGTCTCCTCCTCGCGCCACGCGCGCGACCTGCTGGCGCGCGCCGGCGTGCGTTCACTGCTCCAGACCGTGGTCGACGGCAACGACATGGCGCGGCTCGGCCTGCCGGGCAAGCCCGACCCCGCGCTGTTCCTCGAGGGGGCCAGGCGCCTGTCCGTCCAGGCCGGGGAGGCCGCCGTGGTCGAGGACGCGCTCGCGGGCGTCGAGGCCGGGCGCGCCGGGGGGTTCAGGATGGTGATCGGCGTGGACCGCGTCGGCGGGCCGACCAGCGAGGACGACCTGCTCGACCACGGCGCCGACGTGGTGGTGCGCGACCTGGCGCAGTTCCTCACCGACAACGACGAGGGCGGCCCGTCCGGCGACCTGGCCACGGGGGGTGCGTGAGCCATGGGCGAGGGACACATGGCGGACGGCGTCTGGGAGTACGAGGGCTACGACCCGCACACGGAACGACTGCGCGAGGCGCTGTGCACCCTCGGCAACGGCTACCTCGCCACGCGCGGCGCCGCCCCCGAGACCACCGCGGGACCCTCGCACTACCCGGGCACCTATGTGGCGGGCCTGTTCAACCGCCTCACCACCACCGTGTCGGGCCGCGACCTCGACCACGAGGACCTGGTCAACCTCCCCAACTGGCTTCCGCTCCGCTTCCGCATCCACCCCGAACAGGGCCCGCCCGGCGACTGGTTCAGCCCCGACACCGACCCCGAGGAGCTGATGGGTTACCGCCAGGCGATCGATCTGGGGCGCGGCGTGCTCATCCGCGAGATCAGGTTCCGCGACGCCCACGGGCGCCATCTCCGCATCGAGCAGGCCCGCCTCGTCCACATGCAGGACCCCCATCTCGCCGCGCTGCGCACGACGTTCACCGCCGAGGACTGGACCGGCACCCTCGAGGTCGAGTCGGCGCTCGACGGCGAGATCACCAACGAGGGCGTCGCGCGTTACCGAGACCTCGCGAGCGACCACCTCACCGATCTGGACACCGGGAGCGACGAGCCGGACGTCGTGTGGCTGCGCTGCCGCACCCGCGTCTCCGACGTGCGGGTCGTGATGGCCGCCCGCACCCGCTACCGGTACGAGACGGAGGCCGAGACCGGCGCGATCCGGGGCGCGCAGGGCGCCGAGGGAACGGTCCTCACCCGCCTGGTCGAGTGCCGCGCCGCCCACCTGCTGACCCTGCCGCTGGCCCCCGACCGCGCCGTCACGGTGGAGAAGGTGGTCGCGGTGCACACCTCACGCGACCCCGCGATCAGCGGCCCGCTGGAGGCGGCGGTGCAACGGGCCCACCGCGCACCGGACTTCACCGGGCTGCTCGACGCGCACACCGCCGCGTGGGAAGTGTTGTGGGGTCAGGCGCAGTTGGAGGTGCCGGGGGAGACGGGGCGGATCCTGCGGCTGCACCTCTTCCATGTGCTCCAGACGCTCTCGCCGCGCCACACACCGGAGTTGGACGTGGGCGTCCCGGCGCGCGGGCTGCACGGGGAGGCGTACCGAGGGCATGTGTTCTGGGACGAGCTGTTCGTGCTGCCCTATCTCAACCTGCACTTCCCCGAGTTGTCCAAGGCGCTGATGGCCTACCGCTACCGGCGGCTGCCCGAGGCGTGCCGCGCGGCGACCGCCGCGGGGTACCCGGGGGCGATGTACCCGTGGCAGAGCGGCAGCGACGGCCGCGAGGAGACCCCCGAGGTCCACCTCAACCCCCGCTCGGGGCGTTGGCTCCCCGACAACTCCCGCCTCCAGCACCATGTCGGCTCGGCCGTCGCCTACAACGTGTGGCGCTACGGCGAGGCCACGGACGACGCGGAGTTCGTCCACACCAAGGGCGCCGAGATGCTCCTCCAAGTGGCGAGGTTCTGGGCGGCGTTCGCCCAGTGGGACGGTGACCTGGAGCGTTACCGCATCCGGGGCGTCGTCGGCCCCGACGAGTACCACGAGGGCTACCCGGGCGCCGCGAAGCCGGGCCTCGACGACAACGCCTACACCAACGCGACCGCCGCGTGGGTGCTGGCCCGCGCGATCGACCTCACGCGGACGCTGCCCATCTCGCGCCGCCGCGAACTCCTGGAGCGGCTCGCCCTGTTCCCCGAGGAGCTCGACCGCTGGGAGGACGTCTCACGGCGGCTGCGCATCCCGTTCCACCAGGGCGTGATCAGCCAGTTCGACGGCTATGGCGACCTGGCGGAGCTGGACTGGGAAGGCTACCGCGACCGTTACGGCAACATCAGGCGCCTCGACCGGATCCTGGAGTCCGAGGGCGACACCGTCAACCGCTACCAGGCGTCCAAGCAGGCCGACGTCCTCATGCTGGGCTATCTGTTCTCGCCGGACGAACTGACGCAGCTGTTCCGCCAGTTGGGCTACGAACTGGACGAGGCGAGCTGGCGCAGGACCGTCCGGTACTACCTCGCGAGGACCAGCCACGGCTCCACGCTCAGCGGCGTCGTGCACGCGTCCGTCCTGGCCCGCGTCCGGCACGAGGAGGCGTGGACGTTCCTCAAGGAGGCGCTGGCGAGCGACGTCGCCGACCTCCAGGGCGGCACCACGGAGGAGGGCATCCACCTGGGCGCCATGGCGGGCACGCTCGACCTCGTGCAGCGCGGGCTCGCCGGGATCCAGACGCGGCAGGGCGCGCTGTGGCTCGATCCGGCGCCGGTGCCCGAGCTGTCGGAGTTCGGCTTCTCGGTGCGGCACCGGGGGACCGCCGTCCATATCCGCATGAAGCCAGGGCAGTTGTGGATCGGCGTCCCCGCCTGGGAGCAGTCGCCCGCCCGGGTCGTCCTCGCGGGCGGCACCGTGGACATCGCCCCGGGCGACGACCGGCTGCTGCCGCTCCCCGCGGAGAGCGCCGAGGACGGCTCCGCGGAGAACCCCGAGGAGAGCCCCGAGGAGACCCGCGAAGCCAGCTGACCCCCGCCGTCACCGCCGGGTCACCGCTCAGCCGTCATCGTCGTTCTCGCCGTGGTACGGAACGACCGCCACCGGGGAACGCGCGTGGTGCAGCGCCGCATGGGTGACAGGACCGATGCGCATCCCGAGCGTGCGCCGGTGCACGCGCCGGCCCACCACGACCAGCGCGCCCCGGGGCGCGGCGGCCGACAGCAGCGTCTCGGCCGCGTTGCCATAGCCGGGGTGCTCGATCACCCGCGCCCCGGGAAAGCGCTCTCTCCAGGGCGCGAGCACCTCCGTCAGCACCCGGCCCTCCACCGTCTCCAGATCCCGGGCCGCGCCCGCGTTCTCCTCAAGGCTGCCGGGCACCTCCGCGCTGAACAGCGACGGCGTGCCCCACGCCCGCACGGCGCGTACGGTCGCGCCGCGCGCCATCGCCGCCGTGAAGGCGAAGTCGAGGAGCGCCTGCGCCGCCGGGCCCGCGTCCTTGACGCCCACCACGATCTCGTCGGGCTCCTCGCTCTCCTCCCCGGGGGCGCGTTCGGTGGCGCTCGCGCGGACCAGCACCACAGGGCGCCGGGCGTGCGCGATCACCGGCAGCCCGACCGAGCCGAGCAGGAACCCCACCAACGCCCCGTGCCCCCGCGTGCCCAGCACCAGCATCTCGGCCCCCGCGGCGGCGTGGATCAGGCCGTTGGTCGCCACGTCGGTGATCACCTCGGTGGCGATGTCGGGCGGGGCGGGGTGCCGCTCGACCAGGTCACGCGCCACCCGGTCGAGCAGCGCCCTGGCCGCCGTCTCGTCCGGCGTGGGCGGCACATACAGGGGCTCGGTGATCCACGCGTGGACCAGGCGCAGCGGCAGCCCGCGGCGCGTGGCCTCGACGGCGGCCCAGTCCGCGGCGGCCAGGCTCCCGGGCGAGCCGTCGACGCCGACGGTGATGGGGCGTTCCATGCGTTCTCCTCTCCCGTCCACTGTGGCCCCTTTCGCGGGATCGGGCACGGCGTGGGCCGGCCCCGGGTGCTTGGGTGGGGGGATGGAGATTCTGATACTCGGCGGAACGGCGTGGCTGGGCCGCGAGGTGACGCGGCAGGCGCTGGCGCGGGGCCACGGGGTGACGTGTCTGGCCAGGGGCGAGAGCGGCCCGGTCGCGCCCGGCGCGCGCCTGGTGACCGCGGACCGGCGCGAGCGCTCGGCGTACGCGCCGGTGCTCACGCGGGAGTGGGACGCCGTGGTGGAGGTGTCGTGGCAGCCGGGCTTCGTCACCGACGCCCTCGCCGCCCTGGCCGAACGGGCCGGGCACTGGGCGTATGTGTCCTCCGTGAGCGCGTACGCGTCACACGGCCTGCTCGACGTGGACGAGTCGACGCCGCTGCTGGCGCCCACGGGGGAGCGCGAGGCGGGGCGCGAGGAGTACGGGGTCGCGAAGGTCGCCTGCGAACGCGCCTGCGAGGCGGTCGCCGCCGACCGGCTGCTCATCGCACGCGCGGGCCTGATCGGCGGCCCTGGCGACGCGAGCGGCAGGTCGGGGTACTGGGTCGCGCGCGCCGCCCGTGACCCGCGCGCGCCGATGCTGGTGCCCGACACCCCACGCCTGCCCACGCAGGTCGTGGACGTGCGCGACCTGGCCGCGTGGCTGCTCGACGCGGCCGAGGCCGGGACCACAGGGACGTTCGACGCGGTCGGCCCGATGCTGCCGTTCGGGGATTGGATAGCGCTCTCCCGGGCCGTCGGCGGGCACACGGGCCCGGTGGTGACGGCCGACGCGGCCTGGCTGGCGGAGCGGGGCGTGGCCGCCTACATGGGCCCTGAGTCGCTGCCGATGTGGCTGGTCGAACCCGGCTGGGAGGGCTGGTCGGCCCGCACGGGCGCGGCGGCCAGGGCGGCGGGCCTGTCGCACAGGCCGCGCGCCGAGCTGCTGGCCGACACGCTGGAGTGGGCGCGCACCCAGGGTCTGCACCACCCGCGCAGGGCGGGTCTGAGCGCCGCGAAGGAACGCGAACTCCTCGCCGCGCTGGGCTGAGCCGAAGCCACACCTGTGGGCGACAGCGCATGTCCGCTGTTCGACGTCGTTCCCGGCGCGCTGCCGGGGGAACGCCGCCCGTCCATGCACACGATGGCGCACGGGCCAGCGCATCCACGTCGGCTCGTGGACCCACGTCACCCCCCAAGAGGAGCAGACATGCGTATCCGTTCCGTGCTCACGGCCAGCGCCATGGCCGCCGCGATCATCGTCGGCGGCGCCGGTGGCGCCCTGGCCTACAAGGGCGACGACACCGCCGACCCGAGCGCGGGCGCGGCCGAGTTCGGCACCTGCGGCATCTACGCCGGAGTCATCGAGGACAACCCCGTCTTCGGCTCGGGCTGCGCGGGCGGCCGCCTCGCCTGGAAGTAATCGACCCACGTAATCCCCATCGAGGGCCGGGACCGCGAACGCGGTCCCGGCCCTCTCGCATGCGCGGGGTCGGTATCGGGATTCGGTATCGGTGGGCGGTATCGGGTCGGTGACGTGGGCTCAGCGGCGCCGGGTCGGGTAGACCGGGACCGCGCGGGCCGGGTCCGGGTCGTCGAGGCAGGCGCCGGTGGTCAGGTCGAAGCGCTGCTTGAGCAGCGGGGAGGCGACGAACGGCGGGCCCCCGTTGCCCGCCCCGCCCATCAGGCCACGGGAGAGGACCTGGGCGCCGGTGAACGGATCGCGGTTACCGATCGCGTGCACGCGCCCTCGGCGATCCCGGAAGACCGCCGCCTGGCTGCCGTCGGGCAGCAGCGCGGCCACGCCCCGTCCCGGCGTCAGCTCCGCCAGCCCGCACACCGTCAGCCACTCACCCGCGGCCACCTCGATCTGCACGGTCGCCCCGGCCCCCACGCCCGCCACGGACTCGGTGTCCGGCGCGGTGTCCGCGTTCGCCGGGGTGTCCGCGTTCGTCTCGATCTCCGCGTTCGTCTCGATCTCCGTGGTCATCGGGCCGCGCTCCGCTTCGGGGGGTCGAGGGTGAGGAGCGTCAAGTCGGGCTTGAGCTGGTCGCGTTCGGGCACGAACCGCACGGTCGGGTCGGGCACGTCAGGGGCGTTGACGAACGACACGAAACGCCGCAGCTTCTCCGGATCGCCCAGCGCCTCGGCCCACTCGTCGCGGTAGCCGGCGACATGCGCCGCCATCAGCGCCTCCAACTCCTCGCAGATGCCGAGGGAGTCGTGCACCACCACGTCCCGCACATGCTCCAGGCCGCCCTCGATCCGCTCGAGCCACACCGAGGTGCGCTCCAGGCGGTCGGCGGTGCGGATGTAGAACATCAGGAACCGGTCGATCAGCCGCACCAGTTCGGCGTCCGAGAGGTCCTGGGCCAGCAGGTCGGCGTGCCGCGGGGTGGCGCCGCCGTTGCCGCCGACGTAGAGGTTCCAGCCGTTGGCCGTGGCGATCACCCCGAAGTCCTTGCCCATCGCCTCGGCGCACTCGCGGGCGCAACCGGAGACCGCCGACTTGAGCTTGTGCGGCGAGCGCAGACCCCGGTAGCGCAGCTCAAGGTCGATCGCCATCCGCACGCTGTCCTGCACCCCGTAGCGGCACCAGGTCGAGCCCACACAGGACTTCACCGTGCGCAACGCCTTGCCGTAGGCGTGCCCGGACTCAAAACCCGCATCGACCAACCGGGCCCAGATCCGCGGCAGTTGATCCACCCGGGCACCGAACATGTCGATCCGCTGGCCACCCGTGATCTTGGTGTAGAGGCCGAAGTCCCTTGCCACCTCGCCGATCACGATCAGCTTCTCCGGGGTGATCTCGCCGCCCGGCACGCGGGGGACCACCGAATAGGAGCCGTTCCGCTGGAGGTTGGCGAGGAAGTGGTCGTTGGTGTCCTGGAGCGCGGCCTGTTCGCCGTCGAGCACATGCCCTTCGGCGCCGATGGACGGGGCAAGCGAGGCGATGACGGAGGCCACCGCGGGCTTGCACACCTCGCAGCCGTCGCCGCCGCGCGCCCCCTCGCGGCCGTGCTCGTCCAACAGCGTCCGATAGGAGGTGATCCGGCGGACGCGCACGATCTCGTACAACTCCTGCCGGGTGTGCGCGAAGCAGCCGCACAGACCCGTGTCCACCGCGACCCCGCTCGCCGCCAGCTCGTCGTTCACCAGCTGGCCCAGCACCTTGAGACAACTGCCGCAGCCCGTACCGGCCTTGGTGCAGCGCTTCACCTCGGGAACGGTGGCGAGGCCCTCGTCGGCGACCGCCGCGCGGATGGTGCCCTTGGTGACGCTGTGGCAGTTGCACACCACCGCCTCGTCGGGCAACGCCGAGGGGCCGAGCGCGGTGGGCGGGCCGAGACCGGCGGGCAGCACCAGGCGCTCGGGCGCGGCGGGCGGAACGCTCCCGGTCAGCGGCCGCAGCAGCCCGTACGACTCCGCGTCGCCGACCAGCACCCCGCCGAGCAGCGTGCCGTCGCGGCCGATCACCAGCTTCTTGTAGACCCCCGAGCGCGAGTCGGCGTAGACGACGTCGAGGCAGCCGTCGGCGGTGCCGTGCGCGTCGCCGAACGAGGCCACGTCCACGCCGAGCAGCTTGAGCTTGGTCGAGGTGTCGGCGCCCGTGAACGCCGTTGCGCCGTCCGCCTGTTGGAGCCGCTCGGGGGACAGGTCGCGGGCGATCGCGTCGGCGGCGGTCGCGGCCATCTCGTAGCCAGGGGCGACCAGGCCGTAGACCATGCCGTCCGCCGCGCGGGCGCACTCGCCGATCGCGTAGACCGCGGGGTCGGCGGTGCGGCACCGCTCGTCCACGACCACGCCGCCGCGCTCGCCGACCGCGAGGCCCGCCTCCCTGGCGAGCTGGTCGCGGGGCCGCACCCCGGCGGAGAAGACCACCAGGTCGGCGGCCACCGTCGAGCCATTGGAGAGCGCTATCCCGGTGACCTCGCCCGCCGCGCCCCGGGTGATCTCCTGGCCGCCGACGCCCGTGTGCACGACCAGACCGAGGTTCTCGACGGTCCGCCGCAGCGCCGCGCCGCCGCCCTCGTCCACCTGGATCGCCATCAACCGCTCGTTGAACTCCACCACATGCGTCTCGAGCCCCAGCCCGGAGAGCGCTCCCGCGGCCTCGAGGCCGAGCAGCCCGCCGCCCACCACCACGCCCGCGCGGCGGCCCGCCGCATAGGACTCGATGGCGCACACGTCCTCGATCGTGCGGTAGACGAAGCAGCCCTCGGCGTCCCGGCCCGGCACGGGCGGCACGAACGGCACGCTGCCCGTCGCCAGCACGAGCGTGTCGTAGGCGAACGACGCCCCCGAGCGCGCCGTCACCACCCGCGCCGCCCGGTCCACGGCGACGGCCGGGTCGCCCACCCGCAGCTCGATGCCGTGCTTCTCCGCGAACCCCTCGGGCAACAGGGACAGTTCGTCCGGCGACGTGCCGGAGAAGTACGAGGTGAGGTGCACCCGGTCGTAGGCGGGCCTCGGCTCCTCGCACAGCACGACCACGCGCGCCCGCCCGCTCACCCCCCGCTCGGCCAGCTCCTCGAGGAACCGCTGGCCGACCATCCCATGGCCGATCAGCACGATCGTGGGAGTGCGTGTGGTGGGGTCCATGGCTCAGTACCCTCCGTCGTGGGTCAGCAGATGGAGCAACGGGCTTGCGGGGAGGGCCTCGTCGCTCTCCCACGCGCCGGCGAGCGCGGCGACCCCGCCCAGGTCGCCGAGCAGCACACCGCCGCGCAGCCGGTCGCCGCGGACGACGATCCTGCGGTAGGCGCCGCGCGTGGCGTCCGCGAGGCGCACCACGTCGTCGCCCGGGGCGGGCGAGGTCTCCCCGAACGCCGCCAAGTCCAGGGGGCCGAAGCCGAGTTCGTCCCGCCCGGCCCGTTCCTCGCGTTCGGGGAGCGTGAGGCGCACCAGCGCGCGCGTTCCCCCGTAGCGGGCGTCCGGGTCGCCGCCGAGCCCTCTGGCCAGCACATCGGCCTGGTCCTGCGCCGCCCCCGCCAGGCCGTGCAACACCCCGCGGTGCTCGGCGCAGTCGCCCACGGCGTACACGCGCGGGTCGTCCGG
Source organism: Streptomyces radicis (assembly GCF_003626575.1). Taxonomy (GTDB): domain Bacteria; phylum Actinomycetota; class Actinomycetes; order Streptomycetales; family Streptomycetaceae; genus Streptomyces; species Streptomyces radicis. Next base: position 300,734 of record NZ_RBDY01000003.1, on the reverse strand, counting down.
GCAGCGCAGCCGGTCGTCGACGACGATCCCGCCCCGAGCCCCGAGGGCAAGCCCGGCCGCGCGCGCCAGGCCGACGCGGGGCCGCACCCCGCAGGCGAGCACGACGAGTTCGGCGTCGAGCGCATAGCCGTCGGCCAGCCGCACACCCGTCACCCGGTGCGTTCCCCGCGCCGTCACCACGCCCCGCGCCCGGCACTCCGTGTGCACCTCGACGCCCCTGGCGGCCAGGTGGTCGCGCAGCAACGCGCCCGCGTCCGGGTCGACATGGCGCTCGAGCAGGTGCTCCCCCTGGTGGGCGAGCACGACATGGGCGCCGAGCTCGGCCAGCGCGCGGGCGGCCGAGACGCCGAGCAGCCCGCCGCCGATCACCACCGCCCGGGGCGCGGGGCCCGCGGCCGACACCGCGCTGCGCAGCGCCAGGCAGTCGTCCAGCGTGCGGAACGGGTGTACGCCGTCCGGGAGTTCGCCGCCGCCCGGCGGCAACAGCCCCCGCAACGGCGGCAGTACGGGGTGCGACCCCGTGGCAAGCACCAGGGCGTCATAGTCGAGCCGCGTCCCGTCGGCACACTCAACTGCCCGCGCGGCGCGGTCGATTCGCGCCACCCGCGTTCCGGCCCGCCATACGACGTGCGCGCCGGGCCGGGGGAGGGCGATGACCTCGGCCGGGTAGCGCCCGGCCAGCACCTCGGCGAGCAGCACCCGGTTGTACGCGGGGTGCGGCTCCTCGGCGAGCACCGTCACCGCGGTGCCCGGCGCGGCGCCGAGCTGCCGCGCGAGCCGCGCACCGGCCATTCCGCCGCCCACGACCACCACGCGCGTGTCCACCGACCCACCAGCCATGCCCCGAGCGTGCGGCGGCGCTGTTACCCGTCGGCATCACTGCCGTTTCTCCTGGGCAACGCTGCGCTCAGCACCGCCTCTCTCGGGCTGTGAGCCGGATACGCTGCGCCCGTGCGGACTTCCTCGGGCTCCACACCCCTCACCTTCATCGTCGGCACCGCCCGGCCGCGGGCCGCGCCGTTCGAGCTGCCTCCGATCAACTTCGGCCGGATAGGGTCGGAGTCGATCGTCGAGGGGTTCACGGACGCCAAGGGGATCCCCGCCGATCGCGCCACGCCCCTCTCCCGCGAAGCCCTCATCGCCCACCCCGACGCCCCCCACACCCCCGACGCCCACGCCGACCCCGACGCCTCACCCACCCGCCTCGCCGCGTTCGCCGGGAGCACCGCCCCTGGCACATGGCTCGTCGAAGTCCGTGCCCTCCACGCCCCGTCCCACTCCGGCGCCTCCGAGCACCTGCCCCCCGAGCACCTGCCCCCCGAGGAGCTGGCACCGCTCGAAGCCGCCCGCGCTCCCGGCCGTCCCGCGTCGGCAGCCGTCGGCCGACCCACCCCGCTCCGCCGCAAGGAATGATCCCCATGACCGAGGTGCGCACCGCCCACACCGCCGATCTCGCCCCCACCACCCTCGCCGCGGTACGCGCTCTCCTGCATCGGGCGTTCGACGGCGACCTGGGCGACCTCGACTGGGAGCACGCCCTGGGCGGGATGCACGCCCTGGCCTATGTGGACGGGGAGTTGGTCGGCCATGCGTCGGTCGTCCAGCGCCGGGTCCTGCACGGGGGCCGCTCGCTGCGCACGGGCTATGTCGAGGGCGTCGGGGTGCGCCACGATCAGCGGGGCCGGGGCCATGGCGCGGCGTTGATGGCGGCGTTGGAGCGGGTTATCCGTGGCGCATACGACCTGGGAGCGCTCTCCGCGACCGAGTCGGCCCGCCCCCTGTACGCGTCGCGCGGCTGGCTCTCGTGGCAGGGGCCGACGTTCGCGCTGACCCCGCTGGGCATAGTGCGCACCGAGGAGGAGGACGACGGGGTGTACGTCCTGCCGGTGACGGCGCGCCTGGACATCGCGGGGGAGCTGGTGTGCGACTGGCGCGACGGTGACGTCTGGTGAACGGCCGCGATCGCCGTCTCAACGCCCGTCCATGGGCGACCCGTTGAGCGCCGAAGGGCGGGGAGAGCGCTCTCCACGCGGCCCGTTGAGCGTCGGCGGGATGGGAGAGCGCTCTCCGCGTGGCGCTCTGGGTGCCGACGGGGTGGGAGAGCGCTCTCCCCAGGCGCCGGTGGCCGCGGCCTCGGCCACATAGGCGGAGAAGTCGCGCGGCGCCCGGCCCAGGATCGCGGCCACGTCGCCGGTGAGGTGGGCGTTGCGCCCGTCGAGCACCGCGCCGAACACCTCGGTCAGCAGCGCCACCACCTCGGGCGGCATCCCGGCCCCGGCCAGGATCTCGGCGTAACGCCCCCGCGGCACCGCCCGGAACCGCACGTCGCGCCCGATCGCCGCGCCGATCTCGCCCACCGCCTCGTCGAACGTCAGCAGCCGGGGCCCGGTCAGCTCGTACACCCGCCCCGCGTGCCCGGGGCCGGTGAGCGCCGCGACCGCGCAGTCCGCGATGTCCTCCGCGTCGAGGAACGCCTCCGCCACCCCCGGCGCGGCGGGCAGCACCACCTCGCCGCCGAGGACCGCGTCCAGGAGGAAGTCCTCGCTGAAGTTCTGGGCGAACCAACTGCCGCGCAGCACCGTCCACTCCGCGCCCGCCCGCCGCATCGCCCGCTCCGACTCGACCGTGCGCTCCTCGCCCCGGCCCGAGAGCAGCACCAGTCGGCGCACGCCCCTGGCCACGGCCAGCTCGGAGAACGCGCCGATCGTCTCGGGCGCCCCAGGGGCCGCGGCGTCGGGCACGTAGCACAGGAACACGGCCTCCATCCCCTCGAGCACCGGCCCCCAGGTGGTGGGGTCCTCCCACCGGAACGGCGGGGTTCCGGCGCGCGAGCCGATCCGCGCGCCGGGCAGCCGCCGCGCGACGCGCCTGCCGCTCTTGCCGGTGCCGCCCAGGACCAGGACCCGCTCGGCCGCGATGGCGCGGTTGCCGTTGGCGCTGTCGTTGCCGCTGGCGTTGGGGCTGCCGTCGCCGTCGCCGTTGCCGCTGGCGTTGGGGCTGCCGTCGGCGCTGGTGTCGTTCGTCGTGTCAGGCGTCTCATGCATCGTGGAAGCCGCTCTCCCGCTGATTCCGTCGAGGGTGCGCGGCGGGTGCCGCGTTCATGCCCCGCGTCCGTGCCCCCGAGTCCACCGGAGCGGCGCCCGCCCGGCCATCGCCGTCAGGCTCACGCGCATGCGCGTGCGTCTACGCTCGTGGCATGGACGCGCTGACCAGCCTCCTCGACGGCCCCCGCGCGCGGGGCGCCTTCCTGTTGCGCGCCGTGCTCAGCGCGCCCTGGGGGATCCGGGTGTGCGACGAGGCGCCGTTGACCGTGGCGTGCGTGACGCGCGGCCATGCGTGGATCGTTCCGGAGAGCGGTTGCCCGGTGCGCCTCGCCGCCGGGGACATCGCGGTGGTGCGCGGCCCCGAGCCCTACACCGTCGCCGACGACCCCGACACCCCGCCGTCGGCGCGGGTGCTGCCCGGCGGGTGCAGCGTCGGCCCCGACGGCACCGACCTGTGTGAGGCGCTCGACCTGGGCGTGCGCACCTGGGGCACGGACCCGGAGGGCGGGACCGAGCTGCTGATCGGCACGTACCAGCTCCATCTCGAGGTCGGCGCACGGCTGTTGCGCGCCCTGCCCCGGGTGCTCGTGCCGCGCCGCGGCGCCTGGGACGGGCCGCTGCTCGGGCTGCTGTCCAGCGAGATCGTCAAGGACGAGCCCGGGCAGGAGGTGCTCCTCGACCGGCTGCTCGACCTGCTGCTGATCTCGGCGCTGCGCGCGTGGTTCGCGCAGCCGGAGGCGGAGGCGCCCGCGTGGTACCGCGCGCACGGCGACCCCGTGGTCGGCCACGCGCTGCGGCAGATCCACGACCACCCCGCGCACCCGTGGACCGTCGGGGGCCTCGCCGCGGGGGCCGGGGTCTCGCGCGCGGCGCTGGCCCGCCGTTTCACCGAGCTGGTCGGCGAGCCGCCGATGGCGTATCTCACCGGCTGGCGGCTCCGGATGGCCGCCGAGCTGCTGCGCGACCCGGACATGACACTCGAGGCCGTCGCCCGCCGCGTGGGGTACGGCAGCGCGTTCGCGTTGAGCACGGCGTTCAAGCGGGAGCGCGGCATCAGCCCGAGCGAGCACCGCGCGCGGGGCGGCGCCGCTCAGGTCAACGGCGCGGGCAGCGGGCGCAGCTCCTCGTCGCCCGAGCGCACCGGGCGGTAGACCGTCAGGCGGCCCTGCACCTTCTCGAGCAGCAACGACGCCGGGGCCGGGCCCGTCTCGCCGTCGAACGCCAGGGAGCCGCCCTCGCCCAGGCCCCCCAGGTGCAGATGCGGCACCCGGGTCGCCGCGTACACGCGCGAGCGGGCCAGCGTCCCGGTCAGCGCCGAGCACACCACGCGCGTCCTGGCCAGCGGCCGGTCCGCGGACACCAGGCGGACGTCGAGCAGCCCGTCGTCCAGGTGGGTGCGGTGCGAGGGGGCGAAGCCCTCGGGGGAGTAGAGGCCGTTCCCCGCGAACAGCAGCCACAGCCGGTGGGGGTACCCGTTCAATTCAACGTCCACGGGGCGCCCGTTGCGCAGCACCCGGGCCAACGAGACCGCTGCCGAAGGCCACTTGCCGATGCGCCGCTCCAACGACGCGCGGGCGCGGACGACTTCGGGGTAGAGGCCAAGGCTGAACGTGTTGAGGAAGTGCCGCGTCGGACCCTCCGCGCCGCCGACCGGGCGCACCCGGCTCAGGTCGACGGAGATCGCGTCGCCCTTGCGGAGCGCGGCGGCCGTGTCCTCGAAGGTCTGTATGCCGGTGTCGAGCGCGAAGTGGTTGAGCGTGCCGCCGGGGAAGACCGCGAGCGGCACCCGGTGTTCCACCGCGCTCGCCGCCGCCGCGTTCACGCTGCCGTCGCCCCCGCAGACGCCCAACGCGCCCCCGGCGCGCGCCGCCCGCCGCGCCGCGTCGTCCAGCAGAGCCACCAGATCCTCATCGTTGGATCGTTGAACAATCTCCGCGCGTGGCAGCACCATCCGCAGCCGGTCCTCGTCCGCGGCCGCAGCGCCGGGCCCCGCACCGTCGTTGACCACCACGACCAGGCCCGCCCCGTCCTGGAGCGCGGGCGCCTCGGCGCGGTGGTGCACCCGCTGCGCGGGCGCCGGGCGGCGCGGCCACCAGTGCCCGGTCGCCATCGCCGCGCCCACGCCGAGCACCGCGCCCGCCATCACGTCCGACGGGTAGTGCACGCCGACATACACCCGCGAGGCCGCGACCGCCGCGGCCACCGGCGCCACAGCGGCCCCGTACCGCTGCGACTCCAGGGCGACCCCCGTGGCGAACGCGGCGGCCGAGGCCGCGTGGCCCGAGGGGAACGAGCTGGTCAACGGCTGCCGCGCCAGCCTGCGCGCGAGCGGCACCGCGTCGATCAACGGGCGCTGCCTGCGCAGCGCGTACTTCATGATCGTGTTGGTCGCGAACGACGCCAGCGTCAACGCCGCCACCCCGCGCAACGCCGCCCGCCGCCCGGCCCGCCCGCCGAACACGGCCATGGCCGAGCCCGTCGCGAACCACAGCCGCCCGTGGTCCGCCGCGTGGCTCAGCGCGGGCAGCACCGTCTGCACACCCGGTGGGTGGGCGGAGGCGACCCGGTCGAAGACCCGCCGGTCGAGGCGGCTCAACAGCCCCAGCTCGTCGTCCCCTCGCCAACCCATGGCCCTCGCCCCTTTTCGCGCCGCGCGGGTGTCGCGCGCCCGCCACTCGTGCGTCCTCCTGCCCTGGCGCGCCTACCCCGGGCCATCGGCGGCACTCCTGAGGCCGAGTGCTCCTCGGCCCGGGGACCCGGCGCTGGGTGCTGGGTGCTGGGTGCCGGGTGCCCGGTGTTCGGTGCTCGGCGCTGGGTGTTCGGTGCTCGGCGGTCCCGGGCGGGGCGGTTCCGGGCGGGCGGGGCGTTGGGAGAGCGCTTCCCGAGAGGGGGCGTCGCCGTCAGAGGGGGGTGTCGTCGTTCCCCTTGCCCGGGCCGCGCCGCGTGTCGTTCACGACGACCGGCTCGGGCGTCGCCGTCACCGAGGTCAGCACGATCACCGAGTCGTCGAGCGCCATCAGCCCGTGGCGCAGCTGTGGGATCCGCATCACCTGGCCGCTCACCAGCTCCGCGTCGCCCGGCTCGGAGAGCAGCCGCACCCGCCCGCTCAACACGTGGAGGCTGGCCGCCGGAGGCGCGTTGTGCTCCTCGAGCTCGGCGCCGCCGACGAGCGCGATCACGCTCTGCCGCAACGGGCCGTCGTGCAGGAACAGATGGGCGCTACGGCCGTGCTCGTTGTCCCGCGCGAGCGCGAGATGCGCGTCGGCCAGCTCGGGCAGCCCGATCACGCCCTGGTTCAGATCAGTCATGTCCCCATGCTGCCGGGTGGCGGGCGCCCCGCAACTCGGCTACGCGGCCCCGCCGTCGGTCTCGGGCCCCGGTTCGGCCCGCTCCACCCGGACCGCGCACACCTTGAACTCCGGCATGCGCGACACCGGATCGAGCGCCGGGTTGGTGACCGTGTTGACGCGCCCCTCACCCGGCCAGTGGAACGGCATGAAAACGGTGTCCGGCCTGATGTCCCCACTGATCCGCGCCGGTGCCACCGCCCGGCCACGCCGCGAGATCACCGCGAGCCGGTCGCCCTCGCCCGCGCCGAGCCGTTCCGCGAGCCGGGGGTGCAGCTGGACGAACGGGCCGGGCGCGGCGGCGTTCAGCTCGCCCACCCGCCGCGTCTGCGCCCCCGACTGGTACTGCGCGAGCACCCGCCCCGTGGTGAGCAGCAGGGGGTACTCCTCGCTCGGCTCCTCCGCCGAGGCCCGGTGGCTCACCGGCGCGAACCGCGCCCGCCCGTCCGGCGTCGCGAACCGGTCGAGGAAGAGGCGCGGCGTCCCCGGGTGAACGTTCTCCCTCGGGTGAACGTTCTCTGCTGGGAGAGCGCTCTCCAAACGGTGAGCGTCTTCCTGCGGGTGAGCGCTCTCCCGGTGGTGAGCGCTCTCCAAGCCCGACCCGTCTCCCGCGCCCGACCCGTCTCCCACCACGCCCTCCGTCGCCGGGCACGGCCAGAACACCCCGTCCTCCCGCGCGATCCGGGCATAGGTGATGCCCGAATAGTCCGCCTTGCCCCCGGCCGAGGCCCGCCGCAGCTCGTCGAAGACCTTCTCGGGCTCGGCCGGGAAACCGCTCTCCCACCCCAGTCGCGCCGCCAGCCCCCGCAGCACCTCCAGATCGCTCCGGCACCCGGGCGGCGGGTCGACGGCCTTGCGGCGCAGCAGCACCCGGCCCTCCAGATTCGTCAGCGTCCCCGTCTCCTCCGCCCACTGCGTCACCGGGAGTACCACGTCCGCGAGCCGCGCCGACTCCGACAGCACCACGTCGCACACGGCCAGGAAGTCGAGCGCCCGCATCCGTTCCTCCACATGCGCGGCGCGCGGCGCCGAGACGACCGGATTGGATGCCATCAGCAGCAGCGCCCGCACCCCGTCGGGGGTGTCCCGGCCGAGCGCGTCGAGGAGTTCGTAGGCGCTGCGCCCGGGGCCCGGCAGCGTGTCGGGGTCGACGCCCCACACCCCGGCCACATGGGCGCGCGCGTCCGGGTCGGCCAGCATCCGGTAGCCCGGCAGCTGGTCGGCCTTCTGCCCGTGCTCGCGCCCGCCCTGCCCGTTGCCCTGCCCGGTGAGACAGCCATACCCGGAAAGCGCTCTCCCAGCCCTGCCGGTCGCGAGGCAGAGGTTGATCCACGCGCCGACCGTGTCCGTTCCCTTGGACTGCTGCTCGGGCCCGCGCGCCGTCAGCACCATCGCGGCCTCGGGCGCGCAGAACATCCGCGCCGCCGCGCGCAGCAGCGGAACGGGCACCCCCGTGATCCGCTCCACCAGTTCGGGCCAGTGCGCCATCGCCGCCGCGCGCGCCTCCTCCCACCCCGTCGTCCGCTCCCCGATGAACGCCTCGTCCGTGCGCCCCTCCGCCACCACCAGGTGCAGCAGCCCGAGCGCCAGCGCCAGATCCGTCCCAGGCCGCGGCGCGAGGTGCAGATCCGCCTGCTCGGCCGTGCGGGTCCGCCGCGGATCGACGACGATCAGCGTGCCGCCGTTCTCCCGCAGCTCGGTGAGGTAGCGCAGCGCGGGCGGCATCGTCTCGGCGAGGTTGGACCCGACCAGCAGGACGCAGCCGGTGCGCGGGATGTCGGCCAGCGGGAACGGCAGCCCCCGGTCGATCCCGAACGCCCGCGTCCCGGCCGCGGCCGCCGACGACATGCAGAACCGGCCGTTGTAGTCGATCTGCGAGCTGCCGAGCACCAGCCGCGTGAACTTGCCGAGCGCGTACGCCTTCTCGTTCGTCAGCCCTCCGCCGCCGAAGACCCCCACCGCGTCGGGCCCGTGTCGTTCGCGGACCGCGGCCAGCCCCTCCGCGACCCGGTCCAGGGCCTCGTCCCACTCCGCGGGGACCAGCTCGCCCCCGCGCCGCACCAGGGGCCCGGTCAGCCGTGCCCCGGTGGCCAGCACGGCGGGGGCGGTGCGGCCCTTGCCGCACAGCGCGCCGCGGTTCACCGGGAACGCGGTCCGCTCCACCACCTCGAGCCCGCCCGCCGCCCCAGGCGCGGGCCGCAGGCCCATCCCGCACTGGAGCGCGCAGTACGGGCAGTGGGTCTCTGTGGTGCGATCCGCCCCCGTGGCCGTCGCCCCTGCCCCCGCCGCCGCGTTCGCCGTCCCCGTCGTGTTCGCCCCCGCCGCCGCGCTCGCCTCCGTGTCCGCCGTGATGCCCGTCATGGGGTTCATCGTGCGACGGGCGTGTTACGCGGCGGCGCCTCCCGCGTTACCCGGCAGGGGCGGCGACCTCAACCCGGTGCGGCGCGCGCGGTGAGGACGGGGGCGGCCAGTGGTGACACTCGCGCAACACCGCCGCAACGCCCGGGGCTCAGGCTGGCGGTTATGCGCAACGCCCGTAGCATCCCGCCCACCCTGGTCGCCGTGGCCCACGGCTCACCCGACCCCCGGGCCCACCGGGCCGTCGAGGCGTTGGTCCGGCTGGTCCGCGCGCTGCGCCCGGGGCTGCGCGTCGAGCTCGGCCACCTGGAGATCGACAAGCCGCTCCTTGCCGACACGCTGGCCCGCCTGCGCGGCGAGGCGGTGCTCGTGCCGCTGCTGTTCAGCAGGGGGTACCACGTCAAACACGACATACCCGCGATCGTCGCGGGCGCCAACTCCCGCCTGAACGTGACCACCGCCGCATGCCTCGGCCCCCACCCGCTGCTGGCCGAGGCCCTGCACAGCCGCCTGCTCGAGGCGGGCCACCGGCGCGGCGACGCGGTGATCCTGGCCGCGGCGGGCTCCCTCGACCCCGAGTCGGCGGCGGGCACCGGCTACACCGCCCAGATGCTCTCCGCCCGCCTCGGCGGCGCCCGGGTCCTCCCGGCCTACGCGTCGGCGGCCAGCCCCACGGTCGCCGAGGCGGTGGAACGCCTGCACGCCGAGGGCCACCGGAGCATCGCGATGGCGTCCTGCTTCGTGGCTCCGGGGCTGTTCAGCACCCGCTGCGCGGAGGCGGCCCCGGGGCCGGTCGCCGCGCCCCTCGCGCCGCACCCGGCCCTGGCGCGGCTGCTCCTGCATCGTTACGACCAGGCGCGCGACACCGCGTTCACCCACCCCGCCCTGGCGAAGACGGCCTGATCCGCGGCGAACCCTTACCCCGACTGCCGTTGCCCGTACGGTGGTTGGTGCAATCTTCGGTGCATCGGGGGGTGTGGTGATCAACGAGGGGGGAGAGCGCTCTCCAGGGGTGAGATCGGACCACGACCGGCTACGGCGGGCCGTGGACGCCGAGGCGCGGGCGCGCTGGCTCGGTGAGCGCTTTCCCGACGGGATCCCACCCCAGTGGTGGAACGCCGTTCTCGGGCTGGTCGAGACGGAGGTCGGCCCGCTGCGGGGGCTGCCCCGCGCGGAGAGCGCCGAACAACTCGCCTTCGCCGCCGTCCTCCTCGCGCAGGCGCCCGCCCTCGGGGGGATCAGCCGATGCGAGGCGGCGGCCCGGCGGGTCAGGCTCGCCGCCATCGCGTGCCGCTACCGGCCACCGCTCGAAGGGCTGCCCCCCGAGCTGACCCCCGACGGCTCGGCCCGCCGCCTCCTGGACGCCCTGCCGCTCTCCCGCCCCCAGGCCCGCGCCGCCGCGCGGCTGAGACGCCACAGGCTGGACAGCGGCGAGGACCGCTACCACGTGCCGGGGGAGCCCATCACGCCAGGCCGGGGCGCCCCCGGAACGCTCACGCCGCTCCAGGAGACGGAGCGGGCCGTCGGGGACCTCCGCTGGGTGGTGGACGCGATCGAGGACCCGGAGGTGCGGGCCGAGGCCGCGGCCTGGCTGGCGCAGCACGACTGAACGCCGGGGCGGCGCGGGTACGGTCCCCGCATGACCAAGTCGCTCGACGCGCCCGGCTACTGGGAGACCACCGGGGCCGCCAAGACGTTCACCCACCCCCTCGACCGCGACCTGCTCGCGGCCCATGTGCCGCGCGGCGCGCGCGTGCTCGACTTCGGGTGCGGCTACGGGCGGCTGACCGCCGAGCTGGTCGCGCTCGGCCACCCGGACGCGCACGGCGTGGACACCTCGGCCGCGCTCGTGCGGCGCGGGCGGGCCGAGCACCCCGGGCTGAGCCTTGAGCACTGCCCGGCGCTGCCGCTGCCGCACGCGGACGGCGCGTTCGGGGCGGCGCTGCTGTTCGCGGTGCTGACCTGCGTCCCCGACGACGCCGCGCAACGGGCCGTCGTCGCCGAGCTGGCCCGCCTCGTCCGCCCCGGCGGGGTCCTGTACCTCAGCGACGTCCCGCTCCAGAACGACCCGCGCAACCTGGACCGTTACCGGGAACAGGCGGAGCGGCACGGCGCATGGGGGGTGTTCGAGATCCCCGACGGCGGCGTCTTCCGCCACCACGACCCCGACCACCTGCGCGCCCTGGTGACCGACCACGGCTTCGCGATCGAGGCCGAACGCCGGGACACGGTCGGCACCCTCGACGGCCACACCGTCGAACGCCTCCAGCTCGTCGCCCGCAGGGCGGGCTGAGCCACTGCCCTGCGGGCCGAGCAAGTGGGAGAGCGCTCTCCCCTGGACGCTCTCCCGCTGGAGAGCACTCTCCCGGTGGACTCCCGTTGGAGAGCGCTCTCCCCGGGGCAGCCCTCTCCCCGGGCAACGCTCCGCTGGGCAACGTTCTCCCGCCGGATAGCTCTGGAGAGCGCTCTCCCTCTCGTGGAGCGCTCTCCAACCGCCCCGGCCCGCCCCCGCGGGCGGCGGGTCGGGCCGGGGGCGGCTACCTTCGTTCGTATGCACGTCGCAGGGTATGACGAGGCCGCCGCCGAGCGGTGGGATCCGGAGGCCGACAAGCGGCCTGGGCGCACCGCGTTCCAGCGGGACCGGGCGCGGGTCCAGCACTCGGCCGCGCTGCGCCGCCTCGCGGGGAAGACCCAGGTCGTCACGCCCGACGACCCCGACCCCGACGCCGCGCCGCGCACCCGGCTCACCCACTCCCTCGAGTGCGCCCAGGTCGGGCGCGACCTCGGGGCCGCGTTCGGGTCCGACCCCGACATCGTCGAGGCCGCGTGCCTCGCGCACGACCTCGGGCATCCGCCGTTCGGGCACAACGGAGAGCGCGTTCTCGACCGGGTCGCCGACGGCTGCGGCGGGTTCGAGGCCAACGCGCAGTCGCTGCGCCTGCTCACCCGGCTCGAGCCCAAGCGCTTCGCGGGCGCGGAGGCGCGTTCGGTCGGCCTCAACCTCACCCGCGCCACCCTCGACGCCGCCACCAAGTACCCCTGGCCGCGCGGCACGAGCCGCCGCAAGTACGGCGTGTACGAGGACGACCTGCCCGTCTTCGCCTGGCTGCGCGCCGGTGCCCCCGCCGAACGCCGTTGCTTCGAGGCACAGATCATGGACTGGGCCGACGACGTCGCCTACTCCGTGCACGACTTGGAGGACGGGCTGCGCGCCGGGCACCTCACCCCCGGGCTGCTGCGCGCGACCGCCGAGCGCGACGAGGTGTTCACCGTCGCCGCCAAGCGGTACGCGCCCCCCGGCACCGAGCACGCCGCGCTCGCGGCGGCCCTCGACCGGCTGATGGCCCAGGAGTGGTGGCCGACGAGCTATGACGGCGGCGCGCTCGCGCAGGCCCGGCTCAAGGACGCGACGAGTCAGCTCATCGGGCGGTTCTGCCTGGCCGCCGAACGCGCCACGCGCGCCAGGTACGGCCCGGGCCCGCTGCGCCGTTACGCCGCCGACCTGGCCGTTCCCGAGGCGACCCGGCTGGAGTGCGACGTGCTCAAGGCGGTCGCCGACGTCCATGTGATGCAACGCCCCGACCAGGAGGCGATCCGGACGCGGCAACGCGCCGTGCTCGGGGAGCTGGCCGAGGCCCTCACCCTCCGCGCGCCCGAGGGGCTCGACGCGCAGTACCGCACGCTGTTCGCCGCCGCGGCGGACGACGCCGAGCGGCTGCGCGTCGTCGTCGACCAACTCGCGGCGCTCACCGACGCGTCCGCGCGCTCCCTGCACGCCCGGCTCACTCGGCCGTGACCTGGCGCGTCGCGCGATGGCGCGGCGCGTACCGCGACGACGTGCCCCCTTCCGGCCAAGCCGCTGGTGGGGCAGGCTCCTTGGGATTGGCGCACCAGATCGGGAGGCACTGCGTGGACGGCACACACCGGACGTTCGTCATCATCGGCGGTGGACTGGCCGGGGCCAAGGCGGCCCAGACGTTGCGGGAGGAGGGCTTCCCTGGCCGGGTGATCCTCATCGGCGACGAGCACGAACAGCCCTACGAGCGTCCCCCGCTCTCCAAGGACTATCTGACAGGCCGGGCCGTCAGGGAGAGCGTTTTCGTGCACCCTCCGGCCTGGTACGCCCACCACCGCATCGAGCTGCACCTGGGCCAGCCCGCCGTCGCGATCGACCGGGCGGCGCAGGAGGTCAGACTCGGCGACGGAACGCGGCTGCCGTACGACGCGCTGCTGTTGGCCACGGGCGCCGAGCCGCACCGACTCGGCATCCCAGGAACGCAGCTGGCGAACGTCCACCATCTGCGCCGCCTCGCCCACTCCGACCACCTGCGGGGCGTGCTCACCGGCACGGCGGGGGCGGGGGAGCCGCTCGTGATCGCGGGGGCGGGCTGGATCGGCCTCGAAGTGGCCGCCGCCGCACGGACGTTGGGCGCCGAGGTGATCGTGGTCGAGCCTGGGCCCACCCCGCTGCACGGCGTGCTGGGGCCTGAAGTGGGGGCGGTGTTCAGTGAGTTGCACCGATTCCACGGGGTGACGTTCCACTTCGGGACCCGGCTTGCGGAGATCACCGGGCGCGACGGGGTGGTCGCGGGTGTCACCACCGAGGACGGCCGTCGGCTGCCCGCGCGGGCCGTGCTCGCCGCGATCGGCGCCGGGCCGCGCACCGCGCTGGCCGAGGGCGCCGGGATCGCGCTCTCCGAGGGCGGCGGCATCGCCGTGGACGCCGCGCTGCGCACCAGCGACCCGGCGATCTTCGCCGCCGGGGACGTGGCTGCCGTGGCGCAGCCCGGCGGCGAGGGCGGCAGGCTGCGCGTGGAGCACTGGGCCAACGCCCTCAACTCCGGTCCCGCGGCGGCCCGTTCGATGCTGGGCCACGAGGTCGTCTACGACCGGGTGCCGTACTTCTTCTCCGACCAGTACGACGCGGGCCTGGAGTACTCGGGCTGGGCGCCGCCGGGGACGTATGACCGGGTGGTGTTCCGCGGGGACCTGGCCAAGCGCGCGTTCATCGCGTTCTGGCTGCGTGAGGGCCGCGTGCTGGCCGGGCTCAACATGAACGTGTGGGACGTGGTCGAGCCGATCCAGCGGCTCGTCCGCGCGGGGCGGCCCGTGGACCCCGAGGCGCTGGCCGACCCGGGGACCCCGCTCGACTCCCTGGTCTCCGGCGACTGATCCGGGACCGAGCGAGCCGGGGCCCGGCCGACCAGACCTCAACCGGCCCGGGGTCCCAATCGGCCGAGGCCCCAACCGGCCCGGGGCCCGGCCGACTCGGGCCCCGCGCCGGTCAACTCTCCTCTGGATCGGGGGCGTAGAAGGCCGCGGTGTTGTCCGCCGAGCGCTTCGCCTCGGCGGCGTCCGCGCCCGACGCCTCGTGCGCCCCGCGCCAGCGCTCGGCGCTGCCGAGGACGAACTCCCTCTCCTCCTTCGCCTCCGTCCCGTCGAGGTGGGCGGCGAGCCCGAGCAGGGCCAGGTCCCAGCCCACCCCGACGGCCCCGGGCCCGTAACGGTCCCAGAACTCCGGGTCGACGACGGCGACATGCTCGAGCTCCAGGAGCGTGCCGCCTTCGCCCTCCGGGGTCAGCCGCAGCGTGACCTCGGACGCGGGGGTGTCGGGGACCTCCTCGCCGTAGATCCAGCTCACCCGCAGCAGCGTCGGCTCCTCGCACGCCAGCACCTCGCCGCGGGCGTTCCCCTCCAACCGGTAGGCGCCGCCCAGCCGTAGCTCGCCGCTGACCGGCGCCAGCCAGCGGGCGAGGCGCTCGGGGGTGGTGCAGGCGTTCCACACGTCGGCGGCGGGGGAGTCGTAACTCCGCCGCAGGATCACCGCCTTGCCCTCGCGGCCGTCGATCGCCGTCGTGGTGACCTTCCGCCGCACGGCGTTGATGCGGTCCAACAGCTCACTCATCCGAGCCCTCCTCGCCCGTTCTCGCCCGGCGCTTCCCGCGGGCCAACTCCGTGCCGAGCGCGTCCAGTCGTTGCTCCCAGAACCGACCGAAGCGGTCGAGCCACCGGTCCACCTCCGCGAAGCGCTCGGGGGCGACGGCATACAGCCGCCGCGTCCCCTCGGCCCGCACCGTGGTGAACCCGGACTCGCGCAGCACCTTGAGGTGCTGCGAGACGGCGGGCTGCGATATCCCGAACTCCGCCCGGACGACGCCCACGACGTCCCCGGCGGGTCGTTCCCCTTCGGCGAGCACCTCGAGGATGCGTCGCCTGACGGGGTCACCGAGTACGTCGAACGCGTGCACGGCGGCAGGCTATCAGCATCGACTTATATAAGCGAAGATGGATATGAATTGGCTCGATTCACCCACGGCCCACCCCCTCGACCAGCAGATACAGCAGCCCGACCAGTGAGCCGCCGCTGATGATCTCGCGGCGGTCGATCATGCCCCTGATCCGGTCGACGGGGATCCACTCGATGCGGTCGGACTCGTTCAGCTCGGTCGGCGGGCCGATGTGTGTCGCGGTGTCCGCGCGGAAGACATGGTGCTGGGCGTCGGTGATGCCGTTGGCGGGCTCGGCGTAGATCAGTGGCCGCATCGGCCCGGGGCGCCAGCCGGTCTCCTCCTCGACCTCGCGCGCCGCCGTCGCGGCCGGGGTCTCGCCCTCCTCGACCAGACCCATGGGCAGCTCCCACGCCCACGCGTCCGTGATGAACCGGTGGCGCCACATCATCAGCACCTCACGGTGCTCGTTCAGCACGACGGCCACCGCGAGGTGTCTGAGGCGGACCACATGGTGGTCGAACCGCTGTCCGTCGGGGAGCTCGACATCGATCAAGCACAAGTTCAGCCAAGGGTTGGTGTACACCTGCCGTTCGCCGTACGTCTTCCAGCGCATGATCATGACCGTAGTCCACAGGGACGCCCCCCACGCCATCCCCAGCGGCCTTCACCCGGACGAGCGCGCGTAGGGTGCGGGCATGACCATCCGCACCGAGGTCGTTCCGCGCGAGGCGGTCCTCGAGCTGCGCTGGCGGGTGCTCCGCCCCGGACACCCGCGTGACGCCGCCGAGTTCGCCGAGGACGCGCGGGACGACGCCTACCACCTGGCCGCGTTCGACGGCGAGGGTGCCGAAGTGCTGGCGTACGTCAGCCTGTTCCCCGAGCCGCTGCCCGGCGATCCGAGGGCCGCCCACCGCATCAGGGGCATGGCCTCGGCGCCCGCCGTGCGCGGACGCGGCTTCGGCGCGGCGCTGCTGGGCGCGGCGGAGGCCGAAGCGGCCCTGCGCGGGGCGGAGTTGCTTTGGTGCAACGGCCGCGTCGAGGCCGTCGGCTTCTATGTGCGGCACGGATTCGCCGTCGTGGGCGAGGAGTTCATGATCGAGGGCGTGGGCCCACACCACGTGATGGCGCGGCCTCTCACTCTCACCGAACGGCCCCCCGCGGAACGGTCACCCGCCGAACGCTCCCTCGCCGAACCGCCCGTCGCGAAGGCCTCCGGCCATGGCGGGTGACGCGCGGGGCGCGGCCGGTGAGCGCTCTCCCGACTCCTGGACCGGCGCCCCCGACCCCCTGCTGGCCCTGGCCCGGCGCGACCTCGCGTTCTACGAGCGGGTCCGCGACAACAACCGCCGCCTCCACCGGCTCGTCGAGCTGGGCGCTCTGGCGGCCGCCTCGGGCACGGTCATCGCCGCGGGGCTCAGGGCCGAGCCCTGGCTGACCGCGACGATCGCCGGGGTGACGCTGTTCTGCACGGGCTTCCGCCAGGTCTTCGGCCCGGGCCCGCGCTGGGCGGTGGCCGGGCAGGCGTGGGACGCGCTGCGCCGCGCGCTCGACCGCTACCAGCTGCTGCCCGAGGCCGAGCGCGACGAGGCGGCGCGGGCCGAGCTGCTCGCGGCGGTCGAGGCGATCCGCGCCGAGGAGACCCGGCAGTGGGCCGAGCGGCAGCGCCAGCAGGCGGCCCCTGGCGAGCCGCCCGCGCTGCCCTGACCCCCGGCTCCTGACCCCCGGCTCCAGGGCCCCGGTTCCGGGGCGCAGGGCCGGGTTCGCGCGCGGGAGTACCCTGGCGGCGAGGGGGCCGTTCGAGTCCCCACTTCAGGAACGGCAGGTGACACCATGGACACGACGCGTACCGCCGACGCGCCGGACACCCCCGACGAGGCGGCCGCCGCGCGGGTGGCCAGGTTCGGGCAGCTGCCGCCCCGCGTCGACCCCGGCGACCTGGTCGAGGAGAGCCCGGTGAGCCCGCCCGCCGACCCGTCGTTCGGCCGGAACCCCGAGACCGACTGGATGCTGCGCTACGCGGGCTGACCCCCGCCCCGGCGCGGCCCCGCGCCCCCGCCCGATCCCGCACCCGACCCGACCTCCTGACCCGCCGAACCCGTCGACCGCGAGGTCGGCGGGCAGCGGCGGCTCGATGAGCAGCCGCCGCACCCGCGCGTTCCGTTCCTCGGGCGCCCCCGCGTCCAGCCACGCGCCCGGGAGCGCGTTGCGCGCGCCGTGGATCGCGGGCAGGTCCGCGCCGTCGGGTGCGATGCCGAACGGGCCGAGCACGTGGCGTTCCAGCCACTCCCGCGCCTCGTCCCCGGGGAGGACCACCTCCCGCGCGCGCGGCCCCATCCCCGCGCTGAGCACGAACGGCGGGCTGAGCGGGAAACGCCTCCCGCAGTCCGGGTGGTGCTCCTTGAGCAGCGACTCGGCGATGTGCCCGGGGTGGCCCTCGTGGGCGACGACGGAGAGCGGGTCGGCGAGGTCGAACGGCAGCCCGCCGTTGACGAACAGCGTCGACCGGCCCCCGCCCTCGTGGTGCCCGGTCGCGAGGAAGCGCGCCTCGGGCACCACCGCGCAGCGCACGTCCTCGTCCGGCATCGTCGGCCAACCGGCCCGCCGGGCGCGGCTCCTCGCCCGCCACCTCCGCCGCCCACGCCGCGGGGCCCCGGTGGATCAACAGCGTTCCGCCGCCTTCCCCCGTCACCGCCCGGTTGACGCGCAGGGCGAGCATCGCGTAATCACGCAGCCAGGACGCGGATTCCGGGGACTCATGTGAGGGTGTTTCCGTACGGCGTACGAAGGGTGGGCGTGGGTGACGAGGCGGCGTGGACAACCGAGCCTCTGGTTCCGGGACGACGGGGGCGGGCGCAGGCCACGGCTGACGCGCGAGCGGATCGTCGAGGCCGCGGTGGAGCTGCTCGACAGCGAGGGCGTGGAGGGTTTCTCCATGCGCCGTCTGGCCGCCCGGCTGCGCGCGGGCACGATGTCGCTCTACTCCTACGTCGAGACCCGCGAGGACGTGCTCGACCTCGCGCTCGACGCGGTGATGGGCGAGATCGCGCTCGAGGACGAGGACGACGTCGACTGGCGCGCCGCGTTGACCCGGCGGATCGAGCAGAGCCGCCAGGTGATGCACCGCCACGTCTGGATCACCACGCTGATCGGCACCCGGCCCCTCATCGGGCCCGCGTCGCTTGCCCGTTCCGACCGCTTCTACGCGACCCTCGCCAGGGCCGGGCTGCCCCCGCTCGAACTCAACGCCGCCGTGAACACCCTCTTCGCCTACGTGCATGGATTTGTCGCCGCCGAGAACGTCTGGCGTTCGACCGTGACCGATCCCGAACATGAGGCGGAGCTGCGCCGTCAGGTGCGCCGCCATGTCCTCGCGCACGCCGACCGCTACCCGGCGCTCGCCCGCGAGGCCGACATGACGGACGGCGACGCCGACGGGGGGTTCAGGCGCGGCCTCGACATCATCCTCGACGGGATCGAGGCCCGACTCGCGGCGTGAGCCCTGCGGCCGTCCCGCCCCCGCGGCCGTCCCGCCCCGCGCGCCCTTCCCGTGCCCCCGCGCGGGCGTCCCGTGCCCAGGGCGACCGTCCGGGCCCCGGGTGTCCGAGGGGCGCCGTAGACTTCTGGCGTGGCGGGCAGGATCAACGACGAGGACGTGAAGTCGGTCAGGGACGCGGTCCCGATCGACACCGTGGTCTCCGAGTACCTTCAGCTCCGCCCCGCGGGCGGCGGGAATCTCAAGGGACTGTGCCCGTTCCACGACGAGAAGTCGCCGTCGTTCCACGTCAGTCCGAGCAAGGGCCTCTACCACTGCTTCGGCTGCCAGGAGGGCGGGGACACCCTCGGCTTCGTGATGAAGATCGAGCACCTGTCGTTCTCCGAGGCCGTCGAGCGGCTGGCCGCGCAGGCCGGGGTCACCCTGCGGTACGAGCAGGGCGGGTACAGCCCGGGGCGCCAGCAGGGCGAGCGCACGCGGCTCATCGAGGCGCACAAGGTCGCCGCCCGCTTCTACGCCGAGCAGCTGGCCACCTCGCCCGAGGCCGAGATCGGCAGGCGCTTCCTCGACGAGCGCTCGTTCGACCAGGCGGCGGCCGAGCGCTTCGGCGTGGGCTACGCCCCCGCGGGCTGGGACCACCTGGTGCGCTTCCTGCGCGGACGCGGCTTCACCGATCTGGAGTTGCTGGCATCTGGCATCGCCCAGGACGGCAAGCGGGGGCCGATCGACCGGTTCAGGGGGCGGCTGATCTGGCCCATCAGGGACATCACGGGCGAGGTCGTGGGCTTCGGCGCCCGCAAGCTCCGCGACGACGACACCGGCCCCAAGTACCTGAACACCCCCGAGACGCCCATCTACCGCAAGTCCCAGGTGCTCTACGGCATCGACGCGGCCAAGCGCGACATCGCCAAGACCAACCGCGCGGTCGTCGTCGAGGGGTACACCGACGTCATGGCCTGCCACCTGGCCGGGGTCACCACGGCGATCGCGACGTGCGGCACCGCGTTCGGCGCCGAGCACGTCAAGATCCTGCGCCGCGTCCTGATGGACAACTCCAGCTCGCACCGCGCCGGAGAGGTCGTCTTCACCTTCGACGGCGACGCGGCCGGGCAGAAGGCCGCGCTGCGGGCGTTCGAGGACGACCAGAAGTTCGCGGCCCGCACGTCGATCGCCGTCTCGCCCGGCGGCATGGACCCGTGCGAGCTGCGGATCGCCGATGGCGACGAAGCCGTGCACAAGCTGGTCGAATCGGCATCGCCGCTGTTCGAGTTCGCCATCAGATCGATCGTCGACCAGCACAATCTGGACACCGCGGAGGGCCGTTCCGCCGCCCTGGAGTTCGCGGCGCCGATCGTCGCCCAGATCAAGGACCAGGCCATCCAGCACGAGTACGCCGTCCGGCTCGCCGGGCTCGTCGGCATCCCCGACGAGGGCTTCGTGGTGCGGCGCATCGGCCAGATCGCGCGCTGGGGGAGGGCGCGCGCCCAGGGCCAGGGCGCCGGTGGACCGGGCGCGCCGCGCGGCCAGGGGGAGCGCAGGGGTAACGCGCCCGCCCCCGTCGCCGCGCCCCCCTCGCCCGTCGGCCCCCCGCTGAACCTCCGCACCCCCGCCTATCTGGCCGAGCGCGAGCTGCTCAAGATCGCCCTCCAGTTCCCCGCGCTGGTCGCGCCGGTCTTCGACGCCTACGGCGAGGACGAGTTCACCGCCGCCCCCTACGCCGTCGTCCGGCGCGTCATCGGCGAGGCGGGCGGCGTCGCGGCGGCCGACGACGCGTTCCTCGACCGGGTGCGCGAGGCCGCGCCCGACGACGCGGTGCGCTCCCTGGTCACCGAGCTGGCCGTCGAGCCGCTGACCCTGCCGCGCCGTCGCCAGGCCGAGGTGGACGTGCACGCCGAGCGGTGCCTGGTGCAGGTCAGGGTGGCCGCCGTCGAACGCCGCATGCGCGACCTCGAGTCAACGGCGCGCCGCGCCGAGGCCCAGAGCGGTAACACCACGGCGGCCGAGGTCCGCCAGGAGCTGTGGGCCCTCGAGCAGTACCGCACGGCCCTCAAGGAGCGCGGCGCCGAGGCGCTCTACGCCTGATCGGCTCCTCGTCGGTGCCTGATCGGTGCTTGATCGGCGCCTGATCGGCCCGGGCGCGGCGGTCGACCGGCGGGCAGCGGCGGGTAGTTGGCCGTCGCCGCTCGGTAGCCACTCCCGGCAAAAAGTGCACGCACGCATCTCGTGGCCGGAGTGTGCCGTACCCCACACTGGGGGCGGTGCCGCTCCCTCCGCTCTCCCTCCGCTCCGCCTGCCGCGATCCCTCTGGAGGCCGCTCCGTGCAGACTTCGACCCTCCCCGCGACCGACACGGCCACCGCACCGCGACCGGAAGTGACCCTGCGGGCCGAGGGAAACGGCGCGACCGGCGACCTCTTCCGCCAGTATCTGCGCGAGATCGGCCGCATTCCGCTGCTCACCGCGTCCGACGAGGTGGAACTGGCCCGGCGGATCGAGGCGGGCCTCTTCGCCGAGGAACGGCTGCTCACGCTGGCGGTCGACGGCACGGTGGACGAGCGACTCGCCCTGGACCTCGACCGGCTGGTGGTGCGCGGCCGCCGGGCCAAACGGCAGCTGATCGAGGCCAACCTGCGCCTGGTCGTCTCGGTCGCCAAGCGGTACATCGGGCGGGGGCTGACGATGCTCGACCTGGTCCAGGAGGGGAACCTGGGCCTGATCCGCGCGGTCGAGAAGTTCGATTACACGCGCGGATTCAAGTTCTCTACCTATGCGACCTGGTGGATCAGGCAGGCCATGTCGCGGGCCATCGCCGACCAGGCCCGCACCATTCGCGTGCCCGTTCATGTCGTCGAGCTGATCAACCGCGTCATCCGCGTCCAGCGGCGCGTCCTCCAGGAGCAGGGCTACGAGCCGACGTCGGAGGAGGTGGCGGTGCTGCTCGGCCTCACCCCGGCCCGGGTCAGCGAGATCCTGCGGCTGGCCCAGGACCCGGTCTCGCTCCAGGCCCCGATCGGCGACGAGGACGACGTCAACCTCGGCGACCTCATCGAGGACGCGGACGTCCTCTCGCCCGCCGAGTCGGCCGCGTTCATGCTGCTGCGCGAGCAGTTGGAGGCGGTCCTGTCCACGCTGGGCGACCGCGAGCGCCGGGTGGTGGAGCTGCGTTACGGCCTGCTCGACGGCCGCCCCCGCACGCTTGAGGAGATAGGCCGCCTGTTCGGCGTGACGAGGGAACGCATCCGGCAGATCGAGCACAAGACGCTCGGCAAGCTCCGCGACCACGCCTACGCGGAACAGCTGCGCGGCTACCTGGACTGAACGCGCCACGCCCCCCGGGCGGTTGACGGGTCGCGGCGCGGTCGCGCGTGCGGCTCAGGGGAAGTTGATCGCCGGGCCCGTGCCCAGGTGGGCGGTCGCGGTGATGTCGCCCTCCACGCGTGCCAGCTTCGCGCGGATCGCCGTCACCGCGTCGTCGCCGAGCGGCAGGCGCAGGGGCGGATCCGGCAGGGCGAGCGTGGCCAGCAGGGCCCGGGCCGCCTTCGCCGGGTCGCCGGGCTGCCTGCCGTCGGCCGCGGCGAGGTTGTCGCGGATCACGCGCACCGTCGCCGCGTAGTCGGGCAGCGGTGCCGCGGTGGCGATCGCGCCGTTGAACTCCGTGCGGAACGCGCCGGGTTCGACGATCAGCACCCGGATGCCCAGCGGCCCCACCTCGGCGGCCAACGCCTCGCTCGCCTGCTCGAGCGCGCCCTTGG
Source organism: Streptomyces radicis (assembly GCF_003626575.1). Classification (GTDB taxonomy): domain Bacteria; phylum Actinomycetota; class Actinomycetes; order Streptomycetales; family Streptomycetaceae; genus Streptomyces; species Streptomyces radicis. The sequence continues at coordinate 278,511 of NZ_RBDY01000003.1, read as the reverse complement.
CCGCGGCGTACGTGCCCACCCCCGCGAACGCCAGCAGGCCGCCCATGCTGGTGAGTTGGACGATCGCGCCGCCGCGCCGCCGCCGCATCCCCGGCAGCGCGAGCCGCGTCAGCCGCATCGGCCCGAAGAACATCACCTCCATGGCGTGACGGAGTTCGTCCTCCGTCGTCTCCTCCAACGCGCCGACCGTGCCGAACCCCGCGTTGTTCACCAGGACATCGATCCGCCCGAGCGCCGATTCGGCCGCGTGCACGGCCCGTTGACACGCCTCCGCGTCCGCCACGTCGAGCGCGACGACGGTCAGCCGGTCCGGGTGCGCGGCGGCCAGCTCCGCCATCGTCCCGGGGCGGCGCACAGCGGCCACCACCGCGTCGCCCGCGGCAAGCGCGGCCCGGGTGAACGCCGCGCCGAAGCCGCTGTTGGCGCCGGTGATCAGCCAGCCGCGCGTCGCGGAATCGGATGGGGATGACATGACGGGCTCCTCTGCTGTGCCACCGATCTGTGGGGACGACGATGCCGCGCCGCGCACCGCCCCGACATGGGCCGAAGGTGGAAGTCCCTTGCCCGCGCCGGTCGCCCCCGCTTGTATGAGGAGGGTGACCACGGAAACCCGCCCCATGGCCGCGGCACACGCCGTCGTCTCCCACCCCGGCGGCCCCAGGCGGCTGCCGGACGACGAGCCGCTCCCCGCCGAGGACTACCGCCGCCTCTTCGGCGTCCACGAGGCCGTGGACCGCGCCGCCGACCTGCCCGCCTTCCGCGAACGGCTGCTGCGGGCGCTCGAGGAGTGGTTCGGGTACTCGACGATCTCGGTGCTGCACGGGCCCACGATCGGCGACGCGCTGCTCGGCGGCCGGGGCATCAAGTCCGGCTACTCACAGGACTTTCTCGACGCGTACGCCCGCCGCTGGATCACCTCCGACCCTTTCATGACGGCGGAGGCCCACCGGCTGCTCGCCGAGCGCGGCGTGGTGACGCTGCGCGACCTGCGTCCCGAACGGGTGCCGGAGCAACGGGAGTTCGTGGAACGTTTCCTGCGCCCCAACGGCATCCACGACAAGGTCGGCATCGTGATCGACGCGGGCGCCGAGGGCACGTTCTACGTCGGCGTCGTGGTCCGTGGCACCGGGGCTTGGGGTGGGGGCACCTCCCAGGCCGCCGGGGCTTGGGGTGGGGGTACCTCCCAGGCCGCCAGGGCCTGGGGGACGGTCGGCGCACGCGACATCGCGGTGATGCGCGCGCTCGCTCGTCAACTCGCCCCGTTGGCAACGGTGTTGCTCGCCCGCGACCGCGCCGCGGCGGCCGCGTGCCGCGGTCTCGGCCTGACCCCGCGCGAGCGCGAGGTCGCCGGTCTCGTCGCCCAGGGACTGAGCAACCAGCAGATCGCGCGACGGATGTTCATCGGCGTCGGCACCGTGAAGAAGCACCTCACCCGGGCCCTGACGAAGACCGGCACCACGAGCCGCACCCACCTGGCGGCCCGCTGGGCCGAGCACGCCTGAACGGCGGGCGGCATAGCCTGCTCCCCATGCCCGACAACACCGCGCACGCCCGACGCGACGACCTGCCCGATGAGCTCAGGCGGGTGAGCCTGAGCCGGACGTTCGACGAGGACGCCGAGCTGTACGACCGCGCCAGGCCCGGATATCCGCCGGAGATGTACGACGACCTCGCGGACCTCGCGGGGACCCGTCCCGGCAGCCGCGTCCTCGAGGTGGGCTGCGGGACCGGCCAGGCGACGGTGCCGCTGGCCGTGCGCGGCTGCCTGATCACGGCCGTCGAGGCGGGCCCGCGCATGGCCGCGGTCGCCCGCCGCAACCTGGCCGACGCCGGGAACGACGCCGGGAACAGGGCCAGGGGCGGAGCGGGGAGCGGGGCCGGGGACGGGATCACGGCCGAGGTGGTGACCGCCGACTTCGAGAGCTGGCCGCTGCCGGACGAGCCGTTCGACGCGCTCGTCTCGGCGACGGCGTTCCACTGGATCGACCCGGCGGTGCGGGTGGCCAAGGCCGCCGACGCGCTGCGGCCCGGGGGAGCGCTCTCCGTGGTGCGCACCCAGCATGTCAGGGGCGGCACCGAGGAGTTCTTCGTCGAGGTCCAGCGCTGTTACGAGCGCTTCGACCCCGACACCCCGCCGGGGCTCAGGCCCCCCGCGGCCGCCGACATCCACGGCTCGGACCACGCGGACGAGGTCGCGCGCGGCGGTCGGTTCGGCCCGACGGTCTTCCGCCGCTACGAGCACGACCTCACCTACACCACGGCCGACTACCTGGATCTGCTGCGCACCTACTCGGGCCACCGCGCCCTGCCGGGGGCCACGCGCGACGGGCTGCTCGCGTGCGTCGCGGGCCTGATCGACGGGCGGTACGGCGGCCGGGTCACCAAGCGCCACCTCATCGAGCTGGCGGTGTCGCACCTGAGGTGACGCGGGCGGCCACCCCCGGCGCGGGCAACGGCCGCCTCAGCCGAAAGCGTTCGGGTGCGTCTCGTCGCGCACCGCCGTGTACTGCTGGCGCACCGCCGTGCCGACCGCCGCGTCGTCGCCGACGTCCAGCGTCTCGCCGGGCGCCGAGGGCCACTCGGGCGGCGCCTCCTCGGTGAGCTTGCCGTCCGCGACGCCCTGCGACCACGCCGCCTGCCGGGCCGCGCCGAGCGCCGTGTAGTCGGCGGGGGCCGGGATCACCACCTGGGCGCCGAGGATCGCCGGGGCCAGCGTCTTGACCGCGGGCAGCTCGGCCGCCGCGCCCAGCAGGAAGACGCGGTCGATCCGCACCCCGCGCTCGCGCAGCACCTCCGCGGCGTCGGCCAGCCCGCACAGCATGCCCTCGAACGCCGCCCTCGCCAGGTGCTCCGGCTTCATGCTCTCCCGCCGCAGCCCCGCCAACGTCCCTGCGGTGTGCGGAAGTTCGGGGGTGCGTTCGCCCGCGAGATACGGCAGGAACACCAGCCCGTGCGCGCCGGGCGTCGAGGCGAGCGCCAGCTCGGACAGGCCGGGCAGGTCGCGCCCGAGCAGCTCGGCGGTGCCCCGCAGCACGCGGGTGGCGTTCAACGTCCGCACCACGGGGAGGTGCAGCCCCGTCGCGTCGGCGTAGCTCGTGATCGCGCCGCCGGGGTCGGTCAGCGCGTCGTCGTGCACCGCGCACACCGAGCCCGAGGCGCCGAGCGACACCACCGCGTCGCCCATGCCGACGCCGAGCCCGAACGCCGCCGCCATCGTCTCGCCCGTGCCCGCCGAGATCAGCAGGCCCTCGGGGGTGCGGCCCGCCGCCTCCGCGGGGCCGAGCACGTCGGGCAGCGCGACCGGGTGCCCGATGGCCAGCTCGGCCAGCTCGTGACGCCACGACTCCGACACCGCCGACCAGTACCCGGTGGTCGACGCGCCGCCCCGGTCCGTCGTCCAGCGGCGCGGGCGCCCGAGCAGCTGCCACACCAGCCAGTCCTGCGCCTGGAGAACGGCCGTGGCGCGCCGCGCGGCCTCGGGCTCCTCGCGGGCCAGCCAACGGAGTTGGGAGACGGGCTGGCTCGGTTGCGGTACCGAGCCGACCGCCTCGGCCCACGCCGCCTTGCCGCCCAGCGCGTCCACCAGGCCGAGCGCCGCCGACTGCGTCCGGTCGTCGCCGCCGGTCAGTGCCGGGCGGACGGGGTTGCCCTCGGGGCCGAGGGCGACCACGCCGTTCTGCTGCGCGGCCACACCGATGGCCGTGACGTCCTCGAGCAGCCCGCCGTCCGCCGCCTCACCGAGCGACAGCAGCCATGACTCCGGGGTCGCCTCACCGCTGGGGTGCTCCGCGTGCCCGTGCCTGACCACCTCCCCGGTGTCCGCGTCGCAGACGACAATGCGGGTGTATACGGACGAACTGTCAAGACCGGCGACCCATCCCATGAGAAAAGATGATGCCTCATCCTTTCGGACGAGTGGACCGGAACTCCCTCATGGGTGGTGGCCGCTCGGAAGGGGCCGGAGGCGAGGTGAGGGAGAGCGCTCTCCGCCAGCCAGAGGAGAGCGCTCTCCGGCACCGGTGGGAGAGCGCTCTCCCCAGCGGTTGGGGGAGCGCTCTCCAACGTCCATGGGGGCGAGGTGCCCGGGACCGAGATGCCTCAGACGCCGGTGCCCGCGGTCCGGATGTCGGGTACCACCTCGGACGCGTGCTCCGCGCTCTTGCGCCGTTCCCGCAGCCGCCGGGCGACCGGCTCGGTCCACCGCGTGGCGAACGGGCCCAGGATGACCAGGATCAGCACATACGCCGTGGCCACGGGCGCGATACGTGGCTCGGTCGCCGATGCGAGGCCCGCGATGACGATCGAGAACTCCCCGCGCGCCACCAGCGCGCCGCCCGCGCGGAACCTGCCGCGTGGTCCGATGCCCGCGCGCCGGGCCGCGTACCAGCCCGTCGCGATCTTGGTGCCCGCGGTGACCAGGGCCAGCAGCAGCGCCGGGACGAGCACCGGAGGGATGTCGGTCGGGTCGGTCGAGAGCCCGAAGAAGACGAAGAACACCGCAGCGAACAGGTCGCGCAGCGGCGTGAGCAGCCTGCGCGTCGTGTGCGCGACCTCCCCGGAGAGCGCGATCCCAACGAGGAACGCGCCCACCGCCGCCGACACCTGGAGCCGCTGCGCGACGCCCGCGACCAGCAGGGTCAGGCCGAGCACGACCAGGAGCAGCATCTCCGGGTTGTCCGACGAGACGGCCTTGCTGATGAAACGCCCGTGGCGCAGCGCCACGAACAGCGCGACGCCCGCCGTGCCCAGCGCGATGGCCAGCGTGACGCTGCCGCTCGCCAGGCCGACGCCCGCCAACACCGTTGACAGGATCGGCAGATAGATGGCCATGGTCAGGTCCTCGATGACCAGGATGCCGAGGATGACGGGGGTCTCGCGGTTGCCCAGGCGGTTCAGCTCGGTGAGGACCTTGGCGATGACGCCGGACGACGAGATGTAGGTGACGCCCGCGAGCGCCAGCGCGCCGACCGGACCCCAGCCGAGGAGGAGCGCGGCGATGGCGCCGGGTGTCGCGTTGAGGAGGAGGTCGACCACCCCGGAGGGATACTGTGTGCGCAGGCTGTCCACCAGCTCGTTGGCGGTGTATTCCAGGCCGAGCATCACCAGCAGGAGGATGACGCCGATCTCGGCGCCGACCTCGATGAAGCCCTCACTCGTGGACAGGGGCACAAGGCCGCCGTGGCCGAAGGCCAGGCCGACGAGGAGGTAGAGAGGGATGGGGGAGAGCCCGAGTCGCCCGGCCAGCCGTCCGACGATTCCGAGGCCGAGGACCACGGCCCCGAGTTCGATCAGCATGGTCGTGGTGTCGTGCACGATCACCGCACCTTTCCGTTAGCCGCGCCGCACCGGCGGCTGCAAGGTGCGGGTCGTGATCTTCGCCGGGTGTGCCTCACGAGCCCGCGATGATGTCGGCCAGATCGTCGACGCCCTCCCGGGTGCCGACGACCAGCAACGTGTCACCTGCCTCAAGCCGAAAGTCGGGCGCGGGGGACGGGTGTGCCCCCGTGCGGCGCAGCACGGCGACGATCGAGGCCCCGGTGCGGGTGCGGGCCTTGGTGTCGCCCATGGGCCGCCCCCGGTACGGGGAGTCGGGCTCGATGGGAATCCGCTCGGTGACCAGGTCGAGCCCGAACTCTCCGTCGGGCAGCACGCTTTCGGCGCGCTCAGGACCGATGATCGAGGCCAGCCGGGCGGCTTCCTCCGCATCCAGGGGGACGGTCCCCTGGCAGGAGTCGGGGTCCTCGGGGTCGTAGAACCCGATGAACCGCCGTCCGTCTTCGTGTGCCACGACCGAGATGTGCTGTCCACCCCGCGTGGCGATGTCGTACTGGGTGCCGACGCCGGGCAGGGGAGTTCGTCGCGTCACCATGACCGACCCTCCTCCCCGCTAGACGTCACGGGGAGTATAACGGCTCGGCTCGGCGGCTATTCCTCCGGTTTATTGTGCAGAATTCCTTTGCGGAAGATCTTTGCAAAGGAATCTTGGCAATCCGGCCTCACGGCATGACAGAGCCCCGAGAGCCCCGAGAATCCCCGGTGTCACGAGAGTCCTCAGCGCTGCGGGCGTCCTCGGCGTCGCGGGCGTCCGACCCGGCGCGCGGCGCCGACGTCGTCGTCCTCGACGCGCGCGGGCTGCGCGCGCTCGCCCACCCCGCGGCGGGCTTTGTCGAGGAGGACACCGAACGGGGCAACGCCCGTGACCGCTGGTGGCGTTCGGTGCACCGGATGACCAGGTTCGACAGCCGACGCCTGGCCGACGAGGAGCCCGAGGCCGCCCTGACCTGTCTGCGGTCGGTCGCCACGTCCTACGCGTTGCGCGGGCAGCAGGCGCTCGACGAGCCAGGCGCTCGACGAGCTGGAGACCATGCCCCAGGAGTGGCGTGACGTCTTCAGCATCGGCGACATGTTCCCGCGCCTCACCCCCGAGGAGGCGCGGCGGTTGACCGACGAGCTGCGCGCGGTCATCGGCGCGTACCGGCGCGACACCCGCGAGGAGCGGGCGACGGCGCCCGAGGGCGCGCAACGCGTCTCGATCGTGTCGCACATCCTGCCCGACCTGGAGGAGCCGCCGGGGTCAGGAGAGGGGAGATGAGCGAGGCCACCGCGCCGCTCACCGGGTTCGCCGACCCCGACCCCGGGGGTGCGCCCGGGCCCGCGCCCTCGGCGGCGCCCCGCGCCGGGTTCGGGTCGCTGGTCGGGCTGCTCGCCGTCCTGGTCGCGGGGGTGGGCCGCGACGCGAGGGCCTGGCGACCTGGCCAGGGCGGTCATGGTCCCCGAGGCGGCGGAACGGTGCGGCGTCCCGCTCGAACGGGCCACCGGCCTCTCCGGGGTCGTCGAACGCCTCGCCGCAACGATCGGCCCCGCGGCGGGCGGTGGACTCGTCGCGTGGCTCGGCCCTTTGGCGGGGCTGACGGTCAACGCCGCCTCATTCGCGCTGGGTTGGCTCATCGTCGCCGTGACGCTGCCCGCCGGGATGGGCGCGGTGCCGGGCGGGAGAAGCAAAGGCCGGGCCACTGGGCGCGGTTCGGGGAGGGGCTGGCGTTTCTCCGGTGCGACCGGCCGCTGTTGGCGGTGGTCGTGGTGATCGGCATCACCAACCTCCTCGACGCCGCCCTCAGCACCGTGCTGCTGCCCGTGTGGGCGCGGGAGTCCGGCAACGGCCCGCCGCGATCGGCCTGTTGGCGAGCGCGGGCGGCATCACCGCGGTGGTGGGCAGCCTGACGGCGGCGGCGATCGGGCACCGGCTGCGGCGTCGCCCCGGCCCTCCTGATCGGCGGCGTGGCCTACTTCCTCACCACCACGTTGACGGCGCTGCGCCCCGAGTGGCGCGACATGGACAGGACCCGCCGGGGCCACGACGCGACGGGTGACGCGATGCGCGACCGAACGCCCGACCGAACGTGCGTCAGGGGTCCGATGCCGGGCGCCGCATACGATGGCGTCCAGGGAAGGCCGCAGGGGCGGGGGGAACGGACGATGGCAGACGGAGCGGACGACCGGCGCGGGTCGGCCGGATCCGTGCAGTCGGTGGAGCGCGCGGTGGCCCTGCTCGAGGTGCTCGCCCGCAGCGGCGCGTCCGGAGTGACCGAGATCGCCGACGAGTTGGGGGTGCACAAGTCGACCGCGTCCCGGCTGATCGGGGTCCTGGAGAGCCGCGGCCTGGTGGATCAGGAGAAGGAGCGCGGCAAGTACTTCCTCGGCGTCGGGATCCTGCGCCTCGCCGGAGCCGCCGCCATGCGCCTCGACATCTCGCAGGAGAGCGCTCCCGTGTGCCGCCTGCTGGCCGAGGAGACGGGCGAGACCGCCAACGTGGCCGTGCTCGACGGCGACGCCGCGGTCAACATCATGCAGGCGCGCGGCAGGGCCGAGGTCTCGGCCTACAACTGGCTCGGCCGCCGCACCCCGTTGCACGCCACCGCCAGCGGAAAGGTGCTGCTCGCCGCGCTGCCCGCGAACGTCAGGGACGGCCTCATGACCGGCGAGCGGGAGCGTTTCACCCGCCGCACCGTGACCGCACCGGCCGCGCTCCGCGCGGAGATCGCCCAGGTCGTCGCCGCCGGATTCGCCGTCACGCGCGAGGAGTTGGAGGAGGGGCTGAGCGCGGTCGCGGCCCCGGTTCGCCGCTTCGACGGGACGGTGATCGGGGCGATCGGCGTCTCGGGACCCGTGTACCGGATGGGCGAGGAGCGGCTGTCCGAGCTGGCCGAGAGCTGCACCGCGGCGGGCGACGAGCTGTCCCGGCGCATGGGCTTCGGCGGCTGACTCCCGGGCCGGGATCCCGTTCGTTTCCAGGCTTTTACGGTGCGTCAACATTCCTCTCTTGACAGTGACCCCGCCCGATCCCACCCTGTTTCGCAAGGCGCAACGCACTGCGCCATGCGCAACGCACGGTGAGAGGAGCGGGCATGGCGGCAGAGACGGGACCGCGGGTCGTCGTCATCGGGGCGGGCATCGTCGGGTGCGCGCTGGCCGACGAGTTGACCGCCCGCGGGGTGCGGGACGTCACCGTGCTCGACCGGGGGCCGCTGTTCGCCGGGCCGGGGTCCAGCTACCACGCGCCCGGCCTGGTCTTCGCGACCAGCCCCGCCCGTGTGTTGTCGATGTTCGCCCGCTACACGATCGACAAGTACCGCTCCCTCGGCTGCTTCGCGTCCGTCGGCGGCCTCGAGGTCGCCACCACCGAGGAACGCGCGGCCGACCTGTACCGCAGGGCCGGGCTCGCCGCCTCGTGGGGCGTCGCGGCCGAGCCCGTCACCGCGCGGCGGTGCGCCGAGCTGTGGCCGCCGTTGGATCGCGCTCTCCTGCTCGGCGGCCTCCACACTCCCGACGACGGACTCGCCGACGCGGCCCTGGCCTGCCGGAAGCAGGCGGAGAGCGCTCTCCGCCGGGGTGCGGCGTTCCATGGCCACCACACCGTCACCGCCGTGGAACGCGGGCCCGGCGGCGTCACCGGCGTGGTCACCGACCGCGGCTCGTTCGCCGCCGATGTCGTCGTCTCGGCCGCGGGCTTCTGGGGCCCGGTGATCGGCGCGATGGCCGGGGTCACCGTGCCGCTCCAGCCGCTCGCCCACCAGTACGCCAGGACCGCGCCGCTGCCGGGGCTCGACCGGACCGCCCGCCTGCCGATCCTGCGCCACCAGGACCGCGACCTGTATGTGCGGCAGCACGGCGACCGCCTCGGCATCGGCAGCTATGCCCACCGGCCCATGCCCGTCGACCCGTTCGACCTGACGGCCTCCGAACTGCCCTTCAGCGCCGATGAGTTCGCGCCCTCCTGGCGGGACGCGGCCCTGCTGGTACCGGCGTTGGCCGACTCGGCCGTCGAGCACGGCTTCGACGGGGTCTTCTCGTTCACACCCGACGGCATGCCGCTGATCGGCGAGGTCGCGGACGTGCCGGGGCTGTGGCTCGCCGAGGCGGTGTGGGTGACGCACTCGGCCGGTGTCGCCCGCGCCGTCGCCGAGTGGCTCGTCGACGGGCGGCCCTCCACCGACGTCCACGCGTGCGATGTGAACCGCTTCCACGACGTCCAGCTCTCCCCGCGTTACATCGCCGAGCGCGGCGCGCGGAACTTCGTCGAGGTCTACGACGTCATCCACCCGCTCCAGCCGATGGAGCGGCCCCGGCCGCTGCGCACCAGCCCTTTTCACCCGCGCCACCTCGAACTCGGCGCGTACCACCTGGAGTCGGGCGGCTGGGAGCGCCCGCACTGGTTCGAGGCCAACGCCCCGCTCGCCGACGCGCTTCCGCCGGGCGCCGCCCCGGCGCGCGACCCCTGGGCCGCGCGCCACTGGTCGCCGATCGTGGCCGCGGAGGCGCTGGCCACGCGGGAGCGCGTCGGGCTGTTCGACATGACCCCGCTCACCCGCCTCGACGTCAGGGGGCCGGGGGCGCTGGCGTTCCTGCGGCGGCTGACCACCGGGCGCGTGGACCGCCGGGTCGGCGCGGTCGTCTACGCCCTGCTGCTCGACCACGCCGGGGGCATCCGCTCCGACATCACCGCCGCGCGCCTGGGCGACGACCACTGGCAGATCGGCTGCAACGGCCCGCTCGACCTCGACTGGCTGCGCCGCCACCTGCCCGAGGACGGCTCGGTCGCCGTCACCGACATCACGGCGGGCACCTGCTGCGTCGGCGTGTGGGGCCCCGAGGCCGTCGCCCTGGTCCAGCCGCTCGCGGACATCGACGTCTCGCACGCGGCGTTCCGCTACTTCACCGCGCGGCGCGTCCACATCGGCCATGTCCCGGTCACCGCGCTGCGGGTGAGCTATGTCGGTGAGTCGGGCTGGGAGCTGTACACGACCGCCGACCTCGGCCTGCGTCTGTGGGACACGCTGTGGGAGGCGGGGCGGCGGCTCGGCGCCGTCGCGGCGGGGCGCGGGGCGTTCGAGAGCCTGCGCCTCGAGAAGGGCTACCGCGCCTGGGGCACGGACATGACGGCCGAGCACGACCCGTACGAGGCGGGGCTCGGCTTCGCGGTGCGGCGCGAGGAGGGGAACGGCGAGGGGTTCATCGGGGGGAGAGCGCTCTCCCGTAAACGGAGAGCGCTCTCCCACCCGTCCGGGGCCACCGCCGAACGACGGCTCGCGTGTCTCACGTTGGACGACCCCACCGCGATCGTGCTCGGCGATGAGCCGGTGTACGCGGGCGACGGGGCGCGCGAGGGCGGTTCGCCGGTCGGATACGTCACGAGCGCGGGCTACGGGCACACGGTCGGCCGCGCCATCGCCTACGCCTGGCTCCCCGCCGACCTCGCGGTCCCCGGCACCGGCGTGCACATCGCGTACTTCGGCGAGAAGGTGCCGGCCACCGTCCGCGCCGAGCCGCTGTTGGACCCTGAGATGGCACGCATCCGCCGCTAGGCGGGGGATTTCCACGAGGAGGAGAGTCATGGCCACCGGTTACGACGTCATCGTGCTCGGCCTCGGCGGCATGGGCAGCGCCGCCGCCGACCACCTGGCCGCGCGGGGCGCGCGCGTCCTCGGCCTTGAGCGGTTCGGCCCGGTCCACGACCGCGGCTCGAGCCACGGGGGTTCGCGCATCACGCGGCAGTCCTACTTCGAGGGCGCCGCCTACGTTCCGCTGTTGCTGCGCAGCTACGAGCTGTACGCGCGCCTGGAGCGTGAGGCGGGCGACGAGGTGGCGGTGCTGTGCGGCGGCCTGATGATCGGCCGCCCCGAGAGCCGCACCGTCTCGGGCAGCCTCGCCTCGGCCGTCGCCCATGACCTGCCGCACGAGATGCTGGACGCCAAGGAGATCCGCGCCCGTTTCCCCACGTTCGCGCCCGGCGACGACGAGGTGGCGCTCTACGAGGCGAGGGCCGGGCTGCTGCGCCCCGAGGTGACGGTGGGCGCGCAGCTGAAGCTCGCCACGGCGGCGGGCGCCGACCTGCGGTTCGAGGAGCCGGTCACCTCTTGGAGAGCGCTCTCCCAGGGCCGCGGGGTCAGCGTCACCACCCCGCGCGGCACCTACACCGCGGGCCATCTCGTGGTGACCCCTGGCGCCTGGGCCCCCGAGCAACTGGCCGACCTCGGCGTCCCGTTCACCATCGAGCGGCAGATCATGTACTGGTTCGAGCCCGAAGGCGGCGTCGGCCCCTATGTCCCCGAGCGACATCCCATCTACATCTGGGAGGACACGGCGGGCGAGCAGGTCTACGGCTTCCCCGCGATCGAAGGGCCCGGCGGCGGCGCGAAGGTGGCGTTCTTCAGGAAGGGCAGCACGTGCACCCCTGACACCATCGACCGCACCGTGCACCCGCACGAGGTCGCCGAGATGGCCGCCGCGGCCGCGGCGCGGCTGCAGTCCCTGCCGGGAAGGCTCCTGCGGGCTGTCACCTGCATGTACACCACGACGCCCGACGAACACTTCGTGATCGCCCCGCACCCCGCGCACGAGGCCGTCACCGTGGCCTGCGGGTTCTCGGGGCACGGCTTCAAGTTCGTCCCCGTCGTCGGCGAGATCCTCGCCGACCTGGCCCTCACCGGCGCGACGGCGCACCCCATCGCGCTGTTCAGGCCGGACCGGCTGGGAGGCCGGTAGCCATGACCACGTCGCCGCTCACCCCCGCCGGACTGCTGCCCACCCTGCCGGGCCGCGCCTACACCGACCCCGAAACGTTCCGCCGCGAGCAGGAGTCGATCTTCGAAGCCCGCTGGTTCTGCGCGGTGCGCGCGGGGGACCTGCTGACGCCCGGCTCGTTCCGCACGGTCACCGTGGGGCGCGAGAGCGTCCTGATCACCCGCGCGCGCGACGGCGCGCTGCGCGCGTTCCTCAATGTGTGTCGCCACCGGGGCGCGCGGTTGTGCACGGAGGAGTCGGGACAGGTGCGGCGCAACCTCCGCTGCCCGTACCACGCCTGGACCTACGCGCTGGACGGCCGCCTGGTCGCCGCGCCGAACCTTCGCGACCTGCCGGGCCTCGACCGTTCCGCGTACGGCCTGGTCGACGTGGCGCTGCGGGAGTGGATGGGCTACGCCTGGGTGTGCCTTGCGGAGGAGCCGCCGTCGTTCGACGAGACCGTTGTCGGCTCGGTCGCGTCGCGTCTGGGCGACGCGGACGCGGTCGGGCGCTACCGGCCCGAGGACCTGGTGCTCGGCAGGCGCATCGGCTATGACGTCAGGGCCAACTGGAAGCTGATCGTCGAGAACTTCATGGAGTGCTACCACTGCGCCACGATCCACCCCGAACTGGTCGCGGTGCTCCCGGAGTTCGCCGGAGGGTACGCGGCGCAGTCGCAGGTGGGGCACGGTGCGGAGTTCGCCGCGGGGGCCGAGGGGTTCACCGTGGACGGTGGGCCCGGCTTCGGCCGCCTGCCCGGCCTGGCCGACGAGCAGGACCGGCGTTACTTCGCCGCGACCGTTCGCCCGCAGGTCTTCCTCAACCTCGTGCCGGACCACGTCATCCTGCACCGCATGTTCCCGCTTGCGGCCGACCTGACGCGGGTGGAGTGCGACTGGCTGTACGCGGCGGAGGTGATCGACGCGGGCGCCGATGTCTCGTCGTCGGTCGAGCTGTTCCACCGGGTCAACGAGCAGGACTTCGCCGCGTGTGAGCGGACCCAGCTCGGGATGCACTCCCGCGCGTACGGGCGTGGCGGGGTGCTGGTGCCCACGGAGCACCACATCACCGAGTTCCATCGGTGGGTGCTGGGGCTGCTGGCGTGAGGCGTGCCCTCGCGGGGCGGCCGGTGAGGGAGAAAGACAGAGGCAGGGAGAACGCTCTCCCTGCCACTCTCAACGTATAGCGCGCCCCGGGGCTTGCCGCAAGCCCCGGGTCACGGCGCAGAATCGTCGGCCGATCCCACAACCAGCGGAAATGGGGGCACGACGTGCCGATGAGAACGTGCGCGACAAGGGGTTCGACGGAGCGGCGGACGCCGGTCGTCCGATCGGCCACCGCGGCGCGGCGGAGCGCGGCCGCCTCGGAGGTGTCGCGATGACCGAGCGGTACGTGGTGGATCTTCACGAGGTCGACGAGACCCGGGTCGCGGCCGTCGGCGGCAAGGGCGCGCACCTGGGCGGGCTGTCGCGGATCGAAGGCGTTCGCGTGCCGGGTGGCTTCTGTGTGACGACGGACGCCTTCCGGCGGATCACGGCGGAGGCGCCGTCGATCGACGATCGGCTCGATCAGTTGTCGCGCGTGAACCCGGACGACCGGGAGGCGATCCGCACGCTCAGCGCGCGGACGCGTCGAACCATCGAAGAGATCGCCGTCCCCGGCGATCTCGCGGCGGCGATCACCCGCGCGCTCGCCCGGCTCGGCGAGCACGCCGCCTACGCCGTCCGATCGAGCGCGACGGCGGAGGACCTGCCGACGGCCTCCTTCGCCGGTCAGCAGGACACCTACCTGAACGTCATGGGGCCGAAGGCGGTCCTCCGGCACGTCAGCCGGTGCTGGGCCTCGCTGTTCACCGAACGGGCCGTGACCTACCGCCGACGGAACGGCATCGACCACCGCACCGTTCACATGGCCGTGGTCGTGCAGCGGATGGTCTTCCCGCGGGCGGCGGGCGTCCTGTTCACGGCCGACCCCGTCACGGGCAGCCGGAAGGTCGCCACCGTGGACGCCGGGTTCGGCCTCGGCGAGGCCCTGGTCTCGGGTCTGGTGAGCCCCGACGTCTTCAGGGTGCGGGACGGCGAGGTCGTCGCCAGGGCGATCGCCGCGAAACGGCGTGCCGTGCACGCCCTGCCGACCGGCGGCACGCGGGACGTGGCGATCGACGCGCGGCGGCGGGAGGAGCCCGCGCTGACGGACGCGCAGGTCGTGCGGCTCGTGGAGCTGGGGCGGCGGATCGAGGCGCACTTCGGGCGCCCGCAGGACATCGAGTGGTGCCTGGCCGACGACGGCTTCCGGATCGTTCAGAGTCGGCCGATCACGACGCTGTTCCCCGTCCCCGTCCCCGTCCCTGTTCTCGTCCCCGTCCCTGAGACCGGCGACCAGGGGCAACGCGTCTATGTCTCCGTCGGCCACGGGCAGATGATGACCGACCCCATGAGACCCCTGGGGCTCTCCATGTGGCAACTGACGGCCATGGTGCCGATGCACGAGGCGGGCGGGAGGCTGTTCGTCGACGTCACCCGGCGGCTGGCCTCGCCCGCGAGCCGCGCCGACCTCCTGGATGCCCTGGGGCGAGGCGATCCGCTGATCAGGGACGCCCTGGAGACCGTCGTCGACCGCGGCGATGTCGTCCCTTCGCTCCCGGACGCGGGTCCCGGCGGGCCACCGGCCGGTGGTGCGCCCGCGCCGATCGAGACCGATCCGGCCATCGTCACCGAGCTGATCGAGCGCGACCGGGCGTCCGTCGCCGCCCTGGAGCGTGACATCGGGACGAAGACGGGGCCCGCGCTGTTCGACTTCCTGCTCGAGGCGTTCGACGAGCACAAGCGAGTGCTCGGCGATCCGTTGAGCCTTCAGGCGATCATGGCGGGGATGGAGGCCACCTGGTGGCTCAACGACAGGCTGTGGGAGTGGCTGGGCGAGAAGAACGCGGCCGACACGCTCACGCTGTCCGCCCCCGACAACGTCACGTCGGAGATGGGACTCGCGCTGCTCGACGTCGCGGATGTGATCCGCCCGCATCCTGAGGTGGTGGCGTTCCTGCGCGGTCTCTCGGGTGAGCGCTCTCCGGGCGGAGGCCTCCCCGGCGGGGGCCTCCCCGGCGGGGGCCTCTTGGGTGAGCGCTCTCCGAGCGAGAGCTTTCTGGGTAAGCGCTCTCCAAGGGAGGACTTCTCGGGTGAGCGCTCTCCGAGTGGGGGCCTCTTGGGTGAGCGCTCTCCCGGCGAGGGCTTCCTGGACGAGCTGGTGAAGCTGCCGGGCGGGGTCGAGGCGCGCGACGCCATGGAGGCCTATCTCGACCGGTACGGCATGCGCTGCGTCGGCGAGATCGACATCACGAGGCCGCGGTGGCGCGAGCGCCCCACCGAGCTCGTGCCCGCGATCCTCGACAATGTCAGGAACTTCGCGCCCGGCGCCGCCGAGCGGCGCTTCGAGCAGGGCCGGGAGAGGGCGCGGAAGAAGGAACAGGACGTGCTGTCACGCTTGCGGGCCCTGCCGGACGGGGACCGGAGAGCCGACGAGGCCAAGCTGATGATCGACCGGGTCAGAACGTTCATCGGGTACCGGGAGTACCCGAAGTACGGCATCGTGAGCCGCTACTTCGTCTACAAACGGGCCCTGTGGGAGGAGGCCGGGCGCCTCGTGCGGGCCGGCGTGCTTGCCGAGCGGGAGGACATCTTCTACCTCACGTTCCATGAGCTCCACGGCGTCGTGCGCTCGCACCGGGTGGATGACCAGCTCATCCGGCGGCGCAAGGACGCGTTCCGGTCGTACCACGCGCTCACGCCGCCGCGGGTGCTCACCTCGGACGGCGAGGTCTTCAGCGGGGCGTACCGGCGCGACGACGCGCCGGTCGGCGCCCTGATCGGCCTGCCGGTCTCCGCCGGGACCGTCGAGGGGAGGGCCCGCGTCGTCCTCGACATGGCGGAGGCCGACCTGGCGGCGGGCGACATCCTGGTCACGACCTTCACCGACCCCAGCTGGACGCCGCTGTTCGTCGGGGTCGCGGGCCTGGTGACGGAGGTGGGCGGCCTGATGACCCATGGCGCGGTGATCGCCAGGGAGTACGGCCTGCCCGCCGTCGTGGGTGTGGAGCGGGCCACCCGGCTGATCCGGGACGGGCAGCGGATCCGCGTGCACGGGACCGACGGGTATGTCGAGATCCTGCCGACGCCGAGCGGCTGATGACCGCCCCGCCCCTGGTGGCGGCCCGGGGTCAGCCGCCGTCGCCCCGCCGCCCGCACGGCACCTCGTCGACGCTCTCCATCCGCGCGTACAGCACCTGTTCGTTGATCTCCAGGTTGTTGATCACCTTCAGGCACGCCACGATGCCGTTGCCCACCAGCTCCTCGGTGACCTCGCCGTACTCGACCTGGAGCAGTGTGTTGGGCGCGCGGTCGTCGAGGGGTGGGCCCGCGGGGGCGCGCCATGTGCCCTCCGCGCCGATCTCCGTCGCGGCGCGCAGCGCGAACGCGATGCTGTGGGCCTTCGCGCGCGGCACGGTGATGGTCAGCAACTCCCGTCCCACGCGGTTGAGATAGACCCCGTCCTCGGGCGTGCCGAAGAGCAGGGCATGCAGCATGTCCTTGGCCTCGTGCAGGAGTTCGGCGCCCGCCGCCGACCGGCGCTCGGGCCCGATCAGCTCGCCGCCCTTGGCGGGGGGCCCGATCAGCAGGCCCTCGGCCTCCATCCCCTCGCGGGTCAACGCCCGGTAGCGCTCGACCAGTTCGGCGAGGGCGGCGACGTCGAGGCCCGGGTCCCCGACCGTGCCCGCGGGGGCGCGGAGGGCGGGCGCCGACGGGGAAGCGGCGGGGCCGAGCGTCTCGCCGAGCAGCTGGTCGACGAGCCACGCCCGGGGGCGCCCGGCCAGCTCCTTCCGGACGCGTTCCCTCAACTCCCCGTCCAGCTCCTGCCGGATCCGACCGATGATCTCCTGGATGCCGCTCATGCGCCGGACGGTAAGGGCGCCGGGCCCCCGCCACCCCACGCCGCACGGTCAAACCACCCGGACGGGTCACAGGGGCGCGCGCCGCCGCGCTCAGGGGTGGCGGATGCCCTCGTTCAACGTCCTGGTCCAGGGCGCGTCGACCTCGTCCGCGCCGAGCGAGACCACCAGGTGACACAGCGTCCCGACGGCGAAGAAACGCTGCACCTCGGCGTCCGAGCCCCCCGACGCGCCGCGCACATACTCCACGAGGCGCGCGTACCCGGCGCGCATCCCCTCGCGCACCGCAGGCTCGGAGACGGCCGCTGCCTGCCCGTGCAGCTGGACGAGCAGCAGGTCCCGGTCCCTGATCAGCTCCGCGTAGGCCAGGCCCATCGCCGAGAGCACGGCCTCGGGAGAGCTGCCGTCGGCCCGCGCGGCCCCCGCCTCGAGGGCGGCGCGCACGCGGGCGAAGCAGTGCGCCACGACGGCGACGAACAGTGTCTCCTTGTCGGGGAACAGCCGGTAGACATAGGCCTGCGAGATGCCCGCGCGCTTGGCGACGTCGACGGTCGAGGTGCCGAAGTACCCGCGGGCGGCGAACGCGCCGATGGCCGTGGCGAGCACGGTCTCGCGGCGTTCCTCCGCGGTAGAGAGTCGGCGTCGGGAGGTGGTGGACATGTGAGTATTCAATCACTCATGGCTCAGGCGTCAAGCGGGGCGGGAGGTCGAGGGCCCGGACCGCCCGCCGTTGACGGGGGCGGACGCCGGGCCCTCGGGATGAGTGATCGACCAGTGCGAACGGTGGCCCTGGCGTCAGACCGCCCAGTCGGGGAGGTTGCCCGCGCGCCGCTCCGCGAGGCGTTCCGGCAGGTCGTCCGGGCGGTCGAGGCGCGGCCCGCCCTCGCGTTC
This sequence comes from Streptomyces radicis, assembly GCF_003626575.1. Lineage (GTDB taxonomy): Bacteria > Actinomycetota > Actinomycetes > Streptomycetales > Streptomycetaceae > Streptomyces > Streptomyces radicis. The sequence continues at coordinate 260,618 of NZ_RBDY01000003.1, read as the reverse complement.
CATCGCGTCCCGCAGGCGCCGCGCCGCCGCGTCGATCAATCCCATCACGCTCGGCGCGTCTCGCCGCGTCAACTGCCCATCCCGTTTGAGGACTTCGCCGTCCACCAGCACCGCGTCCACGTCACCTGGCCCGCAGTGCAGGACCACCGTGGCGAACGGGTCCGTCACGGGGCGGTGGTAGAGCCGGTCGTGCCGCAGCAGCACGAGGTCGGCCGCCTTGCCCGGCTCGAGCGACCCCGTCACCTCGCCGAGGCCCAGCGCCCGCGCCCCGCCGAGCGTCGCCAGGTGCAGCACGTCGCGCGGCCGCACCGCCGTGCCGCGCAGCGCCCCGACGCCGCCCGAGGCCAGCCGCCGCTCCGCGCTGCGGCCGTTCTCGCACTGCATCGCGAGCCGCATCTGCGCGAACAGGTCGCCCGAGTTGTTCGACTGGATGTCCGTGCCGAGCCCCACCGTCACCCCCGCCGCCATGGCGCGCGCGAACACCGGGTGGCCCAGGCCCATCTGGAGCTCCGTCTCCACCGTGCTCGCCACCGCCGCGCCCGACTCGGCCAGCCACCGCAGCTCCTCGTCCGTGCTGCTCGTGGCGTGCGCGTGCAGCTGGAGCGGGCCGAGCAGCCCGTCGTGGCGCAGCCACGCGATCTCGCGCGGGGCGTCGGGCCCGCCGAACACGTTGGTGTGCGCCGTCAGCAGCACCCCGAGCTCCCTGGCAAGCCGGAACTCCCCCCGCGTGGTCTCCCATGGGACGCTGCCGATCTCGTTGGCCGCGAGGCCCATCACCACGCGGGCGGCGGGGGCTCCGCCGGTGCGGAGACCGGTGCGGACGCCGGTGCGAAGACCGGTCGGGAGGTCGGCCGAAGGGCCGGTCGGGAGGTCGGCGGGGGAGTCGGCGGGGAAGTAGGTGCCGCGGACACGTTCCACGTCGGCCATCCGGTGCCGTTCGCTCGGGAACGCGCTCTCCGCGGCGGGCGGGGTGGCCAGCCCGTAGGCCCATACGGCGCGGATGCCGGACTCGCGGATGCCGTTGACCCCCGCGTCGGCGTGGTCGGGCGTCGTGATGACGTGCGCCACGTCGATCGTCGTGGTGGTGCCCGCCTCGAGCGCGGCGAGCGCGCCCGCGAGCGTGCCCGCGTGCACGTCGTCGGGGCTGTGCAGCGCGGTGTGGTGCAGCCGCATCGACCACAGCATGTCCATGAGGTCCCACTCGGCGGTCAGCCCGCGCATCGTCGTCTGCCACAGGTGGTGGTGCGCGTCGACGAAGCCGGGCAGGACGAAACGGCCCGTCGCGTCCAGCACCTCGGCGCCTTCGGGAGCCGTGGCGCCGCTCGGCCTGATCTCCGCGATCCGCCCCTCGGCCACCACCACGTCGGCCCGCTCGAACCGCCCGGTCGCCGGCGGCCCGACCAGCACCGTTCCGCCCCTGATGACCATGCTCCCCGGTCCTGTCACCGTTCGCTCCTCACCGTTGACTCCTCACCGTTCGCCTCACCGTTCGCTCCGTCCCGGCCCGCGGGCCCGCGCCCGAGGGCCCGCGCTCGAGGGCCCGCGCTCGACGGTCTCCATGGCCCGGCCCCATCGTCACCGCGCCCGCGCCCCGCGCCGGGGCGAATTGCCCGCGTCGGACCCAGGAGTACGCCAACGGTCCCCGTCCGGTGGTCCCGCGCGGGCTCCGCCTTCCGCCCGATCCGGCGCGCGGGGGCGGCTGGTTACCGTCGCGGCATGCGCATAGGAATCCTCGGCACAGGAAACGTCGCCCGCGCCCTCGCCACCGGCTGGGCCGCCGCGGGACACGAGGTCGTCCTCGGCTCCCGCCGCCCCGGCGACCGCCGGAGCCTGCCCGCACCCGTCGCCGGGCTCACCGGGACGGCCGAACGGAGCGAGGTCGTCGTCAACGCCACCCCCGGCACCGCCTCCCTCGACGTGCTGGCCGGGATCGGGCCGGGCCCGCTGGCGGGGAAGCCGTTGATCGACATCGGCGTCGGGTTCACCGACGACGGCGCGTTGGCCCACCGGGACGTGTCGCTCGGCGAGCTGATCCAGCGCGCGCTCCCCGAGACGGCCGTGGTCAAGACGCTGGCCACGGTCGACGCCGAGGTCATGCGCGCCCCCGGCGTGGTCGCGGGGCCCAGCACGGTCTTCCTGTCGGGCGACGACGCGGCGGCCAAGGAGACGGTGGGCGGCCTGCTCGGCGACCTCGGCTGGCCCCCCGCCGCCCGCCTCGACCTGGGCGGCATCGCGACGGCCCTGGGCCAGGAGTTCTACGCGACGCTGTTCATCGGCATCGCGGGGGCGCTCGGCACGCACGTGTTCAACATCAACGTCATCCCGCGCGCCCGGTCCCAGGCGTCGCCCTGACCCAAGTGGCGTGCGCGCTCGTCGCGGGCGGGATCGGCGGGGCCGTCACGTTGCACGACCTGGGGTGCCGGGAGCCTTCGGGCGAGGCGCGCCGCTGGGCTGACGATCCGGTCGGCGGGGCCGCCGCTGAACGCCCGGCACGGGGCCCGTCGTCGGACGTTCCTTCAGCCCCGCCCGCGGTCCCCCGGCTCGGCCGTGGCCGAGAGCACAGGGAACGCGACGGTGACGCACCACCGCGGATTCCCCTGTGTTTCCCGCCGGTTGACCGCGGGGCGCGCTCAGCACCCGCCGCCGCCGTCGCCCCCACCGCCGCCGTCTCCGCCGCCCCAGCCGCTTCCGCCGCCGTGGTGCGAGCCGCCGCTACCGCCTCCCGCCCCCCTCGCGAGAACGATCAGAAAGACCAACGCGCCCAGGAGCCAAAGGATTTCCATCCGTGCCTCACCCCCACCCGAGCCGACGCCGCCGTTCCCCGCCCCGGTTCCCTCGGCCGCGCCTCAGCCGCGATTCCTGGCCAACGCCGCGAAGCGCAGGGCCACTTCGCGCCAGACCTCGGTGAGGGCCGCCTCGTCCGCCGCGGCGCGGCGGCGCAGCTCCTCGCGGTCCACCCCGTGGCGTTCGAGGCGCTCGGCGGACCACAGGGCGATGCGCTCCGGGCTGCTCTCCGGGTGGAACTGCACGCCCCATGCCGCCGTGCCGACCCGGAAGGCCTGGTAGGGGCACCGCTCGCTCCGCGCCAACCACCGTGCGCCCTCCGGGAGTCGGACGATCGCGTCCACGTGGTTCTCGATCGCGGGGGGATGCGCGGGCAGCCCGTGGAACAGCGGGTCGTCGGCCGCCTCGGCGCGCAGCGTCAGGCGCGTGCTGCCGAACTCCGGCTCGCCGTACTCGGGTTGCACGGCTCCCCCCGCGACCGTCGCCAGCATCTGGCCGCCCAGGCAGATCCCGACCATCGGGATCTCCCGGTCCAGCGCGTCCCGCACCAGCCCGCGCGCCGTCGCGAGCCAGGGCGCCCGCGCGTCGTCGTCCGGCAGATAGGCGCCGCCGAGGACGAGCAGCGCCGCGTGCTCGAGCCTGTCGGGCAGCGGCTCCCCCGCGTAGGGGCGCACGACGCGCAGGTCGAGCCCGCCCTCCGCGAGCCATGCGCCCCACCGCCCCGGGCCGCCGCCAGGGGTGTGCTGAACGACCAGCGTCTCGGTCGTGTGAGCCATGCGTCCGCTCCCGTCCGCGGTGCGTCGGATCGTGGCCGGTCGGGCCGAGTCGCACTGTAGGCGTTCGACCGCCTCGGGGGTAACCACCCGCCCGCGCACGGTACTTGGGGTGGGGCTGCCCCGGTGCGACATCCGGGGTCGCGGGGTCGCGTATTCCGCGGGGCGGCCCGAATGTGCAATTTACGCGCCCCCGTGAACAACGGTGGTGGTGTGGAGTGGGGCCGCCGCACAATGCGCGCTGTGGCCGATGCCTTCCGTATGCCATAATCCGTCACTGTCCAGGGAAGGGTGATCGCGGCGCCGCGGAAATCCGCTTCCGGGAAATAGGTGAGGGTGAGACTCCAGGGGGCGGAGGTACTCAGGTCGGCATGGGGGTCCTTATGCGTTGTTCGCCGCCGCGCGGGCGGGTATCCGGCGGCCGCGAGCCGATCCGGCGGTGGGCGGCCGAAAGGTTTTCGGTGAGCCGGGTGAGCCCCGCTTCTTCCGGCGGCGCACGTCGGGCTCGGACGGGTCGCCGATGAACGCCGCGCTCCGCGGCGCGTTGCGCGCGCACTCCATATGTGTCGCCCTGACGCGAAGCCGGGCGGAAATTCAGGCCACAACCATATCGGTCGCCGTGTCGCGGGAAAGCCTTACCGCTTTGCCCCGATACCGGCGGCGCGTCAATTGCGTCGTGGGCGGCGGCGAAGGGAAATGCCAGGTGTGCGCTGAGCGTGTGCGGCGCGGTCCCTCATACCCCGAACCCTACGGATGTCAATCCGGGCGCGGGTTGTGCCGGTAAATCCTGGTGCGGAGAATGTCCTTCGGCGGAAGCGGCACACCAGCGCGTTGAACAATAGGAATTAACTATCACCATGACTGCGACGTGTGTGCGAACGGGTTTGCCTGGGAGGAGAACCATGGCTGCGCGGCCACTTGCCGATCGTCAGATGAACCAGCGGCTCGAGGCGTTGATCGAGGAGGCGGGGATCTCCCACGCCGGGCTGGCCCACCGGGTGAACCTGCGAGGCAGGAACGTCGGGCTCGACCTGCGGTACGACAAGACCTCCGTGAGCCGCTGGCTGCGCGGTCAGCGGCCCAGGGGGCGGACGACCACGTTGATCGCCGAGGTCCTCAGCGAGAAGCTGGACCGCACGGTGTCCCTCGACGAGATCGGCATGGCCTTCGGCAGGAGCCTGGCCAGCGGCGTCGGGCTCCAGTTCGCCGCGGACGTGCCGTCGGCCGTGGAGAACGCGTGCGAGCTGTGGCTCAGCGACGCCGACCCGCGGGGCCTGCTGTTCAGCTCCACCGTGTCCGTCTCGGCGCTCATCGGCCCGAGCCGCGACTGGCTCATCTGGGCCCCCGACGCCGATGTGGCGCGCGTCGGGGGCTGCGAGGTCGGGGCCTCGGACGTGGAGGCCGTGCGCGCCACCACGCAGGCGCTCGGCAGGCTCGACTGCCGGTTCGGGGCGGGGCACGGGCGCCCGATCGCCGTGCACTACCTGAACACCTTCGTCTCGGGGCTGCTGCGCGGCTCCTACTCGGACGGGGTGGGGCGCACGCTGTTCGCCGAGGTCGCGCAGCTGACAATGCTCGCGGGCTACATGGCCCTCGACGTCGACAGGCCGAGCCTGGCCCAGCGTTACTACATCCAGGCGCTGCGGATGACGCAGATGGCGGGGGACCGCGCGCTCGGCAGCCTCGTGCTCGCCCTCGGCATGAGCCGCCTCGCCCCCGACCTGGGCCACCCCAGGGAGGTGCTCCAGCTCGCGCTCGTCGCCAGGGAGGGGGCGCACGGCCTCGGCGCGGCGACCAAGTCCGCCTGCCACGCCGCGGAGGCGCGCGGCTATGCCCTGCTCGGTGACGCCCGCTCCTGCGGAACGGCGGCGCAGCGGGCCGTCGCCGCGCTCGGCGACGCGGAGCAGGCCGTCAGGGGGGAGGGGATCATGGCGTTCGACCGGGCGTTCCTCGCCCAGGAGCTGGCGCACTGCTACCAGGACCTCAACCAGCCGTCGGAGAGCGCGCACTGGGCGCGCGAGGCGCTGGCCGCCCACCCGCCGCACCGGGTGCGCCAGCGGGTGATCGTCTCGCTGCTCCTCGCGGGCGCCGAGGCCGAGCGGGGGAACCCTCGGCAGGCGTCGCACGCGGCGACGGGGGCGCTCGAGCTGATGACGGGGCTCCGCTCGCACCTGTGCGTCAGGTATCTGCGTGACTTCACGCGGCGGCTGAGGACCTGCGGGGACGCCGCGGCGACGGAGGAGTTCAACGCCCTGCTCTCCGACAGCGGGATCCCCGTGCAGGCGTGAAGGGGGGCGGGGCGGGGCGCGGGGGAACGCCTCTCCGGGCAGGGCCGCTCGCCCCGACCCGCGGTCGGGACGTCGCTGCGGGCCCTGCCCGGAGAAGTGCGGGAGCCGTGGACGGCTACCTCAGTTGAAGCAGTTGGGAACGGGGTCGGGGCTGCCCGTGCAGTTGCCCGGGGTGTTCCCGAAGACGGGCGAGAGCGTCAGCGTGACCGTTCCGCCGTCGTTGGAGATGCCACCGGGGGCCGTGTCGGCCCGGTTGCCCTCCACCACGCCGAGGTTCACCGTCACGGTGCCGCCCACGGTGGCGATCCCGGCGCCCGAGCCGTCGTCGGCCGTGGCCGTGTTGGAGGCGATGCCGCTGGCCTCGATCGTGACGGTCCCGCCGTCGTTGAGCAGCCCGCCGCCGAGCGCGGCCGTGCCCGTCACCTGGTTGCGGTCCACGGTGGAGGCGCGCAGGGTCGCGGTCCCCTCGGTCAGGATGCCGCCGCCGCCCGTCGCCGCCGTGTTGGTGGTGATCCTGCTGGCCGCGTCCACGGACAGCGTGCCGGTGCTGGCGATGCCGCCGCCCTGCCCGTCGGCCGAGCTGCCGCTCACCGTGCTGGCGTTGACGGTGAGGTCGCCCTCGTTGAGGACGGCGCCGCCGTTGCCGGTCACCGATCCTCCGCTGAGGGTGAGGACCGAGAGCTCCAGGTCGCCGGTCGCGGCCACGTGGAAGAGGCGGAAGTCGGGGGCGGTGGCGCTCCTGGTGATGGTCGTGCCGGTCCCCAGGATGTCGATGTCCGAGGTGATCGGGGGCAGGCCGTCCTCGCCGCTGTACGCGGCCGTCAGCGTGTAGGTGCAGCCGGTCGCGAGCAGGAGGTCGCCGCCCCCCGCGGTGTTCGCGTCCTCCACCGCGTCCACCAGCGCGGTGACCGAGCACGGCACGAGGGTCGGCAACGCGGCGGCCGGGGGCACGGTGCCCAATGTCAGGGCCGCGCCCACGGCGCCGATGACGGCCAGTGGAGAGATTCTGCGAGATTTCACCTTTTCCTCCTCGATTAATTCCCGGGCATGATCGACCCGGGTTTTCTTCTCGTTTATTGAAGCAAGGGCGAGGCGTCGTAGGAAGGCGCGAGAAATGCGCGTCGATGCATCCGGGTATGCCGCGGGGTCGAATGCTATGAACACAAGAGCGCCGGAGTGTTCCCGCTTTTCCGGCCATTCTGTGGGCCGAAAAGGAAAGGGCCCGGGAAACGCGTGTCGCGTTTCCCGGGCCGCGGCGGCGGCGCGGCGGATCGGCTCAGGAGAGGTCCACGCCGAGCCGCTCGGCGAGGGCCCCGGCGAGGGACTCGAGCGTCGGGTGCCCCCACACGAAGTTCCCCGGCAGGCGCAGGCCGGTGTCCCGTTCGAGGCGCACCCGCACCTCCGTGGCCAGCAACGAGTCGAACCCCAGGGCGCGCAGCGGCGTCCTGGGGTCGATCCGCCGGTCGTCGACGCGGAGCACCGCGGCGATGTGCCCCGACACATGGCGCTCGATCGCGTCGCGCCGCGCGAGGCCCGTCGGCAGCGAACGCAGCAGCGCCGACAGCCCGTCGGGGGAGTGGCCCTCCGCCGCGCCGGGAACGGATTCCGCGGCGGATTCCATGGATTCCGCGGGTCCCATGGATTCCCCGGATTCCGCCCCCGGTCGCGCATCCGATTCCGCGCCCGGCCCGGATTCGGCTGCTCGGCGCGCCGGTAGCACCTCGGAGAAAAAGGGGATGTCGCGCGCGTCCGCCGGAATCCAGGAACGCGGCTCCCCGGGAATGACACCGGTCATGACCCTGCGGTGGGCCAGCAGTTTTCCCAGGGCCCGCAGCCCCTCGGCCGTCGAGATCGTGGCATGGCCGCGCTCGGCGAAGTCGGTCGCGGCGCCCACCTCCCCCCAGGGGCCCCAGTTGACCGCGAGGGTCGGCATCCCGCGGGCGGTCCGCAGCGCCGCGAACGAGTCGAGCCAGGCGTTGGCCGCCGCGTAGCTCGCCTGGCCCCGGTTCCCCAGCAGCGAGGCCATGGAGGAGAAGACCACGAACCAGTCGAGCGGCGCGCCCTCCGTCGCCAGGTGCAGGTTCCAGGCCCCGGTCACCTTGGGCGCCCACACCTGGCGGAGCTGCCGCTCCTCCAGCGTGGTCAGGGCCGCGTCGGCCAGGACCATCGCGCAGTGCACGACCCCGCGCAGCCGCCGTTCGCGCGCCGTCGCCGCCCCGACGATCCTGGCGGCGGTCGCGGGGTCGGCGATGTCGCCGAGCACGACCGACACCTTCGTCCCCGCCCGTGACAGCTCGTGCAGCGTGCGGGCCGCCGCGAGGCTCGGCGCGGTGCGGCCGTTGAGCACCACATGGCCCGCCCCGCGCTCGCCGAGCCAGCGCGCGCACGCGAGGCCGAGGCCGCTGAGCCCGCCGGTGACGACATAGCTGCCGTCGCCGCGCACCTCGGGCCCTTCGTCGGCCCGCGCCGCGGTGGTCTCGCCCGCGTCGGGCACGGTGAGGACCAGCTTGCCGATGTGCCGGGCCCCGGCCATCAGCCGGAACGGCGTGCGCGCGGCCTCGATCGGGAACGCCTGGTGGCCGAACGGTCTGAGCCTGGCGTCGTCGAACGCGTCGAGCACCTCACGCAGCAGCGCCCCGAACAGGTCGCGGCGCGAGCGCCAGAGACCGATCAGGTCCACCGAGCCCAGCGTGATGTTCTCCCGCAGCGGCGCGAGCCCGAGCGGTGTGTCGGCCAGGATGTCGCGGACGCCGAGCTCGACGAACCGGCCGAAGGGGCGCAGCGTCTCGAGACCGGCCCGGATCGCGGGCCCGGCCAGGGAGTTGAGCACGACGTCGACGCCCTCGCCGCCGGAGAGCTCGCGGACGCGGCGCCCGAAGTCGAGCGAGCGGGAGTCCAGCACGTGCGCGATGCCCATGCCCCGCAGATGGCGCCGCTTCTCCTCGCTGCCCGCGGTGGCGAGCACCTCGGCGTCGAGCAGCCGGGCGACGGCGATGGCCGCGAGGCCCGTGCCGCCCGTGGCCGAGTGGATGAGGACCCGCTCGCCCGCGCCGAGGCGCGCCACGTGCCGCAGCGCGTACCAGGCGGTGAGGAAGGACAGCGGCAGCCCGGCCGCGGCGACCGCGTCCATGCCACGCGGCACGGGCGCCACCGCGTCGCCCGGCACGGTGACGAACGACCCGAACGCGCCGCCCTCCATGGCCAGGGCGAGCGCCTCGTCCCCCTCGGCGACATGCCCGACGCCGGGCCCGACCGCCGTCACGACCCCGGCGCACTCGAAGCCGATCCGGTCGCGCGCGTCCTCGCCGCCCGGCAGGAGGCCGAGGGCGGTCAGGACATCGCGGAAGTTGAGGCCCGCGGCCCTGACCCGCAGCTCCACCTCGCCGGGCCCTGGGGCGCGCCGCCCGGTGGCGACGGGCGCCAGGCTCTCCAGGTCGCCGAGCCGCCCCACCCGCAGCCGGAACCCGTCCACGCCGTAGCGCACCACCCGCGTGCCCGCCGCGGCGCGCTCCCCCTCGCCGATCGGCGCGCGCACCAGCCGGGCGACGTGCCGCTCCGCGCCGCGCAGGGCCACCTCGTCATCGGGCCCGCCCCGCACGATCTCCCCGGCCGCCGCCGTGGCCCACCCGTCGCCGGGGTCCGCGTCGACCAGGGTGACCCGCAGCTCCGGGTGCTCGAGCGCGGCCACGCGGACCACGCCGCGCAGCGCGCCCTGCGCCGGATCGGGCACGTCGTGCGGGGCGACCGCGCACGCCCCCCGCGTGACCGCGTACAGCCGCGGCGGCTCGGTCGGCGTCGCGGTGACCGCGCGGGCGGCGGCCAGCAGCGCCCGAACGTTCCGCAACGCCGCGCCCGTCGGCTCCTCGTCGGCGGGGCGCCCGGCGCACAGCAGGACCAGGGCGCGGGGCGCGACGTCGGCCAGGCGCAGCCGTTCCCCCAGCTCCTCCGCGAGGCGTTCGACGCCCGCGCCGTCCTCGGCGACCGCACCGTCCTCGGCCCCCGCGCCGTCCTCGGTGCCCGGCCACAGCTCGACCGGGGAGCCCGCCGCCCGCAGGGCGTCCGCGAGCGACGCGGCCGCCGCCCCGTCCTCGCCGAGGAGCACCGCGGGTCCCGGGTCGCCCGCGCCAGGCCCTGCGGGCCGCCGCGCCCACGCGACGCCCATGAGCCAGCCGTCCTCCGCGTGCCGCGGCTCCCGCTCGGCCCGGTGGGCGAACCGCAGCCCGTCCATGGCCAGCACGGGCCGCCCCGCGCCGTCGAGGAGGCGCACATCCCCCGTGAAGCCGTCCGCGTTCACCTCGAACACGTGCGCGTGGCCGTACTCCGCCGCCTCGGGCTCGCCGAGGATCCGCAACGACCGCGCCCCGACCGGCAGCAGCGGACGCGCGCCGTGCTCGGGGACGATCCGCGCGGCGACGAGCTGGGCGCACAGGTCGAGCGCCACCGGGTGCACGGCCAGGCCACGCGCCACGCCCCGCGCCTCGGGCGGCAGCGCGAGCCGCGCCCAGAAGCTGTTCCAGGTGCGCGACGCGTACAGCTCATCGATGCCGCGGAACGCCGCGCCGTGCACGATGCCCCGGGCGCGCAGCCCCGCGTACAGGTCATCGGGCGGGACGGCGCGCGGGTGGCGCAGCGCGAGCGCCCTGACGGAGGCGGGCGCGCCGCCCCTGGGCGCCGCCGAGCGCCGCGCCATGGCGGAGGACCTGCGCACCCAGGCGTCGTCGTCGCCGCGCCCGAAGATCTCGCAGCGCGCGCCGTCCGCGCCGGTCGGGGTCACCACCGTGCTCACCACCGCGCGCCCGCCGAGCGGCTGGAGCTCCTCGAAGCGGAGGTCGGAGACCTCGATCTCGCCGAGGGCGCCCCCGAGCACCTCGTGGGCGCACGTCAGCGCGAGCGCGCCGGAGAACGCGCCGGGGAGCGCCGGGGCCCCGTAGACCTGGTGGTCGGCGAGCCACGGCTGGGCCGCGGTCCCGAGGTCGGCCCGCCACACGTGGCGCACCGGGTCGCCCGGCGCCTCCGTGCGGTCGCCCGGCGGGGTCCGTTCCGCGGGCGCCCGCGCGGGCGTGGCCGCGGTCCCCGGGCCGACCGGGCCGACCGGGCCTGTCGGCGCCGCCCAGTGGCGCCTGCGGTCGAACGTCATGGGGGGCGCGTCGACGAGGGCGCCGCCCGCGTGGCGCCGCGACCAGTCGACCGCGGTCCCCGCGCAGTGCAGCGCCGTCAGCTGCTCGAGCAGCGTCGCCGGCTCGTCCTCGCCCCTGCGGAGCGTGGGCAGCACCACCGGGTCGTCGATCAGCCCGGCCAGGGACTGGACGACGGCGGGCGCGACCACCGGGTGCGGCGAGACCTCGACGAACACCGGATGCCGGTCCGCCGCGGCGGCGGCCAGCGCCGCCGTGAAACGGACCGGGCGCCGCAGGTTCGCGCACCAGTAGGCGGCGTCCAGGACCGGCGTCGCCCGCGTCGTCTCCGACACCGTCGAGTAGAAGGGGACCAGGGGCGGCCCGGGGCGCAACTCGGCGAGCGCCGCGCGTAGATCGGGCAGCAGCGGATCCACGTGGGGCGAGTGGGACGCGACGTCCACCGCGATCCCCGCGGCCGGGACGCCCCGCGCCGCCCAGCCCTCCACCAGCCGCTCGACCTCCGCGGCGTCGCCCGACACCACCGTGGTGCCGGGCGCGCTGAGCACCGCGACCGAGACGGCGCGCCCCGAGAGCTCGGCCTCCACGGCGTCCGCGGGCAGCGACACCGACGCCATGGCGCCCGCCCCCGCGATGCGGTCCAGCAGCGCGGACCTGCGGCAGATGACGCGGACGCCGTCGGCGGGCGACAGGGCGCCGCACACCACCGCCGCGGCCACCTCGCCCATCGAGTGCCCGATCACGGCGGCGGGATCCACCCCGTGGGAGCGCCACACGGCGGCAAGGCCCAGCTGAACGGCGAACAGCACCGGCTGGACCCGCGCGCACCCGGTCACCGGGGCGCCGTCGCGCACGACGTCCAGGACCGAGAAGCCCGCCTCGGCGGCGATCAGCGGATCGACCTCCGCGAGCGCCGCCCGGAACGCGGGCTCCGCCGCGAGCAGCCCCCGCCCCATCCCAGGCCACTGCGAGCCCTGGCCCGAGAACACCCACACGGGCCGCCGCGCCACACCGGCGGCCACGGAGCCGACCACGGTGCGGGGGCGCGGCTCGCCCCTGGCGAACGACCGCAGCCCGCCCAGGAGTTGATCCCGCGACGCGGCGAGCACGCCGAGCCGCCCGCGCCCCGCGCCGCGGCGCAGGGCCAGCGTGTGCGCCAGGTCGCCCAGCGGCACGTCGGCGCCCTCGTCCGTCTCCAGCCAGTCGGCCAGGCGCTCGGCCGCGGCGGGCAGCGCGGCGGCCGACCCGGCGGCGACCAGGAACGCCTCGGGGGTGGCCACGCCGGTGCGGGGGCGCGGCACGCGCGGCCCGGCCGCCTGGCCCGGGGCCCGTTCGAGCACCACGTGGGCGTTGGTCCCCGAGAACCCGAACGACGAGACGGCCGCCAGCCTCGGCCCCTCGCGCACGGGCCACTCCGTCAGCTCCGTGGGGACGAACAGGCGGGTGCCCTCGGGGTGGATCTCCGGGTTCCAGGCGCGGAAGTGGAGGTTCGGGGGGATCCGTTCGCGCACCAGGCAGCTCACGGCCTTCAGCAGCCCGACGATCCCGGCGGCGGGCTCCAGATGCCCGAGATGCGTCTTCACCGAGGTGAGGGCGCAGCGGTCCCTGCCGGTGCCGTAGACCTCGGCGAGCCCCGAGAACTCGACCGGGTCGCCCACCGGCGTCCCCGTGCCATGGGTCTCCACCATGCCCACGTCACCCGGGTCGACGCCCGCGCGGGCCAGCGCCTCCCGGTACACCGCGCGCTGCGCGGCTGCCGAGGGCGCCGCGAGGCCCTCGGACGCGCCGTCCTGGTTGAGGGCCGTGCCACGGACCAGGGCGAGGATCCGGTCCCCGTCGTCGAGGGCGTCGCGATGGCGCTTGAGAACGACGACACCGCACCCCTCGCCCCTGACGAAGCCGTCGGCGGCGGCGTCGAACGTGCGGCAGCGGCCCGAGTCCGACAGCATGCCCATCCGTGCGAACGACCGGGTGGTGCGCGCCTGGAGCACCAGGCTCACGCCCCCGGCGAGCGCCAGGTCGCACTCCCCGGCGTTCAGGGCGTGGCCCGCCAGGTGCAGCGCCACGAGCGACGACGAGCAGGCGGTGTCGAGCGCGATCGAGGGGCCGTGCAGCCCGAGCAGGTAGGAGATCCGGCCCGGTGCGACGGCGTGCCCGTTGGTGAGGACCGAGCCCGCGAGCTCCTCGGGCCGCCCGGCGAGGCGGTCCATGTAGTCGGTGTAGCTCAGGCCGGTGAACACCCCGGTCGGGGTCCCGGCGAGCGACTCCGGCGGGACGCCCGCGTGTTCGAGCGCCTCCCACGCGACCTCGAGGAGCAGCCGGTGCTGCGGGTCGAGGACGTCCGCCTCGCGGCCCGACACCCCGAAGAAGTCCGCGTCGAAACGCGACACGTCCCGCAGATAGCCGCCCTCGGGGGGCCCCGAGCCCGGCGCGTGCCCCTCCCACAGGTCCGCGCGCCCGGGCGGCGGGAGCCCCACGGCGTCGCGGCCCGTCACCATGAGCCGCCAGAGCGCGGCGGGGGAGTCGACGTCGCCTGGCAGTCGGCATCCCATGCCGATCACCGCGATGGCCTCGTGGGGCGCGCCGCCGACCGGCGCGTCTGTCCGCTTCCCCATGGATTCCTCCTCGTTGTTCCTTGCACAGGGCTCCTGGCATCGGGGGCGGGCGGCCCGAGGCGTCACGCGGGGTCGGGGCCGCCCAGGAGAATGGCGTGCTTCACCCCGCCGACCTGGTAGTTGAGGGTGAGCGCGCGGTCGAAGTCGAGCCGTCGCGCCCGGCTCCCCGGCACGGGGTCGAACGGCAGGCCATCGGCGGGCTGTTCGCAGTTCGCGGTGGGACAGACCTCGCCGTTCTCCATCATCAGCAGCGTCAACGCCACCCCGAGGCAGCCCGCGGGCGCGCCGTTGTGGCCGAAGCAGCCCTCCTGCGAGGTCATCAGGACGCCGGAGTCGGGGCCGTACAGCTCGGTGATGGCGTTGGCCTCGAAGGCGGTCACCGTGGTGTTGCCGTCGCTGCCGCCGTGCACATAGGGGATCTCGTCCGGGCTCCAGCGCCGCCCGAGGCACGCGCGGACGGCGGCGACGAGCTCGGCCCCCGACTCGTCGCTCGCGAGCGGATTCGCCAGGCCGTCCCTGGTCATGCCGCACGCCAGGACCTGCCCGTAGGCGGGCGCGCCCCTGCGGTCCGCGTGCTCGCGGCTCTCCAGCACGAGCGTCGCCGAGCCCTCCCCGTGGTTGATGCTGACGGCGCGCCGGTCGTAGGGGCGCATGAGGGAGAGGAAGGAGGGCAGCAGGTCGGGCATGCCGTCCGACCTGATGTCGTCGTAGGTGTGCTGGGCGCCCCGCAGCAGGCGCTGGATGTTCTCGATGAGGTCGACGTTGAACGCGTCGACGCCGGTGACGAGGGCGACGTCCACCTCGCCCCAGGCGATCATGCGGCGCGCGTTCGCGATCTGCACGGCCGACGAGGCGCATCCGCAGGAGACCGTGAAGCTTGGCCCGGCCGAGCGCGTCAGGGCCGCCTGCACCAGCGCGACGTCCGAGGGGGTCACCGCCTGCTGCGCGGCCACGAACATCTCCATGGCCTCGGCGGGTTCGGTGGTCAGGGGGTCGGCGTGCAGGACCGAGAGATAGCTGCCGACGTTGGTGTCGACGGATCCGCGGCCGACCAGCACGGCGGCCCTGGCCAGCGCGTCGGACGCGATGTCGAGCCTGGCGTCGGCGCACGCCTCGACGAGCGAGACCAGGCCGTAGCGGTGCACGGGGGTGTAGTGCCGGGAGAAGAACGCCGGGACGCCGGGCAGCCGCTCGTCGAACATCGCCGGGGTGAGCCGCACCGCCCCGAAGTACACCTCTCCCTGGAGGAGGGCGGTCTGCCCGTGCGAGGCGACGCGCCACACGTCGTCCGCGGTGAAGGTCGGCCCCGTCGGTCCAGGGAGGCAGAATCCCAGCCCGGTGACCACCGCGTCCCTCGCCTGCATGCCCTGGGCGGTCGAGGTCATGGCTGCTCCTTTTCCGGGAATGGGTCGCCGCTATTCGGCGATGAATGTGCGGCGGCGCCATCGGTACACGGGAAGCGCCGAACCCTGGAACACCCTGTACTCCTCGGCGAAGCTGAAATGCTCATATCCATTCCCATGCTGAATCTTCAGATTCTCCTGATCGCGCACCTGAGGCGCCGTCCATAACCTCGGTAGGTCAAGCGGTCCCCCGATGAGGAACACCATCGTTGTCACGTCGGCTCCTTCCGTATGAATTATTTCCCGTCCACCGTACGTGCGGCGAAGGAAACATGAAAGGTGGTGTGGATTCATCGCGGGGTGGTACAGGGTGCATGGGGCGAATTCAGGGGACAAAAAATGAAGGCACGCCTCTTGGCAGAGGCGTGCCTTCAATGCGATTGACGGGAGAGGAAATCGCCCGTCAGATTTCGGGGGGCGGCACCCGGGTAAAGGTCACGGACGGACTCGTGCCCCCCGACGCGACGACCGTGACGGCCACGGGCCCCGCGGGCCCGGGCGGCACGACGGCCGTGAGATGGGTGTCGGACAGCACGGTGAACGCCGCGGGCACCGCGCCGAACAGCACGGTCGTCACCCCGGTCAGGCCGCTCCCGGTCAGCGTCACCACCGTGCCCCCCACGAGGGGCCCGGACGCGGGGCTGATCGCGGTGAGCTGCGGCGCCGACACATAGACGTACGCCAGTCCGTTGCTCGTCCCCGAGGGGGTCGTCACGGTGACCGGCACGGTCCCGGCCGCGCGCGGCGGCGCGACCGCCGTCACCTGCGTGTCCGAGACGACGGCGAACGACGTGGCCGGGCTCGACCCGAACGTCACGGCCGTGGTGCCCAGGAGGCCCGTGCCCGTCAGGGTGACGGTGGTGCCGCCCGCCACGGGGCCCGACGGCGGGCTGAGCGCGGTCAACACCGGCTCCGCCGCGTAGAAGTAGAGCACCCCCGGGTCGGTGGTGCCGTCGGCCGTGGTCACCGTGATCTCGACGGGGCCGGGAAGGCCGGGCGGGGCGACCGCGACGATCCGGGTGCCGGACTGGACGGTGAACGACGTCGCCGGGACCGTGCCGAACAGGACGGCGGTCGCCCCGCCGAGCCCGGTGCCGGTGAGGGTCACGGCGTTCCCGCCCGCTACCGGCCCACGCGTCGGCTGGACCGATGTCAGGGTCGGCAGGTCCGCCGTGACATAGCGATAGGTGACGTTCTGGGTGCTGGTCCCCCGCTGGGTGGTCACGGTGACCCGGACGGTCCCGGTCCCGGCGGGCACGACGGCCGAGATCCGGGTGCTCGACGTGACGTCGAAGTCCGGGGACGCCTGGCCGCCGAAGCGGACGGCGGTGACGCCCTGGAATCCCGTTCCGCGCACCTGCGCGGTGTTCCCGCCGGTGGCGGGGCCCGACGAGGGCGACACGGAGGTCACGGTGGGTGCGGAGGGCGGGGGCGGATTCGGGTTGTCTGATTCGCTCACGATGGGTTCCTCGATGATCCCTTGAGAAGATTCCCTTGAGAACTTGAGAAGGAGCCCCGGCCGGTGCGGGACCGCCCGGCCGGGGCCCGGGGCGGAGGGCCGGGGTGTCCCGGCCCCTCGTGGACGCGTGCGCTGGTCGACGCGTGCGCTGGTGGACGCGTTCGCCGTGACGCCGGTACCGGTCAGATGCCGGGCCCCGCGACATAGGTGTACGCGCCGACCGCCGTGTCGCTGCCGCCGTCGTTGGTGAGCACGACGTCGACCGCGCCCGCGGCCCCCGGCGGGGTCAGCGTCGTCACCGTGCTGTCGGACACCACGGTGAACGGCGCCACGTTGCCGCCGAACGTGACCGACCCGGTCGTGGTCAGGCTGGTCCCGGTGATGGTCACCGCGGTGCCGCCCGAGGTGGGCCCCGAGGCGGGGTCCACGTCCGTGATCGTCGGACCGTCCACGTACACATAGGTGACGCCGTTGTGGACGCCACCGGCCGTCGTGACGCTCACGCCCACCGGCCCGGCCGCCGCTCCCGCGGGGACCACCACGGTGAGCTGGCCGTCGTTGACGACGGTCGGGACGGCCGTCGACGCGCCGAAGCTCACCGAGGACGCGGTGGTGAGCCCCGTGCCGGTGATGGTGACGACGTTGCCACCGGCCGTGGGCCCGGAGAGCGGGTCGACGCCCGTCTTGAGGGGCGCCGGCACGTAGAAGAAGGGCAGCGGGTTGCTGGTGCCGCCCGGCGTCGTGACCCGCACGTCGACGACGCCCGAGCCCGAGGGCGACACCACGGTGACCGACGTGGGGGAGTTGGCCGTGATCGTCGCCGGCTTGGTGCCGAAGCGCACGGCACTGGCGTTGGACAGGTTGGTCCCCGTGATGATGACCGAGGTCCCACCGCCGGACGGCCCCTGGTTGGGTGAGATGGGCATGATGATGTCTCCCTTGCTGAACCGGATGGTGCGCGGAACGATGCCGCTGAACGGCGCGCGGAACGGTGCCGTTGAACGGTGCGCGGATCCGGACGACAGGCCACGGCTGCCCTGGGCGCGGGAATTCCATGGACGCCGGTCACCGAATCCGGGTGAGTCGGCTCCTGGAGCGGATGGGCGGACCGCTGTGCGGAGCGGCGAGAAGGAGAGGTCCCCGGTCTTTTCCTCGGCACCCGGAAATGCGGAGCGCGCGAGGATCCACGGGGCGAACCGGGCGGCGGAGAGGGTCCGCACCGGTCGGTGCCTGAAGGCACCGACCGGCGCGTCCAATCCCTCTCGGAGATTGCCCATATGATGCTCGCCGACTACCGGTGCCGGGCACTCTCGGCGGAAACCGGCGAATACACCATCCTCCCCGGAGAGGGTGGGCTGCCCGCCGGTTGGACATGTCCAATAAGCCACGCAGGTGAAAAAGCCGCAAGGGCTCGCACCCGACGCCACTCGAATGCGGGAGCGCGCGCCGTTCGTCTGTACCACCGGACATGTGTCGGCAGGACAAGGATGCCACCGAGTACCACCGCGCGGCGGGACGGGCGCCGAGGGGGCGTTGGGACGGGGAACGACCTGGCCACGCGGCCCGGGCGGGGCCTCCCCGTCGACCCCACCCGCGCCGGGCGCGGGGTGTTCAGGGGGCGAGCGGCGTCCGCAGGCCCGGACGCCGCGAGCAGCCCCTCGACGAAGGCGGCCCAGGCGTCGAGCCGCGCGCCATGGGTGGGCTGGTCCTCGGGCCGGTCCAACGGGCCGAGCCCCTCGAACGCCCGCCTGATCGGGGCGGGGGCCCATGGGCCGCCGTGGCGCACGACGAGCCCGGCGATCAGCTCGGGCAGGGGAGGGGGCGTAGTCGCAGTAATAACGCGACGGACGGGGGTCGGGTTCATGGCTGGAGGGAAACGTGAGTTGGACTGTGCAGCTCCTGGGCACAGCTTTCCTCGCTCGCTGATGGTCTCGTGATGGTGGGGGACATCGTTGACCGTGAAGCAGTCGGCGAGAGCCACGTGTGAAGACCGCCGGGGCGGTTCACGGGGGGAGATTTTCCCGTCGATCCCGAGCCATTGCGTTTCTTACCGCTGGAACATCTCACCGAATTACCGTGATGCGGTGGACTATGTTCGAGGGGTGGAGAATCCTGAGATCGTCATCAGACTCACCCCGGACGAGGCGTTGGTCCTGTCGGACTGGCTGGAGCGGGTGCAGATGACCGACCTCGGTCGTCTCGTCGGCGATCCGGCGGTCTGGGCGCCCCTGCACCGCATCGCCGGGACGCTCGACAGGTCGCTGGTGGGGATCTTCGCCGCGGACTACGCCGAGCGTCTGGAAGCGGCCCGCCGCAGGCTCGGCCCGGCTCCTGACGACGGTGAGGGTGAGGGCGCGGACGCCGGGCGCGAGGCGCCGCGGGGACCGTGAACCGCCGCCCGGCCCCGGGCCACGGCGGAATCACGGCTTGTTCGTCACGACGTGTTCGATGTCGTTGACCACGGTGACGCGGCCACCATCGCCGGGATCGGGACGGGGGACGATCGTTTCCGGGTCGACGAGGTAGACCTCGTGGCCGTCCAGCGTGAGCCGACGCGTGACCTCGAGCAGCATCCGCCGTGCCACGTCGTCGATCGAATAGACCATGGTGAGGTCCAGCGCCACCCTGGCTTCCCGCGGCGCGGTGTCCATGGTCTCCCGAACGATTCTCTCGGCTCCGGCGAAGCGGATCCCCCCTTGCAGCTGGAGGACCCGGATCGCGTGCGGTCCGCTGCCGATGACGTGGTTGGAGCGCACGACCGCGCGCGCGGCGGCCGGGACCTCCATCACATGCAGGCCCATGTCGGAGGAGAATCGCTCGAACAGCGACACCCCGCGAACGCTGTTCCCGTGGGGGTCGAGGCGTGGCGAGAACGTGGCGATGCCGATCTGGCCGGGGAGCGCGCCGATCAGGCCCCCGGCCACGCCGCTCTTCGCCGGGATGCCGACCTGGGTCGCCCAGTCACCGGCCGCGTCATACATGCCGCACGTCAACATGACGCTCAGCACCTGACGCACCACCGGCTCGCGTATCACTCGCTCACCCGAGAGGGGATTGACCCCGTGGTTCGCCAACGTCGCGGCCATCATGGCCAGATCCCGCGCGGTGACCAGCACGGAGCACTGGCGGGTGTAGCCGTCGACGGCGGCCCTCGGGTCCTCGGTGAGGATGTCGTGGCTGCGGAGCATGTGGGCGATGGCGAGGTTGCGGTGCGCGTGCTCCAACTCCGACGCGCACACCGCCTCATCGATCCGCAGCGGACGACCGGCGAACGCCGAAAGGCCGTGGACCACGCGTTCCACGCGCTCCGCGGGCTTCAGTTCCCCCGACCCGGCCAGCGAGTGGGCGGTGATCGCACCGGCGTTGATCATGGGGTTGAGGGGGCGCCCGGTATCGCTTTCGAGGGAGATCTGGTTGAACGCCTCTCCCGATGGCTCGACACCGATTCTGGCGAGCACGGGGTCGAAGCCGCGATCGGCCAGTGCCAGCGCGTAGGCGAACGGCTTGGAGATCGACTGGATCGTGAACTCGGTGTCGATGTCGCCCGCACCGTAGACCTGGCCGTCAACGGTGGCGAAGACCGCGCCGAGGCGCTCGGGGTCCGCTGCCGCGAGCTCGGGGATGTACCCCGCGGGCTCCCCCGAGGTGTCCGACTCCACATCTCCGAGTGCCTCGGCCAGGTAGTCGCGAATGACCGACCGCATGTGTCCTCCTCCGGGATCTCATGCCCCGTTCCGCGCGGCGCGCGTGGCCAGGGCGATGTCGGCGGGTGTCGCCCGGCGGAACACGCCGCCACTCGCGACGAATTCGTCACCGTGCCTCTTCAGGTGACGGGCGAACAGCGGGCACACGGGCACGACGGTGAGGTTCTTGCGCACGCTGTCCGCGAGCGCCTCACGCACCAGCAGCCCGGCCAGACCCCGGCCACCGAACTCCTGGTCCACCTCGGTGTGGAAGAAGATCCGGACGCCGTCCGCTCCGGGAGCGTCGACGAAGTCGGCCCTGCCGACGGGTGATCCATCGGCGAGCTTCACGGTGTAGGCGCTGATCGGCCCTGTGACATCGATCCCGACCGTCACGGGCGCGCCGGTGGTGTCGAAGAGTCCCTCGGTCATCCGGCTCTCCTTTCGTGGGACGGCGTCGCGGCGCGGGCCACGACCCTTCCCGTCGCTGAGTCGTCGTGCGGGAAACGGTGGGGGACCGGAGGCGGTCGGGTGTCCGGCCGAGGTGCTGACCTTCGGTTCATGGGCGCTCCTGGAGTGTGGCCGGGGCGGGGGCGCTGGTGAGAGCGCGAAGCCGGTCGGCGTCGACGTTGGCGCCGAAGGCGGGGGTGCCGGGCTCGAGCCGGACGCCCGCCGCGAGGTCACCGATGGCGAGGGGGTCGAATCCGAGCGTGTCGACCAGCTCCGACACGACGGTGAGATCCTCGGGCGAGTCACCGGCGAGCGCGATCGCCTTGCGGCCGGGGCTGCCGACCGGGCGGGCCCCGTCCTCGAGGTCGTGGTAGCCCATGTGGTTGAGGGCTTTCACGACGCGCGCGCCCGTCAGGAACCGCTGCACGACTTCGCTCGACGAGGCGCCGGGCGGCAGGATCGTGTCGCGGGGACCATCGACCTCCCACCAGTGGTTCATCGCGTCCACGGCCAGCTTCCCCGCCAGCTGCGGGACCGGGAGGTCGCGGTGTCTGCCGAGCGGCAGGGCGAGGATCACCACGTCGGCGGCCTCCGCGGCCTCGGCCGACCACACGGCGGTCGCGCCGGGGGTGAGGATCTCGGTGGTCAGCGCGATCTTCGCGGGGTCACCGGATCCGGAGACGAGGACCCGGTACCCGGCTGCGACCGCCAGGCGCGCCAGGACGGTGCCGACCTTCCCGGCCCCCAGGATCCCGACGGTGGAGACGGGCGCGGTCATCGTGCCGCGCCCGCCGCGGCGGGCTGTTCGGCCAGGAGCTCGCGGACCCGGGGGATGACCTGGGTGCCGTACAGCTCGACCGAACGCAGCCGGGCGGTGGCGGAGACGGTGCCGGCCGCGGAGTAGATCATGTCGAACCGGCCCGCGTCCAGCGTCCGGATGGCATGAGCGATCTTGGCGGCGACCGTCTCGACCGAGCCGACGTACAGCGACCCGCGCGCCACCTCGGCGTCGAATTCCTCCCGGCGGATCGGCGGCCAGCCGCGCAGCGCCCCGATCCGGTCGCGGATCTCCCGGTACCCGGGGTAGAACAGCTCCCTGGCCTCTTCGTCGGTGGTGGCGACGAAGCCGGGCGAGTGCATACCGACCGGCCGCGCGTCGGTGCCGAACTCCTCGCTCGCCCGTCGGTACAGATCCACGTAGGGGGCGAAGCGATCGGGGGCGCCGCCGATGATGGCGAGCATGAGCCGGAAGCCGTAGTGGGCGGTGCGGAGGATGGACTGCGGTGTCCCGCCCACCCCGACCCAGGTGTTGAGGCGTCCCGATTCGGTCTTCGGGTACACGTCCGCGTCGTGCAGGGCGGCGCGGGTGGTGCCCTCCCAGGTGACCGGCTTCTCGTCGAGGAGCCGGTGGAACAGGTCGATCTTCTCCTCGAACAGCACCTCGTAGTCCTTGAGGTCGTACCCGAACAGGGGGAACGACTCGGTGAACGAACCCCGTCCGAGGATCACCTCGGCGCGGCCTTCGGAGAGCGCGTCGAGGGTCGCGAACCGTTGGAACACCCGCACCGGGTCGTCCGAGGACAGCACCGTCACCCCCGAGGCGAGCCGGATGCGCCGCGTGGCGGTGGCGATGCCCGCCAGCACCGTCTCCGGGCTGGAGATCGCGTACTCAGGCCGGTGGTGCTCGCCCAACGCGACCACGTCGATGCCGACCTGATCGGCGAGGACCGCCTCGGTCACCGCGGCGCGGATCGCCTCCGCGTGCGAGACGATCTCACCCCGGTCGTTGCGTGGCCGGTCCCCGAAGCTGTCGATACCGAACTCGATCCGCGAAACATCCATCGCGTGCCGCTCCTTCGATGTTCTCGTTCTGTGCTGTTCTGTTCTGTTCCTGTGTGATGTCCCGTGTGGCGGGTCATGTCGGCCGTGTCATCGCGGTCATCGCGGTCATCGCGTGCCCTTCCGGGGCGGGTTCGCTCGCGGCCTGATGGTGGCGTTGGGCAGGGCGGGGGCGGGCAGCCGGTCGCCGTGGTAGCCCTCGACGGTGCCGAAGCGGTCGGTGCCGTCCTGCCAGGCGGCGCGGGCCCTGAGGATGTCGTCATGGCTGCGGCCGATGAAGTTCCACCACATGACGATCTCCTCATCGAAAGGCGGTCCGCCGAGCAGGAGCGTCCGGGCCGCCTCGTCGGAGGCGTTGGTCAGCGTGAGGGAGTCGTTCCCGGTGTCGAGATGGCCCAGCTCCGCCCGGCGCACCAGCGAGTCGGCCATGCGGACCTGGCCGTGGTCGACGAGGAGACCGTGCTCGAAGCCGGGATCCACGGCGAGGGTGACCGTGGCGTGTGGCCGCAGGACGATCTCGGCGCCGAGCAGGGGGGTGAAGGTCCGCACCGGGGATGTGACCCCGGCGAGGGAGCCGAGGAAGACCCTGGCCTCGGCCCCCTCGAGGCTCAGGGGGTCGGGGATGTGGTGCTGGAAGTCCCTGGCGGCGTCGCGGTGCGCCTCGGGCAGTGCCACCCACAGCTGGACACCGTGCAGCACCGTGGTCCGCGGGGTGGAGACCTCGGAGTGGGCGATGCCGTGCCCGCCCGTCATGAGGTTCAGCTCTCCGGGCCTGATGAGGGCATGGCTGCCCAGGCTGTCCCGGTGCTCGACCTCCCCGCTGAACAGCCAGCTCACCGTTTGCAGGCCGGTGTGCGGGTGCGGGGGGACATCCATCCCGCTCGTGGCGGCGACATCGTCAGGGCCGAAGTGATCGGCGAAGCACCAGGCCCCGATCAGCGTCCGGGCCCGCTGCGGCAGCGTGCGCCGCACCGTCATCGCCCGCGGGCCGCCGAGCGGCACCTCACGCGGGGCCAGGACCTCCACCCGCGGCGCCGTTCCCCGCTCGCCGTCGGCCGGTGCTCCGCAGCTCAGCACGGCCGGCTCCGCCTCGACGTTGCTCACCGCTGACCGCCTTCCACTCGATCGACGTCTAGTTTATGTGTCAACTACCATCGTGGGTCGAAGGTACACCCTGATCCACCGCGCCACGACACGGTGGAACGAGCGCGGCCGTCGGCGGCCCGAAGAAGGAGCCCGGAGTGAGCGACCCGACCCCTGAACCCGAGGCTCGGCGGATCTTCGTCGACAAGCAGAGCCCCGAGCCCTATCGCGCGCTGCTCCGGACCTCCGAGGCGGTCGGCGCCGCCGCCGCCGACGCGGGCCTTGAACGCGCGCTCGTGGAGCTGATAGACCTCCGCGTCTCGCAGATCAACGGCTGCCCCTACTGCCTCGACCTGCACACCAGGGCCGCGCTGCGCGTCGGCGAGACCACCCAGCGCCTCGGCGTGCTGGCCGCCTGGCGGCACACGGACCTGTTCACGCCGCGCGAGCGCGCCGCCCTCGCCCTGGCGGAGGCCACCACCCATCCCGCGGACGACGCCCTCCAGGAGGCCGCCTACGCCGCCGCCCGCCGGGTGCTCACCGACGACGAGATCTCCGCGGCGATCTGGGTGGCGATCACCATCAACGCCTTCAACAGGGTCTCGATCATGAGCAGGCATCCCGTGCGCCGGAGCTCCCAGCGGTCACCGAGGTGACCCGCGCCCCCGCCCGCGCCGTTCCGTCCGTGGTCGTCGAGCGGCGGCAAACCCCCGGCCCAGGGCGCTAGTTGACACCTCAACTAGCGGCACCTAGCGTAGATGACGCGTCAACCACATGGTGGGGTCCGCCCGCCGGTCGGCCATGAGCGACCGCGCCGCAGGCATCGGGATGCCGGTGCACTGCCCGAGGCCCCTGGACGCGAAGCGCCAGAAAGGGAATCCCGTGAGCACTGAGACCAGGGCCGGACTCGACGCGCTGCTGACGCCCGAGGAGAGCGTCCTCGTGCTGATCGACCACCAGCCGTTCCAGTTCGCCAACCTGCACAGCCACGAGCCGACGCTGATCGTCAACAACGTCGTCGGGCTCGCCAAGGCCGCCAAGGTTTTCGACGTCCCGACGATTCTGACGACCGTTCTTGAGGAGCGCGGCGGCCTTCTCCTCCAGGATGTGCAGGACGTGTTCCCCGAGCAGCAGCCGATCAACAGGACCATCATCAACACCTGGGAGGACCAGCGCGTCGTGGATGCCGTCAAGGCGACCGGGCGCAAGAAGCTGATCATCGCCGGCCTCTGGACGGAGGTCTGTGTGGCGATGCCCGCCATCCAGGCGGCGGGCGAGGGCTTCGAGGTCTACGTCGTCACCGACGCCTCGGGCGGTGCCTCGAAGGAGGCCCACGACATGGCCGTGCGGCGCATGATCCGGGCGGGCGTGGCTCCGATCACCTGGCTGGCCGTGATGAGCGAGTGGCAGCGCGACTATGCCCGCGAGAAGACCCTTCCGGGCCTCACCGAGGTCTTGCTTCAGCACGCCGGTGCCACCGGCGTGGCGTTCGCCTGGGAGACGCAGCTCCTCGCCACGGGGCGGACCGGAGACGGCGCCTGACATGACTGCCGCACCGGCTCCCCTCCGTATCGGGTACTGCCTGTCGCTGACCGGTTCCCTCGCGGACAACAGCCGGTCGGCCCGTCTCGCCCATGAGATCTGGCGCGAGGACGTCAACGGCCGAGGCGGACCGCTCGGCCGCCCTGTCGAGTTCGTCCGCCACGACGACCAGGGGAACGCCGACGTCGTTTCCGGATCTACGAGGTTCCCGGGATCTACCAGCGGCTGATCGACGAGGACGAGGTGGATCTCGTCATCGGCGGATACGGCACCAACGCCCTGCTGCCCGCCACGCCGTTGATGGTGGAGCGGGAGCGCTTCTTCGTCGGGCTCATGGGCCTCGGCGTCAACAACGCGCTCCATTGTCCGAGCTACTTCGCCATGATCCCCACCGGGCCCGACCCGAACGCCGCGCTCACGGAAGGGTACTTCGCTCTCGCCGCGGAGCAGAAGCCCCGGCCGGAAACCGTGGCGCTCGTGCGTGATCGGCCCGCAGAAGTGGTCGCCCAGGCCGTCGAGGCGACGGGCGGTCTCGACGACGCGAGCCTCTCGGCGTACGCACGGGAGGCGACCTTCCGGACCGTCATGGGCGATGTCAGGTTCGGGGTCAGGGGCGAGTGGTCGCGGCCGCGTGTCCTCCAGGTCCACGGCCAATTCAGGAACTACGCGGAGGGTCTCACCGAAGAGTGAAGGAGGCCGACCGCGGCCTTGGGGACGGGTTGCCGGACATCCCGGCAACCCGTCTTCGGCCGCCCGGGCGCTGACGGCGGCTGAGGCTGAGGCCGCGGCATGTGGACGTCGGCCCGCCCGCGGCCTGAAAAGTTGATGCATCAACCAGGTGGGGCTAGTGTGGGGAACGAGGCCCACGCGGAGGACACATGGAGGACACATGGCCGTGGAAGTGAGCGACGTTCCCGGAGGCAAGCGGTACGAGGCCCGGGTCGACGGGGAGTCCAAGGCCGCGGGCGTCGCGGCGTACATCCGCACGACGGAGCTGATCGCGTTCGTGCACACCGAGGTCGCGCCGGAGTACGAGGGCAGGGGAGTCGGGTCGGCGCTGGCCCGCACCGCCCTCGACGAGGCGCGCGCCGCGAACCTGCGGGTGCTGGCCACCTGCCCGTTCTTCGCGGGGTGGATCGCCAGGCACCCCGAGTACCAGGACCTGCTGTACCAGTCCCGCAGCAAGGTCAGCGACTGAACAGCAGGGGACGGCGGCGAAGGAGGCACGTATGAGCGAAGGAACCGGGAAGAAGGCGTACGAGGGCCGGTCGATCACCGTGACCTTCGAGGCCAGGCGCTGCCTGCACGCCGCCGAATGCGTCAACGGCCTGCCGGAGGTCTTCGACACGGCCGCGCGCCCGTGGATCCGGCCCGACGGTGCCGAGGCCGGGCGCCTGGCCGAAGTGGTGCGGCGCTGTCCCTCGGGTGCGCTGCGCTACGAACTCGCGGACGGCGGGTCGGAGACCCCGGACCGGCCCACGCGGATCACGCGCGACGCCACCGGACAGCTCGTCGTGCGCGGCGAGTTGAGCGTGGACACGCCGGAGGGCCCGCGCGCCGAGAGCAGGGCCGTGCTGTGTGGCTGCGGGCAGAGCCGTCTTCAGCCGTACTGCGACCACGCGGGGCCCTGCGGCCGGACACCGCCGGGCTGACCCACCCCCCACGCGTCATTGCCCCGGAAGGGCCAGGATTCGAGCAGATGTCCCTTGCAGTGCAGTTCTCCGAGTACGGCGCCACCGATGTGCTGCGTGTCGTCGATGTTCCGCCGCCCACCGCCGGCCCTGGCCAGGTGCGGCTCGCGGTGCGGGCCGCGGGCGTCAACCCGATCGACTGGAAGATCCTGCATGGCCACCTGAGCCAGGTGATGCCCCTCGACCTCCCGGGCGGCCTCGGGTCCGACGTGGCCGGTGTGGTCGACCAGGTGGGGGAGGGCGTGACCACCTTCAGCGTGGGCGACGAGGTGCTGGGCGCCTCGATCACCCCGTCCTACGCCAGATCCGCGCTCGCCGACCCGGCCGTGCTGGTCGCCAGGCCGCCCTCCGTCCCGTGGGAGGTGGCCGGAGCCCTGGCCGGCGCGGGCATCACCGCCTGGGAGGCGCTGAACAAGCTCGAGGTCGCCGAGGGGGAGACGCTCCTGGTCCATGCCGCCGCCGGTGGTGTGGGCACGTTCGCCGTGCAGTTGGCCGTCGCCCGGGGCGCGCGCGTCATCGGCACCGCGAGCGAGGGCAACCACGAGCGGCTCCGCTCCCTCGGCGCGGAGCCGGTCACCTATGGCAAGGGGCTGGTCGAGCGCGTACGGGCCGTCTCCCCTCGGGGAGTTGACGCGGTCCTCGACGCCTCGGGGCGCGGTGAGATCCCGGACTCGATCGAGCTCGCCGGTGGCCCGGCACGCGTCCTCTCCCTCGTGGCCTTCGACGCGGCCGGGAGCGGTATCCGGATCCACAGGACCGAGCCGGGAGCGGGCGGGCGCCGAGCGCTCGGGGAGATCCTCGCCCTCATCGAGGCGGGACGGCTGCGGGTGCCGATCCAGCGGGCGTATCCCCTGGGCGAGGTGGCGGCCGCCCTTGAGGTCAGCCGGTCGGGGCACCTGAGCGGCAAGCTCGTACTGCTCCCCGGGTGAGGGCGCGGGCGCGGCCTTGCGCGTTCAACTAAATGCTCGGGGGTCAGAACACACGATGAGGGGGCGTCATGAGCGAGCGGCCGGTAGGGAGGAGCTTCAGGTTCGACCTGGGCGGCGCCACCGTCACCCACGTCGAGGATTTCGCCAACGGGACGCTGTGTTCCAACGTGACGGTCGACGGCACCCTCCACCACCTTGTCGCAACCATGGAAGAGGCATGACCCATGACCGGACCTACCGCGGCCGACCAGGCTGAGCGCAACACCGCGATCGTGCTCACCGCCATGCGAGAGCTCTTCACCGAGAAGGACCTCACCGCGCTCGACCGGTACTGGGCCGAGCCCTATGTGCAGCACAGTCCCCGGATGCCCAACGGTCTGGACACGCTCCGTGCCACGGTGCCCGACCTGGAGGGCTTCTCGTGGGAGCCGCAGCGGATCGCCGCGCAGGGCGACCTCGTCTTCACCCACAGCGTCGTGCACGGCTGGGCGCCCAACCCCGTCGTCATCGTCGACATCTTCCGGCTGGACAACGGCCGCATCGTCGAGCACTGGGACGTCATCCAGGACCTCACCTCCCCAGAGGCGACCGTCAGCGGCAACCCGATGGTCTGACACCGGTCCAGGAGCAGGCAAGGAACACAGGGGATCCGATCCCCCGGGCCTCGAAGCCCACAACGACTCGAAGTCCGCAACGACTCGAAGCCCACAACGACTCGAAAGGGACAAGCACATGGGATACATCACCGTAGGGAACGAGAACAGCACGCCGGTCGAGCTCTATTACGAGGATCAGGGCGCCGGTCAGCCCGTCGTCCTCATCCACGGATACCCACTGAACGGTCACAGCTGGGAGCGCCAGACGCGCGATCTCCTGGCCGCCGGATACCGCGTCATCACCTACGACCGTCGGGGCTTCGGAAAGTCGTCGAAGGTGAACTCCGGGTATGACTACGACACCTTCGCCGCGGACCTGAACACCGTGCTCGAAACGCTCGACCTTCGCGACGTCGTCCTTGTGGGCTTCTCGATGGGCACGGGCGAGATCGCCCGCCTTGTCTCACGATTCGGGCATGAAAGGGTCGCCAAGCTCGCGTTCCTGGCCTCGCTCGAGCCCTTCCTCGTCGCCCGGGACGACAATCCCGAGGGTGTGCCGCAGGAGGTCTTCGACGGAATCGAGGCAGCGGCGAAAGGCGATCGGTACGCCTGGTACACGCAGTTCTTCTCGAACTTCTACAACCTCGAGGAGAACCTTGGCGGCCGGATCAGCCAGGAGGCCGTCACCGCGAGCTGGAACGTAGCGGTGTCGAGTGCCCCCGTGGCGGCCTACGCGGTCGTTCCCGCCTGGATCGAAGACTTCCGCGCCGACGTCGAAGCGGTCCGCGACAGTGGCAAGCCGACCCTGATATTGCACGGCACGGCCGACAACATCCTCCCCATCGACGCCACCGCCCGCCGCTTTCGACAGGACGTGCCCAAGGCGGAGTATGTGGAGATCGAGGGCGCACCCCACGGGTTGCTCTGGACGCACGCGGATGAGGTCAACGCGGCCCTGCGCTCCTTCCTCGGCGTGCGGACCCCCTAGGCACTGGCCCGAGCCATCCATCCGATCGGTCAGTCGGGCTGCTTCTCCATGTGCGCGATGACGCGGTCCGAGATCCGGGCGAGCGTGTCGAGTTCTTCCTGGGTGAGGGCGTCGATGAACAGTCGGCGGACGTGTTCGACGTGCACGGGCGCGGCCTCCTCGATCGCCTGGTAGCCGGCCGGGGTGGCGACGATGAACGCTCCGCGTCCGTCCTCGGGACATTCCTCCCTGGCCACCAGGCCGCGCTTCGCCATCCGCCCGACCTGGTGGGACATGCGGCTCTTCTCCCACTCCACCAGCTTGGCCAGGTCCAGGAAGCGGATCCGTCCGCCGCCGGCTTCGGTGAGCTTGGCCAACACGATGTAGTCGGCGGCGGACATGTGGGAGTCGGCCCTGACCTGGCGGGTGAGTCGTCCCATGAGCTTCTCGTGCATGCGGATGAAGCTGTCCCAGGCGGCCTTCTGCTCCGAGGTGAGCCAGCGAGGCGTTGCGTTCATGGAGGGAGCGTAACGAAATTGTTGACAGCTCATCTATCCTGGTGACGCGGCGAACTCACGCCTTTTTGCCCCGTGCGCCGAGCCGAGGCGGCACGCCGACCCGGGCGAGGTCCACGGTGGCGCTCCGTGGCGGCCCTTACGGTGCACCCACAGCCGGATCAGCCGATCACGGAGGGCCGAGCGCTGCCCCAGCACCTGCGGCTGACCCTGCTCGGGGTCGGCGCCATGAACTCGCCGCGGTTCGCGCCCGCGGGGCTGCTGGTGCGGCACGCGGGCCACGCGGTGGTCCTGGACGGCGGTCCCGGCGCGGATCCGCCCCGGCGGGTGGACGCCTGGCTGGTCACCGACGAACAGGCCGAACTTCGCGCGCCGCTGCGGCGGATGGCCGCCGAGCGCGGCCTCGTCCCGCGCGCCGCCGACCTCACCCTGGGCGCGCTCCGGCTGCGCGCGTGCCCGGTCGTGCACACCTCGCACCCCACCTTCGGGTACCGCATCGAGCTGGACGGCCTGCTGGCCGTCTGGGCGCCGGAGTTCCGCCGGTTCCCGGCCTGGGCCGCGGGTGCCGATCTCCTCTTCGCCGACGGGTCCTCATGGACGCGGCCGATCACGTTCCGCGGCGGCGTCGGCGGCCACGCCAGCGTGCGCGAGGTCGGGGCGGAGGCGGCAAGACACCGGGTCCGGCGCCTGGTGTACGCCCACATCGGTCGGCCCTGCATCCGCGCGATGGACGCGGGGCAGGCCCCCGAGCCCGGTGAGTGGGGCCGCGAGGGCCGCACCTACACCCTCTCCGGCTGAGCCCCCGGGGGCCGGGGGTGGGGCGGCTGGGACTCGAACCCAGGACCGACGGATTATGAGTCCGTTGCTCTAACCGGCTGAGCTACCGCCCCGTGACGGCGTGCCGCGCACATCTGTGCGCGCCGTCTGCCGCAGCATAGCTGCTCATACGATCTGCCGCCCGGGTCGGGGCGGCTCGTACGCAGGGTGGGACTGCGGGCATGGGGTGATCGGTTCCCGGCCGTGGGGGAGTGATGCCTCGGAACGGGGAAAGGGCCCCGGACGGGGCCCTTCGGGTGATAACGGGAAGATGCTCCCCCGACTGGACTCGAACCAGTAACCTGCCGGTTAAC
Source organism: Streptomyces radicis (assembly GCF_003626575.1). Taxonomy (GTDB): domain Bacteria; phylum Actinomycetota; class Actinomycetes; order Streptomycetales; family Streptomycetaceae; genus Streptomyces; species Streptomyces radicis. The sequence continues at coordinate 229,736 of NZ_RBDY01000003.1, read as the reverse complement.
AGCCGGCTGCTCTGCCAATTGAGCTACAGGGGACCGTGCCGCTCGGGGCCCTCCCCGGTCGGAGGGGCGTGTCCTTGCCGCGGCCCATAGATTAGCGCATGTGAGGCGGTGCATCGAAATCGGTATCCGGGCTACCCGGTTGTCGAGTCGGGAGAAGGGAAACGTCCCATGCGCAAGCTGACGTTCATGGCCGGAGTGGCGGTGGGGTACGTCCTCGGTGCCCGCGCCGGGCGGGAGCGCTACGAGCAGTTGAAGGAGAGGACGGAGCGGCTGCTGGCCAATCCGGCCGTGCGGAACACCGTGGACTCCGCTGCCCAGTCGGGGCGGCAGGCCGCCGCGCGGGCGGCGGGTGTCGTCGCTGATCGGGCGGGTGACCGGCTGCCGGGGTCGGTGGCCGAGAGGCTACGCTCGGTCGGTGGTCACGGCGGCGCGGAGGGGAGCGACCGGCAGGCTTCGTGAGGCGTGCCTCACGGGCGTTGTCTCCGCCATTGCCCGCGGTGACGGGCGGTCGTTAGCGTATGTTCGGCATCCCGGCGCTCGACCGGGATGCCGAACACTTGAGCGGCGGAGGCAACGGGCATGGGGCGTCGCGTACCGGCGGTGAGCCGGGCGTTGGACATATTGGAGCTATTCCTCGAGGGCGACGGAACACTGTCGGCCCCCGAGATCACCCGCCGGCTCCAGCTGCCGAGGACCACGGTCCACGAGCTGGTCACCACGCTGGCGGCCCGCTCGTATCTGGTGCCGGTCCCGGAACAGCCGGGGCGCTTCCGGCTGGGGGTGCGCACGTATCAGCTCGGCAGCCGCTACGCCGAGCAGCTCGACCTGGCGGCCGAGGGGCAGCAGGTGGCCAGGTCGGTGGCGGAGACCTGTGGGGAGACGGTGCACGTGGCCGTCCTCGAGGACGACGACGTGATCTACATCGCCAAGGTGGACAGCACGCACGCGGTGCGGATGGTGTCGGCTGCCGGGCGGCGGCTGCCCGCGCACTGCACGGCGGTCGGCAAGATGCTGCTGGCCTCGCTGTCGGAGGAGGAGCTGGAAGAGCGGCTCCCCGGGGGCGAGTTGCGGCGCATGACGCCCAACTCCATCACCTCGCCGAGTGCGTTGCGCGAGGTGCTCGCCGAGGTCAGGGAGCGGGGGGTGGCGTCCGAGCAGCGGGAGTCGAACCCCGATGTGAGCTGCGTGGCCGCCCCGGTGAGGGACCGGGCGGGGCGGGTGGTGGCGGCGTTGAGCGTCTCGGTGCCGATGATCCGCTGGAGCGCGGACCGGCAGCGTGAGCTCGTCGAGCTCGCCGTCAAGGGAGCGAACGAGCTGTCCGAACGCCTCGGCCACCACGGCCGCGGCTGACTCGACGTAAGGGGCGGAGAACGTGGCGAGGACGCTGGAGACGGCGGTGCGCGGGCGGGCCGAGCTGGGGGAGGGGCCCACATGGGACCCGGCGACCGGGCGGCTGATCTGGGTGGACATCCTCACCTCCCGGATCCACCACTACGACCCGGGCAGCGGGCGCCGCACCGTGCTGACCACGGAGCAGCACGTCGGGGCGGCCAAGCCGCGGGCCGACGGCGGTCTCGTGGTGAATCTGCGGGACGGCGTCGGGCTCTACGACGACGCGGGCGCGTTCCGCTGGCTGGCGCGGGACGCGGTGCCCGGGCGGCGGGGCAACGACGCCGCCGTCGCGCCCGACGGCTCGCTGTGGGCGGGCACGATGCGGTACGACGAGGCGCCGGGCGGCGGGACGCTGACGCGCGTGCTCGCCGACGGCTCGGCGTCGCTCGTGGTGTCCGACGCCACGGTGAGCAACGGCCTCGGCTGGAGCCCTGACGGCTCGCTCATGTACTACATCGACACCCCGACCCGGCGCGTCGACGTCTTCGACGTCACGGACGGCGGTGGGGTGCGCGGGCGCAGGACGCTCGTGGACACCGAGGGGCTCTCGGGCGCTCCCGACGGGATGACCGTGGACGCGGACGGGTGCCTGTGGGTGGCGTTCTGGGGTGGCGGCGCGGTGCGCCGCTTCACGCCGGAAGGGGCGCTCGACCGCGAGGTCGCGGTGCCGGTGTCGCGCCCGACGGCGTGCGCGTTCGGCGGCGCCGACCTGCGCGACCTGTACATCACGACGGCCGCGATCGGCACGGACCAGGCCCGCGAGCCCCTGGCGGGCTCGGTGCTGACCCTCCCCAACGCGGGCCTGGGCGTCCCCCAGCCCCCCTTCGCGGGCTGACCCGCGGAACGCGCCGCGCGCACGGCCCGTGGGTCGGGCCGTGCGCGCGGTCGCCGGTCGGGCGAGGGGATCAGCTGCCCGCCGCGGCGCCGTCGTCGTCCTGCTCGACGTCGCCGTCCTCGGACTCGCCGTCCTCGGACTCGCCGTCCTCGGACTCGCCGTCCTCGGACTCGCCGTCCTCGGACTCGCCGTCCTCGGACTCGTTCTCCGTGGCGTCGTCCTGCTCGCCGTTCTCGGTCTCGGTGCTCAGGACGGTGAAGTCCTGGTCGAGGTGGACATCGGTGACGTCCCCGTCGGCGAGGGTGACCTCGACCTCGAAGGCGCCCTCCTCGTCGTCGACCTCGGTGCCGGTGACCTCGCCGCCGCCGGTGTGGGCGAGCGCGGCCTCGGTGGCCCGCTGGAGGTCCTGGCCGGTGATCGGCGTGTCGCCGTCGGCCGACGGGCTGTTCCCGCTCGCGGCCGCGGCCACGCCGCCGCCTCCGGCCAGGGCGGCCGCGGCCACCGCTCCGACGATCCACTTGGTCCTGCGCCTGGTCATGAGCTGTTCCTCTCCTCGGGTCGGAGCCCCGGTGGACCCCGTCGGCCCCATGGTGCGAGGGGCAACCTGAACCGCCGCTGAACGAGGCGCGCGGGCGCTTCAGGAGTCGGGGCCGCGGGGGAACGTGATCTCGATCCTGGCGCCGCCGAGGTCGCTCTCGGCGATGGTCAGGGCGCCGTCGTGCGCGGCGACCAGCTCGGAGACGATGGCCAGGCCGAGGCCGCTGCCGCCCTGGTCGCGGGCGCGGGCGTCGTCGAGGCGGACGAAGCGCTCGCGCACCCGCTCGCGCTCCTCCTCGGGGATGCCGGGCCCGTCGTCGTCCACCCGGAGCAGCACCGTCGGGCCCGCCGTCCCGTCCGCCGCCCGCTCGCGGAGGGTGAACGCGACGCGGGAGCCGGCGTGGCGGGCGGCGTTGTCGGAGAGGTTGCGGAGGATCCGCTGGAGCCCGGCCGGGTCGCCGTCGACGCGCCCCGCGGAGACGGACGCGGTGTCGATCACCAGGGGGGTGGTGGCGCGCAGGCGCCGGGCCTCGTCGAGGACCAGGTCGTCGAGGTCGACGGGTCTGTGGCGCAGCCCGAGGGTGTGCTCGTCCGCCCGCGCGAGCAGCAGCAGGTCATCGACCAGGCGCTGGATCCTGACGTCCTCGGCCAGCACCGTGGCGGCCAGGTCGGGCACGGCGGTGCGCCCCGGGTGGGCGAGGGCGACCTCGGCGTGCTGGCGGATGGCGGCGACCGGTGACCTCAGCTCGTGGGAGGCGTCGGAGATGAAACGGCGCTGGCTGCGCTGGGCCCGTTCGAGGCGGTCGAGCATCCGGTTCATGGTGGCGGCGAGCCGGGTGATCTCGTCGTTCCCCGCGGGCTCGGGGACGCGGCGGTGCAGCTGGGCGGCGGAGATCGCGTCCACCTCGGCGCGGATCCGCTCGACCGGCGCCAGGGCCCGGCCCACGCCCTTCCAGGTGGCGAGGGCGACGAGGACGAGCAGCGCGGAGAGCCCGAACGCCAGGGTCCTGGTCACGAACGCGGTGGACTCGAGCACGTCCACCAGCGGCCGGGCGACCAGCACGGTGTGCCGTCCGTCGGCGGTCCCGGCGGCCACCGCGACGAAGTCCTCGTCCTCCCCCGGCGGGGGGCGGAGCTCGGTGGAGTCGCCGGGGCGCAGCCGCGCCATGGCAGGGCGGCCCGCGATGTCGGCGCCCGAGGCCACCACCCGGCCGTGCTCGTCGAGGATCTGCACCAGCTCCTCGTCGGACATCCCGAGGGCAAGCGCCGACGGGGTCCGGCCCTCCTCCACCGCGGCGGCCACGGCCCTGGCCCGTTCCCCGGCGTCGTCGCGGACGTCGTCGGTCAGGTTCGCCCGGAGCGCGCCGATCAGGACCAGCGAGCCCACGGTCAGGGCCAGCGCCACCACCAGGACGGTCACGGCGGTGGAACGGACGCGGACGGTGCGGGCCCCGGCGGCCAGGCGCCGCCGCCGCGAGGTGTCAGCCGCCATCGGTCGTCAGCCGGTATCCGGCGCCTCTGACCGTTTCGATCCGGTCGCGACCGAACTTGGCGCGCAGGCGCCGGATGTAGACCTCGATGATGTTCGGGTCGCCCTGGAAGTCGACGTCCCACACGTGCTCGAGGATCCGCCGCTTCGACACCACCTCCCCCGGGTGGCGCAGCAGGAACTCGAGCAGCGCCAGCTCGCGTGCGGTGCACGGCACCTCGGTGCCGTCCCGCCACGCCCGCCTGGTCGCCGGGTCGAGCCGGACCGAGTCGGCCTCGAGGACGGCCGGGCGGCGGTGGCCGCCCCGCCGCAGCAGCGCGCGGAGGCGCGCGGTGAGGACGAGGTAGGAGAACGGCTTGGTCATGTAGTCGTCGGCGCCGACGTCGAGGCCCTCGGCCTCGTCCCACTCGCTCTCCATCGCGGTCAGGAGCAGCACGGGGGCCCAGATGCCCTCGGCGCGGAGGGTCGAGCAGACCTGGTAGCCGTTGAGCCCGGGCAGCATGATGTCGAGGACGATGGCGTCGTAGGGGTGCTCCCTGGCCATCCAGAGGCCATCGGTGCCGTCGAACGCCACGTCGACGGCGAATCCCTCGGCCTCGAGGCCGTCCCGCAGCCCGGCCGCGAGGCTCTCCTCGTCCTCGATCACCAACACCCGCACGCCGCGCCTCCTCGGCCGCCTTCTCCCGAGCGGAATTCTCCCGAGCGGAATTCTCTCAATCGGAAGCTGAATCCCCGCTGAACGGAGGGCGCGTCGCCGGGCGGGCGGCGGCGAGGTGGTCCGATGTTTTCCGTGTCCAACCCGTTGACCCGGGGCGCGGGCGCACCTACGTTCTCGTTCGTATCTCCGATCCCCGTTCGGGATGACGAATACGAGGGCGGGCCGCGTTATGAATCCTTCATCTCTGTCACCGCCAGGGCCGAGCCGCCGGGCGCTGCTCGGGGCGTTCGCCGGGGCCGGGGCGCTGGCCGCCGTGGGCGCGGCCGGGTGTGCCGCGCCGAGCACGGGTGGCGCGGGGCGGACCCGGCTGCGCTACTGGCACCTCTTCGGCGGCGGCGACGGCGTCAACATGGCCGCCATGCTGGACGCCTTCCGCGCCGAGCACCCCGACATCCACCTGGAGGACGCCACCCTGGAGTGGGGCGCCCCCTACTACACCAAGCTGGGCATGGCGGGGGCGGGCGGCCGGGCGCCCGAGGTCGCCGTGCTGCACATGGCGCGGCTGACCGGGTTCGCGCCCGGCCGCCTGCTGAACCCCTTCGACCTCGACCTGCTGGCCGAACACGGCGTCACTCCCGCCGACTTCCCCGAGAACCTGTGGACCCGCGGCGCCGTCGAGGGGCGGCAGTACGCGGTGCCGCTCGACACGCACCCGATCGTCCTCTACTACAACACCGACATCTGCGAACGGGCCGGGCTGCTCGACGGCGAAGGGCGGATCCGCCCCATCGAGGGGCGGGAGGCGTTCACCGAGGCGATCCGCGCGGCCGGTGAGGTCACCGGGCAGCCGGGCCTCGTGATCGAGACGCTCGGCGCGGACACCGTGGGCCCGTGGCGCGTCTTCTCGACGTTCTACGCCCAGGCCGGCGGGACGCTGCTGAGCGCCGACGGCTCGGAGATCACCATCGACGAGCCCAAGATGCTCGACGTCCTCACCTACCTGCGGATGCTGGCCGACGAGGGCCTGATCGTGCCGCGCGTGGACTACCAGGGCACGGTCGGCGTCTTCTCGGCGGGGGAGACCGGCCTCTTCCTGAACGGCGAGTGGGAGGTCTCGACGTTCACCAACACCGGGCTGCCGTTCTCGATGGCCCGGGTGCCGAACGTCTTCGGCAGCGGCGCGGCGCAGGCCGACTGCCACTCGTTCGTGCTGCCCAACCAGGACGGGCGCGGCGGGGCGACCAACGAGGCGGCGCACGCGTTCGTGGCCTGGATGCTGCGCAACTCCGTCGACTGGGCCTCGGGGGGCCATGTCCCCGCGTATCTGCCGACGTTGGACGAGCCCGACTATCTGGCGATGCGGCCGCAGTCCGAGTACCGCGGGGTGATCGACGAGGTGGCGCTCGACCCGCCCGCGTGGTTCGCGGGGTCGGCGTCGTCGATGTGGCTCGAGCTCGGCGCCGTCTTCTCGGGCGTGCTCATCGGCACGCGCACGCCGCGGGACGCCGTCGACGAGGCGCGCTCGCGGCTCGAGGACCTGCTTCAGACCCCGAACCCGTTCGGAGAGAGCGCATGACGACGACCACAAGGCAGCCGCGGGAGGCGACCGCGCCCCCCGTGGGTCCCCCCGCGCCGCCGCGCGGGATACGCCGCCACTGGAGCGAGCACGGGCTCGCGTTCACCGGTCCGTTCCTGATCGTCTATGCCCTCTTCCTGATCGTCCCGCTGATATGGGGCGTTCGGATGAGCCTGGGCAACGACAACATCGCGGGCACGCAGTCCGAGTTCGTCGGCCTCGACAACTACGCGGAGGCGCTGCGCGACCCCGACGTGTGGTCGTCGCTGGGGAACACGGTGTGGTTCACGATGCTCTCCACCGCGCCGCTCGTGGTGATCGCGCTCGTCATGGCGTTGATGGCGCACCATCTGCGGTTCGTCAGCTGGCTGTGGCGGCTGAGCTGGTTCGCGCCGTTCCTGCTGCCGTCCGGCGTGGTGTGCCTGCTGTGGCTGTGGGTGATCTACCCGTCGGACTTCGGCTTCGCCGACCAGCTGCTCGCCGCGTTCGGGCTCGAACCCGGCATCGGGTGGCTCACCGACAGCCGGTACGCGATGCTCTCGATCGTCCTCACCACCGTGTGGTGGACCGTGGGCTTCAACTTCCTGCTCTACCTGGCCGCGCTCCAGGCCATCCCGCGCCACCTCTACGAGGCCGCGGAGATCGACGGGGCGGGCGGCTGGCAGCGGCTGCGGAGCATCACGCTGCCGCTGCTCAGCCGGACCACGGGCGTCGTGCTGGTGCTCCAGCTCCTGGCCTCGCTCAAGATCTTCGATCAGGTCTACATCATGACCGGCGGCGGCCCCGACGACTCGACCCGGCCGATCCTCCAGTACGTCTACCAGACCGGGTTCACCGGCTACCGGATCGGCTACGCCTCGGCGATCTCGTACATCTTCTTCGCGCTGATCGTGATCGTCTCCCTCATCCATCTGCGGCTCACCCGCCGTTCGCGCGAGGAGAACGCCTCATGAGCGCACTGACCGCCGTGCGGAACGCCATCAGGCCACGGGGCGACGAGGACTCCGGGGGGCGCGGAGCCCGCTGGACGCGCGGGCGCGTGGCCCTGCTGGCGTGCGCCCTGGTGCTGGCCGTGCTGTGGGTGCTGCCGCTGGCCTGGGCGCTCGCGACATCGCTCAAGCCCGAGGACGAGACGACGGACACCGGCCTGCACTGGATCGGCTCGGAGATCACCTTCAACGCCTACGAACAGGTGTGGGCCTCGGGCGACCTGACGCGCTGGATGTTCAACACCGCCTACATCGCCTCGATGACGACCCTGCTGACGGTCGTGCTCACGGCCATGGCGGCCTATGGCTTCAGCAGGACCGAGTTCCGTGGGCGCAAGCTGCTCTACGGGCTGGTGATGGCCGGGATCATGGTGCCGCCCCAGGTGCTGATCGCGCCGCTGTTCGCCGAGATGGTGGCGTTCGGCCTGGTGGACACCTACTGGGGCGTGATCCTGCCGCAGGTGGCCACGCCCGCCATGGTGTTCATCCTGGTGAAGTTCTTCGACGGGCTGCCGCGCGAGCTGGAGGAGGCGGCCTATGTGGACGGCGCGGGGCGCTGGCGGGTGTTCTGGCGGATCGTGATGCCGCTGTCCAGGCCCGTGCTGGCGGCGGTGGCGATCTTCACGTTCATCCAGACCTGGAACAACTTCCTCTGGCCGTTCCTGGTGACCACCGACCCCAACGCCATGACGCTGCCCGTCGGCCTGGTCAACGTCCAGTCCACGTACGGCGTCCGCTACGCCCAGGTCATGGCGTCCGTGATCATCGGCGGGCTGCCGCTGCTGATCGTGTTCGTCTTCTTCCAGCGGCAGATCGTGCGCGGCGTCGCCCACACCGGGCTCGCGGGGCAGTGACACGGGGGGCGACAGAAGGCGACAGAGGGCGACAGCGGAGTGACGCGGGGTGCGGGGTCGTTCGCCCTGTTGACGGGTGAACGGCCCCGCTTCTACCGTTTGTTCGCACCTCCGATCGTTGTACGAAATATCGACCAGGGATTCGCATGAGCGACGCACCGCACTCCGCCCGCTTCACCCTCGACCCCGACTTCACCATCTCACCCGTCGACCCGCGCCTGTTCGGCTCCTTCGTGGAGCACCTGGGCCGCTGCGTCTACACGGGCATCCACGAGCCGGGCCACCCCACCGCCGACGCCGAGGGCCTGCGCGGTGACGTCCTGGACCTGGTCCGCGAGCTGGGGGTGACCGCGCTGCGCTACCCCGGCGGGAACTTCGTCTCGGGCTACAGGTGGGAGGACGGCGTCGGCCCGAAGGAGGAGCGCCCGCGCCGCCTCGACCTGGCGTGGCGGTCCACGGAGACCAACCAGTTCGGGCTCAGCGAGTTCATCGACTTCGTGCGCAAGGTCGGGGGCGAGCCGATGATGGCGCTCAACCTCGGCACGCGCGGCGTCGCCGAGGCCATCGAGCTCCAGGAGTACGCCAACCACCCCGGCGGCACCGAGCTGTCCGAGCGCCGCGTCGCCCACGGTGACAAGGACCCGTTCGGCATCAGGCTCTGGTGCCTCGGCAACGAGCTGGACGGCCCCTGGCAGACCGGCCACAAGACCGCCGACGAGTACGGCCGCCTGGCCGCCGAGACCGCCCGCGCGATGCGGCAGATCGAGCCCGACCTCGAGCTGGTCGCGTGCGGCAGCTCGGCGCAGAAGATGGAGACGTTCGCCGCGTGGGAGGCGACCGTCCTGTCCCACTGCTACGACCTGGTCGACCATGTCTCCCTGCACGCCTACTACTACGAGCAGAACGGCGACCGCGACTCGTTCCTGGCCTCGGCCGTGGACACCGAGTCGTTCATCGAGAACGTCGTCGCCACCGCCGACCACATCGGCGCGCGCCTCAAGTCGGACAAGCGCATCAACCTCTCCTTCGACGAGTGGAACGTCTGGTACCAGGACGGCAGCGCCCCCACCCTCTCGGGCGAGGGCCGCGGCGAGGACTGGGCCGAGGCGCCCCGGCTGCTTGAGGACAACTACAGCGTCACCGACGCCGTCGTCTTCGGCTCGCTCCTGATCGCCCTGCTGCGCCACGCCGACCGCGTCAAGGTGGCCTGCCTGGCCCAACTGGTCAACGTCATCGCCCCGATCGCCACCGAGCCCGGCGGCGCGGCCTGGCGCCAGACCACGTTCCACCCCTTCGCCCAGGCGTCCAGGTACGGCCGCGGCACCGTCCTCGACGTGCGGCCCGCGAGCCCGCGCCACACCACCGAGCGCTACGGCGAGGTCGACCTGCTGCACGCCACGGCCGTGCGCGACGAGGAGACGGGCGCGGTCACGATCTTCGCCGTCAACCGCGACCTGACCCGTGTGCTGCCGCTGGACGTCACGCTGCACGGCCTCGGCCTGAGCGAGGTCGTCGAGCACAGCGTGCTGGCCGACGCCGACCCCGACGCGCGCAACACCGCGGCCGACCCGGACCGCGTCACCCCGCACGAGGGCGCGGGAACGGCCCTGGCCGACGGGCTGTTGACGGCCCGTCTCGAGCCGCTGTCCTGGAACGTGATCCGGCTGGCCTGAGCGGGCGGGGGGCGCGCGCCGGGCGTTCCGGCGTCCGCTCCCCGTTCCTCACCCGGCGTTCACCCGGTGCCCCAAGGGCCCGCGCCGGGCGACGAGCACAGGAAGTGGGCGGAGCGCGCGCTCTACCCCACGATCGTGATCGAGGAGCTGCCGGGCGCGCCTACCGTGTCGTGAAGCCGTGCACGGTGGTCGAACGGAACGTCTCGCCGGGCCGCAGCACGGTCGAGGGGAACGCCGGGCGGTTGGGCGAGTCGGGGAAGTGCTGGGTCTCCAGGCACACGGCGTCGCCCTGCCGGTAGGCGCGGCCCGATGGCCCGGCGAGCGAGCCGGTGAGGAAGTTCCCGCTGTAGAGCTGTACGCCGGGCTCGGTCGTGGAGACCGTCATCACCCGCCCCGAGCCCGGGTCGTGCAGCGTCGCCGCGTGCCCCGGCTCCGGGGTCGCGCCCTTGTCGAGCACCAGACAGTGGTCGTAGCCCTGGGCGGCGAGCAGCTGCGGGTGGCCCGCGCGGAGGTCCTGGCCGATGGGCTTGGCCGCCCTGAAGTCGAACGGCGTGCCCGCGACCTCGGCCGCCTCCCCGGTGGGGATCAGCGTGGCGTCCACGGGCAGATAGCGGCTCGCGGCCAGCGCCAGGCGGTGCCCGGCGACCGGACCCGCGCCCTCGCCCGCGAGGTTGACATAGGTGTGGTTGGTGAGGTTGAGCACGGTGGGGGCGTCGGTGGTGGCCGTGTAGTCGATGCGGAAGGCGCCGTTCTCCTCCAGCGTGTAGTCGACGGTGACCGAGAGCGTTCCTGGGAAGCCCATCTCGCCCGCCGGGCTGGTCAGGCGCAGGGTCAGCCCCGCGGGACCGTTCGGGGCGACGTCCCACCGGCGCTTGTCGAAGCCGGTCCCGCCGCCGTGCAGGCTGTGGGGGCCCTCGTTGACCGGCACCTGGTGCGTGGTGCCGTCGAGGGTGAAGCGGCCGTGCGCGATGCGGTTGCCGAACCGGCCTATCAGCGCGCCGAAGTAGGGCGAGTCGGTCGCGTAGGGCTCGGCCCTGTCGAAGCCGAGCGACACGTTGGCCACGCGCCCCTCGCGGTCCGGCACCTCGAGGGTCTGCACGATGCCGCCGAGGTCGAGCACGCCCAGGCGCGTGCCGCCCCTGGCGAGGGTCCAGCGGCTGACGGGCGTGCCGTCGGGCAGCGCGCCGAACGGCTCCCGCCGCGGGGGCGTGTCGGCGGGAGCCATGGCGTGGGCTGTGCTCGGGGACGGCGTCGGTGAAGGGGACATGGGAAACGGGCTCCTGGGAGTGGATGGGCTGAACGGGGAGCCGCGCGGCGGTGTCACGCCGGTGTCACGCCGCCGTGTCACGCCCGGCCGGTGAGCCCCCTGCGTTTGTTCCATACGTCGAAGGCCACGGCGACGAGCAGCACCAGGCCCTTGATGACCTGCTGCCAGTCCTCGCCGATCTTGAGCAGCTGCATGCCGTTGTCGAGGACGCCGAGCACGAGGCCGCCGATGACGGCGCCGAGGACGGTGCCCACGCCGCCGCTCATGGAGGCGCCGCCGATGAACGCCGCCGCGATCGCCTCCAGTTCGAAGAGGTTCCCGGCCCCGGTGGTGGCGGTGCCGGTGCGGGCGGTGAACACACAGCCCGCGAGCGCCGAGAGAACGCCCATGTTGATGAACACCGCCATGGTGACACGGCGGTACTTCACCCCGGACAGCTGGGCCGCGGCGCGGTTGCCGCCCAGGGCGTAGACGTGGCGGCCGATGACGGAGTTGCGCATCACGAAGCCGAGCAGCACGAGCAGCCCGCCCAGGATCAGCAGCACCACGGGGGCGCCGCGGTAGCTGGCCAGGGTGAGGGAGAACGCCATGACGGCCGCCACGATCGCCGCGCACTTGAGCACGAACAGCTCGCGGGGCAGCACGTTGAGGTCGTAGTCCTTCTGCTGCTGCCTGGTCCGCCACTCCTGGATGACGACCACGCCGCAGACGGCCAGGCCCAGCAGAAGGGTGAGGTTGTGGTAGTTGGTGTCGGGGCCGACCTCGGGCAGGAAGCCCTGGTTGATGTCCTGGAACCCCTGCGGCAGGCCCGACCAGGTGCGGCCTTCCAGGAGGATGCGGGTGGCGCCGCGGAAGAGGAGCATGCCCGCGAGGGTCACGATGAACGACGGCAGCCCGACGTAGGCGATCCAGAAGCCCTGCCACGCGCCGATCGCGGCGCCGATCAGCAGGGAGAGGACGAGGGCGAGCTGCCAGGGGATGTCGTGTTCGAGCATCATCACGGCCGCGGCGGCCCCGGCGAATCCGGCGATGGAGCCGACGGAGAGGTCGATGTGGCCGTTGATGATCACGATCATCATCCCGATCGCGAGGATCAGGATGTAGCCGTTCTGGTTGATGATGTTGGAGACGTTGCGGGGGAGCAGGACATCGCCGCCGGTCCAGATCTGGAAGACGGCAAGCAGCGCCACCAGCGCGATCAGCATGCCGTACTGGCGCATGTTGGTGCGCAGCGACCGGGCCACGACCGTGGCCAACCTGCCTATGACAGGGCTCATGCGCCCGCTCCCGTCTGCTCGTCGGTGCCGGTCATCAGTCGCATGAGCGCCTCCTGGGTGGCTTCGGCGCGGTCGAGGATCCCGGTGAGGCGGCCCGCGGTCATGGTGGCCACGCGGTCGCAGACGCCGAGGAGTTCGGACAGCTCCGAGGAGATGACGATCACGGCCTTGCCCTGGGCGGCGAGCTGGTCGATGACGGTGTAGATCTCGGACTTGGCGCCGACGTCGATGCCGCGCGTGGGCTCGTCCAGGATCAGCACCTCGGGCCCGGTGTTGATCCAGTTGGACAGCACGACCTTCTGCTGGTTGCCGCCGGAGAGGCGGCCGACCGGCTCGAAGACCGTGGGCGTCTTGATGTTCATCGAGGCCCGGAACCCCTCCGCCACGCGCGTCTCGGCGTGCTCGTCGACGAAGCCGCGGCGGGCCACCCTGGGCAGGGCGGCCAGCGAGATGTTCCGCGCGATGGTGTCGAGCAGGTTGAGGCCGTAGGTCTTGCGGTCCTCGGTGACATACGCGATCCCGGCCCCGATCGCGTCCGAGACGGTCCGCGTGGAGACCTCGTGGCCATGCACGGCGACGGTGCCGCGCTCGTAACGCCCCCACGAGCGGCCGAAGACGCTCATGGCGAGCTCGGTGCGGCCCGCGCCCATCAGCCCGGCCAGGCCCAGGATCTCGCCGTACCGCACCTCGAGGGAGACCGAGTCGACCACCCGACGCTGCTGGTCGAGCGGGTGCCGCACGGTCCAGTCGGAGACGGCGAGCGCCACCTGCCCGGCGCGCTCCCCGGTGTACGGGGTGCGCTCCGGGTAGAACTGCTCGAGCTCGCGCCCCACCATCCCGCGGATGATCCGGTCCTCCGACGTGGTGGCCATCGGCAGCGTCTCCACCGTGCGCCCGTCGCGCAGGATGGTGACGGTGTCGGCGACCTGGCGCACCTCGTTCAGCTTGTGCGAGATCAGGACGCACGCGATGCCCTGCTCCCGCAGCCCGGTGATCAGCCGCAGCAGCTCGCGGGAGTCCTCGTCGTTGAGCGCGGCGGTCGGCTCGTCCAGGATCAGCAGCTTGACGCGCTTGGCCAACGCCTTGGCGATCTCCACCAGTTGCTGCTTGCCCACGCCGAGAGCGGCCACCGGGGTCTGGGGGTGCTCCCCGGCAAGGCCGACCCGGCGCATGAGCGCCTCGGTCTCGCGCAGCGTCTCGGACCAGGAGATGATCCCGCCGCGCCCGGCGCGTTCGTTGCCGAGGAAGATGTTCTCGGCGATGGACAGCTGCGGGATCAGCGCCAGCTCCTGGTGGATGATCACGATCCCGCGCGCCTCGCTGGCGCGGATGTCCCTGAAGCGGCAGGGCTCGCCCTCGAACAGGATCTCGCCGCGGTAGCTGCCGTGCGGATGCACCCCGGAGAGGATCTTGACCAGCGTGGACTTGCCCGCGCCGTTCTCGCCGCAGATCGCGTGGATCTCCCCGGGGGCGACCTCGAGGTCCACCCCGTCCAGGGCACGCACCCCGGGGAACGCCTTGGTGATGCCCCGCATGTGGAGCACGGGGCCGGTCGATTCGGTGGTCATGATGCGAGGTCGGCCTCGGTGTAGTAGCCCTCGTCGACGAGCAGTTGGTGGTTCTCGGCGTCGATGCTCACCGGCTCGAGCAGATAGGAGGGGACGACCTTGACGCCGTTGTCGTACGTCTCGGTGTCGTTCGCCTCGCACTCCTCGCCGTTCAGCAGCGCCTGGCCCATCGCGACGGCCTGGCGGGCCAGCTCGCGGGTGTCCTTGTAGACGGTCTGCGTCTGCTCGCCCGCGATGATCGACTGCACCGACGCCAGCTCCGCGTCCTGCCCCGTCACCACCGGGAGCGGCTGCGCCTCGGTGCCGTAGCCGACGCTCTTGAGCGCCGCGATCACGCCGAGCGAGATCCCGTCGTACGGCGAGAGCACCGCGTCGATCCGCTCGCCGCGGTAGTCCGCCGTCAGCAGGTCGTCCATCCGGTCCTGCGCCTCCGAGCCCGACCAGCGCTCGGTCGTCACGGCGTTCAGCTCCGTCTGCCCGCTGCGCGCCACCAGCTGCCCGCCGTCCAGATACGGCTGGAGCACGCCGATCGCCCCGTCGAAGAAGTACCGGGTGTTGTTGTCGTCGGGTGACCCCGCGAACAGCTCGACGTTGAACGGGCCCTCCTCACCGTCCGCCAGGCCCAGGGAGTCCACGATGTACTGCGCCTGGAGCTCCCCGACCCGCTCGTTGTCGAACGTCGCGTAGCAGTCGACGTGTTCGCTGTCCATCAGCAGCCGGTCGTAGGAGACCACCGGGATCTCCGCGTCCGCCGCCTGCGAGAGGACGTTGCCCAGCGAGGCGCCGTCGATCGCCGCGATCACCAGCAGGTCCACGCCCTGCGCGATCATGTTCTCGACCTGGCTGATCTGTGTCTCGATCTGATCCTCGCCGTACTGGAGATCGGTGTCGAACCCCGCCTCCTCGAACTGCGCCACCATGTTCTCGCCGTCGGCTATCCACCGCTCCGACGACCGCGTCGGCATCGCGATGCCGATCGTGCCGCCCTCCTCACCCGGATCTCGCTCGTCCTCCGACCCCCCCTCGCTGTCTTGGCCGCACCCCGCGAGAGCGAGAGCGAGAACGGTGGCCGCGGCGGCGGCCCGGACGGTAGCGGCTCGTGCACGAGACATGAGGGTCACGTCCTCTCGGAGAGATCGAACGTCTTCAGTACTGGTGGTGCCGGGTGGTGCCGGTGGTGCCAACCGTGCTGGTCTTGCGGGGCGTTCCGTTGGAAAATGTCGAACCATGTTTGAACTGGCGTGACGCTAGCGACGGTTGAGGGGCGTGTCAATGGTCCGGACAGCGCCCGCCCGATAAATCTGACGAAGGATCAGCCACGATCAGTCGTCGGCGGGGAAGCGGCGCAGCGGCCCGGGGAGCCTGGACCCCGGCGGCGACATGCCCCGGTCGGCGCCGAGCCTGGCCAGCAGGTCCAACGCGAGCCGCCCGCGCCTGACCCGCTCCCGCGCGGTCTGGAGGGTGAGATCGCGCAGCTGGCCGCCGTAGGGGTAGATGCCGGGCGCCTTGCTGAGCCCGAACTTCAGATAGATCGGCGCGCCGCGTCTGATCAGCTCGGCGATGTCGTACATCCGGACATAGCCGCCGAGGTCGTCGGGCGCCTCCAGGTAGAAGTCGAGCGGGACGCCGCTGCTCCGCCGGATCTCGGTGAGGTGCTCCAGGGTCAGGTCCGAGGGGATGTTGACCGAATCCGCGCCCAGGCGCTCGTGCACCTCGACCGACGCGGGGTTGACCGGGCCGACGAGCGCGGAGACCTTGAACGTCGTGTCGGCGGGCAGCGTGCCCCGCTCGCGCAGCCGGTGCAGCAGCCACAGCACGCCCTCGTCGGCGACCAGCAGGCAGCGCACGCCCAACTCGGCGGCGCGCAGGGCGTCCTCGACGCACCCGGCGAGCGCCCCCTGGCCGCGGGCGCGCAGCCCCGCGCCGCCCGAGGAGCTGCGGGTCGACGCCCCGATGTCCCACGTGCCGCGGGGCCCGGTGAACAGGCACAGCTCGGCGCCCGCGTCGGCGCACGCGCCGACCATGTCGACTATCTCGCCGTCGGTCAGCATCCACACGCCGCTGCCCTGGCTGACGCGGTGCACGGGGACGTCGAGGCGGGTGGCCTCCTTCAGGACGGTGGCCAGGGCCTCGGGGCCCTCGACGGACGGGATCTCCGTGCGCCAGGTGCCGCCGTCGGGGAAGGAGTGCGGGGAGGCGTCGGCGGGGTCGTCCGCCGGGAGGGCGTGACCCAGCGAGGCCAGCGCGGCCTCTCCCGGGCGACGGGACGGTGCGGGGACGGACTCAGACACGATGCTCCAGTGTTCGCGGTGGTTCGGTGTTTCGTCGTGCGGTGGGTCTCTGTTCGGCACGCGGCCGTTCGGTATGCCGTCGTTCGTTCGGCCGGGTAGGCGTCAACGGTCCCCCCGTGGCTCCAGGAGAACCTTGCCCACCTCGGGGTCGCCGCTACCGACCAGCTCGATCGCTTCTCCGAACGATGCGAGCGGCAGCCGGTGCGTGACGAGCGCCCGGGGGCGCAGCAGCCCGAGGCGGAACGCGCGGGTGGCGTACGCCCAGGCGGCGGGCGGGGCGCCGAAGACGCCCGCGACGGTCAGCTGGCCGACCGCGACGAGCACCGGGTCGATGCCCGCCGCGCCGGGCGCGGGCAGCCCGGTGAGCACGACGCGCCCGCCGCGCCGCGCCAGCAGGCACGCGTCCCGCGCGGTGCCAGGGGCGCCCGCGGTCTCGACGACCAGGTCGAACCGGCCGTGCAGCTCGGCCGCTTCCTCGGGTGACGCGGCGCGGCTCGCGCCCATCGCGGCGGCCCGGGTCCGCGGCCGGTCGCGGGGGTCCACGGCGACGAGGTCGGCCGGGGACGAGGCGGCGAGCAGCTGAACGGCCAGCAGCCCCAGCGTTCCGGCGCCCAGCACCGCCACGCGCTCCCCGGCGCGCGGGGCGGCGCGCAGCACGGCCGCCGCGACGACGGCGGCGGGCTCGAGCAGGGCGGCGGCGGTCAGGTCGGCCCCGTCGTCCAGCATGTGCAACAGCCGTGCGGGCAGCACCAGATGGTCGGCGAACGCGCCCGGCCTGGTGAACCCGGTCTCCTCGTACCCGGCCGTGCACAGGCTGGTCTCGCCCGAGCGGCACCGCTCGCACACCCCGCACGCCCGAAACCCCTCGCCCACGCACGGGCGTCCGACGAGCGACGCGTCCACGCCCGGGCCCGCCTCGGCCACCGTGCCCGACCACTCGTGGCCCGGCACCACGGGATAGCGCACATAGCCGTCGGCGCGCGTGCCGTCGTAGACCTCGCGGTCGCTCGCGCAGATCCCCGCCGCGTGGACGGCCACCCGCACCTCGCCAGGGCCCGGCACCGGCGGCGCGTCCGCGGTCACCAGCCGGTGGGCGCCCGGGCGTTCGACGAGGACGCTGCGCGCCGCGGTCACCGCCCTGCCCCGCCGTCCCGCTTGTGCCAGTCCTCGGCCCACAGGTCGAAGCGGGCGCGCTGCTGCGGGAACTCGGCCGCCGCGTCCGTGTCCAGCTCGACGCCGAGGCCCGGCTCCTGGGAGAGCGTGAAGTATCCGTCGACCACCTGGGGCGCGCCCTTGACGACCTTCTTGATCTCGGCGTCGGCGAAGTCGTTGAAGTGCTCGAGGATCTTGAAGTTGGGGGTGCAGCCCGCCAGTTGGAGGCTGGCCGCGGTGAGCACCGAGCCGCCGACGTTGTGCGGGGCGATGAGCACGTAGTGCGCCTCGGCGGTGGCGGCCAGCTTGCGGGCCTCGCCGATGCCGCCGAGGTGGCCCACGTCGGGCTGGATGATGTCGGCCGCCTGCGACTCGAAGAGCTCCCTGAACTCGATCCTGTCGTGGATGCGCTCGCCCGTGGCGATGGGCAGCGTCGTCCGCTCGGCGACCTTGGCCAGCGCCTTGAGGTTCTCCGGCGGCACGGGCTCCTCGAGCCACGAGGGCGCGAACGGCTCCAGCTCGCGCGCCAGCCGGATCGCGGTCGCGGGCGAGAAGCGGCCGTGCATCTCCAGCAGCAGCTCCGCCTCGGGACCGATCGCGTCACGGACCGCCTCGACCAGGGAGAGTGAACGAACGGTCTCGGCGTGGTCGAGCTCGAAGCTTCCCGTGCCGAACGGGTCGAGCTTGAGGGCGCGATACCCCCGCTCCACCACCGCGCGCGCGGCCTTGTGGAACGCGTCGGGCGTGCGCTCGACGGTGTACCAGCCGTTGGCGTACGCCTTGACCCGGTCGTCGGACGCGTCGGCCCTGCCGCCGAGCAGCTGCCACACCGGCACCCCGAGCGCCTTGCCCTTGATGTCCCAGCAGGCCATCTCCACGCACGCGATGCCGGACATCACGATCTCCCCGGCCCGCCCGTAGTCGCCGTACTTCATCCGGCGCACCAGGTCCTCGACCGCGAACGGGTCGGATCCCGCGATGTGGTTGGCCTCGGCCTCCCGCAGATAGCCGAGCAGCGCGTCGGTGTGCCCCAGCATGCGCGTCTCGCCGACGCCGGTCAGTCCCTCGTCGGTGTGAACCCGCACATAGGTGAGGTTCCGCCAGGGGGTCCCGACGACATGCGTGCTGATTCCGGTGATGCGCACGGGTGCCAGCCCTCCGCCATGTTCGAAATTTCGTCAGCTGTTCGAAATGCTGGCGAGAACGTTAGGAGCGGGGGCATTTCCTGTCAATGGTTACGCCTTCAGCGGGCCTTGGGAACCCCGCCTCGCGCGCTCGGGGCTCAACCCCGCCACGGTCAGCCTGAAGAGCTCGTCGGCCCTGGCGGCCGGGTCGCGGTGGTGCTCCGTGGCCAGGGCGATGCCGACGCTCAGCGTGATCAGGTCCTCGACGGTGACGCCCTCCGTCACCGCCCCGTCCCGCGCGGCGCGTTCGAGCAGGGGCTCGGCCGCCTCCTCGAGCGCCGCCGAGCAGGCGTTCCCGTGCGCCGGGTCGGCCCCGGCGGCGTCGTAGCTCAGCGCGGTCGCGAGCCCCGCGGCGGTGACGCAGTAACCCACGACCTCGCCCAGCCACTCGAGCAGCGCCTCCCGGCTGTCGCCCCGCTCCGCCAGGTCGCGCGCGCGGGCGCACAGGGCCTCGATCCGCCGCCGGGAGACCGCCTCCAACAGCGCGCGGCGGGTGGGGAAGTGGCGGCGCACGGTCGCCGAGCCGACCCCCGCGGTGCGGGCGATCTGCTCCAGGGACGCGGCGGCGCCCCGCGTGGCCACCTCGGCCTCGGCCACGGCGAGGATCCGCGTGTGGTTGCGCCGGGCGTCCGCCCGTCGGCTGTCGGCCATGGCGTTCATCTCCAGGATTGCTAAGTGGCGGGCCCCGCCGTATCGTACCTCGGGTAAAACGGCGGGCCCCGCCGTTTAACGTCCCGAGGAGCAGCATGTCCATCGATTCCGCACCTGTCCTGGTGACCGGCGCCACCGGCAAGCAGGGCGGCGCCACGGCCCGCGCCCTGCGTGCCGCCGGCGTCCCCGTCCGCGCCCTGGTGCGCGACCAGGCCACCGACCGGGCCAGGGCCGTCGAGGCGCTCGGCGCCGAGCTGGTCACCGGCGACCTCCTCGACCGCGACTCGGTGGCCAGGGCCGCCGAGGGCGCCCGCGCCGTGTTCTCGGTGCAGATGCCCGCCTGGACCGGGGAGGGCTTCGACTTCGCGGGGGAGGTCGCCCAGGGCGTCAACCTCATCGAGGGCGCGCGGGCCGCAGGGGTGCCGCAGTTCGTGCACACGTCCGCCAGCGGCGCGGGAGCGCACGCCGGGACCCCGGGGTGGGCCGAGGGCCGCTGGGCCGCGTTGGAGCCCTCGCTCGACGCCAAGAGCGCGATACAGGACCGGCTCCGCGAGGCGGGCTTCCCGCGCTGGACGCTCATCAAGCCGGGCTTCTTCATGGACAACTTCCTGCCGTCCATGGCGTTCCTCTTCCCGCGCGGCGTCGAGGGCGGCCTGGTGAGCGTCCTGAAGCCCGCCACCCGGCTGTCCCTGGTCGCGACCGACGACATCGGCGCCACGGCCGCGGCGGCCGTCGCCGGCCCCGAGCGCTTCGACCGGGTCGAGCTGGAGCTGGCGAGCGACCACCGGTCGATGGCGGAGATCGCCGAGGTGCTCTCCCGCGCCCTCGGCACGCCGCTGTCCGCGCCCGACATGACCGAGGAGGAGGCGTTCGCCGCCGGAATGCCCGTCGTGGGCGCCAATCACGCGTGGCTGAACGTGGCCCCCCAGCCCGCGCGCCCCCGGTTCGCGAGGGACCTGGGCATCCCCCTCACCACCTTCGACGAGTGGGCGCGCGAGCACCTCGGGCCGGTTGCCTAGCCGGTGGGCCCCGCGGTGATCTGCTCGTAGGCCAGCTCGGCCAGGGTGGCCTGGCCCTCACGGCTCGGGTGGAACCAGTCGAAGTCGCTGAGGTGGTGCGTCGTGAACGCGTAGTCGAAGACGGCGCCCCCGTCGTAACGGCACAGCGCGTCCTCGGCGCAGACCTCGCCGAGCGTCGCGTTGTACTCCCGCACCCGCTCCCGCACCGCCTCGCGGCGCTCGACCGCCTCGGCCGAGTCGTCGCCCGCGTCGTCGAGCATCGACGGGCAGATGTTCGCGACCTGCCACACCGTGCGCGCCACGAACGACTCGCTGCCCTCGGACCACAGCCGCATCAGGTCGGGCACGCTCGACACATAGACCTGGGTGTCCGGCAGTCGGCCCCTGATGATGTCCATCGTCTCGGTGACGTGCGCGCGGAAGTCGTCGACGGAGGTCATCGAGTCCAGATCGGCGGCGCACGCGTCGTTCCCGCCGATCATCACCGTCACCAGCTCCGGCTCGTACCCCACGATCCGCCGGGCCTGGTCGGGCAGGTCGCTCGCGGTCGCGCCGGACTCCGCGAGGTTCCACGCGCGGTCCGAGACGTCCGCGCCGTCCCCCATTAACTGCGTGGCCAGGCTCGCCACCTCGGGCTCGGTCCCGGTGGCCCAGGACGCCTCGGGGCAGTCGGAGAGCAGGGCGCAGGCGTCGAACGCCCGGGTGATCGAGTCGCCGATCGCCGCGAGCGAGGCCGGGCTGGTGTTCCAGCGGGGCGCGGGCTCGGCCGACTCCTCGGCCTGTCCGTCGCGCGCCCCGGGGGCCGAGTCCTCGTCGTCGGAGGAGGAGGACGTGCAGGAGATCGTGCCCGCGGCGAGCAGGGCGACGGCGGCGACGGGCAGGGCGAGGGCGCGGCGGCTGACCGGCATTCGGCCTCCTTCGAGGTTCCGGGGGTGTCCATGGGGCGGCTGGGCGGGCGGTAGCTTGGTCCTGCGTTTTCCGGCAGATGCGTCTGGCGGCGGGCGACGCCTGACACGCGCCCCGTGACAAGGCTAAAAGATGACCTGACGTCAACCGCTGTCCCATTTGCCAAGAAAAGGCATGAATACTGTTTACTAGTCGTGCGTGATTCCGGGGGCTTCCAGGGGGCGCCTTGAAGCTCACGGCGGGCGCAGGCCGGTGAGAGTGGAGGTCCGATGACGACACGCGGTGTTCTGTATGTGCACTCCGCCCCCCGGGCCCTGTGTCCCCACATCGAATGGGCCGTGGCCGGGGTCCTCGGCGCCCGCGTCAGCCTGGACTGGACCAAACAGCCCGCCTCGCCCGGCACCTGGCGTGCCGAGCTGTCCTGGCAGGGCGAGCCCGCCACCGCGTCCAAGCTCGCCTCGGCCCTGCGCGGCTGGCACCTGCTGCGTTTCGAGGTGACGTCCGAGCCGTCCCCCGCGGCGGAGGGCGAGCGCTACAGCTGCACCCCCGAGCTCGGCATCTACCACGCGGTGACCGGCATCCACGGCGACATCATGATCCCCGAGGACCGGCTGCGCGCCGCCGCGGACCGCTCCGCGCGGGGCGAGAGCGACCTTCAGGCGGAGATCGCCGGACTGCTCGGCAAGCCGTGGGACGACGAGCTGGAACCGTTCAGGCACGCGGGCGATGGCGCGCCCGTCCGGTGGCTGCACCAGGTGGTCTGACCGTTTAGCGTGCGGTCATGACTGATCACACTGATCAACAGGACCGCATCATCCCCGTCAGCGTGCTCGGCACCGGCATCATGGGCTTCGCCATGGCCCGCAACCTGTGCCGCGCCGGGTTCGACGTGCGGGTGTGGAACCGCACCCGGGCCAAGGCGGAGCCGCTGGCCGCCGACGGCGCCCGGGTCACCGACACCGCCGCCGAGGCGGTGGACGGCGCGGCGGTCGTGCTGACCATGCTCCACGACGGCGCGGCCACGCTCTCCGCGATGCGCGCCGCCGAGCCGTCGCTGCGCTCGGGGACCGTCTGGATCCAGAGCGGCACCACGGGCCTGGACGGGCTGCCCCCGCTGGTGGACTTCGCCAGGGAACGCGGCCTGTCGTTCGTGGACGCGCCCGTGCTCGGCACCCAGCAGCCCGCGGAGACCGGGCAGTTGGTGGTGATGGCCTCGGGGCCCGCGACGGCCAGGGAACGCGCCGAGCCCGTGCTGGCCGCCATCGGCCGCCGCACGCTGTGGCTCGGCGACGAGGCGGGCGCGGGCTCGCGGCTCAAGCTCGTCTGCAACAGCTGGGCGCTGGCCGTCACCCATGGCGCGGCCGAGGCGATGGCCCTCGCCCGGGCGCTCGACGTGGATCCGCAGCGGCTCCTCGACGCGCTCGAGGGCGGCACGCTCGACATGCCCTATCTGCGGATCAAGGCCGAGGTGATCAGGTCCGACGACTACACGCCGACGTTCGCCGTGGACACGGCGGAGAAGGACGCGCGCCTGATCCTCGCGGCGGCGGAACGGGCCGACGTCCGCCTCGACCTGGCCATGGCGGGCGCGGATCGCCTGCGGCGCGCCTCGGACCACGGCCACGGCCGCGAGGACACGGCGGCGTCGTACTTCGCGAGCTTTCCGCCTGCCGCGGGCTGAGCGGCCGCCTGCGGCGGGGTGGGGGGTGGGGGTGCGTTGGCGCCTGCGGCGGGCTTGGGGGGTTTGTGGTGAGGGGCGGTCGCGGGCCGGGGCGCGTTGTTGCCTGCGGCGGGGTTGGGGGTGGGCGTGTGGTGTTGCCTGTGGCGGGGTGGGGCGTTGGTGGGATGGGTGGGCTGCGGGCGAGGGTGTGTTGTCGTCTGCGGCGGGGCGTGTGGTGTTGGCTGCGGTGAGCTGCGGGTGGGTGTGTTGTCGCCTGCGGCCCGGTGGGGGTGGTGAGGTCGCCGGGGGCGGCGTGTGGTGTTGCCTGTGGCGGGGTGGGGCGTTGGTGGGAACGGTGGGCTGCGGGCGAGCGCGCGTTGTCGCTTGTGGTGGGCCGAGGCGCGTTGTTGTCTGCGGCGGGCCCAGGGGTACGTTCACGTTGCCGCAGGGGTGATGCCGTCCGGTCACGTGACTGCCTCGCTGCGGCCCGCCCGTGATGGGCTCGCCGTGGGCGGTGGCGTTCGCCGACAACGCTGCGGTCCTGCCGCGGGCGGTGACGTTTCCGGCCCGCGTCCTTCGGTAACGCGACTGGCTCGCCGCAGGCGAACTCTCTCGACTCCCGTGGCGCCGCGGGCAACAACTCACGGGGGGGACAGGAGGCGGGTGATCGCTCTCGTCGCCTGGGTCGGGGCCTCGGGGGTGGGGGCCAGTTGGGTGGTGTGGTTCAGGCTCATCATCACGCCGTACAGCTCGAACACCAGCTGGTCGGGGTCGGTGTCCGCCGGGAGGTCGCCCGTGCGGACCGCGGTGCGGATCTCCGCCGTCAGGCGGCGCTGCCACGCGCGGAACTGACGGCGGAGGAGCGCGCGGACCGGGCCCGTGCGGCCGTCCTGTTCGAACGTGGAGCTCACGAACAGGCAGCCGCCGGGGAACACGCCGCGCACCAGGTAGGAGATCCACGCGTCGCACACCGCCCGCAGCCTGGGCAGGCCGGGGGTGGCGCCCGAGGCGGGGCGCCAGACCTCGCGGTCGAAGATGACCGCCGCCCGTTCGAGCGCGGCCAGCTGGAGCGCCTGCTTGGTGCCGAAGTGGCCGAGCAGGCCCGACTTGCTGATGCCCAGGTCCGCGGCCAGGCGGCCGATCGTCAGCCCCTCCAACCCCTCGACGGAGGCGACGTCAACACCGCGCTCGATGATGCGCTCGCGCGTGCGACGGGCCTCGGCAGCGGAGTGACGGGGGCTCATGCGTTCCATTATAGAGTCCGACCGGTCGGTCGCTATCCTGTGGTCATGACGCGTATCTCCGCCGTCGGGTACCACCAGCCCGAGCATGTGATGACCAACGACGACCTGGCCGGGATGGTGGACACCAGCGACGCATGGATCAGGCAGCGGACCGGGATCACCTCGCGCCGCATCGCCAGGGACGAGTCCGTCCAGGACATGGCCGTGACCGCCGCGGGCAAGGCCATGGCCGCGGCCGGGCTCGCCCCCGACGAGATCGGGCAGGTCATCGTGGCCACGTGCAGCGCCGTCGACCGTGTGCCGTCCGTCGCCGCCCAGGTCGCCGGGCGCCTCGGGATCCCCTCAGCCGTCGCGTTCGACCTCAACAACGGCTGCGCGGGCTTCACCACCGCGCTCGCCACCGCCGAGCACGGCGTGCGGGCCGGTGTGGTGCGGCACGCGCTCGTCATCGGCGCCGAGAAGATGTCCGCCGTCACCGACTGGACCGACCGCACCACGTGTGTGCTCCTCGCCGACGGGGCGGGCGCGGCCGTGGTGAGCGCGTCGGACGAGGACGGGATCGGGCCCGTCGTGTGGGGCTCGGACCCGACGCGGCGGGACATGGTGCGGATGAGGGACGAGTGGCGGCCCCGGTTCGCGCAGGAGGGGCAGAGCGTCTTCCGCTGGGCGACCACCGAGCTGGCGCCGTTCGCCCGCGAGGCGTGCGCGCGGGCCGGGGTCGCGCCGGGCGAGCTGGCCGGGATCGTCACCCACCAGGCGAACCTGCGGATCATCGAGGCCCTGGCCCGGGCGATCGACGCCCCGAACGCCGTGGTCGCGCGCGACGTCACGGTCTCGGGCAACACCTCGGCCGCCTCCGTGCCGCTCGCCCTGGCCAAGCTGGTCGAACGCCGTGAGGTCCCGGTGGGCGCGCCGGTGCTGCTGTTCGCGTTCGGCGGGGGCCTGGCCTGGGCCGGGCAGGTCGTGCACTGCCCCTGACGACGGCGAACGGCCCGCCTCCCCCCGTCGAGCGAGGGGAGGCGGGCCGTTCCGCCGGGTGCCTCAGAGCGTGCGCAGCGCCAGCGTGACGTTGTGGCCGCCGAAGCCGAAGCTGTTGTTGATGGCGGCGATCGTGCCCGATGGCAGGTCGCGCGGGGTGTCCCTGACGATGTCCGCGTCGACCTGGGGGTCGAGCTCCTCGATGTTGATCGTCGGTGGGGCCTTCCTGTGGTGGAGGGCCAGCACCGTGGCGACCGTCTCGATGCCGCCCGCGCCGCCGAGCAGGTGGCCGGTCATCGACTTGGTGGCCGAGATGGCGATGTGGTCGACGTCGTCGCCGAGCACGCGGCGCAGCGACTTGATCTCCGCGATGTCGCCCTGCGGCGTCGACGTGGCGTGCGCGTTGAGGTGGACGACCTGCTCGGGCTTGAGGTCCGTGGCGTCCAGGAGGTTCTGGATGGCCGCCGCGATGCCCTCGCCGTGCGGCTCGGGCTGCGCGATGTGGTGCGCGTCGGCGGACAGGCCCTGGCCGAGCAGCTCGCAGTAGACGCGCGCGCCGCGCCTGGCCGCGTGCTCGGCGGACTCCAGGATCACCACGCCCGCGCCCTCGCCGAGCACGAAGCCGTTCCGGCCCGAGTCATAGGGGCGGGAGGCCCGTTCGATGTCGTCGTTGTTCTTCGAGAGCGCCATCATGTTCGCGAACGCGGCTATCGGGAGCGGGTGGACGCACGCCTCCGTGCCGCCCGCCAGGACCACGTCGGCCCGCCCGGTGCGGATCATCTCGGCGGCGTAGCCCACGGCTTCGGCGCCCGAGGCGCAGGCGCTCACCGGCGTGTGCGAGCCGGCGCGCGCGCCGAACTCCAGGCTCACGTTCGCCGACGGGCTGTTGGGCATCAGCATCGGCACGGTGTGCGGGGAGACGCGGCGGGCGCCGCTCGCCTTGAGGATGTCGTACTGGTCGAGCAGCGTCGTGACACCCCCGATGCCGGACGCGATGACCGAGCCCACGCGCTCGGGGCGCACGCTGTCGTCCTCGCCCGCCCTGGCGGTGAACCCCGCGTCCGACCATGCCTCCCTGGCCGCGAGCAGCGCGAACTGGGCCGTGCGGTCCAGCTTGCGGGCCTGCGGCCTGGGGAACTGCCCGGCCGGATCGACGGCGGCGGTGGCGGCGAAGCGGACGGGCATGTCGGCCGCCCACTCCGTGGTGAGGGGCTTGACGCCGGACCGGCCGGCGAGAAGGCCCTCCCATGTCGATGCGCTGTCGCCACCCAGCGGTGTGGTTGCGCCGACACCGGTGACTACCACCGTTCGATTGGTCGCGTTCACAGAATCAGTTCTCCGCTTGTCGGGGATGGTGCGGGGCCACCCTCGGCGGGTGGCGACACGCGCGTGTCCTTACGGGTGAGCCGGTCAGCTCTGGTGCGACTCGATGTACCCGACCGCGTCGCCGACGGTCTTCAGACCCTTGACGTCGTCGTCCGGGATCTTGACACCGAAGCGCTCCTCGGCGGCGACGACGACCTCGACCATGGACAGCGAGTCCACGTCCAGGTCGTCGGTGAACGACTTCTCCTCGGTCACCTCGTCCTGCGGGATGCCGGCGATCTCGTTCACGATGTCGGCGAGACCAGCGATGATCTCTTTCCTGGTGGCAGCCATTGCGGCGCTCCTTCGTGTGCTGCGGTGGGGTACCGCGGGGGTGCTGATCGGATCTTGCTCAGGGCAGGGTAACGACCGTGGCGGCGTAGACCAGACCCGCCCCGAAGCCGATGACGAGCGCGGTGTCGCCGCTCCTCGCCTGGCCGGTCGCCAGCATCCGCTCCATGGCGAGCGGGATGGAGGCGGCCGACGTGTTACCCGTGGTCTCGATGTCGCGGGCGACCGCGACGCTTTCGGGGAGCTTGAGCGTCTTCACCATCGAGTCGATGATCCGCATGTTCGCCTGGTGCGGGATGAAGACATCGAGCTGTTCTGGGGCGACCCCGGCGGCGTCCAACGCCTCCTGGGCCACCTTCGCCATCTCGTACACGGCCCAGCGGAAGACCGTCTGGCCCTCCTGGCGCAGCGCGGGGAACGCGTCCCCCGGCCGGTACTCGTCCCAGGGGACGGTCTGGGTGATCACATCGGCCTTGTCGCCCTCGGAGCCCCAGACCGTCGGGCCTATCGCGGGCTCGGGGGACGGGCCGAGCACGACCGCGCCCGCGCCGTCGCCGAACAGGAAGGCCGTCGAACGGTCCTCGTGGTCGGTCAGGTCGGAGAGCCGCTCGACGCCGATGACCAGCACATGGCGGGCGCTGCCCGCGACGATGAGCCCGGTGCCGATGGTCACGCCGTACCCGAACCCGGCGCACGCGGCGGAGATGTCGAACGCGGCGGGCTTGCCCGCGCCGAGTCGGTGCGCGATCTCGGTGGCGATGCTCGGCGTCTGCGCGAAGTGCGAGACGGTGGAGACGATCACGGCGTCCACCTGCTCGGCGCCGATCCCCGCGTCCGCGATGGCCTTCCCGGCCGCGGCCACCGACATCTCGGCGACCGTCTCGTCCTCGCCCGCCCAGTGCCGGGTCACGATGCCCGAACGGGAGCGGATCCACTCGTCGGAGGAGTCGATGCGCTCCAGGATCTCCTCGTTGGTCACGACCCGGGAGGGGCGGTAGCCGCCGACGCCCATGATGCGGGCGTACGGGCTGCCGGGGCGGGCGTTGATCGCGGCGGGCATGGTCCTCAGTGCTCCTGTTCGGCGGCCGGCGCGGCCTCGGCGGACTCGGCGGCGTGCGTGGTGAACAGCTCGCGGGCCGCGGCGAGATGCTCGGGGCCCTTGACGGCCACCCGGTCGACCCCGGGGAGGTTCCGCTTGGCCAGGGCCGTGAGCGTGCCCGCGGGGCACAGCTCGACGAACGCGGTGACACCCAGCCGCCGGAAGGTCTCCGTGCACAGGTCCCAGCGGACCGGGCTCGACACCTGGGTCACCAGGCGCCGCACCACTTCCCGGCCCTCGGTCACCACCGAGCCGTCGGCGTTCGACACGTAGCGTATGCCCGGATCCCCGGGCTCGATACCGGATGTGGCGCGCTCCATGGCCGCCACGGCGGGCGCCATGTGCGCGGTGTGGAAGGCCCCCGCGACCTTCAGCGGGACGACCCTGGCCTTCTCCGGGCGGTTCGCGGAGAGTTCGGCCAGCTGCTCCAGGGTGCCAGCGGCGACGATCTGGCCGCCGCCGTTGTCGTTGGCCGCGACCAGCTCGAGCTCCGCGAGGCGCGCCGCGACCTCGTCAGGGTCGCCGCCGAGCACCGCGGACATGCCTGTCTCCGCGGCCGCCGCGGCCTCGGCCATGGCGGTCGCGCGGCTGCGCACGAGCGCCATCGCCGCGTCCTCGGTGAGCACCCCTGCGATCGTGGCGGCGGCCAACTCGCCCACGCTGTGCCCCGCGACGGCGCCCACCGCGTCCCGCGCGACCTTGCCCTCGCCGCCCTCAACGGCCGCGCCGCCCTCGCCGTCGAACAGCGCGGCGGCGGACAGCAGCGCGGCGGCCACGAGCAGCGGCTGGGCCACGGCGGTGTCGCGGATCTCGTCCGCGTCCGCCTTGGTGCCGAGGCGGAGCAGATCGGCCCCCACGAGGTCCGACCACGCCTCGAGGCGGTCGGCGACACCGGGGAGGTCGAGCCAGGGATTCAGGAAGCCGGGCGCCTGGGAGCCCTGGCCGGGAGCGACGAGTACGAGCACTCTCTCACTCTCTCCCGGCACGCCCCGTCACCGCCGGTGGGGGCGAGAACGAAGAACACGGGAGGGATTTGTAGCCCTTGAACAAAAGCTAGGCGGACGCCTCTTCGTCGGCGAGCCGCCCGAGCATCAGGGCGATGCGCAGGGTGAAGGCCGATCGGACATCGGACGGCGGCCATCCGGTGACATCAGTCACACGACGGAGGCGGTAGCGAACGGTGTTGGGATGCACAAAGAGCATTCTGGCGGCACCCTCCAGACTGCTCGCCTGCTCCAGATAGACACTCAGCGTTTCCAGCAGGGCCGAACCGGCCTCCTGGAGCGGTCTGTAGATCTCCTCCACCAGCAGGGTGCGCGCCGCCGGGTCGCCCGCCATCGCGCGCTCCGGCAGCAGGTCGTCCGCGAGGACGGGACGGGGCGCGTCGGGCCAGGCGGCGCACGCCCGGAGCCCGGCCGCGGCGGCCTGCGCCGACCGCGTGGCGCCCAGCAGGTCCCCGACCAGCGGCCCCGCCACCACGGGCCCCGAGGCGAAGGGACCGATCAGCGCCTTCGCCGCCTGCACCGGGTCGTCGCTGCCGCCCGCGATCACCACAAGTCGCTTGCCCAGCACGCCCGTCAGCACCTGGAGCTTGGCATAGCGCGCGGCGCGGCGGATCGCCTCGACCGTCAGCTCGCTGTCGCCGTTCGGCGCGTTCCCGAGGACGACCGTGACCTGCTCGGGCGCCTTCCAGCCGAGCGCGGCGGCCCGCGAGACGTCGCTCTCGTCGGCCTCGCCCGAGACCACGGCGTTGACCACCAGCGACTCAAGGCGCGCGTCCCACGCGCCGCGCGCCTCCGCGGCCTGGGCGTAGACCTGCGCGGTCGCGAACGCGATCTCGCGCGCGTAGATCAACAGGGCGTTGCGCAGCGCGACCTCGCCGCCCGGCACGGCCAGCTCGTCGACCGCGGACTCGACGACCTCGATCGTGGTGCGCACCATCTCCACGGTCTGCCGCAGCGTGATGGCCCGCGTCAGCTCGCGCGGCGCGGTGCCGAAGACGTCGGTGCTGATGGCCTGCGGGGTGTCCGGATGCCGGAACCACTCGGTGAACGCCGCGATACCGGCCTGCGCCACCAGGCCGATCCAGGAGCGGTTCTCCGGGGGCATGGCGCGGTACCACGGCAACTGCTCGTCCATCCGCATGATGGCGGCGGCGGCGAGCTTCCCCGAGGACTGCTCGAGGCGGCGCACGGTGGCGGCGTGCGCCAGCTTCTCGTTCGCATCGGGTGTGGGTTCATCGGGCACGAGGACCAGCCTGCCTCATTTCGCCCCGGGCCATACCCGGCGGGGTCCCCGTAGGGGCCCCTCACCCCGGGGCGCGGCGGCTACCGTGGGCGCATGCTTCGCGTCGTGCGTGCGGAAGACCGCTACCGGGGCGGCGATCAGGGCGCCGGGATCGACACCAGGCACGCGTTCTCCTTCGGTCGCTTCTACGATCCGGACAACGTCCGCTTCGGCCCGTTGACCGCCTGCAACGAGGAACGGCTCGCGCCGGGCGCCGGGTTCCCCGCGCATCGGCACCGTGACCTGGAGATCGTCAGCTGGGTCGTCGAGGGCGAGCTGACCCACGAGGATGCCTCGGGCGCCGCCACGGTCCTCGGGCCCGGCGACGTGCAGCGGCTGAGCGCGGGCGCGGGCACGGTCCACGCCGAGCGCAACGCCGGTGCGGCGCCGCTGTGTTTCGTGCAGATGTGGCTGGTTCCCGCCACGCCGGGTGGCGCGCCCGAGTACGAGGTGGTGCGCGGGATCGCGGACGGCACCCCCTACGCCCTGCCGCGCGCCGACGCGGTGCTGCATGTGCGGCGGCTCGCCGAGGGCGGGCGCACGGCGGTGCCCGCGGCGCCGCTCGCGTATGTGCACGTGGTGCGCGGAACGGTGTCGCTGGGCGGCGGCCACGCGGCGCTGCGTCCTGGCGACTCCGCGCGGCTGACGGACGCGGGCGAGCTGGCGGTCACGGCGGGCGGCGGCCCCGCCGAGCTGCTGGTGTGGGAGCTGGCCGCGGTCTGAGGCGCCTCGGCGCGGCGGCCCCGCCATGACCTGGCCGCGCGGCCGGTTCCCGGCTCTGCCCCGGGCAGAACGGCATCCCGAACACCCCCACGCCGGTGCAGGCTTCCCCCATGAGCGACGGATTCGGCGGCGAGGTGGCCGCGTACTACGAGGCGTATCGGCGGGGCCACCCGGAAGAGCTGCTCGACGCGGTGGCCGAGGAGTTCGCGCTCGGCCGTGACGACGGGGTGCTCGACATCGGCTGCGGCACAGGGCAGTTGGCGCTGGCCCTGGCGCCGCGCGTGCGGGCGGTGGTGGGCCTCGACCCCGAGCCCGACATGCTGCGCCGGGCCAGGGCGGCGGGGAGCGCGCCGGTATGGGAAACGTCACATGGGTGCTCGGCGCGGACCGCGACATCCCGGCGCTGGCCGGGGTGACCGGCCCGGGGGCGTTCGGCGCGGCGGTCGTGGGGCGCGCGCTGCACTGGATGGACGCGGACGCGCTCTTCGCCACCCTGCGCCCGCTGTGCCGCGGGGTCGCGGTCCTGGACGGGGGAACGCCCCTGTGGCTCCAGGACACCGCCTGGTCACGGGCGTTGCGCGGGGTCATCGAGGAGCGCCACGGCGGCCCGCTGACCGCGACGTGCGGCACATCGGCCGAGGACAGGGCGCGTTACGCGGCGGCGCTGGTCCGCGCCGGGTACACCGGCGTCCGCGAGGTCGCCGTGGTCCGGCGGGCGGAGCTGGACGCCGCGTGGCTGATCGGCGAGGTCTGCTCGGCGATGTCCCCGGGGACGCTGCCCGCCCCAGCGGAGCGCGCCGCGTTCGAGGACCGCGTGCGGCGCGCCCTGCCAGGCCCCGGGCCCTACCGCGAGGAGGTGCCGCTCACCGCGCTCCTCGGCCGCTCAGCTCCGCGAGCACCGCGTCCGTGAACGGCGGCCACGCCTCCGCGGCCCAGCTCCCGAAGGCCCGGTCGGTCAGCGCCACACAGGCCGCGGCGGCGTCGGGGTCCACCCAGAGGAACGTTCCGGTCTGCCCGAAGTGCCCGAACGTGCGCGGCGATGACGTCGCGCCCGTCCAGTGCGGCGACTTGTGGTCGCGGATCGAGAAGCCGAGGCCCCAGTCGTTGGGCCGCTGGTGGCCGAAGCCGGGGAGCACGCCGTCGAGTCCGGGGAAGACCACCGACGTCGCCGCGTCGAGCGTCTCGCGGGCCAGCAGGCGAGGGGCGAGCAGCTCGGCGGCGAACGCGGCCAGGTCGTCGGCCGTCGACGCGCCGTCCCTCGCGGCCGAGCCGTTCAGCTCGGTGCGCTCCATGCCGAGCGGCACCAGCACCGCGAGCCGCAGATACTCCGCGAACGGCATCCCCGTGGCCTTGGCGATGTGGTCGGCCAGGGCGTCGAAGCCCGCGTTCGAGTACAGCCGCCGGTCGCCGGGCCCTGCCATCACCCGCGGCTCGTCGAACGCGAGACCCGACGCGTGGGCCAGCAGGTGCCGTACCGTCGAACCGGGCGGCCCCGCGGGCTCGTCGAGCTCCGTCGCCCCCTCCTCGACGGCGATCAGCACGGCGTAGGCGGCCAGCGGCTTGGTCACCGAGGCTAGTTCGAAGACGCGGTCGGCCGGTCCGCGGGAGAAACGGCGGCCGTCCGCCGTCACCACGGTCGCCGCGGCGGTGGGCACGGGCCAGCTGTCGATCAGCTCCAGGGCGCGCATGCCCCGAGCGTAGCGCGTGGCCTTCGCGCCCCCGCGGCGAGATTCCCCGGGCCCGGGGTTGCCTGGAGCGCACTCCAACGTTTTAGCGTGCGGGTATGACCGTGACACAGCAGACCCCAGCGGTTCTGGAGGAGTCCGTCGACCTGTGCGTGTCCGTCGAACGCCCGCACCCGCGGCCTGACGGGCACGACCGCTACACCATCAGCGAGGTGGCCGCGCACACCGGGCTGAGCGTCCACACCCTACGCTGGTACGAGCGCATCGGGCTCATGTCGCAGGTCAACCGCTCGCACACCGGGCAGCGGCGCTACGGCAACGCCGACCTGGACTGGCTCGCGTTCGTCAACAAGC
The DNA here is from genome assembly GCF_003626575.1 of Streptomyces radicis. Lineage (GTDB taxonomy): Bacteria > Actinomycetota > Actinomycetes > Streptomycetales > Streptomycetaceae > Streptomyces > Streptomyces radicis. Next base: position 196,733 of record NZ_RBDY01000003.1, on the reverse strand, counting down.
TGCGCCTGACCGGCATGGCCGTCGCCGACATGGTCACCTACGCCGACCTCGTGCGGCAGGGCGACCACACCTACCCCGAGCGCCGCGCGCTGCTCGTGGCGACCAGGGAGAACGTGCTGCGCCGGATCGCCGAGCTGCAATCGACGCTGGGCGTCCTGGACTTCAAGATCGACATCTACAGCTGAGGGGATGGACACGGTGGTGGAACGTATCGTCACGGCGGCGCTCGGCGCCGGTGGCCCGGTGGTCGGGGTACAGGGTCTTGGCTGCATGGGCATGAGCCACGCCTACGGCCCGACGGACGGGGACGAGGCGCGCGCGACGCTGGAACGCGCCCTGGAGCTCGGCGTCACGCTGTTCGACACGGCGGACATGTACGGCAGCGGGGAGAACGAGCGCTTCCTCGCGCCGTTCTTGGCCGCGCACCGAGAGGAGGTGGTGATCGCCACCAAGTTCGCCATCTCGCTCGACCCGGGGGACCCCACGAAGCGGGCGATCCGCAACGACCGCCCGTATCTGCGCGCGTGCGTGGAGGCGAGCCTGCGGCGCCTCGGCGTCGAGACGATCGACCTGTACTACATGCACCGGCGCGACCCGGCCGTGCCGATCGAGGAGACGGTCGGCGCGATGGCCGAGCTGGTCGCCGAGGGCAAGGTGCGCCACCTCGGGCTGAGCGAGGTCACGGGCGCCGAGCTGCGGGCGGCGCACGCGGTGCACCCGATCGCGGCGCTCCAGTCGGAGTGGTCGCTGTTCTCGCGCGACGTGGAGCGCTCCGCGGTGCCAGCGGCGCGCGACCTCGGCGTGGCCATGGTGCCGTACTCCCCGCTGGGGCGCGGCTTCCTGACCGGCGCGTTCAAGGACGCGGGCGGCGAGCTGGCGGCCGACGACTTCCGCCGCCACCAGCCACGTTTCAACGGCGCCAACGCGGAGGCCAACGCCGCGCTCCTCGCCCCCATCCGCGCGCTGGCCGAGGCCCACGGGGCCACGCTCGGCCAGATCGCCCTGGCCTGGGTCCACCAGCAGGCGCTCACCCGGGACATGACGGTCATCCCGATCCCCGGCACCCGCCGCCGCACGCGCCTCGAGGAGAACGCCGCCGCGACGCGGATCACCCTGACCGCGAAGGACCTGGCGACCCTGGACGAGATCGCCCCCAGGGTCGCGGGCGACCGCTACCCGGACATGTCGTTCACGGCGGCGACACGGGAGTAGTCCCCGGCCGGGCGAAGGGGGTGGTCCGCGACGGGGTGCGGTGCTTTTGTGGGGCGGCTACGGGCTGGACGTCCTCCCGTTCGCCGTCGGCCGACCACTGCTTGCGCGGTGGGTGCGGGTCAAAGCTGGCACCTACGGGGGAGGGGTGTCGGGTGTGCGGCCGTCTCGGTCACCGGTCGGTCTCGTTGTGGGCTGGGGCCGTTCGCCGAACGGGCGCGGCCGCGTCCCTCGTTGGCGGCCGTTGTGCCGGTGGTCGGTTGCGGTGGCGCGCACCCTTCGGGCCTGCCCTGGCCGCCGCTCTCGTCGTTCACCGCGCGCACGTTGAGCTGAGGTGGCGGGCCGGTGCGGGGCCGGGGTTGCGCCTCGTTCAGCGGGCCCCGCTGGGGCTTATGCCCCGCTTACGCGGGGTCGGGGTCTCTTCTGAAACGGGGCACGTTCTGTTCAACACACAGTGTGCGCAGACGGCCCGCTCCATCAGCTCATCGGGGCCGCGCTCCGCGCTTCGGCGTCCGGGCAGCGCAGGCCATGGAGTGCACGGGGCACAGCGGACGTTCGCTGGATCCCGCCTCAGGGGTGCGACTGCGCCGCGAGGACACCCGCCAGCGCGAAGCTGCTGCCGAGCGGGCCGCGGGCCCGGCGTCCCCCGCCGCCGGGCGGGCGGCTGGTGCTGCCGGGTAGGCCGTGGGCCATGCCGCGTGGGCGGGGGGGCCGGGTCGTTCGGCCCCACCATCCGCCGCGTGGGCAGAGCAGTCAGGGTCCACGTGCGGGTTGCGCTGCTGAGCGGGCCGCGGGCCGCAGGCGCGTGGCGCCGTATCCACGTGCGGGTTTCGTTGCTGTGTGGGGCGCAGGGGGCCGCCCCACTCGCCGCGCGGGCAAGCCCGCGGGCCCACGTGCGGGTTTCGCTGCTGAGCGGGCCGCAGGCCATCACGCTACGCGTGTTGCCCGCGCTCACAACTCCGCGAGCAGCTCCGACTTCTTCGCCGTGAACTCCTCGTCCGTCAGCAGCCCCGCGTCGTGCAGCTCGCCGAGGTGGCGGATGCGGTTGGCGATGTCCGCGGGGTTCGCCCGGTGGCCGATGCGGGAGCCGGTCGCGGGCTCCGCCGCGCGCACCGCCTCGAGCACCGCGGCCGCGAGCGGCAGCGACTCGTGCACCAGGCCGTACCCGAGCCCGAACACCACCGACGCCGGGTCCTGGTCCGCCGGGCCCTCGTGCTCCTCGGGGTTGCCGTCGGGGCCCCGGCGCCGCAGGCGCAGATGGCCGCCCGATATCTCGGGCGAGCGCCACTCCACGTCCGCGAGCTCGCTCACGGGGAAGGACTGGTCGCCCGCCTTCCACTTGGCGGACGAGGCGCCCGTCCAGAACCAGCGGAACGTCACCACCTTGCCGTCGAACGACACCTTCCCGTCGAACGCCTTGAACTGGAGCGGCGCCGTCGGGGCCGCCACCAGGTACTCGTCCGCGTCCCGGTCGGCCTGCGGCCCGAGCGCCATGCGCAGCTCGGTGGCGTAGTAGTCGGCGAGCGTCTCGCGCTCGGCGGGGAGGACGAGCCGGTACGGGTCGGCCGCCTGGCGCAGCTGGCCCGCGGCGGCGTCGAGCAGGGGGTCGGCGCCGGGGCGCGGCACGGCGTGCAGCACGACGGTGCCCTTGCGCGTCCCCGGGACGAGGTCGATCGAGCTCAGCGCCTCGTAGGGAATACGGCGCTCCCCCAGGATCTGGAAAAGCTTCGGCGTGCGTATCCCCCGTTCGAAGCGGATGAGCACGGAGTCGGTGTCGAACTCCCACCTGGAGTGGATTCCGGCCAGCACATCACCCATGCGGGTCATCGTAAGCGCCGGGACTGACGAAGAGGCTTCCCCCGGATGGGTGTGTTCCTGTCATCTGATCTCCGCGCCGTCCCGTTCCGCCCGGCACGAGGGGGCCTCGGGGGCGCAGGTGACGGCGCCGACCGCGCCCGCGCCGATCCTCGCCAGGTTCCCCAGGCTCATGGTCCCTGGCTCGAAGTACCCGCTGTGGCCACGGGCGTTGCCGGTCGCCAGCAGCCGGGCGCCGAACGACGGGCTCGCCGGGTCGCTGCCGTGCCCCAGCGGGCCGATGGCCAGGTGGGGGACGCGTCCGATCCAGTCGTCGGGCGAGCGCATCGCCCACACGCGCGCGTCGGTGCCGAGCCCCGACGCGCTCCCCGCGCGCATGCCGGGGCTGCCCGCCACGGCGATGTCGCTGACGCGCCGCGGCAGTTCCTCGGCGGCCAGGCCGCACACCACCGAGCCGTAGGAGTGGCAGAAAAGCGCCACGGGCGCGCGCCCGGGGAGCGCGTCCACGGTGGTCACGAGCCGTTCGGCGCCGTCGGCCGCCAACTCGGTCGTGGCGGCGGACATGGAGTGCGCGGAGGGGGTGTCGTAGTCGGCCCAGGCGATCACGGCCGTCCGCACGCCGGGCGCGAGTTCGCGCTCGCGCGCGTGCAGCGCCTCGGCCATGCCCGAGGGCGCGTGGTACTTCTGCCGGGTCCTCTCGAACGTCAGCAGCTGGGTGTCCGCGCCCGGCACCACCACCGAGATCCGCTCCGCGGTCTCGAGATCGCCGAGGACCTCGGCCGCCCGCCCCCGCCCCGTCGGGTCGAACGACAGGAACTGCCGCCCCTCGTCCAGCATCGAGGCGAAACGGTTCGCGCGCCGCCCGGCCGTGCGCTGCCCGGCGGGGGAGAGGCGCTCGTCGAACGAGCGGCGGCGCTCGCTGTCCCGCGCCCTCGCGAGCGACGTGCGGTTGGCCTCGTAGCGCAGGGGCGGCGGGGCGCCCGGCAGGTTGCCGACGACCAGGGGGTAGCGGTGGGCGAGGCGGTGGCGCTGCCGCTCGGTGAGCCCGTCGAAGAACGCCGCGACCCGCGTGGGCGGCGCGTCGTCCGCGTCGGGCAGCGGCTCGCCCGCGATCGACCCCCGCGCCCAGGCGTCGAGTTGGATCTCGTACGCGTCGGGGGCGGCCTCCGCGCCCCGCGCGATCCAGCCCGCGGTCGCCAGCACGACGAGCACCACCGCGAGCGGCAACGGGACGCGATGGGCGGTGGACGGGGCGATACGGACTTTCGACACTGTTGCCGCATCTTAGGAGGTCGCGCGCGCGAGCCGACAAGCGGGTCCAGGACGCGCGCCGCACGCGCGCCCCTCCGCGCACGGCGAACGGCCCGCGCCCCCCGGTCGAAGGGGAGGCGCGGGCCGCGGGATCGTGCCCCCGGCGGGGCGTGTTACGCGTCGCCGCCCGCGGGGCCCGGGTCGGCCGCCGCCACGTCGAGCAGCTGGTAGCGGTCGATCGCCTGCTTGAGCACCGAGCGGTCGATCTTGCCGTCCCTGGCCAGCTCGGTCAGCACGGCCAGCACGATCGAGGGCGCGTCGATGTGGAAGAAGCGCCGCGCCGCGCCGCGGGTGTCGGCGAAGCCGAACCCGTCGCCGCCGAGCGACTGGTACGTGCCGGGCACCCAGCGAGCGATCTGGTCGGGCACCGAACGCATCCAGTCGGAAACGGCCACGAACGGTCCCTGGGCGCCGGTGAGCGCACGCGTCACATACGGGACGCGCTGCTCCTCCTCCGGGTGCAGGAGGTTGTGCCGCTCGACGTCCACGGCCTCGCGCCGCAGCTCGTTCCACGACGTGGCGGACCAGACGTCGGCCCTGACGTTCCACTCCTCCGCCAGGATCCGCTGGGCCTCGAGCGCCCATGGCACGGCCACACCCGAGGCGAGGATCTGCGCGGGAACGCTGCCCGCCGTCCCCTCCCGGTACCGGTGGAGGCCCTTGAGGATGCCGTCGACGTCCACGCCGTCCGGCTCGGCGGGCTGCGTGATCGGCTCGTTGTAGACGGTGAGGTAGTAGAAGACGTCCTCGGCGTTCTCGCCGTACATCCGGCGCAGGCCGTCCCTGACGATGTGCGCGATCTCGAAGCCGAACGCCGGGTCGTACGCGACACAGGCGGGGTTGGTCGAGGCCAGCAGCTGGGAGTGCCCGTCGGCGTGCTGCGTGCCCTCACCGGTCAGGGTCGTGCGCCCCGCGGTCGCGCCCAGGACGAAACCGCGGGCGAGCTGGTCGCCCATCTGCCAGAACTGGTCGCCGGTCCGCTGGAAACCGAACATCGAGTAGAAGACGTACACCGGGATGAGCGGCTCGCCGTGCGTCGCGTACGCCGAGCCCGCCGCGATCAGCGAGGCCGTACAGCCCGCCTCGGTGATGCCGTCGTGCAGCATCTGGCCCGAGGGCGACTCCTTGTAGGAGAGCAGCAGCTCGCGGTCCACCGACTCGTAGGTCTGCCCCAGGGGGTTGTAGATCTTCGCCGAGGGGAACAGCGAGTCCATGCCGAACGTGCGGTACTCGTCGGGCGCGATCGGCACGAACCGCTTGCCGATCTCCTTGTCCCGCATGAGGTCCTTGAGCAGCCGCACGAACGCCATCGTCGTGGCGACCTGCTGCTGCCCCGAGCCCTTGCGCACCGCCGCGTACGCCTTGTCGCCCGGCAGCACCAGCGGCTTGGAACGGTTGACGCGCGTGGGCACGTAGCCGTCGAGCTCGCGCCTGCGGTCGTGCATGTACTGGATCTCCTCGGAGTCCCGCCCCGGGTGGTAGTACGGCGGCAGGCCCGACTCCAGCTCGCTGTCCGGGATCGGCAGGTGCAGCCGGTCGCGGAAGCCCTTGAGGTCGGCCACGGTGAGCTTCTTCATCTGGTGGGTCGCGTTGCGGCCCTCGAAGCTCGGGCCCAGCATCCAGCCCTTGATCGTCTGCGCCAGGATCACCGTCGGCTGGCCCTGGTGCTCGACGGCCGCCTTGTACGCCGCGTACACCTTGCGGTGGTCGTGGCCGCCGCGGCCCAGGTGCAGGATCTGCTCGTCCGACATCGGCTCGACCATGGCGCGCAGCCGCTGGTCGCCGCCGAAGAAGTGGTCGCGGATGTACGCGCCAGTCTCGGTGGCGTACGTCTGGAACTGGCCGTCCGGCGTGGTGTTGAGCTTGTTGACCAGCACGCCGTCGCGGTCCTGCGCGAGCAGCGGGTCCCAGGTGCGGTCCCAGATCAGCTTGATCACGTTCCACCCGGCGCCGCGGAAGACCGACTCCAGCTCCTGGATGATCTTGCCGTTGCCGCGCACCGGGCCGTCGAGCCGCTGGAGGTTGCAGTTGACGACGAACGTGAGGTTGTCCAGGCCCTCGCGCGCGGCCAGGGACAGCTGGCCGAGCGACTCGGGCTCGTCCATCTCGCCGTCGCCGAGGAACGCCCACACGTGCGACTTCGAGGTGTCCGCGATGCCCCGCGCCTGCATGTAGCGGTTCATCCTGGCCTGGTAGATGGCGCTGATGGGGCCGAGGCCCATCGAGACGGTCGGGAACTCCCAGAAGCTCGGCATCATCCGCGGGTGCGGATAGCTGGAGAGGCCGTGCGGCTCCTTCGAGCGCTCCTGGCGGAACGCGTCGAGGTGCTCCTCGGAGAACCGGTCGAGCAGGAAGGCGCGGGCGTAGATCCCCGGGGAGGCGTGCCCCTGGAAGTACACCTGGTCGCCGCCGTCGCCGCCGTCCTTGCCGCGGAAGAAGTGGTTGAACCCGACGTCGTAGAGCGACGCCGACGAGCCGAAGGTCGCGATGTGCCCGCCGACCCCGATGCCGGGGCGCTGGGCGCGGGAGACCATGACCGCCGCGTTCCAGCGGGTCGCGTTGAGGATCCTTCGCTCGACCTCCTCGTCGCCGGGGAAGAACGGCTCGTCCTTGGTCGCGATGGTGTTGACGTAGTCCGTGCTGCGCATCTCGGGCACGGCCACCCGCTTCTCTCGGGCGCGCTCGATCAGGCGGAGCATGAGATAGCGGGCCCGTTCCCGGCCTCGCTCGTCGACGGCGGCGTCGAGCGAGTCAAGCCACTCCTGGGTCTCCTCAGGATCGAAATCCGGGACCTGGCTGGGAAGGCCGCCAATGATGATCGGGTTGCGATCTGATCCGGAAGCCACGCTGTTCCTTCACTGTGAGTTGTCTGCTCTGCTTGTGTCGCGCCGCCTCCATCGTCTACCGCTGACGGCGAAACGTCATCTCTACTGTGCGGTAATCATCGCCGCCCCCTCCCCGGCGGCTCCGGCGGGGGGCTCCTCACGTCCTGGCCGACCTGCCAGCCTACGCCCACGGTGGACGCCCGACGAACGCCCGTTCGCTCGCGCGGGGGGTCGTCGACGCGTTTCGCCGTGGGCCAAGACGTCAACGTTTGGGCGGGCTCGGCCGTCGGGTACTTGCGCGATCCGCCCCGCCCGTGTGGACTACGGCCAAGCCCCGCGCACGCGCGGGTCTCTTCGTACCTACCGAATGCTTTCCGACACAGGACAGGAGCAATCCGTGAGCGCGACCGCGGACCACGCGGAGGAGCGGACCAATCCCGCCGCTCGGCTGGGTTTCCAGCCCGGACAGGTGGTCCAGGAGCTCGGCTACGACGACGACGCCGAGCAGGAACTCCGCGAGGGCATCGAGGCCATCACGGGCCAGGATCTCGTCGACGAGGGCTACGACGACGTGGCCGACGCGGTGGTGCTGTGGTTCCGCGAGGACGACGGCGACCTCACCGACGCGCTGGTGGATGCCACCACGATGATCGATCCGGGGGCGCCGGTCTGGCTGCTGACCCCGAAGACCGGGCGCGACGGCTATGTCGAGCCGAGCGAGATCGGTGAGGCGGCGCAGACCGCGGGCCTGGCCCAGACGAGCAGCGTCAGCGCGGGCAAGGACTGGTCAGGCAGCCGCCTGGTGACGCCCAAGGCGGCGGGCAAGAAGTAACGACCGCCGCATCGCCGCCGCGTGTGGATGCGCACAGGTCCCTGGGGGCACATCAGCCGCCAGGGGCCTCGTCGTAGGCTGGGCCGCGTCACTTCACCTACGACAGGAAATCGGATCACCCGTCCATGGCGATCGAGCCCGGCACCAAGGCCCCAGACTTCCAGCTCAGGGATCAGCACGGTCAGTCCGTCACGCTCGGTGACTACCGCGGTGGCCGGAGCGTCGTCCTGCTCTTCTACCCCTACGCCTTCACCGGAGTGTGCACGGGCGAGTTGTGCGCCCTGCGGGACGCGCTGCCGACGTTCGTCAACGACGACGTCCAGCTGCTCGCCGTCTCCTGTGACAGCCCGTTCACGCTCCGCGTGTTCGGCGAGCGCGAGGGGCTCGACTACCCCCTGCTCTCCGACTTCTGGCCGCACGGCGAGATCGCGCGGGCCTACGGGGTGTTCGACGAGGAGAGGGGTTGCGCTCTGCGCGGAACGTTCATCATCGACAAGGAAGGCGTGGTCCGCTGGACAGTGGTCAACGGTCTGCCCGACGCGCGCGACCTGAACGATTACGTCACGGCGTTGCGGACGCTGTGACCCGCGTCGGCCGTTCCTCCATCATCAACCACGCCGACGGCACCGCGCCGCACCGGCACCGTGGCAAGGGGAAATTCCGAGCCATCTGACTTGTCAGCCCGCACATCCGCCACCCGGCGCGGAGACTGGACTTCTTGTGATTCTGAAAACTTTCGGCTGGTCGTTCGGCGTGACGATCGTGGGTCTGGTCGCCGCCGCCCTCTTCTGGGGCTGGGAAGCCTTCGCGATCGTGCTGATCCTCTCCATCCTGGAGATCTCCCTCTCCTTCGACAACGCGGTGGTCAACGCCGGTGTCCTGAAGAGGATGAACGCCTTCTGGCAGAAGATCTTCCTGACGATCGGCATTCTCATCGCCGTCTTCGGCATGCGGCTGATCTTCCCGGTGGTGATCGTCTCCGTCACGGCGGGGCTCGGCCCGATCGAGGCCGTCGAGCTTGCCCTCGACGACCCCGACCACTACGAGGAGCTGGTCACCGACGCCCACCCGTCGATCGCGGCCTTCGGTGGCATGTTCCTGCTGATGATCTTCCTCAACTTCATCTTCGAGAAGCGGGAGGTCATGTGGCTGCGGTGGATCGAGAAGCCGCTGTCCCACCTGGGCCGGATCAACGGGTTCTCCGTCGGCGTCGCGCTGGCCGCGCTGCTGGTGGCCGCCACCCAGATCGCCACCAGCGCCTACCAGCACGGCGGGCTGCACGCGGACAAGTCGGACACGGTGCTGCTCTCGGGTGTCGCGGGCGTGCTCGTCTATCTCCTGGTCGGCGGGCTCTCGGACTTCTTCGAGAACCGCCTGGAGGAGGACGAGGAACGCCTTGAGGAGGAAGAGGCCGAGGCCAAGAAGAAGGCCGCGGCCGAGGGCAAGGAGGTCTCCGCGGTCGGGGTCGCGGGGCGCGCGGCGTTCTTCCTGTTCCTCTACCTCGAGGTGCTCGACGCGTCGTTCTCGTTCGACGGCGTGATCGGCGCGTTCGCCATCACCAACGAGATCTTCCTGATGGCGCTCGGCCTCGGCATCGGCGCGATGTATGTGCGGTCGCTGACCATCTACCTGGTCCGCCAGGGCACCCTCGACGACTACCGGTACCTGGAGCACGGCGCCCACTACGCGATCGGCGCGCTGGCCCTGCTGCTGCTGATCAGCATCCGCTGGCACCTCAACGAGGTGATCACGGGCCTGCTCGGCGTGTGCCTGATCGGCCTGTCGTTCTGGTCGTCGGTGCGCGCCAACCGGCTCGACGCGGCGGCGGAGGAGTCGGGGGCGGAGAAGGAGAGCAGCCGGGTGTGAGCGGCTGACATCCGAGGAAGCCTTCCGGTAGCGGGGTGGTCACCGACCGCCCCGCTACCGGTGTGACGGAGACGAGTCGAGGGGTGGGCGGCGTCCATGACGTCCCTGTGGTCCTACTGGCGGCAAGGCGGCATGCGGAAGCAGAGGTTCGACATGGCGGGCGGCATCTCGAGCTACGCCACCGAGCTGACGAAACGGTCCCCGACCGCCCCGTTGACCGCCGAGGGCGCGGACACCGGGACGCTGCGCGTGGATCTGTCCTGGCGGATGCGCCCCAACAACGACTTCGCCAACCGGTCGAGCGGCATCGCCCAGGTGCTGCGGCGGCCGCTCGACCTCTTCAAGCCCGCCGAGATCCAGGGCCATTCGCAGGGCGTGGCCACGATCGACCTGGATCTGGCCTGCCTGTACGAGCTGAACGACGGCTCGCGGGGCGTCGTCCAGTCCCTCGGCGGCCTGCTCGGTGACTTCAACGACCCTCCGTACATCCACCTGAGCGGCGACGACCGGTTCGGCGGCACGGCGTCGGGCGAGAGCCTGTACGTGAACCTGGACCACGCCGACGAGTTCAAGCGGCTGCTGGTCTTCGTCTACATCTACAGCGGCGTCCCGGCGTTCGACCGGGCCGACGTGGTGGTGACGCTGGTGTCGGCCGACGGCAAGAACGTCGAGGTGGGGCTGGACGACCCGGTGCCTGGCGCCCGTTCGTGCGCGGTCGCGTTGATCGAGCACAAGAAGGGGCAGCTGGTCGCGCGGCGCGAGGTGAAGTACGTCTACGGCTTCCAGTCGGAGATCGACCGCCTCTACGGCTGGGGCATGTCCTGGGGCCGCGGCACCAAGCCGATGCGGGCCTAGGGGCCCGCCTGTCCGGGCGGATCACGCGCCGCTCAGGCGCCGCTCAGGCGCCGCCGACCCGATCCGCAGGACGGGCCTCAGTCGGATGGGAGGAACTGCGGGCCCTGGGGGGGCAGGGTGAACGCCGGGTCGGGCTCGGGGTAGCCGTACGCCGTGCCCGTGGGCGGCGTCGGGGTGTGGACGCGCGGCCGCGGCGCGGGCTCCGGCGCGTTGGCCGCCGCGATGCCGTACGCGGCCGCGAGCGCCACCAGGCCCCCCGCGTAGCCGGGGCCCGACGCGTGGAACTCCCAGCCCCCGCCGTCCGAGCGCCGCAGCTCCCCGCACACCACCGCCGTCTCGCCGGGCGCGGGCCGCAGCGGCAGGGCGGCCAACGGGGCGCCCCCCGCCGCGTCGTGGAGCAGCAGCCTCGGCATGCTGCGCTCCGCCGCGAACCCCCCTGCGCCGTCCGTGGACGCGGCGAGCACCACGCGCGTCACCGACGCGTCGAGCCGCCCGAGGTCCGCCTCCACCGTGTCGCGCAGCCCGTGCCGGTCGCGGCGTTTCGACAGGCGCCTGACCAGGCCCGTGGGATGGCGCGGCTGGTTGTAGAAAACAAAATCCCCTTCGGAACGCACCCGGCCGCCCGCCCCCAGAAGCACCACGGAAAGATCGAGATCCGGAACTCCGCGCCGTGGATCGGTTCCTGTCGGCAGCCAGTGCAACACGGCGCGTAACCCGGCGACGGGCAGGTGAATTGCCGCCCCCTCCTCCAACCCGTGCGTCATATAAGTAATCCTGCCTGTGGCCATACTGAGGAAACAATGCCGCGTTTACGATTGCCGAGGGATCCGGTCCAGCCAGCGGGGCGACCGGAGCCGTCGTTTGCACCCCGGGGAGATCCATGCGGCATTACGGGCACCTCACGCCTGCGCGCCGACGCGCGTTGTTCCACCAGGAGCCCGCGGAATTCGGGCCCGCTTCCCCCGTCGACACGATCGGCATCGCGCTCGGCGCCACCCTCTACAGCCCGGCCACCCGCCCCCACCTCGCCGCCGACATACGCAAGCAGGCGGCCTCGGGCGTCGTGTCGATGGTCCTGTGCCTGGAGGACTCCATCAGTGACGAGGAGGTCCCCGGCGCCGAGGAGAACCTCGTGCGCCAGTTCGCCGAGCTGGCCGGGGCCGCGGCCCCCGGTGACCTGCCGCTGCTGTTCGTGCGCGTCCGCACGGCGGCCCAGATCGCCGATCTCACCGCCCGCCTCGGCGCGACCGCCGCGCTGCTCACCGGCTATGTGCTGCCCAAGTTCACGGCCGCCACGGGACCGGCGTTCCTCGAGGCGCTCACCGCCGCCGAGGTCGTCTCGGGCAGCCGCCTGCTCGCCATGCCCGTGCTCGAGTCCCCCGAGCTGCTGCACCTGGAGACCCGCGCCACCGGGCTGACCGCGACGGCCAGGCTCGTCGACAAGTACCGCGAGCGCGTCCCCGCCGTCCGGCTCGGCGTCACCGACTTCTGCGCCGCCTACGGGCTGCGCCGCAGCCGCGACATGACCGCCTACGACGTCCACCTGGTCGCCTCCGTGATCGCCGACGTCGTCAACGTCTTCGGCCGCTCCGACGGATCCGGCTACACGGTCACCGGGCCCGTCTGGGAGTACTTCAGGGGCCAGGAGCGGATGTTCAAGCCGCGGCTGCGCAACAGCCCGTTCAGCGGCCGCCACGAGGAGCTGCGCGCGCGCCTGATCGAGCACGACATGGACGGGCTGCTGCACGAGATCGTGCTCGACCACGCCAACGGACTGCTCGGCAAGACCTGCATCCACCCCTCGCACGTGGCGCCCGTGCACGCCCTTTCGGTGGTCAGCCAGGAGGAGTTCAGCGACGCCGCCGACATCCTCGGCCCTGGCCGCGAGGGCGGCGGCGTGCTGCGCTCCGCCTACACCAACAAGATGAACGAGGTGAAGCCGCACCGCGCCTGGGCGCAGCGGACCCTGCTGCGCGCCGAGGTCTTCGGCGTCGCGCGGGACGGCGTGGACTTCGTCGACTTCCTCGCCGCGGGTGTCGCGTGAGCGGGCAGGCCGCCCCCTGGCCGGGGGAGTGGGTCACGCGCCGCCTCGGCGTCCGGCTGCACGGCGAGGGGGCGCGCGCGATGCTCGGCCTCGCGCTGCGCCACAACCCCCGCCGCGCCCACCTGTTGGTGTCCGGGGTCCTGGGCAAGCACGTCCCGCAGCGCCCCGCCACCGTCCACGGCACCGGCGTCGAGCTCGGCCGCCGCGTGCGGGCGCTGCTCGGCGACGCGGCCGAGCACGCCGTGGTGCTCGGCTACGCCGAGACGGCCACGGGCCTGGGGCACTGCGTCGCCGAGGGCCTCGGCCATGTGACGTATCTGCACTCCACGCGCCGCCCCGTCCCCGGGGTGGCGCCCGCCGGTGGCTTCGAGGAGGAGCACAGCCACCACACGTCCCACCTGCTGCTGCCGACCGACGCCCGACTGCTCGCGGGCAGCGGCCCGTTGGTGCTGGTGGACGACGAGCTGTCCACCGGCAGGACCGTGCGCAACACCATCGCCGCGCTGCACCGGCACAGCCCGCGCGACCGCTACGTCGTCGCGGTGCTCGTGGACACCAGGGCGGAGACGGACCGGGCCGCGCTGGCCAAGTTCGCGGCGGAGCTCGGCGCCGCGGTCGAGGTCACGGCCCTGGCCGAGGGCCTGGTCACCCTGCCGCCCGATGTCCTGGAGCGCGGCGCGGCGCTCGTCGCCGCGCACGCGGCGCGCGTTGCCGACGACGCGCCGCCGCCCCCCGCGCCCGCCCACGCCCCCGCGCCCGTCACCCGCGTCGACCTCGGCTGGCCCGACGGGCTGCCCGACGGCGGGCGCCATGGCTTCACGCCGGCGCACCACGCCCGGCTCGAGGCCTCCGTCGCCGCGCCCGCGGGTGCCATCGCCGCCGCGCTCCCGGCGGGCGCCCGGCGCGTCCTGGTGCTCGGCACCGAGGAGTTGATCCACGTCCCGCTGCGGCTCGCCGTCGCCCTCGAGGCGGCGCTGGCCCCTGGCGGCGCCGAGGTGCTGTTCTCCACCACCACGCGCTCCCCCGTGCTCCCCGTGGACGACCCCGGCTACGCGATCCGCACGCGCCTGACGTTCCCCGCGCACGACGACCCGGCCGACGGACCGGGCCCGCGCTATGTCTACAACGTCGCGGGCCGGGACTGGGACGCCGTCGTCCTGGTCACCGACGCCGCCGGTGACACCCCCCGACTCCACGCCCCCGACGGGCTGTTGGCCACCCTGGGCGCGCACGCCGCGCATGTGCTGCTCGCGGTGGTCCCGCGGCTGCCGCACCCGCTGCGCGGCCCCGCGTTCTCCTCCTACGCCCCCGACGAGGTGGGCTGGCTGCTCCAGGACCTCTCGGACGTCACCCTGGAGGCGCCCGCGGAGGAGCGCGAGGAGGCCATCCAGTCGGGCGGCGCGCACTACGCCGAGTCGCTGCCCGTGGAGTACCAGCCGAGCGAGGAGTACCAGCGCCTCTTCCACAACGCGCTGGCCGCCTCGTCCGCCAGGGTGGCCCGCGCGGTCGGCACGGTCACCGAGGCGGTGCTCGCCGAACGCGCCGGGCCAGGCCACGTGCCCGTGCTGGTCTCGCTGGCCCGCGCCGGGACGCCCATCGGCATCCTGATGCGCCGCTGGGCCCGGCACGCCCACGGCGTCGACCTGCCGCACTACGCCGTCTCGATCGTGCGGGGCCAGGGCATCGACACCACGGCGATGCGCTGGCTCGCGGCCCACCACGAGCCCGAGGACGTGGTGTTCCTTGACGGCTGGACGGGCAAGGGCGCGATCACCCGCGAGCTGGCCGACGCGCTCGCGCCGTTCCCGCGCTTCGACCCGTCGCTCGCCGTGCTGGCCGACCCCGGCGGCTGTGTCACCACCTATGGCACCCGCGAGGACTTCCTCATCCCCTCCGCGTGCCTCAACTCCACCGTCTCCGGGCTGATATCGCGCACCGTGCTGCGCGCGGACCTCGTCGGGCCCGACGACTTCCACGGCGCCAAGCACTACCGCGACCTCGCGGGCGCCGACGTCTCGGCGGCCTTCCTCGACGCCGTCGGCGCCCACTTCGCCGACCCCGCCATCGCCGCCGGGGTCGCCGCCGACACCGCCGCGCTGCTGGCCGCCGACCCGGCCGAACGCGCCCCCACGTGGGCGGGCTGGCGCGCCGTCGAGCGCATCAGCGCGGAGTACGGCATCGACAACGTCAACCTCGTCAAGCCCGGCGTCGGCGAGACCACGCGCGTGCTGCTGCGCCGCGTGCCCTGGCGCGTGCTCGCGCGCCGGGGCGCGGGCGCCGACCTCGACCACATCAGGCTGCTCGCCGAGCAGCGCGGAGTGCCCGTCGAGGAGACCGACGACCTGCCCTACAGTTGCGTCGGGCTCATCCACCCCCGCTACACCCGGGGCGCCACGGGCGCCGACGGAAAGGCCGCCCAGTGACCCTGCCGCCCCTCCCCCAGACTCCGTCCGGGGGGACCCTCCCCCAGACTTCGTCCGGGGGGACCCCCAACCAGGCTCCGTCCGGGGGGACGCCCAGCCAGGCTTCGTCCGGGGGGGCCCCCAGCCAGGCTCCGTCCGGGGGGACCCCCAACCAGGTTTCGTCCGGGGGGACGCCCCGCACGCTCGTCGCCTCCGACCTGGACCGCACCCTCATCTACTCCGCCGCCGCGCTCGCCCTCGACGACGTGCCGGACGCGCGCGCCCCCAGGCTGCTGACCGTGGAGGCGTACCAGGCGCGCCCGCAGTCCTATGTCACCGAGACCGCCGCCGGGCTCATCGCCCGACTGGCCGCGCACCCCGGCGCGTTGTTCGTCCCGACCACCACGCGCACGCGCGAGCAGTACCTCAGGATCCGGCTCCCCGGACCCGCGCCGCGCTACGCGATCTGCGCCAACGGCGGCCACCTGCTGGTGGAAGGGGCCACGGACGAGGAGTGGCACGCGGGCGTGCGCCGGCGCCTGGCCGCCGACTGCGCGCCGCTCGCCGAGGTGAAGGCGCACCTGGCGCGTTCCGCCGACGCGGCCTGGCTGCTCAAGGAGCGGGACGCCGAGGGCCTGTTCGCCTACCTCGTGGTCGAACGCGCCCTGATGCCGGAGTCCTGGCCCGAGGAGCTGGCCGACTGGGCCGCGCCCCTGGGCTGGACCGTCTCGCTCCAGGGGCGCAAGCTCTACGCCGTGCCGCGCCCGCTCACCAAGAGCGCCGCCGTCGCCGAGATCGCGCGCCGCGTCGGCGCGGGGACCGTGCTGTCGGCCGGGGACTCGCTCCTCGACACCGACCTGCTGCTGGCCGCCGACCGTGGCTGGCGGCCCGGGCATGGCGAGTTGGCGGCGGCCGGGTGGGGCGCGCCGCATGTCACCGCGTTGAGCGACCGGGGCGTCAGGGCCGGGGAGCGGATCCTCGGCGCGTTCCTCGAAGCCGTCGACGGCGCCGCTCAGGACGGTGCTCAGGACGGTGCTCGGGGCGCTGGTCGGAACGGTGCTCGGGTTGGCGCTCCTGGCGGCGCTCAGGGTGCCGCTCGGGGCTCCGCCGGGGATCCCGCTGGGGCGGCTGGGTCCGCGCCTCGTCCTCGGGCCGCGCGGTGAGGCCCGCCCGCTCGCGGGCGACCCCCTGGGGATTCCTGGCGCGCCAGTAGGGATTGTCGTGCGGCAGCCGCCCGCTCACCCGCCCGTACATGCCGAACGTCATGAGCAGCACGCCGACGACGAAGCTGAAGATGACGTTCTGGAGCTGGAAGTTGAGGATGTTGGCCGTCCGCTCGAGCACCACCAGGTTGACGAAGCCGCTGAGCACGAAGAGCACGCCGAGCGTGAGGTTGAGCGTGGACGCGGTGTTCCCGTCGAGGAACATCCCCGCGAACAGCAGCGCGCCGACGCCGATCGACAGCCAGTCGAGCGGGGCGTTGGTGGACAAACCCGCCACCGTGGCGTCGCCCGCGCCGCCCACGGTCAGCCCGAGGACCCCGAAGACGAAGAGCGCCGCCCCCATCAGGCCCGCGGTGATCCGGTAGAACCGGGCCAGCCGCTTGTCCACCGGCAGGTGGTCGTCCAGCCGCACGCGCCGCAGCAGCGACCGGGGGCCGGTGTGGGGAAGGCGGGGCTCGCCCTCCGGATCCGTGCCATGAATCGCAGCCATGCCCCCCGCGTACCCGCGCGAAGCGGTGCATAACGCCCGTGGTGCGCGCCGGGCGCGAGCGGGGCGCGAGCGGGGCGCGCGCCGTCAGCGCCCGGCGCGGATCTCCTCCACCACCGCGGCGACCATGGTCCGCACCGCCTCGGTCTCGTTGAGGAACAGCCAGTAGTCGGGGTTCCGCCCGCCGCTCTCCAGGTCGGCCACCGCACGCTCCAGGCGCGCGACGGCCGCGTCGAGCGGGCGCGCGTGCCGCGCCTCGGGGATGGACCGGCCCGCCATCGCCAGCCGCTGCGCGTCCCTGATGACGAAGCGCGTCCGGTCGATCTCCTTGCGCGGGTCGAACGACACGGCGTTGAGCCGCCGCAGCCGCTCCCCGGCCTCGGAGACGGCCTCGTCGGTGCGCCCGAGCAGCTCGTGCACCGAGGTCAGCCGGGCCGTGGCGGCGGCGAAGCGCTGCTCCTCGCGCGCCCGCCGCGCCTCCGCGAGCGTCGCCTCGGCCCGCCGCACCGAATCGGCCGCCTGCTCGGGCACCCGCTGGAGGTCCTGCCAGCACGCCACGCTGAACCGGCGGCGCAGCTCGCTCAGCACCGGCTCCACCTGCCCGGCCCGCGTGGTGATCGCCTCCGCGCGCGTGCGCAGGCTGCGCAGCCGCCGGTCGATCTCCGCCGCCCGCCGCGGCAGCCGGTCCGCGTCCGCCGCGATCGCCTCGGCCTGCCGCCGCACGTCCTCGGCCCTGCGGATCGTCGCCTTGATGCCGTGCTGGCCCGCGCCCTCGTTGAGCTTGCGCAGCTCGGGCCCGAGCCCCGCGAGCGACGCCGCCAGGTCGTCGGCGCGCAGGCCCGCGCCGCGCGCCCGATCGAGCGCCTCCGTCGCGCTCCGGAGCGCGTGCCGGGCGCGTTCGACGGCGGGCGCCACCTGGGCCAGCTGGGACTCGGCCCGCTCCAGCAGGGGAGCCAGGCGCTGGCCGAAGCGCTCGAGGTCCCCGCGCACGCGCTCCAGCTCGTCGCGCGCCGCGAGCAGCCCCTGCTGGGCGCGCGAGGCGCCGCCGGAGTCCAGGGCCTGGCTGTCCAGGTCGTGGGCGTCCATCGCGGTGATGTAGTCCTGGCTGACCCGGTCGATGCGCTCGCCGAACGCCGCGAAGTCGGCGGCGGCCCGCGTCGCCTCGGCGCCCTCGTCGGCCGCGGTGATCGTCTCGACGGTGATCCGCAGGTCGCGCTGGGCGGTGTCGAGCTCGTAGAACGCCGCCGCCGCGGCGTCCTTCGCCTCCTGTGCCCTGGCCCGCAGGTCCTCCACGCGCCCCCGACCCCACCAGCGGGTCCCGCCGCTCGCTGTCACGTGTCCTTCTCCCCGCCGTGGATGGGCCATGTGAGTCGCTGACCATTGTCCCACCGGCCACAGCGCTGCGCGGGGGGACCGTGCGGCCTGGGGCGGCGGGGCCCCGACGTGTAGGCTGTGCGGCGGCTCCGGGGGTGCATAGCTCAGCGGTAGAGCGCCGCCCTTACAAGGCGGATGTCGGCGGTTCGACCCCGTCTGCACCCACCTCTCCGTCCCTCGCGGCCCGCGCTTCCGCCCCGGCAGGGCGTGGCCGCCTCGGGGGAGCGGTCGCACTGTCCTTCGACTGTCGCGTAGCTGCGGGGGTGAAGCGCCTTGGACGGCGACACACGAGTGGGCCCGCGGACGGATCGACCGCACGCGGCCCGAATGTACGACTACTTACTCGGCGGCCGCGATCACTACGCGGCCGACGGCGAGGCGGCCGAGAAGGCCCTCGCGATCTTCCCCAAGCTGCGCACCGCGGCCGAGGAGAACCGAGCCTTCCTGGGGCGCGCGGTCCGGTATCTGGTGCGGGAGGCGGGGATCCGCCAGTTCATCGACCTGGGCTCGGGGATGCCCACGGCGTTGAACGTCCATCAGATCGCCCAGGGCATCGAGCCCCGCTCGCGCGTCCTCTACGTGGACAACGACCCCATCGTGCTGGCCTTCGGCGGCGCCATGCTCGCGCAGGACGAGCGGACGGCCGTGATCCGCTGCGACATCCGCAGGCCGCGGGACATCATCGAGCACCCGAGGACGGCGGCGTTGCTCGACCTGACCCGGCCGATCGGCGTCCTCGCGGTCGCGGTGCTGCACTTCATCGACGACGAGCACGACCCCGAGGGCGTCGTGCGGACCTTCCGCGACGTCGCCGCCCCCGGCAGCCACGTCGTCCTGTCGCACGCGGCGTCCGACCTGCTGCCCGAGACGGCGCGCTCGCTCCAGGCCGCGTACCGCGCGCACGGCGTTCCGCTGACGATCCGTGACCGGGCGTGCTTCGAGCGGTTCTTCGAGGGGCTCGAGCTGGTCGAGCCCGGCATCGACATGGTCTCCGAGTGGCGCCCCACCGCCCCCGCGGACGAACGCCCCCCGCGCGAGGACGTCTGCTGGTTCGGGGGCGTCGGGCGCGTGGTGGCGCCGGGGGGCGCGGGGGTGTGAGAACGCGCCGTTCGCTTCAGGCCAGTTCTTCGGGGCTGGTTCGTCGGGCCGGTTCGCCGGGTCAGTTCGCGGCGGGCGCCTGGGGCGCGGGGCCGCCGTCCTGCGCGGGGCGCAGCAGGCGGACGGCGATGAAACCCGCCGCGAGCAGGGCGAGCAGGGAAAGCCCCGTGGCGATCCAGCTGGCGCCCAGGAGCTGGCCGCCGAGATAGCCGAGCCCGACGCTGTACCCGGTCCAGACGACCGCGGCGAGCGCCGACCACGGCAGGAACTCCCGCGCCCTGCGCCGTGACACGCCAGCGCCCAGGCTGACGACCGCGCGCCCCGCGGGGGCGAAGCGGGCCAGCACGACCAACGGGCCGCCGCCGCGCGTGAGGGCGACCTCGAGCCGCTGGTGGGCGGCGGTGAGGCGGCGCGAGCGCGAGATGGCGCTGCCGAACCTCCGGCCGCCGCGCAGGGCGAGCCGGTAGGCGAGGAGGTCGCCGACGACCGAGGCCGTGGTGGCGCACACGACGAGCAGGAACAGCTGGGGGAGCGGCGGGTCGGCGTCGGGCGTCGGCAGCCCCGCCACGTCGGCGGCGGTGCCCGCGGCCACGGTCGCGGCGGTCACCACGAGGGCGCCGCTGGGCAGCAGGGGGACGAAGACGTCGAGCAGGATGGACGCCGCCACGATGACGTAGATCCACGGGGCGTACAGCAGTATCCCCAAGGTCTCCTGCACGGTCTCCCCGATTCCCCTGCGCTGTCGCCCGTCACGGTCACTCGCACCGCGTGGCCGCGCCACGCGTCCGGCCTCTGTCCGGCCTTGTCCGAAGGTGACGTGTTCTACGACGTGCTGTTGCGTCCCGACGGTTCCTCCGTACAGCGTACGCCTGGCGCCCCGGCCGGGTGCACATGGGTGCGTGTGGTGGCGGTCTCACCGTCGGCCCCCGGCAGGGTGATTCAGCACAGCAGGAACCTCGAGGACGAACCTCGGGGACAAGGCAAGGAGCTGGGATGAGGACGCTGGTGACGGGTGCGGCGGCGATGGCCGCCGCGATCTCTCTCGCGGGGGCGACGGTCGGGACCGCGGAGGCGAACGCCCCGATGATCACGGGGGTGTTCGAGACGGGGCGGTTCGTGCCGGTGGACCCGGCGGCCGAGCGGCAGGCGCCGGCGCTGACGTACGACCCGCAGCTGGTGCCCGAGGGCGCGGAGATCATGGTGCACCAGCGGGTCATCGGCGGCGCGATGTCGGTCCAGGTGACGGTCGACGGGCTGGTCCCCGGGCGCACCTACGGCACGCATGTGCACCTCGCGCCGTGCGGCGCCGACCCGGCCGCGGCCCTCGGGCACTACCGGAACGTCCCCGACGTGGTGACGCCGGAGAACGAGGTGTGGCTCGACCTGACCGCCGACTCATCGGGCACGGGCCGGGCGCGGGCCGAGCAGGAGTGGGTGTTCAGGGCGGGCGAGGCGGCCTCGGTGGTGCTGCACGAACGGGGCACGTCGCACGGGCACGACGGGCACGCGCCGGGTGACGCGGGCGGGCGGGTGGCCTGCTTCTCGGTGCCGTTCCAGGGGGCATCGGCGACGGCCTGACCCCGCCGGTGTCCAGCCTGACCGTCGCCGCCGTCTCGTTCGGCGTCATCGCCCTGTCCGAGCTGCCCGACAAGACGGCGCTCGCGAGCCTGGTCCTGGCGACCAGGTACCGGGCGGCCTACGTCTTCGCCGGCGTCGCGGCCGCGTTCCTGGTGCACGTCTGCGTGGCGGTCGCGGCGGGCAGCCTGCTGCGGCTGCTGCCGCGGCGGCCGCTCGAGGCGGTGGTGGCGGTGCTGTTCGTCGTGGGGGCGCTGCTGTTGCTGCGGCAGTCGCGGGGTGCGGAGGGGCGCGCGGAGGGGGAGTCCGCGCCGGAGCGCGAGCCGGGGAGCCGGTCGTTCCGCCGGGGCGCGGGCGGGGGGTTCACGCTGGTCCTGGTGGCGGAGTTCGGCGATCTGTCGCAGATCCTCACCGCCAACCTGGCCGCCAGGTACCACGATCCGCTGGCCGTCGGGGTCGGCGCGGTGCTCGCGCTGTGGACGGTCGCGGGCGTGGCGGTGCTGGGCGGCAGGGCGTTGGTCCAACGGGTGCCGCTGCGGCTGATCAGCAGGGTGGCGGCGGTCGTGATGCTGGTGCTCGCCGCGATCAGCCTCGTCCGCGCGATCCGGGGCTGAGCGCGGGGGCGCCCGCCCCGGTCCTCACGTGGTGGCCCCTGGTCCTCAGGGGGTGATGGTCAGGCGCGCGGTGCCGTCGGGCTCCGGCGTGAGGGTCACCTGTTCCAGCGTTGCGGCGTGCGCGGTGGGCTCGAGCCCGGCGGCGCGCGCCCCGATGCCCACGACCCGCATCCCGGCGGCGCGGGCGGCGGCGATCCCGGCGGCCGAGTCCTCGAAGACCACGCAGTCGGCCGGATCGGCGCCCAACTCGGCGGCGCCCTTGAGGAATCCCTCGGGATCGGGCTTGCTCGCGCTGACCGACTCGGCGGTGATGAGGACGTCGGGCATCGCCAGTCCCGCGGCGCCCATGCGCGCGGTGGCGAGCGCGAGATCGGCCGAGGTGACCAGGGCGTGCGGCACGCGCCGGGCGGCTTCGAGGAACGCGGGGGCGCCGGGGATGGCCACCACGCCCGCCACGTCGGCGGTCTCCTGGGCCAGCAGCCCGGCGTTCTCCTCGTGGTTGACATGGCCAGGGCGGTCGGGCAGCAGCGCGGCCATCGTGGCGTGCCCCTGCCGCCCGTGCATGATCGCGAAGACCCGGGCGGGGTCGATGCCGTGGCTCTCCGCCCAGGCGCGCCAGACGCGTTCGACCACGGCGTCGGAGTTCACCAAGGTGCCGTCCATGTCGAGGAGCAGGGCGCGGGCCTTCAGGGTGAGGTTCGGCATGGGGCGGTGCTCCCTGGGGGTGCGCGGCGGGCGGGGTGAGGTCCGTGGGCGAGCCAGTGGTCCCGCCCGGCCGGTCGGGGAAACGGGCGGAACCACTTTGTTCGCTCACGATACAAAACGAGGCCCTTGCTCCGCCACCCCCTTCGTCCAACGGTCGCGCGGCGTTCGGCGCGCGTTCACGCGTGGGGGCGGTCGGCCTCGGAGCCGCCGAGCTCCGCGCCGAGGACGTGCACGAGGCGGGTGAGGTCGCGGGGGCGGTCGGGGCCCCACCAGTCGCCGAGCAGCCGCGCCAGGGCCTCTTCGCGCGCCTCGGCGAGGCGGTCGGCGACCCGGTGGCCCTCGTCCGTGGCGGTCAGGACGCCGCTCACGCACGTGGCGAGGGAGCGCTCGCGCAGCTCCCCGGTGGCGGCGTCGACGACGTCGCGTGGTGCCTCGGTGCGCTCGCCGGTGGCGTCGTCGCGCTCGATGCGCAGCAGCAGCCAGCAGGCGGCGGGGGAGAGGTCCTGGTCGGCGGCCCTCGCGATCCCGGCGTAGAGGTCGCGCCGCCCCGACCTGGTGGCGAGGACGGACAGCGCGCGGGCGCACTCGTCGCGCGACGAGCGCTGGACGGGGTTGGGCGGCACGGTCTCGCTGACGTCGGGCGCCTGGACGCTGCCGCGCAGGGGGTCCTCGCGCAGCGGCCAGGCCAGTGCGTGGGCGAGAACCACCACCGGGATGGCATAGAGGAAGACATCGGTGATCCCGTCCGAGTAGGAGGTGATCACGCGATGTCTGATCCGGTCGGGAAGGGCGCCGATGCCGCGAGGGTCGCTCAGCAGCGAGTCGACGCTCACCCCGCGCGGCAGCGGCACCCCGCGCAGTTCGGTCGTCAGCCGGTGCTCGAGGCGCGTGGTGAAGACCGTGCCGAGCACGGCCACGCCGAAGGCCGCGCCGATCGAGCGGAAGAACGTCACGCCCGAGGTGGCCACGCCGAGGTCCCCGTAGTCCACGGCGTTCTGCACGGCCAGGACCAGCACCTGGAGGACCATGCCGATGCCCAGGCCGAAGACCGCGAACGACAGGCCCATGTCCAGATCGCCACTGTTCTCGTCCAGGTTGTGCAGCAGGAACAGACCGATCGCGGTCACGGCCGTGCCAAGGACGGGAAAGACCTTCCACCGCCCGGTGCGGCTGATCAGCTGGCCCGAGCCGGTGGAGGCCAGCAGCAGCCCGAACACCATCGGCAGCAGGTGGACGCCGGAGAGGGTGGGCGAGATGCCGTGCACGACCTGGAGGAACGTCGGCAGATAGGTCATCCCGCCGAACATCGCGAAGCCGACGACGAAGGCGATCGCGCAGCACAGCGTGAACGTGCGGATCCGGAAGAGGGCGAGCGGCAGCACCGGCTCGGCGGCCCGCCGCTCGACCCGCACGAAGGCCACGAGGCCGCAGGCCGCGAGCACGGCCAGGCCGATGACCTGCCAGGAGTCCCAGGCCCACGTCGTGCCGCCGAGCGAGGCGATCACCACGAGGGCCCCGGCGACGGCGGCCACCAGGAGCGTTCCCGCGTAGTCGATCCGGTGGCGGCGGGGGCGCCCTGGAAGGTGCAGGACGGCGGCGATCACGGCCAGGGCGACCGCGCCGACCGGCAGGTTGACGTAGAAGACCCAGCGCCAGCTGAGGTGGTCCACGAACAGGCCGCCGAGCAGCGGGCCGAGCACGCTGGTGGCGCCGAAGACCGCGCCGAAGAGGCCCTGGTAGCGGCCGCGTTCGCGCGGGGGCACCAGGTCGCCGACGATCGCCATCGACAGCACGATCAGCCCGCCGCCGCCCAGGCCCTGGAGGAAGCGGAAACCGATCAGTTCGGGCATGTTCTGGGCGACTCCGCAGAGCGCGGAACCGATCAGAAAGATCACAATGGCCGTCTGGAAGAGCTTTTTTCGGCCGTACTGATCGCCGAGCTTGCCCCACAGCGGAGTGCCCGCCGTCGAGGCCAGCAGATAGGCCGTGACCACCCACGAGAGATGGTCGAGGCCGCCCAGGTCGCTGACGATGGTGGGCAGCGCGGTGGCGACGATCGTCTGGTCAAGTGCCGCGAGGAACATCCCGAGGAGCAACGCGCTCAACGACAGCCACAGGGCGCCCCTGGAAGGCGCGGCCGTTGCGGACTCTGCCGTCATCCGCACCCTCCTCGTTGTTATTTAGTGCTTTCCTGACGCAATTTTGGCGTTATGCGCCCTGACCGGCTTGTTGGGTGAGTGCCCTCCGTCACCCGTTCGGGTGGTGCATAATCACGACCAGTCGACGGGGAGGGAGGCGCGATGACCGGCCAGCCCGACTGTCTGGTCTGCGGGCGCGCGGCGTTGCCGAACGGCGATCCGGACTGCGACTGCCTCACGCACTCGCTGTCCCGCCCCGTCAATCCCCCGCAGCACGGCCCCGACCCCGCCGATGTGGCGCTCTTCCCGCTCGAGCCGCCGCCCCCCAGGGCCGCACGTCCCGGCGTCCCGCCCTCCTGGCCCGTGCCGGGCTCCGCGCCGCAGTTCCAGCCGATGCTGGTCGAGCCGTCGGACGCCGGCGTGTACGGGACGTTCCGCGCCCCGGGAGCGCATCGCAAGCCCCGTTCGCGCACCCGGATCGCCGCCGCGGCGAGCGGCGCCGTCGCCGCCGTCATGGGCTGCACCGCCCTGGCCGCCTCGCTGCTCGGCGGCGGCCCCCGCACCGACGAGGCGCTCGAACGCAACGAGAACGGGCCGAGCCTCGCGCTCCCCGACGGCGGCAGCACGAGCCCCGACCGGGACGGCGACATGGAGCGTCACGGCGACGAGCCGCGCGAGGGCCGCGACGCGGGGGGCGCGACGGACGAGCCCGAGCGCCCCAGGGGGCCGACCGCCCCGACGCCCTCGCCCACGCCCGACCCCCCGCCGCCCCCGCCCGCGGCGGAGGAGCCGGAGCCCGACCCGTCCGAGTGGCAGCCCACGCCCCCGCCGCCCTCCCCCTCGGACCCGCCCGCCGAGCCGAGCGACCCGCCGGACCCCCCGGAGACGCCCGAGCCGTCCGATCCCGATCCCGACCCCTCGGACCCGCCGCCCGAGGAGGAGACGCCGGTGCTGTCCGCGGGCGACAGCGGCCCCGAGGTGGCCGAGCTCCAGGAGCGGCTGCTCCAGCTCGGCTGGGCCTACACCGGCGAGGTGACCGGCGTCTACGACGACCGCACCGTCGAGGCCGTGCGGCGCTTCCAGTCCGCCGTGGGCGTGGCGGGCGACCCCGTGGGCGTCTACGGCGCCAACACCCGGCGCGCGCTGGAAGAACGCACCACCGAGCCCTGACGCACGCGCCCGTTCACTCGAAGCGCGCCGGCGCGGCGAACGCGGCCCGGCGCGTGGCCCGGCGCAGGGCGCGCAGCACGCTCCCCCCGCACCCCAGGATGAGCCCCGCCGTCAGCAGCGCCCTGGGGATGTCCCAGCCCAGCGAGGTCGTCAGCACATAGGCGAGGTAACGGGTCAGGTTCTCGCCGGGCGGATCCCCCGGCACGAACGAGATGCCGCTGCTCATCCCCGCGATGTACGGCCAGCCCTGGAGGTTCATCACCAGGCCGTAGCCGAGGGACGACACCACCCCGTACCCCGCGAGCAGCGCCAACTCCCCGCGCCCGCGCAGCGCGTGCGCCCCCGGCAGCAGGCCCGCGCCCATCGTGACCCAGCCGAGCGCCAGCATCTGGAACGGCATCCAGGGCCCCACGCCCCCGGTCAGCAGCGCCGACGCGAACATCGTCACCCCGCCGAGCACGAACCCGAACCCGGGGCCGAGCACCCGCCCCGCGAGGACCATCAGGAAGAACATCGGCTGCAACCCCGCCGTTCCCGCCCCCAGCGGCCGCAGCGCCGCGCCCGCGGCCGCGAGCACGCCGAGCATCGCCACCGCCTTGGCGTCGAGGCCCGAGTCGGCGATGGTCGCCACCACCACCGCGAGCAGCAGCGGCAGCAGCAGCGCGAACAGCCAGGGCGCGTCGGACGAGTGCGCGAGGCCCGAGGTCGAGCTCGCGAGCAGCGGCCAGCCGAACGCCACCACCCCGACCGCGGAGACCAGCGCCAGGGCCGCGGCCGAGCGCTTCCCGAGGCGGATCGGCCGCGCCCGCCGCTCCGGCGCGCTCACCTCGCGCCGCCCGTCGCGGGCCGCAGCGCCCCCGCCACCTGCCGCACCGTCAGCCACCGCCCCGGCGCGAGCACCTTGGCCACCTGTGGCGCGAACGAAGGGGACGCCGTGACCACCTCGCCCGTCGGGCCGTCGGCCACCACCTCGCCGTCCGCGAGCACGACCGTCCGGTCCGCCACCTCGGCCGCCAACTCGACGTCGTGCGTGGCGAGCACCGCGCAGTGGCCCGCCGCCGCAAGCCCGGCGAGCACCTCGGCGAGCCGCGCCTTGGCCGCGTAGTCGAGGCCGCGGGTCGGCTCGTCGAGCAGCAGCACGGGCGGCGCCGCGGCCAGGATCACCGCCAGCGCGAGGGCGAGCCGCTGGCCCTCCGACAGGTCCCTCGGGTGCGCCTCGGGGCTGATCCCCGGCAGCAGGCGCGCGACCAGCGCGCGGCATGTCCCTCGCGCCGCCCCCGCATCGCCGTCCGCCGCCGCGCACTCCTGTGCGACCGTCTCCGCGAACAGCAGGTCACGCGGGTCCTGCGGCACGAGCCCCACCCGGCGCAGCAGCTCCTTGGGCTCGGTCCGGTGCGGAGCGGCGGGCGCGCCGCCCACCTCCCCCGCGGGGGGCGCGAGTTCGACCGAGCCGCGCGCCGGCGCGTGCATGCCGACCAGGGTGCGCAGCAACGTCGACTTGCCCGCGCCGTTGCGGCCCATCAGCGCCACCGTCTCGCCCGGCGCCACGGCGAGCGAGACGTTCCGCAGCACCTCGACCCTGCCCCGGTGGACCGTGAGCCCGCGCACGGTCAGCAGGGGGGCGCGCACGGGGGCGTCCACCCCGGGCGCATCCGCCGGCGGGCGGGCGCCGAGCCGGTCGCGCAGGGGCGCGGCCCTGCGCCTGGCGTCCCGCACGGAGAGCGGCAACGGGTCCCAGCCCGCCAGTCGCCCGAGCCCCACCACGGGCGGGTGCACGGGGGAGCGCGCCATGACCGCGGCCGGCGCGCCCAGGACCGGCGGCGCGCCCCCGCCGGGCAGCAGCAGGATGCGATCGGCGTGGTGCACGACCCGCTCCAGGCGGTGCTCGGCCATCAGCACGGTGGTGCCCAGGTCGTGCACCAGCCGCTGGAGCACGGCCAGGACCTCCTCGGCGGCGGCCGGGTCGAGCGCGGACGTCGGCTCGTCGAGCACCAGGACGCGCGGGTGCGGGGTGAGGACCGAGCCGATGGCGACGCGTTGCTGCTGACCGCCCGACAGCGTGGCCAGCGGCCGGTCGCGCAGCTCGGCCAGGCCGAGCAGGTCGAGCGTCTCCTCGACCCGGCGGCGCATCGTGGCGGGCGGCAGGCCGAGCGACTCCATGCCGTAGGCCAGCTCGTCCTCGACCGTGTCGGTGACGAAGTGACCCAGCGGGTCCTGGCCCACTGTGCCGACCACGTCGGCCAGTTCGCGCGGCCTGTGGGTGCGGGTGTCGCGCCCCGCGACGGTGACGCGCCCGGTGAGCGTGCCGCCGGTGAAGTGCGGCACAAGGCCCGAGACCGCGCCGAGCAGCGTGGACTTCCCGGTGCCCGACGCGCCCACGACCAGGCACAGCTCGCCCTCGGGAACGGTGAGGTCCACGGGCCCGAGCACGGGCGCGGCGCCGTCCGCGTAGCGGATCGAGACCTGGGAGAAACGGATCACGCGGGGCTCCTCGGGGAGGGCACGGTCGGCGGCGCGGGCGGGGGCGGGGGCGCGGGCGTGGACACGGGCGCGGTCGGGCGCGCCGGGTCGCGCGGGCGCGGGGCGACCACGGCGGGCAGCAGCCCGAGCAGCACGGCCGCCGCCGGGAGCACCGGCAGCTCGGGCGCGGCCAGCGGGACGACGGGCGGCTGGAGCGCCGCGGCGTGGTCGGCCGCCGCCCAGGCCATGAGCGCCGCGACGGCCGCCCCCGCGCCCGAAACGAGCCACGCCCGCGCCCCCCACCGGTCGGGCCGGTAGCGCGTCCGCGCGCTGCGCCTGCCGCCGAGCCACAGCCCGGCGAGCGCCGCCACGAGGCCGATCAGCAGCAGGGGAACGCCGAGGGCGGCGCCCTCGGCGGCGAGCAGCCCGTACGAGCCGGCGCACACGCCGAGCAGGCCGCCCAGCGTGAGCGCCGTGGTCGCGCGCCGCACGCCGGGCGGCACGTGGGCCGTGCGCCCATAGCCCCGGGCGTCCATGGCGGCGGCGAGCGCCACCGAACGCTCCAACGCGCCCTCGAGCACGGGCCGCGCGACCCCCACGATCGCCCGCGCCCCCCGGTCGCTCCTGCCGCGCAGCCGCCGCGCGTCCCGGGTCCTCAGCAGATCGGCGACCAGCCGGGGCGCGAACGTCATGGCCACCACGACGGCCACGCCCACCTCGTAGAGCGCGCCCGGCAGGGACTTGAGCAGCCGGGCCGGATCGGCCAGGGCGTTGGCCGCGCCCAGGCAGATCAGCAGGGTGGCGAGGCGCAGCCCGTCGTTGAACGCGAACACCACCGCCTCGCCCGTGACCCGGCCCCCGACGCGCACCCCCTGAGCCCAGTCGGGCAGCGGCACCTCGGGCAGCGTGAACAGCACCGTGGTGCCGCCGATCGGGGAGCCGAGCACGATCGCGAAGAGCACCCGGACCGCGACCACCAGGGCGCCGAGGGCCAGGAAGAAGCGGAAGGCGTGCGCCCAGGGCGCGTCCGTGCGGCGCGCGGCGACGACATAGCCCGCGACGGCCACGATCAGGGCGAGCAGCAGGGGGTTGGTCGTGCGGGAGGCGGCGGTGGCGAGCCCCAGCGCCCACAGCCACCACGCGCCGGCGTGCAGGGCGTTGCTCCGGGTGGCCACCGGCGCGCGCCACGGCGCGCGGCTCACGCCCGCCGTCGCCTGGCGCGCGCCCACGCCGCGCCGCCGAGCAGGGCGACCAGGCCGACGCCCGCGACCCACGCGAGGGTGCCGCCGCCCCCGCCGTCCGCCCCTTCGCCCTCGTCGGCCGCCGCCGCGTCCGCTCCGTCCCCGGCGGGCAGGCGGTCGGCGCAGCCCGTCTCGGGGTAGCCGGCGATGGCGCACAGCAGGGCGTCCGCGTTGTAACGCAGCGGCTCGGCGGTCGCGGCCAGCGCCTCGGCCGCGGTGCCGCCGTCCGGCAGGGGGGCGCACTCGGCGCGCGGCTCGGGCGGGGTCACGCCGGGGGGCGCCGCATCGGTGGTGCCGAAGTCGATGACCAGCGCGACGCGTTCGCCCTCGGGGGCGTCGCCGCCGTTAACGGCGCCGCATGTCGCGGCGAAGTCGCCGGGGTCGCGCGGCTGTTCCACGTCCGAAGGGCTCGCGCTCTCCGTGAAACGGAAGCCCAGCACGTCCCCGTCGTCGGGCCGCCGCGTGCCCGGGCCCTCGGTCGCGTAGACCCACCGGGCCTCATCGGCGTCCCAGAGCCAGAACGACCAGTAGACATAGCCGCCCCGCTCCTCATCGGCGGGGGCGGCGAGGGCGCCGGGGGTCCCGGGGGCCGTGGGGGCGGCCCGGGGCGTGGCGGCCTGCGCCGTGGGGAGCGCGAGCGCCAGCGCGAACCCGGCCGTGAGCGCCCCCGCGACGGCCGTCCGCGTCCACGGGTGGCGCCTCATGGCCGGGGCGTTCCCTGCGCGCGCCGGCGCCTGAAGCTCAGCCACACGCCGATGGCCACGCCGATCGCGAGCCCGACGCCGAGCATCCACAGCAGCGCGCCGCCGCCCGAGCCCGAGTCGT
This sequence comes from Streptomyces radicis, assembly GCF_003626575.1. GTDB lineage: Bacteria > Actinomycetota > Actinomycetes > Streptomycetales > Streptomycetaceae > Streptomyces > Streptomyces radicis. The sequence goes on along the minus strand of NZ_RBDY01000003.1, from coordinate 166,664 downwards.
CGTCCTCCCCCGCGGCGTCGGTCGCCACGCCCGGGCCCTCCTCGGGGGCGGGGCCCAGGGCGTCGAGCGTGGACAGCAGGTCGTTGCCGCCGAAGTCGCGGACGTCGACGTCGGCGACCCGGGCGACCAGCATCAGGGTGCCCACCGCGGTGGGGCTGTCCGACCAGCCGGTCCAGGAGTGGTGGTTGTCGGCGAGCCAGTTGAACGCGCCCCGCCACTCCTCCTCGTGGCCGCCCGCCGCGAGCGCGAGCACGGTGCGCGCGGTCGCCATGTAGTCGGGCTGCTCCTCGCCGCCGGGGGGCGTGGAGACCAGGTGCTGGTTGCCCGAGGAGAGCGCGTCCGCCAGGTGGGCGGCGCCCGCGGACGCCGACGCGCGCTCGGGGGACGGCTCGGGCTCGGCCTCCTCGGTCGCGCCCTCCGTCGCCTCCCCTGGCGTCTCCTCCGTCGGGCCGTCGCCCGCGTCCCCGCCCTCGGTCTCCCCCTCGCCCTCGCCGCCGCAGTCCAGCGGCGTGGGCGCCCCCGCGCCCTCGTCCGCGGGGTCGACGAGCAGCCCGGCGCCGTAGGACGCGAGCACCGCGTCCGCCGTCGCGAGGTCGCTGGCGAACAGCTCCCCGCTCTCCTGGTCGGGCTGCCACGCGAACGCGCCGCGCTCGTCCTCGTTCGCCGCGTCGCAGCCGAGCTGCCACGAGGCGAGCGCGTCGAACGGCGAGCTCCCGTCGCGCCGCGTCTCCGCCGGGTCCTCGCCCGCCGCGGTGAACGCGCCGATGGCCAGCGCCGTGGAGTTGGCGTCGGACGCGGCGCCTGGGTTGTAGCTCCAGCCGCCGTCCTCGTTCTGCACCCCGGCGAGCCAGCGCACCGCGCGGCCCACCGCCTCGTCGTGGCCGCCGAGCGCGGCCAGCGCCTGCGCGGCGGCGGACGTCGCGTTGGAGTCGGCCGCGGTCACGTCGTCGCACGGCGCCTCGGGGTCGGGCCTGAACGAGAGGAACGAGCCGTCCTCGCACTGCTGGGCCAGCAGCCAGTCGACGGCCTCGGCGGCCGGGGTGTAACCGGCCGCGTCCTGGCCGAGCAGCGCGAACGACTGCCGCCACACCGCGTCGTTCTGCGGGTCGCCCTCGCCGAACAGGGCCTCGTGCGGATCGGCCGTCTGCGCCGGCGCGGATCCCGGCGCGTGCGCGGGCGCGTACGCCGGGAGAACGGGCGCGGGAGCGATCGGCGCGGGCGCGCCCGCCGCCGAGCCTGGGGTCGCGGCCGTCAGCAGGGCGGCCGCGATGGCCGCCGCGGCGGCGGTCGCGACGGTGGTGGCGCGGCCCTGCGCCGCGGCGCTGCGGCGCCGACGCGGGAGCGGGAAGGGGGACACGGGATTGCCTTTCGCTGTGCTGGTCCGCCCGCACGGCTGACCACCACGGCGCGCGACGCGCTGCGGGGCACCGGGCGCAGCGCCGTACTCCTCGACGGTGCCGACCGCCGATGTGGCGGCCGATGGCCAGTGCGCTCCACGGGCGGGCGCTCCGGCTGCGCGGGCCCGGCGGGCCCACTCACGGTTGCGGGTCAGCGCCGGATTCGCACCGGCTTCTCCCGTCCTCGGATGAACTGATGCCGGTCACTCTATCGGCGCAGCGTCCCCGGCGAGCAGTCGGCAGGCGGTTTCGATGTCCTCGTGGGCCTCGGCGAGCGTGGCGTTGCCCGAGACCCAGTACAGCAACGACGAGTGCCACGTGTGCGCGATGACCCGGATCGCGCTCAGCCGGCGCGCGGCCTCCGCCTCTGGCAGCCCCGACGCCTCCACGAGCAGCGCCGTGGTCAGCCGGGTGACCGCCCTGAACTCCTCGCGCGCCGAGGCGTCCGCCAGCTGGAGGGCGCGCATCATGGCCTGCGCGAGCCGGGGTTCGCGCTGGTGTGAACGGAACGCCCGCTTGAGCGTGTGCGCCAGGCGCTCGGCGGGGTCGCGTTCGGTGAGCGGGCGCTCCCTGAGTGTCGCGCGCAACCGTTCCAACTGGTCGTCCAGGACGGCGAGCAGCAGATGGATCTTGGAGGGGAAGTAGCGGTAGAGGGTGCCGATGGCCACCTCGGCCGACTCGGCGACGTCCCGCATCTGCACGGCGTCGAAGCCGCCCGCGGCGGCCAACTCGGTGCTGGCGTCCAGGATGCGCCGCCTGCGGGCCCGCTGCCGCTCGGTCATGGGCCGCTCCGGAGCCGACGCTGAAACGACGCTGAAACGAGGTGCAGTTTACGCGCTGTGGGGCGTGGTGATAATCACCTGAGTCATCGTATTCCCGCCGCCGAAGAGCGCGTTATCGTCGGGAGCCGCGGCACTACCCGCGGGTAATCACGGGCGGAGGGGCGAGGAGTGGCAGCTGGGGCAGACGAGGACCGCCCGTTGCGGATCGCGCTCCTGAGCTACAAGGGCAATCCTTTCTGCGGCGGCCAGGGCGTCTACGTCAGGCATCTCTCGCGCGAGCTCGCCGCGCTCGGGCACGACGTCGAGGTCATCGGCGGCCAGCCCTACCCGGTCCTCGACGACGGCGTTCCGTTCACCGAGCTGCCGAGTCTCGACCTCTACCGCAAGACCGACCCGTTCCGCACGCCGCGCCGCGACGAGTTCCGCGACTGGATCGACGTGCTCGAGGTCGGGACGATGTGGACCGGCGGCTTCCCCGAGCCGCTGACGTTCTCGCTGCGCGCCCGGCGCGCGCTGGCCGCGCGGCGCGCGGCGTTCGACGTCGTCCACGACAACCAGACGCTGGGCTACGGCCTGTTGGCGCTGCGCCGCCTCGGCCTGCCGCTCGTCACCACGATCCACCACCCGATCACCGTGGACCGCAGGCTCGAGCTGGCCGCGGCCGGGAGCGCCAAGCGCCGTGCGTCGCTGCGGCGTTGGTACGGCTTCACGCGCATGCAGGGCCGCGTCGCGCGCCGCCTGCCCTCCGTGCTGACCGTCTCGGGCGCCTCGCGCCGCGAGATCATCGACGACTTCGCCGTGCGCCCCGACCGCGTCCACGTCGTCCCCATCGGCGCCGACACCCGCGTCTTCCACCCGGACCCCGCGACCCCGCGCGTCCCAGGGCGCATCGTCACCACGTCGAGCGCGGACGCGCCGCTCAAGGGCCTGATCCATCTCGTCGAGGCGCTGGCCAAGCTCCGCACCGAGCACCCGGGCGCCCATCTCGTCGTCGTGGGCGACCGCCCCGAGCGTGGCCCCGTCGCCGAGGCGCTCGACCGCTTCGGGCTCGGCGGCGCCGTGGAGTTCGTCAAGGGCATCAGCGACGCCGAGCTGGCCGAGCTGGTCCGCGGCGCCCATGTCGCGTGCGTGCCCTCGCTGTACGAGGGCTTCTGCCTGCCCGCCGCCGAGGCGATGGCCGCTGGCACCCCGCTGGTCGCCACCACGGGCGGCGCGATCCCCGAGGTCAGCGGGGTCGACGGCGAGACATGCCTGGCCGTTCCGCCGGGCGACTCCGGCGCGTTGGCCGCCGCGCTCGGCAGGCTGCTGGCCGACGACGCGCTGAGCGCCCGCATCGCCGCGGCGGGGCGCGAACGCGTGTCCGCGCGCTTCACCTGGCAACGCGCCGCGTTGGCCACCGTCGAGCACTACCGCGCCGAACGCGCCGCGCACGCCGCCCGGGCACGCCGCCGCGCCCCCTGAACGCCCCGCGCCCCACCCCACGCGCCCCCCGCACCGCCACGCACCACATCGCACCGCCGTAAGGAGCCGACCACGTGCTGACCGTGGACTTCACCCGCTTCCCCCTCGCCCCGGGGGACCGCGTCCTCGACCTGGGCTGCGGCGCCGGGCGGCACGCGTTCGAGTGCTACCGGCGCGGCGCCCATGTCGTCGCCCTGGACCGCGACCCGGAGGAAGTCGCCACGACGGCCGGCTGGTTGGCGGCCATGAGAGAGGCGGGCGAGGCGCCGCCCACCGCGAGCGCCCGCGCGCTGGTCGGCGACGCCCTCGCGCTGCCGTTCCCCGACGACACCTTCGACGCGCTCATCGTCTCCGAGGTCATGGAGCACATCCCCGACGACAAGGGCCTGCTCGCCGAGGCCGTCCGCGTCCTGCGCCCCGGCGGCCGGATCGCCGTGACCGTCCCGCGCCACGGGCCCGAACGCGTCTGCTGGGCGCTGTCCGACGCCTACCACAGGGTCGAGGGCGGCCACATCCGCATCTACCGCGCCGACGAGCTGCTCGCCAGGCTGCGCGGCGCGGGGCTGCGCCCCTACGGCACGCATCACGCGCACGCCCTGCACGCCCCCTACTGGTGGCTCAAGTGCGCGATCGGCGTGGACAACGACACGGCCCTGCCCGTCCGCGCCTACCACAAGCTGCTGGTGTGGGACCTGATGAAGCGCCCGCTGGCCACGCGCGCCGCCGAACGCGCCCTCAATCCCCTGCTCGGCAAGAGCTTCGTCGCCTACGCCACCAAGCCCCGCACGCCGGAGCCCCGCACGCCCGAGCCGCGCACCGCCGAGCCCGACGCGGGGCGCGCGTGACCGGCGGCACCGAGCGGCGCGGCAGCCCCGCGCTCCCCGGCGTGCTCACCGCCGCCGAGACCGCCGCCACCGCCGCGGGCATCGCGGCGGTGCAGCGCCCCGACGGCGCCATACCGTGGTTCGCCGGGCACCACCTCGACCCCTGGGACCATGTCGAGGCCGCGATGGCCCTCGACACCGCGGGCGAGCACGAACGCGCCGCCGCCGCCTACGACTGGCTGGCCCACCACCAGAACGCCGACGGCTCATGGCACGCCGCCTACGCCGATGGCGACGCCGCCCGCCCCACCGACCTGGCCGCCGAGAGCAACTTCTGCGCCTACCCCGCCGTCGGCGTTCTCCACCACTACCTGGCCACCGGGGACGAGGCGTTCCGCCGCCGCATGTGGCCGGTCGTGCGCGCCGCGACGGAGTTCGTGCTCGCGCTGCAACGCGACGGCGGGCAGCTCGGCTGGCGCCGCGACCCCGACGGCACCGCGGTGCCCGACGCGCTGCTCACCGGCTCCGCCTCGGGCTACCACGCGCTGCGCTGCGCGCTGGCGCTCGCCGAGCTCGCGGGCGAGCCCCAGCCCGACTGGGAGCTGGCAGCCGGGCGCCTCGCGCACGCCGTGCGCCGCCACCCTGAGCGTTTCCTCGACAAGTCCGGCTACTCCATGGACTGGTACTACCCGGTGCTCTCCGGCGCGGTCACCGGGCCCGAGGCGGCGGCCCGACTGGCCGCGCGCTGGGACGAGTTCGTGGTGCCTGGGCTCGGCGCCCGCTGCGTCTCCACCAACCCCTGGGTCACGGGCGGCGAGAGCGCCGAGCTCGCCCTGGCGCTCTGGGTGGCCGGCGCGCCGGAGCGCGCGGCCGAGATGCTGCGCTGGATGGGCCATCTCCGCGCCCCCGACGGCCTGTACTGGACGGGCTACGTCTACGCCGACGACGCGATCTGGCCTGCGGAGCGCACCACGTGGACGGCGGGCGCCGTGCTCCTCGCCGTCGCCGCCCTCACCGGACACGGGCCCACGCGCACCGTGTTCGGCGGAACGGGCCTGCCGCCTGGCCTCGAGCCCGACTGCTGCCGCTGAGGGCCGCGCGCACCAACGGCGGTGGCCCCGCCCGGTCCGGAGAAGGCCGGGCGGGGCCACCGCCGTCACGAGGGGAGGGAGCGCTCAGCCGCGCTGGATGCCCGAGGTGTCCTGGAGAACGCCGCGGCGGCCGTCCTGCGTCTGCGCGACGAGGGACTGCCCCCGCTGCTCGACGGCCAGGTACCAGGTGCCGGGGGCCAGCTCGGCCACGGGGGTCGGCGAGCCGTCCTCCCCGTACAGCGGGCGGGCCGCCGGGACCGCGAACCAGAACGGCTGGAAGTTCGGGTCGGCGCCGCCGCCCACCGACGGAACGGCCTGCGTCGGCTGGTGCGCGACGTTGGCGCCCGCGGCCGCGCCGGGCTGGCCCGGCTGCGGCTGACCGGGCACGCCCGGCTGCCCCGGCTGGCCGTACTGCGGCGTGCCGGCGCCCGGGTACCCGTAGCCCGGCTGGCCGCCGTAGGGCTGCTGCTGGCCGTAACCGGCGGGCTTCGGCGCGCCGGTGAGCGGGGCCTGGAGGGCGGGCACCACCGGCGTCGCCGCGGCGGCACCGGCCAGGGCCAGGCTGGCGATGAAGCCGAGGATGATCCCCACGCCGGCGTCGACCCCGTCGGGGCCGCCGATCAGGGTCCAGAAACCGGCCCACGCGGATGTGACCGAGAGGGCGATGCCCCACTGGTCCACGCGCAGGCCGAGGAACTCGCGCTGCGGCTGCGGCAGGAAGCGGGCGCCGACGATCGCCGCGGCCCCCAGGATCCCCGCGAGGAACACGGAGGGGAGGATCGGGAACCAGTCGGCCGACCAGCCGCTCCAGCCCTGCTCACCGCCTCCGTACGCATCGGCCGAGCGGGCGTCCAGGAAGGAGGCGATCAAGAGCAGGAGCGCTGCGACGAGCACTACTCCGTCGCCTCGGGAGAGCGAGCGGTTGTTCACTTCAGATCCTTCGTCGTTCTCGTCGTCATGGTCTGGTCAGGTACCGGCGGGCCCATCGTACGGATGAAGTCGAGAGCCGAGCCGGGGGATGGGGCTTACTGTTCCCCGAGCGACACGCTTGTGATCCTGCTGTGACCTTCGGCCGCGGCTCTGCCCCCTTACGGCGAGCGCCCGTTCACGCGCCGGAGCACACGCAACGAGCCATGCGCCGACACCTCGGCGAACGCGCCCTCGTCGAGCGCCCGCCGCCACACCCGGTAGGGCGCCTGCCCGCCGTCGGCGGGGTCGGGGAAGACGTCGTGGATCACCAGCAGCCCGCCCTCGGCCAGTTGGGGGGACCAGCTCTCGAAGTCGGCGGTGGCGTGGGCGTCGGTGTGGCCGCCGTCGATGAAGACGAGCCCGAACCGCCCCCCGCCGCCCCCGCCGAGCGCCGCGGCGGCCCGCGCGGAACGGCCGACCACCGCGATCACATGCTCCTCGAGATGGGCGTCGGCCAGCGTGCGCCGGAGGAACGGCAGGGTGTCTATCCGCCCCGGCGCCGCGGGGTCGGCGAGGTCACGGTCGTGGAACTCCTGCCCCGGCTGCTGCTCCTCACTGCCCCTGTGGTGGTCCACGGTGACCGCGACGGTGCCCGCGGCGCGGGCGGCGTCGGCGAGCAGCAGCGTCGAACGGCCGCAGTAGCTGCCGATCTCGAGCAGCGGCAGGCCGAGGGAGGCGGCGGCCTCGACCGCCGCCGCGTGGAGGGCGCGCCCCTCGTCGGGCGGCATGAAGCCCTTCGCGGCCAGAAACGCCTTGAAGACGTCCTTCGCCACACATCCCCCTCGGGCCCTTCGGGCCTGGTCCCCGGCCTGTCTCCGGCTCTCGCCCATGCTGCACCATGCGTACGAACGGGTGTGCGCCGGGGTGTCGGCCGGGTCGCTCTCAGCCGAGCCGGGCCAACGGCGCCTGCTGGAGCGGAACGGGCTTGGCCACGGCGGGCGGCAGGTCCTCGGGCTCGGGGTGCTGCCTGGGGTGCGTCTCGGGGCCGGGCGCGGGGGTGCGCGCCGGCGCGGCGGCCTCCGTTCCTGCCCCCTCGGGCGCCCCCTCCGACCCCGACCCCGGCTCGGACGGTGGCGCGGCCGACTCCGGTGCCGCTTCCGGCGTTTCCGGCGCTCCGGGCGTTCCCGGCGCTCCGGGCTTCTCCGGGGCCGCGGGCCCCGCCGCTCCCGTCGCCGCGCCCGCCGCCTCCGGCGGATCCGGCACGTTCAGCCGGGCCAGCCCGCACGGCGTCGACGCCGACACATAGGGCAACAGCAGCTGCCCGTCCGCCGTCCACCGGCCCGCGCCCGCCAACCACCCCTCCGGCACCGGCAGATGGACGAGCTCCCGCTGCTGCGGCCGCCACACCGCCACCCACTCCGCCTCGGGCGTCGTCATCCGCAGCGCCACCGCGCACCGCTCCGGCAGCAGCATCTGCCCCGGCTGCGCGGCGAACGGCGTCACCCGCACCCCGCCCTCGGGGTGCAGCGCCTCGGGGAAGCGCACCGGCCGGTGGCTGCCGAGCACGCCCCACCCGATCCGCTCGGTGCCAGGCGCGTCCGAACTCACCAGCAGCAGCCCGCTGTCGGGGTCGGCGAGCAGCAGCCTGTCGTTGCTGTCCTCGGAGATCCGCAGCAGCTCGGTCGGCTCGCCGCCGTGCTCCACGTCCACCGTCACGGCGCGCGTCTGGCCCGTCGCGTCCGTGCGGTCGAGCGCGAGCAGCCGCCCCTCCGCGTCGAGCCACGCGCCGCCCGAGCACTCCCCGGCCAGCACGGTCACCAACTCGGGGCCGAACGTCCCCCCGCACACCATCCACAGCGCCGTCCCCGCGGGCCGCCCCGCCGAGGCGTCCTCGCCCTGCGGCGCGAGCGCGTACACGCGCGCCCCGTCGGGCGCCGGCGGCAGCAGCGTGAGCCCGTCGGACTCCACCGCGCCGAGCGGCAGCTCCCCCGTGTCGGGCCCCGAGGGATAGAGCAGCGAGAAGTGGTAACGCCCGTCCGCGCGGCGGGCGATCAGCACCCGCCCGTCCGCGAGCGGCTGGAGTCTGCTCCCGGCCTCCTCGGGCTGGCCGCCGGGCAGCTGGACGGTGTACGGCTCGGGGCCGTCGAGCGTCCAACGCTCAGGACACCAGCCGCCGTCGCCGTATCCGGCGACCAGCCGGGCCGCGTAGGCCCCTCCGGCCGCGATGGTCAGGGGCGTGGGCAGTAACGCCGGTCGGGCCGTCATGTCGCTCACCTCCGGGGAGGACGCTAGGTTTCGCACTGCCAGCCGAACAACTCGCCTTGCGCGGCTTCATGCATAAGGGTGACCGTTGCCGGAATCACAAGATCAACCGGGGTCGGCTGTGCATCCCCTGGCCTTCCCCCGGGCCACCCCCGGCCATCTCGCCCCGGCGCCGGGTCCGTTCCGGGCCCGTTCCGGGTCCGGCCCTGGCCCGGTCGCGGCCCGTGCCCCCGGCCGGGCCCGGCGGGACAGGTAGCCTGGGCCCGTGCCCGTACTCTCCGACGTGATCTCCGCGCTCGACACCCTATGGCCCCGCGCGTGGGCGCAGGACTGGGACGCGGTCGGCACGGTGTGCGGCGACCCGGACGCCGAGGTCTCCAGGGTGTTGTTCGCCGTCGACCCCGTGCGGGAGATCGCCGACGAGGCGGTGGCCGTCGGCGCCGACCTCCTCGTCACCCACCACCCCCTCTACCTGCGCGGCACATCGACCGTCGCGGCCGACACGTTCAAGGGCCGCGTTGTGCACACCCTGATCACCAACGGCGTGGCCCTCCATGTCGCCCACACCAACGCCGACATCGCCGACCCCGGCGTCTCCGACGCCCTCGCCGCCGCCCTCGACCTGCGCGTCACCGGGCCCCTGGCCCCCGACCCCGCCGACCGCGAGGGCCGCAGGGGCCTGGGCAGGCTGTGCGCGCTCGACCGGCCGATGACGCTGGCCGCGTTCGCCGAGCACGCCGCCGCCCGGCTGCCCGCCACCGCCCAGGGCGTCCGCGCCTCCGGCGACCCCGACCGCCCGGTGCGCACCGTCGCGGTCAGCGGGGGCGCGGGCGACAGTCTGTTCGCCGAGGTACGCGCGGCGGGCGCCGACGCCTACCTCACCGCCGACCTGCGCCACCACCCCGCCTCCGAGGCGCGCGAGCACGCGCCGGTCGCCCTGCTCGACGCCGCCCACTGGGCCACCGAGTGGCCCTGGTGCCAGCAGGCCGCCGCCCAGCTCGACGCCGTGTCCGAACGCCGGGGCTGGGGCCTGCGCACCCAGGTGTCCCACCGGGTCACCGACCCCTGGATCCTCCATCAGCCGTCCCCCTCACCGCGAGTCAGTCACCCTGCCCCGTGAGTCATTCAAGGAGCCCCCAACTGAACGCCGCGCCCGCCGACCAGATCCGTCTGCTCGACGTCCAGGCCCTGGACGTCCGGCTGACCCAGCTCGCGCACCGGCGCGACACCCTGCCCGAGCACGCCGAGGCGCGCGCGCTGGAGAGCGACGTCGCCCAGCGGCGCGACCTGCTGGTCGCGGCGCGCACCGAGGAGAGCGACACCGCGCGCGAGCAGGCCAAGGCCGAACAGGACGTCGACCAGGTCCGCCAGCGCGCCGCGCGCGACCAGCAGCGCCTCGAGTCGGGCCTGGTGACCAACCCCAAGGACCTGGAGAGCCTCCAGAGCGAGATCGCGTCGCTCGCCAGGCGCCAGGACGACCTGGAGACCATCGTCCTCGACATCATGGAACGCCAGGAGACCGCGGGCGCCCGCGCCAAGGAACTGGCGGTGAAGGTCGAGGAGTTGGAGGCCAAGGCCGCCGAGACCGCCGCCCGGCGCGACGCGGCGCTCGCCGAGATCGAGGCCGAGTCGGGCGCGGTCCGCGCCGAGCGCGCCGAGGTCGCCGCCGCCGTCCCGGCCGACCTGCTGAAGCTCTACGAGAAGCTGCGCGAGCAGCAGGGCGGCATCGGCGCCGCCCGCCTCTACCAGCGCCACTGCGAGGGCTGCCGCCTCGAGCTGAACATCACCGAGCTCAACGAGGTGCGCGCCGCCGCCCCCGACGCGGTGGTCCGCTGCGAGAACTGCCGCCGTATCCTCGTCCGCACCCCGAAGTCCGGACTGTGACGACCCCGTGATGACCCGCTTCATCATCGAGGCCGACGGCGGCTCCCGGGGGAATCCGGGGCCCGCGGGCTACGGTGCCGTGGTCCGCGACGCGACCACCGGCGAGCTGCTCTCCGAGACCGCCGAGTACATCGGCACCGCGACCAACAACGTCGCCGAGTACCGCGGCCTGATCGCCGGGCTGCGGTCGGCGTTCGCGCTCGACCCCTCGGCAACGGTCCAGGTGCGGATGGACTCCAAGCTGGTCGTCGAGCAGATGTCGGGCCGCTGGAAGATCAAGCACCCGGACATGCGGCCGCTCGCGGCGGAGGCGCAGGGCGTCTTCCCGCCGGGCGCCGTGCGCTATGAGTGGATCCCGCGCGAGCGGAACAAGGACGCCGACCGGCTCGCCAACGAGGCGATGGACGCGGGCCGTCGGGGCGAGCGCTGGCGCCCGCGCGAGCGCGCGGCCGAGCCCGCCCCGGCCAAGCCCCCCGCCGTGGGCTGGGGCCCGTCGGCCGGGACGCCCACGACGTTCCTGCTGCTGCGGCACGGCGAGACCGACCTGACGCCGCGCAAGGTCTTCTCCGGCAGCGGCGGTTCGGACCCCGAGCTGTCCGACGTGGGCCGCGCCCAGGCGGCGGCCGCGGCGGCCGCGCTGCCCGAGGTGGACGCCGTGATCAGCTCGCCCCTGGTGCGCTGCCGCCAGACCGCCGAGCCCGTCGCCGCCCGCCTCGGCCTGGACATCAGGTATGAAGAGGGCTTCCGCGAAACGGACTTCGGCGCGTTCGAGGGCCTGACGTTCGCCGAGGCGAGGGAGCGCCACCCCGACGCGCTCGAGGCGTGGCTCGCCTCCCCCGACGCCGAACCCCCGGGCGGCGGCGAGAGCTTCACCGCGGTGGCGCGCCGCGTCGCGGTCGCCCGCGACAAGACCCTCGCCCGCCACCCGGGCAGGACAGTCCTGGTGGTCACCCATGTCACCCCCGTGAAGACCCTGCTCCGCCTGGCACTTGACGCCCCGCCCCGCGCGATGTTCCGCATGGAGCTGTCCCCCGCCGCCCTGACCGAGGTCGCCTACTACGCCGACGGCAACGCCAGCGTCCGCCGCTTCAACGACACGGGGCACCTGCGGTAGGGGTCAACGGGCCCGGTGCGGCGGCGTGTCGAGACGGGCACCTCGGGGGAACAGCTGGGGCATGACCCCCATCCTGAGCAAGCAAGCCGCCGCCGACCTCGTCGTCGCCGCCCGCATACGCCGCGGCCTGTCCTGGGCGAAGCTGGCCGAGGAGATCGACGCGCCCGTCGTGTGGGCGACGGCCGCGCTCCTCGGCCAGCACCCGATGACCAAGGAACAGGCCACGCGCGTCTGCGCGTTGCTCGAGCTGGACGCGTCCGTCGTCGAGAGCCTCCAGCTCCAGCCCTCCCGCGGCACCGACCCCGCGCCGATGGCCGACCCCACGATCTACCGCTTCACCGAGGCGCTCGCCGTCTACGGACCGGCTCTGAAGGCGTTGATCCACGAGGAGTTCGGCGACGGGATCATGAGCGCCATCAACTTCCGGGTGGACATCTCCCGCCGCCCCGACCCCGAAGGCGACCGCGTCGTCGTCACGTTCGACGGCAAGTTCCTCGACTACAAGTGGTGAAGGGGGAGTTGGCGACCCGGGGAGGGGAGCCCGTCGTCGTGGTCGGCGCGGGCGTCATCGGCCTCACCACGGCGATCGTGGTCGCCGAGGCCGGGTACGCCGTCCGCGTTCTCACCCGTGAGCCGCCCGCCGCGACCACCTCGGCCCTCGCCGGGGCGCTGTGGGAGCCGTTTCTCGCCGAGCCGAGGGAGCGTCTGGCGCGGTGGGCGTACGAGGGGCTGCCCGTGCTGGCCCAACTCGCCGAGCGCGAAGGGGAGACCGGGGTGCGGCTGGTCGACGGCGTCGAGGCGCACCGTTCCGCCGACGCGCCGCCGCCGTGGTGGTCGGCCGAGGTGCCGGGTCTGGTGAGCCCCGCCGCCCCGGCCGACCTGCCGCCCGGCTACCGCTCGGGCCACCGGGCCAGGCTGCCGCTCCTCGACATGCCGCGCTACCTGGGGTACTTGACCGACCGCCTCGCCGCCGCGGGCGGCCGGATCGAGCGGCGTACCGTCGGCTCCCTCGCCCAACTCGGCGACCAGGCCGGTGCGTTGGTCAACTGCACGGGGCTCGGCGCCCGTGACCTCGTGCCCGACGACGCGCTGCGCCCGGTGCGCGGCCATGTGCTGCGGGTGGCGAACCCCGGCATCGAACGGTGGTTCGTCGACGTCTCGGGCGAGGACGGTGAGGGCGGCGAGGAGATCGTCTATGTGCTGCCGCAGCGCGACACCGTGATCCTGGGCGGCACCGCCCACCGCGACCGCTGGGACACCACACCCGACCCGCGCGTCGCCGAACGGATCCTCCGGCGCTGCGCCGCGGCGCACCCCGCCCTCGCCACCGCGCGCGTCCTCACCCACCGCGTCGGGCTGCGCCCCTGGCGCCCGCGCGTCAGGCTCGAGCGCGAGACGCTGCCCAACGGGGTGGTGTGCGTGCACAGTTACGGCCACGGCGGCTGTGGCGTCACCGTCTCGTGGGGCTGCGCGGCCGAGGCCCTTGCCCTGCTCACAGGCCGTAGCGGTCCTTGAGATGGCGCCAGAAGTCGCGGTCCATCCAGGCGTCGAACCCGGTGATCCGCGTCGCCGAGCCCGCCTTCATCAGGAAGCCGTCGCCGCGGACAGGAGGGTGCGACGGCGGCGGCGGGGGGACATGGCGTCTCCTTCGTTCGCGGGGTGACAACGGAACGAGGCGTGGTCACCCGCCAGTTGCCGCGTGAACGCGTGAGGTTGCCGCGCCCACCCCCCCTTTCGCTACGGGTTGTCGGCGCCCAGCGAGAACAGGAAGATCAGGAACGCCGCCACCAGGTGCCCCGCGATCCCGTGGAGCAGCACGCGGATCCACAGCCCCTGCGGGATGCGGTCGCGGCGGCGGGGGGTGGGCCGGTGCGGGGGCTCGGGGCGGGGCTGGTGCGCCGACATGGGCGCCCTCCTTGTCCGTTCGGGGTGCGGCGCGCGTTCAGTGCCGCGCGTGTTCAGTGCCGGGCGGAGCCGAGGCACAGATCCGCGGTGGCGGCCTGGAGCAGGGTGTGGAGAGCAGGGTGTGGACGAACAGCATCTCCGCGCCCGGGTGCGTCAACGCGCCGATCCGGTGCGGGGTGAGGGAGTCGAAGTGCGCGCTGTCGCCCGGGTCGAGCACATGCTCCGCGTCCCCGAGGGTCAGCCGCAGCCGCCCCTTGACGACATGCAGCCACTCCTCGCCGGGGTGCACCCGTACCAGCTCGTCCTGCCGACCGCCGTGCGGCACGAGCACGTGCAACGCCCGCATCCCGCGCCCCGAGCCGCCCGCCTGCCAGTACGTCCAGGGTCGCCCTTCCTTCGATGCGGACCCGACCGCGCCGCGATGCGGAGCGTGTGCGGCGGCCCTACCACGTTCCCCGGCCGCTCGGGGCGCTTACGACAAGCCGCGTAGAAGTTCCCGCACGTCGCTGGCCTGCGCGGTGCGTGACGGCGCAGGATTCTTCATGCCGATCGACGGACACCGAGAGAGACGGGAGCACCCCATGGCGTTACACCGACTGGGCAGGGACCCCGAGAGCCCGAACGACAACTCCCCGACGGTCTACCTGGATGACGAGACCGGGCACTACGTCCTGCAAGGATGGCGGGTGACGGACCCCGACCGCTTGGCGCAGCTCGACATCCCGGCGCATGAGACGGTGATCGAGTTCCCCCGGCGTATGATGCGGTTCTTCCCGGAGGTGAAGGCCCATGGCTCAGGAGCCGTTTGAGCAGCTCTTCCGTGAGGCGAAGCACAGCGCGTTCCATCTGGAGATGCGGGACGGGTACGCGCTGAACGAGGACTACCAGGCATGGACCTCGGGCGAACGGTTCGACGTGGCGGAGCGCTGGGCGTCGTGGATCGCCCTCATCGCCGAAGGAGTGGCCCGCGGGGTGGACGTTCGCCGAGCGCGCATCGTGTCCGAGCCGGTCTCGTCATACATCCGCTACGAGTACGACGTGACGCCGGAGAACAACATCCGGGCGGGCGAGGCCGTTCGCTGGCTGCCGCGCCGCGACGCCTCCCTGTTGGCGCTGCCGGGCAATGACTTCTGGCTGTTCGACGGCACCACCGTGCTCTGGAACCACTTCGACGGCGACGGCAACTCAGCCGGTAAGGAGCTGGTCACCGACCCCGAGGCGGCCAAGCTCTGCGCCACGTCGTTCGAGGCCGTCTGGGAACGGGCCATTCCACACGAGGACTACCGCGTCTCCTGACCGTGGCCTCGTCGTCCAGTGTCCAGCAGGCCCGGGAGGCCCTGGGGAAGCGCCTGCGGGAGATCCGGAAGGACTCCGGACTCACCGCGCGTGAACTCGCCTCTCGGGCGGGCTGGCACGAGAGCAAGTGCAGCCGCATCGAGAACGGCCCCACCGGTCCCTCGGACGACGACCTGCGGTCCTGGGCGCTGCACTGCGGGGCCCACTGCCCATCCGGGCGATGGCGGACGGCGGAAAGCACGACGGCGGGCCCATGCCCCCCGAGGCCCCCGCGCCCCCCAGCCCGGCGGTGGCGGCGAGGGCGACAAGTAGCCCCCGAGACCGACGGCCCCGCCCGGCAGCGGCGACGCCAACGGCCGGGCGGGGCCTGGGAGATGGCGATCAGACGCGATCGCGGAGTGACTGGGCGAGGCGGGTGGCGATGTCCTGGCGCGGGCCGCTGTCGGCGGTGCCCGCCTTGATCCCGCAGAACGCGTCGCCGCACGGGAACCACAGCTCGCCATGGATGTCGTCGTAGGTGGCGCCCTCGCCGAAGCCGTCGATCGGCTCGCCGATCTCGGCCACGCTCTCGTACTGGTCGGCGGGGAGCTGTGCGGCGTGGATGGACGCGGTGAACCCGTCCGCGTCGGCGGCCGAGGCCGTCCACACGCAGCCGCCGAAGACGTAGTCGTGGGTGCCGGGCTCGTGTTCACCGATCGCGTCGGTGATCTCCTCGTCGGTGAGGGTGCCGCAGAGGGCGTTCTCCTCGGACCCGGAGTCCGCCCCGGAATCGGAGCCGGACCCGGCCCCGGACCCGTTGCCCGAGCCGGAGCCGTTGTCGGAGGAACTGTCGTCGCCACCACAGGCGGTGGCGAACGTGAGGGCGCCGACCAGCACGATGGTCGGCCAGAGTCTGTGGCTTCTGCTGCGCTTCATGGGAATGCCCCTCCGCTGCGTTGAGGCGGGTCCGCCGATGGTGGCGGACCGACGACGCGAGCAGCGTAGGAGCCGGAGGAAGGGCCGGGGGCGGCTGAGACGCGACTGACCCGGTTCTGTGACCAAGTGCCCGATTTCGCGGAACGCCCGTGACGCCACGCCCCCCCCGCGACCGTGCGATGCGGCAGGGTAGCCGGTGGCGGGCCCGGGGACGAGTGGGGCGGAAGGGAACGAAGTGTCTGCGGCGGAAGAGGAGTTGCTCGCGCGCGAGGTGTTCGCGGCGCTGGGCGGGGTCATGGTCGTGGGCGCCGCGGCGGCGCGGGGGAGGGTGCCGTTCTCCGCGGGGGCGTTCTCCGCGGCACGCCGGGGAGAGCTCGACCGGCTCTTGGCCATCGTTCAGGAGCTCACCGGCTTCGGCCCCGAAACGATGGCCCTCTTCGACGAGTTGGGCTGGCACCTGGCCGACGACGCGGCGCCGTGGCTCGTGATGTGGTCCGCCGCCTACCACCCCCTGCCGACCGATGCCGAAAACCCCGCCGCCTTCCGGCGGATGGTCGGCATGGGCGCGGACCACCAGGCGGTCCGCTTCCTGCACGCCCTGGTGTCCGCCGCGCTGAACGGCCCACAGCCGATGGACCGGACGGCGCGGCTGCTGGCCGAGGCGCTGCGCGTGGCGTGCGGGCTGCTCCCCGGCACGGAACCGGACCTGGTCTTCCGCATCTGGCGCGTCGCCCATCTGCCGACGCGGCTCAGGCCCGGGCCCGCATCCCCGGCGGAGTACGGGACACGGCTGCGCGCCTGCGCTCACGCCCTGGAGGCGGCGCTGTTCCAGGACGGCTGACCGCGCGGTCCATGAGCGAACCACTCGGGTGCGCCCTCCGGATCCGGTGTGGTCGCCTCAGCCCTCGACGAGATGGTCGAACTCGCCCGCTTTCGCGGCCCGGATGAACGCGTCGAGCTCGGCGGTGGTGTAGCGAAGGGGTTCGCGGTGGGGTGACTTGGAGTCGTCCAACGCGACCCCACCGTCGATCTTCATCAGCCGCACGCAGTCGTTGCCGTTGCCGTTGCTGTAGCTGGACTTGATCCACTCGCCGTCGAGGGTGGCGGTGTACAGGTCGGCCTTCTCGTTCATCACAGGTCTTTCTCGATCTCTTCGATGAAGCGGACGGTTCCCTCGGGGCTCAGGGCGTGCGCCGCGAGGTCGGCGAACTTTCGTCGTGCCCTTCTTACCTCTGCTGGCTCTTCGTCCAGCATCTCGCCGGTGACCTTCTCCTGGAAGACCACCGGTCGGTTCGATTCCCCAGGGAAGTCGAAGACGCTGAATGGTGTGCCCGAGACGCTGGGAGCCCCTGCGGAGTGGGGGATGACTCGCAGCGTGACGTTGGGCCGCTCCATCACCGTCAGGAGGTGATCGAGCTGCTTCCGCATCACCTCGGGACCGCCGACCACCGCCCTGAGGGCCGACTCGAGACACAGGGCGTCGAACGCCATCAACTGGCGTCGCGACAGGGCGTGTTGCCGCCTCAGCCTCGCCTCGGTGAACACCTCCCGGCGCTCGGCGCTTTCGTGTGCCTGCCCGAAAGCCGCGATGGCCTCGATGTACTCCTGGGTCTGCAAGAGGCCCGGCACATACGTGCCGGAGTGGACGAGAATCCGCTCCGCCGCGTCCTCGATGTAGAAGTAGCGGTACGAGTCGCCCTGGAACAGCTTGCGGAAGCGCGGCTGTTCCCACCAGGCGCGGCCGAACGACCGGCCCTGGTTGATGATCGCGCGGATCGCGGCGCGTTCCTCGGTCGTGGCCTTGTAGGCGCGCAGCAGCGTCTTCAACTGCTCGTCGGTCGGGAACGCCTTGCCGCGTTCGATCTTGCTGACCGTGTAGCGCGTGACGTTCAGCTTCTCCGCCGCGTCCTCCTGGCGCAGACCCGCCGCGTTGCGCAACTGCGCGAGGTGCTCGCCGACGGCCTGCATGGCCATGATCGCGTTGGTGTTGACGCTGACGGACACGGCCTCTCCCTCCCGCTCGGCGCTCTTGCCGCACTGCCGTCAGCGTATCGCCCCCGCCCGCGCACGGGCGCACAACCATCCCTCGTCAGAAGGGAATTCCCCGGGGATGCTTGCACGTGACTGGTCACGTGACCCACACTGTGACGCACACACTGCGGCGCTGCTCGCACGCAGTGCGTAGTCCTTGATCGTGCGCGATCGGAGGGAGCAGTGATGCATGAGCGCGGGCATGTTCTCGCCGTGGGACGGTACCGGTGTGAGCCCCGGGCCGTGGCCGAGGCCAGACGGATAGCGGTGCGGGCGTACGCCCCGTTCCCGTGGATCAACGCGGGCACGGTGGAACTGCTGGTCTCGGAGCTGGCGACCAACGCCGTTGTCCACTCGGGGGGTTCGGACTTCTTCGTGCTGTGCCACTCGCCGTCGCTCGCGGACGGGAGTGTGCAGGTCGAGGTGCACGACCAGGGGTCGGGTGCGCCCGTGGCGTTGATGGCCGACGAGTTGGCCGAGCACGGGCGCGGCCTCGAACTCCTGGGGCTGCTGGCCTCCCACTGGCGCACGGAACGGACCACGACAGGGAAGAGCCTGGTTTTCACTCTGAAGGGGGATGGATGAGGCCGTCGTTGCCCCGGGCAGGGGCCGTCGTGGCGGTCGAGGTCGACGCGAGTACCGTGCGTCTGGGGACCAACTGGTCATCGGTGGGTGGGCGTTCACCGTGCAGGACATGGCGGCCCCTCCCGGGCGGGCCGCATCGCCGGACCCCCGCCGGACCCCGGCTGAACCACCCGCTGAAAGAGGAAGGACCCGCACCGGTGAAGGGACTTGTCGCGCGGCTGTGGCGCATGCTCAGGGGGTCCGTCCAGTGGCGGGTGCTGTGGCTGGCCAACGCCACGTTCATGGTCGGGGTCACCGGCGTGGTGCGGGACGGGGAGGGGCGGATGCTGCTGCTGCGGCACCGACTGTGGCCCGAGGGACGGCAGTGGGGGTTCCCCACCGGATTCGCCGTCAAGGGTGAGGACTTCAGGCAGACGGTGGTGCGCGAGGTGCGCGAGGAGACCGGGCTCGATGTGGAGCCGGGGCGCCTGGTGAGGCTCAGGAGCGGCTACCGCCTGCGCGTCGAGGTCGCCTTCGAGGCCCAACTGACCGGCGGAACACTGGAGATCGACCCGTTCGAGATCCTGGAGGCCCGCTGGTGCACCCTCGACGACCTGCCCCAGGGCATGCAACCCGTGCACCGCGCCCTGGCGTTGGGCGACGAGACGGCCTGAGGACGCGTTCCGCTGTACGCCCTCCCTTAACGTCCGGTCCACCCCGCGTACGCCCTCCGCGCGTACAAGCCTTGGCATGGGTCCCTACCGCCGTCTTGAAGTCGAACGGGCCGAGCCGTGCTCCGGCTGTGGGCAGGTCAGCCCGCTGGTCCTGCGGTTCCGCCGTGGCCGGGGCACCACCCGTTACGCCGAGGTGCCGGGCAGCCCCGAGCCGTGCGGGGAGTGCGGCGACGAGGGTGAACGGGGCCGCTATGTCGTCGCACTCGAGGGCGGCAGGGTCGTCGGCTGGCGCGAGGCGGGGGCGCACGATCCGGCCGTTCCGCAGTGGTGGCACGCCGCGGTGTCCTGAGCCGTCACGACCGCCGCTGGCGTCACACAGCGAAGTCGAGTAACTTCGGTCACGCACCGCGACGTTGACGCGCCTGGGGGCGGGGGAGGGGCCTCGATGACGGAGCAACCGCCACCGCATTCCGCGCGGTTGACCAACTACCTGCTGGGCGGGACCGCTTGGGGCCCCGCCGACCGGCACATGGGCGACCAGGTGATCCGCGAGTTCCCCGGCGCGGTGGCCGCGCTGCGGGAGGGGCGGGCGTTCCTCGGGCGCGCCGTCTCGTTCCTGGTGAAGGAGGCGGGCATACGGCAGTTCCTCGACCTGGGCGCCGGGCTGCCCGCGCCGGGCGGCGTGGACGAGGTGGCGCGGCGGCACGCGCCCGACTGCCGCGTCGTCCATGTGGACCACGACCCGCTCGTGCTGCGGCACGCCGCGGGGACCACGGCCACCTGCGTGGAGGCCGACCTCAGGGACATCGAGACCGTCCTCGGGCACGCCGCCGCCGCGCTCGACCCGCGCGAGCCGGTGGCGTTGGTGCTGGTCTGCGCGCTCGGGCACGTGCCTGACCCTGACGAGGCCGCCGCGCTCGTCCAGGGGTACATGTCCCTGCTGGCGCCCGGGAGTTGTCTGGTGACCGCCGACGGCGTGACATCGGCCGAGACGCTCGCCGCGCAGCAGGCGTACAACGACTCGGGCGCCCACCCCTACCTCGTGCGGACCCCCGAGCAGATCGCCGCGACCGCCGCCGGGCTCGACGTGCTGCCCCCTGGCGTCGGGCCCGTGAGCCACTGGCGCCCCGACGCGGTCCTGCCCGACCCGGTGGACCTCTACGGCCTGGTCGCCAGGAAGCCGGTCGGCGCGTGATCGGCGCGGTGTTACGCCGGTACCCCGGCGTGCTGGCCGCGGCGTTGGCCGGTCTCCTGGTGGAGCACCGCGGCCCCTACGGCGCCATCGCCGCCGACGTGCTCCCCGGCTATGTCGCGGCGATGGCGCCCGCGGTGGGCTGCGGGGCGCTCGAGGTCACGCCGCCCGAGCCGTTCACACCTCGGTGACGACCACGTCGAGGCGGCCCGGGTGCGCCGGGTCCTCCTCGACCGCCCAGCCCAGGTCGCGCAGCGCGGCGTTGAGCTTCGCCGGGGTGCGGGGCAGTGGACCGGCCTCGAGGAGGGCGCGGAGCAGGCGGCCCTTGGTCGCCTTGTTGAAGTGGCTCACCACGGAACGCCGTTCGACGCCGTTGACGGTCCTCGACTGGAGCACGCGCACGGTCACCGTGCGGCGCGCGGTCTCCGCGTCGGGGCGCCACATCGCGGCATACGGCGTGGAGCGCAGGTCGAGCACCGGGCCCTCGGCCGCCTCGTCGGCCAGCGCCTCGGCCAGCGGCGCGCGCCAGAACGACGTCAACGGGCCCGTGCCCGGCAGCCGTACCCCCGCCGAGCAGCGGTAGGCGGGGACGCGATCGGTGATCCGGACGGCGCCCCAGAGCGCGGAGAAGATCAGCAACGAGCCGCGCGCCCGCCTACGCGCTGGCGCACTCAACGTCCCGAGCGCCAGCGCGTCGTAGAGCACGCCGGTGTACACCTCACCGGCGGGGCGCGCGGGAGCGTTCCGCAGCGCGGCGTTGCGCGCCACCTCGCCGCGCTGCCCCTCGCTCAGGCCAAGCACCTCACGCGCCTTGTCCTGATCCCCCGAACACAGGGCGATCAGCTCGTCGAGCACCCGCTCACGGGCCCGGGTCAGCCCGGGCAGCGAAAGCGACGCGGCGTCGAGCGGCGCCCCTGACCTCTTCTCGGCCTTCCCCTCGGAGGGCGGCAGCAGTACCAGCACGGGCAGCAGCGTACGTTGTCAGTGCCCGGGTGCACACTGCGAGCATGGACGACCGCACGACCACAGCCCCCGCGCCAGGGGACGACCACGCGACCTGGACCCGGGTCGCGCTCAGCCCCGACGCGCGCCCCCTCGACCTGATGACCGCGCGCTTCCGCCACCAGCGGTACGCGCCGCACGCGCACGAGGAGTTCGCGATCGGCGTGTGCGTCGACGGCCTCGAGGCCATCGCCTACCGCGGCGCCCAGCACCTGGCGGGCCCCGGGGGCCTGGTCGTGCTCGAGCCCGGCGAGTCGCACACCGGCGGCGCCGCAGGGCCCCAGGGGTACGCCTACCGCGTGCTCTACCCCTCCGCCGCGCTCGTCGGGGAGGGCCTCGCGGGCGGCGGGGTGCCGCACTTCCCCGAGGCCGTGGTGCGCGACCCCGCGCTGGCCCACGCGCTCGCCCGCGCCCACCGGGCGGTCACCGAAGGGCCCGGCGGGGACGACCCGCTGCGCGCCGAGTCCGAGCTGCCGCACCTGCTGGCGGAGTTGGCCGTGCGGCACGCGGGCGCCAGGCCCGTCCGCCCGATACCCCACGCCGATCGCGTCGCGCGCGCCGTGCGCGACCGGCTCGCGGACCAGATACGCACGCCCCCGACGCTGGCCGAGCTGGCCGCCGACCTGGGGCTCTCCCGCTTCCACCTGGTCCGCGCGTTCCGCGATGTCACGGGCATGCCGCCCTACGCGTGGCTCGCCCAGCACCGGGTGGCGCGCGCCCGCGCGCTCCTTGACGCCGGGCGCCGCCCCGCCGAGGCCGCGGCGGCCGTCGGCTTCGCCGACCAGGCCCATCTCACGCGCTGGTTCCGCCGCGTGCTGGGGGTGACGCCCGGCGCGTACCGCAACAGCGTTCAAGACATGCGCCGTTCGCCCGGGTGACCATCGCGCCATGTCACCACGAGGCTGGATCCTGTTCGCCCTGATGAGCGTCATCTGGGGCATCCCGTATCTGATGATCAAGGTGGCGGTCGACAGCGTCTCGGTGCCCGTGGTCGTCTTCGCCCGCACCGCGATCGGCGCGCTGCTGCTGCTCCCGTTCGCCTGGGCGGGGCTGCGTCGGCTGCGCGGCCACGCCTGGCCGCTGCTGGCCTTCGCGGTGCTGGAGATCCTGGGGCCCTGGTGGCTGCTGTCCGACGCCGAGCGACACCTGTCCAGCTCGATGACCGGGCTGCTCATCGCGGTCGTCCCGGTCTTCGCCGTCCTGCTGGCCCGCGCCACCGGGGGGCGTGAACGGCTGGGCGCGCGCCGCTGGGCGGGGCTCGGCGTGGGCCTGGGCGGCGTCGCGGTGCTGGCCGCGCCCGAGCTGCGCGGCGGCGACGCGTGGTCGGTGACGGAGGTGCTGCTCACCGCCGTCGGCTATGCCGCGGGCCCGCTCGTCGCCGCGCGGTACCTGCGCGACGTGCCGACGCTGCCGCTGACCGCCGGGTGTCTGTCGTTCGCCGCGCTCGTCTACGCCCTGCCCGCGGCGGCGACGTGGCCCGCCGAGCCGCCCCCGGGGCGCGTGCTCGCGGCGTTGGCCGGTCTCGGGGTGGTCTGCACGGCGCTGGCGTTCCTGGTGTTCTTCGAGCTGATCCGCGAAGTGGGCACATCCCGCGCCATGGTGATCACCTATGTCAACCCCGCGGTCGCGGTCGGCGCCGGAATGATCTTCCTGAACGAGCCGTTGAGCGGGACGATCACGGCGGCGTTCGCGCTGATCCTGGGCGGGTCCTTCCTGGCCACGAGCCGCTCCCCCGAGGCGGCGCCGGACGGCGCGCCGCAGGCCAGGGGTACGATGGACAGCACGGCGGACGAGCCGGCCGGGCGGCCGCGTCGGGGTCCGAAGGACCTCGCCGAGGAACGTCCGGGCTCCGCAGGGCAGGGTGGTAGGTAACGCCTACCTGGGGTGACCCACGGGAAAGTGCCACAGAAAGCAGACCGCCGGTCGTTCGCGGCCGGTAAGGGTGAAACGGTGGTGTAAGAGACCACCAGCGCCCAGGGTGACCTGGGCGGCTCGGTAAACCCCACCCGGAGCAAGGTCAAGAGGGAGCGCCCCGGCGCTCCTGCGCGGATGATCGAGGGCTGCCCGCCCGAGTCCGCGGGTGGACCGCACGAGGCCGGTGGCGACACCGGTCCTAGATGGATGGCCGCCTCCCCCGGCGCCGCGAGGCGCCGGGGAGACAGAACCCGGCGTAGAGGCCGACTCGTCCGCCGCCCCACAGGCCGGTCCCGGCCAGGGTGCTACGCCCTGGCTCCCGGCGCGCCGCGAGGAAGCCTGGACCGAGCTGCTTCAGGCCCCGGTGACCTCGATCGCCGCCAGGCTTCGCTTGCCGCGGCGCAGCACCAGCCAGCGTCCGTGCAACAGCTCGTCGGCCGAGGCCACCGCGTCCTCTGCGGTCACTTTCACGTTGTTCACGTAGGCGCCGCCCTCCTTGACGGCGCGGCGGGCGGCCGACTTGCTCGCCACCAGGCCCACCTCCGCGAACAGATCGGTGACCTGGCCGAGCTCGCTCACTGTGGCGTTCGGGAGCTCGGAGACCGCGGCGGCCAGCGTCGCCTCGTCGAGGTCGAGAAGCTCACCCTGCCCGAACAGGGCCTTCGACGCGGCGATCACGGCGGCGCACTGGTCGGCGCCGTGTACCAGCGTGGTCAGCTCCTCGGCGAGCGCGCGCTGTGCGGTACGGGCTTGTGGCCGCTCCTCGGTCACCTTCTCCAACTCCTCGAGCTCCTCGCGGGACTTGAAGGAGAGGATGCGCATGTACCGGGAGATGTCCCGGTCGTCCGTGTTGAGCCAGAACTGGTAGAACGCGTACGGCGTGGTCATCTCCGGGTCGAGCCAGAGCGCGCCGGTCTCCGTCTTGCCGAACTTGGTGCCGTCCGCCTTCGTCATCAGTGGTGTCGCGAGAGCGTGTACCTCGGCGTTCGGCTCCAGGCGGTGGATGAGATCCAGACCGGCCGTGAGGTTGCCCCACTGGTCGCTGCCGCCCGTCTGGAGGGTGCAGCCGTACCGCCGGTACAGCTGAAGGAAGTCCATGGCCTGTAGCAGCTGGTAGCTGAACTCGGTGTAGCTGATGCCCTGGTCGGACGCCAGGCGCTGGGCGACCGAGTCCTTGGTGAGCATTTTGTTCACCCGGAAGTGCTTACCGATGTCCCGCAGGAACTCGATCACGGACAGGCCCGTGGTCCAGTCCATGTTGTTGACCATGGTCGCGGCGTTGTCGCCCTCGAAGGAGAGGTACGGCTCGATCTGCGCGCGCAGCCGGGTGACCCACTGAGCGATGGTCTCCGGATCGTTCAGCGTGCGCTCGGCCGTCGGCCGAGGGTCGCCGATGTGGCCGGTCGCGCCGCCGACGAGCGCCAGCGGTCGGTGTCCGGCCTGCTGGAGTCGGCGAAGGGTGAGCACCTGCACCAGGTGGCCGACGTGCAGGCTGGCCGCGGTGGGGTCGAAGCCGCAATAGAACGTGATGGGGCCATCCGCGAGAGCCTTGCGCAGTGCGTCCTCGTCAGTGGCCTGGGCGATCAGCCCACGCCACTGGAACTCGTCGACGATGGCCGTCACGGTCCCGTGTCTCCTTGAGTCTGGTGTCGGTGTGGCGGCCAGTGTAGTGCTCCAGTCGCACAGGTGTGTTTGCGCTGGTCAGCGGTTGTGCGGCGGGGGAGAGTGGCCGGCCGTCGCCCGCCGGGGGCGTCCTGGGTCACACGGTTCCGAACCATGCGTCGAGCAGTCGGCCGCTGACGGCTTCGCTGTGATCGCGGTAGTCGCGTACATATGCTCTGCCCCTGGCCACGAGTCGCGTCCTGAGTGCCGGATCCTGGTCGATCGCGTCGATCGCCCGGCCGAGTTCCCGCGCGGCCCGCTCGATGTCGCTCGGAGAGACCACCGGATACAGCACCGTGTCCTCGTCGAGCTCGTGGCCCGCGATCGGTGGCGGGGTGACGAACATCGCCGCGTCTCCGAGTTCGGGAAGGCTGCCTATGCGGTGGGCGACGACGGGCACTCCTGACTCCATTGCCTCGAGGGCGACTCGGGGGAGGCCCTCGGGGCCGAGGGACGGCACCAGCAGAATCCTGGTGCGGTGGTAGATCGTGGTGGGGTCCGGAGTGAAGGGGGCCACGCGGACGTGGGGCGAGGGCGGCGCGTACGGCGGTGCATCGGGCCAGGTCTCCACAACGAGGTAGGCATCGCCGGGACGTTGGCGAATGAGCGCGTCCCAGACGCGGCGGCCCTTGATGGGGTGGTGGTTGATCAACGTCAGGAACCGGTCCTCAGCCTCCGGAGGCGGAGGACCGACTCGTCGCCCGGGCAGGAGGTTGGGGAGCACCTGCGCCGACACGCCCGTCTGGCTGTGGAGTGCGTCGGCGATGGTTCGGCTGACCGCGTGCACACTGGCCTGGCGCAGCAGGCGGTAGTAGCGCCGGACCTCTTCGGTGGGGTGGTCGTGGCCGGTGGGGTACAGCTGGTCGGTCACGAGCACGGCCACCTGTCGGCCGCTCGTGAGGCATTCGTCCAGCACGGCCGGATGCGCTTCATCGAGGCGGACCGCGCACGAGTTGAGCAGGACCACGGCCGGGTCGAGCTCGTCCAGAAGATCTCGAAGCGCCCGCCGATATGCGCTCGTTGACGCCGGAGCAGCGATGAAGACTTCCTGGACGGCGCAGCCCTGGACCGTGCTGGTCCTGCGTTCGATCTCCGGATCCCGGCGTTGGGCGATGCAGGCGAGGGTGGCCGGGTGCCCTCGGGCGGTGACGCGTCGCAGTAGCTCGCGAACGTGCAGGAAGAGTCCGTTGGTGAAGCCCTCGCGGGTGAAGTCGTCGAGACTCACGAAGACGGCGCCGGTCATGGTGTCACTCCCCGTGGGCTGCGGCGGCGGCGAAGGCGTCGAGCAGGGTCAGGAGCCGTATGGCGATCCGGCTGTCGACCGGGGGCGGGCCGGTGACGCCGAGAGGACTGGGCGCGAGCATCTTCAGGCAGGCGATCGCTGAGTACAGGTCGAACACGCGCCGCCGAACGGGGCCGACGCACAGCGGCGCGGCGACGTGCTCGATGCAGTCCGCCTCTGGTCCGCGGGCGAGGAGGCCTGCGCGAGCGACGCCCAGCGGGTACAGCGCGTCACCGAATCCGACCTCGTCCAGGTCGACGATCGCCGTCACTCTCCCCTCATGCACCAGCACGTTCTGGTGGGTGGCGTCGATGAGACAAGGCAACGGGTCGATGCGATCGAACTCGGGGCGTAGTTCGCGGAGGGCCCCGCGGATCTCCCCGACGGCCGGTCTCTGCCGCTGCGAAGGCGTGAGTTGATCGATCGCGCCGGTGAAGTACTCCCGGAGCACGTCCGACCAGTGGGGGTGGCAGCGAAGGTCGCCGTAGTTGGCGACACCGCCGTATCCGGGGCCGGGCGGAAGGCTGCGCACGCGGTCCCTGATATCGAGCAGGTCGTCGGCGACGCCGCGCTTCTCAGCGGCCGTGAGGTCGGCGTAGACGTTGCAGAGATCATCCCCCGATGCCTTCTCGAGGAGCATGATCGGCCAGGGCAGTACCGTCGTGGTGAGGTCCATGGACAGCACGCGGGGAACGGGTACTCCCACCCGAGCGAGTTGGCGGCGCCAATAGGCGAACCCCGCGAAGCACTCCGCACGGCCGGGCCGCGTGATCCGCGCGATCACGTGTTCACCGGATGCCAACTCCACCGTGAAGACGAAATGACTGCGACCCATCGGGACGCGGCGCGCGCTCAGCGCTTCTCGGCGCAGGCAACGGCGGGTCGCTCGGAGGACTGCCCGTTCGGTCGGAGGGTTCACGACAGGAGCAGGTCGGTCGCGGCGAGCGGGACGACACTCAGGGCGGCGTAGCCCCGGAAGAACGACCAGGTCGTCTCGAAGTCGTCGGTGCTGAGGATCAGGCCTGGCACGCCGAGGCAGCCGGCGAGGTGACCGAGGCCGCTGTCGCACCCCACGAACAGACGGCATGACAGCAGGCGGTCGACCATCTCGGGAAGCTCCGCCCGTATGTAGGTCAGGTCGTGGCCGAGGTAGTCCTGGGTGTCGGGGCCACCGAGGACACGCACGTCGCCGTGTGCCGCGAACTGGCTCATGATCCGCCGGACGGAGTGCGGCGGTGGTGGGGTGCTGGAACGCGCGTCGAACTGGCAGTACACCACGTTCTCCTGGCGACCGGGCTCCCGAGCCTGACGGAGCGGCAAGGGCGGCACACCGTGGCGGGCACGCCCGCCGAAGGTGTCCGTGACGGCGTGGTTGAGCCGGTCGAGCCATGGCATGCTCCACGAAGACCGGGCGAAGATCGCGTCGCCACTGAGTACTTCGCCGGTGCTCGCCTCGTCGGGCGAAGGGACGCAGGTCACCCGCTCGCAGGCGAACACCTCGACGACCTCGGCGAGGGCGCGCGAGCCGGTGACAGCAATGGACGGCACGTCGTTGTCCCGGCAGTAGTGCTCCAGGCCGGTGACGATGCCCAGCGCATCGCCGAGACGATTGTGCCGGGCGAACCACAGCACGGACCCCGTGGAGAGCGTCGAGGGCGGCGTGTCCGCCTCAGAGGCGGCTCCCGCCGCGCCGACGAGCTGGTCGCTCAGACAGCGCAGCCCGCGCTGCCCGCAGCGCCAGGTGCGGGGAGCCGCCGCAATGTCCACCGCGGGCTTCTGGTGCGCATCGACGAAGCACACCTCGTCCCAGCCGAACTCCTCGATGAGCTCGCTGATCGCCGGTGGCCCGCTCACCTCGACGCGGGACAGTCCGTTGCTGCGGGCGTAGGAGGCCAGACCGGCCGTCAACTCGACGCAGTCACGGACGGAGAGGTCCGCGGCGGCGAAGCGTGTCGGCAGCCCTTCAGGTTCGCTGATCGACGGTGGATTCACCGGGCCTCCTCGTTCATGTTGGAATCCGGTGCGTCCGGATACATGGCGTCGAACCGCCGCTTGCCCTTGAGCAGGCGCACGATCAGCTCTTCGGCGTGCGAATCGGAGAAATACGGATTGAGGGAGTACACCCGCAGAGCAACGACCGGCTCTCCCGTCGGTGTGTAGAACGCCGCCGAGGTCTTGCTCACCGCGAACTGCTCGGCGTCCGGCGCATGGTGACGCGAGAGCCATGTGAACAGGTCGGAGGTGTACCGGTTCATCCGGCGCACCGAGCTCGTGTCGCCGAAGTCCTCGTCGGAAGCGGCCGGATCGTCCGGCGGGTAACAGCGCAAGAACACATCCGGGCCGTACGAATGTCTGTTGATGGCCGTCACATCAGGAGCCACCTGCGCGTCGATGTGGCGCCGGAGCGCTTCGGCCGTCTCGAGCGCGTGACCGAGCAGCCGCCGCATTCCCTGCTTCCCCAGGGCTCGCATGCCGACCCAGGTCGCGACCATGTTGGCGGCCGACCTCGACGTCTCCAGTGTGAAGACCCCGGGGTTGTAGGCATCCTTGTCATGGAACAGCGGGGTCATGAGCCCGCCGTCGCGGCGCAGCCGGGAGAAGTCCCGCCCGTCCCTCATGACGATCATGCTGGACGTGTACGGCGCGAATCCGGTTTTGTGGAAGTCGGTTCCGAACGAGTCGGCGTGCCGCACCGTTCGCAGACGTTCCACAAGTCGTGCGATCTTGGCCACCACGGGTGGGCTGAATCCCAGGGAATTGCGGCGCAGGTCGTAATCGAGGAAGCAGAGATAGGCCCATCCGATGACCGTGTCCGCATGCACATGGGGTGTGTAGTCCAACCGGTACTCGGCGGTCAGCCGATCCCGCATCGCGGCGATCTCGGTGAAGTCGTCGACGGCCATGTTGGAGGTCGTCCCGCCTGCGCCCATGATGCACGCGAGCCGGTGTCCGCGCGCCAGCACATCGCGACAGGCCGCTTCCATCGAGTCCAGGTCTGTCGTCTGGTCGGGCAGCGACGCGGCGGCGACATAGTTCTGGGTGCCGATCCCGAGCCACGCGCACGCGGACTTGTGTGAATAGTGGGCCGGCCAGGAGCCCACGACGGAGATCCCGGGCTCGATCCCGCGCTCGGCGTGGTCCGGCTGCGCCTTGGAGATGCCGACGTTGATCGCGTACAGATTGGTCGCGGTGCCGCCGAACGTGAACAGGCCCCCCGCCCGATCCGGGTCGTACCCCGCCAGCCGCGCCATCGCCCGGGCGCAGGACAGTTCGGCGGAGAGGGTATCCCCGGCGTCCTCCCCGGTGACGCCGTTCGGCATGAACAACGACACCGCGCACAGAGCCGCCAGGTTGACGAACGACGGCGGCGGAACGATGTTCTTGGCAAACAAGGGGTGATGCACCTTGACCGCCCCGGCGAGCCACCAACGCAGTTGGCCGAGGGCTGTCTCCGGGGCGACAGGGCCTTCCGGTAGGTGTCCTTCACCCACCGGCGAGCGCTCATCCGCGTGACCCCGGCGGGGATACACGGGGCCCGCGCCCTGATGGCTCAACGCCTCGGCGAGGGCGCGGCGGATGAGCTCGACAAGCGCGTCGGCGTTGCCCCCGTCGGGGCGCAGGAACAGGCCGTTGCGCCAGTGTCGGAAGTGGTCCGGGTCCTCGGTGGATTCGGCGGATTCAGTGGTCATGGGACAACCCCGGCGTCTCGGAGAGGCAAGCCAACGCAACCGCGCTCATCGCCCGGGTTTTCCGTAGAGTTTGATGCGTTCGGGCAGGGGTGGGCGTCGTCGGCCGGACACGAGGTCCTCGCAGGCGACCGCGATGGACCACACCAGATCTTCACGCTGACGGCGCAGGATCGCGGCGCGTTCCGCCGCGTCGGCGCCGCCTTCGGACAGCCGCTCGGTGTGTGCGATACGAAGCGTCAGCACCGAGAGTCGGTCGAGTGCCGAGCCGATCGACTCCGTGAGAGGAGGCACGTCGTGGTGCGCGCCCCAGCGCGCGCCAAGGATCCGGTCGACCCGCTCGATGAGCTCGTGGCGAAGGCTGTTCAGTTCGTCGATCCGCCGCTTGATGGCCGGGATCTCCCGGTCTTCGACCTGCCGCACCCGATCTTCGGCGTCCCACTGCCGACCGTTGACCGCGTGGAGGTGGCCCAGCGGCTCCGACATCTCGGACGGGCAGGGGAACGGCATCCCCGCGAGAGCGTCTTCGCACCATCCGCGTTGCCCGTCTGCGGTGGTGAGGCGCGGACTGCCCTCGATCGTTGTCGCACGTGGGCCCTGCCCCGATCCGTTCGTGTCCGCATCGCGGCGAGCGGGCGACTCGGTCATCAGTGGTGATCCCTCGATATCTCGTCGAGACAGCCGCTGCCGACGGTCACAGGTTCGTGTCCCGCACTTTGATGTGATCTCAAGGCACGCTAACAGCTCGGGGAGAACGAGCAGTTGACGCCGCGCTTGGTCTTCTGACCCTTGCGCCCGGGCCGAATCGCTCAGGAAACCTCAACAACCAACGGGGTGTTGGCCCTCCGGGCCTCAACTGGGTGTTGGATTACGGGCCTTCTTGTGCGCGCGCTTGACGGAGGTCAGGGCCGCCTCATACCGACGGGCATCGGCCGGGCGATGTTTACGTAACCTCGTGCACTTTATGGAGATTTGGAGGTCATCCATGGCGCGAAGCATGCAACGTCGATCCCTACTGACCGGATCCGCCGCCGTCCTGGCGGCCGCCGCCAGGGCGCGGGCGGCGGAGACGGGGGAGACCGTGCTCGGCGCGGGCTCGTTCGCGAACTACGCCGCGCTCGAGGCGAACTGGAACTACCGGTACCCCTGGGGCTCCGACCACAACGGCAGCGCCCGCATGTACGGCAGCCCCACCGACCACAACCACGTGACCCTCTCCGGCGGCGTGCTGACGCTCAAGGCGAGCCGCATCACGTGGGACGAGGGCACCAGCGGCTCCCCGCCCCACCTGCCGATCCGCTACCACTCGGGCACGATCCACGCCAAGGACCAGGTGCGGATCACGAGCCAGTTCCCGAACTACGAGGTCAAGGGGGAGTTCCAGGCGCCGAGCGCGCCCGGCAGCTGGCACACCTACCGGGCGTGGATCACCCGGGTCGGCGCCACGGACGTGGACATCCACCACTACCTCGACGACACGTGACACGCCGTCCACCGCGGCGCCGACTTCGTCGACCAGCCGATGGAGGGCTCGGCGGGCGACTCCGGCCCCTCGGGCGACACCTACTACCGCGCCAGAAACGTCTACGTGGGCCGCACCCACGTGAGTTGACACCCGCCGCGCGGGCGGCGCGCGTCGTTCACGTCGCCCGCGTGCGGTGCAGGAGCCACAGGAAGTAGGGGGTGCCGATCACCGCGGTGAGCAGGCCCGCGGGGAGCTGGTCGGGGGCGATCACCGCGCGGCCGAGCACGTCGGCCAGGACGACGAGCGCGCCGCCGAGCAGGGCCGCGACCGGGATCACCCAGCGGTGGCGGCGCCCCAGGAGCGTGCGGGCCGCGTGCGGGGCGACCAGGCCGACGAAGCCGATCATGCCGATCGCGGCGACCGCCGTCCCCGTCAGCACCACGCCGCACGCCAGCAGGGCGAGCCGGGTCCTCGGCACGTTCAGGCCGAGGACGCGCGGGGTGTCCTCGTCGATCGAGATCAGGTCCAGATGGCGGTGGCCCGCCCACGCGAGCGGCACGACGACGAGGCACACGAGACCGAGCGGCAGCAGGTGCTCGTAGCTGCGGCCGTAGGTCGAACCCGAGAGCCACGTCAGGGCCTTGGCCGCGCTGAACGGGTCGGTGGCCACGATCAACGTCGTCACCAGCGCCGTTGTCACATACGAGACGCCGACGCCCACGAGCACGAGCCGGTCGGAGGCGAACCCGCCGCGCGCCGAGAGCGCGAAGATGACCGCGGCGGCGACGGCCGCGCCCGCGCCCGCCGCGCCGGTGAGCGCCCAGAAGCCCGCGAGCGGGGCGTAGGTCACCACGAGCACGGCGCCGACGGACGCGCCCCCGGCGACGCCGATGACGCTGGGGTCGGCGAGGGGGTTGCGCGTCACGGCCTGGATCGTCGCCCCCGCCACGGCGAGCGCGACGCCCGCGAGCAGGGCCGCGACCACGCGCGGGATCCGGGTGCCGAGCACGGTGTTGACGAGCGGGCCCGCCTCGCCACGCGCCCACAGCAGCAGGTCGCCGACCAGCAGGGAGCGGTCGCCCGCGAGCGCCGCCGCGGCGGCCACCCCGAGCAGCACCGCCCCCACCGCCCCGGCCAGCAGCGCGCGCCGGCGCACGCCCGTGCCGCGCACCTCGAGCGACGAGCCCGCGCCGCCGATCGGCGCCGCGCGCAGCCGCAGCGCGAGCGCGACCATGAGGGCTCCGCCGAGCAACGACGTGACCGCGCCCGTGGGGACGCGCACCGCGGTCTGCGCCCCCATGGCGGCGCGCAGCGCGACGTCCGCGCCGAGGACCACCACGACGCCCATGAGCGCGGAGACCGGGACGAGCGCCCTGTGCCGGTGCAGCCCTGGGACATGGGGAACGAGCAGGCGGGCCAGCGCGGGAGCGGCCAGGCCGACGAAGCCGATCGGCCCGGTGGCGGCGACCGCGGCGGCGGACATCAGCACGGTCACCAGGAGCACGGTGAGCTGCGTGCGCCGCACGGGGATCCCGAGCGCCCTCGCCTCGTCGTCGCCGAGCATCATGACGTCGAGGCGCCTGCCGAGCATCAGCAGGGCGGCCACGCCCGCCACGACGAACGGGGCCATGAGGCGCAGGGTGCCGAAGCCGTTCTGGCTCAACGAGCCCGACGCCCACGCGTACAGGCCCGTGCCCTCCTCGGGGCGGAGGATGAGCAGGGACGTCGTCAGCGAGGAGAGCGCGAGCGAGACGGCCGTGCCGCCGAGCACGAGCCGCACCGTGCCGTACGCGGTGCCGGTGAGCGCGATCACCACGGCCGAGGCCAGCAGCCCTCCGGCGAACGCCAGCGCGATGTCGCCCACGAACGGCAGCGAAAGGCCCGCGACGGAGGCGGCGACGAGCGCGAAGTGGGCGCCGTTGTTGACCGCGAGGATGTCGGGGGAGGCCACGGGGTTGCGGGAGATCGACTGGAGGACGCAGCCCGCGGCGCCCAGCGCGACGCCGACCGCGAGCGCCGCCGCGAGCCGGGGGATGCGGGACTCGACGACGACGGCGGCCTCGAGCCCCGACTCGCGCCGCAGGACCCATGACACGAGGTCGGCGACGCCCACCGCGGCGGTGCCCTGCACCAGGTGCACCGCCGCGAGCAGCACCAGAAGGACGAGCAGGGTCCCGGTCAGCGCGAACAGCCGTCCGGACGGGGGCCGTTGGTCGGTCGGCGGCAACGCCCCGCGCCGGGTGGGCTGTTCGGTGAGCGTACCGATCGCCATCGCCGTGTCAGCTCGCGGTCTCGACGGCCGCGTCGACGAACTGGATCATCGAGACCGGGCCGCCGAACATCCAGATGGAGTCGGGGAGTCGGACCGCGTCCGCGGAGAACGGCAGCGAGGTCCACAGGGAGTTGTCGCTGAGCGTCTCGGCGAACGGGTCGGTCTCGCCCGCCCCGCCGATGTACCAGAACGCGGAGTCGTCGGGGAGTTGGGCGAGCCCCTCGACATCGGTGGCGCCCAGGCCGTAGACCGGGTCGAACTCCAGCCCTTCGACGGTGCCCCACGCGTTGACGAAGCCGAGCTCGGCCAGCACGCCGCCGATCAGCGAGCCCTCGCCGAACGGGCGAATGGTGATCGTCTCGCCCGCCTGGTAGGCGTCGCTGAACGCCACGGTCGAGCCCTCGGCCCCGGCCTCGGCGAGGCTGGAACGGCCGTCCGCCACGGCCGCGTCGAACTGCTCGCGGAGCCCGGCGGCCCGGTCCTCGGTGCCGGTGGCCCGGGCGACCAGGTCCAGGTTGTCCCACATCTGGCCGATCGGGTCCTCGGCGTCGCCCCCCGGCACGACGATGACGGGGGTGTTCTCCTCGATCTGCTCGACCGCGCCCTCGACGAGCTGGTCGGTGACGAAGACCGCGTCGAGGTCCAGCGTGGCGAGCGTGTCGAGGCTGGGCTCGCCGCGGGTGCCGATGTCCGTTGCCTCGGGGGCCAGTTCGACGGAGTTGTTCCACTTCTCGAAGCCCTCGATGTCGGAGACGCCGACGGGCTGGACCCCGAGCGAGATCAGGTACTCGATGACGTTCCACTCGGTGCCCGCGACGTTGACGGCCGGGCCTTCGAGGGTGATCTCCTCGCCGCGGGCGTCGGTGAGGGTGATGGACTCGGCGGACGACTCGGGGGCCTCCTCGTCGTCGGCGGGGTCATCGGTCGTGCCGCACGCGGCGAGCGTGGCCGCGAGGGCGACGGCGGACAGGACGGAGGCGGTCGTGTATCTCAACAGAGGTTCCTTCGTGGGTGGTTGGCGCGAACGCGGGGAGCGCTCGGCGGTCAGGCGCCGAGGCGGCCGTGGTGGCGGGCCCTGGCCCTGGTGTGGATGAGCCCCGACGCGGGGTCGTGGTGGACGTCGACGTCGATGCCGTACGCGGGGCTGAGCAGCTCGGCGGTCATGACCTCGGCGGGCGGCCCCGCGGCGACGACGCGGCCCTCGACGAGCAGCACGACGTCGTCGGCGACCGCGGCGGCCTGGTCGAGGTCATGGAGGACAAGGCCGACGGCGATGCCCTCGCGGTCGGCCAAGTCGCGGACGATGTCGAGGAGTTCGACCTGGTAACGCAGGTCGAGGAACGTGGTCGGCTCGTCGAGCAGCAGCACGGGCGTGTCCTGGGCGAGGCAGCTGGCCAGCCAGACGCGTTGCAGCTGGCCGCCCGAGAGGCTGTCGACCGGGCGGAGCGCGAGCTCGGTGACACCGGTCATCTCCATGACACGCCCGACCACTTCGGGCCCCTCGGCGTCCCCCGAGCCCCAGCGCGGGCGATGCGGATGGCGGCCGTACTCGACGACCTCGCGCACGGTCACCCCGCCGGGGGTGGGCCGGGCCTGTGACAGGAGGGTGACGCGCCGGGCGAGGTCGCGGGGGGCGAGGTCGCGCACGGCCACGTCGCCCGCGAGCTCGATCCGCCCCGCCATCGCCGGGTGGAGCGCGGCCATGGTGCGCAGCAGCGTCGACTTGCCGCTGCCGTTGGGGCCGATGAGCGCGGTCACGCGCCCGGCGGCGAGCCGGACCGAGGCGTCGTCCACGACGGCCGTGCCGCGGTAGCCCGCCCGGACGCCGTCGGCCCGCATCGCCGCGTCCGCGGCCACTGAGTTCACTGTCACGCGCACTAAGGTAAGGCATACCTAATAACATGGGGGCCCCGGGGCGGGATCCACGGTGAGGTGCGTAACACACATTCTCCCCAGTCGTAACACGCGCGGAGTGGTGCGCGCGGGGCGCGAGGACCACAGTGGTGAGCCGGTGGTGAAGCCGCCCATGGAAAGGTGCACCATGCACTTACCGAGCCGCGGCGCCTGACGACTCGGCGCCCCTCCCGTCTCGCCTTCCCCCCTCTCCCACCACCCACCCCCACCTCGAACTCCCCTCTTCCCTTGGCCCGTTCGGCGCGCCCGCACGCCCGCTTCCCCATGATCGGCATCGGAAAGGACCTGAGCACGTGAATCGATTCGGAAGGCGCGGCTTCATCGCCGGGGCGGGGGCCGTGGGCCTGACCGCGGGAACGGCGACGGGGGCCGACGCCCGAGGCGGCCCGGCGCCCCGACGCCGCCCGGGGCCGCGCTTCGACCTCGAGGAGGCCACGGTCGCCGACATCGCGGCGGCCTATGACTCCCGCGAGCTGACCTGCGTCGAGCTGACCGAGATGTATCTCGCGCGGATCGCCGCGCACGAGGACGGCGGCGCCCGCCTCAACTCGATCACCACCGTCAACCCCGACGCGCTGCGCGCCGCCGAGGAGGTGGATCGCGAACGCCGTCGGCGCGGGCGGCGCGGCCCCCTGCACGGGATCCCCGTGCTGCTCAAGGACAACGTCGACACCCGCGACATGGCCACGAGCAACGGCTCGGTGATCCTCAGGGACTCGGTGCCCCCGGACGACGCGTTCATCGCCCGCGCGCTGCGGCGGCAGGGCGCGTTGATCCTGGGCAAGGCGTCCATGGGCGAGTTCGCGGGCGGCAGCTACAACACCATCGACGGGCAGGTCGTCAACCCGTACAACGCCAAGCGCAACACCGGTGGCTCCAGCGCGGGTTCGGGCGCGGCGATCGCCGCCAACCTCGCCGTGCTCGCCATCGGCACCGACACCAGCACGTCCGTGCGCGGCCCCGCGTCGTTCTGCGGCCTCGTAGGTCTGCGACCCACCACGGGCCTCATCAGCCGCGACGGTATCGCGCCCAAGAACCTGACGTTCGACACCGCCGGGCCCATGGCGCGCACGGTCACCGACACGGCGCTGCTGTTCAGCGCCGTCGCGGGCCTGGACCCCGCGGACCCGCTGAGCGTCGAGGTATACGGCGACTACCCGGGGCCGCTGCGGCGCAAGGCGGCGCGCGGCGACCTGGACCACACCCGCTACCTGCGCAGGCGCTCGCTGCGCGGGGCCCGACTCGGCGTGGTGCGCGACTTCTTCGGCGGCGACCCCGAGATCGACGCGCTGGCCGACGACGCGCTGGACACGCTGCGCTCGCTGGGTGCACGGCTGGTCGACATCACGCTCGACCCGGAGTTCGTCGAGTTCTACATCACCGGCGGCGGCGCGAACATCAGGGACGTCGCCGACTACCGCTTCAAGGAGGACTGGGAGGGCTACCTGGCCACGCTGGGCCCCGAAGTGCCCAAGACCGTCGAGGAGTTCGTCCACATCTACGAGACGGAGGTCAACGCGTCGCCGCTGCCGGTCGAGGACAGCGTGATGGAGCTGCTGACGACGTCGCTGACCACGTCGACCGACGCGCCCGCGTACCGCGACCTGATGCGGCGCGTCCTTCCCGAGGCGACGCGGCTGAAGCTGGCGATGTTCGACCGGCACCGGCTCGACGCGATGGTGTTCCCGTACGAGAGCAGCTTCGCCGCGCCGATCCGCAGCCCCGTCTTCAGCGTCGACGACCCCACCCATGTGCCGTCGTCGCGCCCCAGGCCGTCGACGTTCGCCGGGTATAGCTCGGTCGGCTTCCCCGGCATCGTGGTCCCGATGGGCTTCGGCGCGCAGGGGCTGCCGATGACGCTGTCGTTCATGGGGAGGCCGTACAGCGAGGGCCAACTGCTCGGGTATGCCTACGACTACGAGCAGGAGTCGCTTTGGCGGGCGGCGCCTGCGCCGCTTTGAGCCTGCGGCTGCGGCGGCGGCTACGGGCTGGACGTCCTCCCGTTCGCCGTCGGCCGGGTGTCTGGTGTTGTGGGTGCGGGTAAGAGCTGGCACCTACGGGGGAGGGGTGTCGGGTGTGCGGCCGTCCCGGTAAACGGTAGCTCTCGTCGTTGGCCTGGACCGTTCGCCGAACGGGCGCGGCCGCGTCCCTCGTTGGCGGCCGTTTTCCCGGTGGTCGGTTGCGGTGGCGCGCACCCTTCGGGCCTGCCCTGGCCGCCCGAAGCGTTTTCATTCCTGATGTCCGACGAGCTGATGTAGCGCGCCGGTGCTTATCTGCGGCTTATGCCGGGGCGGGTGGTCTTTTGAAACGGCGCACACTTTGTGTTGAACAGAACGTGCCGCGTTTCAGCAGAGACCCCGACCCCGGGTAAGCGGCAGATAAGGAACCGGCCCGCTACATCAGCTCAACGTGCGCGCGGTGAACGACGATGGCGGCGGCCAGGGCAGGCCCGAAGGGTGCGCGCCACCCCGGCCGACCACGCGGAAGTCGGCCACCCGCAAACCGGTATCCGCCTGCGCCCGTTTGGCGAACGGTCGCAGCCCACAACGAAACAGCCCGGTGACCGGGACGGCCGCACACCCGACGCCCCCTCCCCCGTAGGTGCCAGCCCTGACCCGCACCCACCACGAAACCGACCAACCGGCAGGCGGCGAACGGGAGGACGTCCAGCCCGTAGCCGCCCACCCTCACCGCAAACCTCACCGCAAACCTCACCGCGAAGCGGACGAAACGGTCACGGGCGCGAGCCACAGACCCACCAGCGCGTCGACCAACCCCGTCGCCGCCTCGTGCCACGAGGCCCTGCTCGTGGATTCGCGCCGCGCGAGCGCCCGTTCGCGCTGGGCGCATGAGAGCACGATCAGGTCGCGCGCCATGAGCTTGCGCTCCCGGCGCACCTCCACCGGCAGCTCGGGCAGCGACTCCCGCGTCCCGTCCACGACCCGCCGCAGCGCGGGGGAGGCCAGCGACTCCTCGCGCATCATGGCCTGGAACGTGGGATCCGTGGTCACCTGGGCGCAGAACCGCGCGTACCACGTGGGGCTGCCGAGCGCCGCGAGGTGCTCGGTGGACGGCCTGACCAGGCAGGAGACCCAGTCCCTGAGGTCGGGCGACGGGCCGAGGTCGGCCACCATCCGCTCCCTGATCTCCTCGATCGGCCCGGTGTGCCTGCGGATGATCGCCCGCACCAGATCGGTCTTGGTGCCGAAGTGGTAGCCGACGGCGGCCGTGTTGCCCTGGCCCGCGGCCTCGCTGATCTGGCGGTTCGAGACGGCGTACACGCCGCGCTCCGCGAACAGCCGCTCCGCGGCGTTCAGGATCGACTCCCGCGTCGCGCCGACCCGTTCGGCCCGCGCCGTCCTGCCCTCCATGGTCCCGCCCGCCATCGTCCTCACCTCGTACGACACCTCATAGGACACCTCATACGACACCTCATGCGGCCCGTGCGACCCGCCGCCCGTGCGACCCGCCGGTGGCCAGCCTCTCAGCCCGGACGAGCCGCGTCGAAACCAGGCAACACGATCGGCTAGTCTCGGTCAATCGATTGATTTAAATCCGATGAGGTCGCGTACCGCGTCAAGACGGAGGCTCCCCCGTGCACGACACCCCTGCCCACCCCACCGACCACGCGGCCCCGGCGGCGGCGCCGCGCGCGAACGCGGTCGTGGGGGTCCTGGCGTTCGCCGGGATCGTGGTCGCGCTGATGCAGACCCTGGTGATCCCGCTGATCCCCGAGCTGCCCGGGCTGCTCGACGCGTCGCCGTCCGACGCGACGTGGGTGATCACCGCGACGCTCCTCGCGGGCGCCGTCGCCACCCCGGTGGTGGGGCGGCTCGGCGACATGTACGGCAAACGGCGCATGCTGCTGGCCAGCCTTGTCCTGCTGGTCGCGGGCTCGGTGGTCGCGGGCCTGAGCGACAGCCTCACGCCGATGATCGTCGGCCGCACGCTCCAGGGCCTGTCGGCGGGCGTCATCGCCCTGGGCATCAGCATCATGCGCGACGAGCTGCCCGTGGAACGCCTGGGCGCGGCCACGGCGATCATGAGCGCGTCACTCGGCGTCGGCGGCGCCCTGGGGCTGCCCGCGGCGGCGCTGCTGGCCGAGAACGCCGACTGGCACGCGCTGTTCTGGTCGTCGGCGGCGCTCGGCGTGCTGGCGTTCGTGCTGGTGGTCCGGCTGGTGCCGGAATCCCCCGTGCGCACCGGCGGGCGGTTCGACGTGATCGGCGCGATCGGGCTCTCGACGGCGCTGGCGAGCCTGCTGCTCGCGATCTCCAAGGGCGGCGACTGGGGCTGGGGCGACGGACTGACGCTCGGGCTCTTCGCCGTCGCGGCGGTCACGCTCGGCCTGTGGGGCCTGTGGGAGCTGCGCACGACCGGCCCGCTGGTGGACCTGCGCACCAGCGCGCGTCGCCAGGTGCTGCTGACCAATGTGACGTCCGTGGTGTTCGGCTACTCGCTGTTCGGGATGTCCCTGGTCCTTCCGCAGCTGCTGCAACTGCCCGAGGCCACCGGCTACGGCCTGGGCCGGAGCATGCTGACCGTCGGCCTGGTGATGGCGCCCACGGGGCTGGTGATGCTGGCGACCGCGCCGCTCTCGGCGACGATCTCCCGGACCAGGGGCCCCAAGGTCACCCTCATGCTGGGCGCCCTGGTGGTCGCGACGGGCTACGCCCTGAGCATCGTGATGATGTCCTCGCTGTGGCAGATCGTGATCGCCTCGAGCGTCATCGGCGCGGGCATCGGCCTGGCGTACGGGGCGATGCCGTCCCTGATCATGGCGGCCGTGCCGCCCTCCGAGACGGCCGCCGCCAACAGCCTCAACGCCCTGATGCGCGCCATCGGCACCTCCGTCTCCAGCGCGGTGGCGGGCGTGATCCTGGCGCAGCTGACGACGTCGTTCGGCGGCGTGGCCCTGCCGTCGCAGGACGGCTTCCGCGTGGTGCTGGCCCTGGGCTCGGCGGCGGCCCTGGTGGCGTTCGTGATCGCGTCCTTCCTCCCGCGCCACCGCGCCCCGGCCACGTCCCCGGTCGCCGCCTCGACGACCGCCCCGTCCACGCGGAACGCGGCGGCGCGCGGCTGAGCGATGGCCTCGGGCCCCGTCGGCCGCGGGGGACGCCAACGCCCGTGCGGGGTCGTTACGTTGCCACCGTTACGTTGCCACTACGGGAGACGCCGGGCCCGCGGTGGCTCCCTCCCGCTCTGTCCCGGCTGACCCGGTTGCCGCGTTCGGGCGCGTTCGAACGGGCGGGCGCAAGGGCCCGCCTTCACGGGGGCGTCCGATCAGCGAGCGGCGGCTGGCGCCCTTCTGGCAAGGCGCCGGATCGCAGCTCGTACCTGTCCGTACTCGCGCGATTCGGCAACGCAGCCAGAGGGGATGCAAGTCGTCGCGAGCCGGGCGCTCCTGTGAAGGCGGGCCCTAGGATGGCGGCGTGCGAAGTGACCTCTTCAAGTCCGAGTACCAGGCGCAGGCGCCCACCGCCCCCGGGATGTCCCTGCAACACTCGAAGGCGATCAAGTACGTCGTCAACGGCGAGTGCCACGCCCGGCAGGGCGCCATGGTCGCCTTCAGGGGGAATCTCCAGTTCGAGGTGAAGTCCCAGGGCGTGGGGAACTTCCTCAAGCGCGCCGTCACCGGCGAGGGCCTGGCGCTCATGGCCGTGCGCGGCCAGGGGGAGGTGTGGTTCGCGCACTACGCGCAGAACTGCTTCCTCATCGACCTCGAGCAGCAGGACATGCTCACCATCAACGGGCGCAACGTCCTGTGCTTCGACCCCACGCTCAGCTACGAGATCAAGATGGTCAGCGGCGCGGGGATGACGGGCGGTGGACTGTTCAACTGCCTGTTCTCCGGGCAGGGCCGCATCGGCCTGGTGTGCGACGGGGCGCCCATCATCATCCCCGTCACCTCCCAGGCGCCTGTCTATGTCGACACGGACGCGGTCGTCGGCTGGTCGAGCGGGCTCAACACCTCGATCAACCGCAGCCAGAGCCTGAAGTCGATGCTGCGCGGCGGCTCGGGCGAGGTGTATCAGCTGGTGCTCCAGGGCGAGGGCTTCGTCATCGTCCAGCCGAGCGAGGCGCAGCCCGGCGTGGGCGAGAAGAAGTAGCCAGCCCCTCGGTCCCGGCGCCGCCGGTGCTCCCGTCGCTTCCGCCGCCGCCGGTGGGCGGCCTCGGCCGCCCACCGCCTGGCGTGGCCAGACGGGGCGCCGCCGTGCGCAGCCTGGCCAGCTCCGCGTTGAACTGCGCCCCGGTCAGCAGCGCCAGGTTGGACACCCACAGCCACACCAGGAAGACGATGATCCCGGCGAGCGAGCCGTAGAGCCGGTTGTACGTGGGCACATGGGAGGCGTACAGCGCGAAGCCCGCGCTCGCCACCAGCCAGAGCCCCACCGCGAGCGCCCCGCCGGGCACCGCGCGGTGCGGGGCGCGCGTCCCCGCGGGCCCCGTGCGGAAGAGGACCAGCACCAACCCCGTGACCAGCACCAGCAGTAACGGCCACTTCAGGACGTTCCACGCGGTCGTCCCCGCCTCGCCCGTGCCGAGCAGCCGCCCGATCGAACGGACCGCGCCGCCCGTCAGGATCAGCACCGTCGCGCTGCCGACCAGCAGCCAGAGCAGCCCGAGCGAGGCCATCATCATGCGCGGCACCGAGCGCCACGGCGGCCTGTGGTCCTCCACGCCGTGCATCCCGTGCAGCACCCGGCGGAACACACTCAGGTAGTTGTACGCGGACAGCCACGCGCTCGCCGAGCCCACCGCGATGACCAGCCACGCGGTGGAACGCTCGTCCCGCGGCTGGCCGAGCACCGAACGCACCTCAGCCCCTGAGCCCGCCGGGAGCAACGACGTGACCTCGGCGATCAGCTGGTGCGCGGCGCGCGGATCGGCGACACCGGCGACGGACACCGCCACCATCAGGGTGGGGAAGACCGCGAGCACCGAGTAGTACGTGAGCGCCGCCGCCCAGTGGTCGATGTCGTCCCGCCACATCGCCACGGGCGTGCGGCGCAACGCCCGCGCCCACGGCTCGGACGACCGTCCCTCCGGTGCCATGGCTCCCTCTCGTCGCGACTCGACATTCCCTTCGCGGGTGCCCATTTTCCCGGACCGCGACGCGCCTCGCCGCCCGGGCGCTCCGCGGGGGCGTTGAACGGCCGAAGTGCGGGCGGGGGACGCCGGGGTGAGGATGGACGCATGACCAGTGAGACCTGGAATGTCCGGGTGGCGATCGACTCCGACGGCCGCCTCACCCGGGCCGAGGCACGCCTGGAGGACCGGCCCGACACGGTGCTCGTGGCGGAGGGCACCGCGCGCGCCAACCCCGAGGACCCGCAGGAGCCGGGCATCGGGCGGGAGCTGGCGGTGGCGCGTGCGCTGTCGGAGCTGTCCCACCAGCTGCTCCACCTGACCGCGCAGGACATCGAGGCGGGGACGCACCACCCCGTCACCCGGCTCGAATGAGCCCCCGGGCGCGAGGGGCGCGCGTCAGGTGAGGGGAACGGCCGTGCCCGAGACCCGGACGCGCGGGTCGCCCGCGCGCAGCTCCACGGTCAGCGTCGAGGGGCGGCCCATGTC
This sequence comes from Streptomyces radicis, assembly GCF_003626575.1. Classification (GTDB taxonomy): domain Bacteria; phylum Actinomycetota; class Actinomycetes; order Streptomycetales; family Streptomycetaceae; genus Streptomyces; species Streptomyces radicis. The sequence goes on along the minus strand of NZ_RBDY01000003.1, from coordinate 123,588 downwards.
ATGGCCCTGGTGCAGCGTGAGCACCGCCTCGTCGGGGACGAGGCCCGCCGCGCGCAGCGCGCCGCCGAGCGCGGCGGCCGCGGCGCCCGTCGCCGGGTCCTCCACGACGCCGCCCACCGGGAACGGGTCGCGCACATGGAAGACGTCCGCGCGCTCCCGCCACACCAGTTGGAGCGTCGTCAGGTCGAGGCGCAGCATCAACGCCGTCAGCCCGGGCACGTCGTAGTCGAGATCCGCCAGGCGCGCCCTGGTGGCGGCGGGCACCACCAGGTGGCGGGCGCCCGCGAACGCGATCACCGTCGGCAGGGCGGGGTCGAGGTCACCGGGGGACCAGTCGAGCGCGGCCAGCGCCTCGGCCAGGTCGGCCGGGTCCACCGGCTCCTGGTGGGGCGCCACGCTGGTCAGCGTCGCCCGAAGCGCCCGCGGTGCCCCCTCGGCCGCCTCCACGCTCACCGGAACGTGCCCCGCTGGCGTGTCGAACAGCAACTCCCCGGCGCCGCCCGTCCGTTCACCCAGCGCGACCGCGGCCGCGATCGTCGCGTGGCCGCAGAAGGGCACCTCGGCCACCGGGCTGAAGTACCGCACCCCGAACGCGCGGCCCTCGCGTGGCACCAGGAAAGCGGTCTCCGAGTACCCCACGTCGGCGGCGATCCGCGCCATGTCGGCCTCGTCGAGCCCCCGCGCGTCGAGCACGACCCCCGCGGGGTTGCCCCCCGCGGGGTCGTCCGTGAACGCCGCGTAGCGCAGCACCCGCGTGGTGTCCCCCGTGGTCATGCCGGGGGCAACGGCCGCCGCCCGGCGCGTTATTCCGTCACCCGCGGGACAGGCGCCCGCCGGGTACCCGGTGGATCGCCAACGGGTCAGTGGGGGATGCCGGAGATGATGTCGCGGGCGCCCTGGCGCAGGAGTTCGGCGGCGACGCGGGTGCCGAGGGTGGCGGGGTCGTTGCGGTCCTCGCCCCAGTGGTGGGCGTGGACGAACCGGGAGCCGTCGCGGTTGAACACCGTGCCGCGCAGGGACAGTTGTCCGTCCGGCTCGGTGACGCAGTACCCGGCGATGGGGCTGTTGCAGTGGCCGCGCAGCCCGTGGAGCATGACGCGTTCGGCGGTGACCTCGCGCGTGGTGCGTTCGTGGTTGAGGCGGGCGAGCAGGCCCGCGACCGGGCCGTCGTCGGCGCGGCACTGAAGGCCGAGGACCCCGGCGCCGACGGCGGGCAGGATCTCCCGCGGGGTGAAGACCTGGCGGGCGCGTGCGGTCAGGCCGAGGCGTTCGAGCCCGGCGAGGGCGAGGACCAGCGCGTCAAGGGCGGGGCCTTCCCGCCGCCCGTCCAGCTTTTCGACGCGGGTGCCGACCAGGCCGCGGATCCGTACGACGTTCAGGTCCGGGCGGACGCGGTTGATCTGTGCCGTCCGGCGGACGGCCGAGGTGCCGACCGTGGCCCCGGCTGGCAGGTCGGCGAGCGTCCGGCGCTCGCTGCCCTCGGGGAACAGCAGCACGTCCGACACGTCCTCGCGCGGCAGATAGGCGGCGAAGATCAGTCCCTCCGGGAGGGGGACGTCCCCCGGCACGTCCTTGACGCAGTGCACGGCCATGTCCACCTCGCCGCGCTGCAACATCTCGTCGATGCGCTTGGTGAACAGCCCCTTGCCACCGAGCTTGGCGAGGTCGCCCTGCCACATGTCGGCCTCAGTGGTCACGGGCACAGGGCGGATGTCGAGGTCGGGCGCCAACGTGCGGAGTAACCCGCTGACGTGCTCAACCTGCGCCAGGGCCATGGGTGAGCCGCGGGTGCCGATCCTCAGCGGCCGGTCGGCGGGGAAGTCGTTCACGTGGCGGTCCTCTCTGTGTCGCGGATCTCACGGCAGCCGGGCCCCGCGCGCAGCCGCGCGGCGATCCGGGGGTGCGGGAGCGTGTAGGCGGTCGCGGCAGCCGAGGCACAGGCCGAGCGGCGTCGCCGGGGGACATTCCCGCCCGACGATCACCGTCATCGGCTCGTCATCGGACAAAGGGGGTGGGGCGGTGTGATCCTCGCGTGCCCACTCAGGGATGTACTGGCTCATGTTCGCCTCCCACGGTCGAGAGCCTGTGGCAGGACCGTAGGAGCGCGCGCTGACGGGCGGCTACGAGCTTACGCGAACTTGCACCGTGTCACCCGAGCGCGGCGATAGCATCCGTTATCAGACGCCGTGCGCGAGCGCCGTGCACCGCCATCCCGGCAAGCTCGGCGAACGCCTTCGCGTATACCTGAATCTCACTCGAGGCCGAGACGTTCACCGCAGCCGTCAGCAACTCCGAGCTGACGCGCTGGTCATCGAAGAGGTAGAACGCCTCCAACGGCCACAACGCGCGGTGCGCCGAGAACGGGATGACGCCCAGGCTGACGTTCGGCAGCGCCATCACCGCCAGTAGGTATCCGAGTTGGTTGGCCATCGTCTCGGCGTCCCCGATCCGGTACCGCAGCACCGTCTCCTCCAACAGGAACGCGAAGGTGTGGTGGCCCCGATGCAACACCTGCGAACGCTCGATACGTGAAGCCGCAGCCTGCGGGGCGTCGTCCGGGGTGCCCTGAAACCGCGCGATGGTCGACAGCAGGGCGGTCGCGTACTGCTCGGTCTGGAGAATGCCGGGCACCACGTTGGACACGTAGACCCTCAAGTGCCGGGTCCGCTCGTACAGCGGCAGGACCGCCTCCTGCGCGCGCCGCATCCCGTGCCCGTGCAGCCGCCGCCAGCGCACGTACATCTCGTCGACCCGCCGGTTGGCCGCGATCAGCTCAGCGGCCTGGTCGGCGGCCCCGCAGGCGGTGCACCAAGCGCGGATGTCCGCGTCCGATGGCGCCGTCTTCGCGTGCTCGATGCGAGAGGACTTGGCCTCGCTCCAGCCACAGCGGGACGCCAGCTCGCGGGCTGTGATCTCGGCGTCCAGCCGTAGGTCACGTAGTCTCCCTGCGACGACTTGGCGCGCTTCCTGGGCGGACGATGACGGGTTCGCGGGCATCGGCGGATCGCTGAGCGGCTCAGACCTTGTACTGCTCGTGGGGCACGGCCCTGTCCCACACGGCCCTGAGCGAGCCGCGGACCTGGGCGATCAGGTCAGGTTCGGTGCGCACCTCCCACTTCGGCGAGGACCAATTCCCGTGCCCATCGAAGTGGTTGAACAACACTGCGGTCTCGTCGAAGACCCACAGATCGTTCCCAGGGAGCAGGAGGTCGGACGCACGCCGCCTGGGCAACCATCGCACGTCCTCACCAGCGGCGACGTTCACCGCTGCCCCGGCGTGCTCGTACCGGATGTAGTCGCTCACCGGCTCCGACACCACGCGGGCCCGGCGAACGGCGACACCGCGAGCCACGGTCTCCTCGATCAGACCAACCCACGGCGCCCAGTACTCCGATGCCGGGTCGACGTCCCGCTCACCGGTGCGCTGCCAGCGCTCGAAGTCAGCGGCCTCATCGCCGACGTCGTAGATGTCGCGCATCTCAAGATGCATCGCCGTGTGCCGGGCGCTGGCCAGCAGATCAAGAAAGCCGGGTTCGCTCTGCGACATCGCATGCCTCCCTCAGCATCGGCACCCTGCGTGCCGGGATACGGACGACAGCCTCATGGGCCGGGATGCCCGGGGTATGCCCCGGGGCCGGGGACGCGGCGCACGCAGCCTCGAGATCAGGGCTCGGTTTCCATCCCTGCACGATGATCTCGCCGCTTGCGTCGTCGATCCAGATAGTTGGTGAACCCTGCTGTCCTGTGTCCGGGTCCACTCCGATGAACCGTAGCGTCATGGCGGGCTCCTGCGCAGAAGGGGTTGCGTCGGATTGCATGACAATCACCCCTGGACGCGCGTTCTGTCAATGGCCAGACACAGTGGGTGATCGCACTCACCCCGCCGACCAGGCCCGGCTCAACGGGCCGTGCTCAACGGGCCGTGCCCAACGGCGGGGCCCCCGGCGGGGGGCCCGGAGGCGCTTGACGGACTGGGGCCCGAGGGGGTGGTCGTGGGATGATTGGGCCGATCCCCAGTACGTCACGGAGAGGTGCATGAACCTGCCCGGCCCATCCAGCATGGCCGCCCCCGACTCCACTCCCGACACGCTTCCGATATCCGGCCCCCGCCGCGACCCGGCGGGGGCCACCGCCGCCCAGCTCACGCGCCGCCAACGCGCCGGGGTGCTGCTGACGTTGATCCTCGGCGCGCTCTCCGCGGTCCCCCCGCTGTCGATGGACATGTACCTGCCCGCCCTCCCCGAGGTGGGCGACTCGCTCGGCACCGGCGCCGCCACGGTGCAGCTCACGCTGACCGCGTGCCTGCTCGGCCTGGGTCTAGGCCAGCTGATCGTCGGCCCGATGAGCGACCAACTCGGCCGTCGTCGCCCGCTGTTGATCGGCATGGGCTGCTATGTCGTGGCCTCGGTCGCGTGCGCGCTCGCGCCCACGGTCGAGTCGCTGACCGCGTTCCGCTTCATCCAGGGCCTCGCGGGCTCGGCCGGGGTCGTGATCTCCCGGGCCATCGTGCGCGACCTGTTCGACGGCGTGGCCATGGCCCGTTTCTTCTCCACCCTGATGCTGATCTCGGGGGCCGCGCCCATCCTGTCGCCGGTGTTCGGCGGCCAGTTGATGCGGTTCACCGACTGGCGCGGCATCTTCGTCGTGCTGGCCGCGGCCGGGGTCGTGCTGACCCTGGTCGTCGCCCGCTGGCTGCCCGAGACGCTGCCGAGGGAGCGGCGCCACGCGGGGGGCGTGCGCTCGGCGCTGCGCGACATGGGCGGGCTGTTCAGGGACCGGGTCTTCACGGGCCATCTCCTGGTCGGCAGCCTGACGTTCGCGGCGCTGTTCGCGTATGTCGCCGCCTCGCCGTTCGTCATCCAGGAGATCTACGGCGCCTCGCCGCAGACGTTCAGCATGCTGTTCATGGTCAACTCCATCGGCCTGGTGGGCGTCAGCCAGATCAACGGCAACGTGCTCGTCGGCCGCCTCCCCACCCACCACATCATGGCCATCGGCCTGGCCGGGGTGACCCTGTCCGCGCTCGCGCTGCTCGTCATGACCAGCGGCGTGCTGGGCGACCCGGGGCTGGTCGCCGTCTCCGTCGGCCTGTTCCTGCTGATGGGCTCGATGCCCCTGGTGCTGCCCAACGCCAACTCCGAGGGCCTCGAACGCACTCCGCACGCCGCGGGCTCGGCCTCCGCGCTGCTGGGCGCGTCCGCGTTCTTCGTGGGCGCCATCGCCTCGCCGCTCGTCGGCGTCGCGGGCGAGGGAACGGCCCTGCCGATGGCCGTGGTCCAGCTCACGTCCGTGCTGCTCGCGGCCGTCTGCTTCGTGACCCTGTGCCGCCCGTGGCGCCGGGCGGGCCGCCCTATCCTGTCCCGGTGACCAGCGCATCCACGACCCTGCGCGCCGCGCTCGACCAGCTGCTCGACGGCCTGCCGCCACGCCAGGCGGCAGGCGCGGTCGAGCGGCTGATGGCGGGCTACCGCGAGCGTCAGGAACGGGCCGAACGTTCCGAAGGGGCCGAACGCGCCGAGCGCGGCGGCCCGTTCGCCCCCGCGCCGGTCCTGCGGGACCGCGCGGACGCGGTCGCCTACGCCGCCTACCGCATGCCCGCGACGTTCGAGGCGGTCACCGCGGCGCTGCGCGAGCTGGCCGCCAGGCTGCCGGGCTGGGCCCCCACCGCCCACCTCGACATGGGCGGCGGCACCGGCGCGGCGCCCTGGGCCGCGGCCGAGGTGTGGCCGGGGCGCGACCGCCGCACCGTCGTCGTCGACCGGGCAGGGCCCGCGCTCGACCTGGGCCGCGAGCTGGCCACGGCGGGCGGCCTCGGCGGCCAGGTCGAGTGGCGCCAGGGGCGGCTCGGCGCGACCGCCGAAGGGGCGCCCGAGCTGCCGGGCGCCGACCTGGTCACCGTCTCCTATGTGCTGGGCGAGCTGCCGGAGCCCGCCCGCGACGCCGTGGTGGACGCCGCGGCGGCGGCGGTGACGCGCGCCACGCGGGACGCGGGGGAACGGGCCGCCACCGGGGCCGTCGTGCTCGTGGAGCCCGGCACCCCCGAGGGGTACCGGCGGATCAGGGACGCGCGCGACCGCCTCCTGGGCGCCGGGCTGCGCGTCCTCGCGCCCTGCCCGCACGGCGCCGAGTGCCCCATCGAGGTGGGTGCCGACTGGTGCCACTTCGCCGCCCGCGTCAGCCGCTCCGCGCTGCACCGCCGCGTCAAGGGCGGCGTACTGCCGTACGAGGACGAGAAGTTCGCGTATGTGGCGGCCGCCACACCCGGCCCCGACGCCGGTCCCGCGCCCGGCCGCATCGTGCGCAGGCCGCTGCTGCGCAAGGGCCAGGTGCTGCTCGACCTGTGCACGCCCGAGGGCGGGCTGCGCCGCACGACGGTCTCCAAGCGCCGCGGCCAGGAGTACAGGGCCGCCAGGGACAGCGAGTGGGGAGCGCCCTGGCCGCCCCATCCGTCCCCCTCTCCACCCTCTCCTCCCGATTACCCATCCGCCGCTCATCCAGGGCAGGATGTGCAGCGGACGGACGCGGCACGGGACCCCGCGGCACCCGCGGAACGCGCGGACGACGCGGAATAACGGCCCGGGCCGCCACGCTGCACCGGGACGGAAGTGAGGCGGCAGAAGGCTCATGGAACGCGACAGCAGATTCCCCCGCTGGCTGCGACGCGGGGCCCGGGGCGCCGCCGCGGGGGTCGCCGCCGCCCGCGCCAGGGAAGGGCTGCTGCTCGCCGCCGCCGAGGCGGGCTTTCCGCTGGCCCCGGCCGCCCACCCGCTGGACTACGGCTGTTCCTGCGACCGCATCGGCTGTCCGAGCCCGGGCCGCCATCCGCTGTCGCTCGCCTGGGCCACCCAGGCCACCACCGACCCCGACCAGATCGGGCGCTGGCTGCGCGTCCACCCCGACGCCAACTTCATCACCGCGACGGGCCGCGCCCACGACGTTCTCGACCTCCCGGCCGCCGCGGGCTACGCGGCGCTCGAGCGGCTGTCGGGCGGGGCCGAAACGTTCGGGCCCGTGGCCGTCGCCGACCCCGACCGTGTGCTGTTCTTCACGGCCACCCGCGGCACCCCGGACGATGAGGACGAGTGGTGGCCCTGCGAGCTCGACTGCCACCCCGAGACGCTCGACGAGCACCCAGGGCTGCGCTGGCACTGCCGCGGCAGCTATGTGCTGCTGCCGCCCTCGCGCGTCCCCGGCGCGAGCGAGGCGGGCGTGCGCTGGCTGCGCGGGCCCGAGCACCCGCTGCCCGAGCCGTTGACGCTGCTCGCCGCGCTCACCGACGCGTGCGGCGACGAGCTGTCGGGGCGCGGCGCCGCGCGCGAGGCCGAGGCGGGCCCGCGCCGCTGACGCCGCGGGGCCCGGGCGCCGGGCCGACGCGTCACTCGCCCGCGGCCGCGATCACGCCGAGCGAGCGGAACAGCAGCTCCACCTCGCCCTCGCCCTCGGGCACCACCGCCGAGAACATCGCGACCTGCTCCACCGTGAGCGCGCGCTCCGCCGGGGATGACAGCAGCGGCTCGATGGCCTCGTGGACCTCGATCGCCTGGCCCTCGGCCATCGTCTGCTTCTGGTTGTGCAGCGTCGAGAACAGCACGAGCGCGCCGCCGTCCGCCGTCCGCATCGCCACGGGCCGGTACGCGAACTCGTCCTCGTCGGGCGGCATGTCCTGGTAGTCCATGACGAACGCGGCGCTCCCGTTGGCCTGTTCCCTGGCCGCGACCTCGTCGCTCGTGTAGGCGCCGTCGTTGAACGGGCCCGAGCCGTTCGCCAGGTACTCGGTGTAGGCGGTGGGGAGTTGGCCCGGCTCGACGGCCAGCCCTGTGTCCGTCTCGCCGGTCACCGGCAGGTCGTCCAGGTACCCGTCCTCGTCCTCGGCCAGCTCGGGGCCTCGGCCCGTGGGCAGCACCGTCACATAGGAGGCGTTCCACTCCTCGTCGACGCTGTTGCGGGTGAAGACCAGCATCCAGCGGTTGTCCGGGTCCTGGTTGGTCTGGGTGTCGGCGACGAAGAACTTGGGCCAGCCCGCCTGCTGCGGGATGTGGAACTGGGTGTCGTTGACCGCGAGGGGCGCGAAGTCCTGGTTGCCCCCGGGGTTCCTGGCGCGCAACGACGCGAACTGGGCCGCGCGGATGGCGCCGAGCGGGCCGATCTCGACCGTGGAGTTCAGCTCGGGGTCGAACGCGCGACCCGCCTCGTTGCTGGTCTCCACATAGCGCTCAAGGGCCTCCTCCGCCTCCTCCTCCGAGGCGGCGGGCACCACCGCTTCCTCGCCGTGGACCGTCATGCAGCCCGACAGGGACGCCACAAGGGCCAGGGTCGACCCCGCCGCGGCCGTCGTCAGTCGTGCTCGCACCCGCATCGTCAGGGCCCTCCCCGTCATGCCTGTTGTCTCGCCGGTCTCACGCCCGGCCCGCGCATCGTATCGATGCCCGAGGGGGCCCGACGCATGGGATGATGCCACGCATGCCGGGGACGGGGAGCTACGGGGCGGCGTTGCGGCGGCTTCGTGACGCGCAGAAGACCGCCAAGGGGATCTCGTTGTACTCCCGTTACCTGAACCGGCCGCTCGGCCGGGTGTTCGCCGCGGCGGCCCACCGGGCCGGGCTGCGCCCGAACCAGGTGACGGCGCTCAGCGCCCTGCTGAGCTACGCCGCGATCGCGGGCGTCGCGCTGGCCGAGCCGTCGTGGCCGCTGGCCCTCGCGGTGTGGGCGGGCCTCGTGGTGGGCTTCGCGCTGGACTCGGCCGACGGCCAACTGGCGCGGCTGCGCGGGGAGTCGAGCGCGGTGGGGGAGTGGCTCGACCATGTGGTGGACTGCGCCAAGATCACGGTGCTGCACGCGGCGGTGCTGATCTCGTTCCACCGGTTCTTCGACCTGCCGGGCGAGGGGTGGCTGCTGGTGCCGCTGCTCTTCCAGCTGGCCGCCGTGCTGATCTTCTTCGGCGGGCTGCTCACCGACAAGCTCAAGCCGAAGGCGGCGCCGGGGAGTTCGCCGGGGGGCGCGCCGCCGTCCCGGGTGCGGGCGGTGGCGCTGCTGCCCGTGGACTACGGGGTGCTGTGCGCGCTGTTCCTGCTGCTGGGCAGCGAGACGGCGTTCCGCCTCGGGTACGCGGCGCTGTGCGCGGTCTACGTGCTGTTCTGCGTGGCGTTCTCGGTGAAGTGGTTCCGCGAGCTGTCCGCGCTCAACGCGTCGAGCGCCGCCCGCAGTTGAGTGCTGGACGTGTGTACCGTGTAGGGGAAGTAGACGATGCGGACGCCCACGGTCGCGAAGTCCCGCTCAAGACGCGCCCCCTTGGGGGTGCCCCGCCAGTCGTCGCCCTTGAACAGCACGTCGAACCGCACCTGTTGCCAGGTCTCCAGCTTGTCCGGCACCGTCTCCACGAACGCCGCGTCCACATGCCGGATCGAGCGCACGATCTCGAGGCGCTCCACCAGCGGGATCACCGGCGGCCTGCCCTTGGCCAGGGTCGCCATCTCGTCCGAGACGACCCCGGCCACCAGGTAGTCGCAGTGACTCCTGGCGTGCCTGAGGATGTTGAGGTGCCCCACATGGAAGAGGTCATAGACCCCGGGCGCGTAGCCCACCGTCTGCGGCATTCGTCCGACCCCCCACTGGTCCCGCCGAATTCACCGGGTTCACGCGTCCTTCACGCGCGACGATCCTTTGACCATAGCGCCACAACGCGTGGCGATTCTGCGGATAGGCTGGATACCCGGGGCGGAACTCAGGGGCAGACTCAGGGGCATGGGCGGCGTGGAGCGCCGGGGAGGAGACCCACCGTGGGCGAACGGCTGCTGCTCGTGTCGACCAACTACGCGCCCGAGCAGGCCGGTATCGGCCCCTACGCCACCCAGATCGCCGAGCACCTGGCGACCCGGCGCGCCGCCGAGGTCCATGTGCTCGCGGGCATGCCGCACTACCCCGCCTGGCGCCTCGACCCGGCCTACCGCGGCAGGTGGCGCGCCGAGGAGCGGCGCGCCGGGGTGTTGGTGCACCGCAGGCGGCACTCGGTGCCGCCCCGGCAGACCGCCGCGCGCCGCGCCCTGTACGAGGCGTCGATCCTGGCGGGCGGCCTGGTCGCGCCCCCGCGCATGGCCCGCCCGCACGCGGTGCTCGCCCAGGTGCCGAGCCTGGCGGGCGGGGTGCTCGCCGCCCGCATCGCGCGCCGCCACCGCGTTCCCTATCTGCCCATCGTGCAGGACCTGATGGGCGCCGCCGCCGCGCAGAGCGGCATCAGCGGCGGGGGCCGCGCCGCGTCGGCCGCCTCCGCGGTGGAGCGCCGCGTGCTGCGCGGGGCGACCCTGGTGGGCGTCATCCACGACAGCTTCCGCGACCGCGTGCGCGCCCTCGGCGTGCCCCCCGAGCGCATCAGGCTGGTGCCCAACTGGTCGCATGTGCGGGCCCCTTCGCCGGGCGCGCGGGCCGCGACCAGGGAGCGCCTCGGCTGGCCGCCCGAGGCCACGGTGGTGCTGCACTCCGGGAACATGGGCCTCAAGCAGGGCCTCGACGTGCTGATCGACGCCGCACGCGAGGCGCCCGAGCTGCGCGTGGTGCTCATGGGCGACGGCAGCCAGCGCGCCCGCCTCGCCGCGCGGGCCGAGCGGCTGCCCAACGTCACGCTGCTGCCGCCCGCCGCCGACGCCGACTTCCCCGAGGTGCTGGCCGCCGCCGACGTCCTCGTGGTCACCCAGCGCGCGGCCGTCCTCGACATGAGCGTGCCGTCCAAGCTGACGTCGTACTTCGCGGCCGGGCGCCCCGTGCTCGCCTCGGTCGCGGCGGAGGGCGGCACCGCGGCGGAGGTGCGGCGTTCGGACGCGGGCCGTCTGGTGCCGCCCGAGGACCCGGCCGCGCTGGCCGCGGCCGCGAGGAAGCTGGCCGCCGACCCGGCCGCCGCCGACGCCCTGGGCGCGCGCGGCGCCGCCTATGCCCGCGACCACCTGTCGCGGGCCGCGGGCCTCGGCCGCGTCACCGCGCTGCTCGACGAGGCGCTCGCCCTGGCCGCCGACGCCCGCAGGAACGGAGAAGGATCATGAGCGCGGTGCGCGACGACGCGCGGGGCGGCGCCCCCGCGCCCCCCGCGGGCGGGTACGACGAGCCGGACCTGCTGCGCGACCAGTTCCGCCAGCTCCTGCGCTACCGGCTGCTGATCGTGTGCGGCATCCTGCTCGGCCTCGCGGGCGGCGGCTGGCTGGGCCTGACCGGCAACGAGTCCTACATCGCCACGTCCGAGGTCACCGTGCGCGCCCCGACCGCCGACCCGTTCGCGGGAACGCCCGTGGACCGCGTGGCCATGGGCTCCGAGCGCCGCACCGCCGTGAGCGACCTCGTCGCCCGGCGGGCCGCCGATGAGCTCGGCGACCCCGACCGGGCGCGCGAGCTGGGCCGTGGGCTGACCGTCACCAACCCGCCCAACACCGAGGTGCTGCGCTTCTCCTACTCGCACGGCGACCCCGACGTGGCCGCCGAGCGCGCCAACGCGTTCGTCGCCGCCTACCTCGCCAACCGGCAGGCCGACGCGCAGGAGACCATCGCGCACAACGTCGCATCCCTCGAGGGCCAGCGCGCGCCCCTCGTCGAGCGCCGCGACCAGCTGGAGACCGAGCTCGACACGCTGTTCGACGGCAGCTCGGCCTATGACGGCGCGGTCGCCGACCTGTCCACGCTCACCGGGCAGATCTCGGAGATCAACGCGCAGATCTCCAGCCTCCAGGCCCTCGACACCTCGGGCGGCCGGGTCATCACCGAGGCCACCGCGCCCGGCAGCCCCTCGGGCCCCGGGCTGCCGCTGCTGCTGGCCCTCGGTTATGTCGTCGGCATCGGCCTCGGCCTGCTCGCGGCGTGGGTGCGGCTGGTGTTCGACCCCACGGTCCGCTCGCCCGGCGATGTGACCCGCGCCCTGCGCGCCCCCGTCCTCGGCGTGCTGCCCCGCACCGGGCGAGGCCACCCCGACCAGCTGCTCGCGGCCGGGCGGCTCGCGGAGGAGTACAGGTCGGTGGCGTTCAGGCTCGCCTACGACGAGACGTTCGCCCAGCGCCGCCGCCTGCTCGTGGTCGCGCCGCGCGGCAGCATCGAGGCGTCGCTGGCCGCCTCGGTCAACCTGGCGGCGGCGTTCGCCGAGATGGGCATGGACGCGCTGCTCGTGGAGGCCGACCTGCGCACCCCGACCCTGGCCGAGCAGCTGCGGCACACCGACGGCGGGCGCCCGGGCTGGGCGGGCTCGCCCGGGTACCGCGAGGGCACCTGGCCGGTGGGCGCGCGGGTGCCCATCGACGCGGGCGAGTCCGGCATCTTCGACCTGGTGCCGGGCCGCCGCGTGCGCAACGTCCCGCGCGCCCTCACCTCGCCCGCCGCCACCACCCTGCTGGGGCACGCCGACACCAAGGGCTCCGTCGTGGTGGTGCTCGCCCCCGCCGTGCTGTCCTACGCCGACGCCATAGCGCTGGTGGACCGCGTCGACAACGTCCTCGTGGTGTGCGACCCGAGCCAGGTGCGCCGCGACGACCTCGCGCGCGTACGGGAGTTGGTGGTCGGCGCGGGCGGCGCGCTGCTCGGCGCCGTGCTGCACTCGTGGGGCGGCGGCCAGGAGGGCGGGCGCGACGCCGATGTCACCGAGGTGTCGGGGACCCGCCCCAAGGTGGCCTCCGTCAGCTCGCGCGAACGGGAGCGGGAGCGCCGCGCGGCGCGCGCCTCCCAGCAGGCGCACCGCGACATCGGCTCGGAGACCCTCGGCCTCAGGGTGCTCGACCCGGCCGAGCTCGAGGACGGTTCCCCGCGCCCGTGACCAGTTCCCCCGACCCCACCGACGACATGGGCGGACGGCCCGCGAGCGCCGCGTCGGCCGCCGCCGCCTCGGTCGCCGACCAGGGCGTGGCGGCGCTCACCAATGTCGCGGTCGTCATCGTCGCCGCGCGCCAGTCCACGGTGGACGACTTCGCGTCGTTCGCCGTCGTCTACACCGTCTTCGCGCTGCTGCTCGGCCTGACCGGCGCCTATGTGGGGCAGCCGCTCGCCCTGCGGCGCGGCAGGGAGTCGGCGCTGCACCGGCACTGCCGGGCGTCGGTGGCGTTCACCCTGTACGCGTCGGGCGCGCTCGGCGCGGTGCTCGCCGCCGCCACGGTCGCGCTGCCCGGCGGGATCGCGGGCGGGCTCGCCGCGCTCGGCGTCGTGCTGCCCGTGGTGCTGACGCAGGAGGCGCTGCGGTACGCGTTCGCCGTGCTGCGGGTGCCCCATCTCGCCCTGGCCTCCGACGTGGTGCGCGGCGCGGTGGCGCTGCCGCTGCTCGCGGCCCAGCCGTATGGCACGGGCCCCGCGCGCATGGTGCTGGTGTGGGGCCTGTCGGCGCTGCCCGCGCTTGCGCTCGCCGGGCTGCTGCTGATCCGGCGCACGCGGGGGGCGCGTGGCGCGGTGGGGGCGCGGGCGTTGCTCGATCCGCGCCATCTCGGGCGCAGGTTCGCGGTGGAGTTCGGGGTGGGCAACGCGGGGTCGCAGGTGGCCGTGGTCGGCCTCGGCGTCCTCGCCGACCCGCTGGCCGTGGGCGCGCTGCGGGGCGCGTCCACGCTGTTCGGGCCGATGAACGTGCTGTTCAACGCGGCCACCGGCTTCGGGCCCCCGCTGCTGGGGCGCCACGGGGGCCCGCACCGGCAGGCGAGGGCCGCGGGCCTCGCGGGGGGCGTCCTGGCGGCCGTGGCGGTCGCCCTGGCCCTCGCCCTGTCGCTGCTCCCCGACGCGGCCGGGCGCGAAATCCTGGGCGACACCTGGGAGTTGGCCGTCGAGCTGCTGCCCGCCACGGGCAGCCAGTACGCCGCGATGGCGCTCGGCACGTGCGGGCTGCTGACGCTGCGGCTGCTGAGCCCGCGCGCCACGCTGCCGTTGCAGGTCGTCTTCTCGGCGTTCTCGGTGTGCTGCCTGCTGGTCGGCTACGGGCTCGGCGGGATCACCGGCGCCGCCTGGGGCCTGGCCTTCGGCTCGGCCGCCAAGGCGGCGGCGGTGTGGGCGCGGGTCGCGCTCGAGCTCCGCACCGTGGTCAGGAGCTGAGTCGGGAGCCGGGTCGGGAGCCGGGTCAGGAGCCGAGCTCCCACACGGCGTGCGCGAGCGCGTCCGCGTTGCGGTCGAGCGCCGTCTCGTCGACGTTGGCGAGGTCGTCGCACGCCCGGTGGTAGCACGGGTCGAACGACACGCCCGCGTCGCCGCCCCACAGCTCGGCCTGCGCCGCCGTCTTGGCCTGGCCCGCGCCGGTGAACACGCCGCCGACGGGCACGCCGACCGCGTCGAACGGCGCGTGGTCGGAGCGCCCTCGCACCTCGGAGCTGGCCTGGGTCGTGACCCCCCGCTGGGCGAACCAGTCGGCGAACACCGCCTGGATCTCCGGGTTCTCGTCGTAGACGAAGTAGCCCGCGTTGGGGGAGGCGACCATGTCGGCGTTGAGGTAGCCGGTGAGGGAGGCCAGCTCGTCGGGGGCGAGCGAGTCGACGTAGTGGCGGGAGCCGACCAGGCCGAGCTCCTCCGCGCCCCACCAGGCGAAGCGCAGCCGCCGCTCGGGCGCGAGGCCCGACTCGGCGACGGCCAGGGCGACTTCGAGGACGGCGGCCGAGCCGGAGCCGTTGTCGTTGATGCCGGGGCCCGAGCCGACCGAGTCCAGGTGGGCGCCGGTGAGCAACACGTCGTCGGTGGCGGCCTGCGGCCACTCGGCGATCAGGTTGTGGCCCGTGGTGCCGCCCGCGGTGAACTCCTGCCGCTCGGTGGTGAATCCGGCGGCGTCCAGCTGCTCCTGGATGTGGTCGACGGACGCGGCGTAACCGGGGCGGCCATGCGCGCGGTTGCCGCCGTTGGCATCGGCTATGGCCTCGAAGTCGGCGAGTTGGGCGAGCAGCCGGTCGAGCGCGATGTCGGGGGCGGCCGCGGCGGTGGGGGGCGCGGCGGGGGCCGTGGCGGTCGCGGTCGCCGCGCCGGGGAGCGCGGTGAGGACGAGCGCGGCGGAGAGGGCGGCCAGGACGGCGCGGGAGGGACGAGGCACGGTGGCGACTCCAGGGACGCGGTGGGGGCGCGAACGGACCACGAGCATCGAACGTGTGTCGCCATGCCGTCAAGGGCGGCTCAGGCGGGGAGAGTTGGGGTCCGCTCAGCGCAGCCGCGCGTGGCGGTTCTCGCGCAGCGTGGTCACCAGCAGCAGGCACAGCACCGCGATCCCGATGCGGCCCGACGCCTGGAGCAGGGAGCCGCGCAGCAGGATGAAGCCATACCCCGCCAACAGCGGGACGACCACGGCGAGGACGTTGCCCGGCGAGGGGTCGTCGACCGTTCTGCGCACATAGCGCCGGTCGGTGCGGGCGGCGACGTAGCCGATCCCGAGCATGCCCGCGGTCATGCCCAACGGGCCGAAGTCCAGCCAGAGTTCGGCCCACAGCGGCGAGGAGAGGTTGGCGCTCGTGGTGCCCATCCAGCCGCCCACGAGGAAGCCGGTGTCCTCGGGCTTGCCCTCCCACACACCACGCGGCACGAAGAACAGCGCGGCGCCCGCGACCTGTCGGCCATAGGTGTGCCCGTTGCCGTCGGCGGCGTAGGTGATGGTGTTGGCGAACATGTTGACCTGGTCGTAGTCCTTGACGACCAGCGGCTCGAGCGGGGCGTTGGTCTCCAGGGGCCGCCTGCCGTCCTCGTCGTAGCGGAACCGGTCGGTGAAGGGGAAGACCAGCAGCGCGATCACCACCCCGAGCGCCAGCGACGCCCGGTACATCACGGGGCTGCGCGGGAAGAGCGTGAACAGCAGCGCGAAGAGCACCGTCAGGAACCAGTAACGGGGGTTGGACACGGGGTTGTTGACGATCGCGTTGACCACCAGCAGCCCGGCCCACGGCAGCAGCACCGAGGGCCGCCTGCGCGCCGCCCTCGACGTCACGAGCCACCGCGTGAGGAACAGCAGCGCCAGCAGCGCGGGAACGGTGCCGAAGCCCCGCAGCAGGGCGTTGCCCGCCTCGCCCCCGCCCTCGGCCGCGGAGCCGCCCGTCGCCTCGCTCAGGCTGGCGCTGATCTCCTGGCGGCTGGTGAAGAACACGGCGGGGCCGCCGAGTTGGACGATCAGCAGCCCGCTCGCGGCATACGCGAGCGCCACCAGCAGCCACAGCCGCCCCCGGTGCACGGTGGCGGGCGGCCTGCGCCGCCGCGCCGCGACCGCGGGCCGGTGCCGGGCCAGCAGCGCGCCCACGTCGAACGCCGCCATCCCGCACAGCACGAGCGCGGTGGCCAGCTGGGTGTCCTCGCGCGGCCCGAGCACGGGCGTGGGATCCCGCCCCAGCACGCTCTGCGCGAGCGGCGCGATGCCCATCGCGAGATAGCCGAAGAGCCAGAACACGCCCTGGATCAGCCGCCGTCGGCCGGAGAGCACCATCGCGCACAGCCGCACACCGGCGTAGCACGCGACGACCAGCTGGAGCCAGAACGTGGTGTCCCGCAGCCCCTCGCCCGGCTGCGCCGCGACGGCGAGCGGCAGCACCCCCACGATCCCGCTGATCAGCGGGACCGACAGCGGCCGGGACAGTACCGCCCTGCTGGGCGCCTCAACGGCCACCGGCCCAGTGTAGTCGGGCCGGTGGGCCCTTCCGCGGCCGAGGAGTCCGACGCCGTTGTCGGCCTCCGCGGCGGGGCGCCTCAGGGCCCGGGTCAGGCGGGCAGCAGCGTGTAGTCGGGGTAGTTGCCCGGCAGCCGCTCGGAGTGCGGGCCACGGGTGATCGCGCGCGTCAGCAGGTCGCCGCCGACGAACGCGCCGCGCCACGCGTTGCCGTGCCCGCCGAACGTCTCCTCGCGGTCGCCCCGGGACCGCGGGCGGTTGATCCCGACCTTGAACGCCCGGACCTCCGCGGCCAGTTCGGCGGCCACCGTCTCGTCGTCGCACGACACCGTGGCGACGAGCGCGCCGTTGGACACGTTCATCGCCGACAGCAGCTCGGCCCTCGTGTCGACCACCACGATCGTGTCGATCGGCCCGAACGGCTCGGCGTGGAACAGCGGCGAAGAGCGCGGCGGCGACAGGATCGTCGCGGGCGCCAGATAGGCGGAGGTGTCCTGCCCCGGCAGGAAGCGCCCGCCGTCGAGCGAGCCCCGGTGGATCGGCAGGCCGCCCGCCGCGATCGTGTCACTCGTGAGCCCGGCCAGCTCCTTGGCCTTGGCGTTGTTGATGAGCGGCCCGAAGTCCAGCTCGGGGAAGTCGTCGTCGGGGCGTTCGACGGCCAGCGGGTTGCCGAAGCGCACGTCCTTCACGGCCGCCAGATAGACGTCGAGGAACCGGTCGAGCAGCTCCCGCTGCACCACGAACCGCGGATACGCCGTGCAGCGCTGCTTGCCGTAGTCGAACGTCTTCCTGAGCTGGCCGCCAAGCAGCTCCCAGTCGCTGTACTCCCACACCCCCCACGTGTTGAGGCCCTCCTGCTCCAGCATGTGGCGCCGCCCGGTGCCCGAGAGCGACGCCGCGACGCGCCCACCGGCCGCGCGGCCCCCGACGAACGCGACGCAGCCGAGCAGGTCGGAGCCGACCAGCGCGGGGTTGAGCTCCGCGCCGCCGCCGCTGATCAACGTCACCGGAAGGCCCTCCCTGGCCACGAGCGCCGAGGCCAGGGTGAGGCAGCTCAGTCCGCCGTTGGTGGGCACCTTCGCGATCGCCGCGTTGCCCGCGAGGACCTGCACGAGCACCGCGTGCATCAGGACGCTCATCGGGTAGTTCCAGCTCGCGATGTTCGACACCGGGCCGTCCAGGGCCACCCGGCCCGCCAACTGCCCCTCGCACTCGTCCAGATACCACCGCACGCCGTCGACGCAGCGGTCCACGTCCTGGCAGGCCAGCTTCCACGGCTTGCCGATCTCCCACACCAGCAGCAGCGCCAGCAGGTCGCGGTGCTCGGTCAGCGCGTCGAGCGCCGCGCCCACCCTGGCCCTGCGTTCGGCGAGCGGGACGCGCCGCCATGTCTGGTGCGTGTCGTGGGCGGCGCGCACCGCCTCGTGGCCCTCCCCCGCCGTCAGCAGCGGCGGCCCGGGGACGGGCGTTCCTTCGATGGGGGAGACGGTCGGCTGCGGCATGCCGTCGCGCTGCCACGCTCCCGCCCACAGGTTGCGCACGCGCTCGTCGTCGAACGCCTCGGGCGCCGCCCGCAGACAGCGTTCATAGGTCTCGTTCCACCCCGTGCCGGCCTTCCGAGTCAGTTGCGGAGGTCGCATGATCCATCCTCTCGGGATAACCCAGCGGTCTGAGCCCGACGGTAGCGACGCGGCTTGGGCGCCCCTAAAGGCGGCGTGGAAGGCGCTGCTCGGAGCGCTCGGCGTGCTCGGAGCGCCGCCCCGACGGGCCGCGTCCGGTGGGAGGATGGCGAGGTGAGGATCCTCCAGGTGGTGACGCTCCACACCCCCACCCACGCGTTCGGCGGCCCCACCAGGGTGGCGCTCGGCCAGTGCCGCGGCCTGCGCGAGCGCGGGTGGCGGGCCACGCTCGTCGCGCTCGGCGACGGCTTCCCCTCCCGCGGCGCGCTGCCGCGCGAGGTCGACGGCGTGCCGGTGCGGCTCTTCCAGGCCCGGCACGTGCTGCCCCGCTTCGAGGTCAGCGGCATCACCTCGCCCGCGCTGCTGGCCAGGGCGGGCGCCTACGCGCGCTCCGCCGACGTCGTGCACGTCCATCTGATGCGGGACCTGATCACGCTGCCGTTCGCGCTGGCCGCCGTCGCGGCGGGCACGCCGCTGGTGCTCCAGACGCACGGCATGGTGGATCCCACGGACAAGCCGGTGGCCAAGCTCGTGGACGCCCTTGGCGTGCGGCGCGTGCTGCGCCGGGCCGACGCCGTCCTGTACCTGACCGAGCGCGAGCGCCGCGAGACCGCGGCCGTGGTCGCGCCCGCCCCGATCGGGCCACAGCACCGGCTGGTCAACGGCGTTCCCCCGCAGGCCGAACGGCGCACCCTCGAAGGCCCTCCCACCGTGCTCTACCTCGCGCGCGTGCAGGCGGGCAAGCGGCCCGAGGACTTCGTGGCCGCGATGCCCGCCGTGCTCGAACGGCACCCCGACGCGCGCTTCGTGCTGGCCGGGCCCGACACCGGCGCGCTCGCCGACACCCTCGCGCTGGCCGACGCGCTGGGCGTGCGCGGGGCGCTCGACCAGGTGGGCCCGGTCGAGGGGCGCGACGCGGTGCTCCAACTCCTCCGCTCCGCCCATGTCTTCGTGCTGCCGTCGATCCAGGACGCGTTCTCGGTCTCGGTGCTCGAGGCGATGTCGGTGGGCACGCCGGTCGTGGTGACCGAGACCACGGGACTCGCGCCCGATGTGGCGCGCGCGGGCGCGGGCCGGGTGATCCCCGACGGCTCCGCCGTCGCGTCGGCCGTGCTCGAGCTGCTCGACCCGGCGGCCAACGAGAAGGCGTCGGTCGCGGCGTTCGAGCTGGTGCGCGAGAGCTTCACGCTTGACGGCGTGCTTGACGCGCTGGAGCGGGTGTACGCGGGGGTGCGCGGGGCGGGGATGACGGCGCGGCGGTGATCGGGATGGCATCGGCGCCGCGTCGGTCGGGGTGTGCCCGTGCCTTCGCTACCGTGTTCTCTCGTAACGTCTGGGGCGGGGTGGGATGAAGCCGGGGAGTTGGGAGATGTGGCGGCTGGCCCACAGGACGGTGAAGCAGCCCATGTGGAATGACTCGCCTCCGTGGAAGTGCAGCAGTTTGCCGCCGCTGGCGAGCGCGCTCATGTCGCACACGGTGTAGGGCCGTCCTCCGACGACGAGTTGGTCGCCGAGCTTGACCGTGGTGGCGGTGATCTCGATCGCGACCATCCCGGTGGGGTTCATCGTGCGATCACCGCCAGGGCGATGACGATGACGAGGGCGCAGCCGACGACGACCTGCGCGACGATCTCCGTCCGCGACGGCGGGGGTGGGCGGAGGGCTGTCTCCCAGAAGGAGCGGGGGCGTAAGCCGGGTGGGTCGGCGCGCCAGATGGTGAGGGTGGTGCGGTGGGGCATGACGAACAGGTGGCCCGAGGTGAGCCTCAGCTTGATCCCGCCGTGGACGCGGGTGCGGGTGATGACCTTGAAGTGGCGCTCGCCGATGGTGAGTACGTCCCCGGTGAGGATGGATGCCGTGGTGACCTCGACGCGTCGCACATCCGTCGCGGACATCGCCGCATGTCGCTTCGGCGGGCGCTCGTTGTGCCGGTGGGACGGGGGCCGGAAGAGGAATGGCCAGAAGATGGCGGACTCCGGAAGCTTGTCGTGATGGGTGGGGGTCAGGGGTGGTGGTGCGGCTGCTCGGTCAGGTGCGGCGGGCGGTCGCGTTCGATCTCGTCGGCGCGGGCCATGGCGTACAGGCGGCGCACGCAGCGAGGGCAGGCGTAGGCGGGTGCGGTGGCGATCCCGTTCGGCCCTGCGATGGAGACGGGCCCGATCCAGATGACCGGCTGAATGACCTGCGGGTCGCAGCCGAGCCAGCAGCGGCCGTTGACGGGCCGGTCGTTGCCTCGGTCGGGGTCGCGGAGGGAGAAATCGATCGCGCCGTTCACCGTGGTTCCCGAACGGTGCCGCTTTCCTGCCGGGCGGCCTCCCGCAGCCGTGCGACGGCGGCGCGGGCGGCGTCGTGGGCGGCGTGCCGCTGGTCGGCGTCGAGCGTGCGGTCCTTCGTGCGGGCCACGGCGGCCAGCAGCCGACCGATCGGGGCGGCGAGCACGGGGGACTCGCCCAACGGCGCGAGCGTGGCGACCAGTTCACCCGGAACGATCTCCGGGTACGTCAGCCGTGACCCGTCGTGGCGCAGCGGGTGGAAGACGAGCGGGATCAGCCGCTCACGCGCCAGGCAGCGCGCGCACGCGCGATGCGTCCACCCGCCACCCGACCCGGCATGGTGCACCGCCACCACGGTCAACGGCGGCATCGTCGTCCCGCACGACGCACAGCGTTCGCTCACGACCCACCGCCCGAACCCACGTGGGCGGCGCGGTCGCGCACCCGCTCCGGGCAGCCCAGACACAGAGCAAGCGGCACCGCGGGCGGACAATCCCGCCCAACAATCACCGTCATCGGCTCGTCATCGGACAACGGCGGCGGCGCGGGCTCGGGCGGGGGCGTGCGGGGGGTAAGACCAGCCATGGCTGTTCTCCTCGGATGGTTGATATACCGAGGCTCCCGCCAGATCGACGATTCGGGGATGACCGGCAGGGGTTACTGAGACGGTAATAGACTGCGCGCGCAGGGAGAGTGACTATCAGTTACGCGCTGCCTTGGGAGGTGGCCACCGTGGACGCGACCCACAGCCTCGTCAGCCCGGACTTGTTGGAACGGGAGGACTTACGACGTGCCCTCGCCGAGCACGACTTCGCGGCTGCCTTCTCCCTGCTCAAAAAGTACGGCGGCCTGAGTCAGAACAGACTCGCGGCGGCCTGCCGACTCACCCCTGGCAAGGTCTCCACCATCATCAAGGGCACCCATCAGGTGACCTCATACGACGTCATCGCCCGCATCGCTGATGGACTCCGCATCCCTGGACAGCTCCTCGGCCTCGCTGCACGGCCGTGGGAGACTCCTCGCAGCGACGGCCCGGTGGAGGCGCCATCGCCTCACCGAGACCTGACGTCGTCTCCCTGGACACCGGCCGCAGCAGTCACCGCCGCAGCCCGTATGACGAGGACCGACCTGGTGATAGACCGACGCACCGCATCCCGCGCACTCACCACGATCACCGTGGGCGCTCCCCTTCTCGACGCCCTCGAAGGCTGGCTTCACACCACTCCCGCAGGCGAGGGGCGACGAGTCGGCCGCCTCGGCACCCGCGAGGTAACGCAACTTGAGAAGACCGCGCGGCTGATGCGGCAGTGGGACCACCACGTCGGGGGAGGGCTCCGACGCCGGGCGGTCCTCGGCCAGCTCGCCGAGGTGACCGAGGCGCTCGGTGAGCACCAGACGGCGGCAGTTGAGCGCCGCTTGTTCTGCGTGCTGGCAGACCTCGCGGGCACTGCGGCGGGCATGGCGTGGGACAGCGGGCTGCACCGGACCGCGCAGGACTACTACCGCCTCGCCCTGCGGGCCGCGCACGCGGGCGGCGACCGGGCGTTCGGGGCAAACATCCTCGCTGGCATGGCGCGGCAGATGCTCTATCCCGACCAAGACCGGCCCCAGGATGCGCTTGAACTCGTTCGTCTCGCGCAGCAAGAAGCAAGACTCGCGGCCCGGGTTCGATCCCTGCTGCATGCACGTGAGGCGTGGGCCTACGCGTCTTTGGGACGACCCGCGGCATTCCACCGCGCGGCGGACCAGGCGTCGGCCACACTGGCTGAGGCGGGCCCCGTCGAGGAAGACCCGTACTGGATCCGGTACTTCGGCCCAGCCGAACTGGCGGGCACCATGGGGAATCGGCTGTTGGGCCTGGCGCGGCATGAGCCGGGTCGTTATACGGAGGCCGCGATCGAGCGGATTGGGGCTGCGGTTGAGCTGCGCGGCACCGAGGCCGCCCGCAGCCACGCCCTCGACTGGGCCGGGCTGGCCGAGTGCTCGTGGCTCCTCGGAGACATCCGCAGCGCCGTGGACAGGACTCACCGGGCCATCGAGGTGGCCCGGCTCACCGAATCCAAGAAGGTACGCGTCAAGCTGGGGCGGCTGTACCCCTACACCGTAGGCCACACTGCGAACATCGCCGTGCGCGAGGCCCGGCACGACCTCCGCGAACTGCTGACCACCTGAGAGGAACAGATGACCACCATCGCCGTCACCGGCCACATGGACCTCACAGAGGAGAGCGTCCCCGTGATCAGGGCCGCGCTGCAAGGGGTACTCGCTGTCCACTCCCCGGAGGAACTGGTGGGGGTCTCCTGTATCGCCGCTGGCGCCGACGCCCTGTTCGCCGAGGCCATCCTGAGCGCGGGCGGGCGCTTGGTGGTGATCATCCCCTCGCGTGACTACCGTGGCGAGAAGGTGAAGCCAGAGCACGCGGAGACCTTCGACAGATTGGTGGAGGCCGCGGTGGAGGTCCACACCGTGCCCCACGAGACCGCGAATCGCGCCGCCTACGAAGCCGCGAACAAGGAACTGCTGCGCCGCGCCGACCGCCTCGTCGCGGTGTGGGATGGGTCGCCGCCGAGCGGCAAGGGCGGTGGTACGGCTGACGTGGTCATCGAGGCGCGTGAGGCGGGGCTGCCCGTTGATGTCGTGTGGCCTGTCGGCGCAGCACGGCGCACACAGAGGTCATGACGAAGCGCCCCCGCCCGCGACCCGGCTCGCGCGCGGGGGCGTTGAACGTCCGCCGCCGTCACGCGGCGGCGGCCTCTCGCCACCGGGGTGTCGCACCGGTGGAGCGCTGTGCGGGATCATCCCCGCGCCTGCGGGGAGCGCTTCTCGCCGAGGACGTTGTGGCGGCCAATGCCGGGACCACCCCCGCGCCTGCGGGGAGCACGACTGGGCACCCGGTCTCGCCGTCGCCCATGAGGGACCACCCCCGCGCCTGCGGGGAGCACGCTTCCTGACCTGCCCGGATTCCTGGGGCAAGGCGCGGAATGCATCACTACGGATGCTAGCGAGCGGGGCCTTGGGCCGTGCGGGAGAACGCAGAAAGCGCCCGTTCACCGCGCCCCCGGGGGAGCGCCGTGGACGGGGGCGGTTCAGCGGATGGGCGGCCAGACCCGATGCGGCGCCCGCGGCACGGGCCAGGGCCGCGACGGTGGGCAGCGGCCACCGGTTGCGCTGCGCGGGCTGGCCCGCCATCGACCTCGACACGGTACTCCCGAGTGCGCGCCGGGGAACTGCGAACAGCCCCTCCGTCACCTCGGGTTCTACGATGAGGACGTCACAGCAGACGTCAACAGACAGGAATCCCCGGTGATATCCGCGGTCGTCATGCCCGGGCCCGAGGCGCCACTGGAGCGGCGGGAGTTCTCGTGGCCCGAGCTCGAGCCCGGCGCGATCCTGTTGCGGACCCTCGGCAGCGAGGTGTGCGGCACGGACACCCATCTGTGGAAGGGCCAGCTCGCGGGCGTGCCCTACCCGATCATTCCGGGTCATGTCAGCGTCGGACGGATCGCCGCGCTCGGCCCCGCGGACGCGACGGGGAAGGTTCCCGAGGACGTGTCGGGAGCGCCCCTTGAAGTGGGGCAGGTGGTGACGTT
This sequence comes from Streptomyces radicis, assembly GCF_003626575.1. GTDB lineage: Bacteria > Actinomycetota > Actinomycetes > Streptomycetales > Streptomycetaceae > Streptomyces > Streptomyces radicis. Next base: position 99,485 of record NZ_RBDY01000003.1, on the reverse strand, counting down.
CCTGGATGTGTACGGGACCTGCGGGCGCTGCTGGTACTGCACCGTCGGCCACGCCACCACCCGCTGCCCGGCACGGAAGGTGTACGGGGTCACGCTGTCGGCCGACGACGGCCTCCTGGGGGGATGGGCGGAGTACATCCATCTCAGGCCGGGCGTTCATGTGATTCCCCTGCCCGACGAGCTGGACTGGCGCGCGTTCCTCTCCGGTGGCTGTGGCATGCCGACGGCGCTGCACGCGGTGACTCTCGGCGAGATCGCCTTCGGTGACACGGTCGTCATCCAGGGCGCGGGACCTGTGGGCCAGTGCGCCGCCGTGCTCGCCCAGCTGCGGGGAGCCGGATCGGTGATCGTCATCGGAGGGCCGAAGGCCAGGCTGGACGCGGCGACCCGGTTCGGCGCGGACGCCGTCATCGACATCGGTACCACGACGCCCGCGGCCCGGCACGCGGCGATCCTGGAGGCGACCGGCGGACGCGGAGCCGATGTCACGATCGAGGCGACCGGGGTGCCGTCCGCGGTCCCCGAGGGCATGCGGCTGACCCGGGACGCGGGTCGCTACGTCGTCGTCGGCCAGTACACCAACGCCGGTGAAGCGGCCTTCAACCCCCACCTCGACCTCAACCAGAAGCACTTGGACATCCGCGGCTGCTGGGGCAGCGACGTCGGGCACATGTACCGCGCGGTCCAGGTGATGGCGCGCTACCGACGGCAGTTCCCGTGGACCGACCTCATCAGCAGGGAGTACGGCCTCGACGAGGCGCAGACCGCGCTCGAGGACGTCGCCGCGCAGCGCGTGGTGAAGGCACTCATCGTCCCCTGACCCGGCACGCCGCCACCACCACCCGGCCCGCCACCACCCCCCGCCGCGGCCCGCCGCCCCGACGCCGAGCCGCCGTTCAGCCTCCGTTCCCGCCGCGGGCGGCGGCCCGCCCCGCCTCGCGGGCCTTCACGCCGATCTGCCAGCGGTAGAAGCTCATCGCCAGCGCGTAGTCCCAGCCCGCGCGCCCGTCGAGGAAGCCCAGGCGGTAGACGTACGCGTAGCCGAACGACAGCAGCGGCTTGAACGGCGCGCGGTGGAAGAGCTGGCCCTGGCGGGTCTTGGCCGTGCGGATCTCCTCGCGCACCTCGGGGTGCGCCTCGAGCCATGCCTCCCAGTCCGAGTAGCGGTTGTGCCGCTCGAACCATGTGCGCACCGGGTCGAGATCGAGGTGCTCGATCGGCCCGCGCAGCCGGTGCACCGGGTCGGCGAGCGGCTGGTAGTGGCCCTCCTGCTCGCCCATGCCGGGCGCGGCCAGGTCGTCGGGCTCGGGGAAGCGGGCCCTGGTGCGATCGAGCAGGGCCCGCTTCACGATCGTGTGGCCATGGCGCAGCCGCTGCCCCGCGAACCAGTAGCGCAGCGGGATGTCGAACGCCGCCGGGCGGATCGGGCGGCCGTCGAGGAAGATCCGGCGCAGCTCGAGGAGGAGCTGGCCGCTGGGCGTCTCGTCGCCGTCGAGGAACAGCAGCCACGGGATGTCGGTGCGTATGTGGTCGAGGCACCACTGCTTCTTCTTGGGGTACGCGCCGTCCCACGCGTAGGGGACGACCTCCGCGCCCTCGGCCTCGGCCAGCGCCCGCGTGTCGTCGGTGCTGTCGGAGTCCACCACGACGACGGCGGCGAAGTGGCCGATGGCCGAACGCACCGTGCTGGCGATGTTGGCGGCTTCGTTCTTCGTGGGGATCGCCACCACGATCGGCAGTCGCGTCACTGTTCTCCTCGCGCTTCGGTCAGCAACTCGGCGTATTCGGGGCACAGGTGCTCGACGGCGGGCTCCGCGTCCGGGATCTCGCCGTCGCGCAGCGCCGCGACGGCCGCTTCGCGGTCGTGGCGCTCCAGATAGCCGATCCGGTCGCAGGCCTCGGCCCCGAGGTCGAGGATGGCCCCCGGGTCCACCCCCTCGGGCACCCGATCGGTGAGATACCCCTGCTGCTCCTCGCTGAACTCCCCCTCGGGAGGCGTGAGTTCGTCGGTGGGCACGGTCTCGTCCGGGATGCCGTCGTCCGCCTCCTCCTGCTCGTCCTCGGGCGCGGGCCCGGGCGCCGCCCCATCGGACGCGGAGGCCGAGGCGGGCGCCGTCGGGGCCGCGCCGTCATCCCCGTCCCCGTCGCCCCCGCCCCCGTCCCCGCCGCCGCACGCGGTCAGGGCGAGGGCGGCGGCGAACACGACGGCGAGCAGGGGGGCGAGCAGCGGGGCGCGGCGGCGCCGCATCAGGGCGCCCCGAACGTCAGCAGCAGCTGCGGCCGATTCCCCGCGGCCGCCGCCTCGTCCGCCCACAGCCACAGGCTGTCGGTCCCGGTGCCGGTGAGCGCCACGTCGAACGTTCCGCCCAGCGCGCCCTCCACCGTCCCGAGGTCGAGCGGGACGCTGTGCGCGCCGCCGAGCGCCGCGGGCGCGCTCAGCGTGCCGAGCACCTCGGCGCCCAGGGCCGGGCGGGTCGCGTAGGTGGTGCCGGTCTCCGTCCACGCGCCGGTGATCGGGCGGACCGAGAAGTCGTCGAGCGACCCGGCGGCCGCGTCGTTGCTCACCCGCACCCGCAGCGCCGCCGCCTTGAGCACCTGGCCCGGCGGCGCCTCGGGCAGGTCGAACGCCAGATAGCTCTCGTAGGCCGGGGTGCCGCGCACGGCGAGCTGCTGGTGGGTGCCGTGATTGGCGTTCACCGCCGCGCCGTTGACATAGGTGTCGGCGGTGGGCGCGAGCGCGGTCACCGTGTCCGTCGGGATCGACGCCGCGTCGTGGTGCGCGGCGACGCGGGCGGCCGACAGCTGCGCGGGGTAGATCGCGGTGGCGTCCTGGCGCCCCGCGAAATAGTCGCTGGCCGGGCGGTTGGGCCAGCCGGAGAGGCTGTCGCCGCCCGTGCGCCAGTACCCGCTGACGCTGCGCGCCGCCGTCACCACGCCATTGGCCGCGACCTGCTCGCCGTCGACATAGAGCCGCATGCCGTTCGCCCCGACGGACGCGGCGACATGGTGCCACTCGCCGTCGTTGAACGACTGGGCGCTGGTGATCGTCCGGTAGGTGTTGGTGTAGACGCCGAATGTGAGGCGGCCGTCGTTGAGCATGTAGACGTTGTGGTCGCGCCGGGAGCTGAGCTCGAGGATGCGGTCGCCCATGCCGATCAGCTTGCCGCCGCGCGTGGTCGTGGTGTTGAACCACGTCTCGACCGTGTAGCGCGTCATGCCCGCGTAGGCGCGGTCGCTGTAGGTGTAGGAGTCGGTGCCGTCGTAGCCCACGGCCGCGGCGGCTGGCCCCGGCACGGCTGGCGGGGTGGTGCCGCGCTGGGGGCCGCCGCGGTGGATGCCGTTGCCGCCGTTGCCCGAGGCGTCCGACGCGAAGTTCCCTGCCGTCTCGTCGTAGTTCCAGAAGATCACCGGGTCGTCGGCGAGGACGGCGTCCGCGTAGGGCTGTCCACCGCTGGCCACCGTCACGCTCACCGGGGGTGACAGCGCGCTGGTGTTCCCGGCGCCGTCGGTGGCGGTCAGCCGGTAGCTATGGGTCTCCCCGGCCGCCACATCCGGGTCGGACCAGGTGAGTTGGGGCTTGCGCCAGGGCAGGGACGAGCCCTCGACGGTGTGCACCGGCTGGCTCCCGCCGTTCCGGTAGACGCGGTAGGTCAGCAGGCTGTCGTCCAGGTCGAGGCTGGGCGCCCATGTGACGTCGACGCGGTCGGCCGCCGGGCTCGCGGCGTGCGCCTCGGGGACCGTGGGCGCGCCCGTGTCGGGGCCCGTGGCGAAGCGCGTCAGGCCCCACTGCGGCTGCCCGTTGACCGTGGTGAAGCCGCCGCCCACCCACATGAACTCGCGGTCGTCCGTGGGGTGTTCGCCCGCCACGGTCATCACACGCGGGCCGAGCTGCTCGCCGAGGCCGTCGTTGGTGTTCGGGAACCAGCCCAGCAGCTCGGGGTCGTGCACCGACTGCGCCAGCAGGTGGTAGCGCGCCTGGTTCGGGAAGGCGCCCATGCTGGAGCAGTCGTGGGCGTGGTGGCCGCTGTAGAGCACCTCGTCGTGCACGGCCACGGCCTGGGTGGCGCCCAGGCAGGTGTCGCGCCACTTCTGGTCGAACGTCTCCAGGTCGAGCGCGATGCGCCCGTCGAAGCCGCCGGTGCCCTCGTTGGCCGTGTAGAAGCCGTTCGCGTCCACCACGAGGTCCTGCACGGTGGATCTTGACTCGATGAACGGCAGGGGATAGGTGCGGACGTTGGCGCCCGTGTCGGCGTCCACGACCGCGAGGGCGTGGGAGTCGGCGCCGTTGATCTCGAAGAAGTCGCCGCCGAGGATGACGTGTTCGCCGTCGGGGGTCAGGGCGATGGCCTTGCCGATCTCGTCGCCGTCGGCCCGCCAGCCCTGCACGGCGCCCGCGGTGTCGACCGCGCCGAAGCGGGCCCTGGCGGTGCCGTTGAGCTGGGTGAAGTCCCCGCCCAGATAGACCCGTTCGTCGCTGGCCTCGATGGCGCGGACGATGCCGTTGGCCGCGACGGGGAACGGCAGCCGCGCGCACCCTTCGCCCAGGTCGAACGCCGCGACGCTGCTGGCCCCCACGCCGTTGACCGAGCCGAACGTGCCGCCCGCGTACAGCGTCTGCCCGTCGGGCGAGACGGCGAGGGAGCGGACGGTCGCGGTGCCCGAGCCCACGGTGAACGACAGGTCGCAGTCCACGGGCGCGCCCGTGGCGGCGTCGAGGGCCACGAAGTTGGCGGCGGGGACCTCCTGGGTGCCCGAAGCGGCGCCGGGCGGGCGGACCGTGGAGAACGTGCCGCCGACGTAGACCACGCCGTTCGCCTCGGCGAGGGCGTAGACGATGCCGTTGGTCTGCCACGTCGGCAGGTCGTCCGCGGTCATCGTCAGCGGGGGCGTCAACGCCCGCGCCTGGGGCGCCGAAGGGCCCCCCGTCCCGGCGAGCAGCCCCGCCGTCAGCGCCAGCACGGCGCCGAGCGCCCCACCGCGCACGCGCCACGCGCGTCTCGCCCGTCCCGATCCCGTGCTCATCGCCCCACCATTTCCCGAACTCCCTGCCTTCGCCCTCTGTTTCGACCACTTGGCGCCGCCTCTGGTTGCGCGCGGGGGCCACGCGGCCTGAACTCACCGGTCGATGCGCACCCGGGCGCCGCTCAACTCGGCGTCGAGCGCCGCCACATCGGCCTCCACCATCAGCCCGGCCAGCTCCTTCCAGTGCACCGAGGGCTGCCAGCCGAGCAGCTCACGGGCCTTCGTCGCGTCGCCCACCAACGCGTCCACCTCGCTGGGGCGTTCGTACTTCGGGTCGAAGCGCACATGCTCCGCCCAGTCGAGCCCGCCCGCCGCGAACGCCGCCTCGAGGAAGTCCCGCACGGTGGCGGGCACCCCGGTGGCGACGACGTAGTCGTCGGGCTCGTCCCGCTGGAGCATGCGCCACATCGCCTCGACATACTCGGGCGCGTAGCCCCAGTCCCGCACCGCGTCCAGATTGCCCAGGTAGAGGCGGTCCTGGAGCCCGGCCCTGATCCGGGCGACCGCCCTGCTGATCTTGCGGGTGACGAACGTCTCCCCGCGGCGCGGCGACTCATGGTTGAACAGGATCCCGTTCACCGCGAACAGGCCGTAGGCCTCCCGGTAGTTCACGGTCGACCAGTAGCTGAACACCTTGGCGCAGCCGTACGGGCTGCGCGGGTGGAACGGGGTGCGCTCGTGCTGTGGCGGCGGCGCCGCGCCGAACATCTCGGACGACGACGCCTGGTAGATGCGGGTGTCCACGCCGCTCGCCCTGATCGCCTCGAGCAGCCGCACGGTGCCGAGGCCCGTGACGTCCCCGGTGTACAGCGGCGCGTCGAACGACACCCGCACATGCGACTGCGCGCCCAGGTTGTAGACCTCGTCGGGCCGGGTCTCGCGCAGCAGGTTCACCAGCGCCACCCCGTCGGTCAGGTCGGCGTGGTGGAGCACCAGGGTGCGCGCGGGGTCCTGCGGGCCCTGGTAGATGTGGTCGATCCGCTCGGTGTTGAACGACGAGGAGCGCCGCACCAGGCCGTGCACCGTGTAGCCCTTGGCCATCAGCAACTCCGCGAGATAGGAGCCGTCCTGGCCCGTCACCCCGGTGATCAACGCGGTCTTGCCCATGGAGGATCCCCTTCCGAGAGGTCGGTACGGACGGTGGGGCGGACGGTGGAACGCGCCATGCCCCGTGGCGCGCCCTGGCACAATCGCGTCGCATGACGACGCTGCTCGATCCCGACGCCCGGATCTTCGTCGCGGGCCACCGGGGCCTGGCCGGATCCGCCATCGCCCGCGTCCTGGCGGACGCCGGTCACGAGGTGCTGACCAGGACCAGGGACGAACTCGACCTGCGCGACGCGGAGGCGACCGGCGCGTTCCTGCGCGAGGCGCGCCCCGACGCCGTGGTGCTCGCCGCGGCGACGGTGGGCGGCATCATGGCCAACCACACGCGCCCGGTGCCGTTCCTCGAGGACAACCTCAGGATCCAGCTCAGCGTGATCGCGGGCGCGCACGCCGCGGACGTCAACAGACTGCTGTTCCTGGGGTCTTCGTGCATCTATCCCAGGCTCGCCCCGCAGCCGATCCCCGAAGAGGCGCTGCTGACCGGGCCGTTGGAGCCGACCAACGAGCCCTACGCCCTGGCGAAGATCGCGGGCATCTCCCAGGTCCGCTCGTACCGGCGGCAGTTCGGGCGGGCGTACATCGCGGCGATGCCCACCAACCTCTACGGCCCGCGCGACACGTTCGACCCCGAGACCTCGCACGTGCTGCCCGCCCTCATCCGCCGCCTGCACGAGGCGAAGGAGGCGGGCCGCGACGAGGTGGTCCTGTGGGGCACGGGGACGCCGCGCCGTGAGTTCCTGCACAGCTCCGACCTGGCCCGCGCGTGCCTCCTGCTGCTGCGCTCCTACGACGGCGAGACGGCGGTCAACGTCGGCTGCGGCGAGGACGTCACCATCGCCGAGCTGGCCGCGACGGTCGCCGACGCGGTCGGCTGGACCGGCCGGATCGCCTGGGACCCGACCAAGCCGGACGGCACCCCGCGCAAGCTGCTCGACACCACCAGGCTGCGCGCCCTCGGCTTCGTCCCGCGGACGCCGCTGGCGCGCGGCATCCGCGAGACATACGCGTGGTGGCTCGGCGAGGGCGCGGCCCCCCGCGGGGAGGGGGCGACCCGGCACTAGTACGCCCCGCGGCCGTCGACGACCGCGCGCAGGGTGCGCGCGAGCACGTCGAGGTCGCCGGTGACCGACCAGTTGTCCGCGTAGTGCAGGTCGAGCGCGAGGCCCTCGTCCCACGACAGCTCCGAGCGCCCGCTGATCTGCCAGGGCCCGGTCAGCCCCGGCTTGACCCCGAGGCGGCGCAGCTCGACCGCGCCGTATCTGGCGACCTCCTCGGGCAGCGGCGGGCGGGGGCCGACGAGCGCCATCTGCCCGCGCAGGACGTTGAACAGCTGGGGCAGCTCGTCGAGCGACGAGCGGCGCAGCAGCCGCCCCAGCCGGGTGACGCGCGGGTCGCCGCGCATCTTGAACAGCGGCCCCGCGGTGTGGTCGTTGGCCGACTCGAGCTCGGGGCGCCGCAGCTCGGCGTCCGGGACCATCGTGCGGAACTTCCACAGGGTGAACGGCGTGCCCCGGTGCCCGATCCGGGTCTGCCGGTAGAGCACGGGCCCGCGCGAATCGAGGCGCACGGCCGTGGCGACCAGCGCGAGCAGCGGCGCGAGCGCCAGGAGCGCGACCCCGGCGGCCGCGCGGTCCAGGACGGCCTTCACGAGGGGTTGCGCGCCCCGGCGCAGCGGGGGCGCGACATGCAGGAGGGTGAGCCCCGCGGCCGAGGAGACGGAGAGCCGCCGCCGCGCCACCTCCGTGAGCCCCGACGCGACGGCCAGCGGGATCCCCGCGTCCTGCACGGCCCACGTCAGCCGCCGCAGCCGCTCGCCGCCGAGCACGGGTCCCGGGATGACCAGCACGAGGTCGGCGTCCTGCCGCCTGGCGGCGGCCAGGACGGTCGTCCCGTCCTGGCCGTCGGGTATCAGGTCGGGGACCGCGGGGACGCGCTCGGGGCACGAGGCGTCCAGGCGGCCCAGCTCGGGGATGCCGCAGTCGGTGGCGCCGGGGCCCGCGAGCACGGTGCCCACCACGACATACGCGTGGTCGGTGCGGGCGGCGAGGCGCGCGGCCACGTCGTCCACGGGCCCGGGCTCGCCGATCAGCAGCACGCGCCGCAGCGCCTGCGCCTGATGCCGTTGCCCCGTCAGATGGTGGTGGATCAGGGCGCATGTCACCCCGGTGATCAGGGGGGCGGGCGCCAGGGCGACGAGGGCGGAGCCCACGGCCGAGCTCTCGCCGGTGAGGGCCCGCAGCCCGGCCAGCACGCCGAGGAGGACGAGCCAGTCGTGCGCGGCGGCGAGCAGGCCCCGGGTCTCGCCGAGGTTGCCGCGGAGGTAACGGCGGTGGCCCGCGCGGATGGTGAGCCAGCACAGCCCCGCGGTGGCCGCGGCGGCCAGCGGGCGGGGCTCGGGGGCCAGCGCGTAGACGGTCAGGACGGGGACGAACACGCCCGAGGCGTCGGCGGTGACGGCGACGGGCGCGTACCAGCGAGCGGTGTCACGGTGGGGTAGGGAGCGCCGACCGACCACGGATGGTCTTCGGATGCCCCCATAGCGCGACGATGCCTGTGAATGACGCATGAACCCCCCAAGGTCTGATGCGGCAACACTGCGGAGATTGCGTGAATTACGTGAAGGAGCGGAGCGACAAAGAAGGCGCGCCTTCATCTCCCCGTGAGTGCGCGCCCTGCCGCTGGAAAAGGGTAGGGCATCCCACTGTCGTTCGGCGGCTGTTCGCGGGAACTTTCCGAAATCGCCAGGTTCAGGGGGCTGGTCTTCCAGGGCGTCTGGGCACCACCAGGCGGGCGCCCGTGCGGGGGTGGGGGAGCACCTCGACCGGGTGCTGGTAGACGGCGCTCAGCAGCTCCTCGGTCAGCACACCGTCGGGCGGCCCCTCGGCGGCGATCCGCCCGCCGTCGAGCACCGCGGCGCGGTCCGCCCACGCGGCGGCGAGGCCGAGGTCGTGCAGCACGACGACCACGCCGGGGCCCCGCGCCGCCCGCTCGCGGCAGACCCGGAGCACCAGCTCCTGGTGGCGCAGGTCGAGCGCGGCCGTCGGCTCGTCGAGCAGCAGCAGCGGCGCCCGTTGCGCCAGGACCCTGGCCAGCGCGACGCGGGCGCGCTCGCCCCCCGAGAGCGCGGCGAACGGGCGGTCGTGGAACGCGACGACCTCCGCGTCCTCCATCGCCTCGGCCACGGCCGCGTCGTCCTCCTCCCGCGCCGGCGTGCGAGCCCAGGGCGCACGCCCCATGCGCACCACCTCGGCCACGGTGAAGGGAAAGGCCAGCGTGGATATTTGCGGAAGCACAGCGCGGCGCAGGGCCAACTCGGGCGCGCGCCAGGCGTGCGCCGGGCGCCCCTCGATGGTCACCTCCCCCTCGGCGGGGGGCAGGTCGGCGGCGAGCGCGGCCAGCAGCGTGGACTTGCCCGCGCCGTTGGGCCCGACGAGCGCCAGCACCTCGCCCGCCGCGACGCCCAGGTCGACGCCGTCGAGCACCGTGCGCCTCCCCAGGCGCACGGTGAGTCCCTTCGCGGTGGCCAGCGTCAGCCCCGGCACGGGGGCGTCGGGCAGCCGCGGGCCACCCCCGGCGAGCGCCCGGGCCAGCCGCCGCCGCAGGCCGGTCCCGCCCGTGCCCTGCACGCCGCTCATGCCCAACCCCCTTGCCTGCGGCGGGTCCTCATCAGCAGCCAGAAGAAGAACGGGCTGCCCACGAGCGCCGTCAGCACCCCGAGCGGCAGCTCGGCCGGTTGCACCGCGGTGCGCGCCACCAGGTCGGCGGTCAGCAGCACGAGCGCGCCGGCGAGCGCGCTGCCCGGCACCAGGAAGCGGTGCCCGGGGCCCGCCGCCATCCGCAGCAGGTGCGGGACGACGAGGCCGACGAACGTGATGACGCCCGCCACCGCGACCGCGGCCGCCGTGAGCAGGGCCACCACCAGGATCAGCGCGAGCCGCAGCCGTTCGACGTCCACGCCCAGGTGGCGCGCGGGTCGCTCGCCCAGCGCGAGCAGGTCGAGGCGCCGGGCGTACGCCGGCGCGATCAGCAGCCCGGCGATGGCGCACGGCAGCACCGCGAGCACCTTGGGCCACGTCGCCTGGGAGAGCGAGCCGAGCTGCCAGAAGGTGATCTGGGTGATCTGCGCGTTGTCGGCGAGGAACACGAAGAGCCCGATCAGCGCGCCCGCGAAGGCGTTGACGGCGATGCCCGTGAGGATGAGCGTCACCACCTCGGTGCGCCCGCCCGCGCGCGACAGCGCATACACCACCACGACCGTCACCAGACCCGTCGCGAACGCGAAGACGGTGACGGTCCACGTGCCCAGGAACGTCCAGCCGAACGCGATCGCCGCCACCGCCCCCACGGCCGCCCCCGACGAGATGCCGATCACCCCTGGCTCGGCCAGCGGGTTGCCGAACACCCCCTGCATGAGCGCGCCCGCGCAGCCGAGCGACGCCCCCACGAGCAGCGCGAGCACCACGCGGGGGAACCGCACGTCCCACAGCACGCTCTCGCCCACCCGGTCCAGCTCCGCGCCCCCGAGCCCCACCCGGTGCAGCACCGAGCCGAGCACGTCGCCCGGCGGGATCGGGTACGCGCCCGTCGCGGCCGACACCAGGGCGAGCACCGCGAGGGCCGCCGCGAGCCCGGCCGCGAGGAGCGGGGTCCGCCGCGCCATGGCCCGTTCCGCCGCGCCCCGACCCGCCTCCCGCGTGGGCCTGGTGGCGGTGCTCACGCGCCGCCCTCGTGCAGCTGCGCGGCGAGCGAGGCGAGCACCTGGTCGGTGCGCGGGCCGTAGTTCAGCAGGACGCCGTCGTCGATGTGCGCCACGCGGCGGTCAAGCCCTGCGGGGGTCTGCGCGATGCCGGGGATCTCGAGCAACCCGTCGACGCCGCCGACGGATTCGAGTCCCTTGGTCATGACGAGGATCACATCGGGCGCGGCGGCGGCCAGCGCCTCGCTCGTGATCGGCGTGAAGTCGCCCGTGAGCCCCGACTCGACGCCCGCGTCGCTGCCGCCCGCCGCCTCGATGAGCGACGTGGCCCCCGACTCGGGACCGCCGAGCAGATAGACCGAGGCGGAGCCGCGCAGATAAAGGAACGCCACCCGCGGCCGGTCGCCGGTCTCGGGGATCCCGCCCTGCGCGGCCCCGATGCGCTCGGCGGTGCGCTCGGCCAGCTCCCCGCCCGCGGCCTCGACGCCCAGCGCCTCGGCCACCGCGTCGACGCGCGGCCCGATGTCGTCGAGGGACAGGGCGGGTTCGAGCACGAGCAGCGGGACGCCCGCCGCCCTGATCTGGTCGACGGCCTCGTCGGGTCCCGTGGTGGACTCGGCCAGCACCACATCGGGCCTGAGCGACAGCACGCCCTCGGCCGAGACGTCGTGCCCACGCGTGATCAGCGGGAGGTCCGCGGCCTGTTCGAACGTGGCGGTCACGTCGCGGGCCACCACCCGGTCGCCGAGGCCGAGGGAGAACACGATCTCGGAGAGCGACCCGGAGAGCGGAACGATCCGCTCGGCCGACGCCACCGTCACCTCGTCGCCGTCGGCCGAGGCGACCGTGACCGGCAACTCGGGCTCCGGCGGCGGCCCTTCGAGCGGCTCCACCCGATCGGGCGGCGCCTCGGCCGAGTTCGCCGAGGCCCCGGGCTCCTCGCCGCCCGACGAGGAGCCGTCGGAGCCCGCGCACCCGCCGAGCACGAGGACAAGCGCGAGCAGCGGGGCGAGCGTTGCGAGCGGACCTGCGGATCTGAGCCGGTGCGCCACGATGCGTCCACCTCTTTCGGGGGTGCGGGCTGGACCGCGGATGACTTAGGTTAGCCTAACCTCACCTATCCGCCCCGGGGTGACTGGGAGGACCCTAGGATGCTGCCCGCACCGCCGCGCAGACGCGCGCTGACCGGGATACTGACCGCGCTCGCCGTGCTGCTCCCGCCCGCCGCCGCCCAGGCCGCCCCCGCCGTCCACCCCGCCCAGGAGCGGACGATCGCGGGCGGGCGGCTCGACTGGGGCATCAGGGCGTCGTTCCAGACCTATGTCACCGGGCCCATCGCGAACGGCGGTTGGACGCTCAACGGGGGCGCGGCCACGGTGGGCGAGAGCCAGTTCCGCTTCCACTCGGCGAGCGGCGGCTACGACCAGGACACCGGCGCGTTCACCGCCGCGTACGCCGGGGGCGTGCACTTCACGGGGCACCGCGAGGAGGACGGCACCCCTCAGCTCGACCTGACGATCAGCAACCCCACCGTCCGCGTCGAGGGCGGCTCCGGCACCCTCCACGCGGACACGCGCAGCCGCGACCGGGACACGGGGGCGTTCACCGAGTCCGCCCAAGTGCCGCTGGCCGACCTGGACTTCGGGGGCGTCGAGCTGCGCGGCGGCACCCGGCTCGCCGTCACGGGGATCCCCGCGACGCTGACCGCCGAGGGCGCCACGGCGTTCGCCGGGTACTACGCGGCGGGCGACGCGCTCGACCCGGTGACGCTCACCGCCGACACCGAGGAGCCCGCCGCGCCCGCCCCCGACGGGCCCGGGCCCTCGGACGAGCCGGACGGTGAGCCGGACGACGCGGGCCGGGACGCGGGCGGGGAACGGGAGATCGTGGACGCCGCCGTCGACTGGGGCGTGCGCCGCACCTATCGCGAGTACGTCACCGGGCCCGTCGCCGAGGGCGCGTGGGAGCTCGAAGGGGGCGCGTTGGACGGCGGTGCGCTCTTCCGCTTCCCCGAGGGCGAGGGCACCGTGGATCCTGGCGCGGGCGCCGCCGAGGTCGCGTTCGCGGGCGGCGTGCGCTTCACCGGCACCGGGCTCGACCTGCGGCTCGACGGCGTCACCGTCACCGTGGCCGACGGCACGGGCACGCTGGCCGCCGATGTGACGGCGGAAGGGGCCACCGAGGAGGACCAGCCGCTCGTCACGTTCGAGGCCGGGCCCGGCGAGCCGGAGAGCGGTCTCCTGCTGCTGAGCGAGGTGCCCACCGAGCTGACGGAGCGTGGCGCCGCGGCGTTCGGCGACCTCTACGCGCCCGGCACCGCCATGGACCCGCTCACCCTGGCCATCGCCGTGGACGAGAACGCCGAGCTGCCCGCCCTGCCCGACCTCGGCGTCGAGCCCACCGCCGAGGCGTCCCCCGAGCCGTCCGACCACCCCGAACCGACGCCCGCCACCGCCGACTCGGGGGACGGCGGCGGCGCGTCGACCACCACGCTGATCGCCACGGGGGCCGCCGCGCTCGCCGCCCTCGCGGTCGCCGCGCTCCTCCTGCGCCGCCGCGCCGCGCGCGCCGCGGGGCCCACCGCCACGACCGAGGAAGAAACCCCATCCACCTCCCCATCGAACGAGGAGTCCGACCCGTCATGACTGCCCTCAGATCCCGCACGCTGACCCGCGGCGGCCTGCTGCTCACCACGGCCACCGCCACCGCGCTGGCCCTCACCGCCCCCGTCACCCCGGCGTTCGCGCAGGAAGGGCCGGGGGAGCAGGCCATCGGCCTGACCGACGGCACGCTCGACTGGGGCGTGAAGGAGTCGTTCCGCCGCTACATCACCGGGCCGATCGCGCATGGCAGCGCCACCGCGGCGGACGGCGCCGAGGCCACGGAGAGCGGTTTCCGCTTCACCGGGGGCACCGGCGCCTACGACCTCGGAACGCACGCCGTGGACACGGCGTTCGACGGCAGCGTCCACTTCCTCGGCCACGACGGGCTGCTCGACCTGAAGCTGTCCGCGCCCCGGGTGGTGACGGAGGGCACCGCGGGCACGCTGGTCACGGATGTCACCATCGCGGGCGAGACCACGGAGGACGTGGAGTTCGCCGATCTTGACCTGACCGGCGTCGCGCCGGGCTCGGGCGAGGGCGGGGCGCTGGTGTTCGCCGACATCCCGGCCACGCTCACGGCCGACGGCGCGGAGGCGTTCTCCTACAACGGCACCCCGATGTACGCCGAGGGCACCGCGCTCGACCCGGCGACCCTGACGGTCACCCCTGAGACCCCGGGCGGCGAGGACCCGGACGGCGATGACCCGGACGGCGATGACCCCGACGGCGATGACCCGGAGGGGAACGACCCCGGCGGTGACGAGGAGCCGCTCGGCCCGGTCCACGACGGCACGCTCGACTGGGGCGTCAAGGAGTCGTTCCGCTCCTATGTCACCGGGCCGATCGCGGGCGGCGACGTCGAGCTCACCGGCGGCGCGACCGAGATCGCCGACGGCTACCGCTTCCCCGGTGCCACCGGCGCGTATGTCGCCGAAACGCCCGCCCTCGACGCCGGGTTCGACGGCGCGGTCCGCTTCACGGGCCACGACGGCGCGCTCGACCTGTCGTTCTCCGACCTGGCCGTGGACATCGAAGGCACCGGGGGCACGCTGATCGCCGACGTGTCGTCCAAGGACCGCGAGACCGGCGAGGTCTCCGCGTACCAGGACATCGCCGTCGCCGAACTCGACGTGCCGGAAGGCGCGTTGACCCCCGATGGCGATGTGATCACCCTGGCCGCGGTGCCCGCCGCGCTCACCGCCGACGGCGCCCAGGCGTTCGCGGGCTTCTACGCCGAGGGCGAGGAGCTCGACCCGGTCACCGTGACCGTCGCCCTCACCGAGGACGCCGACCTGCCGACCGACCCGAACGGGCCCGGCGGCTCGGACGGCGACGACACCCCCGGCGGCCCCGCACCCCAGGGCGGCGCGGCGGGCGGCGCGCTCGCCGCGACCGGCGGCGCGACCGACACCGCGGCCCTGCTCGGCGCCGCCGCGGCCCTCGCCGCCGCGGGGGGCGCGGCCGTCCACGCCGCGCGCCGCCGCACCACCACGACCACCGACACCACCCCGTAACGCCTCACACACCAAACACGACGCCCGCGCGCCGCGGCGCGGTCAAGGCCCGGACAGCTCCGTCCGGTCCGCGACCGCCCGCAGCGCCGCGGCGAACGCCTGCACGGGCAGCGCCGCGGGCGGCCTGCCGTAGATCGCCAGCGACACGCACCGCCGGTCCTCGGGCAGCCGGTCGACCCGCACCCCCGGGTGCCGGTGCGCCCGCAGCGCGAGCCCCGGCAGCACCCCGACCCCGAGCCCGGCCGCGACGAGCGCCTGCACAGCCACGTAGTCGTCCGTCTCGAACGTGATCCGCGGCGCGAACCCCGCCCGCGCGCACAGCGCCGACAGGTGCGTCCTGCACCGTTCGCACCCCGCGATCCAGTTCTCGGCCGCGAACGTCGCCAGCGACGTCACGGGCCCTTCCCATCGCGCGCCCTCGGGCGTCACCACATACATCGGCTCGTGGACCAGCCGCGTCACCGTGGTGTTCCGCCGGTCGCCCGGCAGCGGCTCGTCATGGTCGAAGATCAGCGCCGCGTCCACCTCGGCGTTCCGCAGCGCGGTCAGCGCCTCGGGCGGCTCCGCCTCGCTCAGCGCCAGCTCGACCCCCGGATGGTCGGCCGCGAGCAGCGCGGCCGCGGCCGGGACGAGCGTGGCGAGCGCCGAAGGGAACGCCGCGAGCCGCACGCGCCCCGTCGCGAGCCCCGCGTGCGCCGCGAGCTCCGTCTGCGCCGCCTCCACCTGGCCCAGGATCTCCTCGGCCCGCGCCGCGAGCAGCCGCCCCGCGTCCGTCAGCACGATCCCGCGCCCCGCACGGCGCACCAGCACCACGCCCGCCTCGGCCTCCAGCTTGGCCAGGTGGTGGCTCACCGACGGCTGGGCGTAGTGCAGCGCCTCGGCCGCCGCGGTGACCGAGCCCTCCCGCGCCACCGCGACCAGCACCCTCAGCCGCGTCAGATCCAGCATGGCCGCGAGCGTAACCCCCACGCATAGGCGACGTCGATGGGTTCAGAGAAAACCGGCATTGGATCTATCGATCCAGGTCATGGCACGGTGCTGGCATGTCATCGCCGCGACGCCCCACCATCACCGACGCGCTGCGCGCCCGCCGCCTCTTGGCCGACCACCTGCCGCCCACCCCGATGTGGTCCTATCCCGCGCTCGACGCCACCGCGGGGGCGACCGTCCTGGTCAAGCACGAGAACGCGCAGCCCACCGGCGCGTTCAAGGTGCGCGGGGGCCTGACGCTGCTGGCCGGGATGGACGGGGCCGAGCGCGCTCGGGGCGTCGTCGGGTACTCCACGGGCAACCACGCCCAGTCCCTCGCCTACGCCGCCGCCCGCTTCGGCGCGCCCTGCGCGATCGTGATGCCCGAGCGCCCCAACCCCGCCAAGGCGCACGCCGTTCGGGCCATGGGCGCCGAGCTGATCGAGGCGGGCGCCGACCTGGGCGAGGCCGCCGAGCGCGCCGCGGCCCTCGCGGCGGAACGCGGCATGCGGCTGGTCAGCGCGGCCGACGAGCCCGACCTGATCGCCGGGGTGGCGACCGCGTATCTGGAGGTGTTCGACCGCGAGCCTGGCCTCGACGCGCTGGTCGTCCCGGTCGGCGGCGGCAGCGGCGCGGCGGCGGCCTGCCTGGTCGCCGCCGCGCTGGCGCCGCGCTGCGAGGTGATCGCCGTCCAGGCGGCGGCCTCGCCCGCCGCCCACGACACGTGGCACGCGGGCGGCGCGCCGCTGACCCGCCCGAACCGCACGCGCGTCGAGGGCCTGGCCACCGGGCGCGGCTTCGCGCTGACCCAGGAGCTGATGCGCGGCGGCCTCGCCGACTTCGTGCTGGTCGGCGACGACGACATCGCCGCCGCGCAGTGGGCGTTGATGCGCGACGCGCACACCCTCGCCGAGGGCGCGGGCGCCGCCGCCCTGGCCGCGGTGCTCACCAGGCCGGCCCGCTTCGCCGGGCGCAGGGTGGCGGTGATGTGCAGCGGCGGCAACGCCAGCGAGCACGAGATCCTGGCGTGCGGGCGCGGGCCCCGCATCGCCCGGCGGACCGCGGGCTGACCCGGCGTCCTTCAGGGCGCCCGCGTCAGCAGTTGCAGCAGGTGCAGGCGGCGAAGCCGCCGCAGTCGCAGGCGTCGTTGCGGCGCCTCCTCCGCTTGTTCGGGTCCCCGCCCCGGCCGCAGCGCGTGCGGGAGCCCCGGCCCTTGGACGGCTTGTCCTCGTGCCCGCCGTCCTCCGCACCGTGCCCGCCGTCGCCCGAGGAGGGTGCCCCGGCCGAGACGAACGTCCGGTGCACCGCGTGCTCGAGCTCGTCCACGAGCAGCGCCCGCACCAGCAGGTCATCGGCGAACTCGGCCTCGGCGAGCGCGAGGCGGACCCCCAGCACGGCGTCGTCGCACAGTCGCCGCGCCTCGGTCAGCGGGGTGCCGGTGGCGGTGAGGGGGTTCCAGGCGCCGTTCGCCTCGTCGTCCGCCTGGTCCTCCACCGCGTCGAGCAGGTGCGCGACGCGCCCGAAGAGGCGCCCCACCTCGGCGAGCGGGGCGACGTTGCCCGGGCGCCCCGCGAGGCGCGCGGTGTGCGCGATCGCGGCGGCCGTGGCCGTCTCGGTGGGCTCGGTGACCGTCAGCAGCGGGGTGCCGGGGCCCGCGAGCGACTCGATGCCCTGCTGCCGGTCCACCGCGTCGACCAGCACCGCCGTGTCGAAGCCGACGCCCGCGCCGCCGCGCGCCCCGGCCGCGTCCCAGCCCTTGGCGACGCGCCGCGCGGCGGTGGCCGCCGCCCTGCGCGCCAACAGCCCGTCGCCGTCCGCCACATGGTCGCGGATCTTCGCAGAGGCCAGCACGAGCGAGACGGCGGCGGCGAGGTTCGGCCCCTGCCCGCGCGCCACATCGGCCCGGCGCATCCCGCGCAAAGGACAGGGCCCGGCGGTGCGCCGGGCCCCGGGGGTCCGCTCGGTCTGGGCCTCGAGCAGGACGGATATCAGCAGTCCGTCGTAGTTCGTCGCCATGCGCGCGGCCTGGCCCTCGATGCCGCGCAACGCCAGGCAGAGGCCGCACAGATGGGCCATCCACTCCTCGCGTAGCCCTCCCGGCAGCCGGTGTCGGCACGGCCTGATGATCCCGAACAAGGCGAGCCCCCTGTTTCAGTGTGCGAACAATGGGGCTCATGATGCCAGAAGCGCCTCGATCTCCCGCATCTGAGCCTCGGTCAGCGGCCCGAACGCCAGCGCGCCCGCGTTCTCCTCGGCCTGCGCCACGGTGCGGATGCCGGGGATCGGCACGGTGTGCGGGCTGCGCGCCCACAGCCAGGCCAACGCCCCCTGCGCCGGGGTGCGCCCCCCGCTCGTGAGGATCGAGCGCACCGCGTCGAAGCGCGCCTGCCACGCCGCGGTGACCCGCCCGTTCTCGAAGAACGTCAGCCACTCGGGCGGCCTGGCGCGGATGTCGCCCGCGCCGAGCGTGGCCGTGCCGCCCGGCCCGTACTTGCCGGTGAGCGCGCCCATGGCGAGGGGGCCCCTGATGACGGCGCCGAGGTTCAGCTCGGCGCACAGCGTGAGCATCTCGGGGGCGTCGGCCAGGACGTTGCAGCTGACCTGCACGGTCGCGCAGTGCGGCCCCGCGGCGAACAGCCTGGCCCGCTCGGGGTCGTCGGTGGACCAGCCGTACGCCCTGATCAGCCCCTCGGCGACGAACTCCTCGCAGACCTCCCTGAGTTCGGCCGCGGCGTCCAGCGGCCCCTGGTTGACATGGAACTGGTAGAGGTCGAGGCGGTCGGTGCCGAGCCGCCGCAGGGTGTCGGTCAGCGCGCGGCGGGCGTGCTCGGGCGTGACGTCGAACGTGCCCGAGCTGGTCCTGGTCGCCGGGTCGAAGACGTTGCCCCACTTGGACGCGATCAGCACCTCGTCCCGCCGCCCCGCGACCGCCCGGCCGAGCACCTCCTCGCTGTGCCCCGTGCCGTAGACATCGGCGGTGTCGAAGAGGGTCACCCCCAGGTCGATGGCGCGCCTGATGGCGCGCACCGACTCGTCGTCGTCCACCGGGCCCCAGCCGAGCGGGCGGCCGTCGGCGGCGAACCACTCGCCGCCGACGGCCCAGCAGCCGAAGCCGAGCGCGCTGACCGGAATGCCGCTGCGCCCCAGCACGCGTGTCTGCGTCGTGTCTTCCATGCCGGGCAGTCTGCCGCTTGGAGCACACTCGAGCGGAAGCCGGGACGCGCGACTCCCCTGCTACAGCGCGAAGATGCCCCAGCCGAAGCCGTTCGCGTCGATCCGTCCCCCCTCGACGGTCACCCCGTCGCCCTCCACACGCCGCCCCGGGGCGATCGAGGGCGAGGTCAGCGCGAACTCGGCCGCGTCCCTGCGGGGGTTGACGACCACCAGATAGCGCCCGCCGCGCGTGTAGACCAGCGGATAGCCGGTGTGCAGCACGTCGACCGGCGTGTGGCTGCCCAGCTCGGGCGTGCTCTTGCGCAGCGCGATCAGGCGGCGCACCAGGTGCAGCAGCGAGCCCTCGTCGGCGCGCTGCTCGGCCACCGTCGGCCGGTCGGACGACGGGTCGATCGGCAGGTAGAGCCGGTCGTGCGGGGCGGTGGAGAAGCCCGCGTTGGCCGACGTGTCCCACTGCATCGGGGTGCGGGACCCGGCGCGGTTGTAGCGGGGGCCGAGGACGCTGCCCTCGTGGTCGTCGAGGTCGGGGATGTAGCGCATGCCGATCTCGTCGCCGTAGTAGATGGCGGGCAGCGTCGGCCAGGTGAGGTGGAACGCGAACGCCGCGGGCAGCTGCTCCGCGGTGCGCGGGCCGCAGGCCAGGCGCGAGAAGTCGTGGTTGGCGGTGGGCAGCGTGATGAAGCCGCAGTCGGCGGTGACCGCGTGGAGCGACTCCCAGGCGGTGACGAACGTGCCCGCGGTGCCGCCGCCCTCGGCGTCGAAATAGCAGTGGCGCTGGGTCCAGTGGTCGGCGACGGTGCCGTGGTTGTTGTTCCACAGGGAGCGCAGCGGCAGGCCGTCGGAGGGGCCGCCGAACTGGAGGAAGAAGTCCGAGTGGAACCCCGCGGGCACGGAGACCGAGGGGTCACCCCACTCGGCGAGCAGCGCCGCCTCGGGGTGGGTGGCGTCGAGCCACCGGCGCAGCTCGGTCCACAGCGTGGAGGTCTCGGCCAGGTCGTGGTCGTCCTTGACGAGCGAGTGCGCCATGTCCACGCGGAATCCCGCGAGCCCGAGCCGCAGCCAGTGGTCCATGATCTCGCGCAGCGCCGCCCGGTTGGCGCGCGGACCCTCGGCGTCCACGGACTGGCGCCACGGCTCGTCGGGATCGGTGCGCGCGTAGCCGAAGTTGAGGGCGGGCTGGCTGTCGAAGAAGTTGGGCAGGTACCCGCCGGGCCTGGTCCCGGGGGAGGGGACGAAACGGTCGGGCAGCGGCGCGTCGTCGACCGGCTCGGCCCAGATGTAACGGCCGTCGTCCGGGTCGTTCGCCGCCGCCTGGAACCACGCGTGCTGGTCGGACGTGTGCCCGGCCACCAGGTCGAGCATGACGCGGATCCCGCGCCCCTTCGCCGCCTCGACGAGCGCGGCCAGGTCGTCGGCCGTGCCGTAGCGCGGGGCGACCGAGAGGTAGTCGGACACGTCGTAGCCGGCGTCGCGGAACGGCGAGGCGAAACACGGGTTCAGCCAGACGGTGTTGACGCCGAGCCACTGAAGGTGGTCGAGGCGCTCCGTGATGCCCGCGAAGTCGCCGATGCCGTCGCCGTCGGAGTCGGCGAAGCTCTGCGGATAGATCTGGTAGAGGACGGCGTCGGCCAGCCAGGAGGGCGTCGGGCGGCTGAAGGTCGGCATGGTGACGGGACCTTTCGTGGGGCGTGGAACGGGGCGGCCCAGGAGATCAGCCCTTCACGGCGCCCGCGGTCAGGCCCGAGACCACGGCGCGGCGGAAGACCAGGACGAGGAGGGCGATGGGCAGCACCGAGACCGTCGCCGCGGCGAAGATCGTCCCGTAGGGCACCGTGAACTGGCTGCCGAACAGCGCGAGACCCACCGGCATCGTCCGGTACCGATCCGCCGTGTTGAGCGTCAGCGCGATCAGGAACTCGGTCCAGCACGCGGTGAACGTGAAGATCGCCGCGGTGAACATCCCGGGCCTGGCCTGCGGAAGGATCACGGTCAGCACGGTGCGCACCGGCGAGGCGCCGTCCACCCACGCGACCTCCTCCATCTCCTTCGGGATCCCGAGGAAGAAGTTCCGCAGGATCCAGACCGCGAACGGCACGTTGAGGGCCGTGTACACGATGATCAACCCTTGATAGCTGTTGAGCCACCCCACGTCGCGCATCAGCAGGAACAGCGGGGCGGCCAGGGCGATGGTCGGGAAGAGCGAGATCATCAGCAGCGCCACCATGATGGGCGCCTTGCCGCGCAGCGGCAGCCGGGCCAGCGCGTACCCGGCGAACGAGCTGAGGCTGAGCACCAGGATCGTGGCGATCACCGACACCAGCACGGAGTTGAGCAGGTAGGTGCCGAAGTTGTTGTCGGCGAACGCCTCCCGGTAGTTGTCCCACGTGGGGTGGTCGGCGAAGACGGTCGGGGGGTTGGCGCCGATCTCGTCCTTCCCCTTGAACGAGGAGACCGCCATCCAGTACAGCGGCGCCGCCACGAGCAGCGCGATGACGAGCGCCGCGAGGTGGGTCCAGGTGAAGCGGACGCGGCGCACGCGCTCGACGATGCGGCTCATCTGGTCTCCTTGGTGGATACTCCGGCCTTCAGGCCGGGGAGGAAACGAAGCTCCTGCGGAGCAGGGCAGGGGAAGGCGGATAGCCGCCAGGGCGATTCGGCGTCCACGGCCACCGGTCGACACCCTTGGGTCACATGGGGGTTGATAGGGTGTGAGGTATGGCGCGGCAGGTCAAGCGGGCGTTCAGGTACCGCTTCTACCCCACGGACGGGCAGGCGGCGGAGCTGTCGCGGACGTTCGGCTGCGTCCGTCTCGTGTACAACAAGGCGCTGGAGGAACGCACGCGGGCCTGGTACGGCGAGCAGCGCCGGGTCTCCTACGTGGAGTCGTCGGCGATGCTGACCGGATGGAAGAAGACCGAGGGACTGGCGTTCCTGACGGAGGTGTCCTCCGTCCCGCTCCAGCAGGCGTTGCGTCACCTTCAGACGGCCTTCACCAGCTTCTTCGCCAAGCGGGCCGAATACCCCCGCTACAAGTCGCGGAAGAGGTCGAGGGCGTCGGCCGAGTACACCCGGAGCGCGTTCACGTGGCGTGAGGGGGAGTTGACGCTGGCGAAGATGTCCGGGCCGCTGGACATCCGCTGGTCGCGTCCCCTGCCCGGCGGTGCGAGTCCTTCGACCGTGACGGTGTCCCGCGACGCCGCTGGACGCTGGTTCGTGTCCCTGCTGTGCGAGGACACCCCCGCCCCGGTCCCGGCGACCGCGAACACGGTCGGTGTCGACGCGGGCGTCACCTCGCTGGTGACCTTGTCCACCGGGGAGAAGATCGCCAATCCCCGGTACGAGCGGCGTGACCGTGTGCGCCTGGCCCGCGCGCAGCGGGAGTTGTCCCGTAAGGCGAAGGGCTCGGCCAACCGTGAGAAGGCCCGCCGGAAGGTCGCCCGTGTCCATGCGCGGATCGCCGACCGGCGCCGGGACTTTCTCCACAAACTCACCACTCGGCTCGTCCGTGAGAACCAAACGGTCGTGATCGAGGACCTCACCGTCCGCAACCTGCTGAAGAACGGGCGTCTCGCGCGCGCCATCTCGGACGCGGCCTGGACGGAGCTTCGCTTCATGCTGGAGTACAAGTGTGCCTGGTACGGGCGTGAACTCGTGGTGATCGACCGATGGTTCCCCAGCTCCAGGCTGTGCGGGGCCTGCGGCACGGTCCGCGAGAAACTGCCGCTGAACGTCCGGACGTGGACGTGTGACTGCGGCGCGGTGCACGACCGTGACGTGAACGCGGCACGCACCATCCTGGCCGCCGGGCTGGCGGCAGCAGCCTGTGGAGACGGTGTAAGACCTCAACGGGAGTCCTCCCGGACAGGGCAGTCGTCGATGAAGCAGGAACCCCAGCGGGCGACCGCTGGAACCCCCCGCCTTCAGGCGGGGGAGGAAGTCAAGCTGTGGTCTCCTCGTCGGCGACCCGGGCCCTGAACGCGCGCAGGAAGAGCAGGCAGCCGACGAGCACCAGCAGCGCCGTGCTCGCCGCCACGGCCGCGCCGGGCCCGAAGTCGAGGTTGGTGAACATCACATGCCAGCCGAGCAACGCCATCGACTCCGTCGCGTCGCCGGGCCCTCCGCCGGTCAGCACGAACGGCAGGTCGAAGATGCCGAACGCCTGGAGGATGCGGAACAGCACCGCGATGGTCAACGCGGGCCGCAGCAGCGGCAGTCGGACCTTCCAGAACGCCGTCCACGCCCCCGCGCCGTCCACCTTCGCCGCCTCGTTGACGTCGTCGGGCAGCATCATCAGCCCGGCGAGCACGATGATCGCGACGAAGGGCGTGGTCTTCCACACGTCCGCGACCGCCATCGAGATGATCGCGGGGAAGCGGGTCCCGAGGAACTGCACGGGATGCCCGGTGATCCCCTCGGAGACGCTGGTGAGAACGCCGTACACGCCGTTGTACATGTACGCCCACAGCTGCGCCGAGACGACCGTGATCATCGCCCAGGGCAGCAGCAGCAGCGCCATCATCCAGCCCCGGCCCGGGCCGCCGAGCCGCTCGAGCACCAGCGCGATGATCGTGCCGAGGATCAGCTCGGCCAGCACGGTCCCGATCGTGTACAGGACCGTGAAGATCAACGCGTGCCACCACCGTCCCGAGCGCAGCAGCAGCCCGTAGTGCTCCCCGGTGAAGCCGGAGAGGTGGAAGCCGCCCGCCGACACCTCGACATGGCTCAGGCTCATCGCGACCGAGTAGGCGATCGGGAAGAGGGTCACCGCGAGCACGACGAAGAGCGCGGGCGTCGCGAAGCCCCAGCCGAGCCGGGCGAAGCGGCGTTCGAGCACGGTGCGCTCCACCCGCCCGAACCTCGGCACGCGGTTGCGCTTGCGCGGCGGTGGCCCGCTCGCCGTCGCCGCGCCCTTGGCCGAGGGGCGCCCCTTCGCCGCCCGCTCGCGCTTGCCGCGCCCGTACGCGACCGTGTGCCCGTCGTCCCCGTCGGACGGCTGTTCGGCCCGGGGGACGCCCTCCGGGGGAGTGTCACTCATAGGGCGTTGTGCTCCAATGCGCGCTGGATGTCGTCGGAGGCCGAGCGCAGCGCGGTGACCGGGGTGGTGGACCCGGCGAGGGCGCCGTTGACATTGGTGAAGATGCCGTTGCTGACCTGCGGGTACCTGGGGGTGTCGGCGGGCCTGGTGACCAGCTCCGAGTCGGCGGCCAGGGCCAGCACGGGGTTCTTCTCGTGCAGCTCCTCGTCGTCGAGCACGTCGGTGACCGTCGGCAGCACTCCGTTCTCGGCGAGGATGCGCTGCGCCTCGTTCCCCGTCATCCACTCGATGAAGGCCAGCACCGCGCCGATCGCCTCGCTGTGCGGGTTGACCATCAGGTTCCAGCCGCCCAACGCGCCCTTGCCCGGGCCCTTCTCGCCCTCGAACGTCGGCATCTCGGTGACGCCCACCTTGCCGACCACGCTCGAGGTGTCGGGGTTGTCGGCCTCGGCCAGGCCGTGCGACCAGTTGCGGTGGAACGCGGCGTCGCCCTCCACGAACGTCTGGAGCGACTGCGGCTCCTGGAAGCTGGTGTTGGCCGAAGGCGCGACCCCGTCGGTGATCATCCCGCGCATGAACTCGAGGACGCGCCGGTTCTCCGGGGAGTCGATGGCGGCGTCGTGCTCTCCCTTCGTCACGCTGCGCCCGCCCGCCGCGGCGGACATCTCGGTGAAGTTGACCGTCAGGCCCTCGTAGTTGGCCCACTGCGCCACATAGCCGTAGCGCACGTCGCCGCCGTCCTGGAGGCGCTCGGCGGCGTCCCGCAGCTCCTCCCAGGTCTCGGGCACGTCGATGTCGTGCTTCGCCAGGAGGTCCTTGCGGTAGTACATGAACCCCTGGTCGCTGTAGAGGGGCGCGGCGACGTGGTTGCCCTCGTGCTCGGTGACCCGGGCGCGCTGGTCCGTGTAGCGGTCCCAGAAGTCGTCGGGCAGGTGCTCGTCCAGCGGCATGGCGAGGTGCGCGGCGCCGAACTGGGCGGGCCAGATGACATCGCCGTTGAAGACGTCGATGCTCCCCGAGCCGCCCGTGATCTCGGTGGTCAGGGTGGCCCGCATGGTGTCGGTGTTGTTCGGTGCCGGCTGGTACTTCACCGAGATGTCCGGGTGCTTCTTCTCGAACGCGTCGATGAGCTTCTGCGGCAGGCCCTCGGGGCCGAAGTTGATGGCGTACCAGGTGATGGAGCCCTTCGCCGGGCCCACGTCCTTCGGATCGACCGATGCGGTGCCGACACCGGAGCCGCAGGCGGTCGCGGCCAGCAGGACGGGAACGGCGCAGAACACCACCGCTCTGCGGATGGACGTACCCAGGGCGTACTCCTTGTGGATGACCGCGTACTGGGTGTCAGCGTCCCGTGCCCGCCCTCTCAGACGAAGCGGAAAACGCTCTTATCGGAAATATTCACCGAAATGGGTTCGGGGGGTGGGCGTCATGGCAGCGTGAGGATCTCCGCGCCCTCGTCCGTCACCACGAGCGTGTGCTCGAACTGCGCCGTCCGCCTGCGGTCCTTGGTGACCACCGTCCAGTTGTCCGCCCACATGTCCCACTCGTGGGTGCCGAGCGTCAGCATCGGCTCGATCGTGAACGTCATCCCCGGCACCAGCTCGGTCGTCGCCTTCGGGTCGTCGAAGTGGGGGATGATCAGGCCCGAGTGGAACGCGGTGTTGATGCCGTGGCCCGTGAAGTCGCGCACCACGCCGTAGCCGAAGCGGGCGGCGTACGCCTCGATGACCCGGCCGATGACGTTGATCCGCCGCCCGGGGCGCACCGCCTTGATCGCCCGGCTCAGCGCCTGGCCGGTCCGCTCGACCAGCAGCCGCGACTCCTCGTCCACCGCCTCGTCGCCGCCGACGAGGTAGGTGGCGTTGGTGTCCCCGTGCACGCCGTCGACGAACGCGGTCACGTCCAGGTTCACGATGTCCCCGGCCGCCAGGACCGTGGAGTCGGGGATGCCGTGGCAGATCACCTCGTTCACCGAGGTGCACAGCGACTTGGGGAAGCCGCGGTAGCCGAGCGTCGACGGGTAGGCGCCGTGGTCGCACAGATACGCGTGCGCCACCTCGTCGAGCCGGTCCGTCGTCACGCCGGGCGCGATGTGCGACGCCGCCTCGGCCATGGCCCGCGCGGCGATCCGCCCGGCCACCCGCATCCGCTCGATCGTCTCCGCGTCCTGCACGTCGGGCCCGGTGTAGCGGGCGGGCGCCTTGCGGCCGACGTACTCGGGGCGCCGGATGGCGGCGGGCACCGCGCGCTGCGGCGAGATCCTGCCGGGAACGAGGAGCGACTGACCAGACATGCGGGTGAGTTTACGGCCGGGCAGGATGAGGGCATGGCTGCACTCTTCCGACGCAAGGCGTCGGGGCGACCCGGCGAGTGGTACTACTGCCTGCGGCACCGCACGGTCGAGGAGGGCCCCGACTGTCCCGGCAAGGACCGCTTCGGGCCCTATGCCACCAGGGGCGAGGCCGAACGCGCCATGGAGACCGCCCACGAGCGCGACGCCGCATGGCGCCACGACCCCCGCTGGAACGACCGCGACGAGGCCGACCGCGACGAGGCCGACGACTGAGGCGGGGGCGGGGACCGCGGGCGGGGGCCGGGGCGGGCAGTGGCAAGATGCAGGCATGACTTCACACAAGCCCGCCGCGACGGACCCCTGGGACCTGCCCGACGTCTCGGGGCTCGCCGTCGGCGTCCTCGGCGGCACGGGGGACCAGGGCAGGGGACTCGCCTACCGGCTGGCCGTCGCGGGCCAGCGGGTGAGCATCGGCTCCCGGGCCGCCGAACGCGCCGTCGCCGCCGCCGAGGAGATCGGCCACGGCGTCAGGGGGCTCGACAACGCCACGTGCGCGCGCGAGAGCGACGTCGTGATCGTCGCCGTGCCCTGGGAGGGCCACGCCGCGACCCTCACCTCGCTCCGCGCCGAGCTCGCGGGCAAGCTCGTCGTGGACTGCGTCAACCCCCTCGGCTTCGACAAGAAGGGGCCCCACCCCCTCGTCCCCGACGAGGGCAGCGCCGCCGAGCAGGCCGCCGCCCTGCTGCCCGAATCCCGCGTGACCGCCGCGTTCCACCACCTGTCCGCGGTGCTGCTCCAGGACCCGGCCGTCGAGAAGATCGAGACCGATGTGATGGTCCTGGGCGAGGACCGCGCCGACTGCGCCACCGTGCAGGCCCTGGCGGGCCTCATCCCCGGCATGCGCGGCATCTTCTCGGGGCGGCTGCGCAACGCCCACCAGGTCGAGGCCCTGACCGCCAACCTCATCGCGGTCAACCGCCGTTACAAGACCCACGCGGGGGTCAGGCTCACCGGCCTGTGACCCGCCACGACCGAACGACCACCACGGAGACCCCGGCCATGCCTTCCCCCTCGCCCACCCAGCAGCGCCGCCTGGCCCTCTACGCCCTCGCCCTGTGCGCGCTCACGATCGTCGCCGCGGTGATCTCGTTCGCCTCGGGGAACTGGCTGGGCATCGTGTGGGTGTTGATGACAGGGCTGTCGTCGAACATGGCCTGGTACTACCACCGCCGCGCCAAGCGCGACGACGTCGCGGGGCGGCCCCGCCCGACGGCCTGAGGCCGCGCGGGCGGGGCCGCCCCGGGGCGCCGGATCAGTGGAAGCTGTGCTCGTCGGCGGGGTACGCGCCGCCCACCACGTCGTCGGCGAACGCGCGCGCCGCCTCGCCGAGCGCCTCGCGCAGCCGCCCGTACTGCTTGACGAACCGCGGCACCCGGCCGCCCGGCCACTCGGTCATCCCGGCCATGTCCGTCCACACCAGCACCTGGGCGTCGCACTCCACGCCCGAGCCGATGCCGACCGTCGGGATGTGCAGCCCGCGGGTGACCTCGGCGGCGAGCTCGGCCGTCACCAGCTCGAGCACCACCGCGAACGCGCCCGCGTCCTGCACCGCCTTGGCGTCCCGCAGCAGCTGCTGCGCCGCCTCCTCGCCGCGCCCCTGCACCGGATGGCCGCCGTAGGCGTGGACCGACTGCGGCGTCAGGCCCACATGCGCCATCACGGGAATGCCGGACTCGACGAGCAGCCTGATCTGGTCGGCCGACCGCTCGCCGCCCTCCAGCTTCACCGCGCCGACGCCCGCCTCCTTGACCAGGTGGGTCGCGCTGCGCAACGCCTGCACCGCGCCCTCCTGGTACGAGCCGAACGGCAGGTCCCCCACGATCAGCGCCCGCCGCGTGCCGCGCACCACCGCGCCGGCCAGCATCGTCATCTGCTCGAGGGTGACCGGGACCGTGCTCTCGTAGCCGAGGTGGGCGTTCCCCATGGAGTCGCCCACCAGCATCACCGGGATGCCCGCCTCGTCGAAGACGGAGGCGGTCATCGCGTCATAAGCGGTCAGCATCGGCCACTTCTCGCCGCGCCGCTTGGCCGCCGCTATGTCCCTGACCGTGATCCGGCGGCTGCTCGTGCCGCCGTAGAGCCCTGGTGTGGCAGGCTTCTGCCCTGTCATCGCGCTGGTCATAGCGCTGCTCCTGTTCGTCGTCTCGAAGCGCCTTCGCAAGGCGTCCCCGGATCGCCTTCCATGGTGGCACCGACGCCGCGCACCCGGGAAGAGGGTGCTGATATAACGGAACCTCGCGCGCTCCCGTGACCGTCTTGAGACCGGACGTGTGTCCGGGTCGACCGAAAGGGACCCGGTGCGGAGCGCGAGGTCAGCGAGGGCGGCGGATGGCACCTGTGTACACCCCTCAGACGCGCCCCGACGAGGGCCCGGAAGGCAAGGGCTCCGGCGGCGACGGCTCGGGCGGCCCCGGCGGCTCCGGTGGCGGCGGCGACCGGGAGCGGCCCCACTGGCGGGACGCCACGGGGCGCTGGCGCCGCGGCTGGGTGATCGCGGCCATCGCCCTGCTGCTCGCGTTGATCATGCTGGCGCACTCCAAGGTGCCCAACACCATCGGCAACCTCGGCAGCCTCATCCAGACGTTCCTGCCCTGGCTCGGCCTTGCCGTGCCGGTGCTGATCGGCTGCGCGGTCGTCCGCCGCTCGGTGACCGCCCTGGTCGCGCTGCTCGTGCCGCTGCTGGTGTGGTTCAACCTCTTCGGCGGCCTCGTGCTCGACAAGACCGGCTCGGGCGGCGCCCTCATGGTCGTCAGCCACAACGTCGACGCAGGGAACGCCGACCCCGAGGCCACCGCGCGGCAGCTCGGCGGCACGGGGGCCGACCTCATCGCCCTCCAGGAGCTGCCGCAGAGCAGCGTGGACGCCTACGAGGAGGCGCTGGCCGCCACGCACCCCTACCACACCGTGCAGGGCACGGTCGGGCTGTGGAGCCGCCACCCGCTGAGCGACACCGAGCCCGTGGACATCGGCATGGGCTGGACGCGCGCGATGCGGACCACCGTGTCCACGCCGGACGGCGCCGTCGCCGCCTATGTGGCCCATCTCCCTTCCGTGCGCGTGCAGTTCCGCGCGGGGTTCACCGCAGGGCAGCGCGACGACGCGGCCGACATGCTGGGGCGGGCCATCGCCGCCGAGCCGGTCGAGCGGGCCGTCCTGCTCGGCGACCTCAACGGGACGATGAACGACGGCGCGCTGGCCCCGTTGACCTCGCAGCTGCGCTCCACGCAGGGCGCGGCGGGCGCCGGATTCGGCTTCAGCTGGCCCGCCGGGTTCCCGATGGCGCGGATCGACCAGATCCTGGTGCGCGAGCTCGAGCCCGTCTCCTCCTGGACCCTGCCCGCCACCGGCAGCGACCACCTGCCCGTCGCGGCCCGCGTCGACCTCTGAGGGCCCCTTTTCCGGTTTGGTCAGGAACGTCTTACTTTTGAGAGAGACGTTCCGGAAAGAGACCGGATGGAGGGGAGGACAGCGATGGCCCGCACGCGCTACGTGCCCGACCGGGGGCTCACCCGCCGCATGGCGCTGACGATGTTCCTGATCGGGCTGCTCTACGTCGTCTTCGTCGGCGTGCTGATCGCCGCGCTCGGCAAGGCGTGGCCGCTGATCATCCTGCTGGTGGGCGGCCTGTTCGTGGCGCAGTTCTGGTTCAGCGACCGGATCGCCGCGTTCAGCATGGGCGCCCGCGAGGTCACCCCCGAGCAGGCGCCCGAGCTGCACGGGGCCGTGGACCGGCTGTGCGCGCTCGCCGACATGCCCAAGCCGCGCGTGGCCATCGCCGACTCCGACGTGCCCAACGCCTTCGCCACCGGGCGCAGCCAGCGGAAGTCGCTGGTGTGCGTCACCACCGGGCTGCTGCGCCGCCTCGAGCCCGACGAGCTCGAGGGCGTCCTCGCGCACGAGCTGTCGCACGTCGCCCACCGCGACGTGGCCGTGATGACGATCGCGGCGTTCCTCGGCGTGCTGGCCGGGCTGATCACCCGCGTGGCCCTCTGGACCGGGCTGTTCGGCCGGGGCGCGCGGAACAATCAGAATGTGTTCCTGCTGCTGATCCCCCTGATCAGCGCCGTCGTCTATGTGATCAGCTTCCTGCTGACCCGGCTGCTGTCCCGCTACCGCGAGCTGTCGGCCGACCGGGCCGGGGCCCTGCTCACCGGGCGGCCATCGGCGCTGGCCTCCGCGCTGACCAAGGTCTCGGGCCAGATGGGCCGCATCCCGACGCGGGACCTGCGCAGGGCCGAGCCGTTCAACGCGTTCTTCTTCGCCCCCGCGCTCGCCTCCAAGGGCGGCCTCGGGCGGCTGCTGTCCTCGCACCCCTCGCTCGAGCAGCGCCTCGACCGGCTCGGGCGGCTCTCCGCCGAGCTGGGGCGGTGAGCCCCGCATGGGCTTCTGGGACGCGATCCTGGGCCGCCGCAAGCCGGTCCGCCCCGACCTCGACCAGCTCTTCGCGGTGCCGTCGGCGGCCGTGACGCTCGAGGCGGGCGCGGGCTTCAGGCCGACCGGGCGCGGCTCGGTCTGCTTCGCCTCCGTCGAGGGCGGCGCGTTCTCCCGCGTGCGCGACGAGGTCCGCGAGCTGCTCGACGCCGACGCGGCGCCGGGCCGTGGCGTTCCCGTGGAGTTCAGCCAGGACACCTACGGCTACACATGGCTGCTCGCCACCCACGCCCCCGAGGACATCGGCGCGCTGGTCAACGACCTGCACGCGGTCAACACCCTGCTGACCGAGGGCGGCTTCGGACCCCAGCTGCTGTGCTCGCTCACGGGGTTCGAGCGCGAGGGCCACCCGCTCGCGCTGGTGTACCTCTACAAGCGCGGCACGTTCTACCCCTTCGCGCCCGTGCCGGGCGCCGTCGAGCGCCGGGACAACGGGCTCGAGCTCCAGGCGCGCGCCCTGATCGAGAACGACCTGCGGATCGAGCCCGAGCTGGCCCGCTGGTTCCCGGTGTGGGGCGCGCCTGGCCTGTGAGGCGCCCCCGCTACTCGCGCCAGCGGTTGGTGAGCGGCAGCCTGCGGTCCTTGCCGAAGACCTTCGCGGAGATCTTGGTGCCCGGCGGGTACTGCCGTCGCTTGTACTCGGCCGTGTCGACCATCCGCAGGATCCGGGTGACCAGCTCGGGCGGGTGCCCGGCCGCGATGATCTCCGCGCGCCCCTGGTCCCGGTCGACGTAGAGCGTGAGAACGGCGTCGAGCTCGTCGTAGTCCGGCAGCGAGTCGGTGTCCACCTGGCCTGGGCGCAGCTCGGCGCTCGGCGGCTTGGCGATCGAGTTCTCCGGGATCGGCGGGGTCTCGCCGCGCCGCTTCGCCGCGTCGTTCCGCCAGCGCGCCAGCCGGTAGACGCCCGTCTTGTACACGTCCTTGATCGGCGCGTACGCGCCCACCGAGTCGCCGTAGAGCGTGGAGTACCCGACGGCGAGCTCGCTCTTGTTGCCCGGGGCGAGCACGATGTGGCCGTCCTGGTTGGAGACGGCCATCAGGAGCGTGCCGCGCAGCCGTGACTGGAGGTTCTCCTCGGCGAGCCCGGTGAGCTCGACGGCCGCCATGTAGGCGTCGAACATCGGGCCCACGGCCACCGTGCACAGGTCGAGGCCCGTGCGCCTGGCCAGCTCGGCGGCGTCGTCGCGCGAGTGCTCCGACGAGTACGCGGACGGCATCGACAGGCCGAACACGTTCTCGGGGCCGAGCGCGTCGCACGCGATCGCCGCGCACAGCGCCGAGTCGATGCCGCCCGAGATGCCGATCAGGACCGAGCGGAAGCCGTTCTTCCTGACATACGCCCGCACGCCCGCGACCAGCGCCTGGTACATCTCCTCGGTGTCGTCGAGGCGTTCGGCCTCGCCGCCGGTGTGCTCGGCGGGGTAGGGCGCCACCGGCTCGGCCGAGAGCGTCACATGGTCCACCACGAGGCCGTCCTCGACCCGCCCAGAGGGCGGCTCGGGGGCGGCGGCGGGCAGGTCGAGGTCCAGCAGGACGCACTCCTCGGCGAACTGCGGCCCGCGGGCGATCACGTCGCCCTCCGGGTCCACCACGAGCGTGTCGCCGTCGAAGACCAGCTCGTCCTGGCCGCCCACCATCGCGAGGTACGCCAGCGTGCAGCCCGCCTCGCGCGCCCGCTTGCGCACCAGGTCGAGGCGCGTGTCGTCCTTGTGCACCTCGTAGGGCGAGGCGTTGATCACCAGCAGCAGCCCGGCCCCGGCCGCGCGCGCCGCGGGGACCCGGCCGCCGTCCTGCCACAGGTCCTCGCAGATCGCCAGCGCCACGTCGACGCCGCCCACCCGCACCACGGGCAGCGTGTCGCCCGGCACGAAGTAGCGGAACTCGTCGAACACGCCGTAGTTGGGCAGGTGGTGCTTGGCGAACGTCAGCGCCACCGCGCCGCGGTGGAGCACCGCGCCGGCGTTGCGCGGGGCGCCCGCGGGCTGGCCGACGCTCTCCTCGAGCCGCTCGGCCGCCCGGTCCAGATGGCCGACCACGACCGGCACATCGCCGAGCCCCTCGTCGGCGAGCCGCGCCGCGAGGCGCCGCAGCTCTGTCCTGCTCGCGGAGACGAACGACGCGCGCAGCGCCAGGTCCTCCACCGGGTAGCCGGTCAGCATCATCTCGGGGAACGCCACCAGGTGCGCGCCGCGCTCGACGCCGTGCCGGGTCCAGCGCAGCACGGCGTCGGCGTTGCCGGAGAGGTCGCCGACGGTCGAGTCGATCTGATTCAGGGCGATACGTAGCTGTGGCACGCGCCCGAGTCTAATCGTCTGATTGACATTATGGGGGCCCAGGCCACGTCCGAACCGGCCCGATCGACATCGTCGCCCGGCATATTCGGCCAGGATGCCGCGCCCTGGGTTGCCCAGGGGCGCGCGAGGGCAGAGCTACCCCAGGTCGCCACCCCACGTCGCCGACCCATGCCGAAGGCGGATGGCATGTCGCAGGACGTCTGTTCTCTCCTACCCTTCCAGGCCCTGGCCAATCCCGACGCCGAGCGCGCACGGGAGCGGCACCTGGAGTGGGTCGTGGGCCACGGTCTGGCCAGGGGCGCCGCCGCGCTGCGCCGCTACCGCGCCCTGCGGCTGGCCGACCTCGCCTCCTCCGCCCACCCCGAGGCCGCGGGCGACGACCTCGACCTGGTCACCGACGCGGTGTGCGTCGCCTTCACGCTGGGCGACCAGTACGGCGACCCACGGGTCACCCAGCCGGAGCGGATCACCCGGATCACCACCGAACTCGCCGCCATCGCCTACCGGTTGCCCGGCGCCCCGCCCGAGCTCGACCTGCCCCTCACGCGCGCCCACGCCGATGTGTGGCGGCGCTGCGCTGCCGGGATGTCACCGGCGTGGCGGGCGCGCGCGGCGGGGAGCCTGACGCGTTTCCTCCGCGCCCGCCTCCAGGAGGCGCACAACCGCGCCCTGGGCGTCAGGCCGCGCGAGGACGCCTACCTCGGGCTGCGCGGGCACGCCGTCGGGGCCGCGCCGTGCTTCGACCTGATCGAGCGCGCCGGGCGCTTCGAGGTGCCGCCCGCCGCCTACTGGAGCCGCGAGCTGCGCGCCCTGACCCGGCACGCGGGCGACGTGGTCCTCCTGTGCGACGACGTCCACGCGGCCGAGCGCGCGGAGGCCGCGGGGGATCCGCACAACCTCGTGCTGATCCGCCAGCGCGAGCGGGGCTGCACGCGCGCCGAGGCGACGGGCCAGGTGGTGGACCTGGCGCGGGAGCGGGTCGAGGCGTTCCGCACGGTGGCCGCCGCCGTGCCGGGGCTGCTCGGCGCCTGGCGCCTCGACGCGCGCGGCGTCGCCGCGGTGGAGCGCTACCTGGCGGGGCTGCGCGCCTGGATGGTCGCGAACCAGCTGTGGGGCGCCGCGCGCCACGCCGCGGGCCCGCCGCCGGCGGCGCCGGTCGCGGGCCTGCTCAGCGGCCGAGCAGCCGCGCGAACGCCGCACGTCCCGCGCGCGCGGCCCGCCGATGGAGCTCCCGTGGTGGCCTAGCGGGCGGCGCCGCGCGGGGCGCGGGGGGAACGGGCGGCGCGGGCGCCGGGGCGCGGGGCGCGGGGCGGCGCGCGGTGAACGCCACGGGCAGCGCGTCCAGATGGCGCGCCCAGGTGGACGCCGACCACGTCAGCTCCTCGGGCTCGACCGCGAGCCGCACATCGGGCAGTCGCCCCAGCAGCGCGTCGATCGCGGTCACGGCGACGGCCCGCCCGATGTCCTGTCCCGGGCACTCGTGCGGGCCACCGGCGAAGGCCAGGTGCGAGCGGTTCCCGTGCGTCGAGGCGCGGGGCGAGGGTCTGATCCGCGGGTCGGCGTTGGCCGCCGCCAGGCCGAGGAGCAGGACGTCACCGGCGTGGACGCGCTGCCCGCCCAGCTCGAGGTCCTGCGTCGCGAAGCCGCCAGGGCACACCGAGATCGGCGGCTCGTCCCACAGGACCTGCTCCACCGCCGCGGCCAGCGTGATCCGGCCGCCGAACAGCGAGCCGCGCAGCGGGGGATGGGCCAGGACGACGCGCAGGGTGTTGACGACGAGGTTGGTGGTGGACTCGTTCGCCGCGACCAGCACGAGCCGCAGCTGGTGGACCACCTCGTCGTCGGTCAGGTCGGCCGGGTGCGCGATCAGCCAGGACGCCAGGTCGTGCCCGGGCGCCGCGTGCTTGCGCTCGACCGTCGCGCGCAGCACGCGGTGGATGTGCCGGTCGTTCGCCACCGCGTCCTCGGCGCCCAGGAGCAGCCGACGCCCGGCCTCGACGAGCCCGGGGCCCTCGTCCGGTGGTAGCCCGAGCACCTCGGTCAGCGTCAGCATGGGCAGCCGCCTGGCGTACCGGGACAGCAGCTCCGCGTGGCCCTCCCCGGCGAAGTCGTCGATCAGCCGGTCGGCGTGGCGCCGCACCAGGCGGCGCAGCCCGCGCCGGTCGAAGCGCCCGAGGCTCTCGTTGACCGCGGCGCGCAGCCGCTGGTGCTCCGCGCCGTCCTGGTGCGCGCAGTCGGGGCCCCATGCCAGCACGGGCGCGAGGGGCGCCTGCGGCCCGACCCTGCCCTCGCGCCACGCGGTCCACAGGCGGCCGTCGCGGCTGAACCGCCGGGGGTTGCGCGCCACATGGAGCACCTCGTGGTACCCGACGACCAGCCACGCGGGCTCGTCGCCTTCGAGCAGCACCGGCACCACGGGCCCGTGCTCGGCGCGCAGCCGCTCGAACAACGCGGCGGGCTCGGCCGCCACGGCCCGTCCGTCGAGCCGCTGGACGCCGCCGGGGCCGGGCCGCGCGACCGGGCACGTGGGCCGCTCGGCCTCGGGCGGCCGGGTCTCGGGCCGCCGGGCCGGTTCTGACGAGGTGGAGCACACGGGGGCCTCCTTGAGGGGTCGGGGTCGGGATGGGGTCAGCGCCGCTGCGGCCCGCCGATCCGGGGCCAGGGCGGGCGCTTGCGCCGGGGCAGCCCGCTCGGCGTGCGCTCGTCGGCGCTCCAGCCCCGGCCGCCGGACCCGTCGGACCCGCCGGACCCTGCGGGTCCTGGCGGCCAGGGCGCGAACGGGCTCGGCCTGGCGTGCGTCGGATGGCCCGTGGGGGGCAGGACCGTGAACAACTCGTCCGGCAGGAACACCACCGCCCGTACCCCGGCCCCCGTCGAGGGCCGCAGCGAGATCCGCGCCCCGTGGTGCGCGGCCAGGATGCCCGCGACCCGCAGCCCGATCCGCGCCGTCTCGCCCAGGTCGAGCACGTCGATGCCGTCCACGCCCTGCCGCAGCAGGGCCTCGGCGCGCTCGGTGGCCTCGGAGGTCAGGCCCGCCCCGCAGTCCTCGACGGACACCTCGATGCCGTGCGCCACCTCCTGGGCGTTGATCACGACCTTGGTGTTCGGCGGGGAGAACCGCGTGGCGTTGTCGAGCAGCTCGGCCATCACGAGCATGAGCGACTCGACCGCCTCGCCCACCACCGCCGCCTCCACCACGTGGTGCTGCGTGACGCGCGCGTACTCGGTGATCGGGCCCGAGCCCGCGCGCAGCACGTCGTACAGCGGGACGGGCTGCCGCCTGCGGCGCAGCGGGGTGCCGCCGCCCAGGACGGCCAACGCGGTGGCGTGGCGGCCCGCGACGTTCACCCCGTGCTCGACCTCCATGAGCTCGCCCATCAGCTCGGGGCTGTCATGGCGGAACTGCATCGCGCCGACGCGGTGCTGGAGCCGGTGGATCTCGGACTGGATGCGGCCCGCGACGTTGACGATGGCCCGCTTCCCCGAGTCGCGTTGCAGCTCCTTCTCGCGGGCCATGTCCACGAGCGCGAACAGCAGCGTCTCGTGCGCGGCGCTGATCCGGACGTCGGAGAACGGGCCCGGCGTCAACGGCGGCAGCACGTCCCCCTCCACCTCGCCGTCGCGCAGCCGCTCGAGCAGGGGCGGCACCACCTCGTAGACCAGCGTGGCGGTGTCGTCGGCCTGCTGGTCGAGCCGCTCGCCGAGCGCCGCGACGAGCCTGCCGCGCCGCGCGGTCTCGCCCGCCATGGCGCCCACCGCGAGCGTGGCCGCAGCGCCGCAGCCGAGCACCGCGGGCCGCGCGCCCTCGGCGACGAGCAGCGCCGCGGCCACGGCCAGCAGGCCCACCAGGGCGGGCGCGGCGGCCCACCGTCCCGTGGTCGCGGCCCTGCGGTGGTCTCTCGGTAAGGGTTCGGCATGCACGATGGGTCCTCACTGCCCCGGGAACCGGCCTCGGCGCACGCGTCGGCGACGAGCCGTGACGGCGTCAACTCGCTCTGTGAGAGGGAGAGTAGAGCGCGCCGAAGGCCCGCCGCAGGCGGTTGCCCGAACCTCCTCCGAACGGGGTCGCCACGGCCCCCGCGCGGCTGGGCCGGTCCTCCTCGGGTACCCCACAATGGAGCCGGGCCGTCGCGGTCGCGCATGCGCAACGCGGCGGAAATCCTGTGATGGGATGCTCTTCGAGCCCCGCAGGACCCCGCGGGCGGGGGAAGAGCCGTCTGACCAGCGAGGATGGGTGGAAATGGAGAAGCAGCAGGAGTTCGTGCTCCGCACGCTGGAGGAGCGGGACATCCGCTTCGTCCGGCTGTGGTTCACCGATGTGCTGGGCTTTCTCAAGTCCGTCGCCGTGGCCCCCGCCGAGCTCGAGCAGGCGTTCGAGGAGGGGATCGGCTTCGACGGCTCGGCCATCGAGGGATTCGCCCGTGTGCACGAGTCCGACATGATCGCCAAGCCCGCCCCGAGTACGTTCCAGATACTGCCCTGGCGCGCCGAGTCCCCCGGCACCGCCCGGATGTTCTGCGACATCCTGATGCCCGACGGCTCCCCCTCGTACGCCGACCCGCGCTATGTCCTCAAGCGCGCCCTCGCCAAGTCGTCCGACCTGGGCTTCACCTTCTACACCCACCCCGAGATCGAGTTCTTCCTGCTGGACTCCAAGCCGGTCGACGGCACCAGGCCGGTGCCCGCCGACACCTCCGGGTACTTCGACCACACCCCGCAGGCCGTCGGCATGGACTTCCGCCGCCAGGCCATCACGATGCTCGAGTCCATGGGGATCTCCGTGGAGTTCTCCCACCACGAGGGCGCCCCGGGCCAGCAGGAGATCGACCTGCGCTACGCCGACGCGCTCTCCACCGCGGACAACATCATGACGTTCCGCCTGGTGATGAAGCAGGTGGCGCTCGAGCAGGGCGTGCAGGCGACGTTCATGCCCAAGCCGTTCTCGGAGTTCCCCGGCTCCGGCATGCACACCCACCTGTCGCTCTTCGAGGGCGACCGCAACGCCTTCCACGAGACCGGCGCCGACTACCGGCTCTCCAAGATCGGCCGCTCGTTCATCGCCGGGCTGCTCAGGCACGCGGGCGAGATCTCCGCCGTCACCAACCAGTGGGTCAACTCCTACAAGCGCATCTGGGGCGGCACCCAGCGCACCGCGGGCGCGGGCGGCGAGGCGCCCTCGTACATCTGCTGGGGCCACAACAACCGCTCCGCGCTGATCCGCGTGCCCATGTACAAGCCGGGCAAGACCGGCTCGACCCGCATCGAGGTCCGCTCACTCGACTCGGGCGCCAACCCCTACCTGGCCTACGCCGTGCTGCTCGCCGCGGGCCTCAAGGGCGTCGAGGAGGGGTACGAGCTGCCGCCTGGCGCCGAGGACGACGTCTGGGCGCTGACCGATCGCGAACGCCGGGCCCTGGGCATCGAGCCCCTTCCGCAGAACCTCGGCGAGGCGATCAACCTCATGCAGCACAGCGAGCTGGTCGCCGAGACGCTGGGCGAGCACGTCTTCGACTTCTTCCTCCGCAACAAGCGGCAGGAGTGGGAGGAGTACCGGAGCGAGGTCACGGCGTTCGAGCTCCGCAAGAACCTGCCCGTGCTGTGACCAGGGGTCGCTAGGCTTCCTGGGACGGATCAGCACAGAACAGATCAGTGCGGAGGGGGGCGACGGCGTGCCGTTGGGCGGGCGGCGGGACAGCCGGTTCGGGCAGCTGCTGCGGCGGGGGTTCACCGACCCGACCGACGCGGCCCGGCTGCTCGACGCTCCCGCGCTGCGGTCGGCCGCCGCCGACGGGCCGCTGCTCGACGCGCTCGCGGCCACCGCGGACCCGGACGCGGCCCTCGGCGCCCTGGTCAGGCTGGCCGAGGCCCAGCCCGACGGCGAACGGGCCGCGTTCCTCGACACCCTGCTGGCCGCCAAGCCGCTGCGGGACCGGCTGCTCGCCGTGCTCGGCGCCTCCGACGGGCTCGCCGACCACCTCGTCCGCCACCCCGCCGAGTGGCGGGCCCTCGTCGCGTTCGAGACGGCCGATCTGCACCCGGGCACCGAGGAGTTCGAGGCGGCCCTGGCCGACGCCGCCGACCCCGACGGACTGCGCGTCGCCTACCACCGCGCCCTGCTGACCATCGCCGCGCGCGACATCACCGGCACCACCGACGTCGCCGAGACCGCCGCCGAGCTGGCCGACCTGGCCACCGCGACGCTCCGCGCCGCCCTGCGGATCGCCGCCGCGGCGGCCCCCGACGACGACGCCGCGTGCCGCCTCGCCGTCATCGGCATGGGCAAGTGCGGGGGCCGCGAGCTGAACTACGTCTCCGACGTGGACGTCATCTTCGTCGCCGAGCCCGCCGACGGCGCCGACGAGGGCCCCGCGCTCCAGGCCGCCACGCGCCTGGCCGCCCACCTGATGCGGATCTGCTCGGACACCACGGCCGAGGGCACCATCTGGCCCGTGGACGCCAACCTCCGCCCCGAGGGCAGGAACGGCCCGCTGGTCCGCACCCTCGTGAGCCACCTGGCGTACTACCGGCGCTGGGCCAAGACCTGGGAGTTCCAGGCGCTGCTCAAGGCCCGCCCCGTCGCGGGCGACGAGGCGCTCGGCGCGGAGTACGCCGCCGCCGTGGCCCCGCTGGTGTGGCAGGCCGTCGAGCGCGAGAACTTCGTGTCGGACGTGCAGCGCATGCGCCGCCGCGTCGAGAGCTCCATCCCGGCCGCCCAGGCCGAACGCGAGCTGAAGCTGGGCCCCGGTGGCCTGCGCGACGTCGAGTTCGCCGTGCAGCTCCTCCAGCTCGTCCACGGCCGCACCGACCCCGAGCTGCGCGGCTCGAGCACCCTCGACGCGCTGGCCGCGCTCGCCGCGGGCGGCTATGTCGGCCGCCAGGACGCCGCGTCGCTCGACGCCTCCTACCGCTTCCTGCGCACCGTCGAGCACCGCATCCAGCTGCGCCGCCTGCGCCGCACCCACCTGATGCCCACCGAGGAGGCCGAGCTGCGCAGCCTGGGGCGCTCGCTCGGCTTCGCGGGCGAGCCCGTCAAGGAGCTGACCGCCGCCTGGCGCCGCCACACCGCGGGCGTCCGCCGCCTGCACGAGAAGCTGTTCTACCGGCCGCTGCTCGACGCCGTCGCCCGCCTCGACGCGGGGCAGCTGCGGCTCGGCCAGGACGCCGCGAAGGAGCGGCTCGTCGCGCTCGGCTTCGCCGACCCCGCCGCCGCCCTGCGCCACCTCTCCGCGCTCGCCTCGGGCGTCACCCGCAAGGCCGCCATCCAACGCACCCTGCTGCCCGTCCTCATGGCCAGCTTCGCCGACTCGGCCGACCCCGACTCCGGGCTCCTCAACTTCCGCAAGGTGTCCGACGCGCTCGGCACCAGCCCCTGGTATCTGCGGCTGCTGCGCGACGAGGGCGCCGCCGCCGAGAACCTCGCGCGCGTCCTGTCCGCCGGGCGCCTGGCCCCCGACCTGCTGCTGCGCGCCCCCGAGGCCGTCGCCCTGCTCGGCGCGGCCGAGGGACTCGCGCCCCGCCCGCCCGCCGCCCTCGCCCAGGAGATCCAGGCCGCCGTCGGCCGCGCCGACACCGCCGAGAGCGCCGTCGCGGTGGCCCGAGGGGTGCGCCGCCGCGAGCTGTTCCGCACCGCCGCGGCCGACATCGTCGGCGCCTACGCCCCCGACGTGGCCCCGCACGAGGCCCCTGGCCAGGCCCTCGACCGCGTCGGCTCGGCCCTCACCGCGCTCAACGCCGCCACCCTCCGCGGCGCCCTCACCGCCGCCACGGCCGCCATCGGCCACCGGCCGCCGCCCGCACGGCTCGCCGTCATCGCCATGGGCCGCTTCGGCGGGCACGAGCTGAGCTACGGCTCCGACGCCGACGTCGTCCTCGTCCACGAGCCCGCCGAAGGCGCCGACGAGCGCGCCGCGGCGGAGGCCGCCTCGGCCATCGCCAACGAGATGATCCGGCTGCTCCAACTCCCCAGCATCGACCCGCCCCTGCTGGTCGACACGCATCTGCGCCCCGAGGGCAGGAACGGCCCGCTGGTCCGCTCGCTCACCAGCTACGCCGCCTACTACCGCCGCTGGTCGCTCGTGTGGGAGAGCCAGGCGCTGCTGCGCGCCGAGCCGGTGGCGGGCGACGCGGACCTCGGCCGGAGGTTCACCGAGCTGATCGACCCGCTGCGCTATCCCGTGGGCGGCCTCGACCAGGACGCGATCCGCGAGATCCGGCGGCTCAAGGCCAGGATGGAGGCCGAACGCCTGCCGCGCGGCGCCGACCCCACCCTGCACACCAAGCTGGGCAGGGGCGGGCTCAGCGACGTCGAGTGGACCGTTCAGCTGCTCCAGTTGCGCCACGCCCACGAGGTCGAGGCGCTGCGCACGACCCGCACCCGCGGGGCGCTCGCCGCCGCGGTGGGCGCGGGGCTGCTCGACGCGGAGGACGCCGAGGTGCTCGACGAGGCGTGGGTGCTGGCCTCGCGCGTGCGGAACGCCGTGATGCTGGTGCGCGCGCGCCCGCAGGACACGTTCCCCGCCGACGCCCGCGAGTCGGCGGCCGTGGCGCGCTATCTGGGGTACGAGCCGGGGACGGTCGGCCGGATGCTCGACGACTACCGGCGCACCACCCGCCGCGCCCGCACGGTCGTCGAGCGGCTGTTCTACGAGGGCTGATCCCTACTCGGGTCGAGGCGCGTCCTCCGACGGGACGTGGCGCGGCAGCCGGTAGCACTGCCTGCCGTACCACAGGGAGGCCACCGCGAACCCGAAGGCCAGGCAGACCATGCCCCCGGCCGCGTCGAGCCAGAAGTGGTTCGCCGTGGCCATGATGACCACGAGCGTGAGCACGGGGTAGAGCGCCCCGAGGAGCTTGACCCACAGCGGCCCTGCCAGCACGGCGATGGTGATGCCGCACCACAGCGACCAGCCGATGTGCATCGACGGCATCGCGGCGTACTGGTTGGACACGGAGGCCATCGCGCTGTCCTCGGCGGACAGCGACCCCCAGGTCTGGTGAACGGCCGCGGTGTCGATGAAGTCCATCCCGTCCATCAGGCGGGGCGGGGCCAGCGGGTAGAAGTAGTACCCGAGCAGGGCGACGGTCGTGGTCGCGAACAGCACCAGGCGCGTCGCGCCGTACCGCCCGGGGTGGCTGCGGAACAGCCAGACCAGCACGACGATCGTGACGATGAAGTGCAGCGTCGCGTAGTAGTAGTTCATCGCGACGATGAGCCAGGTGACGCCCGCCGCCGCCTTGTTGAGCGCCAGCTCGAAGTCGAGGCCGAGGGAGCCCTGGAGCTCCCAGATCCAACGGGCGTGGGACTGCGCCTGGTCCTCGCGGAGGGGGGCGGCGTTGCGGATCAGCGAGTAGACCAGGTAGCTGATGGCGATGAGCATCAGCTCGAACCAGACCCTGGGCCGCCGGGGCCGCCGCAGCGAGCCGAGGCGTCTCGGGGGTGCCGCACCGTTGTCGCGGCCGGTCACGGGTCGTGCCGGATCCACTCGCTCCACTTTCGAACTGACGCTGGTTGTTGCCCCCATGGGCGAACAGTTTGCCAGAGGACTGACACCGGCCCGATCATCCTCCGGTCTGGTCTTCGCCCCGGGCCCGTCATCCGCGCGGCCGACGGCACCGGCTCATCCCCCGAGGGGTGACCCCGAGGTCACGCGCCTCCCCGTCATGTCTTCTGTATCACCGGCGCGGTGGCGGTCGAGCCGCGGACCACCAGCTCGGGGAGAAAGATGAACTCGCTGTGCGGGGCCGGCGTTCCGCCGATCTCCTCGAGCAGCGCGCGCACCGCGGCCTGGCCCATCGCGGGGACGGGCTGGCGGATCGTGGTGAGCGGCGGATCGGTGAACGCGATCAGCGGGGAGTCGTCGAAGCCGATGACCGAGCAGTGCTCCGGGACCTTCAGGCCCCGCTGGCGGGCCGCGCGGATCGCGCCGAGCGCCATCATGTCGCTGGCGCAGACGACGGCGGTGCAGCCGCGTTCGAGCAGCGCGGTGGTGGCGGCCTGGCCGCCCTCCAGGGTGTAGAGCGAGTGCTCGATCAGGCGCCGCGCCTCGGACTCCTTGACGCGCAGCTCCTCGGCAAGGCCCGCGAGGAAGCCCTCGACCTTGCGCCGCACCGGGACGAAGCGGGCCGGGCCGAGCGCGAGGCCGATGCGCCGGTGGCCGAGCGACACCAGGTGGGTGACGGCCAGTCGCATGGCCGCGCGGTCGTCGGGCGAGACGAAGGGGGCGCGGACCTTGGGGGAGAAGCCGTTGATCATGACGAACGGGACACCGAAGCCGCGCAGCCGCTCGTAACGCTCCATGTCCGCGCTGGTGTCGGCGTGCAGGCCCGAGATGAAGATGATGCCCGAGACGCCCCGCTCGACCAGCATCGCCGTCAGCTCGTCCTCGGTGGAGCCGCCCGGGGTCTGGGTGGTGAGCACCGGGGTGTATCCCTGGCGGGTGAGCGCCTGGCAGATCACCTGGGCGAACGCGGGGAAGATGGGGTTCTCGAGCTCGGGGGTGATCAGGCCCACAAGTCCCGCGCTGCGCTTGACGAGTCGGGCGGGGCGCTCGTAGCCGAGGAGGTCGAGCGCCGTCAGGACGGATTCGCGGGTGGCGGCGGCGACTCCCGGCTTGCCGTTGAGCACACGGCTGACGGTCGCTTCGCTGACCCCCGCCTGGGCTGCGATGTCAGCAAGCCGTGCGGTCACAGTTCGGGACCTTACCGGTCACCGGTGACGCTGCCCACCAGAGGCTGAGAAACGTACCGGAATGTATGAATTTCGAGGAGCGACTCGTGCATGGACTCAGTCTTGCAGCAATTTGCCGCAAGGTCTTTCCAAAGTATGGCAGCGCTGTTACGTTCCTGCCCAGTCCGGCGCCGCAGCGGTGCGGCGCATAGGGTGGACAAACACCCCTGTATCGGGCGTAAGGCTTGAAGGAGTTCACATGCGGCGCAGCATAGGAACGACGGCCGTGGTTGCCGTGCTGGCTCTTGCGGCAACGGCTTGCGGCG
This sequence comes from Streptomyces radicis, assembly GCF_003626575.1. Classification (GTDB taxonomy): domain Bacteria; phylum Actinomycetota; class Actinomycetes; order Streptomycetales; family Streptomycetaceae; genus Streptomyces; species Streptomyces radicis. The sequence goes on along the minus strand of NZ_RBDY01000003.1, from coordinate 55,295 downwards.
GAGACGACGGGGACGGGGGTGGCGGCGGAGGCGGTGACGGCGAGCTGTCGGGCACCGTCACCTACTGGGACACCTCGAACGAGACCGAGGCGGAGGTGTTCGAGGCCGTCGCGGCGGACTTCGAGGAGCTGCACCCCGGCGTGACGGTCGACTACGTGAACGTCGGCTTCGACGACGCGCAGAACCGCTTCAAGAACGCGGCGGGCGCGAACGAGGCCCCCGACGTGATGCGCACCGAGGTCGCCTGGGTGGCCGACTTCGCGAGCCTCGGCTACCTCTACCCGCTGGACGACACCGCGGCGTTGGAGGACCAGGAGGACTTCCTGCCCACCCCGTGGGCCTCCACCCAGTACGAGGGCGAGACCTTCGCGGTCCCCCAGGTGACCGACACCCTCGCCCTCTTCTACAACCAGGCGCTGCTCGACCAGGCCGGGGTCGAGGTGCCCGCGTCGCTCGCCGACGTCGAGGCGTCCACAGGCGCGTTCGACGAGGACGGCGTCACGCCGCTGTATGTGCGCGGCGACGACCCGTACTGGTTCCTGCCGTTCCTCTACGGCGAGGGCGGCGACCTGGTCGACGCCGACGCCCAGGAGGTCACGGTCGACAACGCCGCCGGGGTGGCCGCGTTCGAGACGATGCAGGGCCTCATCGACTCGGGCGCCGCGATCACCGACACCAGCGAGGGCTGGGAGAACATGATGTCGGCGTTCGGCAACGGCGACGTCGCCATGATGATCAACGGCCCCTGGGCCATCGCGGACGCCACCGCCGCGCTCGGCGAGGACCTGGGCGTGGCCCCGGTCCCGGCGGGCGGCCAGGCGCAGGGCTCGCCGCTCGGCGGCTGGAACTACGCGGTGTACGCCGGGACTCCGGACGCCGACGCGTCGTTCGAGTTCGTCAAGTACATGTCCTCGGTCGAGTCCCAGACGCGGATCACCGAGGAGCTGAGCCTGCTGCCCACGCGCGCCTCGGTCTACGAGGACCCTGCGGTGCAGGGGAACGAGATGGTCGGCTTCTTCAAGCCCGCCGTCGACATCGCCCACGAGCGGCCCTGGATCCCGCAGGCGCAGTCCCTGTTCGAGCCGCTGCGGGTGTCCATCGAGGCCATGCTCACCGGGTCCGCCTCGCCCGAAGAGGCCGCGGCCGACACCGGCGAGGCCTTCCGCGACCTCCTCGAGGACTGGCAGTAAGGGAGGCACCCCATGACCTCACCCACCATCGCCTCCCCCGGGGAGGCGGAGGCGGGGGCCACGGGCGCCGAGCGCGCCCGCGGCCCCCGCCGCGGGGCGGGCGGCGGCCCGGGACGGCTGCGCCTGGCCCTCTCCACGCACTGGTACGCCTGGGCGATGATCGCCCCCGTCGTCCTGGTGATCACCGCGATCATCGGCTGGCCGCTGGTCAGGGGCGTCTATCTCTCCCTGACCGACGCCGACGAGGCCAACGTCGAGCGGACGATCGGCGTCAACTCCATACCGGCGACCTATGAGTTCATCGGCCTCGACAACTATGTCGACATCCTCGGCGACGACGCCTTCTGGGACCGCCTGGGCTGGACCGTGGTCTGGACGGTGGCCTGTGTGGCGATCACCTTCGCCATCGGCCTGACCCTCGCCAACATGCTCAACCGCCAGTTCCGCGGGCGCACCGCCTACCGCATGGCCCTGATCCTGCCGTGGGCCATCCCGGCGTTCGTGTCCGTCTTCGCCTGGCGGATGCTCTACAACGAGCGCAACGGCCTTCTCAACAGCCTTCTCGAGGGCCGCGGCATCGACGGCATCGCCTGGCTGTCCGACCCCACATGGGCCAAGGCCGCCGTGATCGCCGTCAACGTCTGGCTTGGCGTGCCGTTCATGCTCATCGCCATGCTGGGCGCGCTCCAGTCGATCCCCGCCGAGCAGTACGAGGCGGCCGAGATGGACGGGGCGAGCGCGTGGCAGCGCTTCCGCTTCATCACGCTGCCCGGCGTGCGGTCGGTGTCGATGACGGTGGTGCTGCTCAGCACGATCTGGACGTTCAACATGTTCCCGGTGATCTTCCTGCTCACCCGGGGCGGCCCGGCGGGGTCCACGGACATCCTGGTCACCGAGGCGTTCCGGCTGGCCTTCACCGCGAGCCCGCGCGACTTCGCCAACTCGGCCGCGTGGGGCGTGCTGATCCTGCTGCTCCTCGTCCTCTTCGCGATCTCCTACCGCAGGGCACTCCGCAAGCAGGGAGAGGTGTGGTGACGATGGCCACCGACGACACGACCAGGGCCACGACCACGACCACGACCGTGACCCGCCGACGCGGCGCGCCCCGGCAGCGAAGGCGCGGGGAGCGTTCCCGCGCGGCCTCGATCGGCCTGCACGCGACGCTGCTCGTGGCGGCGGCGATCGCGGTGTTCCCGCCGCTGTGGCTGCTGGTCACCTCGTTCAAGCCGAAGACCGACACGTTCACGCGGTCGCTGGTCTCCGGCTTCACGCTGGACAACTACGACCACGTCATCAACGACACCGAGTTCCTCACGTGGTTCGGCAACTCGGTCGTGATCGTGCTCGCCACGACGGTGATCGGCGTCTTCATCTCGTCCACCACCGGCTACGCGCTCAGCCGCTTCCGCTTTCCCGGCATGCGCCCGCTGATGTGGACCCTGCTGCTCACGCAGATGTTCCCGATGGCGGTGCTGATCGTGCCGCTGTACAACCTGATGTCCCGCTACGGGCTGCTCAACCAGCCGGTCGGCCTCGTCGTCACCTATCTGACGATCGCCGTGCCGTTCTGCGCGTGGATGATGAAGAGCTTCTTCGACACCATCCCCGTGGCCATCGACGAGTCGGGCCGGGTCGACGGGCTCAACCCGTTCGGCGTCTTCTGGCGGCTGATCATGCCGCTGGCCAAGCCGGGCCTTGCCGTCACGGCGTTCTACTCCTTCGTCACGGCGTGGGCCGAAGTCGCCTTCGCCACGGCGTTCATGACGGGCGAGCGGAACCTCACGCTGGCCGGTGGCCTCCAGACCTTTGTCAACCAGCACACCCAGGACTGGCACCTGATGACGGCCGCGGCCGTCCTCATCGCCGTCCCCGCCATCCTCGTCTTCGGCTACGCGCAGCGCCACCTCCAGTCCGGGCTGACCGCCGGCGCGACCAAAGCCTGACCGAATCACCCCAGGGATGACATGACCCAGCACCTCGCCGACCGCGCCCAGCCCTCAGGGGCCCCCGCCACGTCTCCTGCCACCCCCTCGGAGTGGTGGCGTGACGCGGTCATCTACCAGGTCTACCCGCGCTCGTTCGCCGATGGGAACGGCGACGGGATGGGCGACCTCGCGGGCATCCGCGCCCGGCTGCCCTACCTGGCCGAACTCGGCGTGGACGCCGTGTGGCTGAGCCCCTTCTACGCCTCACCCCAGGCCGACGCGGGCTACGACGTCGCCGACTACCGCGCCATCGACCCGATGTTCGGCGACCTCCACGACGCCGACGCCCTCATCCGCGACGCCCACCACCTGGGCCTGAAGGTCATCACCGACCTCGTCCCCAACCACTCGTCCGACCGCCACGAGTGGTTCCGGCGCGCCCTGCGCGAGGGCCCGGGCTCGCCCCTGCGCGAGCGCTACCACTTCCGCCCCGGACGCGGCACCCACGGCGAACTCCCGCCCAACGACTGGGAGTCCATCTTCGGCGGCCCCGCCTGGACCCGCGTCGACGACCCCGAAGGCACCCCGGGCGAGTGGTACCTCCACCTCTTCGCCCCCGAACAGCCCGACCTCAACTGGGACAACCGCGCCGTCCACGACGAGTTCCGCTCCGTCCTGCGCTTCTGGCTCGACATGGGCGTCGACGGCTTCCGCATCGACGTCGCCCACGGCCTCGTCAAGGCCCCGGGGCTCCCCGACATGGGGCAGCCGGGTCAACTGCGGCTGCTGGGAACGGACATCCTGCCGTTCTTCGACCAGGACGGGGTGCACGAGATCTACCGCTCGTGGCGCACGATCCTCGACGAGTACCCCACGCCGCGCATCGGCGTCGCGGAGGCGTGGACCCCCACCCCCGACCGGACGGCGCTGTACGTCCGTTCGGACGAGCTGCACCAGGCGTTCAACTTCCACTATCTCAACACCCCGTGGAACGCCGAGGAGTTGCGGGGGGCGATCGACTCCTCGCTCGACTCGATGCGGCCCGTGGGCGCGCCCTCCACCTGGGTGCTGTCCAACCACGACGTCGTGCGCCACCGCACCCGCCTCGGCGGCGGCCTCGAACGCGCCCGCGCCGCAACGCTGTTGATGCTCGCGCTGCCCGGCTCCGCCTACCTCTACCAGGGCGAGGAGCTCGGCCTGCCCGAGGTCACCGACCTCCCCGACGAGGCGCGCCAGGACCCGGCGTTCTTCCGGCGTGGCGCCGAGGCCGAGGGGCAGGACGGGCTGCGGGACGGCTGCCGCGTGCCCATCCCCTGGACCCCGGAAGGCCCGTCCTACGGCTTCGGCGACGGCGGCAGCTGGCTGCCCCAACCCCCCACGTGGGCAACGCTCTCGGTCGCCCGCCAGACCGGCGACCCCGCCTCCACCCTCGAGCTGTACCGCGCGGCGCTTGCCGCCAGGCGCGCGCACGCGGCGCTGGGCGCGGGCGACGCGGTGCGCTGGCTGGCGGCGCCCGATGGCGTCCTCGCCTTCCGCCGCCTCGGCGCGGACGGCTCCGCCGTGGTGTGCGCGGTCAACACGACCGCCACCCCCGTGCCCGTCCCCGGCCTGCTCCCCGAGCCAGGCCGCGCCCTCCTCACCAGCGCCCCGCTCCCCGACCCCGGGGTGCTGCCGGGGGATTGCACGGTGTGGTGGGAGAGCCTGTGAACGACGCGCGCGGAGACGTGTCCGAGGGGGCGCGGTGACGGACGCCGGGCCCGCGCGCCTCGCGGACATCGCGGCGCAGGCGCGGGTCAGCGAGGCGACCGTCAGCCGCGTGCTCAACGGCAAGGCGGGCGTCGCCGCGGCCACCCGGCAGAAGGTGCTCGCCGCCCTCGACGTCCTCGGCTACGAGCGCCCGACGCGGCTGCGGCAGCGCAGCGCGGGTCTTGTGGGGTTGGTGATCCCGGAGCTGACCAACCCGATATTCCCCGCGTTCGCCCAGGTCATCGAGCAGCTGCTGGCCGGGCGCGGCTACACGCCCGTGCTCTGCACCCGCAGCCCGGGCGGCGCGACCGAGGACGAGCTGGTGGAGCAGCTGGTCGACCGGGGCGTCACCGGGATCATCTTCCTGTCGGGGATGCACGCCGACACCACGGCGGATCCGGCGCGTTACGCCAGGCTCACCGGGCGCGGCGTGCCGTTCGTCCTGATCAACGGCTTCCAGCCCGCGATCAGCGCGCCCTCCGTCTCGCCCGACGACGCCGCGGCGACCCGGATCGCCGTGCGCCATCTGCGGGCGCTCGGCCACCGGCGGATCGGCCTGGCCGTCGGGCCCGACCGGTTCGTGCCGGTGCGGCGCAAGGTCGCGGGGTTCCTTGAGGAGATCGGGGGGAGGGAGGCGGAGATCGGGGGGAGGGAGGCGGAGTTCACGGTCGAGGGGGCCGGGATCGCGGAGGGGGGCGAAGGGGTGGTGCGGCACTCGCTGTTCGGCGTGGAGGGCGGCCAGGCGGCCGCCACCGCGCTGCTCGACGCGGGCTGCACCGGCATCGTGTGCGGCAGCGACATGACCGCGCTCGGCGCGATCCGCGCGGTGCGGCAGCGCGGGCTCGACGTGCCGCGCGACGTCTCGGTCGTCGGCTATGACGACTCCTACATCTTCGCGTTCACCGACCCGCCGCTCACCACGCTGCGCCAGCCGGTCAGGGCCATGGCGGCCGCGGCCGTGGACGCCCTCCTCGAGGAGGTCGGCGGCACGCTGGCCCACCCCACCGAGTTCGTCTTCCAGTGCGAGCTGGTCGTCAGGGGCTCGACGGCCCAGGCACGCGCCGCCGCAGCCCCGCCCTCGCCGCCGACGTCCCGCTGATCGCCCCGGGGGGCAACGGCGGCGCCGCCGTCAACTCCCCGGGGACACCGGCATCAGCCAGCTGGTGAGGACCACGGCGCCCTCGCCGAAGCGCTCGTCGACCGTCTCCCGCAGCTCGGGCGTCGCCAGCACCACATCGGCCTGGACCACACCCTGCTCCTCGTCGGGGAACGACGACAGCACGTCGTCGGGGAAGTCCTCCGTGAGGTCCCGCTGGATGTCCGCCAGCTCCTCCGGGTCCCGCCCCGCCCGGTCGCCGCCGCCCGGCTCGTCGGGCGCGGGCGCCGCGGGCCACTCCGCCGGTCTCGACGGCGGCCCTGTCCCGGTGACCGTGAACGTCTCGCCGTCCCACGTTCCCGTCAGCTCGAAATCTCCCCAGGTGGTGCCCTGTTCCGACGCCGCCTCCACCGCGTCCCAGTCCCACCGCGCCAGCTCGACGCCGCCGCCGCACTGCGGCGGGAAGGACTCCGCGACCCCCGCGCACAGCACGGGGCCGTGGTCGGGGGACTGGAGCACCGTGCCAGAGGCCCGGTACTCCTGGTCGACGGGAGGGGGGTTCTCGGGCGGCGCGTCGCCCCGCGCCGGGTCGGACCCGCCCTCGTCGCCGCACGCGGTGAACAACAGCACGGCGGGGACCACGCCCAGCAATGCTCGTTTCCTCATGGCCCTGTGACGCGGCCACCCGCCGAGGGGTTCCGGGGGGTCCTGGGGCAGCGCTAGCCCAGCATGGGCAGCTCGCCGCCGTCCGCGAGCTCGCCGACCAGGTCGGCCGTCGCGCCCTCCGACGCGGGCAGCACGGCCGTGGGGCCCTCGGCCCGCCCGGTGACCTCGCCATCGGCCTCGATGGCCACGACCTGCTCGCTTCCCCCCGCGACCAGATACCAACTCCCCGCGGGGGAACGCCACATGACCCCACTGAGCACCCGCGGGTCACGGGGCCCGCAGGCCGGGGTGTCCTCGGCCGCCGCCGTCACCACGCCGGGCTCGCCCGGCCGCGTCGGCGGCGGCACGAACTGCGCCAGCGCCTTGCTGCCCGTGCCGCGCCAGGTCTCCGCGCGCGTGCAGAGCCAACGCCCCGTGCCCGCCGCGTCGGGCAGGTCGAGCGAGGCGAACTCCCAGGCGTTGACCGCCCGCACGCCGCCCGCGCCGAGCGCGGGCAGGTGGCACGCGATCCGCGCCCAGCCCTCGCGCGCCGCGGCGTCCGCCCCCGCGCCCGGCGCGCCACCCGGGTCGCCCAGGGTGAGCAACGCCGGGAGCAGCTCCCCGAGATCGGCCATCCGGTAGGCGGAGTCGGCGCCGCGCGCGGTGAGTTCGAGCACGGGGTAGGCGTCGCACCGCGCCGGATCGGTCCCGGCGCCGGTGCGCACGGCGTCGGTCACCCCGTCCTCGTCGATCGCGACGTCGGCGGGCTCGTCCGCGGCGTCCGCCAGGTCGGACATGGCCGCCTCCGAGACCCAAGGGGCGGTCAGATAGCGGGTGTTGCCGTCCTCGCGGCCCAGCACCACGGCCGAGGCGCCGATGAGGTCGGCCCCGTCGGCGCGCGCGAAGTCCAGTGCCACGCCGCCGCCTTGGGCGCCCGATGGCTCGGCGTAACGCGCCACCCGCAGCCCGTCGTACAGCAGCACCACGGAGGAGCCGCCGACCTCCCCGGCGTAGAGCAGCTGGGCGGGCCCGGGCGCGGGCCCCGTCTGGGTGCCTGGCGTCGCGGAGACCGACACGTCCTGGCCCGGCCTGGCCCACACGGCGAGCGCGCGGCGCAGCAGCGCGGCGTCGTCGAGCGCGGAGCCGCGGGTCGGCCAGACGGAGAAGTCGGTGCGGTCGGCGGAGCGCCACGCGTCGGGGGCGACCGCGCGCAGCGCGGCGGGGTCGAGGGCGGCCTCGGCGGCCTCGTTCTCGGCGTAGGGCGGCGCGGCGGCGCCGTCGGGGCCCCACCCCTCGGGCAGGACGGCGAGCGCGCCCGCAGCCAGGGCGAGCGCCGCACCCGCGGCCAGCGCGACGCGGCCCGCGCGGCGGCGGCGCGCCAGGTCGGTGGGCTCGGCGGTGAGCGCGCACGGGTCGGCGAGCGGCGCGTCGTCCGGCAGCGCGGCCGCGGCCTTGACCGCCGCCCTGGCCGCCTGCTCGGACACCCCCGCGGCCAGCAGGAGCCGCCGCACGGCGGCCTCGCCGAGGCCGTCGACGCGGCGCAGCGCATAGGCGGCGCGGGCGGTGGGGGTGAGGGCGGACAGGCGTTGTTCCAGGGGGAGTTCGGCGTCCTCGCCGCCGCGTGGGAGCAGCCGGAGGCCCATGACCCGCGGCAGCGCATGGGGCGCCTTGGGCAGCCGACGGAAGCGGCCTGGGCGCGCGGCGTCGAGGGCGGCGCCGAGCACCCGCTGCCGCAGCCGGTCGTAGCCGGGGTCGCCGTCCCGCTGCGCGGGCAGGGCGGGCGAGGCGCCCGACGCGTTCAACGCGTCGCGAGGCAGGGCGCGTTGCACGACGGCATGCGCGGAAAGGACGCGCCGGTGGCGCCCGCCCGACCCCGGCAGCACGAGATAGCCGAGGCGCACGAGCCGCGGATAGTGCGCGTCGAGCGCACGCGCGCCCACGTCTTGAGAAGCCACATCGCTGACAGACACACCGGCAGAACGAGTTGCCCCTTGCCGGGGTTACGAACGGTGGCCACCGTGGTCGGTGCTTGGTGCCGCCGGCCGGGTGCGGGTTTCGTCGTGGTGCACGTCAGAGCAGGATTTTTTGCGCGTGTCCGCGCCCGTGACACTTACCGTCGGGCGGGTGCGGGTCGTGTTGTGGTGCCGGTCAGAGCAGGTTTTTTGCGCGGGCCCGCGCTCGTGGCGCTTGCCGTCGGGCGGGTGCGGGTTTCGCTCTCGTGCACGTCAAGACAAGTTTTTTTGCGCGTGCGGGTTTCGTTCGTTTCCACGTACGTCAAGACAGACGTTTGTGCGCGTCGGGGCCAGCGCAGCGGCTACCGTTCCAGGTAGGCGAGGACTGCCAGGACGCGGCGGTTGTCGTCGTCCGAGGGGGGGAGGCCCAGCTTGGTGAAGATGTTGGACGTGTGCTTCGCCACCGCGCGCTCCGTGACGACCAGGCGTTCGGCGATCGCGGCGTTCGAACGCCCTTGTGCCATCAGCTCGATGACCTCCACCTCGCGTGGAGTCAGCCGCTCCAACGGGGAGTTCTGGCCGCCGCGCTGGGCCAGGAGCTGCTGGATCACCTGCGGGTCCATCGCGGTGCCGCCCGCGGCGACCCTGCGGACCGCGTCGATGAACTGCTCCGCGTCGAACACCCGGTCCTTCAGCAGATAGCCGACGCCGCCGTTCCCGTCGGCGAGCAGCTCGCGCGCGTACAGCTGCTCGACGTGCTGCGACAGCACCAGCACCGGGAGGCCCGGCTGCTCGCGGCGGGCCTGGAGCGCGCACTGGAGGCCCTCGTCCGTGAACGACGGGGGCAGCCGGACGTCGACGACGGCGACGTCCGGCTTCAGCTCGGCCAGCGCCCTGCTGAGCCCGGGCCCGTTGTCCACGGCGGCGGCGATCTGGAAGTCGTGGGCCTCCAGGAGCCGGACGAGACCGTCCCTGAGGAGGAAGAGGTCTTCGGCCAGAACAACGCGCACGGTTGTACTCCGTCTCTTTTCCGGTCTCCCCGAGGTGCTGCGTTCAGCCTAGCCCCGAAAGGGGAGCAGCTCAGCCGCGCGGCAGGACCGTGGCGAGGACGCTGGGCAGCGTGTGCCAGTCGGAGCTGACGACGCTCGCGCCGTCGGCGGCCAGCTCGGCGACCCGGGCGAGCGCCTGCTGCTCGGTCGGGGACACGGGGTCGATGGCGGGCGGCACGTTGTGCGCGTCGGTCATGACCACGAGGTAGTTCCGCGCGGTGTACCAGCCGGTGTCTATCGAGCCGCCGACGAACGTGGCGGCGTCGCCGTCGAAGACCACGAACCACGGGCGCAGCGACGCGTCGTAGCGCGCGGTGCGCGGGTCGCCCGCCTCGGCGCCGTGGACCGCGGGGAACGCCGTGGTGGACGCGAGGGTGCCGTCCGCGGCGGAGTCCCGCAGATGGGTGGCGTACTCCTCGTCGGTCCACAGCTGGTCGAGGGGGTTGTTCTCCTCGACCGTGCCGGGGATGAGGTGGATGAGGAACTTCCCCGCCAGCTCGTCGCGGGTCGGGAAGCCACCGGCCTGGACGGCCTCGTCGAGCGTCGCGTGGGAGCCGATCAGGTCGCCGGGGCCGTAGACGGCGTCGCCCAGCTTCTCGCGCACCAGGGTGTCGAACGCGGCGGGTCCGCGGCCGAGGTTGTCCGCGAAGCCGTCCTTGAACTCGATCTTGATCTGGATGGGGCGGTGGCCGGGGTTGGCGTCGTGCCAGACGCGCAGGTCGTCGAGGCAGCCCGCGAGGTTGGCGTTGACCGGTCCGGTGCGCAGGTCGTCGGGGGAGGTGGCGTCGGCGCAGTTGTTGACGTTGGCGAAGGGGTTGTCGTGCGCGACCCGCCAGTCGCCGCCGAAGAAGTTCGTCCAGACGTCGAGCTCCAGCATGCCAGCGCCCGAGTCGAGGGCGTCGGCGAGGTACGGGTACGTCTCGGTCAGATAGGCGTTGTGCACGCCGACCGACGTGGTGCCCGAGTAGGCCAGGGCGGCGGGGTCGGCCGCCTGGGAGGGGGAGGGGAGGACGGTGGTGAGCAAGGCCGCGGTCGCCAGGGTCGCCGCGCCCGCAGCCAGTCTGCCTGAGGGACTCATCGATGCCGCCTTCGTCGACCGGCCGGTCCTGGCCGGTCCGGGTGGGGGAGATCAACGAGGCGAAATCGTACGCGAGTTGGGGATCGGGCAGGTGACGTCACGGGGGCGATTACCGGTCGTCCCGCGGTCGTGCGGCGGTGGGCGGGGGCGCGGCGGGGTCAGCGCAGGCTGGGGGCCTCCGCGCAGGGGATCTCGATGGTGACGAGGGTGGGCCCGCCGACGGGGCTCGAGACGGCGAGGACGCCGTCGAACGCGCCGAGCCGCCGCTCCAGGCCGCGCAGCCCGCTGCCGCCCTCGGGGTTGGCCCCGCCGCGGCCGTTGTCGGTGATGGCGATGCGCAGGGTGCGGTCCTCGCGGCTGTAGTAGATGTCGAGCCAGGCGCGTTCGGCCGCGGCGTGCTTGGCGGCGTTGGTCAGCACCTCGCTGATCGCGAAGTACGCGGCCGACTCCACCGGCTCCTCCAGGCGCCCCGGCAGCTCCACGTCCACCTCGACGGGGAACTGCATGCGCAGCGCCAGGGCCCTGGCCGCGTCGCCCAGGCCGCGCTCGGCCAGCACGGGCGGGTGGATGCCGCGCACGAGGTCGCGCAGCTCGGACAGCGCCTCCGCGGAGTTCTCCCTGGCCTGGGCGAGGATCCGCTTGGCCTGCTCGGGGTCCTTCTCGATGAGCGCCTCGACGGTGCCCAGGCTCATGCCCATGGCGACCAGCCTGGCCTGCGCGCCGTCGTGCAGGTCGCGTTCGATGCGGCGCAGCTCGGCCGCGGAGTTGTCCAGGGCGTCGTGCCGGGTCTCGGTGAGTCGGGCGACGCGCTGCGCGAGCAGCCGCTTCTCGGAGGCGCCGATCAGGGCGCGGGTCATCAGGAAGTGGACGCGCAGCAGGTGGCGGCCGAAGAGGAGCGAGGCGGCGATGTAGCCGACGCCGGTGAGCCCGCCGAGGGTGGCGGTGAACCACGAGTCGATCGGCACGATCCCGTACCAGTAGGTGCCGGTGGCGTCGGCGATCGGCACCCAGACGCCCGCCACGAGGACCAGGCCCTCCAGGCCGAACAGCAGCAGCCCCGGCGGCAGGATCGCGGTGATGAAGCCCGCGACGGCGTCGATGAAGAGCCAGCCCGCGTCCCGCCACGTGGTCGGGTCCTTGAGCATGTGCACGGTGCGCTCGACCTGCCCCGCGAGCCCGCGGCGCGGGTGCCGCGGCTCGGGCCTGTGGCCGCCCGCGGGGATGGCGATGCCGCACCAGGCGAGGGAGAACGTGCGGCGCTGGTCGGCGTGCGCGCGGATCGCGTCGACGATCACGGGCGTCGTGAACAGGCCGATGCCCAGGACGACGAAGGCGAGGGAGATGACGAAGAGAATGAAGAGGAGAAGGGAGACGCCGAGGGCGAGCAGCGAGAGCAGTAGCCCCTGGGCGCCCGCCAGCAGGGCGTCCCGTACCCGATGCTCGTTCATCCGACGACCTTTCTAGTCCGGTGTTGGTCACAGTCTGCTGCCTTCCGCGCCCGCGCGTCACGGGGGTCGCGGCACCGTGTGGTGGTGTATCTGAGTACACCACTGGTTGCGGCTTAGGATCATCTGACCAATCGATCCGGTGGATCAGTGAGAGAGGCCCCGAACGATGAGAATCGGTCTGCTCGGTACCGGCCCTTGGGCCCAGGCCACGCAGGGCCCGGCCCTGATGGAGCACCCGGAGGCGGAGCTGGTCGGCGTGTGGGGCCGCCGACCCGACGCCGCGGCCGAGCTGGCCGACGGCCTCGACACCAGGGCGTACGAGAGCGCCGACGCGCTGTTCGCGGACTGCGAGGCGGTGGCGTTCGCGCTGCCTCCCGACGTGCAGGCGCCCCTCGCGGTGCGGGCCGCGGCGGCGGGCTGCCATCTGCTGCTGGACAAGCCGGTGGCCACGTCGGTGATCGCGGCCAGGGAGCTGGCGGGCGCGGTGACGGCGGCGGGTGTGGCGTCGGTGGTCTTTTTCACACTGCGGTTCGCGCCCGAGACGGCGGCGTGGGTGGCGGCGCAGAGCGCGACCGACGGGTGGGTGACGGGGCGGGCCGACTGGTTCTCGCCGATCTTCGGGGGCGGGGAGCGGCCGGTGGGGATCTCGCCGTGGCGCGAGGAGCGTGGCGCGCTGTGGGACGTGGGCCCGCACGCGCTGTCGCTGCTGCTTCCGCCGCTCGGCGAGGTCGCGGGCGTGACGGCGGCGCGGGGCCCCGGCGACCTGGTGCATGTCGTGCTGCGGCACGCGTCGGGGGCGTCGAGCACGTTGACGCTGACCCACACGGTGCCGCCGCAGGCGGCGTCGGTGACGGCGGAGCTGCGGGGCAGCGCGGGCATCTCGACGCTGCCCGAACGCGGCGACGGCGGGGCGGTGCGCCCGTTCATGCGCGCGTTCGACGCGCTGCTGACGGCGGCGAGAACGGGCGAACCCCACGCGTGCGACGCGCACTTCGGCCTGATGGTGACGGAGATTCTCTCCCGCGCGGAGACGGCGTTGGAAACCCAGAAGCCCGAATAGCCTGCGGCTCGCTCCAACGGCGCGGCGGCCGCGCGGGGGGCCGGGCCGCGCCCGGCCATGGGGCGGTCATCCCCGCCGGGGGCGGCCTGCGGCCTGCTGCGGCGTTGCCTGTTCGAGCGGGGGGCACGCTCGGCCGTGAGGCGGTCATCCCTGCCCGGGGCGGGCCACTTCCGGCCGTGAGGCCGTTGGTCCCGCCGGAGGCGGGGAAGGGTGGGTGGGTGGGGAAACACGTCCCCGGCCGGAGGCCGGGCCGCACGGGGCGAACCGGCCGTACGCGGCGTGGCGCGCCACAGCGGACCCGCGGGGGTGTACCCGCCACCGGCCGTTCATGGGGTCAACGACAGGACCCACTCCTCGCCCGTCTCCTCCGGGCCGAACATCCGGTGCCGCTCGCCGGACGCCAGTCCGAACCCCTCCGCCTCGTACAGTCGCCGCGCGCCGGTGAGGACGGCGTTCGTCCACAGCACCATCCGCACGTACCCCGCCTCGCGGGCGAACCGCACGCACTCCGCGACGAGCGCCCGCCCGATGCCGAGGCCCCTGGCGCCCGGCTCGACCAGCAGCAGCCGCAGCCGCGCCGTGTCGGGGGAGTCCGCCACGCAGAACACCGAGCCCACCGGCTCCCCCTCGTGCTCGGCGATCCACGCCCGCTCGCGCGCCGGGTCGTGCGCGCGGGCGTACCGCGCGACGACCTCGGCGACGAGCACCTCGAACGCGTCGTTCCACCCGTACTCCGCCGGGTAGAGCACGCCATGGCGCTGGATCACCCAGCCGAGCTCGCCCGGCCCGGGCTCCCGCAGCGTGAACGACGCGGGGCGCGGCCCCGGCGCCCGGTCGAGCAGCCGCTCGACCGTTGTCAACGCGGCGGTCAGCCGCGCCCGTTCGGCCGGGCTCAGCCGTTCGACCAGGGCCCCGACCGCCGCCGCCGAACGCGTTTCCAGCAGGTCGGCGGCGCCGCGCCCCTCGCCGGTCAGGCGCACCAGCTGGCGGCGCGAGTCGTCGGGGTCCCGCTCGCGTGACACCAGGCCCGCCCGCTCGGCGCGCGCGAGAAGGCGGCTGAGCTGGCCAGGGTCCATGTCGAGCCGCCGCCGCAGCGCCCCCACGGGGGTGCTCTCGCCGCGCGCCAGCTCGTACAGCACCCGGGCCTCGGGCAGCGAGTGGGGCGTGCCGAGGCGGTGCTCGTAGTCGAGGGCGCCGATGAGGCGCGTGTAGTCCCGGTTGAACTCCCGGACCCGCGCGACCGTTTCGCCGACCCCGGTGTCCATCGACCCATCCATCGACCCATCCATCGACCCATCCATCGACCCATTCATTGACTCAGTCAACGGTATGCGGTCGACGCCTGTCAACGGTCCCGCGCGCGCCCCCGGCCCGGCCGCCCCCGTTCAGGAGCGCGGCCCGCGGCCGAGCGCGTCGGTGACCTCCTGCACGTTGCCGTACGTGTGCCCGGGCGGCAGCTCGCGCACCGCGTCGACCAGGCGCTCGGACGCGTGCGTCTCGAACAGCGTCACCAGCAGCTCGCGCCGCTTGGCGGGGAAGACGCTGCGCCGCAGGTGCCGGGCGAGGTCGTGACGGAACGCCTCGCGATCCGACTCCTCCTCGTCCACGACGTTCCTCGGCCTGACCGGGCCGTCGACCAGCTCGGGGTCGTCGTCCGCGGCGGGCTCGGCCTCGCGCCACTCCTCGGCCCGGGTCGGGTGGTCGCCGCGCAGCATGCCCTGGAGCTCGTGCTTCATCTCGTCGTCGCGGTGGACGTTGAGACGGTTGCTGCCCCGCTGTCGCATGGCAGCTCCTTCCTTCGGCGATGCCTTGGATGCCTTGCGATCTCTGACGGCCCCCGGGTACCCGCCGCTCCCCGGGCGACACGACTGTCGGCGCGGGTGGCGTTTTGCCGGGGTGCGGCGGGGAACCCGGCCGCCCGGGCCGAGCGAGCGGCCGATGTGTGGGGGCACACAGGGGCCCGGGGCGCGGAGGACTTCAGGGGTTCCGCGCCCGGGGCCCCACTCGCGCGTCGGGCCGGGCAGGCCGGGCGGGCCGGGCGGGCAGGCCGGGCCGGGGCTCAGCGCCCCTGGTCGCGGAGGCGGTAGGCCGCGCGCTGGGACCGTTTGATCGTCTTCCAGCGCCCCTGCAACTCCGCCCGCAACCGGGCGTCGGTGCGGGACGCCGCCCAGGCGTTCTCGCGCAGCAGCTTGCGGTAGCTGGCGAGCCTGCGCGGCGCGAGGTCGCCCGCCGCGATCGCCTCCTGGACGGCGCACCCCGGCTCGGACTCGTGCGCGCAGTCGCCGAACCGGCAGTCGCCCGCCAGCTCCTCGATCTCCGCGAACACGTGCTCGATGCCATCGGCCGCGTCGTGCAGCCCGACCCCGCGCAGCCCCGGGGTGTCGATCAGCACGCCGCCGCCGGGCAGCGGGATCAGCTCGCGCCGCACGGTGGTGTGCCGCCCCTTGCCGTCCCCGGCGCGCACCCCGCCGGTGGCCAGCAGGTCGGCGCCGAGCAGCGCGTTGGCGAGCGAGGACTTCCCCGCGCCCGAGACGCCGAGCAGCACCACCGTGCCGGTGAGCAGCGTGGCGAGGACGTCGAGCCCCTCGCCGGTCACCGCGCTCGTGGTCACGGTGTCCACGCCGGGCGCCGCGGCGGCGGCCTCGGCGGCCATCGCCTCGGGGTCGGCGGCGCGGTCGGCCTGGGTGAGCGCCACCACGGGCCTGGCGCCGCTCTCCCAGGCCAGCGCGAGCAGGCGTTCGAGGCGCCCGGTGTCGAGCGGGCCCGCGAGGGAGACGGCGATGGCGGCGGTGTCCACGTTGGCCGCCAGGACCTGGCCGCGGGAGTCGGACCCGGCCGAGGCCCTGACGATGGCCGTGCGGCGCGCCAGCAGCGCGACGAGCCGTGGCTCGTCCCGCGGGTCGCCCGGGCGCAGCGCGGCCCAGTCGCCGGTGCAGGGGTCGAGGCCACGCTCGGTGGCGGCCCGTGGCCTGTCGTGTTCGGTGACGACGTCGCACCGGCCGCGGTCGACGCGGATCACGCGGCAGGGAACGAGGCCCGCGGCGCGGTGCTCGGCGAACGCGGCGTCGAGGGAGTCGTCCCAGCCGTGCGCGGCCAGGCCGGTGGCGGGGAACGGGGTGGGGGACATGTCGGGGAACGGAGCTTCACGCATGGTGAGGAGACCCTTGGGGGAGGGGGCCCCGCGGACGCGAAACGAGTCAGACCGGGGCCCGGGACGTCAGGATGGTCCGGGCGCTGCCCTGGGCAGCGGTCATCACAGCGACCATCGATCTCACCTCCCGGTCTCGACGCGTGGCGGTGGCCGGACGCGTGGCCGACCGCCGAAGCGCTGGCGACGTTAGCACGCGGGCCGACGGGCGCGACACCGAATAAGGCGAATACCCCCTGGGGGTATAGTGGCGGGCATGGAGCGCCACGAGGAACACCCCGAGCCCGCCGCGCGCCCCGCCGAGTGGTCCATGGCCGTCAGGGCCACCCTTCACTGCCTCACCGGCTGCGCCATCGGCGAGGTCCTCGGGATGGTGATCGGCACGGCCCTCGGCTGGGCGACGCTCCCCACGGTCCTGCTGGCCATCGCGCTGGCGTTCGTCTTCGGCTACGCCCTGACGCTGTACGCCGTCACGCGCGCCGGGCTCGGCCTCGGGGCGGCGATCGGCGTCGCGCTCGCGGCCGACACCGTGTCCATCGCGGTCATGGAGGCCGTGGACAACGGCGTGCTGCTGCTGGTACCCGGCGCGATGGAGGCGCACCTCGACGAGGGCCTGTTCTGGGCGGCGCTGGCGTTCGCGCTGGCCGTCGCGTTCGTGGTGACCACCCCGGTCAACCGCTGGCTGATCGGCCGGGGCCGCGGCCACGCCGTGATACACCGCCACCACTGAACGCGGGTGCCACGGATCGCGGGTGCCACCGGACGCGGGACGCAGGGGAGGGCGCCTCAGCGCAGGAACTTCTCCGGCGTCATCGGCAGGTCCCGCACCCGGATCCCGGTCGCGTGGTGGGCGGCGTTCGCGATGGCCGCGGCGGCGCCCACGATGCCGGTCTCGCCGACGCCCTTCGCACCCATCGGGTTGTAGTACCGGTCATCGCCGTCCAGCCAGATCGCGTCCACGTCCTCCACGTCCGCGTGCGCGGCGATGTGGTACTGCGCCAGGTCGCAGTTGACGGTGTGCCCGAACCTGGGATCCCGCACGCCCTCCTCGTGCAACGCCATCGACAGGCCCATGATCATCCCGCCGATCAGCTGCGACCTGGTCGTCCTTGGATTGATCACCCGGCCCAGGTCGAACATGCCGAGCAGCCGCGAGACCCTGACCTCCCCGGTGTCGGCGTTGACGCGCACCTCGGCGAAGTGGGCGCCGTACGCGTGCATCGAGACCTTGCCCACGTGCGGGTTGTCGGGGGCGGTCGCGGTGACGCGCGCGCCGGGCTCGGGGCGTTCGCCGAAGCGCTCCCTGAGGACGCGGGCCGCCTCGATGATCGCCGTGCCCCAGAACGTCATCCCCATCGAGCCGCCCGCCATCGCCGCGGGCGGCAGCGCCGAGTCGCCGATCGCCATGTCGACATCCTCGACCGGCACGCCCAACGCGTCGGCGCTCACCTGCGCGAGCGCCGTCCACGCGCCCGTGCCGATGTCCGCCGCGGCGATGTCCACGCGGTAGCGCCCGTCGGGCAGCGCCTCCACCGCGGCCTGCGTGCCGCCGCGCAGGAAGTACGCCGGGTAGGCGCAGCCCGCCATGCCCGTGCCGATGAGCCACTCGCCCGCCCGCGTCCCGCCGGGCGCCGGGTCGCGGCCCTCCCAGCCGAAGCGGCGCGCGCCCTCGCGCATGCACGCCACATAGTCGCGGCTGGAGAACGGCAGCCCGGTCTCCGGCTCACGCTCCGGCTCGTTCCTGACGCGGAACTCCACCGGGTCGATGCCGCACGCGAGCGCCATCTCGTCCATCGCCGACTCCAGGGCGAAGAAGCCGGGCGTCTCGCCTGGCGCCCTGAAGATGCCGGGGACCGAGACGTCGGAGGGGACCGCGCGGTGCGTCGTCGAACGGTTGGGCGCGGCGTACATGGAGCGCGTGACGAACGTCGTCTGCTCCACGAACTCCTTGAACCGCGACGTCTGGGCGATCGACCCGTGCGCGATCGCCGTCAGCCGCCCGTCGCGGTCCGCGCCGAGCCGCACGCGCTGGATCTGGGGCGAGCGGTGCGACGCCTGCGTGAACGTCTGCCGCCTGCTCATCGCGAACTTCACGGGCCGCCCGCCCACCAGTCGCGCCGCGAGCACCGCGAGCACCACGTGCGCGTGCGGCATGGCCTTGGAGCCGAAGCCCCCGCCCACATAGGGAGAGATGACCCGCACCCGCTCGGGCGCGATCCCCAGCACCGGGGCCAGCATCGAACGCGCCGTGCTCGCGCCCTGGTTGGAGTCGTGCAGCGTCAGCCGCCCCGAGCCGTCCTCGCCGTGCCAGGCGGCGACGGTCGTGTGCGGCTCCATCGGGTTGTGGTGCTCGAGCGGCGTGCTGTACACGTGGTCGATCGTCCTGTGCGCCTTGGCCAGGGCCATCTCCACGTCGCCGAAGACGCTGTCCGTCGCGATGCCCGCGTTGACGCTCTCCGGCGCGTACAGCTCGGGGTGGTCGGCGCGGAACGTCACGTCGTGCGGCGCCTCCTCGTACTCCACGCGCACCAGGCCCGCGGCGTACCTGGCGGCCTCCGAGGTCTCGGCGACGACCGCCCCCACGAACTGGTTGCGGAACCGGATCACGTCGTCCTGGAGGATCCGCAGCTCGGGGTCGGCGTCGGGCGCGAGGCGCGCGGCGTTGCGGTGGGTGAGCACCACGACGACGCCATCGGCCGCCTCCGCCGCCGCGGCGTCGATCGACACGATCCGGCCTCGGGCGACCGTCGCCTCGATCGGGAAGAGATAGAGCGGGTCGGCCACCGGCTGCTCGTAGGCGTACGCGGCCCGCCCCGTGACCTTCAACGGCCCGTCCCTGCGCACCAGCGGCGCGCCGACCGCCCGCTCCGCCACGCCGGTCATCGCGCGCCCCCGGCGTTCAGGTCGCGCAGCACCGCGACCATCGCGTTCCTCGCCATCGGCACCTTGAACGCGTTGCCCGGCAGCGGGCGCGCGTCGGCCAGCTCGGCGTCGGCGGCGGCGCGGAAGGCGTCCTCGGTGGCGGGCGCGCCGCGCAGCGCGCCCTCGGCGCGCACCGCGCGCCACGGGCGGTGCGCCACCCCGCCGAGCGCGACGCGGGCGTCCACCACCACGCCGTCCTTGACCGAGAGCGCCGCCGCGACGGAGACCAGCGCGAACGCGTAGGAGGCGCGCTCGCGCACCTTCCGGTACGCCGACCGCGCGGCCATCGCCAGCGGCGGCAGGTCCACGGCCGTGATCAGCTCGCCGTGCTCGAGCACCGTGTCCCGCTCGGGCCGCTCGCCCGGCAGCCGGTGGAACTCCGTCATCGGCACGACCCGTTCCCCGGCCCCGCCGAGCACCCGCACCTGGGCGTCGAGCGCGGTGAGGGCCACCGCCATGTCCGAAGGGTGCACCGCCACGCACCCGTCCGACGCCCCGAGGACCGCGTGGTGCCGGTGGAAGCCGTCGAGCGCGGAGCAACCCGAGCCGGGGACGCGCTTGTTGCACGGCGTCGTGGCGTCCTGGAAGTAGGCGCAGCGGGTGCGCTGGAGGAGGTTACCTCCCGTGGTGGCGAGGTTCCGCAGCTGGGGCGAGGCGCCCGCGAGCAGGGCCGCGGCCAGCATGGGGTAGCGGCGCCTGATCAGCGGGGCGGCGGCCAGGTCGCTGTTGCGCACCGCGGCCCCGACGCGTACCCCGCCGTCGGGCAGCCGCTCGATCGTGTCGAACGGCAGCCGCGAGACGTCCACGAGCAGCTCGGGGCGGGCGATGCCGAGGCGCATGTGGTCGACGAGGTTGGTGCCGCCCGCGAGGAACGCCGCGTCGGGCCGTGGCGCGACCAGCGCGACGGCCCCCGGCGCGTCATCGGGGCGCCGGTAGTCGAACGGGATCACCGCGCCACCTCCCTGATCGCGGCCAGGATGTTGGGGTAGGCGCCGCACCGGCACAGGTTGCCGCTCATGCGCTCCCTGATCTCCGCGTCGTCCAGCGGGATCTCGTCGGCCGACAGGTCGGCGGTGACATGGCTCGCGTGCCCGGCCCGCGCCTCGCGCAGCATCCCCGCGGCCGAGCACACCTGCCCCGGTGTGCAGTAGCCGCACTGGAATCCGTCGTGGTCGAGGAACGCCCGCCGCAGCGGCTCGCCCTCCGCCTCGGCGCCCAGCCCCGCGGCCGTCACCACCGACGCGCCGTCCTGCGTCACGGCGAGCAGCAGGCACGATGTCACGCGCCGCCCGTCGACCAGGACCGTGCAGGCGCCGCACTGGCCGTGGTCACAGCCCTTCTTGGGCGCGTTGACCCCGAGTCGCTCGCGCAGCGCGTCGAGCAGGGACGTGCGGGTGTCGAGCGAGACGGGCCGCTCCTCGCCGTCCACGCGCAGGGTGATGGTGGCTTCCATGTCCGTCGTCCGTTCCCTCCGGCTGCATGACCGCTTCCATCCTGGGGCGAAACGGGACGAACGGCACCTCGGGCGGGATTGTCAGACCCCCGCGCGAGGATGGGTCCATGACTGGCACGCCCCTGGACCACAGGCAGCTCGGCGCCTGGACCGACACCGTCGGGCCCGGCTGGGCCGCCCTGCTTCACGCGCTCCACGAAAGGCTGTTCGCCCTGGCCCCCGACTACCGGATCGAGACGTGTGAGCGCAGCCTCGGCGGGCTGCGCGTCTGCGTCGCCGACCGCTTCGACGCCCAGGGGTACTTCGACGGCCATTGGGCTGACGCCGCGACCCTGCTCACCGACGCCACCGAGCAGGCCGCGGGCCGCACGTGCGAGATGTGCGGCGCCGAGGGCCGCCCCCGCTTCCGCGGCGGCCCGCGCGGCAGCTGGATCACGGCCCTGTGCGACACCTGCGCGGCCGACCACCACCGCACCCCGATACGCCCCAGGGGCACCCCCTCGCCCCGCTGAGCCCGTCATCTCCCCGTCGCGCCACGGCCGTTCTAAAATGTGTCAGCTTCTGGCCACGGCATATGAGGGGGGACCCATGGCCGAGATCCTCTCCGTCGTCGTCTCGCTCGACGACACGGACGAACCCACCGCCGCAGCGGGGGAGATGGGCCTCTTCCGGCGCGCGGGGGACGACGGAGGGGACGGCGACGGCACCCCGCGCCGCGCCATCCGCGACATCCCCGTCGCCGTCCTCAGGGAGAACCTCCGGCGCACGGTGGGCGCCCTGCACGAGGTACTCGCTGGCATCACCGTGCCCGACGGCGGCATGCCGCTGCGCGAGGCCCAGGTCTCCTTCGAGGTCACCGCCACCGGCGGCATCACCCTGATGGGCACCTCGGCGCAGGCGGCCGCCCGCGGCGCCATCACGCTCACGTTCGGGCACGGCTCCTGAGCGGCCTGGCGAGCCGGTGAGCGCGACGTTCCGCGCCCTGCTGATCGGCGTCCCCCGCTACCGGGACCCGGCCATCGACGACCTGGCCTTCGTCGAGCGCGACCTGGCCGAGCTGGACGCCGCCCTGACCGCCACCGGGTACGGGGTCACCCTGCACGACCCCGCCGACAGCGACCGCGACGGCATCGACTCCGCCGTCGAGACGTTCTTCCAGGACGCCGCCCCCGGCGAGACGCTGCTGCTGTACCTCAGCGGCCACGGCATCCACCACGGCGGCCAGGACTTCCTGGTGCCCCGCGGCGCCCTGATGCGCTCCCACGACTTCGCCGCGCGCTGCCTGCCCCTCGACTTCACCCCGTACGTCGAGCGCAGCCGCGCCGGCGACGTCGCCGTCTTCGTCGACGCCTGCCGCGAGGGCATCGACCTGCGCGAGATGGGCGGCATCAACGCCGCGGCCTGGTCCAGCATGCGCGTGCGCCGCGTGGGCGACCGCCACTACTGCCACGTCTACGCCTGCTCCCCGGGCGAACGCGCCCGCTACGCCACGGCGGACGGCGGCTTCAGCCTGTTCTCGCGCGCGCTGTGCACCCTCGTCGCCGACGACCAGGGGCCCGGCACCCTCGGCGGGATCGCCGACCAGCTCCAGCGCTCCATGGACGCCCTGACCGCCGAGCACAACTGCCCCCGCCAGCAGGTCAGGGTCAGGACCGAGACCGACATGGACCGGTTCACCGTCATCCCGAGGCCCCGGCGCGCCGCCGCCGCCGCGTCGCGGGGCGGCGACCACCCATGGGTCGCCTCGGCCACGGACCACCCCGCCTGGGCCCAGACCGCGGAAGGCCCCGCCGCCGACGCCCTCCGCGAGGCCGTCACCGGCCTCGTGGGGCGGCTCGCCCGCGCGCACGCCCTCGACGACGCCCGGCTCGCCGACGACCCATGGCGCCCCCTCAGGTTCGCCGAGCGGATGAGTGACCGCGTCCGCTGGCTGCTCGCCAAGGTCCTCAACGCCGAGAAGCTGGCCCTCTCCCCGGCCGAGGCCGCCCTGCTCGTGCTCGTCCCCTACCTCTACACGGCCCACTGGAGCCGCGCCGCCGTCCGCGTCCTCGACATCGCCCCCACGGACCTCGGCCACGCGCCCGCGCCCACCGACGAGCGGGCGAGCTACGAGCACTTCTTCGGCAGCCAGTCCCGCCTGGTCCGCCGCGCCGCCCGCGCCACCGCCCAGGGCGACACCGCGGGCGCCACCGGCATCGCGTGGTGGCTCTTCGGCCGCTGGCTCGCCCGCCGCCCCCGCGCCCACCACGCCACCGCGCTCGCCGAGCTGCTCGCCCCCGATCCTGGCGGGGCCGCCACCGGCGGCCTCCTCGCCGAGCTGCTCGACCCCGAGGACCTGCTGACCCTGCTGCGGGCCATCCGCACCGCCCCCGACCTCAGCACCGTCAGGCCCGTCCGCCAGCTGGCCGGCGCCACCGACGACGAGCAGGACATCCGCGAGCACCTGCTCGTCGCCCTGCTGAGCGTCGCCCACCGGCTGGCCCTCGACCCCACCCTGCTGCCCGAGGTCATCGTCGACCACCTCGGCATCAGCTACGCCGTCGACCTCGAAGCCCTGCACCGCACCCTCGCCGCCGCCCGCTGGGACGCCCACGGCCGCACCCGCGTGCTGCGCGCCGCCTGCCCGCACCCCGCCGTCGAGCTGGCGCTGCGCCAGCAGGCCGCCACCCTCGACGCGCTGCTCGGCGCCATCGACGTCCGCGCCGCGGGCGAGCCCCAGCTGGCCCCGCTCGGCGACCTCCCCGCCCACGCCACCGCCGACCAGCTGCACGCCACCCCCGGCCCCGGGGGCCAGGCCGCCTACGAGTCCACCGACCTGCGGTTCCGCCTGGCCGACGACCGCATCCAGGAGCTGCTCATGGGCGAGCGGCTCTACGGCGACCCCGCCCTGGCCATCCGCGAGCTCTACCAGAACGCCCTGGACGCCTGCCGTTACCGCGACGCCCGCACGACGTTCCTGCGCCGCCGCCGCGGCCACCCGGGGGGCTGGGCGGGCCGCATCACGTTCACCCAGGGCACCACGCCCGAGGGCCGCGCCTACATCGAGTGCGCCGACAACGGCGTCGGCATGGGCGAACGCGAGCTGCGCGAGGTCTTCTCGCACGCCGGGATGCGCTTCGCCGACCTCCCCGAATACCTGGACGAGCAGGCGGCGTGGGCGGCCGAGGGGATCGAGATGCACCCCAACAGCCAATTCGGCATCGGGGTGTTGAGCTACTTCATGATCGCCGACGACATCACCGTGACCACATGCCGCCTCGACCCCGACGGCCACCCGGGCCACCGCCTCCAGGTCGACATCGCGGGCCCCGGCGCGCTGTTCTACATCCACGACCTCGGCCGCGCCCACGACGCGGGCACCACGGTCCGCCTCTACCTCCGCGACCCGGCGAAGGCCCCCTCCTGCCCGGACCTGCTGCGCCGCCTGCTGTGGATCGCCCCCTACGAGGTCACCGCCGAGGACGGACACACCCGGCTGCGCTGGCCCCCGAACGTTCTCTCGCCCGCCGCCCCGCTGGGGGCCGAGGACCCCTACGCGGCCGACGCGGCCCGCGAGGACGACGTGCGCGTCGACGCCACGAGCACTCCCGAGACATGGTGGTGCTCCGTCGGCGGCGGCGTCCTGGCCGACGGCCTGTGGGCCGGGATCGACCTCTTCGGCGCCGTGGTCAACCTCACCGGGGCCCACATGCCCGAGCTGACCGTGGACCGCAGGGGCGTGCTCCACCACGACGCGGCCCATGTCACCGCGTCGCTCTACCGCGAGATCCAGGCCCTGCTCGCCGATGGCGCCACGGTCGTCGACCACGACTGGCTCAACGAGCTGATGGGCCACCGCCTCCGCCTCGCCGACGAGATCGTCCGCCAGGCCGTCGCCGGGGGCCGCCGCCCCTGGAGGTTCGGGCCGTACGACGTGGACGTGACGGCCGTGGGCCACTTCGGCGCCGACGCGACGCTGCTCGAGGCCCACGAGGACGGACACGGCGTCGTCCCCGCGAGCCCCGAGATGGGCACCGCGTCCTTCACCGAGGCGTGGCGCGCGCTCGCCTGGGCCAGGGCGGGGGCGTTCCCCGGCGTCACCGTCGAGGGCGGCGAGAACGGCGGGGACGGCGGGAACGGCGCGATCCCCGTGGCGCTCCCTTCGGACCAGGTCGTCCTCATGGGCCCCGAGCGGATCGGCCTCTCCGCGCTGCCCGCCGACCCCGAGCTCGGCTCCCACGACCCCACGGCGGACGGGCCAGCCGACGACTCAGGACCCTTCCTCCCCGACGTGGTCAAGACCGCGATCCACCTCGGCGTGAGCCCGCGCCGGGTGGCGGCCCGGCTGGCCGAGCTCGGCCGCCCGCTGCCCGACGGCGTGACCGCGCCGGAGTCGGCGGGCCCCGACGACCTGGTGCTCATGAGCAGGGACCTGGACGGCGAGTCCCCCTTCCTCCCGCGCAACGGGCGGGTGCCGCTCGGCCATGTCCTGTCCGCGGCCCGGCTGTTGGGCCGCACGCCCGCCGAGACCGCGGCGCGGCTCGCCGAGGTCGGACACCCGGTCGAGGAGGGCACGCGGCTCCCCGAGACGGTGCGCGACGAGGACCTGCTGCTCATGGGCACCGGCGTCAGGGAGGGCGCGTTCGAGTCCACCTTCGACCGGTGGCTCGCGCTCGGCGTGCCCGTGCCCCTCGGGCACGTGCTCTCGGCCGCCCGCCTCCTGGACCGCACCCCCGCCCAGGTGCTGACCCGGCTCGCGGACCTCGGCCACGCGCTCGAGGAGGGCGTCACGCCCCCCGACACGGCGGAGGAGGCCGACGTCTCGCTGCTCCGCACGGGCGAGGACAAGCCCCGCTGGCTCACCGCCGCCGAGCCGGTGCCCCCGCCGTACTTCGTGGCGGCGGGCGAACGCCTCGGGCTCACCCCCGCCGGGGTCGCGGCCCGCCTCGGCGAGCTCGGCCCCGGACCCGAGCCGGGGCTCACGGTGCCCGACGAGGTGGGGGAGAAGGACCTCACGCTCCTCAGCCACGACCTCGACCGCGCCCCGCCCTGGCTCTCGGCCGCCGTGCCGGTCCCGGCCGCCCACGTGGTGCGGGCCGCGGGGGCCACCGGGCTCACCCCCGAGGAGGTCGTCGCGCGCCTGTCCGCCTGGGGCCACACCGTCGCCGCCGACCCCGCCGTGCTCGCCACCCTCGGCGGCGACGACCTGGTGCTCCTCGACGGCGAGCCCAGCGCCTACGGCTCGTCCGTCGACTGGCGCGGGCCCCTCCACATCGGCGACCTCGTGCGCTCCGCCGCGGCCTCGGGACGGACGCTCCCCGACGTCGCCGCGCGCCTCGCCGAGCTCGGCTGCCGCGTCCCCGAGGACGTGCCCGCCTCGATCGCGCCATGGCCGGGCGACTCCCTGCTGCTCAGCAGGGACCTGGACTCGGCGGGCCCGTGGCTGCGCGCGAACCAGCCCGTGCCGCACCACCACGCGGCGGCCGTGGCGGCCCGCCTGCACGTGCCCCTCGCCGAGGTCGTCGCCCGCCTCGCCGAGCTCGGCTACCGGCTCGGCGACGACGACTTCCCCGAGACGCTCGAGGGCGACGACCTGCTGCTGATCAGCCGCGACCTGGACAGCCAGCCGCCCTGGCTGCCCCGGAGCGCCCCCGTGTCGCCCGCGCACGTGCTGCGGGCCGCGGTCTTCTCGGGGCGCTCGCCCCGCGAGGTGCGCGACCGGCTCGTCGCCTACGGCTACCAGGTGCCCGAGGCGTCCGTGGACCAGACGGTGCGCCCCGGCGACGCGGCGCTCATGGGCGAACACTTCACGCCGCCCCCCGCGCTCCTCCGCCCCACGTCGCTGCTGTCCGTCCTGCGGCTGGCCCACGACCTCGACCGCACCCCGTACGACGTGGCCACGCGCCTCGCCGAGCTGGGCTACCCGCTGCCCGAAGGCGTCGTCTTCTCGCCGCCCGACGACAGCGACGAGCCCCGCCCACGCCCGGGGAGGGGCGCGTGACGGGGCTCGGGGCGAAGAGCCGAGCGGCTCACACGACGCGGCTCACACGTCGAAGTAGAGCTCGAACTCGTGCGGGTGCGGGCGGAGCTGCATCGGGGCGATCTCCTTCTCCCGCTTGAAGTCGATCCACGTCTCGATCAGGTCGGACGTGAAGACGCCGCCCGCCTGGAGGTACTCGTTGTCCTCCTCGAGGGCCTCGAGCACCGCGGGGAGCGAGGTCGGGACCTGCGGCAGCTCCGCGTGCTCCTCGGGGGCCAGCTCGTAGAGGTCCTTGTCGATCGGCTCGGCCGGCTCGATCTTGTTCTTGATGCCGTCCAGGCCCGCCAGCATGAGCGCCGAGAACGCCAGGTACGGGTTCGACGACGGGTCGGGCGCGCGGAACTCGACGCGCTTGGCCTTGGGGTTCGAGCCGGTGATCGGGATGCGCATCGCCGCGGAGCGGTTCCGCTGCGAGTACACCAGGTTCACCGGGGCCTCGAAGCCGGGCACCAGGCGGTGGTACGAGTTGACCGTGGGGTTGGTGAACGCCAGCAGCGACGGCGCGTGCTTCAGGATGCCGCCGATGTAGTAGCGCGCGGTGTCGGACAGGCCCGCGTAGCCCTGCTCGTCGTAGAACAGCGGCGACTCGCCCTGCCACAGCGACTGGTGGACGTGCATGCCGGAGCCGTTGTCGCCGAAGATCGGCTTGGGCATGAACGTGGCGGTCTTGCCGTTGCGCCAGGCGACGTTCTTCACGATGTACTTGAACAGCATGAGGTCGTCGGCCGCGGCCAGCAGGGTGTTGAACTGGTAGTTGATCTCCGCCTGGCCCGCGGTGCCCACCTCGTGGTGCTGGCGCTCGACCTTCAGGCCCGCCTTGATCAGCTCGAGGGTGATCTCGGCGCGCAGGTCGGCGAAGTGGTCGACCGGCGGGGCGGGGAAGTACCCGCCCTTGTAGCGGACCTTGTAGCCGCGGTTGCCGCCCTCCTCGATGGCGCCGGTGTTCCAGGCGCCCGCCTCGGAGTCGATGTAGTAGTACCCGGCGTTCGACTTGGTCTCGAAGCGCACGTCGTCGAAGACGTAGAACTCCGCCTCGGGGCCGAAGTAGGCGGTGTCGGCGATGCCGGACGAGGCGAGGTACGCCTCGGCCTTCTTCGCCACGTTCCGCGGGTCGCGGCTGTACGCCTCGCCCGTGATCGGGTCGTGGATGAAGAAGTTGATATTGATCGTCGAGTCCTTGCGGAACGGGTCCACGCGCGACGTCGACAGGTCAGGGACGAGCGCCATGTCGGACTCGTGGATGGCCTGGAAGCCACGGATCGACGATCCGTCGAACATCAGGCTGGCCGTCGGGTCGAAGCTCTCGACCGGCACGGTCACGTGCTGCATGATGCCCGGCAGGTCGCAGAAGCGGACGTCGATGAACTTGACGTCGTTGTCCGCGATGAACTGATTGATCTCGTCGGCGTTCTGGAACATCCGGTGTCCTCCTACGTCCCGGCCCGGTGCGTCGGGGGCGGGAACGAGCAACTCGGGGAGTGGCCCAGTACGTGGGCCTGCCGGGGCCGACCCTAAGGAAACGCGATTTCTCAAGCATGACCCATTTGTTTCGCCACTGTTAACCGGACTTCTCGCCCGATACCGCCGACCGGCCGGTCGGGTGAGCGCGCTACGGTGGAGCCGTGGACAAGCGCCAGGCTATCGGCTCATGGCTCTCAGGCCCCCGCGCGGCGGCCGAGGACATGGGCGTGGACTTCGGTTACCGGGGGCAGCGGCTGGGCCTCCCCGAGACGGGCCCCGGATCGGTCGCGCCCCTCGGGAGGCGCCTTGCGGCGATCTTCGTCGACTGGGCCATGTGCGGTCTGATCGCATACGGTCTGATCGTGGACCGTCAGGCGTCGGAGACCGGCACCTGGACGCTGGTCGTCCTGGTGATCATGGGCAGCGTCACCGTGGGGACCCTCGGGATGACGCCGGGGAAGCGGCTCCTCGGGCTGCGGGTCATCGCGGTCGACGGCGGGCGGCTGACGTTCGGGCGGGCCGTGCTCCGCACCGTGCTGCTCGGCCTCGCCCTCCCCGCGCTGGTGTGGGACCGCGACGGCCGCGGCCTCCACGACCGCTTCGCGGGCGCCGTCCAGATCCGCGCCTGAGCCCGCTCACGACGACCGACGCCCGCCGCCCCCGATCGGGGACGGCGGGCGCGGTGTGACGCTCGTGCGTGTGACGTTCGTATGTCCTCGGGTGCTTCTCGGGTGTTTCCTCGGGTGTCCCCGCGTCAACGCCCGCGGCGCTGCACGTTGCCCTTGGGGAGCTTCATGCCCTTCGGCATGGGCCCCTTCGGGATCGGCATGTTGCTCATCAGGTCGCCCATGGCGCGCAGCCGGTCGTTCACCTCGGTCACGCGCGGGCCCGGCAGCACCTTGGGGAACTTCAGGATGGTCGACCGCAGCTTCTTCAGCGGGACCTGGCCCTCGGCCGTGCCGACGACCACGTCGTGCACGGGGACGTCGGACACCACTCGGTTCATCCGGCGCTTCTCGGCGGCGATCAGGCTCTTGAGGCGGTGGGGGTTCCCCTCGGCGACCAGCACCACGCCGTACTTGCCGACGGCCCGGTGGACCACGTCCTGCTGGCGGTTGATCGCGACGGCCGGGGTGAAGACGACACCCCGCCGCATGTTCTCGAGCACGGCGGCCGCGGCCCCCGGCTGGCCCTCCATCTGGCTGAACGCGGCCCGCTCGGCCCGGCGCCCGAAGACGATCGCCGTGGTCAGCAGCGCGACCAGCAGGCCGAGGATGCCCAGGTAGATCGGGTGCCCGATCAGGAGGCCGATGCCGAGGACGACGCCGAACGTGCCGAGACCGACACCCGCCAGGACCCATCCGATCCAGCGGTCGGCCCGCCGGGTCATCTTGTAGGTCAGGCCGATCTGCTTCAGCCGCCCGGGATTCTCGGAGTCCTGGGCCTTGTCCTTCCGCGCCATGCCCGCCAGTCTACGGGGCAAGTGACCGCACAGGCCCACCGGGTGGGCGCCGCCCCGCGACCGCGGCCAGCGCCCGTTCCGCCTCGCGGCGGGCGGCCGCGCGCTCGCGGTCCTCCTCGACGGCGGCCCGCGCGTTGCGCAGCGCCGTGCGCCGTCCCGCGCCGAGCAGCACCCCCTCGAGCGCGCGCAGCGTGCCGGTCACGCTCGGCCGTGCCGAACCGGCGAACCGCATGGCCGTTCCCCCTCCCCAGGGCGGTCGAACAACGTGCCCCTATTGTTATCGAACGGTGTTACCGCCTCATGACCCGGGGGTCACGCGGCATCGACGCCCGTGCGACGCTCGATCGCCTGCTGGTACAGGCGCCCCGCGCGGTACGACGAGCGCACCAGCGGCCCCGACATGACCCCGGCGTAGCCGATGTCCTCGGCCTCGGCCTTCAGCTCCACGAACTCCTCGGGCTTCACCCAGCGCTCCACCGGGTGGTGCCGCGGCGTGGGCCGCAGGTACTGGGTGATGGTGATCAGCTCGCAGCCCGCCTCGTGCAGGTCGCGCAGCGCGGTGCTGACCTCGTCGCGCGTCTCGCCGAGGCCGAGGATCAGGTTGGACTTGGTGACAAGGCCCGCGGCCCGCGCCCGGGTCAGCACCTCGAGCGAGCGCTCGTAGGTGAACGCGGGGCGGATCCTGCGGAAGATCCGCGGCACCGTCTCGACGTTGTGCGCGAGCACCTCGGGCCGCGAGGAGAAGACCTCGGCCAGCTGCTCGGGAACGGCGTTGAAGTCGGGGATCAGCAGCTCGACGCCCGTGTCGGGCATCAGCGCGTGGATGCGGCGGACGGTCTCCGCGTACAGCCACGCGCCGCCGTCGGGCAGGTCGTCGCGTGCGACGCCGGTGATCGTGGCGTACCGCAGGCCCATCTGCTGGACCGACTCCGCGACCCTGCGCGGCTCGTCGCGGTCGAGGGCGGCCGGCTTGCCCGTGTCGATCTGGCAGAAGTCGCAGCGGCGCGTGCACTGTTCGCCGCCGATGAGGAACGTGGCCTCCCGGTCCTCCCAGCACTCGAAGATGTTGGGGCACCCGGCCTCCTGGCACACCGTGTGCAGGCCCTCGCGCTTCACCAGGCCGTGCAGCTCGCGGTACTCGGGGCCCATCGTCGCCCGCGTCTTGATCCACTCGGGCTTGCGCTCGATCGGGGTCTGGCTGTTCCTGACCTCGAGGCGCAGCATCTTGCGACCGTCGGGTGCGACAGCGGACACGTCCGCCTCCTACCACTTTCGATTCGTTGGCGAACACCAGCGTACGCCTCCACTTGCCCGGCCGATCCGGGCGCCCGCCTCACACCGCGCGGGGCAGCGGCAGCGAGGTGGTCAGCACCTCGGTCAGGTGCTTCTCGACGACAGGGAGCACGTCGGAGACCGTCACGCGGCGGCCGAGCTCCTGTGAGAGCGACGTCACACCGGCGTCCCTGATGCCGCAGGGCACGATGCGGTCGAACGACGTGTTGTCGGGGTCGCAGCCCAGGGCGAAGCCGTGCATCGTCACGCCCTTGGCGACCCGGATGCCGATCGCGCACAGCTTGCGGTCCTCGTTGCGCTGCCCGGCGTTGGACGGCGCGTACTCGGGGCCGCTCAGGCGCGGGTCGAACTCCTCGTCGTGCAGGCGCGGGTCGAAGTCGAGGGAGAGCCCGCCGAGCGCCGACCGTCCCACCCGGTCGTCGAGCGCCTCGCCGAGCACCCAGACCCCGCTGCGGCCCTCCACGCGCGTCGTCTCGAGGCCGAAGTCGGCGCAGGCGCGGATCACGGCCTCCTCGAGGCGCCGCACATGGGCCACCACGTCGACCGGGCGCGGCAGCTTGAGGATGGGGTAGCCGACGAGCTGCCCGGGGCCGTGCCAGGTGATCTTCCCGCCGCGGTCCACGTCGACGACGGGGGTGCCGTCCAGGGGGCGCTCGCTGTCCTCCGTGCGCCGCCCCGCGGTGTAGACCGCCTGGTGTTCGAGGAGGAGGCAGGTGTCCGGGATCTCGTCGGCGAACCGGGCGGTGTGCACACGGCGTTGTTCCTGCCAGGCCGCGTGGTACTCGACGGCTTCGGCGCCGAAGCCCAGATGGACAAAGCGCAGCTCGCTCACGGCCGCGGCTCCTTCGGTTGGTACGGGCCCCCGGGGGACGCCTCGTACGCATGCTCTACGTCTGGCGGATCTCGGATCCACTGTAAGCCCGGCCGCTTCCCCGGCCCCGGGGGGCCTCCGGCTCACACATATGGATGAATCCTCCGTCCAGGTGCCGACGAAACCGGTCAGGACCGTTACATTCGCGCCGTTCCAGCCGCACAGCCGTAAGGCAGGAGACCGCATCGCCGATGTCCACGGAACGACCCGGAGGCCCGGCCTCCCCGCAGTCCGCCACAGCACCGCGTACCCCGAACCGACAGCTCGCCGCGCTCATCGCCGAGGCCGGATTCTCCCACGCCGGGCTCGCCCGGCGCGTTGACCAGCTCGGCCTCGAACACGGCCTCGACCTCCGGTACGACAAGACGTCGGTCACCCGCTGGCTCCGCGGCCAGCGCCCGCGCGGCACCACCCCGGCGCTGATCGCCGAGGTGTTCACCCGGCGGCTCGGCCGCAGGCTGTCCGCCCAGGACCTCGGCCTCGAGGCGTGTGCCCCCGTCTACGCGGGCCTCGAGTTCGCCGCGAGCCCCGCCGAGGCGGTGGACATCGTGGCGGGCCTGTGGCGCAAGGACCAGGGCAGCTATGCCGAGTTGCGCAAGATCGCGTTCACCCCGGCCGGGCTCGTGGTGCCCAGCCGCGACTGGCTCATCGGGCGCCCCGACGAGCGCGTCGCCAGGGGCGAGCCCACCGAGCAGGCCACCGCCCCGCCGGGCGGCGCCCCCGACCCCGCGGGGCCGCAGGCCATCCGCGTTCCCGAGCAGGTGCGCGGCGCGGCGCGCTCCCCCGTGCCGCCGGGCCCGCCGGGACCCCGCAGGCCGGTGCCGCCAGGGGCGCAGCCGGGGGCGCCGCCCTCGGTGCGGCCCTCGTCCCGGCTCGACCGGGTCGAGCGCGGCCCGGGGCAGCGGGTGACCGCGGGCGACATCACCGCGCTGCGCTCGGTGGCCGACCTCTTCCACACCCTCGACCAGGCGTACGGCGGCGGGCACGCCCGCCAGGCGCTCGTCCGGTACATGGAGCACGAGCTCGAGCCGATGCTGCGCGGCAGCTACGGCGAGCAGACGGGGCGGCGGCTGTTCTCCGCCGCCGCCGACCTGACCAGGCTCGCCGGGTGGACGGCGTACGACATCGCCGCCCACGGCCTGGCCCAGCGGTACTTCGTGCAGGCCCTCAGGCTGGCGCAGGCGGCGGGCGACCGCAGCTACGGCAGCTATGTGCTGGTCTCCATGAGCCGCCAGGCCGTCTATCTGGGCCATGGCCGCGAGGCGGTCCAGCTGGCCAGGGTGGCGCAGCAGGGCATGGCCAGCTCGGTCCCGCCCGTCGTCCAGGCCCTGCTGCACGCCGTCGAGGCGCGCGGGCACGGGCTGCTCGGGGAGGTGCGCGCCTGCACCGCGGCCCTCGCCCGCGCCGAGCGGGCCCTGGAGTCGGCGCGCCCTGGCGAGGAGGCGCCGCCCTGGGCGCGCCTGTTCGACGAGGCCCAGCTGGCCGACGAGTTCGCGCACTGCCACCGCGACCTCAAGCAGTTCAGGGCCGCCGCCAGGCACGCCGAGCGGTCGCTCCAGCTGCGCAGCCCGGCGCACGCGCGCAGCAGGCTGTTCTGCCGGGTGGTCCTGGCGAGCGCGCGCCTGGGCCTCGGCGACGTGGACAACGCCTGCACGCTCGCCGCCGAGGCCGCGGCCCAGGCCGGTGAGATGCGCTCGGTCAGGGCGCACGAGTACCTCCAGGACTTCGAACGCCGCCTGGAGCCCTTCCGCGACGCCGCCCCGGTCCGTGGGTACCGGGAGAAGGTGGCCGCGCTGCACTGATCCCTCACCCGTGCCCCCGCCCCCGGCGGGCGGGGGCGGGGTCGGCCGCCGGTCAGCCCGCCAGGGCCTGGCGGCCCGCGTCCGCGAGCACCGCGGACGCCGCCCGTTGCGCCGAGCCCAGGTCGCCCACGGGCCCGGGGGCGTCGCGGTGGTCGCCGCACACATACAGCCCGTCGAGCAGCCGCACGGGGCGCACCCCGGCGAACGGCGGCGGCACCACCGGCATCGCCTGCGGGTCGTGGTGCGCGGCGAGCAGCTCCCAGTCGTCGGCCGCCGTCTCGTGCATCTCGCTCAGCTGGGGCCTGGCCGCCTTGTCGAGCAGCTCGGTCGGCTCGGCCGCCTGCGGCCCGAGCACCACCGAGGTCACCAGCGTCCGCCCCTCGGGCGCGCGCGACGGATCGGCCGCCGACGCCGCCATCGTGTGCGCGACGGGGCCCCGCCCTCCGGTGTCCACGACGAGCGTCGCGCCCGAGGGCAGCGCCGCGGGCGCCGCGTGGTGCAGCACCGTCACCGGCCTGAAGTCCGGCACGCGCAGCCCCGGCAGCAGCCGCGCGGCCTCGGCCGCCCCGGTCGCCACCACCACCGCGCGGCAGCGGAACGTCCCGTGCCGCTCCGTCGCCACCGCCGTCGTCGTCACCGACGTGGCCCGCACGCCGGTGCGCACCGCGTCCGCGGGCAGCCCGGCCGCGAGCAGCCCGGGCAGCGCCGCCGCGCCCCCCGCGGGCAGGCTCAGCCCGCGCCGGGCGAACGCCCGCAGCGCCAGGTCGCCGAGGCGGCTCGACGTCACGAGGTCGGGGTCGTGCAGCAGCGCGGACAGCAGGGGCCGCAGCGAGCTCTCGGCTATGTGCGGGGGTATGCCCCGCGCGTGCAGCGCGCCCGCCGCGGTCAGCTCGGGCCGGTCCCGCAGCCGCGCGTCGGGGCAGCGGCCCAGGCGCGCCAAGTGGGCGCGCAGCCAGATGCGTTCGAACGCGGGGGCCAGGGCGTGCGGCCCCGCGTCGGCCGTCCCGCTGCCATGGCCCTCGGCCTCGCCGATCCGGTGGGTGCGGTCCCGGCCGCGCAGCAGGACGCCGCCGGTCAGCCGCCGGAGCGACAGCGGGCGCGGCAGCCCGCGCAGCGCGGGGGAGTCGTGGAGGGTGAGCTGGCCGGTGCGGTCGAGGCGGAAGCCGTCGCGGTGCTCGGTGGCCATGCGGCCGCCGGTCCGTTCCTCGGCCTCGAGCACGGTCACCGTGAGACCGGCCGCGGTCAGGTGGTGGGCGGCGGCCAGTCCCGCCGTTCCGCCCCCGATGATGACGATGTCGGAGAACGCGCGGGGCGTTCGGCGCTTGAGCACGTGGCCTCCCGGTAAGGGGTCGGTGCATGCGAGCGGCGGGCTGGTGGCCTGTGGGCCTCCTTGCCTATGCCCGATTCGGGCGCCGGCAATACCCGGACCGGAGCCGACCCTCTCACGCCGGGCACGGCGCGAGGACGCGCATACACCGGGCATGGGTGCACGGAGGTAGCACAACGCGGGCGGAGCGGCCGATTTCCGCGCCCCCCTGGGCCGTTGGGCCCCTTGTGCTGTCAGCCCCTTCGGGCGGCGACCGCGGCGCGCACCGCGTCCTCGACGGTGGGGTGCGCGAACGAGAAGCCCGCGTCGAGCAGCCGCCGCGGCACGACCCGCTGGCTGCCCACCACGTCCTGCGCGAACTCCCCGAGCACCACCCGCAGCAGCGGCGCGGGAACGGGGAACACCGCGGGCCGCCGCAGCACGCGCCCCATCGCGCGGGCGACCTCGCGGTTGGTGACGGGGTGGGGGCCCGTCAGGTTCACGGGGCCAGAGAGCCCGGTCGCGTCGTCGAGCAGGAAGCGGATCGCGGCGATGTGGTCGTCGAGCGAGATGGGGCTCCAGTACTGCCGCCCGCCGCCGATCGGCCCGCCGACACCGGCCTTGAAGATCGGGAACAGCCGCCCCCACGCCCCGCCCGCGCCCGACACCACGAGCCCGGTGCGCAGCAGGACGGTGCGCGCCCCGGCCCGTTCCGCCGGGTCCGCCGCGGCCTCCCAGTCGCGGGCGACGTCGGCGAGGAAGCCGCTGCCGCTCGGGGAGTCCTCGTCGATCACGCGGTCGCCGGTGTAGCCGTACCAGCCGATGGCGCTGCCGGAGAGGAAGACGCGGGGCGGGGTGGTCAGCGACGCGATGGCCGCGGCGACGGCGGCGGTGCCGAGCACGCGGCTGTCGCGGATCACCGCCTTGTAGGAGGTGGTCCAGCGCCGTTCGGCGACGCCCGCGCCCGCGAGGTGCACGACGGCGTCGCAGTCCTCGATCGCGGCGGCGTTCCGCTCCTGCTCGCGCCCGCTGGGGTCCCAGCGCCGCTGGTCGGCGGCGCGCGGCTCGCCGCGTACCAGCCGGACGACGCCGTGCCCTTCGCGGAGCAGGGCGTCGGCGAGGGCGCCGCCGATGAGTCCGTGGCTGCCGGTGATCGCGACGCGACGAGGTTCCATGTCCCCATCCTGGACGATCACCGCGGGGCCCCCGCAACCCGGGCCACGGGGAAAGCCGGACCTTTCAAAGCCGGACAGAGGGTGTCTGGATTGGCTGCGACGCTCGTCGTCCGTGCTCACCGGGAGCGCGGAGGAGAGGGGACAGCACGTGCAGCAGGGTAGTGGCGGGCCGCTCGCGGGGAAGGTCGTCCTGGTCGCCGGGGCCACGCGCGGCGCGGGGCGGGCGATGGCCGTGGAGTTGGGCGCGGCGGGGGCGACGGTCTATGTGACCGGGCGGACCACCAGGAGCGTGGTCAGCGAGGTCGGAAGGGCGTCGGAGACGATCGAGGAGACGGCCGAGCTGGTCACGGCGGCGGGCGGCGAGGGCGTCGCGGTGCCGACGGACCACCTGGACCCTGAGCGGGTGCGGGCGCTCGTGGAGCGGATCGACGGGGAACGGGGTCGCCTCGACGTCCTGGTGAACGACATCTGGGGCGCCGACCACCTGCTCGACCACCCGTCGACCGTGCCGATGTGGGACGTCCCCCTGGACCGGGGGATGCGGATGCTGAGGCTGGGCGTCGAGACGCACATCGTCACCAGCCACCACGCGCTGCCGCTGCTGACCAGGCGGCCCGGCGGTCTGGTGATCGAGGTGACGGACGGCACGGCGGAGTCCAACGCGGGCTACCGCGAGCACTTCTACTACGACCTCGCCAAGTACGCGCCGATCCGGATGGCGCTGTCGCTCGGCGCCGAGCTGGCCCCGCTCGGCTGCGCGGCGGTGTCGCTGACGCCGGGGTTCCTGCGGTCCGAGGCGATGCTCGACACATACTTCGGGGTGACCGAGGAGACGTGGCGCGACGGCATCGTGAAGGACCCGCACTTCGCGATCTCGGAGTCCCCGACGTTCGTGGGCCGCGCGGCGGCGGCCCTGGCGGCCTACCCCGACGTCTCCCGCTGGAACGGCCGCTCCCTCTCCAGCGGCCAGCTGGCCCGTGAGTACGGCTTCACGGACGCGGACGGCTCACGCCCCGATGTCTGGGCGTATCTGAGCCGGGTGTTCGCGGGCGAGACCCCGAACCCGGACGACTACCGCTAGTCACGACCCCCCGCCGCCGCAGGCGGAAAGGGGTGGGTGGGGAAACGGGCCCCCGGCCGAAGACGCCCCGCACGTGGTGAACGACGCCCCAGGACGTGGCCCGCCGCAACGGCCCCGCGGAATCGGCCGACGACGGACCCGCAGAGGACGAACGACCCCCACCCACCCCTCACCCCACCCCATACACCTCGGCGAACCGCGAAGCGGCAGCAACCATCCGCCGCCGAAGCGCCGCAGGCACAAGCACCTCGCACTCGGGCCCCAACCCCAGCAGCTGCGTGTACGCCACCTCCACCGACTCCACCCGCAGCCGCACCACGACCCACCCGTCACCGTCCGGCTCCCCGGCCCCCGCGAGCGCCTCGGCCGCCGCCTCGCGATCGGTGACGTACCGCAGGGCGCGCGTTCCGCCGGGGCTGAGCCGGAGCACGACCTCGTCCCGCAGCATCGAGCGCGCGAACTCCGCCGAGCGCTCCGCCCAGAACCCCGCGAGGTCGAACCCCTCGTCGCGCGTGAAGCGCCGCCCCTCGGGGGCCACCTCGGTGAAACGCGCCACCCGGTACACGCGGTGTCCCCCGCCCACCCCGGCCACCAGATACCACACGCCCCCCTTCAACACCAGGGCGTACGGCTCCAGTTCGCGCTCCACCGACGCGCCGTCCCCGCGCCGGTAGCGCACCCGCAGGACCAGGTCGTCCCACACCGCGTCGGCCACCGCGGGCAGCAGCCCCGGCGTCTCGGGCGGCTGCCACCAGCCGGGCGCGTCCAGGTGGAAACGTTGGGCCGCGCTCTCGTGCGCCCCGCTCAGCTCGGGCAGCAGCGCCGCCGACACCTTCAGCCGCGCCGCGGACGCCGCGTCGGCCAGGCCCATGTCGCGCAGCGCCGAGGGCACCCCCGAGAGGAAGAGCGCCTCCGCCTCGTCGCGGCCAAGACCCGTGAGGCGCGTGCGGTAGCCGCCGATCAGCCGGTACCCGCCCGTTCTGCCGCGGTCCGCGTACACCGGGACCCCCGCCTCGGAGAGCGCGTCGACGTCCCTGGCCACCGTCCGTTCGGAGACCTCGAGCTCGGCCGCGAGCTCGGCGGCGGTCATCGCCCTGCGGGACTGGAGGAGCAGAACCAGCTTGATCAACCGTGCGGCGCGCATGGCATCATTCAACCCGCAGTCAACCGGCAAGGCCGGGCCCCGTGCGTTGGCGCGACAATCGGGACCCGGGCCTCACGGTGGAGCCGCGCCGCGAGCAGGACAGGTGCTGTGCGGCGCGGCTCAGCTTTCTCGAAGACTGTATGCCCCTGATCGATGATCGATCAAAGCTTTGCGGCAAAAAAGTTCACGCGGCACGGAAATTGGCATCCCGTGCCAGGAGATTCCCGGGCATTCCGCCAAGATCAGGCACGCGGTGCACAGTTGAGGACATGATCCTTCACAAGCTCGCCGATGCGCGGATCCCGCCGCACGAAGGCGTCGACCAGCTCCTGGTGCTCAGCGGCGTACGACCGCTGCCTGGTGCCGAGCCAGCGGATGGACAGCGCCGTCCAGATCTCGATGCCGAGCGACTCCCACGTGTGCAGGAGCACGCTGTTCCCCGAGGCCTTCACCAGCTCGCGGTGGAACGCCACCGTGTGCCCGGTCTGGGCCTCCGCGTCGGCGAGCGCGTCGGCCCTGCGCAGCGCCTCGACCTCGGGCACGAGCGCCGAGGCGTCCCTGGCCAGGGCCCCGGCGGCCAGCTCGGCCGCCATCTGTTCGAGCCCGGCCCGCACCGGATAGATCTCTTCCAGGTCGGCCGCGGTCAACGCCCGCACCCGAACGCCCTTGTTCGGTGCCGATTCGATCAGCCGCAGCGCCTCGAGCTCGCGCAGCGCCTCCCGCACCGGCGTCTGGCTGACGTCGAGCTCGACCGCGATCCGCCGCTCCACGATCCGCTCGCCCGGCTGCCAGCGTCCGCTGACGATGCCCTCCACGATGTGCTCGCGGATCTGCTGCCGCAGGGAGTGGACGATCGGCGGGCTCATCCCACGCTCCTCTCGGGCTCTCGCCCCGACAGGCCGCGCCCCGCCCGGAAGGGGTCCGGGCGGGGCGCGGCCTGTCTCGCTCGGTGTCGCTCGTGCGTCGGCGTGAGCCGAGTCGGGAGCCGGGTCAGAGGCCGAGCTCGCCCTCGAACCCGCCCGCCTCGAGCCTGGCCTTGACCTCGCCCAGGTAACGGGCGGCGTCGGCGCCGTCCACCAGCTGGTGGTCGTAGGACAGGGTCAGATAGACCATGTCCCTGATCGCGATGGTCTCGCCCAGCTCGGGGTGGTCCACGACGACGGGGCGGCGCACGGTGGCGCCGATGCCCAGCTCGGCGACCTGCGGGTAGTTCACGATGATCGTGTCGAACAGCGCGCCGCGCGAGCCGGTGTTGCTGATCGTGAACGTTCCGCCCGACATGTCGTCGGGCGCCAGGCCGCCCTTGCGGACCTTGCCCGCCAGCTCGGCGGTCTTCTTGGCGATCCCGGCCAGGCTGAGGTCGCCCGCGCCCTTGATCACCGGGACCATCAGGCCCTTCTCCGAGTCCACCGCGATGCCGATGTTCTCGACGTCGTGGTAGGTCACGGTGCCGTCGTCGTTGATCTTGGCGTTGACGGCCGGGTGCGCCTTGAGCGCCTCGGCCGCGGCCTTGACGAAGAACGGCATCGGCGACAGCTTGACGCCCTCGCGCGCCAGGAACGCCTCCTTGGCCCGCGCCCGCAGCCGCATGACCCGGGTGACGTCCACCTCGACGACCGTGGAAAGCTGCGCCTGGTTGTGGAGCGCCTTCATCATGTTCTCGCCGATGAGCTTGCGGATCCGCGACATCTTGACCGTCTGGCCGCGCAGCGGGGACGGCTGGACGGGCGCGGGGCCACGGCCCGCGGGCGCCGCGGCGGCCGGTGCCGGGGCGGCAGCGGCGGCCTTGGCGGCCTCGGCCGCGGCGAGCACGTCCTGCTTGCGGATCCGGCCGCCGACGCCCGAGCCCTTGACCGTGGACAGGTCGACGCCGTTCTCGCCGGCCAGCTTGCGCACCAGCGGGGTGACATACGCGCCGTCCGCCGCCGCGGGGGGCGCGGTGGCGGGCGTCGGCCGCGGGGAAGCGGCCGGTGCGCGCGAGGGCGTGGGCGCGGGGGCAGGGGCGGGCGCGGCCTGCCGCACCGGCTGCGGCGCGGGCTTGGCCGCCTCGGGCTGCGGGGCGGGCGCGGGAGCGGGCTCGGGCGCCGCCCGCTGCGGGGCGGGGGCCGGGGCGGCGGGCTGCGCGGGCGCGGCACCCGCGGCGCCGATGACGCCCAGCTTGGCGCCCACCTCGGCCGTCTCGTCCTCGCCGACCGTGATCTCCAGCAGGGTGCCGGCCACGGGGGCGGGGATCTCGGTGTCGACCTTGTCGGTCGAGACCTCGAGCAGCGGCTCGTCGGCGTCGACCTCCTCGCCGACCGCCTTGAGCCAGCGGGTGACGGTGCCCTCGGTGACGGACTCGCCGAGCGCGGGAAGCACCACGTCGGTGCCTTCCCCGCCCCCGGAGGGCGCCGCCTGGGGCTCGGGCTGCGCGGGCTGCGCCGGGGCCGCCTGCTGAGCGGGCGCCGGGGCGGCGGGCTCGGGCCGCGCGGCGGGCTCCGGCTGGGGCTCGGCGGCGGGCGCGGGCGCGGCGGCGCCCCCGCCCGAGCCGTCGTCGATGATCGCGAGCTCGGCGCCGACCTCGACGGTCTCGTCCTCGGCGACCTTGATGGAGGAGAGAACCCCGGCGGCGGGCGCGGGGATCTCGGTGTCGACCTTGTCGGTCGACACCTCGAGCAGAGGCTCGTCCGCCTCCACTTGCTCACCCTCGGCCTTGAGCCAGCGGGTGACGGTGCCCTCGGTCACGCTCTCGCCGAGCGCCGGAAGGGTTACGGAAACCGCCATGGTTTCTGAAGCTCCTTACGAAAAGTGTCACATTGTTACTGCGCGCTCTGGACAACGCGGCCAGGGTCAGTCGTGGGAGTGCAACGGCTTGCCGGCCAGGGCCAGATGGGCCTCGCCGAGCGCCTCGTTCTGCGTCGGGTGGGCGTGGATCAGCTGGGCCACCTCGGCGGGCAGCGCCTCCCAGTTGTAGATGAGCTGCGCCTCCCCGACCTGCTCGCCCAGCCGGTCCCCGACCATGTGGACACCGACCACCGCGCCGTCCCTGACGCGCACGAGCTTGATCTCGCCCGCCGTCTTGAGGATCTTGCTCTTGCCGTTCCCGGCGAGGTTGTACTTGAGCGTGACGACCTGGTCGGCCCCGTACAGCTCCTTGGCCCGCGCCTCCGTGACACCGACCGAGGCCACCTCGGGGTGGCAGTAGGTGACGCGCGGCACACCGTCGTAGTCGATCGGCACGGGCGACAGGCCCGCGAGGCG
The DNA here is from genome assembly GCF_003626575.1 of Streptomyces radicis. Classification (GTDB taxonomy): domain Bacteria; phylum Actinomycetota; class Actinomycetes; order Streptomycetales; family Streptomycetaceae; genus Streptomyces; species Streptomyces radicis. Next base: position 13,729 of record NZ_RBDY01000003.1, on the reverse strand, counting down.
CTCGGCGACCAGGATGCCCTCGGCGAAGCCGACGTGCGCCAGCTGGAGCGTGGGGATCAGGTCGCCGACGGCGGAGATCGTCGGCACGTTGGTCCGGCAGTACTCGTCCACCGGCACGAAGCCGCGGTCCATGGCGACCCCGGCCTCCTCGTAGCCAAGGCCCTGGGAGACCGGGCCGCGGCCGATGGCGACGAGCAGCACCTCCGCCTCGAACGTCTTGCCGTTCTCCAGGGTGACCCGCACCCCGTCGTCGGTGTACTCGGCGCCCTTGAAGAAGGAGCCGAGCGAGAAGGCGATGCCGCGCTTGCGGAAGGCGCGCTCGAGGAGCTTCGAGCTGTTCTCGTCCTCGACCGGCACCAGGTGCGGCAGGCCCTCGACGATGGTCACGTCGGCGCCGAACGACTTCCACACCGAGGCGAACTCGACGCCGATGACGCCGCCGCCGAGCACGATCGCGGACTTGGGCACCCGGTCGAGGACCAGCGCGTGGTCCGAGGAGATGATCCGGTCGCCGTCGATGGTCAGGCCCGGCAGCGACCGGGGCACGGACCCTGTGGCGAGCACTATGTGACGGCCGGTGTAGCGCTGGCCGTTCACGTCCACCGAGGTCGGCGAGGACAGGCGGCCCTCGCCTTCCACATAGGTGATCTTGCGGGAGGCGACCAGGCCCTGGAGCCCCTTGTACAGGCCCTGGACCACGCCGTCCTTGTACTTCTGGACCCCCGCGATGTCGATGCCGTCGAAGGTGCTGCGCACCCCGAACTCCGCGCCCTCGCGCGCCGCGTCGGCGATCTCGCCGGCGTGCAGCAGGGCCTTCGTGGGGATACAGCCGTTGTGCAGACAGGTGCCGCCCAGCTTGTTCTTCTCGATGAGGGCGACGTCCAGGCCCAGCTGCGAGGCTCGCAGGGCGGCGGCGTAACCGCCGCTGCCGCCGCCGAGGATCACTAGGTCGAAAACGGTGCTGGCGTCGTTCGCCACGTCACGTTCCTCCAAGGATGGGGTTCGCCGGGCCGGTCGACGGTGACCGGCCGACGGTCGGGTGTACGCCGCTGGTCACGCGGCTCGTGTGGCTCGTCTGGGTGGTTGAGCCTGGCCCTGTCCTGCCGGAAACCCATCTTCGCACGCTGCCGTGTCCCGCCGGTTCTCCGGGGCTGACCGGCTCTCACCCGTCGAGGTCGCCGTCCGCGACCCGCTCGGCGAGCCTGATCAGCGTCCTGACGCCCGACCCGGTCCCGCCCTTGGGGGTGTAGCCGTACGCGGCGCCCTCGTGGAACGCCGGGCCCGCGATGTCCAGGTGCGCCCAGGGTGTGCCCCCGGTCACGAACTCCTGGAGGAAGATCGCCGCGGAGAGCCCGCCGCCCATGCGGTCGCCGACGTTCGCGATGTCCGCGACCGACGACTTCAGGCCCTCGCCCAGCTCGTCGGGCATCGGCAGCTGCCAGGACCGCTCCCCGGCCTGCCCCGCGGTCTCGTGCACCAGCTCGCGGAAGCCGTCGTCGTTGCCCAGCACGCCGAACGTGCGCTTGCCGAGCGCCACCACCATCGCGCCCGTGAGCGTCGCCACGTCCACCAGGGCGTCGGGCGACTCCTCGCACGCCCGCGCGAGGGCGTCGGCCATCACGAGGCGGCCCTCGGCGTCGGTGTTGAGCACCTCGACGGTCTTGCCGCTGTACATCGTCAGCACGTCGCCGGGGCGGACCGCGGCCCCCGACGGCATGTTCTCGGCGAGGGCGAGCCAGCCGGTGACGTTGACCGCGAGGCCGAGGCGCGCGGCGGCCACCACGGCGGAGAACACGGCGGCGGCGCCGCTCATGTCGCACTTCATCGTCTCGTTGTGCCCGACCGGCTTGAGGGAGAGGCCGCCGGAGTCGTAGGTGATGCCCTTGCCGACGAGCGCGAGCGTCGCCTCGGCGTCGGGGTGCGTGTACGCCACCCGCACCAGCCGCGGCGGGGTCGCCGAGCCCTGCCCGACGCCCATGATGCCGCCGTACCCGCCCTCGGTGAGCTGCCGGTCGTCGAGCACCTCGAAGGTCACCCCGTACTCGGGGGCCGCGGCCTCCACGACCGCGGCGAAGTCGGCGGGGGAGAGGGCGTTGGGCGGGGTGTTGATGAGGTCCCTGGCCCTGGCGACCTCCTCGGCGACGACCAGGGCGCGCTCGGCCGCCGCGGCGTGCGCCTCGTCGCCCGCGTCGGCGTCGAGCACCGTGACCCGGGCGAGCGGCGTGCTCGACGTGCTGGTGTTCCCGCGGCCGCGGAAGGCGGTGAACGCGTACGCGCCGAGCAGCGCGCCCTCCGCGACGGCCGCGACATCGGCCGCGCCCGCCACGGGGAGCGCGAACGACGCGTGGCCCGCGCCCGCGAGCGCCCGCGCCGCCGCGCCCGCCGCGCGGCGCAGCGCCTCCGCGTCGTACCCGTCCTCCGGCTCCTCTCCGAGCCCCACGGCGACCAGCAGCGGAACGGCCCAGCCCGCGGGGGCGGGGACGCGCGTGATCTCGTCCTCACCGCCCTTGGCGCCCAGGGTGGCCAGCGTGTCGGTCAGCCCCCCGCCGAACGCCGCGGCGACGGCCTCGGCCGAGGGCGAGCCCGGCGCGAGCAGCGGCCCGGAGTCGCCCTTGGCGATGCCGATGACCACGGCGTCCGCGGGCACCGTGGTCGCGGGCAGGTTGCTGAGGATCAGTGCTGTCACGGTGAATATGTCCGTTTCTGTCTTCGTCGTTCCACGTCGCTGGATGTCTGGCTGTGCGGCTCCACCGGCAATCCCGCAGCAGACTACGCCGATCGCGCTCAGTGAGCGGCGACGGTCAGCACGAGCAGGGCCACCGCGGCCGTGACCTCGGTGACAGCGCCGAGCACGTCCCCGGTGACCCCGCCGAACCGGGCGCGGCAGCGCGCGAGCAGCCCCTCGCCCGCGCTCAGCGCCAGCACGGCGGCGGCCACGCCCGCGACGGCGCCCGCGCCCGGGCGTTCCCACGCGAGCGCCCCGGCCAGGCAGCAGGCCACGAGCGCGGCCCCGGCCACGCCGAGCGCCCCCGCGCGCGGAACGGACCCGGCCACCGCCGCACCGAGCCCTTCCGGCCGCGCGGCGGGCACCCCGGCCCGGCAGGCCCACGTCAGCGCCGTGCGCGAGACCAGCCCCGCCAGCGCGACGGCGACGCACGCCCTCGCCCCACCGCGGCCCGCGAGCTCGGCCACCGCGGCCACCTGGGCCAGGAGCGTCAGCACGAGGACGGCGACGCCGAACGGGCCGATGTCGGACCGTTTCATGATCTCCAGCGCCTCCGCGCCCCGCCGCCCGCTGCCGAGCCCGTCCGCCACATCGGCGAGCCCGTCCAGGTGCAGGCCCCTGCTGAGCGCGGCGAGCGCGGCGACCGTGAGCACGCCCGTCACCAGCGGCCCCGCGTCGAGCGCGAGGAGCAGCCCGCAGACCGCAGCCGCGGCCAGGCCGATCGCGAGCCCGGCCAGCGGCGCGCACAGCATCCCGGCCCGCGCGGCGGCCGGGTCCCAGCGCGGGCGGCCCACGGGAACGACCGTGAGCAGGGCGAACGCGAAACGGACCCCGTCGCCCACGGAGGCGCGCGGCGGGCCCGGTGGGAGGGGAGGCGGGGGCGGGGGCGGCGTGGCGTTCATGGACGGGCAGGGTAGCGCCGGACCCTGGGGTGCCATGGGCGACTGGTGGCACCGCAACATCATCGAGCCGGGCAAGCTGCCGCTGCTGCTCGCGCTGGCGGCGTTCGTGATCACCTTCGCGGTGGTCCGCGTCATCACGCGCCTGATCCGCGCGGGGCGCGGCCCGTTCCACGACATCTCGGCGGGCGACGCGCATGTGCACCACGTGGTGCCCGGCGTGGTGCTGATGTGCGTGGGCGGCTTCGGCACGGTGGCCTCGCGCGGCGGCGGGTGGACGGCGGCGGCGATGGGGGTGGTGTTCGGCGTGGGGGCGGGGCTCGTGCTCGACGAGTTCGCGCTGATCCTCTACCTGCACGACGTCTACTGGACCGAGCAGGGCCGCAAGAGCGTCGAGGTCGTGGTGATCACGACGGCGCTGGTCGGGATCCTGCTGACCGGGGTGGTCCCTTTCGGCGTCAACGACCTGACACCCGGCCAGCGCCTCGGCCGCGGCGGGCTGCTCCTCTCGGTGCTGCTGAACCTCCTGCTGGTGCTCGTCAGCCTGGCCAAGGGCAAGCTGTGGGTGGCGGTGCTCGGGGTGTTCCTGCCCCCGGTGGCCCTGGTCGGCGCCCTGCGCCTGGCCCGCACGGGCTCGCCGTGGGCGAAGCTGCTGTACCCCCACTTCCCGAGGACGCGGGCGCGGGCGGAGCGCAGGACGCGCGGACACGACGCCCTGTGGGGCCGCCCCCGCCGCTGGCTGGACCAGATCCTCGGCGGCATCCCTGACGATGATCCGCCACGGTGACGCTGCGCGGCGGAGCCGCAAGGGGCGACCGCGCCAGGGCCGTTGACGGTGCCGCCTCAGCCGCGACGTGCGGGGGCACTCGTCGGCGCCGCGATGGCGACCGGTGCGCTGTTCCTCGCCGCGCTCGCCGCCGCCCTGGAACGCCGCGACCGCGCCCACTCCGGGCGGCGCGTGCGCGGGGTGGTGGGGGTGTTTGCGGGGCGGCTACGGGCTGGACGTCCTCCCGTTCGCCGCCTGCCGGGGTGCTTGTTTCGTGGGGGTGCAGGTTACTGAGGGCACCTACGGGGGGAGGGGTGTCGGGTGTGCGGCCGTCCCGGTAAACGGCAGGTCTCGCTGTGGGCTGGGACCGTTCGCCGAACGGGCGCGGCCGCGAAGGGTAGTTGGCGGCCGTTGTGCCGGTGGTCGCTTAAGGTAGCGCGCACCCTTCGGGCCTGCCCTGGCCGCCCGAAGCGTTTTCATTCCTGGCGTCCGTTGAGCTGATGTAGCGGGCCGGTGCTTATCCGCGGCTTATGCCGGGGCGGATGCTCTTTTCAAACGGCGCACGTTCTGTTCAACACAAAGTGTGCCCTGTTTCAGAAGAGCACGCCTCCCCGCGTAAGCGGGGCATAAAGCTCAGCGGGGCCGCTGAACGACGCGCGCCCTCGCCCCGGACCGGCCCGCTCCATCAGCTCAACGTGCGCGCGGTGAACGACGAGAGCGGCGGCCAGGGCAGGCCCGAAGGGAACGCGCCACCGCAACCGACCACCGGGAAAACGGCCGCCAACGAGGGACGCGGCCGCGCCCGTTCGGCGAACGGCCCCAGCCCACAACGAAACCGACCGGTGACCGAGACGGCCGCACACCCGACACCCCTCCCCCCGTAGGTGCCCTCAGTAACCCGCACCCCCACGAAACAAGCACCCCGGCAGACGGCGAACGGGAGGACGTCCAGCCCGTAGCCGCCCTCCACTCAACAGCCCCGCAGCCCCAACAGCCCCCCGACATACCCCTCCAACCGCCGCGCCACCCGCCCAGAGCACGCCACGACGTGGCAACCCGCCCCGCATCGGGCACATACGCCAGCGCGTCGAGAAGCCGCCAGTCGTACGCGGGCAGCGCAGCGTTACGCGGCCCGCGGCGGAGCCGCGACGTTCCCTGCGTGCCACGGCCGGACCGTTGACAGTGCCGCTCAGCCACAACGTGCGGGCCAGCGCAGCGCCCGGCGCAGCGTCAGGTCGCCTCCGCCACCGCTTCCTCCGCCGTCGGCTCCGCCGTGGAGGGCTCTTCGGGTGGGGTCGGGGCCGGGAGTTCGGGGAGCTCCGCGGCCAGGGCCGCCGCCGCGCGGAGGAGCGGGAGGGCCAGCAGGCCGCCCGTGCCCTCGCCGACCGTGATGCCGTGGTCGAGCAGCGGCTCGCTCGCCATCCTGTCGAGGGCCTTCGCCTGGCCCGGCTCGCCGCTGGCCTGGCCCGTCAGCCACCAGTCGGGGGCCCGGAACGCGATCCGCTGGCCGACCAGCGCGCAGGCGGCCGACACCACGCCGTCGAGCAGCACAGGCGTTCGCCGCACCGCGCACTGCAACAGGAAGCCCGTCATCGCCGTCAGGTCCGCGCCCGCGACCGTGGCGAGCAGCTTGAGCTGGTCGCCGAGCACCGGGCGCGCGCGGCGCAGCCCGTCCCTGATGGCCCCGCACTTCCGCATCCACGTCAGGTCGTCGATGCGGACGCCGCCCCGGCCCGTGACGACCGACGCGTCCGTGCCGCACATCGCGGCGATCAGCACACCGGCCGCCGTCGTGCCGCCCACGGAGATGTCGCCCAGGACCACGAGGTCCGTGCCCGCGTCCGCCTCCTCGTCGGCCAGGGCCATGCCCGTGCGGAAGGCGCGTTCGGCCTCCGCCGCGGTCAGCGCGTCCTCGACGTCGAGGCGGCCCGAGCCGCGCCGCACCCGGTGGCGGGCCACCTCGTCAGGCAGCTCGTCGGCCGGGCAGTCGAGCGACAGGTCCACGACGCGCAGCGGCACCCCCGCCTGCCGGGCCAGCACCGCCGCGGGGCTCGCGCCCTCCAACGCGTCGCGCACCAGCGCGCTCGCGGTCCCCGCCGCGCGGGCGGAGACGCCGAGGTGGGCGATGCCGTGGTCGCCCGCGAACAGCACGGCCCTCGGGCGTTCGATCGGCGCCACCGGCACCCTGCCCTGCGCGGCGGCCAGCCACGCGCCGAGGTCGTCGAGGCGGCCGAGCGCCTTGGGCGCGAGACCCGTGCGGGCCCTGCGCTCCTCCGCCCTGCGCCGGATGCGGACACTGGGGCGCTCGATGAGGTCGCCGAAGTCGTCGAGGCTGAGACCGCCGTCACTCATGCGCACGAGCGTACCGCGCGCCTCCCGCCGCACCGCCGGGCGTTGAGCTCGGGTCAGCGCAGCGTCGACACGGTCCCGGCGACGGCGAGCAGGACGTGTTCGCACTCGGCCGCCACCGCCGCGTTGAGGCGGCCCAGCTCGTCGCGGAACCGGCGCCCCGACGCGGTCGCGGGCACGACGCCCGAGCCCGCCTCGTTGCTCACCGCCACGACCGTGCGGCGCGTGGCGCGGAACGCCGCCGCGAGCGCCCCCGTGCGCTCCGCCAGCGCGCGGGCGCCGCCGCCCCGCCACGCCGCGTCGTCCCACGCGGCCACGCGGTCCATCGCGTCGGTCAGCCACAGCGCGAGGCAGTCGATCAGCAGCGGCGGCCCCTCGTCCTCGGCGAGCAGCGGCTCCAGGTCGCATGTCTCGACCGTCCTCCAGCCGGGCGGGCGGCGCCCCCGGTGGGCCGCGACCCGCTCCGCCCACTCGGCGTCGCCCGCCCGCGGGCCGCCGGTCGCGGCATAGACCACGTCGGGGAACGCCGCGAGCCTGCGCTCCGCCTCGGCGGACTTCCCCGACCGCGCGCCCCCCAACACCAGCGTGCGCCGGGGCACATCGGGCACGTGCCGCACTTCGCCCGCGGTCAGCGTCGCGCCGTCCGGCAGGGCGCGCGCGCCCGCCGCGGCCAACCGCCTCCGCGCCTCCGCGCCGGGTTGCACGCCGTGGTCCAGGTGAACGGCCACCACGTCGGTGGTCAGCGACGCGGCGCCCGTGGCGCGCAGCAGCGCCAGCGCGTCGGGCCGCCCCGCCACGTCGAGCAGGCACACGTCGAACGGGCCGCCCGCCACGGGCCCGCCCGCCGGGGCCGCGCCCGGCGGCAGGTACAGCAGCGTCGCGCCGTCGGGCCCGGTGACCGCGTAGCCCGTGCCGGGCGCGTCCACCGCGACCGCGAGCACCCGGTGGCCCGAGAGCAGCGTCAGCTCGCGCCCCTCGGGCAGCCGTACGGGCGCGGGGAGTTCGGGCGGCAGCGCGACGGCAGGGCCGTCGTGCGGGTGGCTCAGCAGCACCTGCCGCACGCCGTGCAGTGACTCCCGCGCGCGGGCGGCAGCGAGCGCGAGCCCCGGCGTGAGATCGAGCAGAAGCGCCCCGTCGACCATCAATGCGGTGGCCGTGCGCACCTCGTCACCGAGTGCGCGGGCGCACGCGGCGCAGGGACAACCGGGGCGCGGGAGTCCGGCGGGCGCGCCGGTGCCGAGCAGGGTGACATCCACCCCCCGATCCTCTCCCCGGCGCCCGCGGGGGGCGCGCGTCGGCCCCCGCCGATCACCCGCCGGGCGGCGCCAGGACCCGCGCGCGGTGGTGCGCGTCGGCGCCCGCCGTGATTTAGTCTGCGATCAGGCTGTCGGGCCATCAGTCAGTCGGGCGGACAGGCCCTGACGGGGAGTCCGGCAGCGTTCGGACCGGGATCAGTCGGCAGGAAGCGGAGGCTTCGCATGGCGTGGGAGTGGCGGTTCGAGAAGGCCGACGGCACGACGACCGAGCCGGCGCAGGCCCCCGGCGACTTCGGCACCCAGGGCGACGCGGAGTCCTGGATCGGCGAGATCTGGCCCGAGCTGCTGACCGAGGGCGTGGACCAGGTCAGCCTGTTCGAGGACGGCGTGAAGATCTACGGACCCATGAGCCTGCACGTCGCCACGGAGGGCTGAGCGCCCCGCGCCCCCTGAGACCCGCGCCGCGCGCCCCCCGGCGTGCGGCGCGGGCGCGTTCACGCCTCACCCAGCTCGACCCGCGCGCTCTCCCGCGACCCGTCCCGCTCGAACGTCACCTCGATCTCGTCGCCTGGCCCGTGCGCCGCCAGCGCCTCGGAGAGCGAGACCACGTCGGTGACCCGCTCGCCCGCGACCCGCACGATCACGTCGCCGGGGCGCAGCCCCGCGCGTGCGGCGGGCCCGTCGTCGTTCACGTCCACGATCGCCGCGCCCGACGGCTCGAACCCGTCGCCGAGCACCGTCCGCACGGTGACGCCGAGCGCCGCGCGCCCGGAGTCCCGCACCTCGCCGTGCTCGATCAGCTGGTCCACGAGGAACGTCACCGTCGAGGCCGGGATCGCGAACCCGATCCCCGGTGCCTGCCCGCCCCCGAGGCCCGGGTCGCGCGCGGCGAGCGTCGGGATGCCGATGACGTGGCCCGACAGGTTGACCAGCGCGCCCCCGCTGTTCCCCGGGTTGATCGCCGCCGAGGTCTGCACCATGTCGCCAAGCGTGGCCTGCCCCTCGCCCTCGCTCACCGAGCGGCCCACGGCCGAGACGATGCCCTGAGTGACGCTCGACGACAGGCCGAGGGGGTTGCCCATGGCCAGCACGATCTGCCCGATCTCCACCCTCGACGAGTCCCCGAACGTCGCGGGCCGCAGCTGGTCCGGCACGTCCCGCAGCCCGATCACCGCGAGGTCCTGCTCGGGGTAGGACGCGACGAGGTCGGCGCGCTGCGCCTTCCGCCCGGTGGCGAGCAGCACGTCGAACGACTCGCCCTCGCCGACGACGTGCGCGTTGGTCACGATGTGCCCTTCGCCGTCGTACACGACGCCCGAGCCGAGGCCGTCATCGGTGGTGATCTGCACGACCGAGGGCAGCACGTCGTTGACCACGTCCTGGTAGGTCTCCTGGAGGTCGTCGCTCACGACGGGGATCGGCGCCTCACGGCCGCCCGACCCACCCGACGTACACCCCGTCCCCGCGGCGAGCAGCGCGGCGGCGGACACGAGAACGGCACCGGAAGCAGAACTGCGGACCATGACCGCATTCTGACCGCGGGCCCCCGGCCATCAGGGATGCCCCGCCACGCCGTTCGAGGGGTGGCGGACCGAGGCGGCCGACGTCCGACGAGCGACGGCTAACGAGGCTCCTCGCCGCGCTTGATCTGCGGCTTCGGCAGGCGCATCCGCCGCATCTGCATCGTGCGCATCAGGGCGTAAGCCGACGCGCCGCGCAGGCTCTCGTCGGGGTACTTGGCGCGCAGCCGCTTCTTCAGGCGCCGGGTCATCAGGATCGAGTCGAAGACGATCATCACGATGACGACGAGCCACAGGAGCAGCGCGATGTTCCTCGCCTGGATCGACGGCAACATGCTCATGATCAGGATGACCACGGCGATCGGCAGGAAGAACTCCGCCACATGGAACTTGGCGTCCACGAAGTCCCTGGCGTAACGGCGCACCGGGCCGCGGTCGCGCGAGGGCAGGTGCCGCTCGTCGCCGGAGAGCAGGGCCTCGCGCTGCTTGGTCAGCGCGGCCCGCCTGGCCTCCCTGGCGCGCTTGGACGCCTCCTTGCGGCTCGTGGGCGGCTTGACCACCGCGCGCCGCAGGGCCTCGGCCTCGCTGCGCTTGGGCGTGGGACGCCCCTTCGGCGCCTGCGGGTCGCGCCCCCTGGGCTCCTCGTCGACGGGAGGGGGGGCGGCATCGTCTTTCGAACGGCTACGGAACACACCCCCAGCCTACGTTCTCCCGGCGGCCACCCCTCCTGGTCGTGCGAAAACGATCGTGCAACGGCCCCTTCCCCGAGCCCGCCGAACCCGCGGGTACTCCTCAGGCGTGAGACGCCGCGTTCCGTGATCGTCCTCGGGGAGGAGCCATTCAGGCGTGAGCGGTGCGCTAATGGATGGGGGCCCCGTAGGGTAGTAGGGGATCAGCAGCACAGTTGCCCGAGGTTCGAGTCCGTCATGAAGGGGGCGCGCGAGACCCATGAGCGGTGTCATGAAGCGGATGGGGATGATCTTCCGCGCTAAGGCCAACAAGGCGCTCGACCGGGCCGAGGACCCACGCGAGACGCTCGACTACTCCTACCAGAAGCAGCTCGAGCTGCTTCAGAAGGTCCGCCGCGGCGTCGCGGACGTGGCCACGTCGCGCAAGCGCCTCGAGCTCCAGCTCAACCAGCTGAACGGGCAGTCCTCGCGCCTCGAGGAGCAGGGCAAGAAGGCCCTCGCCCTCGGCAGGGAGGACCTGGCGCGCGAGGCGCTGACCCGCCGCGCCTCGCTCCAGCAGCAGATCTCCGACCTCCAGCAGCAGCACGAGACGCTCCAGTCCGAGGAGACGAAGCTCACCCTGGCGGCCCAGCGGCTCCAGGCGAAGGTGGACGCGTTCCGCACCCGCAAGGAGACGATCAAGGCCACCTACACCGCGGCCCAGGCCCAGACCAGGATCGGCGAGGCGTTCTCCGGCATCTCCGAGGAGATGGGCGACGTCGGCATGGCCATCCAGCGCGCCGAGGACAAGACGGCGCAGCTCCAGGCCCGTGCGGGCGCGATCGACGAGCTGCTGGCCTCCGGCGCCCTCGACGACCCCACCGGCGCCTCGAAGGACGACCTCACCGCGGAGCTGGACCGGATCTCGGGGAACGCCGACGTAGAGTTCGAGCTGGAGCGGATGAAGGCCGAGCTCGCGGGCGGCAGCTCCGCGGGGCGCCAGGCCATCGAGGGCGGCGCCGCGGGGAGCGGCGCGCAGGACCAGCAGGATCTGGGGGAGCAGCGCCGGGAATCGCCCAAGTTCGACAAGCAGTGACGGGACGGCGCGGCTGACGCGCGGCTGGAGGGCATCGTGATCGTACGGATCATGGGGGAGGGACAGGTCAGGCTGGACGACAGCCACTTCCCCGCCCTCAACGAGCTCGACGACGAGCTGATGGCCGAGGTGGAGTCAGGGGACACCGAGGGCTTCCGCCGCACCCTCGCCGCCCTGCTCGACGCCGTCAGGACCATGGGTGCCGCGCTGCCGGACGACTCGCTCGAGCCGTCGGAGCTGATCCTTCCCGCCCCCGAGGCGTCCATCGCCGAGGTGCGCGCGATGCTCACCGAGGACGGGCTGATCCCGGACTGATCCGGACGACGGCCGGATCCGGACGATGAGGGTGATGTGAAGCCTCAGCAGAGGGCCAACGCGTGGCGGTGGCTCATGGCCCATCCGCTCGCGTTCGACGCGCTCATCGCGACGGGGGTCCTCTTCGCGACGCTGTGCGCCTTCGTCACCGTGGCCAAGCCCCCCGACGGCGGCCCGGGCTTCGGCAAGCGGGACCTGCCCGTCCACAGCCTGGTGCTGCTGCTCGTGGGCTGTGGCGCGCTGGTGCTGCGCCGCAGGTTCCCGATGCCGGTGCTGTTCGTCGTCAGCTGCGTCTCGCTGACCGAGATGATCCTCGGCTACTTCTCGCACGTGCCCCAGGAGCGCCACCCCTCGGTGCTGATCCTCCTGGTGGTGGCCCTCTTCACGGTCGGCTACACCACCGACCGGCCCACCACGTGGCGTGTGGGCCTGGCGACCACCGTGGTCTTCACGCCCGCCGCCATGGTGCTCGGCGCCCAGCCCTGGTACCAGGCGGAAAACCTCGGCGTCTTCGCCTGGACGGGCCTGGCCGCCGCGGCGGGCGAGGCCTTGCGCAGCCGCCGCGCCGTCGTCGACGCCATCAGGGAGCGGGCCGAGCGCGCCGAGCGCACGCGCGACGAGGAGGCCCGGCGCCGGGTGGCCGACGAGCGGATGCGGATCGCCCGTGAGCTGCACGACGTGGTCGCCCACCACATCGCCCTGGTCAACGTGCAGGCGGGCGTCGCGTCGCACGTCATGGACACGCGCCCCGACCAGGCCAAGGAGGCGCTGGCCCACATCAGGCAGGCGAGCAGGCGCGCGCTCGGCGAGCTCCAGACGACCGTCGGGCTGCTGCGCCAGCAGGACGAGCCGATCGCGCCGACCGAGCCGGTCCGCGGCCTCGCGGTGCTCGACGAGCTGGTCGACGGGTTCGCCAAGGCGGGGATGGACGTGAGCGTGCACGCGCCCGCCGCCCACGAGCCGCTGCCGTCGGCCGTCGACCTGGCCGCCTACCGCGTGGTGCAGGAGGCGTTGACCAACGTCCACAAGCACGCGGGACCCGAGGCCGTCGCCCGGGTGCGCATCGTCCGCGGGGGCGTCGCCGCGGACCCCGGCCTCGACATCACCGTGGACGACGACGGGCCGCCGGGCGAGGCCCCCGAGGCCGAGGGCGAGAAGCTGGGCAGCGGCCACGGGCTGACCGGGATGCGCGAGCGCGCCGCCGCGCTCAGCGGCACGTGCGAGGCGGGGCCCGTGCCGGGCGGTGGGTTCAGGGTGCGGGTCACGCTGCCGCTCAGGACGCCGCGGCCCGCGGAGCCGGAGGCCGCGGCCCGGATCACCGCCGCGCGCGGGAGGTGCCTGTGATCCGGGTGGTCCTGGTCGACGACCAGGCGCTGCTGCGCAGCGCGTTCCGGGTGCTGGTGGAGTCCGACCCCGCCATGACCGTGACGGGGGAGGCGTCGGACGGCGCCGAGGCGTTGAAGGTCATCAGGGACGCGGGCGCCGACGTCGTCCTGATGGACATCCGCATGCCCGGCATGGACGGCCTCGCCGCCACGCGCGCCATCGGCGCCGACCCGGACCTCGGGGGCGTGAAGGTCGTCATCCTCACCACCTTCGAGTCCGACGACTACGTGATCGAGGCGTTGCGCGCCGGGGCCTCCGGCTTCCTCGGCAAGGGCGCCGAGCCCGAGGAGCTGCTCCACGCGATCAGGCTCGTGGCCGCGGGCGAGGCGCTGCTCTCCCCTTCGGCGACCCGGGGGCTGATCGCCACGTTCCTCGCCTCCCAGGGGAACGGCGACGGCGCGGAGCTCGACGCGGGCGCCCTCGACGTGCTCACCGCGCGGGAGCGCGAGGTGCTGGTGGAGGTCGCGGGCGGCCTGTCCAACGACCAGATCGCCGAGCGCCTCTCCGTCAGCCCCCTCACGGTCAAGACCCACATCAACCGCCTGCTGACCAAGCTCGACGCCCGCGACCGCGCCCAGCTGGTCGTCCTCGCCTACGAAACGGGCCTGGTCCGCCCGCGCTCGGGCTAGGGCCTGTCTGATAATTCCCGGTGGATCAGCGAGCGGCGGATGGCGCCCGCCTGGCAAGGCGCCGGATCGCAGCTCGTACTCAGCCGTACTCGCGCGATTCGGCAACGCGGCCAGGCGGGA